>CAYNKA010000054.1:0-1012 GCA_964397655.1 uncultured Spirochaetaceae bacterium | reverse complement strand
CACGCTCGCTTCCTCCATCCCTTCGGGCCGCTCGTGGGCCTCGCGGATATTGAGGGCGGGAAAGTTGAGGATCGAGGATTCTTCGGTGATGGTGCCGCTGTCCGACAGCACGGCATGCGCATGTCGCTGGAGGTTGACATAGTCGGAGAAGCCGAGCGGCTTTTGCAGTTCGACCAGGCCATGGAAGCGCACCCCTTCTGAATCGATGCGCTTGCGGGTCCTGGGATGGGTGGAGACGATCACCCGTTTGGCGTAGGTCTCCGCAATTCCGTTCAGAATTCGCACCAGGTTGCCGAAGTTGCGCTCCGAGTCGATGTTTTCCTCCCGGTGGGCGCTCACCACGAAGTATTCCTGCCGCTGCAGGCCGAGCCGCGTCAGGACATCCGAACCCTCGATCCTGTCCATGTAGTGCGTCAGTACCTCGAACATCGGGCTTCCGGTCTTGATGACCCTGTCCGGCGGCAAACCCTCCCGAAGCAGATATTCGCGGGCGATATCGCTGTAGGTAAGGTTGATGTCGCTTACATGGTCCACTATCTTGCGGTTGGTCTCTTCCGGGACCCTCTGGTCGAAGCAGCGGTTGCCCGCTTCCATGTGGAAGATGGGGATCTTGCGCCGCTTCGCCGGTATGGCAGCCAGGCAGCTGTTGGTGTCGCCCAGGATGAGCAGCGCGTCGGGCTGCTCTTTCGCCAGCACCGGGTCAAGCTTGATGATGGTCTGGCCGATGGTTTCGGCTGCGTTCGCGCCTGCTGCCTCCAGGAAATAATCGGGCTTCCTGATGTCCATGTCGGTGAAGAAGATCTCGTTCAATTCGTAATCGTAGTTCTGGCCGGTATGCACAAGTATGTGATCGGCATAGCGGTCCAGCTTGGCCAGCACCCTGGACAAGCGGATTATCTCAGGCCTTGTGCCGACGACTGTCATTACTTTCAATTTTTTCATGGAACACCTCGATCATTTAACGCAAAGACGCAGAGACGCAAAGGTGAATCTAAAGGTTTTCAACATGATT
>CAYNKA010000053.1:0-1091 GCA_964397655.1 uncultured Spirochaetaceae bacterium | reverse complement strand
TGAACCGCCCCGGGTTTGCCGGAGAGCCCATTAGTTGAGTCCAGCTCCTACGGCCAGACCGCATAGCCCATCATAATACGCTTTCTCAAACTCGGCAGGAGGGATATTCCCTATCGGCTCGAGCAACCGCTTGGTGTTGAACCAGTGAACCCACTCGAGCGTCGTCCGTTCCACCGTTTCGCGACTCTTCCAGGGGCCGCGTTTCCATATGACTTCGGCTTTGTAGAGCCCATTCACGGTTTCTGCCATGGCATTGTCGTAGGCGTCGCCGACCGAACCGACTGATGCAGCGATCCCCGCTTCGGCAAGACGTTCGGAGTACTTGATGCTCAGATACTGCGAACCGCGATCCGAGTGGTGAACGAGACCGCCTTTCACTTTTCGGGCCCAGAGGGCTTGTTCAAGCGCATCGAGGGTAAGATCGGCGCTCATCGAGGTGGAAACGCGCCAGCCGACGATCATTCGCGAAAATACGTCGACGACAAAGGCGACATAGACGAAGCCAGACCAAGTCGCGACGTAAGTGAAGTCTGCTACCCAGAGCTGATTCGGCCGATCGGCGACAAAGCGCCGCTGTACAAGATCGAGCGGCCGCAGCTCCTTATCCGCGGGAATGGTCGTACGCTTAAATCGCCCTCTGACGACTCCCCGCAGGCCCATGTCGCGCATCAGGCGCTCGATCGAACAGCGGGCAACATCGATGCCTTCGCGTCTCAGCTGACGCCAAACCTTGCGGGCGCCATAGGCCTGAAAGTTGTCATCCCACACGCGTCGTATGGCGACCCGTAGTGCTTCATCTACCTTCTGCCGGGAAGAACGTTGTTCGGGATCGGCTTTCTGCCTCTTACGCTCATAATACGCCGAGGGGGCGATCTGCAGGGTTCTGCAGATCGGCTCGACTCCCACGGTCGTGCGATGGCGGTCGATAAACTCGACCATCATTTCAGGCGGTCGAGCTCCGCCTGAGCGAAAAACGCAGACGCAAGGCGCAGGATCTCGTTTGCCTTCTTAAGCTCCCGGTTCTCTTTCTCCAAAGCCTTAAGCCGCGCCCGCTCGTCGGTGGTGAGTCCTTCACGCTTTCCTGAATCCCG
>CAYNKA010000052.1:0-1219 GCA_964397655.1 uncultured Spirochaetaceae bacterium | reverse complement strand
CGTGGATAGTGTAAAATCAATATATGAAAGACCTTGATCTATTCCAGATGGCACTTGGGCTTGATGATAAATGGATAGTGTCAAAATCTGAATTTAAGCCGGCAGAAAAGAGACTGGATATCTATCTTGACTTTGCGCCGGGCCAACAGTTTCCGTGCCCAGAATGTCAGATGGATGCCAGAGTCCATGATACCGAAGAAAAGACCTGGAGACATCTTAACTTCTTTCAGCATGAAGCCTACCTTCACGCGAGAGTTCCTCGTATCCGATGCATTGAACATGGTGTTAAGCAGATTGCTATCCCCTGGGCTCGTCCGCACAGCGGCTTTTCCTTGCTTTTCGAAGCCTTGATTATGTCCATGGCGGACCAGATGCCCGTTGCAGCGATTGCGGAATTGGTGGGAGAGACGGACAAACGGCTATGGCGAATCATAAAGCATTATGTAGAACAGGACCTTGGAAGGCAGGACCTGTCTGCGGTAAGGCGCGTTGGTGTGGACGAGACATCCACTAAACGAGGACATAACTACGTGAGCCTGTTTGTAGATATGGATACCGGGAAGGTAATTTTTGTAACCGAAGGTAAAGATTCTACGACTTTGCAAGCATTTAAAGATCATCTAGTGAAGCACGGAGGGGCGGCAGAACGGATTAATGATTTCTCGTGCGATATGTCCCCTGCGTTCATTACAGGTATACAGGAACACTTCCCGGCCGCGCATATTACCTTCGATAGGTTCCATGTTATGAAGCTACTAAACAAGGCCCTTGATGAAGTCCGCCGACAAGAGCAGGCCTGCGAACCCATGCTCAAATGCTCACGTTATATTTGGCTTAAGAACAAGGGAAATCTAAGCGCAAAGCAGGAAAAGAAGCTTTCTTCCCTTTCTCTGCTCAATTTGAAAACAGCACGGGCCTATCGTATGAAGCTGGCATTTCAGACGATCTTTACCTATGATGGCCGCCTTGGTATTTATGAACTTAAGAAATGGTATTCGTGGGCAATACGGTCTCGCCTAGAACCGATCAAGGTATTTGCGCGTACCCTTAAAGTCCACTGGGATGGTATCGCACGGTGGTTTATAACTAAGCTTACCAACGGTCTCCTGGAAGGACTTAATAGTCTTGTTCAAGCCGCTAAAGCAAGGGCTCGGGGATACCGTTCTACAGAAACTTTTAAGCTCATGATCTATATGATCGCCGGTGATTTGGGGCGCTT
>CAYNKA010000051.1:0-1227 GCA_964397655.1 uncultured Spirochaetaceae bacterium | reverse complement strand
CATCCGGCTCAGGCCGGCCAAGACCTTAAGCAGATAATCTGGGTTCCAGCCGGCCAGGAGGCGTTTGCCCTGAATGCCCCGTTTGCAGGTTTTTTCCTGCTTGAGCAAATTCAGCGCCAGGTGGCGGAGCACGGCCAAGTTTTCGGCCCCATGATCTTTCCGCACTCGACAGCGATCTTCGTCAAAGGTCATATCCAGGGTCCAATGCAACTCATTCTCGATACTCCAATGCGAGCGAACGCTCTTCAAAACCTGTTTGGCTCCCGACAGGCTGGTGATATGGTAACGATCTTCAACACTGCGCTCTTCCCCGATGCGGCGCTCAGAACGGATCCGCGAAACGGTGGTCAAGTTTTTCCAGTTGGCAAAGCCGCGCAAATGCCGGAGGATCTCAGGGTCTGAAATCGTCCAACATTCGCGGATTTCGATCCGCCCGTGGCCTTTGTCCACCGTCTTGTCGTACTCAAACCCATAGGCTGTGTAGTGGCTGTGTTCCAGATCGTCGAACAGATGCACCACATCCTGGTACAAATTACCCTGATTTTCCTTCAGTGCCAAGACATACTGTGCGTCGCGCTCAATGATCTTCTCGGCAATCTCGGTCTGGCAGCCCATCGCATCGATCGTCACGATACAGCCGGCTACTTCCAGGGTATCCAACAACTGCGGGATGGCCGTAATCTCGTTCGACTTCTCGTCCACTTTCCTTTGCCCCAACACCAGATGGTTGGCGGTGGCCCAGGCGCTGACCATATCGATGGCACCTTTCCCAACCCCTCGATCATGTGAGCGGCGCAGCACTTTTCCGTCAATGGCGATTACCTGGCCTCCAATTACTTGACTGACCGCCGCCATCCACTTTAGAAAGCAGGTTTGGAATTGTTCTGCATCCAAGCGGGCAAACACCCGATTGAACGTGTCATGCGAGGGGATCCCGTTGGGCAGCTCCAAAAAAGTTTTGAACCATTCCAGCCGCACCTTCCCGAACTCTTCCACATCTTCCCAGTTGTCTGCTCCCGCAATCACGGCACAGATCGCAATGACCAAAATATCGATCAGTTTGTGCCGTTTCGTTCGATCTATCCGTGGGTCTTCCAAATCACCAAAATACTGTCCCGCTGTTTCTAAGACTTGCTCTTCCATTCTCATCCTCGGCTTTTCATGATCTCCTGAGGATAACGGATACGATAAATCTTGTCCAGTTAATATTTAGATGCGTTCACCCTA
>CAYNKA010000050.1:0-1258 GCA_964397655.1 uncultured Spirochaetaceae bacterium | reverse complement strand
CAGTTGCTGATGGGGCTGGGGCTGGTGGAGCGGGACTGGAGCGGGTGGTACCGGCTGTTCAGCCAGGGACGGTTCGAGGCGAAGGCGGCGGCGGGGGTCGTACTGAAGGAGACGCTGCGCCACGTGGGACCGGACGAGGTGTACGTGGTGGGGGTGGATGGGACGCAGACGCCGCGCAGCAGTGGGAAGATGGAAGGAGTGGGCTGGCTGGTGTGTCCGCGCACGCCGGCCTTCAAGCCGGGGATCCATCATGCGCAGCGCTGGCTGAACGGGGCGTGGCTGGTGCCGGAGGAGCAGGGCTACAGCCGGGCGGTGCCGCTATTCTGGCAGGCGGCGTTCAAGGAGAAAGCGCATCGAACGGTCACCGAGGCGCGCTCGGAAGGGGCGGCGGCGGCCGAGTTCCTGAGCTGGCTGCGCAAGGAACTGGACGGGCAGGGGCGGGTGGGCCAGACGGTCCTGGCGGTGGCCGATGGCGGGTTCGACACGGTCGAGCTGTGGAAGGACCTGCCGGACGGGGTCACCCTGATGGCACGCAGCGCCAGGAACCGGGTTCTGCACGAACTGCCCGCGCCGGGCAGCCATGGCAACCGCAAGTATGGCCCGCGGGTCCCCGCCCCCGAGGAAGTCTGGCGGCAGCCCGGCGCCTGGCACAAGTGCCAACTCGAGGTCCGCGGCCTGACCCGCCACCTCCAGTACCGGGTACGCGGCCCCTTCCTGCGCCAGGGTGCTCCCCACCGGCCGATCTTCCTGGTCGTGGTGCGCGGCAAGGACCACACCCGCCACGGCAAGCCCGTCCGCCGCGCCCCGCTGCCTTTCCTGGTCAACGCCGTGCCGGGCAAGGATGGCCGGTGGCACCTGCCCCTGCCCGTCGCGACCCTGCTCTTCTGGGCCTGGCAGCGCTGGGAACTCGAAGTCTGCCACCGCGAACTCAAGACCACCTTCGGCCTGGGCCACAAACAGTGCTTCAACCCCACCGCCGCCGTGGCCTCCGTCCAGTGGTCCGCCTGGGTCTATGCCCTGCTCCTCCTGGCCGGCTACCGCACCTGGGGCTTGTGTGGCAGTCCCCCCGTCCCCACCCGCTGGTGGCGCGGCTCCGGCCGCTGGTCCCTGCCCACCCTGTGGCGCGCCTATCGCGCCGCCTTGTGGGGCAGCCACCTTTTTCAGCCCCTTTGGCCTGGGACTTCGGCCAACTGGCCTGAAAAAGCCGCCCTGCCTCTCGCTCTGGCCAACGCGCTCTATGCGGCCGCCTTTCCCTAGA
>CAYNKA010000049.1:0-1293 GCA_964397655.1 uncultured Spirochaetaceae bacterium | reverse complement strand
GCCAGAAGGTTACGTGGAGAGGTTAGTCGCAAGACGAAGCTTTGAAACTAAGCCCTGGTGAACGGCGGCCGTAACTATAACGGTCCTAAGGTAGCGAAATTCCTTGTCAGGTAAGTTCTGACCCGCACGAATGGCGTAACGATCTGGGCACTGTCTCGACGAGGGGCTCGGCGAAATTGGATTATCCGTGAAGATACGGATTACGCATACCAGGACAGAAAGACCCTATTGAGCTTTACTGTAGCTTGAAATTGAACTCGGGCTATGCCTGTGCAGCATAGGTGGGAGACTTTGAAGCAGTTTCGTCAGGAACTGTGGAGTCAACGTTGAGATACCACTCTGGTGTAGTCTGGGTTCTAACCGATGACCGCTAACATCCGGCGTCGGGACAGTTTCTGGTAGGCAGTTTGACTGGGGCGGTCGCCTCCTAAAATGTAACGGAGGCGCCCAAAGGTTCCCTCAGGTTGGTCGGAAATCAACCATAGAGTGTAAAGGCAGAAGGGAGCTTGACTGCGAGACCTACAAGTCGAGCAGGGACGAAAGTCGGGCTTAGTGATCCGGCGGTGCTGTATGGAAAGGCCGTCGCTCAACGGATAAAAGTTACCATAGGGATAACAGGCTTATCTCCCCCAAGAGTCCACATCGACGGGGAGGTTTGGCACCTCGATGTCGGCTCGTCGCATCCTGGAGCGGTAGTACGTTCCAAGGGTTGGGCTGTTCGCCCATTAAAGCGGTACGTGAGCTGGGTTCAGAACGTCGTGAGACAGTTCGGTCCATATCCGGTATGCGCGCAAGAGAATTGAATGGAGTCGTCCTTAGTACGAGAGGACCGGGACGAACGAACCTCCGGTGTACCGGTTGTTCCGCCAGGAGCAAACGCCGGGTAGCCGTGTTCGGAGTGGATAAGTGCTGAAAGCATATAAGTACGAAGCCCACCATAAGATGAGTTCTCTCTCTGGGTTAACCAGGTAAGTCTCCGGAAAGAACATCCGGTTGATAGGCCGCAGGTAGAAGCATGGCAACATGTGCAGCCGAGCGGTACTAATAAGACGAGGGCTTCTCCTAACCGGTAGTTACATATTTTAAATTGGTTTTTATGCAGTACTCAAGGAGATTGTCATTAAGGCAATCTTAAGTATAAGGGATTAAAATCCCTGGTGACCAAGCGGCAGGATAACACCCGTTCCCATCCCGAACACGGACGTAAAGACTGCTTGCGGCGACAATACTCGGAGGGCGACCTCCCGGAAAGATAGCTAGTTGCCAGGGGTATTTTTTTGTTAATTTTTTATA
>CAYNKA010000048.1:0-1300 GCA_964397655.1 uncultured Spirochaetaceae bacterium | reverse complement strand
TATAATGAGCCCAAGAAATCGGACGGATTGAGGGACTGAAGATCAGTGGAATCCTCGATGCCGAATGAGGCAGGAGGATATACTGTGGGAATGAGAAAGACGTACGACAAGGACTTCAAGGCCAAGGTCGCCTTGGAAGCGCTTCGGGGCGACAAAACCATCCAGGAACTGAGCCAGATCTACCAAGTTCATCCGAATCTGATAACGCAGTGGAAGAAGCTATTGCTCGAGAATGCAGCTAATCTTTTCGAGCGGGCGAACAAGGTGCCGGAAGCCCAAATTGAGGCGGAAGCTAAGCAGGAAATGCTTCTGCAGGAAGTCGGGCAACTACAGATTGAGAATCGGTTCTTAAAAAAAAAGTACAAGCAATTGTACGGACACGAGCCGAAGCTATAGAGCCGGATAACGAGGAAGGCATGAGCATCAGCAAGCAATGTCGGATTCTGGGAATCCACCGGTCCGCCTACTACTACCATCCGACTCAGCGCGATACCGCCAACGAAGTAGTGGTACTCCAGGCTATTCTCGCTGTTTTGAGCGATATCCCCTTCTACGGATATCGCAAGGTCGCCTTAGAACTTCGGAAGGACGGATGGGATATCACGCGCAAACAAGTTCGGCGCATCATGCACCAGGCCGGATTGCGGGCGATATACCCCGGGAAACGGACCAGCCAGCCGAATAAGCAGCATCCGGTATATCCCTATCTCTTGAAAGACAAGAAGATATGGCTTCCCAACCAGGTATGGGCAACGGATATCACGTACGTCAAACTCAAAGGCAGCCACGTATTTCTGGTAGCCATACTGGATCTCTACAGCCGTCGGGTGCTGTCGTGGAAGCTTTCGAATACCATCGATACCGCCTTCTGCGTCGCTGCGCTGGAAGAAGCTATCGCGGTTTGGGGGACGCCGTCGATTTTCAATACTGACCAAGGGAGCCAGTTTACGGCTACCGCGTTCGTCGAGGTATTGAAAAGCCATGGGATCGAGATCAGCATGGACGGCGTCAACCGCTGCTTGGACAATATCTATGTCGAGCGACTCTGGCGCTCGGTGAAGTACGAGGAAATCTTTCTGAACGATTACGCTAATATGGACGAGTTGCAGACCGGCCTAAAAAAGTACTTCAGTTTCTATAACGAAGAACGCTTCCACCAAAGTCTCGATTACCGGACGCCGGCGGAACTATATAACCAGGCTTTCAAAACGCGACCAACCAGCTTATTGGCCGCTTAACAGGGAGACGGATTCCACTGATAACTTCCTAGAAAATTGTCTTGACGGAAGGGCCCATTATA
>CAYNKA010000047.1:0-1303 GCA_964397655.1 uncultured Spirochaetaceae bacterium | reverse complement strand
TGGGGACCGATGACGCATCCGCGGAGGTCGGTCCGGTCCAGATAGTTCAGGCCGATGATCTTCGTACCCATCTTTTGGGCATTGTCCAGGGTGCGGCCGTGCTCCAGCAGTTCCGTTTGCGCCCGCAGATAGCTTTCCGGGGTGCCGCAGTCCACCCAGTAGCCCTGGAAGCGGTAGCCGTGCATCCCCTTGTCCAATATGTCCGGGAAAACCTGTCTTTCCAGCGAGACCACTCCGGACGGGATGTGGTCCAGCAGATCCGGCTGGAACACATACACCCCGGCGTTTATCAGGTCGGAGATGGCCGTACCGGGAGCGGGCTTCTCCTGGAAATCGACTATCCTGTTCCCGTCCAGACCCACCACCCCGAAGGCGGATGGGTCCGCCACCTTCCATAGGGATAGCGTGCCGATCCCCCCGTGCTTTCGGTGGAAGGCGAGCAGGTCGCGCAGGTCCAGCGAGCTTATGATGTCCCCATTGAAGCAGAGGAAGGTATCGTCCAGATGCTGCCTCACGTTACGTATCGCCCCGCCCGTGCCCAGCGGTTCCTCCTCGTTGACCAGCACGACCTTCCGACCGCAGTCATGCTCGCGGAAGAACGACTCCAGCTGGTCCTTCATGTAGCTGATCGCCAGGACCACCGTGTCCACCTCCTCGGGAAGGGAGTCGATGATGTGCATGACCATCGGGCGGTCCAGAAGGGGAAGCAATGGTTTGGGCGTGGAGAATGTCAAGGGCCTCAGCCGGGTGCCCATGCCCCCGGCCAGGATCAACGCTTTCATGAAAATTATAGCGGCGCTATGCTGACCACGTTGTTGCCGCGCAGGATGACCATGCCCAGGCGGCGGGTCTGGTCCGCGGTACGCTCCTCGGTCTCCTCCAGCACCATGTTCATGTACTCGTCGTAGCCGGTGAGCTTGCCTTCCAGGACGCGGTTGTCCTTGAGCAGGAGGGAGACCTTCTTGTTCAAGGTCTTCTCCATGAGCGCGAGGGGCATTACCATTTTATCACTCCCCTAGGCATTGAACGGTTGCATTTAAACCTTTTCGCCTGGGTTGGCCGTATCAGAGCTTGAGCGCCGAAGGCCAGTCGTCGGTGCACGGGCTCCGGGAGCAGAGGACCAGGTCCTCCTGCAGCACCACCCCGGTGACGCTGACCAGGGACACCGGGTCCAGACGGTGGTGCCAGTATGTGCTCATGGACGGGGGTATGCGCGTCAGGGACCAGGATCGCGCGGTCTGACCTACAGCTGCTTCTGCTTGGATTCCATCCACTCCTTGATCTCTTCCTTCTTCGTTCCCAG
>CAYNKA010000046.1:0-1601 GCA_964397655.1 uncultured Spirochaetaceae bacterium | reverse complement strand
TGTTAGTGCAAAGTAGTAAAGTCCCCTTTGTGCAAAGTTAAAATGTCCCTTTTTGAAGGGACAAGAAATGGACAAATTGATCACCATGAGCACAAAGGAACTGAGCCGCTTGGAAATCATGCAACGATTGAGCGAGAAGCGATTATCACAGAAAGAAGCAGCGAACCTGTTAGGGTTGAGCATTCGGCAGGTGAAGCGGCTGTATCGGAAATATCGGAAAGAAGGCGCGCAAGGCTTGGTGAGCCAACGGCGAGGCAAAGTCAGCAACCATCGTATGGATGAGCAAATCAGCCAGCGGGCCTTGGATTTGCTGAAGGCGCGCTATTCAGATTTTGGTCCGACACTGGCGCACGAGAAATTGGTGGAAGTCCATCGATTGCGGATTTCGCGGGAGAGCGTGCGCAAACTGATGGTCGAAGAAGGAATGTGGGTTGTTCGGCGAGCAAAGAAAGTGGGTGTACACCAGATGCGTGAGCGGCGCGCCTGCCTGGGGGAGTTGGTGCAAATTGATGGGTCAGAGCATGACTGGTTTGAAGGGCGTGGCCCAAGATGTACATTGTTGGTTTTTATCGACGATGCAACTGGCAAGCTATTGGAATTGTGGTTTGTGGAAGAAGAGAGTTTCTTTGCTTACTGTGCAGCCTCGCACCACTATTTTGAGCGTTACGGCAAGCCGGTCGCCTTTTATAGCGACAAGCATGGCGTCTTTCACGTCAACACTCCCCCAACCCTTGGTATCGGGAGCGGCATCACCCAGTTTGGACGCGCTATGCAGGAATTGGACATCCAGATCATCTGCGCCAACTCCCCACAGGCTAAAGGTCGTGTCGAACGCGCCAACCAAACCCTGCAAGACCGCCTGGTCAAGGAATTACGCCTGCGCGGGATTTCAACTCTCGAGGCTGCCAACGCTTACCTGCCCGAGTTCTGTGAAGATTTCAACCGGCGCTTTGCGGTTGCTCCCAGAAGCAACCACGATGCCCATCGCCCCTTGCTCAAGACCGAAGACCTGAACCTGATCTTCACCCGCCAGAAAACAACCACCCTTTCCAAAAACCTGACCGTCCAGTTCCAGAAGGTCATCTACCAAATCCAGTCCAACCGCCCAGACTATACCCTGCGCAAGGCCCCCATCACCATTTGCGAAAATGCCAAAGGAGAAATCACCATCCTCTACAAAAACCAACCCTTGCCTTATACCACCTTCAAAAAACTCCCCCGCCAAGCCGAAGTCGTCGAAACCAAAAATCTCAACCGCGCTCTCCAGCCTCCCAAGCCGCCCGCCCCCAACCATCCCTGGCGACAGTATGGCCAACATCTCAATGGCTCACCCCTTCAAAAGGCAACTTCCTTTGGCTCAGATTGAGCACGTTTGGCGTTTGAGTTTATCGCTTTCCGCCGGAAAACAGGGCGAAACCAAAAAGGCAGAACCTGACTGGCTTCTGCCCTGTTTTCGGCCTCGTGTCGGCGCTCGGGTCGCTCTCCAGCGTTGCCCTATCCTCCGCACGAGCTTCGAAAGTCTACCATATCCCCCGACACCCTTTTCATTAGGGGACATCTCTACTTTGCAAATCAGGGGACATTTCTATTTTGCATTGACA
>CAYNKA010000045.1:0-1704 GCA_964397655.1 uncultured Spirochaetaceae bacterium | reverse complement strand
AATCCGGTAATTTTAGTGGATCCGGATGGGAGGGATTGGTATGAATCTGAATCAGGAGCGGTTCTTTGGCAGAAAGGAGATGCAAGCAACATTGAAATAAACGGGGAAAAGTTCAACAACATTGGAACGACATACACACAAAATATTGGGAATGGTGTTTCAATTGGTTATACTCAAAATGAAGCCACTTCAATCACTTTTGAGGCGATGAACGAAAGCCAATTTACTGCTCAAGTTACAGGAACCGGCTGTAAAATTGCATGTGAGAATATGCTGGAGAAAACTGGGAACAGGTTGTCGGGTGCAAGGATTGATATGGTGAACTCAGATGCCAACGGAGTTGCTACCACACCAACAAAGCAAGCGAATAAAGGAATGAATCTTTTGAATGCACAATTGGAAAACGGCAATCCTGTTATAGTAGGGGTTGATTACAAAGCAAAACAGGTCAACAACATCCCTCCTAATGGCGATGGAATGACGGATCATTTTGTAGTGATTGGAAGCAAAACGGAGACACTCAGTGAAGGGCAGGTGACAGGTACAAGTTACCGTTTTTTTGACCCTAGGAGCAGTAGAAATGGCGCTTCCTCAATAAATACTATGAGTTTTAATAGTGGTGGCAGACTATCTGGTAGCTATAATCATTCAGACGGAAACTATAGATACACCGTTACTACGATAAGGGGGAATAGGTGATGAAAACAGTTTTTTTTTCAGTAATGTTTACTATGTGGTTTTATAGTTGTAGCTGTCAACAAGCCAAAACGCATTTTAAGCAATATTTGCATGAGTTTGGACATGGTAATCTTCCGATACTATTACAAGATACTAAGTCATACAACGAAGTGTTTAATCAGGTTTACGATGAGGACTTCGGTTGGACTTATAAGTCAATTCCTCAAAATTTTGTTGATTCATTTGTTTGCTTTGGTGGATATTGTAATTCTGACCCAGGTTATTACAGATATGATTATGGTGTAAAATTTAACACTTATTCAAATAATGCAGTTGTACTCAGGAAAATACAATACGAAGGTGAAACAGAATATGATTTCGATTTAGTAGAAATTATACTCGTAATTTATGCTGAAAATGGAAAAGTTATAGATCGCGTTATTTTGGGTAAGGGAAATGATAGATGGCAGAGGCTGTTGACTATTAATGAGGATAAAATAAATCTTGAACAATTAAAAATTACTGACTCAAATATTAATGCCGAACTACTGCAGTGTGAGCTTGAAATATCTACTTTTTTGATTAATCCAAATGGAAAAGTTTCTCGTTCAAAACAAGAAGTTTTTAAGGAAAAAAAAGCTCGATGGGATAAGAAGCTGCAAAAGTATGTTCTACTATGAATGGACGTGTAATACTCCCCTAATACTTAGGCTAGCGGTTAATGCAAATATGGCAAACCACTCCAAAGTGCGGAGTAAACGTTGAGCTGAATATGCGTACCTTGTACTAGAGCGAATACATGACCGTGAGCGATTTGGAGCCGCTACCCCCACGACAAAAGCGAACAAAACCCTTTGGTGTGTCTTGTCCTAAAATAGGTTTACACAAAAAAGAGTAAAAATGAGAGAAAAAAGTAAACTTATTTCAGGATTAAAATCTGAGAAATTATTAAATCAGCCGAGTAAATTTTGTGGTGATTTAGAGAAGCATAAAATCATACATGAAATGCCTTCCAATTTTCCAACT
>CAYNKA010000044.1:0-1935 GCA_964397655.1 uncultured Spirochaetaceae bacterium | reverse complement strand
CGTTGGAACTGCGCTGGCATCCCCGCCGCAAAGCGGTTCTCTACGCTTCGGACCCGGCGTACCTCGACGCCGTGCTGGCGGAGGAAAAAGGCTGGCGTGAGATTGCGGTCCCGCCCATGAGCCTGGTGGTGTTCCGGCGCGAGGACCTGGCCGCGTACTCGCTGGAGCCGTTCGAGTTCGTCGCCCAAGAGAGAAAGGGCGCGGAGCCATGACAGACACTCCAATGAACCCCATGAACCAGGCAATGAACCCAACAGAACCCTTGAAGCCGAACACAAACGGAATGCTGAGACTCTTCGTCTACGGCACCCTGAAGCGCGGTTTCTGGAACCACGACCGCTTCTGCCGGGGCGTGGTGACGGTGGAGGACGCTCTGGTCCGCGGCCGCCTCTTCGAGACATCCTCCGGAATCCCGGTCCTGCAGGTCCCGGAAGAGGATATCCTCGCCGTCGGGACCACCAATCCGCTCGCCGACGTGGCCACACAAGCGCACGTGACGGCCCGCATGTCCAATCCCGAGCCAACCCCCGACCGGCACCAAGAAAACGCCACGGGCGCGCCCTGGGGCCCCGTGTACGGGGAGATTCTCACCTTCGACGATCCCGAAAACCGCCTTCCGGCCATTGACCGGCTGGAGGGGTTCCACCCCGGCGGTCCCTGCCTCTACTGCCGGGTCCTGGTCCCTGTCCAGGTCAACGGAGCCGATCTTCCGGCTTGGCTCTATGTTGTTGAAGTGACAAGTAATCGCAGATTCAAGCCGCTTCCGTCCGGTAAGTGGCGCTCTTGAAATCATTCTCGATCAAGCTGCGGATTTCTCTTGATTTTCTCTTGCGAACGATATAACATACGCTATTAAATTCGGGCAGGGCCGTGGTCTGTCATTCAGGCGAGAGGTGCAGCGAATGGACACAGAAGGTCGAAGTCTTTCGGCATTGGTAAAAGAGATACGACGTCAGCTTTCCTTGAGCCAGGAAGACCTGGCCCGGCAGCTCGGCGTCAGCTATGCGACCGTCAACCGATGGGAGAACGGTCTATCCAAGCCTTCCAAGCTCGCAAAGGCCCAACTGGAGAGCTTCTGTAAGAAGATGACCGGTCAGGGCAAGTTGACACTTTCGGAGGGTGAGCACAGATGACGAGCGAACTCGAAAAACAAAAACCGCCGCTGGCACTTAAAAAGATCGAGGACTTGGCCCGGGGTCTGGGCGAATGGGGCGACGACATCTTACAGGAATTCTTCCCCGGAGAGGAGAGCTGACATGGCCAAAGACAATAACAACGGCGCGAATCTCGGCTTCGAATCTGAGCTCTGGCGTGCCGCCGACGCGCTCCGCTCCAACATGGACGCCGCCGAGTACAAGCACGTCGTACTCGGTTTGATATTCCTTAAGTACATCTCAGACGCCTTCGAAGAGCAACGCGCGAAGCTCGAAGCGGACCGAACCCAGGGAGCTGACCCGGAAGACCCCGACGAGTACCGGGCCGTCAACATATTTTGGGTGCCCAAAGAGGCGCGCTGGTCCAAGCTCAAATCCGAAGCCAAGCAGCCGACCATCGGTAAGGTCATTGACGACGCCATGCTCGCCATCGAACGCGATAACCCATCGCTCAAGGGCGTGCTGCCCAAGGACTACGCCCACCCGCGCCTCGACAAGCAGCGGCTCGGTCAACTCATCGACATGGTCGGCAACATCGGTCTGGGCGACAAGGCCAACCGCTCCAAGGACATCCTCGGCCGGGTCTACGAATACTTCCTCTCACAGTTCGCCAGCGCCGAGGGCAAGAAAGGCGGCCAGTTCTACACGCCCCGCTCCGTCGTGCAGTTGCTGGTCGAGATGCTCGCCCCATACAAGGGGCGCGTCTATGACCCGGCCTGTGGTTCGGGCGGCATGTTCGTCCAGTCGGAAAAGTTCGTCGAGGCCCACGGCGGCAAAATCG
>CAYNKA010000043.1:0-2023 GCA_964397655.1 uncultured Spirochaetaceae bacterium | reverse complement strand
TTACAGCACTGCTTCCACATTGGCGACGACATTGTCCACGGTGAAGCCGAACTCTTTGAAGAGTTGTCCGGCCGGCGCGGATTCGCCGAAGCGGTCCAGACCGACGATTCTGCCATGGCTGCCGACATATTTCCACCAGCCATCGGTGACACCGGCTTCAACGACCACGCGTTTGCTGACGCTAGGCGGCAATACGCTGTCTTTGTAAGCTTGGTCTTGCGCTTCGAACACGTTGGTCGACGGCATGGACACCACGCGGATTTTCTTGCCTTTGGCTTCCAATACTTCGGCGGCTTTGACGGCCAGTTCGACTTCGGAGCCGGTGGCGATGATGATCGCATCGGGTGTGCCTTCGCCACGCAACACGTAACCGCCTTTGCTGATCGCGTCGATCTGCGCCTGGCTGCGCGCCATGTGCGGCAGGTTTTGCCGCGAGAAGATCAAGGTGCTCGGGCCGTCTTGGCGGTCGATCGCGGCTTTCCAGCTCACGGCCGATTCCACCGCGTCGCAGGGACGCCAGACCTGCATGTTCGGAATCATGCGCAGGGTGGCGGTTTGTTCGACCGGCTGGTGAGTCGGGCCGTCTTCGCCCAGACCGATGGAGTCGTGGGTGAATACGAAGATGCTCGGCGCTTTCATCAGTGCGGCCATACGCAGCGCGTTACGGGCGTATTCGCTGAACATCAGGAAGGTGGCGCCATACGGACGGAAACCGCCGTGCAGCACGATGCCGTTCATGATCGCAGCCATGCCGAATTCGCGCACGCCGTAGTAGACATAGTTGCCGTCATGGCCTGGCGCGCAGACGTCTTTGCAGCCGGACCACAAGGTCAGGTTGGAGCCGGCCAGGTCGGCGGAACCGCCCATCAGTTCAGGCAACAACGGACCGAAGCCGTTCAGGGCGTTTTGCGAGGCTTTACGGCTGGCGATGGTTTCGCCTTTGTCGTTGACGGCAGCGATGAAGGCATTGGCTTTTTCGTGCCAGTCTTTCGGCAGTTCACCGGCCATGCGGCGTTCGAATTCGGCGGCCAGTTCAGGATGCGCGGCTTTGTAGGCGGCGAACTTTTCGTTCCAGGCGCTTTCCAGGCGTTCACCTTTGGCTTTGGCGTCCCAACCGGCGCGAATGTCGGCCGGAATTTCGAAGGGGGCGTGCGGCCAGCCCAGTTGTTCGCGGGTCGCAGCGACTTCGGCTTCGCCCAACGCGGCACCGTGGCATTCTTCCTTGCCTTGCTTGTTCGGCGAACCGAAACCGATGATGGTTTGGCAGCAGATGATGGACGGTTTGTCGGTGACTTTTTTCGCGGCTTCGATGGCTTTTCTCACCGCTTCCGGATCGTGGCCATCGACTTTTGGAATCACGTGCCAGCCGTAGGCTTCGAAGCGTTTCGGGGTGTCGTCGTGGAACCAGCCGTGCACGTTGCCGTGACCACGCACTTCACCGTCGATCGAGATGTTGTTGTCGTCGTAGAAGGCGATCAGCTTGCCCAGACCCATGGAGCCGGCCAGCGAGCAGGCTTCGTGGGAAATACCTTCCATCAAGCAGCCGTCGCCCAGGAATACGTAGGTGTGGTGATCGACGATGTCATGGCCAGGACGGTTGAATTGGCCGGCCAGGGTGCGTTCGGCCAACGCGAAACCAACCGCGTTGGTGATACCTTGACCCAAGGGACCGGTGGTGGTTTCGACACCGTCGGTGTAGCCGTATTCCGGATGGCCTGGGGTTTGGGAGTGCAATTGACGGAACTGTTTCAGTTCTTCGATCGGCAGGTTGTAGCCGCTCAAGTGCAACAACGAATAAATCAGCATCGAGCCATGGCCGTTGGACAGGATGAAACGGTCACGGTTGGCCCATTTGGGATTGGTGGGGTTGTGTTGCAGAAAGTCGTTCCACAATACTTCTGCGATGTCAGCCATCCCCATCGGGGCACCAGGGTGTCCTGAGTTGGCTTTTTGTACGGCGTCCATGCTGAGTGCGCGGATGGCGTTCGCTAAGTCTCGGCGCGAAGGCATGTTGGTCTCCTTA
>CAYNKA010000042.1:0-2042 GCA_964397655.1 uncultured Spirochaetaceae bacterium | reverse complement strand
TCGTCGCCCTCTACCTCTTCTCGCGCAAGCCCGGCGAAAAAAAGAAGGCGAAGGCCAAGGACCGGAACACGATCCTGAAGGAAGCCAACAGGAGGCTCGCCCAGAATCCCAAGGACCACGAGGCCCTGCTCTCGCTCGCGGACCTGTACTACAACGAGGAAGCCTGGGACAAATCCATGCGCACCTATGCGGTCCTCATGGACCTCTGCGGGGCGGACAACTCGCTCGACGAATTCGAGATCATCCTCCGGTACGCGGTCTCCGCCATGAAGCAGAAGAATTTCGAGGAGGCGTACAAGGGTTTCCTGCTGGCGCGCACCAAGGAGATGGACTCGTTCGAGGTCAATTACAACCTCGGCATCCTCGAATACAAGAAGAAGGCATACGAGAAGGCCGCGGTCCTGCTCAAACAGGCGATGACGAAGGTCCCGGACCACGTCGACACCTGGAAACATCTCGGACATTCCCTCTACAAGCTCGGCAAATCAAAGGAGGCCCTTCCGCTCCTCCGCAGGGTCCTCGACCATCAGCCGGAGGACAAGGAGACGCTCTTCGTCATCGGTCAATGCTACTTCGAGCTCGGGATCAACGATCAGGCAGTCAAAGTCTTCGCCCACCTCCGGCCCGATCCGGCCCTCGGCCCGCAGGCGGCCCTGCTCGCAGGAGCGACGCACCTCAGGATGAGGCAATACGAGATGGCCATCCTCGACTTCGAAATCGGGCTCCGCCACAAGGAAGTGAAGCCCGAGGTGCTCCTCGAGCTCAAATACCGTCTCGCCTCCGCCTATTCCATGAACCAGGACATCGGAAAAGCCCTTCCCCTTCTCATGGAGATCAAGGACCTGAGCCCGACGTACAAGGACGTGGAGGCCCAGATCGTCAAGTACAAGGAACTCAACAGCAACAAGAATCTCCAGACCTTCCTCATATCCCCGACTTCCGATTTCGTCACGCTCTGCCGGAAGATCGTCACGAGCTTCATCCCCCAGTCGAAGGTGAAGATCGTGGACATATCCGTCCAGTCGAACGAATTTTCCGACATCCTCGCGGAGATCGAGACCGCGAAGTGGCAGGACATCATCCTGTTCCGCTTCATCCGCTCCAACGGCCAGGTGGGCGAGCTCATGCTCAGGGACTTTCACGCCAGGCTGAAGGAGGCGAGGGCGGGTCGGGGCTACTGTTTCGCGGCCGGCGAGTTCACCGAGGAGGCGAAACGCTTCGTCGAGGCGAGGCTCATAGACCTCATCGACAAGGAAGGACTCATCAAGATCCTGATGGTCGCCCGCTAGAGATCATCACGAGATTTCTGGGTTCCCCGAGGAAGGGAACCTCGATCGGCACCACCCTCGCGTCTTCCTCCCCGATCCCGGCGGCTTCGAGTTCCTCCCGTATTCTGTCCGCCTTTCCCTTGTAGGCGGCGACGGTCCCCCCGTCCGCGAGGATCGCGCGGAGGCCCCGGACGATCTTCCTGTCGAGGGGGCGGAAGGCTCGAAAGGTGACGCAGTCGAATCTCTCCTTCACGACGGCGAGCTCGCCCTCGAACACGGTGACGCCCGCGAGGCCCATGAGCGAGACCGCGGACCTGAGGAAGGCGCAGCGTTTCCGCGAGGGCTCGACGAGGGTGACGCGGGTCTCCGGCAGGTACACGGCGAGGGGCAGGCCGGGAAATCCGGCGCCGGAGCCGACGTCGGCGAGCGTCGCCGGCCGGAGCTCGCGGATGCGCTTCGCGCCCGCGAGGCTGTCGAGGAAGTGCCGGACCGCGAGCGCTTCCCCCTCGGCGTTCACGAGGCCGAAGGTGGGGTTCCATCGCTCTATCTCGCGGAGATGGATTTCCAATTTCGCCAGGGCTTCCGTGGACGCCTCGAGACCGAGGAGACCGATCCCTTCGGCCAGCCTATTCAGGATCGGGTCCATCTTACGCCGTTCCGTCCGTCCGCCTCTTGCCCACATGGAGGGAAAGGACGGCGACGTCGGAGGTCCGCACGCCGGAGATGCGCGAGGCCTGGCCGATCGAGAGAGGCCTGAGCTTCTTGAATTTCTGC
>CAYNKA010000041.1:0-2108 GCA_964397655.1 uncultured Spirochaetaceae bacterium | reverse complement strand
GGCATGGCGTACACGAAGTTGTAGCCGATGTTGCCGCCGATGTTGACGTAGTTCGTCGACCGGGGCTTCAGCAGCCCTTCGAGTTCCTTGGTGAGACGGGAGGCGATCCAACGATTCTTTTTCGTTCCGTAGAAATAAGCTCCCGTCGCGAAGAGAGCGAGTGCGATGAGGGCTACGAGGGTGTAGGGATTCATGCTGTTACCTTCCAGTTCCGCTGGTGGCGGTAAAATCTGCTGCGAGCGCCGCGGTGTCGATCCTGGCAAGATCGTCGCGGGAACGCAGTCCGTCGGGCAGGAAATCGAGGGGAAAGATCGGGCACGAAGTGAGCCGCCGATCGATCGTCCATGACGCCGTGGAGATGCCGCGTTTGTTGAGGCAAATTCCCGAGAGCGGGATCTTGATGCGGTCAAGCTCGTCCTTGATGCGCAAGGCTTCGGAGACCGAGAGGACGTCGGGATTGAGGACGACGGCGACGTAGCTCTCCTTGCAGAAGAGGGTCAGAAGGTCATCCAGACGGCACCTGATTGAACGAAGCTTCCCGTAAACCTTGTCGTCCTCCTTGTCGACGCAGCTCGCCGAGACGGGCGACTCGGGGTTGAGCCGGACGATGGTCGACCGTTTCTTCAGGATGCGTTCCCGAAGGCCCGAGAGCTCGTCTATCCACAGCCTGGAGATGGCGGGCATCGCCAGGAAGCGCAGGGAGAGGGCCGTCGGCGGCGTGTCGTAGACCACGACGTCGTAGCCGGCCGAAAGGTCGCAGCGGATATGCTCGATCGCCCAGAGCACCGCGTATTCTTCGGTGCCGGGCGAATAGCGCATGATGTCGAAGAAGGAATCGAGGTTGAGTGTCGAATTGTAGGAATAATTGGCGACGAGCTCCTGCCGGCTTTCCTTCAAGTAGCGGCTCACCCAGGAAGCGAGGTCGATCTCCAGGGCGTCCAAACCTGCTTCGACGTTGCGAGGCTCCTCCGCGAGCCTGACTCCGAGGACATCGCCCAGGTTGTGCGCCGGATCGAGGGACACGACGAGCACCCGTTTCCCCGATCGGGCCATTGAGAGGGCGAAAGCGGCGGAAATCGTGGTCTTGCCCACGCCGCCTTTTCCTAAGAAGAATGCGTTGTTGATCAAACCCGTACTCCCATCAATCAACTTCGAGGAAGCCCATCAGGGATCCCAGGGGATCGAGCGCCATGTCGGAGCGGGAGATCATCACGATGAGTTCGCGCTCCATGTAGGGCAACAGTTCCAGGGAGATCGGTCCGGGCGGCGCGGGCATCCCGACGAAGCCGCCGAGGATGAGGAGGGAGAAGATATTCTCCAGCTCCTTCAGTTCGAACTCCAGCATGCCGGTCGCCTTCTCGCGGTTGACTTGCCGCATCACTCCGAAGGCTCTGCGGACCTTCCCGATCAACGAATCCATCGGACCTCCGCTGCGCCGCAGGATCGGCGAAGCATTCCGATTATAGGACCACTCCGGAAAAAAACCAAGGGCTTCCTTCGGAAGCCCTTGGAGATACGAGAATCGATCTCTGCCGCCGACCGCTGTGCGGATCGGCGGCCGCTTATCAAGGCTCTAAGCCCTGACTTCTTTGAAGTTTTTCATGAAGCCGACGATCATCGACACGTTCAGGATGAGCATGAAGAGGTTGATTACGCCGACCACGGATCCGGTGATCACGTTCGGGACCTTCGACATATCGACGAAGAAGACGGGAACGATGACCGCTTCGTACCAGATCAGGGCCGCGGTGACGGTGACCCAGAGGAGGATGGCCGGAACGAGGACTGCCATCGTGTAGTTCGGGTTGAGCTTCCGCTTGACCCAGACCGCGACGGTGAGCATGACGATGGACGCCAGGAGCTGGTTCGCGCCGGAGAAGGCGGGCCAGAGCGTGGTGTAGCCGCCGGACCGGGCCAGATAGATGCCGACGAAGGCGATGATGAAGGAGGCGATCCACTTGTTGCTGAATACCTTGAAAACGCCGGGGCTCTTTTCCTTGAGGGGTTCGGCCATCTCCTGGATGATGTAGCGGCCGAGGCGGTTGGTCGTGTCCAGGGTGGTGAGGGCGAAGGTGGAAACCCAGACCGCCGCGAAGAGGGTCATGAAG
>CAYNKA010000040.1:0-2768 GCA_964397655.1 uncultured Spirochaetaceae bacterium | reverse complement strand
AGAGGAACGGCGAAACACGGTTTGCGGAGGCCGTTAACCGGAGCAGGCGTCAAGGCTCGGCGCGCGGACGCACCGAGGGCGTGGAGTAAGTTAAATGCCTCCGCAAACCGTGTTTCGCCTTGCGCAAGGGACGCTTTAAAGTTCGCCGCCTGCGGAAGGCGGCGGGAGTGTGGAGGCGCGGCGGTGGTCGGGAGGGCTCATGGCCGACGCTGGAATTGCGGGGGACGGGGCGTGCCCCGATGCGCGCCGTTAAGATACGGCGAGCTGGTGGGGCGGAGGGGACAGACTGAGCGGCGGTGCGGAGGGCGGTCGAGGGATGGGCGGCGGGAGTGTGGAGGCGCGGCGGTGGTCGGGAGGGCTCATGGCCGACGGTGGAATTGCGGGGGATGGGACGTGTCCCGATGCGCGCCGTTAAGATACGGCGAGCCTGAAGGGGAGGTTCGAGGCTCGCCCGGGGCGTTACAGCTCGATCGTGAGGCCTTCCCGTGCCGTGTCGATTGCGAGAGTCGTCTTCCCTGCGGCTTTATCCAGGTAGGCCGCGGTGAGTTCGTCGAGCTGGGCGTCGGTGCGGAGCGGGTCGTGGTGGAAGAAAATCAGCTTCTTGACCCCGGCCTTGTGCGCTGAATTGATCGCGTGCTCGAAGGTGCTGTGTCCCCAGCCGATCTTGTTCGCCTTGTATTCCTTGTAGGTGTACTGCGTATCGTGGACGAGAACGTCCGCGCCTTGGATGAAGCGGAGGAATTTCTCGTTTTCCTCCTTCGCCGCCTTCTCTCCTTCTTCCGCCGCGACCGGATCGTAGTTCGGATCGTTCGGGTCGGTCGGGAACACGTTCCTGAAAGGCTCCGTGTCGTAGGCGGTGCAGAAGACCTTTCCCCTGTACTCGAACCTGTAGCCGAGGCACAGGATCGGATGATTGAGGTATTTGGTCGTCACGAATACGCCTTCGCCCAGTTCGAAGGAAGTCTCCTTGAGCTGATGGAACTCGAAGTGCGCCGACAGCTCCTCCTGTCTCACGGGAAAATAGCGATAGCGGAGCTGATCCCCGATGACCTTGTCCAGGGTGTCCTCTTCGTAGGTAACGGGGCCGTAGATCCGTAGGTTCGTGGTCTTGATGTAGATCGGGGTGAAGAACGGAAAGCCCATGATGTGGTCCCAATGGGTGTGGGAGATGAGGATGTCCGCGCTGATGGGACCCTTCGGCAGGTCGTTTTTCATGACGTGATCCGCGAGCGGGCGGATCCCCGAGCCGACGTCGATGATGACGAGCTTGTTCGCTTCGCCGAACCTGAGTTCGATGCAGGTCGTGTTCCCGCCGTATTTCACCGTATCGGGCCCGGGACAAGGAATGGATCCTCTCACGCCCCAGAACCGCACGTCGATTCCTTTGCCCATATTCCCTCTCGATCACTCCTCGGAGATCTTCAGGAAGATCTGCGCCTTTTCGATTTCCTGGATCACTTCGTCGCCGAGATCGTCGAGGTAATCCCAGTCGATGCCCAGATAGGACAGGACCTCGGACCTGACGGGCTCCGGGAACCTGCTGCCGGAAAAGCCTATCTCGTTGGTGTTGGAGAAGAAATTCGCGACGGAGACCGTGTACAGGAGCTGGCGGTTGTCGCCTTCGTAGGCGTCGAGGGAGTGATGATACTTGACGACGTCGAGGATTCCCGCGCCGAGTTTCCAAGCCTCGCCTATGATGACTCCGACCTCCGAATGATCGTAGCCGATGAAGTCCTTCTCGCTCCGGTTGAGGGGGCGGTGATCCTTGTCCGCCGCGGTCATCGCCTCGATGAACTCGGTCGTGAGCGTGTTGTTGAGCGGGATCTTCCCGATGTCGTGAAGAAGGCCGGCAATGAAGTATTCTTCCAGAATCTTCGGATCGATTTTCCTTTTTTTCGCGATGAGCTTCGCCGTCACTCCGACGCAGAGCGAATGTCTCCAGAATCCCTGCATGTTGAGGGCCTGGAAATTGTCCTTCTTCCCGAGGTTGCCGAGGACCGCCGTGCTCAAAGCGAGGTTTTTGACGGTGTTGATCCCCAGCATGATGATGGCTCTCGCGAGGGACGTCACCTGGTTCGAAAGGCCGTAGTAGGCGGAATTGATGAGCTTGAGCACCCTCGCCATGAGGACCGGATCGAGGCTGATGACCTTGTTGAGATCGACGGGCGAGGTCGCAGGGTTGTTGCATATCTCCAGCACTTTGCTGACGGTGACGGGCAGGCTGGGAATTTTCGCTATATAATTCTTGACCCGCGTCAGGTTTGCTTCGGCGTTCAAGTATTTTTCTCCTTTTCGCTTTTCTTCGCGATACGGTGCAGGATGGAGTCGATTCGTTCCTTCAATACGGTCCCCACCTCGTGATTGGGAAGATAATCGGCCATATGAGTGATGAAACTGAAGGAATTCTGGACCTTGTCCGAAGTGAGCTGCGGAGGCGCGCTTTCCTTATGGACCGGTTTTACGTCGAGGTGAAGGCCTTTTTTCCCCAGAAGCCTGTTTTTGATGGCTTCGATCTTGAGCCTATAGTCGCTATGATTGAATTCTTCCCGCTTTTCTTTGGGAAGAGCACCGGCAAGCGAAAGTAGGTAATCGAACAGCTTGACCTGGGCGAGCGGCTTAACCGTGCGTCCTTCTTCGGGAGCCTGTTCCTTTCCGGCATCCGCCTTGTTCGAGGGTCTTTCCCGAGGCTCCTCCGCGGGTTCTTCGACGGCCGGCTCCTCGTCGGGGGCAAGTTCTTCGGTTTCGGGCTCATCGGGCGCTTCCGGAGG
>CAYNKA010000039.1:0-3137 GCA_964397655.1 uncultured Spirochaetaceae bacterium | reverse complement strand
TCAGACCCCCAGTCTGATACGCTAAACCAACTGCGCTACAGCCCGATTATCGAAACGAACGTTAGTGAACATACCATAGGAAGCGAAAGCATGTCAAGAAAAGCGCCCGGCAAAAAACCTTCGGCCGCGGGAACAGGCGGCCTCGGCTCGGAAGTCCGGGACGATCGAGGACAAAAACGGTTCGACGATGCCCTTGGACCTGAGGACGAGCCGATGCCCCCTCGGATTCCGGCGGTCGCAGGGACATCTCCGGCTCCTTCCCGTGTGATTTTTCAGGACAACCATTCGCCGAGACGTTCCCTCACGAACTCGTCGTCTGCGAGGTGGGGATAGGCGGTGCAGACCCGGTCGATCTCCTCGGCCTGGCCGGGAGACAGGACTTCCGCGGGATCGAGGCACCAGGTGCCGCGGAGCAGGCCTTGGCGTCTGAGGATCTCGTGGATGCCGGGTATGCAGCCCGCGAATCCGTTTGCCGCGTCGAAGATCGCCGCGTTCGCATCGGTGAGTTCCTGGGCGCGGGTCAGCATCTCCTGTCCGATCGGCTCTCCGGCGAGCGAGATCCGGCGGGCTTCTCGATGCAGTTCGACCGCCTTCTTCGTCCAAACGCTCCACTGTCCGAGGAGGCCGCCGACGAACCTGACCTCCTTGGTCCCCCGCGGGCCGGATATCCGGTATCGCGTGAGGAGATCCGCGACGATGTTGTCGTCGTTCCCCGTGTAGAGGGCGATCTCTCCCTCCCTGCCCGCGTCGCATACGGCCCGGACCGCGTCGAAGGTACGGTAGCGGTTGAAGGGGGCGGCCTTGATCCCGATCACGCCTTCTATCTCCGCGAACCGCCGCCAGAATTCGTAGGGAAGGACGCGTCCGCCGACCGACGGCTGGAGATAGAATCCGAATACCGGCAGCACGCCCGCCACGGCCTTCGCGTGCGCCACGAGTTCCTCGACGGAGGAATCCCTCAATGCCGCCAGGCTGAGGAGCCCCGCATGGAAACCGTGATCGGCGAGGAAACGCGCCTCCCCGAGGGCCTGAGGAGTTCTTCCGCAGACGCCTCCCACCTTCACGACGATTTTTCCGAGCTTCGCGGCATGTTCGTCGACCATGCGGGAAACCGAGGAAAGGACCGGCTCGAACAGGCCGCGGTCCCGGATCTCGAACTGCGTGGTATGGACGCCGATGGCGATTCCGCCCGCGCCCGCGTCGATGTAATAACGCACGAGAGCCCTTTCCCGCCCTTCGTCGAAACGCCGCTCCTCGTCCAGCGCGAGAGGCATCGCGGGAATGACCGTCCCCTCCCTCACGAGATCGAGCACCGCTTTCGGAATTCTATTCCCGTTCATGTCCCGTCCCTTCTCGTCGAGCATCCGTGCGGCAGGATCCGCCGCCGACCAGTTCATCATACCGCAACCGCCCGTTCGTGCCCAGGGAGGCGACTCGAAGCCCCCCGCGAGACCGCCCGATGAGGAGGATGCTCGGCTCGGTCTTCCATGGCGGACATGCGTGAAAACGCGGCCGGAAAACGATATATTACAGGTTATATGAACGGACTATCCTTCATATCGACGATGATCGCCTGCATCGCCCTCTGCGAGGGCGCATACGTCCTCGCCCTGGGCCGGCGGAACGCCGAGAACCGCCTCTTCTTCGCCATGACGCTCTGCCTCGCCGAATGGCTGGTCTGCGCGGCCTTCGGGTATTCCGCCGCAGACGTCGAAACCGTCACGTTCTGGTTCAGACTGAGCTCCTTCGGGTTCCTCTTTCTCCACCCGTTCACCGTCCACTTCATCCTCAAGCTCTCCGGCCGCCCGACCCGTCGTCTTCTCCTCGGAATCCTGTACGGCCTTTCCTTCGTCTTCCTGCCTCTCGCGCTCACGAAGGGAATCGTGTTCTCAGGCTTCGAAAAACACCACGGCTTCTGGATCGGGAAGACCGATTACGGCTCTCTCTCGTTCTATCTTCTGCTCCTCCAGATCCATTGCTATTACGGATTCTGCTATTACCTTCTCCTCCGATGGCGGAAGGAGACGGTAAGCCTGAGGGAAAAGAAGCAGGCGGAGATCATCCTCGTCGCCCTCGCCGCGACGGTCCTCCTCTACAATCTCGAGCCCTTCGTACTTCCCTTGATCTCCTCGTATCCGAACCTCGTGCTCTCGCCGAATATGGGGCTGGTCTGGGCCACCGGCATCCTCGTCGCCGCCGTGAAGTATCGTCTTCTCTCTCTCACATCTTCCGCGATGAACGGCGAAATCGTCGGCGGCCTCGAAGAATCCGTCGTCCTTCTGGACACGAACCTGAAGGTCATGGCGCTCAACGCCAAGGCAGGGGAGATATTCGGTCTGGCGGAGGGAAATTCGTTCACGGCCCTGCTCGAACGGACCGCCGAACGCACCCAGGCGGAACAGGCGCTTCGGGCACGGCCCGACAGGCCCGAAATCCGCAGGACGCTCAGGCTCCACATCGAGACGGAGGAAAGGATCGTCCGTCTCATCGATCTCCGGATATCCCGCATCCGCGACCGTTTCGGCGATTTTCTCGGGTTCCTGCTGACGGCACGGGAGGCACGGCGCCTGGATGTGATCGCGGGCGAATACGGCATCACGCCTCGGGAACTGCTCGTGATCGAGTACATCCTCTCCGGGATATCGAACCGGGAAATAGCCGAACAGCTCGAGGTATCCGAACGGACGGTGAAGGCTCACATAACGAGCATCTACATGAAACTCCACGTGGAAAACAAGATCCAACTGTATACCTTGCTCCAGGACTATGCGAAGAACGTCTCCGGCGTAGAGGAGCGACGGAAACCGGGAAGGCCCTTCGTCCGGGCGTCGTCCTGAGCCCCCGTGCATGGACGAACCGTTCTTCCTCCCGGTGCCGGCCGGCACGGGACGAATCGGTCGGCGGTTCGGCCTGCCGATAAAAATTGACAAATCCCGATCAACCGCATTAAGCTTGATGGAAAGTCGAAAAGATCGAAAAAGGTGGTCGTGCTGAGCTTGTTTTATGGACCGGATTGTAAACGTTTGCAATGACAAACGTTTGAATTAGGAGGTTTGTATGAAAAAAGCCATCAGCATCGCAGTACTGCTAACCGCCATGTGTGCATTGCTCTTCGCGGGGGGAACGTCGGAATCGAA
>CAYNKA010000038.1:0-3230 GCA_964397655.1 uncultured Spirochaetaceae bacterium | reverse complement strand
CTCTTCTCGATCGGCATCGTGCTCACGATGAAGGCGAGCATCGGCTACGCCCCCTGGGACGTCTTCCATTGGGGCGTCGGCAGGGCCGCGGGGATCAGCATAGGCAACGCCTCCATCCTGGTAGGACTCGCCATCTGCCTGGTCACCGTGCTCCTGGGTGAGAAGCTCGGCCTCGGTACCCTCCTCAACATGGTCCTGCTCGGCGTGTTCATGGACCTCATCCTCGATTCGGGACTGATGCCCGCGGCGAAAGGTCCCGTCGCCGGCCTTCTCATGATGATCGCGGGATTCTTCGTCATCTCCCTCGGCTCCTTTTTCTACATCAAGTCAGCGTTCGGAGCGGGGCCTCGGGACAGCCTCATGGTGGCGATCCGGCGCCTCTCCGGGCTGCCCGTAGGGTTCTGCCGCACGATCCTCGAGGGATCGGCGGTCCTCGTGGGCTGGCTCCTCGGAGGACCCGTGGGCGCAGGCACCGTGGTTTCCGCGTTCGGCATAGGTCTCGCCATACAGCTCACGTTTTCGCTCCTCCGTTTCGAGGCGGCCAAGGTAAGGCACGAGACCCTCGCCGACACCTTCAGGGCGATCCGGGCGGAGTGAGGCGTCGATTTCGACCGGAATGCCTGTTTTGTGTTACAATGGAACCATGAAGGCCCGTTACCGGATCCTCGACCATCTTGAACGCCTCGCCCCCGCTCCCGGCGACAAGAAACGGGCGCTCGCCGAAGCCCGCAGGATCGCGGCCTTCCTCAGGGAAACCTACGGCGCGGAGACGTTCGGCGTGGGAAGCCTTTTCCTCGAAGGGCGCCCCTTCACCGAGATGTCGGATATCGATCTCGTCGTCAAGGGAATTCCCGGAGACAAGTATTTCTCGATCCTCGCGGAAGTTGAGAAACTGACGACTTTTTCCTTCGATCTCGTTCCCTACGAGGACGCCAACGGCTTTCTCAGAAGACTCGCGGATGAAGAGGGAGTGAAACTATGAGGAAAAGCTCGATGCTGCTCCTCCGTCTCGCCAAGGAACTGGAAGCTGAGATCGAAGGCATGGAAAAGCTGATCGCTGAATTCGAGTCGCTGCCCGGAGGTGAGGAGTCCTACCTGATTCGCGCGCGGGCTTCGATTTTTCACGATTTCTACTCGGCCGCCGAACGTGTTTTCCAGAAAATCGCGGAAGAACTCAACGGAGGAGTCCCGAAATCGGAGCAGTGGCACAAGGAGCTTCTCTTCGACATGACGCTCGACTTGGAAGGAGTCAGGCCGCCCGTAGTTCGGAAGTCCCTGGAGGAACGGCTGCTTCCCTTCCTCAGATTCAGGCACATTTTCAGAAACATGTACGGCTACGAACTCAGGGCGGATCGGATACGGGAACTGGGCACCTCCTTCGTCCCCGCCGCGGAGGAGACGAAGGATGCGGTAGCTGAGTTCTGCCGCTGGATGCGGGAGCAGGCCGAGGATCGAAGCTAAGCGAAAGCCCTCAAACCGCGGGCCAGTCTTTCCATGACCTTCCCCCTGTTCTCTTCGAACCTTCGCGAGTTCGGCGCGTAGATCGTATCGACGATTTTCACGCCGCCGCTTCGCAGAACGGTCTTGACGGCCGACGCCGTTCCCCGGCTCTGGGACCTGAGCATGTTGAAGGGGAAGGGGGCTCCCGATGGAATCACGATCATCGCCTTCTTTCCTCTCAGGTTCTTCCGCATGGTGAAGCCGTCGAGGTACTCGAAGACCGGCACGCAGCGGTCGAAGAGGTTCTTCATGACGCCCGTCATGTTCCCCCAGTAGGTCGGCGTCCCGACGACGAGAAGGTCCGCCTGCTTGATCTTCTCCGCGACCTCGTGCGCACCGTCCCGCGGCAGGACGCAGGTCTTGTCGGGCCTGCACTGCAGGCAGCCGACGCAGGGCTTGATCTCGAGATCGTAGAGGTCGACGTACTCGCCTTCGTGGTTCGCCTTGAGCGTCTCGTAGGCCTTCGTCAGGACCTGGGTCGTGACTCCGTTCTTCCGGGGACTGCCGTTCAGGACGAGGAATCTCATGTCTTTTCCTTTCTCCGCAGGGTAAGTTCGATCCCGAGCTCCTTCGCCTTCGCGCCGAACGCGGCCGAGATTTTTTCGGCCGCCTTCTTCTTCGGCGCCGCCTTGAGCTCCGGATCGTCCGCGATTCGTTTTATGATCTCCGTCAGGGTCGGAAGGGGGAGGAGTTCCGCGGCGAGGCAGTAGAGCCCCTTGGACCTCCCGTCGTTGTAGTTCTCGATGAGGACCTGAAGGCATTCGTAACGCAGCTTCAGTCCGCGGAGGTAAGACGCGAGGTCCCTCCGTGCCGCCGCCATGTTTCCGGCGACGTTCCTGTAGGTTATGAAGGAATCGACCTCGCTCGGCCTCGCGTATCTTTCGCACGGGTAGGCCGGGCACTCGAAGCAGTGTTCCATTTCGCCGTGCTTGCGGCTGCAGGTGACGACCGCGCAGGTCGGGTGCTTGTCCGAGAATCCGGGCCCGCCGCAGCCCGGACACCGGGAGATTCCCTCGGTGTGGAAGCGGGGACAGAGGCAGCAATCGAGGCCGCACAAAGAGAAATGCGGGTTTTTGCGGACGTATTCGGGCATATAAATTCTTATGTCATTGTACCATGAAAATAATAAACACGAGCACTGAATTTGACTCTATTCGCACTATGTCATTCTTCTGTAACAGCCGAACACAAGCATGCTTGAGTGGAGTTGCAGGTTCTTCGACGAATTAATGTGAAATAATAGACATGATCTTCATTGCGTCCCCTGTTTTAAGCATTTGAAGGATATGACGATCTTGAGCTGCAAGTTGTGCCTTTCTGGAACCAAATCGCAAAAGTCGCGGGGTGTATGAACAAGTCCATAGGAAGGGGCAGAACCCGGGCAGCTTGCTCGAATCGAAGTCGGTATGGATAGCGACCTCGGGCAGAATAAAGGACAGCTAATGCTAACTTTCGGCCTCGATCTGATCAAGCACATTGTCCTCAAGGTAGGCCGCATCAAGAAGACAGAAGAACCGTGTCGGAACAGCGACTTGAAACAATTCTGCAAGCGAGGAAGAGGAAATTGAAAAATAAGATCTGAATTTTCATTAAATTATGCCATGGGACGGCATCGGAGCATTTCGGTCCCCTGCAGGCCGTGCAGGGCAGCTTCATGATGGGAACATTCGAAGGTCCAGCAATTCTCATTTTGAAGCGGGGGCGGGCGGGAATCGATAAAAAAGTATCTA
>CAYNKA010000037.1:0-3469 GCA_964397655.1 uncultured Spirochaetaceae bacterium | reverse complement strand
TGTCGGCGCCGGTCCGAACATGGGATAGGTCAACCGAACTGAACGTGGCGTGATCCGGACGGTTTGAATATGCATGCCGAGACCGGTGGCCTCGGCCTGAACGCCCGGGGGCAGTTCAGGGCTCCACGCGGTGGCTACTCAGGGCTCGATGCGGTCCTTCATGCGGTAGCTCTTTCCCTCGATGACAATGGTCTCGGCGTGATGGAGGATGCGGTCGAGGATGGCCGAGGTGAGGGTGCTGTCGTTGTTGAAGATGCTCGGCCAGCGTTTGAAGACCTTGTTGGTGGTCAGGACGATGGCTCCGCGTTCGTAGCGTTTGCTGATGATCTGGAAGAGCAGATCGGCGCCGCGTTTGTCGATGGGCAGATAGCCGAGTTCATCCATAACCAACAGGTCCGGCCGGGTGTATTTCTTGAGCTCCTGCACGAAGCGACCCGCCTTCTCCGCGGCCGAGAGGGTGTTGATGATGTCGATGGCGGTGGTGAAGCGGACACGGAAGCCCGCCTGACAGGCGGCGTAGCCCAACGCGATAGCGAGATGGCTCTTCCCCAAGCCGACACCGCCCACCAGAATGACGTTGGCCCGCTCTCGGACGAACGTGAGGCGGAAGAGGTTCTGCACCGCGAGGCGGTTGATCTTGACGGGCCAGGTGAAGTCGAACTGGTCGAGTGTCTTGAGGACGGGGAATCGGGCCTCCTGGATGCGTCGGGCGCGAGCGCGGTCCTGGCGGTAAGCCGTCTCGCCTTCGACGAGGCGGGCCAGGAAGTCGATGTGGGACCACTGGCTCGTCGCCGCCTGGCGAGCCAGTTCCTCGACGTGTTCCTGCATGAACGGCAGGTTGAGATAGCCCAGTTGCTGCTGAAGTTCATTCGGCGTCTTGGCATCCTCGTTCTGGCTCATGAGAGTCTCCTTGCTTTGCCCCGGTGGGGTCGGATGCGGGATTCGGATCGCAAGCCGGGTCTGGCTCCGCATCTGAGTCGTAGAGGCCGAGGTCGGGTTCGGCCAGTTCCAGGTCGAGCAGGTCCTGCCTGCGGGTCAGGTGCAATGCGCCCGGTTCGGGGAGCACCCGCTGACGCTGTTCGAGCAGGTTGGTGATGTATTCCGAACTGAAGGCCTGGAACTCCAAGGCGTCCTCAATGGCCCGGCGGGTCAGTTCGGGGCCGTAGATCTCCGACAGGGCGACGATCTTGCGAACGTGTTGGAAGGCGTTGAGTCGACGCTCCGTCAGGCCGTGGTGGAAGGGTTCGGCCTTGGGCGTCAGCGACAGGAAGCGTTGGAGCACCTTCTGATCGGCGGCCCGACGCCGCTGCTGGATCAACAGCCGGGGGTGATCGGGATCCTCCACGTCCCGGTGACGATCGTACCAACGGACGTGGCGGGCGATCAGTTTGTCCTGGCGGTAGAAGCACAGGTGGTCCGGATAACGTTTGAGCGTCAAGGACGCTCCGGCGTATTCGGCGGGGACCGAGTAGGTATTGGTATCCACGACGACGCGGAACTGGCGGTTGGCGCGGACCGGCTGAATGACCCCGACATCGTAGGGCCGGGGCGACAGCGGCCTGAGCTGGGGCTTTTCGGTCTGGAAGAGTTCAACCGGCTGTCGTTTGGTGCTGCCATGGATGCGCACGTTGGCCACGGTGTCCAGCCACTGACGGACGGCCGGGTTGACCAGACAGAAGTCGGTCAGTTCCAGACCGGCCAGGAAGTTCTTCTTGACGTAGCCGACGGCATTCTCGACGCGGCCCTTCTCGTGGGCTTGGCCGACCCCGCAGGGGGCGATCGTAAAGCCGAAGTGATCGGCGAAGTCCTTGTAGCGTGGATTGAAGACCGGCGCCTGGCCGATGATCCGCTGCAATACCGCGGACTTGAGATTGTCCACCATGAGCCTGGCCGGAACCCCGCCGAAGAACGCGAAGGCGTTGGCGTGGCAGGCCAGGAAGTGCTCCATCGTCTCGGAGAGGGTGAACTCGACGTAGAGCATCCGGCTGTGGCACAGGACCATCACGAAGAAGCTGAGGCGGCGGCGGGTATTGCCGACGGCGATCGATCCGAACTGGCCCCAGTCCACCTGTGCACATTCGCCCGGCGCGAAGGCCAACGTCAGGAAGGCGGGTGCCCGGGTCGGACGAACGTGGTGGACAAAGTCTTTGACGATCGTGATCCCGCCGGCGTAGCCGCTCTCGCGCAACCGCAGGAAGATCTGCGTGGCGGTGTACGCATGGCTCTGGAGCCAGCGGACGATCTGCCCCTTGAACGGGTCCAGCTTGCTGGGCCGAGGGGTGGTCTTCCGCGGACGGAACCTGTCCATGACCAGCCAACGGGCCACCGTGCGTTCGTCGAGATGCAGTTCACGGGCGATCTGGGCCGCCCTTAGACGCTGGTTCTGATGAAGGTCCTGGATCTTGCAGTACACCTCGTAGTCAATCATGGCTTGTGCTCCATCACCTGCTGGAGGATTTGACCGAGGCTTAACGGTTGGCCCGTCCTCGGACGGGGGGCCTCCAACGCCAGCACCTGATACAGGGGCTTCTGGTAGGCGATCAGCCGGGCGGCGATCAGTTCCTTGCGGGCGCGGATCAATGCGGGCCCGTCCAAAGGCAACCGCTCTGAGAGGGAGGCATCGGAGTAGTAGCTGAGCCCCTGGCCATCGGCGACGGTGACCAGGAACAGATACAACGCCAGGGCGTTGGCCGAACAGCGGCCGATATGCCTATCCCGGACCAACCGATGGTCGATCCAACTGAACTGCTCCGGGACACGCCGCAACCGCTCCGGGCACAGCACGCATTTGACCACGGTCATCGACTTGCCTCCCGCCGCTGGGGCCTTGAATTTCCTGGCCCAACCGTATCAGCCGGCGGGTGGTCGAATCGATGTCCTCTTGTAACGCGCAACCGGTCAACTGGGCGACAAGTCCGGTCAGTGCAAGGCCTTGGGTGATGATGACATCTTGTAACGCGCCCTGAGTTAAGATGGACTTATCCATCGGCGGGACAATGGTTTGCATCAGGCAGTGATCTTGTAACGCGCGAGAGGTCTTGCGGGGTCTTCGCCAGTAGCCCGCATGAGCCTTCCGCCAAGCCTTCACCCGCAGGGCGTTGGCCGGTCCGCGGAAGTACTCCCGCCCCTTGTCCGATGACCGCCAGCGGCGCTGGCTGGCAGCCTTGCTGACCTGGCGGCAGGCCGGCTGCGAGCAGTACTTCTGGTGGTAGCGACTCCGGGGGTCCGGTTCGTATAGCTGTCCGCAGTGGCGGCACTTGCGCAATCTCGGTCCGGCCATAAGGTGCTCCCCAAGCAGAACACCTATCGTGTAACAGCACCGGCCTTGCGCTCGAAGAAAACCCAGGGGGAAGAAGACGGAGAACAGCAGAAGAAGACGTGTTCTATTCGTTGAGGGAAGAAGACCCAGCCGAAGAAGACCCCATCTTCAAAACGGCTGGTCTACTTTACTATCAGAATGGCGTTGAGA
>CAYNKA010000036.1:0-4096 GCA_964397655.1 uncultured Spirochaetaceae bacterium | reverse complement strand
CCCCGAGGGCGTTGCGGGGGAAGGCGGCGGGAAAGGCGCGGAAGCGGGGACGGAGGCGCCGGCAGGGAGAAAGCCCTGCCCCCGCAGATGGGGCAGCGGAAGCCGCCGCGAGGCGGCTGGAGCGAGGGGCTCTCGGCGGCCTAAGAAGCCCGTCTGCCGCCTTTTACGGTACGGACGCCACCTGAGGGGATACTTCCCCCCCCCTCATTGTTCTTTGACATAGTATCAATCTTCGAAATCAATTAACTTTTTATGCATGTCGGGAGTATTTTGTAGTATCGCCGACGCCATACAGCAGGCCTTCGACTGAAATATCCTCGTCCAATTCGTCCCAATGAAGACCGGTTCCACCGCCCGAGATCTCGAACATGTTTCTTTGCTCATCAGAGGCATTCAAGAGACGCGGAAAATACGAAAGGGGAACCGACAGCTGTCGTCCGTCGTGCAACGATACCCACAGATTGTCTTCGTCGAACCAGACTCTCGAGGCGGAGACAGGTTTAACTAAAATATTCATTCCACTTCTCCGTTATTTCATCTTTACGCTTTTCAGCGATTTTTTCAATCGTCTTCAGATCCTTTGAGGAAAGGCCCCAGGAATCGGATAAAGACACCGAAGGAACAAGCCAGAACTTCGCGGTAGCCGCCCCCTTTCTCACATGAACGTGGCAGGGTTCCGTAGGAATCCCCTCGTTGGAAAAGAAAAAGAATTTATAGCCTCCCTCTTCGAATACCTTCGGCATGAGTTCAGTTTAATTCTTTCGACTTCGGATAGGAAGAGTTTCTATCCGTATAAAACGAAAAAGTCACAACCTCCCCGGGGGGCGTTGCGGGGGCAGGCGGCGGAGACGGCGCGAAAGCTGGGACGGAGGCGCCGGCAGGGAGAAAGCCCTGCTCCCGCAGAGGAGACTCGCCCGAGGGGCTCTCGACGGCCTAAGACGGCCGTCTGCGCCCTTGGCGGTGCGGACACCGCCTGAGGGGAGGTCTTCACCACTCATTACGGAAAATAGCAATCGGAGTCGACAAGATTTTCTCAAATTGGCCATCAGGTTCGGCGGATATCATGAAAATGGAGGTGCCCATGTCCACATTAAATAAGGCCCTGGAATTGGCAGCGCGTGCACATGAAGGGCAAAAAGACAAGGCAGGAGCGCCCTATATCCTGCATCCGCTCAGGGTGATGATGAAGGGCGATACCGAGGCCGAGATGATTGCCGGGATTCTACACGATGTCGTCGAAGACACGGACACAACGATGTCTGATTTGGAAAGTATGGGATTCGACAGGAAGATCCTCGCCGCAGTGGATGCTCTCACCAAGAGAAAGGAAGAAGATTACGAAACCTTTGTCCGCTGCGCGGCCTTCGACCCCATAGCCCGTGAAGTGAAGCTTCGGGACATCAAGGACAATCTCGATCTGCTTAGTCTTACGGCACTCACTGAACAGGACTGTAAACGGCTCGAGCAGTATATGAAGGCTCATGCTTACCTCCTCCATATCCGGGAGATAACGAAAGGCGTTACCGCCGGAGAATTCTACGAAGGCTCTAGATTGGAGAGGCTCTGCGCCCGGCTGTATCTGATTCCCGACGGCGTCAATTTCGTCCCACATATTCTCCGCAACGGACCGGCTGTCATCCACTTCATAGTCTGGAGTTCCTATTCAGAAGTCGTTCCAGCCGAACGATTCGAAGATGTCAGAAATGCACTGATCGCCGGGGATGCGAAAGCTCTTTATGAGATGAATCCCGACTGGGCCCCGGTCTACTGCCCGATCTGCAACAAAAACTATCATATGAGCGAATGGAGAGTCCTTCCCGGCGACGAAGACTACAGGACCGTACACGGCGCCTGTCCGAAGGGCCACGAGCGCTTATTGGAGTCATAGCCCATGTACGACGACGAGGATCTCCTTCAGCTTTCGGCGCTCCAGCACTTCCTCTTCTGCCCGCGGCAGTGCGCGCTCATCCACGTCGAGCAGCTCTGGGCGGAGAACGTCTACACGGCCGAGGGGGAGCTGCTCCACAAGCGGGCTCATTCCGGCAAGGCCGAGGGGAGGCCGGAAAAGCGCACCGAGTTCGGCATGCCGATCCGGTCCCTCGAGCTCGGGCTTTCGGGAAAGACCGACGCGGTCGAGTATCGGCCGGACGGCTCGGTCGTCGTCGTGGAGTACAAGCGGGGAAGGCCGAAGAAGGGAAGCGCCGACGAGGTCCAGCTCTGCGCGCAGGCCCTCTGCCTCGAGGAGATGCGGGGAACGAGCATAACCGAGGGGGCGCTCTTTTACGGCAAGGTGAAGCGAAGGAGGCAGGTCCTCTTCACCGAGGAACTAAGGACTCTCACGAGAACGACGGCAGAGCAGCTCCACGAGTTCATTCGCGCCGGAAAGACGCCTCCGCCCGAATACGAGGCGGCGAAATGCCCCCGATGCTCCTTTCTTTCCCTCTGCCTGCCGAAGAAGCTCTCCCGCTCAGCATCGGCGGAGAAGTACCTCGCCCGAATGCTCGCAGGCAGCAAGGAGGACGCGACATGAAACGGCTGCTCAACACGCTCTTCGTCATGACGCAGAACGCATATCTCAAAAAAGAAGGCGAGACCGTCGTTGTCCGGGTGGGCAGGGAAACGAAGCTCCGGGTGCCGATCATAACGATCGGCTCGATCGTCTGCTTCGGGGACGTTCTCATGAGTCCGGCGCTCATGGGCTTCTGCGCGAAAAACGGCGTGACGGTGAGCTACCTCAGCTTCTACGGCAGGTTCCTCGCCCGGATTCAGGGGCCCGTTTCCGGGAACGTCCTCCTCCGGAAAGAACAATACCGGGTCTCCGACGACAGGGCGAGGTCCGCTGCTCTTGCGAGAACCTTTACCGCGGCGAAAATCGCGAACTCGAGGACGGTGATCCTCCGTGCGCTCCGTGACCACGGCGACAAAATGCACGCGGAGGAGGCGAACCGGGCCGCGGACGTGCTGAAAAGAAACCTCGACATAGTCCTGGACGAGAGGGACCTTGAAAGGATCCGCGGAGTCGAAGGAGACTCGGCCAAGATCTATTTCGCCGTCTTCAACGATCTCATCGTCGCGCAGAAGGCCGACTTTTTCTTCGCCGACCGCAACCGGCGGCCGCCGATGGACCGGGTGAACGCCCTCCTCTCATTCGTCTACACGATGCTCTGTCACGACATGCGGTCCGCCCTGGAGACGACGGGGCTTGATCCCGCCGTAGGATTCCTCCACCGCGACAGACCTGGGAGGATGAGCCTCGCCCTCGACCTCATGGAGGAGATGAGGCCCTTCTTCGCGGACCGATTGGTACTCTCCCTCATCAACATGAAGCAGGTCGAGCCGAAACGCTTTACCGTATCGGAGTCCGGAGCCGTCCTCATGGACGAAACCTGTAGGAAGACAGTCGTCGCAGCGTATCAAAAACGCAAGCAGGATGCCGTGACCCATCCTTTCGTGGGAGAGGACATGCACATCGGCATCCTGTTCCATACACAGGCGATCCTCCTCGCCCGGCACCTGCGCGGCGATTTGGACGGCTATCCGGCCTTCATCTGGAGGTGATGCGATGATGGTACTTGTGAGCTACGACGTAGCGAAGGACGACAACGGAGCACGCCGCCTCCGCAAAGTCGCGAAGACCTGCCAAAATTTCGGCCAGCGAGTCCAATACTCGGTCTTCGAATGTCTCGTGGACCCAGCCCAATGGGCTGCTTTGCGAAGCCAGCTCGAACACGTAATCGATCCCGGCCTCGACAGCCTCCGGTATTACTACCTAGGCGCAAACTGGCGCAACCGAGTGGAACACGTGGGCGCTAAGCCCGGCATAGACCCCGAAGCCCCGATGATCGTGTAAGGCGGAGTTCTCGGCAGAGGCAGCATATTCTCCGGGACCTCTTTTTCATTCCGCGCGAAGGTACAGCTGACAGCGGGATATCGATCTTTGACATAAAATAAATGTATATCCCGTATGAATATGAATTTACTAAGAACGGTATGTTCTCACCGAATCCGGGACTTCGCGCAAACTGCCCCGTATCTTGTTTTCCTTGAATATGTTATGAATGTAAGCGTCGCGCCCCGCGCGGGCGCGTGGATTGAA
>CAYNKA010000035.1:0-4651 GCA_964397655.1 uncultured Spirochaetaceae bacterium | reverse complement strand
AAACCGCCTCGCCTTGAATCCTTCCCCACAGCCGAGCGTCCCCGAACTCCGCCGGTCCCCGCGCGTCCGCTTCGCCCACTCTCGCCGCATTCCGTAGGCGGCGAGCCTCGTCGCGTCCCATTCGCAAGGCAAGAACGGGTTTTCGGGGGCTTTTAACTCACCGGGAGGCTTCGCCGTGTCCGCACGGCGAGCTACGGAAAAGCTCCGGTTAACGTACCCCCGAAAACCCGTTCTTGCCTGTCCATTCTTGCCGTTATATTCATTTTTCGCTATACTTCCCTGGCTTGAAAAGGACAATTCACGATAGCATGAATAAACCCTCGGACGCCCTTTGGCTCGGCATCGACGTGGGTTCGACCACGGTGAAGGCCGTTGTAGTCCCTCCCGAGAGGGACGGAGGAATCCTTTTTTCCCGTTACACCCGGCACAACGCGCGGCAGACGGAAACGGTACACGACCTTCTCGAGGAAGTCTTCGACGCCTTCCCGAAGAAAGGCTTCAAGGCGGCGGTCTGCGGAAGCGGCGGCAGGACGATCGCCAATCTCATCCACGCCTTCTACGTCCAGGAGGTCGTGGCGAACTCGATCGCGGTAAAACGCTTCTACCCCCAGTCCCGCGTGGCCGTCGAGCTCGGCGGGCAGGACGCGAAGATCGTCTTCTTTTATTACGACGACCGGACCGAAAGACTCGTCGCCTCGGACATGAGAATGAACGGGAGCTGCGCGGGCGGCACCGGAGCCTTCATCGACGAGGTCGCTCACCTGCTCAAGATTCCGGTGGAGGAATTCGAGGCCTACGCGTCGCGCGGCACCCACGTTTACGACATCTCGGGCCGCTGCGGAGTCTTCGCGAAAACCGACATCCAGCCTCTCCTCAACCAGGGAGTCGGCAGGGAGGACATCGCCCTCTCCACCTTCCACGCGATCGCGAAGCAGACCATCGGCGGCCTCGCCCAAGGTCTCGAGTTCAAGCCTCCCATCATCTTCGAGGGCGGCCCCCTTACCTTCAACCCGACGCTGATCCGGGTCTTCGCCGAGCGGCTCGGCCTCGCTGAAAGCGACATCGTCCGGCCGAAGAATCCCGAGATCCTCGTGGCCCACGGTACGGCGCTCTCCTCGGGGGGGCTCTTCGCGGACTTCCCCTCGGAGTTCGAACCTGTCCAGGCCCTCACCGCCCTCTCGACCTACCGGGAAACCCTCACCAGGGACGTCCCCGATGCCAAAAAGACTTACTTCTTCTCGCAGGCAGAGCGGGAAGCCTTTCAGAAACGTCACGCCCTGCCGCCGAAGCCGGAACCCGAAGCCTCTCCGGGGACGGAACTCCGAGTGTTTCTCGGCATCGACGCGGGTTCCACGACCACCAAGTTCGTCCTCATGGACGAGGAGGAGCGGGTCGTAGACTCATTCTACGCGAGCAACAACGGAGAGCCGCTTCGGGTCATCAAGCAGGCTCTCATCGACCTCAGGAAGAAATACTCCGATCTCGGGATCGAACTCGAAATTCTCGCGGCGGGCACCACCGGTTACGGCGAGCTCCTCTTCGCCAAAGCCCTAGGCGCGGACTACCACACGGTGGAGACCGTCGCCCACGCCGCCGCGGCCCTGAAGTACGTTCCCGGTGCGAGCTTCATCCTGGACATCGGCGGCCAGGACATGAAAGCCATCACCCTGACGAACGAGATCGTCACGGGAATCATCCTGAACGAGGCATGTTCAGCGGGATGCGGGTCATTCCTCGAGAACTTCGCGAAGTCCCTGGACATCCCGGTGAAGGACATCGCGGAGGCGGCGTTCTCGGCCGAGAACCCGGCCGAACTGGGAAGCCGCTGCACGGTGTTCATGAACAGCTGCATCATCACCGAGCAGAAGAACGGCAAGAGTCCCGAGGACATCATGGCCGGCCTCTGTAGATCCATCGTGGAGAACGTCTTCACGAAGGTCGTCCGGATCTCGAATTTCTCCGCCCTCGGCGACACGATCGTCGTGCAGGGCGGCACCTTCAAGAACGACGCGGTCCTCCGCGCACTCGAGCAGTACACGGGAAAGACCGTGATCCGCGCTCCCTACCCCGGCGAGATGGGCGCCATCGGCATAGCCCTGCTCACCCGAAAGCACGTCGTCGAGGAGGAAAAACGGACGGGAATTCCCTTCGCTTCCCGCTTCCTCGGCCTCGACGCGGTGGACGCCTTCGATTACGTCCAGAAGTCCAACTGCATCTGCGGATTCTGCACGAACAACTGCAACAGGACCCTCGTCACCTTTTCGTCGGGCGAAACCTTCGTCACAGGCAACCGCTGCGAGCGGGGCGAGATCGTGGGAGATCCCGGGGACGAAGGAGTCAGGGAGAAGGTGAAGGCAATCGGATCCAAGCTGAACGGGACTCCCGATCTCATGAAGCTCCGGGAGCGGCTTCTCTTCGCTGACTACCCCTTCGTCCGGACGAGCCCCGACAAGGACCTCGTCATCGGTATACCTCGGGTCCTAGAGTTTTGGAACAGCCTTCCCTTCTGGAGGACTTTCTGGAGCGCGCTGGGATTCAAGACCGTCATCTCGGGGAGAAGCACCAGGAAACTTTTCGAGCGGGGCCTTCCCTTCGTGGCCTCGGACACGGTCTGCTTCCCCGCGAAGCTCGTCCACGGCCACATCCAGGACCTCGTGGACAAGAAGGTCGACCGGATCTTCATGCCCATGGTGATGCGCATGCCGACCGAAAATCCGGAGACGTGGAGCGACCAGGTCTGCGCCGTGGTGAAGGGCTATCCCCTCGTTATCCGCCACAGCGACGACCCGGCCCGGCGGTGGAACGTTCCCTTCGACACTCCGATCTTCCACTGGTTCAAACACGAGAACAGGGTCCGCCAGATCACCGATTGGGCGAGGTCGGCCTTCGGGATCCCCGAACCAGCCATAACATCGGCGATACGCCAGGCCGACGAGGCCCTCGAGAGCTTCCGTTCCCGCCTCGCCGAGGAAGGCGCGAGGATTCTCGAGGAGACCGCAGCCAGGGGCGGCTTCGCGGTCGTGTTCGCGGGAAGGCCCTATCATTCGGACGCCCTCGTGAACCACGACCTTTCGGGCTATTTCACCCGACTCGGCATCCCGGTCCTCACCGTGGACAGCCTCCCCGGAGTGCTGGACACTGAACTCGACAAGACCCGGATCGAAATAACGAACAACTTCCACGCCAGAGTGCTCTCGGGCGCGATCTACTCGGCCCGGCACCCGGCCCTGGAACTCGTACAGATCGTGAGCTTCGGCTGCGGCCACGACGCCATTCTCACCGACGAGGTGATCCGCCTCATGAACGAGATCGGGGGCAAGGATCCGCTCGTCCTCAAACTCGACGAGGGAGACGCGGTCGGACCGCTCAATCTGAGGGTGAAGTCTTTCGTCGAGACCATCCAGGCCAGGAGGAAGAAACGGGCGGAAGCCGGGGTCCGGAAGCTCGAGGATCCCTATCCCGTGAAATTCCTCAAGAAAGACTGGAAAAAGAAGATCCTTCTCATCCCGAACGTATCGCGGGCCTTCTGCAAGATCACGACCGCCGCGATACGCCGTCAGGGCTTCAAGGTGGAGCCCCTGCCCATGGGCGAGCGGGACGCCATCAAGCTGGGAAAGAAGTACGTGCACAACGACATCTGCTTTCCGGCCCAGATGAACATCGGGGAATGCCTCGCGGTCCTGGAAAGCGGCCAGTACGATCCGGACGAGGTCGTGCTCGGCCTCGCGAAATACCAATGCGACTGCCGTCTCGCGCACTACGCGAGCCTCGCAAGGAAGGCCCTGGACGAGGCGGGATTCGCTCAGGTCCCGATCATAACCACCGACAAACTCGATTCGAAAAACATGTACCCGGGCTTCAAGCTCGGGATGGGTTTCGAGCTCCGGATGCTCTGGGGCCTCGTGATGATCGACATACTCGAGGACCTGCTCCGCAAGATCAGGCCCTACGAGACGAACCGCGGTGAAACCGACCGGGTCTGGAACGAGGCCATGGATCGGGTCGCCGCGGGACTCGAACGCGGCATCCGGGCCGGAATCAAGGCCTTCGGCTGCGCGATCGACGACCTCGTGAAAATTTCCTACGACCGGTCGAAGCGCAGGCCCCGGGTCTTCATAACGGGGGAATACCTCCTCAACTACCACCCCGGCTCGAACTTCCATGTAGAGGACTATCTGGAGAAACACGACATGGAAGTCGTGATGCCGCGGATGCTCGACGTGTTCAGGAGGGATTACCTCAAGAAGATCTCCGAGATGGAGGACTTCCACGTGAGGTATCCCCTTCTGGAAAAGCTTTCGGCCTACGGCGGTGAACGACTCTTCGATTTCGCCATCGACAAACTCGAAAGGAAGGCTCTCGAGCACCCTCTTTACGAGGCGAGCGCGAAACTCCCGGCGACCGCTTCAGCGACCGATCCGATCATGCACCGGACCTTCACCTCGGGGGAAGGCTGGCTCATCCCCGGCGAAATCCTCCACAACGCCAGGCACGGCGTCCATTCCTTCATCATACTCCAGCCCTTCGGCTGCCTGCCGAACCATATCTGCGGCAGGGGGGTGGTGAAGAAGCTCAAGGAAGCGTTCCCGAACATCCAGATCCTGCCCTTGGATTACGATCCCGACACGAGTTTCGCGAACATCGAGAACCG
>CAYNKA010000034.1:0-5761 GCA_964397655.1 uncultured Spirochaetaceae bacterium | reverse complement strand
CGGGCGAACGAGTATCACCACCCCGGCTCCTGGCAGGAGCCCGACCAGGCGATCCATGTTCAGCTCGGGAAACTCGGCTACAAGCCCGAGGACATCGACATAGTCGTCTTCACCCACCTGCACTGGGACCACATGTTCTACATGGAGAAATTCACCAAGGCCCGCTATTTCGTGCACGAGAGGGAATGGGCGTTCGCCAACGATCCGATTCCGCTCTACTACAAATCCTACGAAGCCCCGGCACTGGGCATCAAGGCTCCGTTCACCGGCCTCGCCGACAGGGTCGTATGCGTCGCAGGCGAGTCCGCGATCATGCCGGGCGTCCGGGTCTTCGAGTCCTTCGGCCACTCGCCCGGCCACATGTCGGTCGAGATCGACACGAAGGACGGAAGCTACATCTGCGCGGGCGACTCCATCTTCGTCATGGGCAACCTGAACGAGGTCCCCGAGCTCCACTACAACATCACTCCCCCAGGACGCTTCTACAACATCGTCGAGGCCTGGAAGAGCATCGAGTTCCAGAAAGCCCGTGCCAAGGACCCGGGTCTCCTCCTCCTCTGTCACGACAAGCAGCTCGAGGAGAGGATCAAGACCAAGCCGGTTTTCGGAGTCTGAGCCCGACATGAAGACCATCGCCGTCATTCTGAGCCTGGACACGAAGGAGCGGGAAGCCCGCTTTCTCAAGGACTTCATCGAGCGGAGCGGGCACAGGGCGTTCTTCATCGACGTATCCACCCGGGGCAGGTACGACTTCGTCCCCGACGTATCGAGGGACGAGGTGCGGATCGCGGGAGGGGGCGGCGCCGGGGAAGCCTCCGGCCGTCCGAAGAGCGAGATGATCCAGGAGATGATGGACGGAGTCAAGGTGATCGTGCCGAAGCTGTACGCGGAGGGCCGTTTCGACGCGGTGCTCTCCGCGGGCGGCCTGCAGAACACTCTCATGGCCGCGGGCGCCATGCAGACCCTGCCCATCGGGGTCCCGAAGGTCATCGTGTCCACCGTGGCGTGCGGCGTGCGCCGCTTCGAGCAGTTCACGGGGATCAAGGACGTGCTCCTCCTGCCTTCCATAGCCGACGTCGCGGGGCTCAACGTCGTTTCCAGAACGGCGCTCTCGAACGCGGCCGCCGCGGTCGTCGGAATGGCGGAGCGGGCGGGACGGCCTCTCGAACGGGACGGCAGGGTCCGTATCGGAGCCACCCTCATGGGCGTGACGAACGCCTCGGTCGTCGGCGCCTTGCCCATCCTGGAACGGGAAGGCTTCGAAGTCGTATGCTTCCATTCGACCGGCGTGGGCGGACGATATCTCGAGAACCTCATCGGCGAAGGCGTCATCACGGCAGCGATGGACGTGTCGCTCCACGAAATCACCTCGGGCGACGTGTTCAAGACCGGCTTTTCCGCGGGGGCGACGAACCGCCTCGAAGCCGGGGCGGGGAAGGGCATCCCGATGGTCGTTGCCCCCGGCGGGCTCGATTTCGTCGACCTTTACGCGGAGGATTTCTTCGGCGGGGCGATCGGCGACCCCGGAAAGCGGAAGTACAATCTGCACAACAGCAAGATAGCGCACATCAAACTCTTTCCGGAGGAGGCGAGAAAAGCCGCCCTCATAGTCGCGGAACGGCTCAACGACGCGAAGGGCCCGGTGACCCTGATTCTCCCGCTCCGCGGGCTCCGGGAGGATACGCTTCCCGGACAGGCCCTCCACGATCCCGAAACGGATCGCGCGATCTTCGACGTCCTTCGCGGGGAACTCGGGCCGCATGTCCTTCTCGTGGAGGTTGAAGACAACATCAACAGTCCGGCGTTCAGCGAACGGGCGGCGGCCGAGATGATCGCCCTGCTCCGGGCCGTCGGCCCAAGGGAGGCTTGAAATGTATTTCGATCTGCCCTTCGATTCGTCCGCCTCCGTGGTTCAGGGGGACTACGTGATCGCGACATATTACGCATTCGGCCTTTCCGAAGCGGCCTCCCTGAAAAAGGCGGGAGCGTTCGCTGTGGGCCAGACCGTCGGAACCTGGCTCCCGCTCCCCGGAGTGAGCCGGAAGATGGTGGAAGACTGGCAGGCCCGGGTATTGGCCGTGTATCCGGTTCCGTCCGCCGAGGACGCGGCGGTGGTCCGCGTGGCCTTCCCCCGCGGGAATTTCGGGGGCAGCTTCGCGATGCTGCTCACGGCCCTCGTGGGAAACGACGTCTCGACGGCGCTTCGCATCAAGCTCGCGGACCTCGAGCCCACGCCCGCCGCGCTCGCGTCCTTCAGGGGGCCGCGGAGAGGCGCGGAGGGCTTCCGCGAGGCTGCGGGGGTCCGGGGGCGGCCCCTCGTCCTCAACATGATCAAGCCCTGCATCGGCCACACGCCCGCTCAGGGGGCCGAGCTTTTTTATCGGAGCGGCCTCGGCGGAGTGGACCTCATCAAGGACGACGAGGTGCTCGGCGACACGACCGTGAGCACGGTTCTCGGACGCATGAAGGCCTACAACGCCGCAGCCGCGCGGCTGCGGGAGGAGACGGGCAAAGCCCCGGTCTACATCGTGAACATCACCGACACGCCGAGGAAGATGAGGCTGCACGCGAGAGCCGCGGTCGAGGAAGGCATGAAGGCCGTTATGGTCAACTTCATCGGGACCGGGTTCGACGCCTTCGCCGAGCTCACCGAGGAATTCGGCGAGTCCCTGTGCTTCCTGGGCCACTACGCGGGAGCGGGGACTATGGGTGCCCCGGGGCAGGGTATTTCCGGCGCCGTGGCCCTGGGGGTCCTCCCGCGGCTCGCAGGGGCCGATTCGGTCATGACCATGTATCCGGGCGAAGGGAATCCTGAGGGTCTCGCGGAGTGCCTCCGGACGGTGCAGCGGCAGAAGCTTCCCCTGGGGCGGCTCGCTCCCGTCATGACCGCGATCGGCGGCGGGGTAACGCCGGCCTCCATGCCCAGCATTGTCGAGCTTTTCGGCAACGACGTGATCATCGGCGTGGGCGGTGCGGTCCAAGGCCATCCGATGGGAACGACCGCAGGGGCGAAGGCGGTCATGGACGGCCTCGCCGCCGCGATGAGCGGGGAGCCGCTCGAATCGGCAGCCGAGCGGTCGCCCGAGCTCCGGACGGCCCTCTCCGTCTGGAGAAGGACCTGATCATGAAGACACTCTTCATCGGCACCAACTTGAAGATGTACAAGACCATCGCCCAGACGGTCTCCTATCTCGAGGAGCTGCAGGAGAGGACGAAAAACATCCCGCGCGACGAGATCCGCCTCTTCGTCATTCCCTCGTACGCGGCCCTCGAAAGCGCGACGAAGTGCGTCTCGCGGGACCTCGTACTGCTCGGCTCGCAGAACATGCACTGGGAGCCGCAGGGACCCTTCACCGGGGAAGTGTCTCCCCTCATGCTCAAGGAGCTGGACCTCGACATAGTCGAGATCGGGCATTCCGAGCGCAGGCAGCACTTCGGAGAGACGGACGCGAGCGTCAACAAAAAAGTCCTCGCCGCCGGGACCCACGGCTTCACCGCCCTGCTCTGCGTGGGCGAGACGAAGGACCAGAAGGATTCCGGCCTCAGCGAGGAGACCTTGTCCACCCAGCTCAAGCTCGGGCTCAGGAACGTTCCCCCGAGCCGATTGGAAAGGATCTGGATAGCCTACGAGCCGGCCTGGGCCATAGGTGCGGCCGGCACGCCGGCGTCGCCGGAGTACGCGAACGAAATGCACCGGTTCATCAAGATGACGCTGAGGGCGTCCTTCGGAAGCGCTGCCGACGGGATCCCGGTGCTCTACGGGGGCAGCGTGAATCCCGGCAACGCGAGCGAGCTCGTCGTCATGGATGCGGTGGACGGTCTCTTCGTGGGGCGGGCGGCCTGGGAGGCCGAGGCCTTCCACCGCCTCATAGAGCAGGTGCTTCCCCTCTGGAAGGCGAAACAGAAAAAAACGGCAGGAGGGAAGGTATGAAGAACTGCAAGGACATCATGGCGGCGATGACCCTCGCCGCGAAGAGGGCTTATTCACGGGGCCTGCAGACCGGCTCCGGAGGAAATCTGAGCGTCAGGATCCCCGGCGCGGAACTCATGGTCGTCAAGGCGAGCGGGGGATCCTTCGCGGACTGCGACGAAGACGGAGCCGGCTGGGTGGTGACCGATTTCGAAGGGAATCTCGCGGAAGGCGAGGAGGGCAAGCCCACGAGGGAGGCCCTCCTTCACGGCTTTCTTTACTCTATCCTCCCCTGGCTCGGAGGCGTCATGCATACCCACTCTCCCTGGTCGGTCAGCTGGGCGGATGCGGCGGAGAGCCTTCCCTGCGTCACCTGGCATTCGAACCTGAAGTTCGGCTGTTCGGAGATACCCGTCGTCGATGTTCGTGCCGCCGTCGTGCCGAAGGAGGAATTCCCCGGCATAGGCGGCCTCTTCGCGGTCAACCCGAAGCTCCCGGCTTTCATCCTGAGAGGCCACGGAATCGTCGCGTTGGGGAGCGATATTCTGGAAGCGGAGCACGTCGCGGAACTCGCGGAGGAGACCGCTCAGGTCGCATTATTTACAAAACTCCTGAAAAAAAATACAATTTCATAGTCGGAAACGAAAAAAAACGTGCCGTCAGGTAGGATATCCTCGTGGGCAAGAACGCAAACATCCCGAACGTGAGACTCGCGACCAAAAACCAGCGTCTGAGCGCCCTCGTCAGGGAACAGCTCATCAACTGGATCATGGACGGCACCCTGAAGCGGGACCAGCGGATCAGCGAGGACGAAATCGCGACGAAACTCGGCGTCAGCAGGATGCCCGTGCGCGAAGCCTTCAGGATCATGGAATCGATGGGCCTGATTCAGTCCACGCCTTACGCCGGAAGCGTCGTCCGCAAGCTCACGAAAGAAGAGACGAAGGAAATCTACATCCTCCGCATGAACCTCGAGCCGCTCGCATGCAGGTACGCCGCTGAAAGGGTCACGTTGAGCGAACTCATCGAGATCGAGGAAATTCAGCGCAAGATGGAGGCCGTCTGCGAGCATCACGTGAGCTCCGAGACCCACAAGCTCCTCTACCAGTACAACAGAGATTTCCATCAATCCGTATACGCCGCCTCCAAGATGCCGAAGCTCTGCGAATTCATCGACAACCTCTGGAACTGCATAGCCTACTCGAGGATCAAGTACATCAACGACTCGGGCTACAGTGAAAGAATGAAACGAGAGCACCGTTACTACATCGACTGCCTCAAACGCAACGACGGCGACGCGATAGCCGAAAGCATGGTGAAGAACCTCCAGGAACACTTCGACACCTTCGTGGAGAAGGGCGATCCGGAGGACTGAGGGTCCGCCGAGCGGGACCGGATCGCCTGCCGAAGGCGGTCGGATCGCGACGGCAGGAGGGAAGCGGGCGTACATGTACCATCCGAAGACGATCGAATTCGAAAGACGTCTCAAGGACCTTTTCGACGAAGTGGATCGCGTCATCGAGGACCGATACGGAAATTCGTACAAGCTGCATCCAGCCCGACCGGAACGCGGACGGACGGCGAATCCCCAGGCCGACGGCCTCTTCAACATCGGAGCCGATTTCACGCCCGGGTTCGGCTCTAAGCTCGGCCGCGGGTACCTCATCGACGTCGTAATGGCGACCTTGGACGATGTGGATCCTGATGTACGCCTGAAGATCTACGAAGAGGCTGCCGAGGAAGTCCGGACGCTCCTTCCGCTCCGTTTCCCCGAGCGCAGGCTGGAGGTCGTCCGGGACGGCAATCACTTCAAGATACTGGGAGATTTCGGCCTGGGCGCCGTGTGAAACC
>CAYNKA010000033.1:0-5801 GCA_964397655.1 uncultured Spirochaetaceae bacterium | reverse complement strand
AGGAGGGTGGAGAAATTCTCTATGATCCCGATCGCTATCCCTCCCAGGATGGTTCCGTAGGGATCGATGAGGCCTCCCATGACGGCGGAGGCGAAACCCTTCACGCCTATGCTTCCTCCGCCGAGTTCGAGCGAGACGAAATAGATCGGGGCGAGCAGGATGCCCGCGGTGCCGACCAACGACGTCGACATGATGAAGGCGAGGGATGTGGTCATGCTCGAATCGATCCCCATGAGCTCGGCCGCCTCCTTGTTCTGAGCGGTAGCCCGGAACATCTTGCCGATGAAGGTTTTCCGGAGGAGGACGTGGAGGAATCCGATCAGGACCGCCACGACCAGAAAGATCCACACGTAGACCGAGGGAAGGCTGACCGGGCCAAGGTAGATGAGACCGGTGGCCTCGCCGAAGACCGGCGGAAATGGTTTCGGCAGTCCGCCGAAGGTGGCGTTGATGACCGCGAGCCAGAAGGTGCAGAGCATCAGCGTCGCCACGACGAATTCGAGACGTCCCCCGCCTTTCTTCGTTATGGGCTCGAAAATCAAGTACCTGAGGAGGAGTCCGTAGAAGGCTATGATGAGGAGGGAGAGAAGGTAGGAAAGGATTCCCCCGAAACGAAGAACAGAGTAGAAAGTGTAGAACGCATAGGCGGATAGCATCGCGGAACTGATGTTCGCGAAATTGATCCTGTTGATGCTCTGCCAGAGAAAGACTACGCCGAGGCCGATGAGGCCGTAGGTCGAACCGATCGAAATACCGCCGATCGCGTTCTGTAATAGGTCGTTCAGTTCCATAGTTCTCCTGCCGCGATGCCGGAAAGAGGTCCCGGGCCGTATCCCGGGGCCTCTTCCGCGAATCAAAGAACGAAGGCCGTCAGAGTTTGTCGATGATTTTCCAGATCTTGCCGTCGAACTGGGAGATGTAGCAGATGTCGGTGAAATTGTTGAGGGCGTCGCGTTTCATCTTTCCCTGAACTCCGGTGTATTCGACCGTTTTCAAGGCTTCCATGATCTTCACGGGATCGGTGGAATTCGCGGTTTCGATGGCCTTTTTCAGGAGATAGACGCCGTCGTAGTAGCACTGGGCCGGATCGCTCGGCTCCTTGCCCCATTTCGCCTTGTAGGCGTCCACGAATTTCTTCACCGTGGGATCGGCATCGGCCGGATTGAAGCCCTGCACCGAGATGACGCCTACAGCCGCGTCTCCCGCGAGGTCGGTGAAGGCGGGGACTCCCCATGCGGAGAAACCTACGATGGGAACGTCGAGCTTGAGCTGGCGGACCTGCTTCACCGCGACCGCGGCCTCGGGCTCATGGGTGAGGCCGACGAGGCAGTCGATCCCCGCGTTCTTCAGCTTGAGGATCTGCCCAGTCGCGTCCTTGTCGCCTTCCTTCATCTGTTCGGTCGCTACGAAGTCCAGGTTGTATTTCTTGAGAGTCTCCTTGGCCACCGCGAGGGCCGAGGTGCAGTAATCCGTCGAACCGTAGATGGCTCCTATCTTCTTGGCTTTGACCTTCTCGACGATGTATTTGATCTGCTGAGCGACCTTGACGCCGTCGTCGGCGCGGAGACGGAAGAGGTAGTCGTTCTTCACCTTGTCGTAGCGGAAGGAGGGAGAGGTCGCTCCGACGAGCATGGGCTTCTTGGCCTGCTGGGCGAGGGTGTGGACGCCGATGACGGCGCTGCTCATGTTCGGTCCGAAGATGACCACCGCGTTGTCGTCGTACAAGGCCCGACGAACCACGGTCGCCGCGGTGCTCGCGTTCGCCTGATCGTCGTAGACGACGAGGTCGAATTTGCCTCCCGCGACGCCTCCCGCTGCGTTGATTTCGTCCACCGCGAGGAGCGCGCCGGCTTTGATGTAGTCGCCGAGGATCGATCCGAGTCCCGTGAAGGGGGCGGAGAGGGCGATCTTGATGGTTTTGGGGCCGCTGTCCTTCTTTTCCGCTTCGCCGCCGCCGTACGCCAACGCGGCGATGAAAAGAAAGACCATGATCGTCTTGAATTTGAGACCTTTCATGGATGTACCTCCTTGTGAAAGATTCGTACGTTCCCCGCGGAACTTCGCGGGGATGTTATGGGTATGATTTTACGGTATCGAAAACCGGGTGTCAATCAAAATTATTGCAAAACAAGGCAAAAATTAACAAATGATATCATGAATATGCTTACAAACATGCCAAGAAAATGAAGGATATGAAAATATCCGGAAATAATCGGAAAACTTGGCATGAAAACAAAGTAAGGCGGCCCTTTCCGAAGGCCCCCGAAATTCCCGAAGGTTCTTCGGGGGCGCTTACCGGAAGAAAAATTCAAAGCAGGGAAGGGAGAAGGAGCGAGATCTGCGGGAAGAAGGTGATGAGCGCCAGGGCCAGGAGAAGGGCGACCAGGAAGGGAACGGATTCCCGGGCGAGCTCCTGCATGGAAATTTTGCCGACGCCGCAGATCACGAAGAGCAGCATGCCCACGGGCGGGGTCATCTGGCCGATCATGAGGTTGAGCTGCATGACGACGCCGAAATAGACCATGTCGATGTGGAGTCGCTGCAGGACGGGGATGAGGAGAGGCGTCACGATGATGAGGATGCTCGTGACCTCCATGAAGCAGCCGAGCACGAGCAGTGCGAAATTGATGAAGACGAGGAAGATCCAGGGCTTGTCCGCTATCGCGCTGAAACTGTTGACGATCAGCTCGGGAAGTCCTTCGAACGTGAGGATCCAGCCGAAGGCGTTCGCGAAGCAGACGATGAGGACCATGCGCGCCGACTGCTTCGCCGATGAGGCGAACACTTCGACCAGCGTCGACAAATCGAGTTCCCGGTAGACAAACTTCCCTATGATGAGGCCGTAGATGACCGCGACGACCGCAGCCTCGGTCGGCGTGACGATCCCGGTCAGGATGCCGCCGAGGATGATGACGGGCATGAGCAGTGCGAAGAAGGAGTCCTTGAAGCTCCGCGCGAGTTCGGCGAACGAGGATTTCTCGCTGCGCGGAAGCTTTTTCCTGCGGGCCACGATGTAACAGACCCCCATCAGGAGGATCCCCATGATGACCCCGGGAATTGCTCCCGCGAGAAAGAGTTTTCCGACCGAGATGTTCGTGATCCCGGCATAGATGACGAAGCCGATGCTCGGAGGAATGATCGGCCCGATCGTTCCCGAAACGGCGTTGACCGCGCAGGCGAACCGCTTGGAATAGCCCTGTTCGACCATCGTCGGAATCATGATCGTTCCGACCGCGGCAGCGTCCGCGACCGATGACCCGGAAACGCCGGCCATGATCATGTTCACCACAACGACGACGTAGGCGAGACCTCCCCGTATGCTGCCTATGAGGGCCTTCGCGAAGGCGATGAGCCGTTTCGTGACCCCGCCTACGTTCATGAGCTCGCCGGCCAGCATGAAGCAGGGGACGGCGAGAAAGATGAAGGAGTCTGCCCCCACGAGCGTCCTCTGGACGAGGGCGAGCCCGCTGATCGTGTCGGGATTGAGGATGACGTAGACGATGGTGCTGAAGGCGATGGCGTAGCCGATGGGCAGGCCGACGGCGAACATCACGAACAAGGTAGCGAGAACTATGAGCGTCATTCGTTCACTCCTTCGCGCCTTCGCCGGGGGACCGGCGGATCGACTGCCTTATCCCCAGGATGCAGTAGACGATCGTCACGAGGCAGCCTGCGGCGATCGAGGGGTATACGAAGAGATTCATCGGGACTCCCATCGCGGTGCTGTAGGTGCCGTGGGTCTTGACGATGAACTGGACCGTGAAGTAGAGGAAGTACAACTGCACGAACAGCGTGACGATGTGCAGAAACACCTCGAGATACCGCCGTCTCGCGGCGTCCAGGTGGTTGAAAATGATGTCGACGCGGATGTGGGTGTTTTCCTTGACGGCTATGGATGCGCCCACGAAGATCAGCCAGGCGAAAAGATATCTCGAGAGTTCCTCCGACCACGAGAGCGAGTTGTTGAATACGTAACGCCATATCACCTGGCCCGTGACGACCGTCACGATGCCGAACAGCATCAGGGCGGCGAAATAATCGAGCGGTTTCAGCCTTTTCCTTGTCATAAAAATACCTTTCCCCGAGGGTTCCGCGGAGACCGGGAGGAGGCGGACGGGGCGTGCCCCGTCCGTCGGCCCGGATCGAATCTTCTAGTTGGTGTTGATCACCTTTTCGAAGATGTCCATCTTGTACTTGGAGGCGAATTTGATCGGAATCTGCTTGAGGACCAGCTCTTTCCAGGGTTTCGGATCCATGTCCACGAATTTCATGCCTTTGGATTCCAGGAATTTCAGGATCGTGGCTTCGCTGTCCAGCATGAGCTTGTCCTGGAACTCGCCGGCTTTGACCGCGCTCTCCTTGATGGCCTTCTGGATATCCTCGGAAAGACCCTTGAGCTGCTTGTCGGCGATGAGGAGCATGTAGTGGGAGGCCACGTGCTGGGTATTCATGACGAACTTCTGGACGTCGTAGAGGCTCGCCGTCTGGATCATTTCGAAGGGGTTCTCCTGAGCCACGACCACGCCCTGCTGCAGGGACATGTAGAGTTCGTTGAACGGAACCGGGGTCGGGTTGGTTCCGAGGATCTTCCAGACCTCGAGGGTGATTTCGGCCTCGGGAACGCGGATCTTGAGGCCCTTGAGGTCGTCGAGGGTCTTGATCTCCTTGTTGGCGGTGAGGTAGCGCGGACCGCGGTACCAGTTGTCGAGGACGTAGAGGCCCTTCTTCTCGAGAAGGAGCTTCTTGATGAAGGCGCCGACTTCTCCGTCCCAGACCCTCATGTAGTGCTGGAGGTCCTTGTAGATGAAGGGGCAGTTGACCATGCTGTATTCGGGGATGTACCAGGACACGGGGGTGGGGCCGGAAAGGGTCATGTCTACGGTCCCGAGGGTGACGGCCTCGGTGAGTTCCCGTTCGTTCCCGAGCTGGGAGCTCGGATACACCTTCACCGAGTACTGGCCTTTGGTGGATTCCCTGACGTACTCCCCGAATTTCAGTGCCGCTTCGTGCATCGGGCCGACGGGGCTGTTGATGTAGCCGAGCTTGAATTCCTTCACCGGCTTGGACCCGTCCGCCTTCTTCTCCGAACTTCCTCCCGCGAGAAGAAGCGCTGCCGCTGAAAACAGCAACACCGACATCGATACCAACTTTTTCATGTTTCTCTCCTTTTCATTCGGAAAATATGTTCAACCTGTCTCGGGCTGATTCGCTTCTATCGGGGGGAGGGGGGGCGACTCCCGTCACCCTCCTACGGGATATGCGCCGAATTCCCGGGCCGCTTCGAGGAGGGCCGCGTAGTTCTCCGGCTTGGCCGAGTAGGGGATGCTGTTGCTCGACATGAGGACGAAGCCTCCGCCCGGCGCCCCCTTCCTGATGCAGTCTCGGACCGCGTTCCGAACGTCGTCAGAAGTCCCGTCCTTCAGCAGATTGCCGCAGTCGATGTTTCCCCAGAGCGACAACCGCTTCCCGTATTCCGCCTTCATCACTCCCATGTCCATTCCCGCGATTGGATCGATGGACTGGAGGCCGTCGATCCCCGCCTCCAGGAAGGAGTTCATGATCTTCATGATGTTGCCGTCGGTATGCTTGAGGAAGTACCCGCCCTCGCGGTGTACGGCCGCCGTGATCCGGGACAGCCTCGGGGTAATGAACTCGTCGAAGGTCTCGGGGGACATGAGCGGCCCGTTGTTGAAGGCGTAATCGTCGGTTTCGATGATGATGTCGGCTCCGGCACGGACCGCGTTCACGGCGAGGCGGATCTGGGCCTCGAGGATGGTGTCGAGGAGGTCGTTCACGAACGA
>CAYNKA010000032.1:0-6314 GCA_964397655.1 uncultured Spirochaetaceae bacterium | reverse complement strand
TCCTTCATGGCGGCGCTGATCCTGATCGCGAACCATTGGTTGTTGGCGAGGAACTCCGCCTTGAAACCCTCTTCCTTCGCGGGAACGATGATGGTGTCGGACTGGGCTTTCCTCATACGTCGCTTCATGCGATTGCTGATTGAGTCATTTTTCAAGACGCTTGGTAGGATTCGTTCTTCGTCCTCCTCGTAGAGCGTGTCGTACTGGTAGACGAATTCGTCGTCATCGTTGACGTAGGCCTTGAGCTCGAGGACGGAGATGTTCGCGTTGATCCTGCTGAGGACCTTGTGCAACTCGGGCTTCGCTTCGTCGATGACCACGATGCCGCTGAACTCCTGGTAGACCGCCCGGTCCAGGTAGTTGTCGATGTTCCTGCTGCGGGATTCCCGGCAGCCGAACTCGAGCCGTTCGAGCATCGCGGGATTCTTGCTGACGTGATCCATGATGAAATTTCTCACCGAGACCTTGTCTTCCTCGAAGCTGGTCACGAATTTGAGCATCTGGATGCCGATGTGCTTGAAGGGATCGTGGCTCACGATCTCGTTCTCGATGACGAAGAGGTGCGGCTCCTCGGGCGTGGTCATGTCGATGACGTAGCCGTCGGGTATGGTGACCAAATCGTTTCCGCCGATGCGTTTCTTGATGTCGACGTAGATCGTCTGATCGCCGAAAATCTTGTCGCTCAGTTTTGCGACGAGCTTCTCGAACTCGTCTTCCCGCTCGAAGACGTACTGGTTGTAGGTTTTTCGGCAGAGAGAATCGGCATCTGGTTACCCCTTTGTCGAGGGAAATTATCGCACCGAATTCGGCGGATGAACAGGGGCTTTCATTTCATTGATGAGAGTGCATATGGAAATCCCGAATTCAAGTATTTTTCGGCGGGCTCTTCGGCTCCGTGAAATCGAGGCGAATCTTCTTCAGAGCTTCCAGGTATCCCGGAATTGAATCCTTCGCCGTGGACCAGACAAGGGCGAGGTTGACGTCATCATAGCCATGAATCAGCTTATCCCGCATCCCCGCCATGGCCCGCCAAGGAATTAAAGGGTATTGCTGCCGTATCGTGTCGGGAATTCTTTTCGCCGATTCTCCGACGATTTCCAAAGCCCGTACGACCGCATAATTAATCCGGAAGTCTTTTTCGAAGGAAGCGAAGTCCGAATCGCGGACAAACTCGATGGCAAATTCAAGATTCCGTATCATGTCGTCCAAATAGTCGAGCACATTCCGTTCGATCATAAATAGACGACCTCACTCAGAACGGCTTCTCCTATGAAAGGCTTCAGGTTTTCCTTGAGGACGAGGTCGACCTTGAGGCCGATCTCATCGCTCAGATTCTGCTCGAGCTCGATGAATTTCAGGAGATCGATCCGATACGGTTTTTCCAACTCGATGAGGACGTCGAGATCGCTGTCGGTCCGGTTGTCGCCTCGAAGCCTGCTCCCGAAGACTCCGATCTTCTTTATTCCGTAGAGACGATACAGCTCGGCTTTTTTCTCAGTCAGATACGCCACAGGATCCGGCATGGACGCCCTCCATGAATAGTGTAGCACATTATCCTGTTGTTCGGCAGAGGACTTACCTTCAGGAAACGACGTCGATTCCGGCTTTCTTCGCCAGGGTCTTGAGCTTCGCGTCCAGGGTCAGCAAGGCGGAGCTGTATCTCCGCGCCAGAGTGAAGTAGAGGAGGTCGTACACCGAATGGCCGAGACGCAGCGCTTCATTCATCGCTTCTTCATTGTTTTCGGAAATATCGATGAATTCATCGACCAGACCTTGTGCGTGATTCAAGGCCTTGTTCGCTTTTTCCTTGTCCAAGAGACCGGCTGAGACATATTTCCGCAGCACATTCGCGACCTCGGCTTTATAGAGGGCCGAACTTATGGTTTTATCGGCCGACAGTAGTTCCTTATTGAAGCTCGAAGCTTTGGGTCGATCCAAGGCGATCTCGATGCCGGCGCTCGCGTCAAGGACGATGTTCATCTGTCGCGGTCCTCGCGCAGGAGTAAGGCGGGATCGGGAAATTTATCCGTATTCCGGTGTTCGGCCGCTTTTATTTCTTCGAGGATTTTTTTCCGTCGGGCTTGATTTTCCTGCTGATAGTTCAATGCTTTTTTCAGGAGCACGATGGTCTCCTGTGCGATGCTCCTGTTTTCGGCGGCGGCGACCTTGCTCAGCGTCTCGTAGAGATCTTCCGGAATATCGCGGACCTGCAACAACGGCATGGCAGGCATCCTCTCTGTATGCAATGTTACTGCAAGGTGCATACTTGGTCAACGGGTTTTTTCGTATAAACATTTCACGAGAGAAGCCTCGCGTATCGCCCCCTCAGCCGATTTTTTGCATCGGATTCCGCCGTCATGAAGAAGCGCCTCGAGCCGGGCCGCAACTTCCCGCCCTTTCCGGTTGCCCAAACCGAGGGAAAGCGCGATACTGCGCGGCAGGGGGTGCATCGTGAAAGTGCTGCTCACGGGGGCTTCGGGCATCGTCGGACGGCTCCTCCGTCCCTACCTCGCCGAAACCTACGACGAGGTCGTGCTCAATTCGCGCTCCGAGGTCGGAGAACTCCGGCCGAACGAGACCTGGGTCCGGGGAGACCTCCGGGAGCCAGGCATGTTCGATCGGCTCATGGAGGGCGCGGACGGGGCGATCCACCTCGCGGGGGTCGTGGGGCCGGACTTCGACTTCGACGAGTCGCTCGAGGCCAACGTCGTCGCGGTCTACCGCCTTTTCGAGGCGGCAAGGCGCTTCAAGGTGAGGCGCGTCGTCTACGCGAGCAGCCATCACGCCGTGGGCTTCCTCGAGCGCGGCGCGCGCATCGATCACGAGACGCCGCCCCGGGCGGACAGCTGGTACGGCTTCGGCAAGGCCGCGGGGGAGATCCTCGCCTCGCACGCCGCGGACCGCTACGGCCTGGACGTCATGTGCATCAGGATCGGCTACGTGGGCGAGACGGTGCCGGACGAGCGCCGCGTTCACACCTGGTGCAGCGCCCGCGACCTCGCGTCCCTCGTCCGCATCGGCCTCACCGGTCCTCAAAAGGGCTTCCACATGGTCTACGGCGTCTCGCGTTGCCCGGAACCGATGTTCGACAACCGTCACGCCGAGTCCCTGGGCTATTCCCCGCAGGACTCAAGCCTGGACCATCTCGCCGACCCGGCGCTCGCGTATGCGAAGCGGGACCCTTCGAGGCCCGAGCAGCGCTACGTCGGAGGCCACTTCGCGGTAAGGAAACCGGGCGAGGAAGCGTAAGACGCCGCTTCAGAACTCCACGCCGGAGATCGCCTCGAGGAACGAAGGCCGGAGCTTGTCGAAGACGCTCGTGAGCGTGTAGAAGGTGTACTGGATCGTGCCCGTGTCCTTCGTGGCCACGAACGAGAAGAAGGTGAAATCGAGGCCGGTCGAGCTCGCCTGGTAGGTGATGAGCTCGCCGTGCGTGCCGTTGACCGTGCATTTCTCGATGTTCTTGATCGAGGCGTTCGGGTCGATGTTGTTCGCGTTCTTTATGACCACCTCTTCCATCGTGGCGAGCGGAATCGGAAGGCCATCGTAGATGAGCATGCCGAAGCCGTTGTTGTCCAGGTTCTGGAACGAGAACTCCGCGCTCGCGTTCGTATCCGAAGCCTGCCGCCATTCGTTCGCGTTGAAGTTGATCGTCACCTTGCCCGTCCTCGTCCTGAGAACCCTGTTGAACTTGGGGCTCTTCGTCAGGACGAGGGTCTCGCCGCCCCTGCGGGCTTCGGCCTGCTGCACTTCCCAGGTGAAATCGTCGTGCAGGATGATCTTCCTGCCCTTCGCGTCGGTCACGATCTCGTCGGCGAAACCCAGGCCCGCGTACAGTACGAGCGCCGCGGCCACTATTCGCTTGGTCATGTCGTCTCCTTTCTTCCGTCTCCCCGATTGTACATGAGCGGTCGCCTGCCGCGCAAGATTGTCGAAAAAAGTTCCGTGATCGAAGCGCCGTGGAAAATCGCCTCGTCCTTTTGTCGGGGAGGTGATGATCATGAAGAGGCGTTTCGGGGTTTTCCGTCTGCCGGTATTCCTTCTCACGGCCGCAGTCTCCGCCTACGGACTCGATCCGGACATCCGGGACCGGAGGCTCTCGGAACGCGACTTCCTCGTGCACGTCGAGCGTGCCGAACGCGGTTCGAGCGCGGAGGAATGGGAGCGGATCCTCCGAGAAGACCTCGCTTCCGCGCCGGGTTGGGAGGGGCCGGAACTCCTCGGTGAATTCGGGCGGCGGTTCGGAGCCTGGCTCGAAGGGAGGGCCGCGGAACGCCTACCGGCTCCCGGTCTCGGGAGCTTCCTCCGCGAAATAGGCGCGGCCGATCTCGCATACATCGCGGAAACCGACGAGTCCGGGGCCTTGGTCCACGACGAAGCCGGCGATCCCGTATTCAAGGGTGCCGAGGACTACGCCGAGGACGAAGGGGCGTGGCGCGCGAGGCTCGAGGCGAGGATGAACGGGCTCCTCGAAGCGTGGGAACTGGAGGCGAAGGCGGAATTCCAGGAACTCCTCGCGCCGCTTTCCGGCGATCTCGCGGCCCTGGGAAGGGACCGGCTCGCCGCGAGCCTCGCGGACTACAGGGCCGAGACGAGGCGGGAGTTCGACCGGCTCTACCGAGCGGAGAAGATCCGCTTCGCCGCCGCGAGGCTCACGGACTCCTACTCCCTCCGGAAGAAGGCCGAGGACCGGAGCGCCGCGGGAACCGCGAGGAGCCTGGCGGCCGAGGCGGAGGACGATCTCGCCGAGGCGAAAAGGAGCCTGATCGTCGGAGCCGCCGCGGATCCCTCGGGGAAGCCCGGCCTCGTGCTCCTGGATCCCGAGACCTGGCAGGAGGATTTCAGGCGGGAGTTCGAGCGGGGAATCGAGACCTGGAACGAGGCGGAAAGGAGACTGCTCACTGAGCGGCTCGCCTGGGAGACCGGGGCGAGGAACGCTTACGTCGGCGCTGAAGCCTCCTGGGACCGCGCCTTCGCGGAGTTCTCCGAGAAGAGGGATTCCTGGTTCGCCGAGATGGGCGGCCTCGTCGAGGCAGGCAGGGAGGGTTGGGAAATCTCGGAGCGGAAAATCCTCGAAGACTACGAGACTTCGATGACGGTCATGGCCGCCGCAGCCGCCGCTGAGCTCTCGAAATTCCGCGACGAGGCCGGCTCGTACGCGGGCCTGTACCGGAGCGCCCTGGGCTTCGCGGAGATGGCGGAGGAGAACGAGGCGGTCGTACTCGGGGAGATCGCGCGCATCGAGGCGAGGCGGGACGTCCTCGACTCCGAGATCGCCACCTTCCGCGCCGAGGTCGCCGCGAAGGAAGTCCGCGTGTCGGGCCTGCTCGCCGAGACTCCCTACGACGCGCTCGAGATCCTCGTCCTGGACGACGCGGTCTATCATCTTCCCGTGTATTCGTCCCTGGGCTCTCCCGCGTACAAAAAGATGTCCAAATTCTACAAGTATCTCGCGGACAAGGGGTACGAACTGCGGGAATGGTGGGTCGGCGAGGAGACGGTGACGATCTTCGCCTGCGGCGATCTCGCCAAGGCCGTGGAAGGCTTCAATCGGGATGTCCTCCATGCCGCGGAGATCGAGGAGCTCTTCGGCGCGATCGGAGGGATCGTCTTCGGCGAACTCGACCCGAGGATCGCGGAGCGGGAGGAGATCGCGGGAACGAGGCTTCCCGAGCTCCGCGAGGACCTTGCCTATTGGACCGGCCCGGCCGGGGTGAAGGCGAAGTACCTCGCGGAGGCGGAAAAGGCCCGGTCCGCGCTCTACGGCCTGGAGGCGAGGTTGTCCGAATACGGGGCCGGGACGGTCGAGGCGGATTCCCTCGACCGCGAGATCGGGCGGCTCGAAGCGGAACTCACCATGAGGAACGAACAGGTGGCGATCGCTCGCGCGGTGCTCGATTACGCGAACGACGTCTCCTCGTCGCGGCCGACGGAGGCCGAGACCGCGAGGAGTCTCGCCGAAGCGCGGGCCGCCTTCGATTCGGCGGAGGCCGCCTACCGGTCCGCGGTCGCTGCCCTCGACCTGCACGTCGCGGCCATGGCCCGCTCTCGCGAGGACCTGTCGGCGGCCGGGGACCGGCTCGCGTCCGCGAACGCGGCGCTCGAGGAAGCGAGGACCGCCTACGGAGACGCCTTGAACGTCCTTCGCCTGAGCGACGTCGCGATCCTGGACGCGATCATATCCTCCTACGGAGAGGACATCGAGGAGTACTACGGCGAATCGGGGCGCGCGAAGGAATGGAAGGAATACCTTTCGGCGTGGGACTCCTGGCTCCGGGCCGCGGCGGCGACGCAGGCCCGCGAGATCGCGGAGG
>CAYNKA010000031.1:0-6558 GCA_964397655.1 uncultured Spirochaetaceae bacterium | reverse complement strand
CTGGTGACGGTGCCGCCGCCGGTGCCGGCGCGGTTGAGGGTCAATTTCAGGTAAGCGGTCTCGTAGGCGCCCATTTCGACGGCGGCGCCGACGAGGCGGGGATTGCCGTCGAGGTCGGTCGTAGCGGTGACGGCGGCGGAATAGCCGGCATCGAGGAGCGGAGAGCCGGCCTGCAAGCGGTAGTTGCCGGTAGTGGTGGGGGCGGCGGTGTAGGTGATCGGGGCGATAAAGCGGGGATCGAGGTTGAGATTGCCGGCGCCGGCGAAGCCGCCCCGGATATCGCTGTAGGCGACGTTGGCGGTGCCGCTGTTGCGGAGTTCAGGATAGCTGGCGGCGTAGTTGTTCCAGAAGATACAGTTGGTGAGAACCGGGGTGCTGTTGATGTTGACCATGGCACCGCCGGCGCCCAGGGTGGTGCCGGCGCGGTTGCCGCTGAAGGTGACGTTGATGAGGGTGGGATAGGCGGAACTGGAGGTCGTCACGTTGGCGTAGCCGCCGCCCTGGCCGCCGGCGTTGGTGACGTAGTTGCCGCTGAAGAGCACATTGGTCAGTACCGGATAGGCGCTGCCGTAATAGTAGATGGTCGCCATCCCGCCGCCGTTAGTGACGGCCTGATTGCCGCGGAAGACGACCTGGGTCAGACGGGGCCGGGAGACGCCGGAGCCGTTGATGGACAGACCGCCGCCGGAGAGGCCGGATTGATTGCCGCTGAAGATGACGTTGGTGATGACCGGGCTGCCGGTGCCGTTGTAATCGGCGTTGATATAGAGGCCGCCGCCGTCACCGATCGCGGTGTTGCCGCTAAAGGTGAGATTGGCCAGGGTGGGGCTGCAGAGGCGGACTTTGTCATAGTTGTTGCCGTTGCAGTAGAGGCCGCCGCCGCTGTTGGTGGCCCTGCCGGCGGTGAGGAAGAAGCCGTCGAGGACCGTGCTTTCGGTCAGGGGATTGCTGCCTTCCAGCCAGACGACGTGGGCGGCGTTGGCGCCGGCCAGATGGTTCCAGGTTTCGGCGATGAGGTTGCCGTCGGTATTGAGATCGTTCTTGTCGATGTCGCCGCTGAGGAGGGTGGGATGTGTCGTCCAGTTGCGTTGGGTGCGCAGCGTTTCAGTGCCGGCGAAGCCGCCGTAGAGCTGGATGTAGCCGTGGTTGATCAGGAAGGTCTCGGTGATGGCGTTGTTGACGCGGCCGCTGCCCTCATCGGGGTAGTAGACGCCCTCGGCGACCCAGATTTCATAGCCGACCTCGTTGGCGTTGGCCAGATCCAGGGCGGATTGGAGTTTGGTGAAGGCGTTGGCCCAGGAGCTGCCGGTGTTGGTGCCTGTGGCATCTTTATCGACATAGAGTCTTTGCAGGCCGGGCGCAAAGGCGGCGGTGATGGTGTGGTTGGCCAGCACATTGGTGAAGGTGTAGCGGCTGACCGTGCCGACGGAGACGCCGTCCACCCGGACATCCGTGATGTGGTAATCGGCGGCCGGAACGATCTGGAAGGCCCTGGGCGTAAAGTACGTGGCCGTCTGGGCGGTGGAGGGCGAGATGATGCCGTTGGCGCCGAAGGTCGGCGTGATGGTAAAGATCTGGAGCGCGAAGGAGGCGGTGAGGGTGTGGTTGGCGATGATATTGGTGAAGGTGTAGCGGGTGACGGCGCCGACGGAGCTGCCATCGACTTTGACATCCTGGACTTTGTAGCCGATGGCGGGGGTGATGGTATAGCTTTGGGTGCTGCCGTAGGTGAAGGTCAGGACCGTGCCGGGGGTAATGGTGCCGTTCGCGCCGGCGGTGGGGGTGATCTGGTAGGTGTTGACGGCGAAGGCGGCCGTGATCGTGTGGCCGGCCGTGACATTGCTGAAGGTATATTGGGTCACGGCCCCGACAGAGACGCCGTCCACGCGGACATCGACGACGTGGTAGCCGGTGTTGGGCACCATGGAGAAGACCGGGCTGTTGCCGTAGGTGATCACTTGAGTCGTGCCGGGATTGATCGCGCCGTTGGCGCCGGCGGTGGGGGTAATGTTAAAGGTCTTGACGAGGAAGGTGACCGTCAGGTTTTTGGAGTTATTCATCGTAAAGGGCAGGACCTGGGAGGTACTGACGATATCGCCGCTCCAGCCGGCGAAGGTCGAGCTGATCAACGGGGCGGCCGTCAGAGTGACGCCGGTGCCGGAGATATAGCCGGTGGTGCAGGTGATCCCGCAGTTGATGCCGGCGGGGCTGCTGGTGATCGTGCCGCCGGTGCCGACGCGATTGACTTTGAGGAGCAGATAGGCCGATTCATAGGCGCCCAGGTCCACGTTGGCGCCGAAGATGCGGGGCGTTCCGTCGGGGTCCGTACCGACGGTGACGCTGAGGGCATTGCCGACATCGATGACGGGGGAGCCCTGGGCCGGGCGGTAGTTGCCGGTGGTGGTGGGGGCGGAGCCGGCGGCGATGGGGGCGATGAATTGGGGATCGATGTTGAGATTGCCGGTGCCGGTATAGCCGCCCTGGATATCGCTGTAGCTGGCGACTGCGGCGGTAGAGGAATTGCTGATTTCATTGCCGCTGTAGGCGGTATCACCCCACATCAGGCTGTTGACCAGGGTGAGATTGCCGCCGTCGTTGTAAATTCCGCCCCCGCTGCCATAGGGCCCAGCGCGGTTGCCGCTGAAGGTGGCATTGATGAACAGGGGGTTGGTATTGGATGAAACCACCCAACTGTGGAAGCCGCCGCCCTCGCCGTAGTAGTAACTCGTGTAATTGCCGCTGAAGAGTACATTGATCAGGACGGGGTAGGCGGAGGCATAAGCGGGGTAGCTTTCCATGCCGCCGCCGTTGTAGTAGGCCTGGTTGCCGCGGAAGATTACATTGACCAGCCGGGGACTGATTACGGCATTGCTGTAGGCCAGACTGGCCATCCCGCCTCCGTGGTTGGCGGTTTTGTTCCCTGAGAAGACTACGTTGTAGAGCTGGGGGCTGCTTTCTGTACCCTGAGAAGTGGCGTTGGTGCAGAGGCCGCCGCCGCCGCTGTCGGCTGTGTTGCCGCTGAAGACCAGATTGGAAAGGAGGGGACTGCATTTGTATCCCGTTCCCTCGGCATCGCAGTAGAGCCCGCCGCCGTAGGTTTCGAAATAGCGGTTGAAATCGGTTTGATTGGCGGTGCCGGCCGTGATGGTGAAGCCGTCGACGACGACGTTGCTGGTGATCATGGCGCTGCCGTTCAGATGCATCACATGGTAGGAATTGCTGCCGACCAGGGCATTCCAATCTTCGGCGATGAAGTTGGTGTCGGCATTGATGTCGTTCTGGTCGATATCGCCGCTGAGGATGGTGGGATGCGCGAGCCAGTTGCGCTGGCCGCGCAGGGTTTCGGTGCCGGCGAAGCCGCCGTAGAGCTGGATGTAATTGCGGTTGATGGTGAAGTATTCGCTGCGGTTGTTGTTGACGTGGCTGCCGCCTTCGTCGGGATAGTAGACCCCTTCGGCGACCCAGATTTCATAGCCGGGACGGCCGGCATTCATCCAGTCGAGGGCGGATTGGAGTTTGGTGTAGGCGTTGGCCCAGGAGGTGCCGTTGTTGTTGCCGGTGGCGTTGGCGTCGACATAGATGGGAGTCTGGCCTTCGGCAAAGCGGGCGCTGATGGTGTGGGTGGCGGTGATATTGGAGAAGGTGTAGGTGCGGGTGGGCGTGATGGGGGCGCCGTCGACCCACATCGTGTGGATATACCAGCCGGCGGCCGGGGTAACGGTGTAAACCTGCGTGCTGCCGTAGGTGTAGGTCTGCGGGGTGCCGGGGGTGATGGTGCCGCTGCCGACGCTGGTGGGGGTGATGACGTAGGTCAGGACTGTGAAGGCTGCGGTGATGGTGTGGTGGGTGATGATATTGGTGAAAGTGTAACGGTTGACCGCTCCGACGGAGACGCCGTCTACCCGGACATCAGCGATGACGGCGCCGAGGTTGGGGGAAATGGTGAAGTAGCGGGTGGCGCCGTAGGGGAGCGTTTGGACGGTGGTGGGGTAGATGGTGCCGTTGAGGCCGGCCGTGGGGGTAATCAGATAGGTTTTGAGGGTGAAGGTCGGCGTGAGCGCCAGGGCGGTGGTCATTTTTACAGTTAGCGTGGGGGTGCTGGAGACGATGGAGCCGGTCCAGCCGGCGAAGGTAGAGCTGATGAGGGGGGCGGCGACCAGGGTAATCTGATCGTTATAGAAGAAGCCGTAGGTGCAGGTGACGCCGCAGTTGATGCTGGCGGGGGTGCTGGTAACGGTGCCGGAGCCGGTGCCGATGGGGAAGATCCTGATCCGGAGATAGGGCGATTCATAGGCGCCTATATCGGCCGTGCCGCCGTTGATGCGGGGAGAGCCGACGAGATCGCCGGTCGTGGTGATGTAGCTGTTACTGCCGGCCTCGACCAGGGGTGAGTAGGGACGGGGACGATAGTTGCCGGTGGTGGTGGGGGCGAGGGTGGCGGAGATGGGTGCGATGAAATAGGGGTTGGTGCTGAGATTGGTGCCGCCGCCGGAAGTGTTCTGGAGGTCGCTGTTGTTGGCGGAGGTGGAAGCATTATAGTCATAGATGCCCGGGGAGGTGGTGGCTTCATTGCCCCAGACGACGCTGTTGTAGAACTTGTTGACGAGGGTGCCGGAGATCTCATCGTTGGCGATGGCGCCGCCGCGGTTGGCGCCGTAATTGCCGGCGATGGTGACGTTGGTGAGGGTGGTGGTGATGGCGCCGACGGTCTGGCATAAGTTATAGATGGCGCCGCCGTAGCCGTTGGGGTCATTGACCCGGTTGCCGCTGAAGAGCACATTGGTCAAGGCGAGATTGATGGTGCCGGTGACGGCCCGGGTCATGAGGGCGCCGCCGAATTTTTCGGCCTGATTGCCTTTGAAGATGACGGCGTTTAAGCGGGGAGCGGCCGGCCCGCCGATGGTGTAGAAGGCCATGCCGGCGCCGCCGTCGCCGGCCCAGTTGCCGCTGAAGGTGACGGTGATGAGGGTCGGGGCGAGGGTGGCGGTGGTGCCGACCGTGCTATAAAAGCCGCCGCCGAGGGTAGTGGCTTTGTTGCCGGCGAGGACCAGATTGGAAAGGCTGGGGCTACAGCCGCGGGTTCCGCCGGGGCAGTAAATGCCGCCGCCGTAGTTATTGGACGAGCCGCCGATGGCCTGGCCGCCGGTGATGGTGAAGCCGTCGAGCACGGTGGATGGGGTGACGGCCTGATAATTCGCGCCGTCCAGATAGACTACATGATAGGCATTGGTGCCGGTGATGTTGTTCCAGCTTTCCGCGATGTAGTTGCCGTCGGTATTGACGTCGTTGTTGTCGACGTCGCCGCTGAGGACGGTGAGGTTGGTGGTCCAGTTGCGTTGGGTGCGCAGGGTTTCGGTGCCGACAAAGCCGCCGTAGAGCTGGACGTTGTTGCGGATGATGCGGAAAGATTCGCCGGCTATGCCGTTGCCGTGTGCGATGGCTTCATCGGGATAGTAGACGCCTTTGGCTACCCAGATTTCAAAGGTTTGGGTGTAGTGGCTGTTGGCCCAATCGACGGCGTTCTGGACGGTGGTGTAGGCGGTGGTCCAGGAGAGGCCGTTGTGGGTAGTGCCGGTGACGGCGATGTTGACGTAGAGGAGGGTGGGAGCGGCGGGAGCGGCGGGAGCGGCGGGCGGCGCGGCCGTCAGGGGGACGGCGGTTAAGGCTCCGAAGAGCAGGGCCAGACAGAGACTGAGGAATATCCATGCGTATACGGGCTTCATCGCGGGCTCCTTTGTGATACGTGGCTGTAATTTTAATTATACAGGAAAGGTATCAAATAATTATCAGAGTAGACAGTAGCAAGTAGACAGTAGAAAGTAGACAGTAGACAGTAGACAGCCTGTGTTGTTCTGGAAAAGGTCCATGTTTTCGGCGGCTTTCTTAAGCCGCCGAAAACATAAATAAAACAATTCTCTCTTCCCATCCAGCGCGGTGCAACTTGCGGGGAAAGGGTCAGGTGCGGGTGATTTCCTAAAGAGGTGCAACGCACTTTTTCCACGTTGGTTGTATTGATGGCAGATAGTTAGAGGGCGCCCACAAGGGGCGCCCCTACGGGGAATGTTTCAACGTAGGGGCGGCCTTTATGGCCGCCCTATTGGTTGGATAGGCCGGGCGCCCACAAGGGGCGCCCCTACGGGGAATGTTTCAACGTAGGGGCGGCCTTTATGGCCGCCCTATTGGTTGGATAGGCCGGGCGCCCACAAGGGGCGCCCCTACGGGGAATGTTTCAACGTAGGGGCGGCCTTTATGGCCGCCCTATTGGTTGGATAGGCCGGGCGCCCACAAGGGACGCCCCTACAGCAGAGGTTTTCGTAGGGGCGGCCTTTATAGTCGCCCTATTGGTTGGATAGGCCGGGCGCCCACAAGGGGCGCCCCTACATTATGGAATATCGTTACGCCTTGCGCATGACGATGGGCAGGAAAAGCATCTTCGGCATGACGGTGATGCTTCGGGTGCTGATTTCCGGGCTGGAGCATTCATTGCCGACGCTGAGGGTGACGGTGTAGGATTTGACGGCGGCGGTGAGGGGGAAGGTGTGGGTGATGACGCTGCCT
>CAYNKA010000030.1:0-7728 GCA_964397655.1 uncultured Spirochaetaceae bacterium | reverse complement strand
GCGCCGAATCCATGGGCGTGAACGTCGGCTTTTTCATGGTCTTCGATTTCAAGGAAACCGATGTCCTCGCGGGGCCGCCCGCCGAAACGGTCGAGCTTTCCTCTCCTGGCGAGAGCGTTCAGCCCTGGGTCTCGTTCGACCGGGGCGATCTCGTCGTGAATCTCGAAGGTGGGAAATTCCTCGTCTTCGGCAGGTACATCCACGACAGCGTCGGAACCGGCAACGACCGCAGACCGGCGATCTTCTTCCGGCGGACCGGCGAGGGCGAGAGGGCGGTCGGTCTCGCCGGCGGCCTGATCGTGACGACGGAAAACGGCAGGGGACGCAGGATCGGAGAGACCCGGAACATGAAGGTGAACGTGCCTGAAGGCGAGCGGACCCTCAGGGCGCACCGGCTGGCGGCAGGCGACGGCCGGTGGATCGTCCAGATCGGCGAGAGGGTCTACGCGGTCGGGGAAGAAGGGGATCTCGCCCCGCTCTGCCTTGCCGGCTGGAGAAAGATCGTGACGCCGGACGGAAGGACCTTGGTGATCGTCATGACCCGGGGACTCGAAAAGGGTTCGCCATGGACGGGGAGATTCGAGGGGAAGCTGTACAGGGACGGACCGTGAGGCCTTCATCGGAAGGCGGGAACCATTCCTTGGAACGTGTCTTGAGGTTAATAGCCTTGCTGGTGCACATAAACCGTGTTACATTGAATATGTGGAGTATGTATGGCAAATGTGACATTGGGAATCGATCGGGAATTATTGAGAAAAGCCCGCGCCATTGCCGTAGAACGCGACACCTCGCTCAACGACTTGATCCGCGGCTATCTCGAAACTCTGGTGGCCGGGGAATCGGCCCGAAGAAAGAGCGCGGCGGAAGAGCTCCGGGAAGCATTCGCCCGTTCCGACGCCGAAGTGGGTGAACGGACCTGGACCAGGGACGAGCTTCATGAGCGGAAATAGCATCTACTTCCTCGATACCAACATCCTCGTCTATGCCGACGATTCCGCCGATGAAGAGAAGAAGAAAATTTCCGCAAGCCTGATCCTCGAAGGATTCGAGAACTCGGCGGTACGGATCTCGGCACAGGTTTTGGGTGAATACTTCGTGACCGTGACTCGGAAAATAGCCCGGCCTTTGAGTTTCGATGAGGCTGCCCGGCGCGTCGAGCTGTTTTCTCTCCTACCTTCGATCCCGATTGATTCTCGGCTCGTGGCGAGCGCGCTTTCCGTCGCTCGCCGCTACGGACTCGGTTATTGGGACTCTCTGATCGTCTGCGCCGCCGCGGCCTCTGGCGCTTCCGTTCTCTATTCGGAAGATTTGAGCGACAACCAGGAATACCTCGGTGTCAGGGTGAAGAACCCGTACAAATAAGCCGAAAACCGGAGTCGTCGATTCTCGATATCTATGTTGTCCTCATAGTCTTGACAACCATGCCTACTTTCCCTACCTTAATACTCAAAGACGTCGAACGAGAAGAGTAGGTGCGGACTGGGTCGACAGAGAGGGGCTCCCTAGGCTGAGAGGGTCCCGGCACAAGCGCATGCGAAGACCACCTCGGGAGTCTTGGACATCGTGAATAATGAGGAGCAGGGAGGCCGGCCGAACCGGCGAACCCTGAAGTAAGGTGGAACCGCGGAAAGCGGGCTTCCCGTTGAATCGAGAGCCCTTATGCTTTTCGTCCTTACCAGCAGCCCTTTGGGGCGTGGACGGACGATCTGCATGAGGGTTTTTTTATGGAGTGAACTATGGAACAAAAGAACGAGAAACTAGCGAAAATCAGACACTCGACCTCCCACGTCATGGCCGAGGCGGTGCTCAGGATGTTCCCCGACGCGAAGATCGCGATCGGGCCGGCCATCGAGAACGGCTTCTATTACGACTTCGACCTCCCGCGGAGCCTCACGACCGAGGACCTCGCGGCCATCGAGGGCCACATGCGCGACATCGTGAAGGCGGGATCGCCCTTCAAGCGCGAGGTCGTGTCCCGTGCCGAGGCCAGGAACCGTTTCCGCGGCCAGCCCTACAAGCTCGAGCTCCTCGACGCGATACCCGAAGGCGAGGAGGTCTCGATCTACACCCAGGGCCTCTTCACCGATCTCTGCCGCGGCCCCCACGTCGAAACCACGAAGGAGATCGATCCCGATTCGTTCAAGCTCCTCAACGTCGCCGGCGCCTACTGGCGGGGCGACGAGAAGAACAAGATGCTCCAGCGCATCTACGGCACCGCCTGGGAAACCGGCAAGGACCTCAAGGAATACCTCGACCGCCTCGCGGAGATCGAACGCCGCGATCATAGGCGGGTAGGGAAGGAACTCGACCTCTTCTCCACCCATGAGGAAGCCGGTCCCGGCCTTGTGTACTGGCATCCGAAGGGGGGCCGCATCCGACAGGCAGTGGAGGATTACTGGAGAAGCGAACACCGGAAGAACGGGTACGAGATCCTCTTTACCCCCCACATCGGCCGGTCCTGGCTCTGGCAGACCTCGGGGCATCTCGGCTTCTACAAAGAGAACATGTACGCTCCCATGGAGATCGACGAGCAGGATTATTACCTCAAACCGATGAACTGCCCCTTCCACATCATGATCTACAAGAGCCAGACAAGGTCCTATCGCGACCTTCCCCTCCGTTGGGCCGAACTCGGCACCGTGTACCGGTACGAACGCTCGGGCGTGCTTCACGGCCTGCTCCGTGTCCGCGGGTTCACCCAGGACGACGCCCACATTTTCTGCTCTCCCGACCAGATCGAGGACGAAATCCTCGAAGTTCTCCGCTTTTCCCTCCGAATCTGGAAGGACTTCGGCTTCACGAAGATCAAGGCCTACCTCGCGACCAAACCCAAGGGCGACGGCAGCGTCGGCGACGAAGCGTCGTGGGACAAGGCCCTGCTTTCCCTCAAGAAGGCGCTCGAGACCGAAGGCCTCGAGTACGAGGTGGACGAGGGCGGCGGGGCCTTCTACGGACCCAAGATCGATCTCAAGATCAAGGACGCCCTGGGCCGCGAGTGGCAGATGACGACCATCCAGTTCGACTTCAACATGTCGTCGCGCTTCGAGATGAAATTCGTGGACCAGGACGGAAAGGAGAAGCAGCCCTTCATGGTGCACCGGGCCCTCCTCGGATCGCTCGAACGGTTTTTCGGCGTCCTCGTGGAGCACTACGGCGGGGCATTCCCGGTCTGGCTCGCGCCGGTGCAGGCGGTCGTCATCCCCGTTGCCCCGGCCTTCGCGGACTACGCCAGGGAGCTCGCTGCGCTTTTCGCCAAGGAAGAGCTCCGGGTCGAGGCCGACCTGTCCGATTCCAGGATGAACGCCAAGATCCGTGAAGCGCAGGCGCAGAAAGTGCCGTATATGCTCATCGTGGGAGGAAACGAGAAGGACGCCCGCACGGTCTCGCTCAGGACCCGAAGCGGAGAGCAGAAGAACGGCCTCCCGATCGCGGAATTCGTCGCCTTCGTGAAGGACAAGATCGCAAAGAAAGAACTCGTCTAGAGGCGGCACCGGGGGACTCATGATCGAGTCGATCGTCAAACGGGACGGCAGGGTCGTCCCGTTCGACCCGAAAAAGATCACCTTCGCCATACTCAGGGCCGCCGTCGCCGTAGGCGGCCGAGATCAGGCCTTGGCGGAGAGGCTCTCGTCCCAGGTCGTCGCCACCCTGAACCGGCGCTACGAAAGCAAATCCTTCGAAGACTCGGGGAACTCTTCCGAGAGGGAAAGCAGATTCCCTACGGTGGAGGAGGTCCAGGACGAGGTGGAGAAGGCCCTCATCGAGGGCGGGCACGCGAGGACCGCGAAGGCCTACATCCTCTACCGATACGAACACAGTTTGAAACGCAAAAAGCGCGAAAGCCTCACCTATTCGTCGGAAAATATACCCTATCGCAAACTCTGGGAAACCTTGAACTGGGCGACGGACAACCGCTGCTTCCTTCTGTCTCATCTATCGGACGCCGTCGGGGCCGGACAGCTGCCTGATCTCGTCTCGAGATCGGAGGCCTTCTACCGGTCTGAAATCGACGGCGTCTTGGAGAGTATGGAAGCGAAGCTCGATGATCTCAGGGTGATCATCGTCGCGGGGCCGTCTTCGTCGGGGAAGACGACCACCACCATCAAGGTCGCCGAACGTCTTTCGACGAAGGGACGCCGGCTCGTCCCGATCAACGTGGACAATTACTTCTTCGACCTGGATACCCACCCACGGGATTCGCACGGCGACTACGATTTCGAAACGCCGCAAGCCCTCGACCTCGACCTCTTCAACGAACACCTGTCCCGTCTTCTCGGGGGCGAAGAAGTAGAAATACCCTATTACAACTTCAAGGCCGGCCGCAGGGACGGTTCCGCGGGAACCCTCGGTCTCGGGAAGAAGGACATCCTCCTCATCGACAGCCTCCACGGACTCTACGAGCCCATGACCGAGGCTGCGCCGTCTGCGGCGAAGTTCAAGATCTACATCGAGACTCTGGCTCAGATGAAGGACTCGGAGGGGAAGTTCATCCGTTGGACCGACGTCAGGATGATGAGGCGGATGGTCCGCGACATGCAGTTCCGCAACTACAATCCGCGGGAAACCCTCCTCCACTGGTACCTCGTCAGGAGGTCCGAGCTGAGATACATCGTTTCCCGCCTGCGCTTCGCGGACGCAGTCGTGAACAGCTTCCTGCCGTATGAACTCCTCATTTTGAAACGGAGGTTGGATCATCTTTTCCCGGCCTTCGTGGAGGAGGTGTCGAACGATCCCGAGCGGGAGGATGCACTTGTCCGAGCGGTGCGCATTCTGAGGTTGTTTCAGGAAATACCGGAATGGAACGACGAGTCCGTCGTTCCGGACACGTCGCTCCTCCGGGAATTCATCGGCGGCAGCAGCTACACGTATCTTTGAACCTGCAGGGTCCCGCGAACAGTCTTCCTGCCGTCCGTTCGATGGAGTATACTAGATACCGAATCGGAAAAACGATGATCGAAGTAGCCGTTGTAGCACACAGCATCTATGCATGGGCCGTTTTATGCGGGATATTCCTCGGCGTAGCCGTCGCCCAAATCACGATTTCTCCATCCCGGACCGCGTACCCTGCGAAGGCCCGTAGACGAAAACCCACGAAAATCTTTCTCGCGCTGTCTGCGGCGGTGGTTTCCGCCACGGCGGGCCTCTTCCTGTCCGAGCAGGAGGCCGTGCGCGAACCAGGCGTTATCTGGGCCATCGGAGCCGCTTTTATTATGGGCGGGCTCGGAGCGAGATTCAAGCGATCAGTCGGCATTCCTGTCCTGGTCCTTGTAGTCGGGGTCTATTCGTGCTCCTTTTTCCTCTTCGATCCATGGGAACCCGTTCCGGGAAAGGCGACATTGTGCACCCTGAAGATCCTCAGGCTCACCGGGGGCGAGATCACCGCCACGGTTGCCGTTCAGGGCGGCGAGGAATCGATCCTGGACTTCACCGGCGACGTTCTCGACGTGACCGTCCGTCATCTGTCGCTGGCGAAGCCCTACCAGCTGTTGGGGAGAAGGACTTCTTTCGACGGAATCAAGGTATCCGATTCGAAGGGAGCCGTTGCGCGGACGATTGCAGGAAAACAGGGCAGGTTTCTCGATGAATTCCTCCTGAAGCGATTGCCCGGCGTAGAAATAACAGAGAAGCGTCTCGTTCTCTCGAATCTCAAACTTTATTCGACCTATTTCGTTTTTTTCGACGAGAACGGAAAACTCGCGGCGAAGATCGAATAGATGCCGAAAGGAGTATGCTTTATCCCCGACTCTGCCGATAAAGAAACGGCTATGATGATCACGTTGTTCCGGCGAGGAGAAAGCGGGGAAACCCACTATTACATGCTGAACGATCGGCAGGGAAACCTGTTTACCGGTTTTGCTTTCACCGTAGCATGGGGAAGAAACCTCTCCTCCGGTCGCGGAAAGCACTATTCTTTTAATACGCGGCAGGAGATGGACGAAAAAATCCGCGAACTCGTGTCGGCGAAGTTCAAGACCGGGTATCGCGTATTGTACAGTTATTTGAAACCGAGAGAACTGGAGTCGTTCAGGACTGAAATGGCGAAATATTCCATCTCGTGACCTGCAGGTGCCGACGACGGAGGGATACATCGGCAGGGTCAGTTTTCGTGGGAGTTTCTCTGAATCTGGCCGTTCGGGTGGCTCTTTTTTTTCTTTGTTTCTTTGGCCTCTATGAAGTCCTTCTTCAATTGAAAGACCTTCTCCACAAGCGATAGAGAGATGATGAACGCAGTCCCGTACTCCAGCGCAATGAGGAAGGGATGGATATTTTTCGCCATATGATTCGCCAGGGCCAGTATCTCGAGCCCGTAAAGCGTCATGGTTGCGAAAATCGACGCTTTGCCGAGGAACGTCGTATGCGGAACTATATATCCTTGATAGATGAGAAGCGCACCCATTCCGATCCATTGGAATAGCAGTCTGAATATGATGATGTAGAAAAACCATTCAGGAATGATTGAATAGATCACCATCGCGATGGAAATCACGAACAGGATTCCGTAGTCGCTGATGCTGTCGAGATATTTCCCGATTCTCGTGACCTGACGATTCCCTCTCGCGATCGAACCGTCGAAGAGATCCGTGAGGAAAATCAACACGACGAACACCGTAAGCACGATGTGGACCGGGTATGTCTGGGCGAGGATGAGCAGAAGCGTCGCGGAAGGAATCGAGCTGATCCGGAAAAGGGTGAGTCTGTTCGCGATGTTTATCTTCGACAATTTCTCGGCCGTCGGCACGAGACTGAAATGATCGTGCATGAGGGAAAGAAAGATCCAAAGGCCGATATGGATGGCTGCGGATGAAAGGACGAAGGCGACGAATCCGGCGTTCGTCGGATTGATTTTGTAAAAGAAGAGAATCGCGAGGTAGAAAACGAACTGCCCTACGAAGAGAAGACCGACGGTCCAATTGATGCTCGCGGTGATGCCCGTTTTGTTGCCCATCGGTCAACTTTAAATAAAATGAGAAGGCTCTGTCAATCGAAGAGGGGAATGCGGGAAAAACCGATGATTGACAACGACGCGTGAGAAATACTACCCTCATCGTATGAACGCCCCCAATCTACTGACTTCATTTCGTATTTATTTGTCCCCTCTTTTCTTCCTTACTTTCTTTTTTCCGCTGTGGACGGGAATGGGGGCGCTTCCTTCGATTTCTATCCTGTGGTTTCTCTACATGGTGATCGAAATTTCCGACTTGGTGGACGGATCATTGGCGAGAGCCCTGGACCAGGTGACCGATACAGGTAAACTGCTCGATCCGTTCGCGGACGTCATCGCTCGGCTCACGTATTTCGTGTGTTTCGTTGCCACGGGAATCATGCCTGCCTGGGCTTTCATTCTCATCATGTACCGGGAATTGGGACAGACTTTCTTGCGTATGATCATGTACAGGGACGGAGTCGCTCTCGCCGCGAGAAGAGGCGGAAAGCTGAAGGCGGTCCTCTATGCCTTCGCGGGCGGTGCGGGACTTTTCATTCATACCTGCAAGATATTGGGATTTTTCACTGAATTGCAGAATTCCTTTCTCTTAACCGCAAAACTCCTGTTCGCAGCGGCCGCAATCGCCGCCCTCCTGTCATTCGCAAGTTATCTCATGGCTTTCAGAGAACATAGGAAAAGCCGATAACCCTTTTCGTCGTGCGGATGAGGAAAACATACGAATTTCGTTTTTTTTCTCGTGTAATCTAGTTGACAGGGAAGGGGGAGGGTTGGTATAGTGCGAC
>CAYNKA010000029.1:0-7827 GCA_964397655.1 uncultured Spirochaetaceae bacterium | reverse complement strand
TGGGACTCCTGGCTCCGGGCCGCGGCGGCGACGCAGGCCCGCGAGATCGCGGAGGACCTGAGAGGCGAGGGCGATTTCGACGACTACCCGGACCTTCCCGCCCTCGCGGCGAAACGGGACGCCCTCGCGGCAGTCGGGCTGGACTGGACGGAACGGGAGGGAGAGGCCGAACTCGCCCTCCGCCTCGCCGCCGCCGGAGTTCCCGTCCGCGATGCCTCGGAGATCGCGGCCCTGTACGAGGCGGCCTTCGCGGGCGGCGGTTACGGCAAGGCCCGGACCGAGGCGGCGCTCGGTCGGATCGCGGCGGCCGCGGCCCTCGAAGTCGAACGCTTTTCCGCGCTCGAAGCCCTCATGCGCGCGGGACCCCTCTCGGCGGCGGAGGGGAAGGCCTTCCTCGCCGCGGCGGAAAAGGCGGGGCGCGACGCGGAGGCGGGGCTCCTCCTCGAAAAAGCGAGGCTCGAGCTCGATGCCCTCGGCGTGCTCCGCGACGGCCCGCAGGGGGCGGGCGGGGCGGCCGCGGGCCTCGCCGAACTCCTCCGGGAACGTTTCGGCCCGGAAGTTCCCGGTTCCGAAGAGCGCGCGGCCCTCCTCCGGAAGGCGATCCCCGTTCTCGAGTCGATCCTGGACGGGACCGCGGGAATCGAAGAGGCTTCGCAGGACGAGGATTTCCGGACCTGCCTCGCCTCGGGATGGCCGAGGGGGGAGGACGGCGAGGACCTCCGGGACTATTTCTGCCGCGAACGGATCGCGGCCGCCGCGAGGGCCGTGGCGGTAGAGGAGCTCTACGAGGCGTACGGGAGAACCGCTCCCTGCCTCCTCGCCCTTTACCGGGAATGCGACGCGGAGGCGCTCAGGGAAGCCTTCGCCGCGGCGGATCTTTCCTCGCTCGACGGAATGCGGGATTTCCTCGAATCGGCCTCCCGCGTCGAGGGCCTGCCGACCCCGGTGCGGGAAATCCTCGTCCGTCGGATCGCGCTCAAGGCGAGGCAGGCCGGGATTCCGCTCCCGTCCGGCGGAGGGGAAGCCGCGGAAGAAGGCGGACTCGCCTCCGTCCTTGCGGACCGCTCTCTCGGCCCCCTCGAGAAGGCGGGAGCGGCTTTCGAGGCGGGGCTATCCGGCTGCAGGCCCTTTCTTCTCGCGGAGGCGAAGGCCTACGTCGCGTCAAGACGGACGGCCGAGATGACCGCGGGGGAGAAGGACGGGGCCTATCTCGCGGAAGCCCTCGCGATCGCGGGGCTCGACGCGGGAACCCTGTCCGTGGGCGACCTCGGGGCCTTCGTCCCGGACTACACGGAACTCGCCTGCGGGTACGTCGGCATCCTCGACGGGGACAGGAAGGCGTATCTGGAGGCGGTTTTCCGTCCGGAAGACGCCTTCGCAGCCGCCCTGCTCCTCGCGAGGACCTCGGGAGCCCGAGGGGACGGCGAGGCCTTCGCAGTTCTCGAGGCGGCCTATCTCGAGGCGGCCGCGGGAGAGGCTCGGGAGATGGAGGCTGCGGCCCTCGCGGCAAGGAACGCCTCTGCCATGCTCGCGGAAGCCTCGGCGTTCGCCTCGGCCGGCTCCAGGACGAACGACGACGCGGTCTTCTACCGCGGGCTTTTCGACCGGGCCCTCGCCGTTTACGGGGCGGAGGCCGCTTCCGGGGCCGCGTCCTTCGCGGACGCCAAGAAGGAGAGGAGCGAGGTCCTTTCCGGCGAGAAGGGCATCCTGAAGATCCTCGCGGCGAAGGCCGGGCTCGAGGCGGAGCGGGAGGTGTTCCGCGCGGACCGCGAAGCCTACGAAGCGACCGTACTCGGGGCGAAGAAGGCCGCCTTCGATGCCGCGGGTGCCGATCTATGGCGGGCGGAGGAGTCCTACGCTGCCGCGGCGGAGGTCTTCGGACTCGGGTCGGAAAGGTATGGAGAGCTCGCGGCTGCCGCGGAGGCGGCGAAGGCGGTCTACGGGGCGGCCCGGTACGAGCTCAGGAAGGCCGAGGACGTCCGGGAGTACGCGGCCGGAGGCTGCACGCCCCGGGGCTTCGAGCCGGAGGCGGTCCTCGAAAGGCGCCTCGCCGAGCGTGAAAGGACAGCCGAGGTCCTCGGCATGCTCCGGGAAATCCGGGCCCGTGAGGAGAGACCCTTCTCCGACCGGGCGGACGGCGAGTACGCGGACCTCGAAGCCGTCAAGGCGGCGAGGCTGAAATCGCTCCAGTACCTCGCCCGGGCGGACGAGGTCGTCGGAGCGGAGGCCGGAAAGCTGCGGGGAGACCTCGCCGCAGCCGTCGCGGACATGAGGGACGCCGCGGAGAGGCTCTTCACCTTCCGCGGGCCCGGAACGGAGACCGGCGGCCTCGCCTTCACGGTCGACGAGGAGGCTCTCGCGTCCGCTTCGCTCTCCGCCTTCGGGACCTCGGACCCGGGGGCTTTCAAGGCCCTCGTCGAAGCCTGTTTCGCGGGCGGCGCCGCCGAGGCCGGAAAACGCATGTCAGCGTACGCGGTGCTCTGGGCCGTTGAGCTCGAGAAGACGGGACGGGCCGAGGAACTCCTCCGTCTCTTCGGGCTGGCCTGCTACTACGAGGCCGAGATCCGGGGCGGACTTCCGGTGGACGGGGCTCCGGAAATATCCGTCCCGCTCTTCGGAAACCAGGCCTGGAGGAAGCTCGTCGCGGATTATGCGGGCCTCGGCCCGAAGGAGATTCCGGTCTACGGCGATGACGGGACGGTCGCCGGGTACGAGATCTCGTATCCAGAGAGCAGGCGGACGGTCGAGGATTTTCTCGCGAACGAGACCGCGAAAGTCTACGACGCCCTCGCGGCCGACGGGAACCTGTTCGCGCTCTACGGATTCTTCAAGATGATGATCGCGACGGACAACGTGAAGAACGGCGCGTCGTTCATCGGCAAGGACGTGGGCGATTTCGTCTTCGATCACGCGGACGATGCGGCGATGCACCGACAGGAGTACTGTTCCCGCTGGTGGCGGCCGTGGCTCAACTCCGAGGGCCGCAGGATCAAGGAGCTGCGCAGGGAGACGGCCGCCGCGCGCGACTCGGGCGAAGGCGAGCGGGAGGACCTCGCGGCTGCGGTCGCGGATCTCGCGGCGGGGAACCGGGCGAGGACCGCGGCAGAGGAGGGAATCGACTCGGTGCTGGGCGGCGGGGCGGAACTCGGGGCCTCGGACTTCCTCGCCCTGCTCGCGGCGAAGACGGGAAGCCCTCCTGACGCGGAGCTCGCCCGCATCGTGAACCTCGTCCACCCGGCCCTCGATCCGGCGAGGAAGAAGGACACGCTCTCGCTGCTCGAGGCCGTGAAGGAGGCGGTCCGCTCCCGCGCGGAAGACGCCTCCTCGCGGGCGAAAAGGAGGGCGGAAGCCCTCGCTTCCGAGCGGCTCGCCGATTACCGGGCGTATCGCGCCCTTCTCGCGGCCGCCGATTTCGACGGGGCGGCGGTTCTCCGCGCCGCCGAAGAGCTCTACGGCGACCCGTCGTTCACCGCGGAAGAAGCCGCCGCCCTTTCCCTCGCCTCCGTGAAGAGCGTGGCGGGGCTCACCCGCCGGGGCGAGGAGGAGAAACTCTCGGCCCTCACGGACGCCTTGGAAGGTTCGTTCCGGTGCAGACTTGACTCGGCGCAGGAAGAGGCGAGGGAAGGTCTTCTCGGCGAGCTCGCTGCGTTCCGGGAACGACGTGCGGACTGGGAAGCCCGGGTACGCGCCCTCTTCGGCACCGGCGTCGAGGAGTGGAAGAAGGGGACGGTCGACCTCTACGGCAGGAGAAAGCGCTGGGAGGAGGAGTACGCGAAGGAATACGGGGAGAAGAACTCTCTCTGGGAGGCGAAGTACGCGATCCTCCTGGACGGCAGGGACGAATGGACGAGAATGAGCGCGGACCTCGCGGTCCGAGCCGGCGTCGAGGGAGTCGCCAGGGACTTCGGCCTCGAGACCGAGCGGCTCGTCGCGGAGACGGAAAGCCTCAGGATCGCGGACATGGGCGCGGACCGCGCCGGCTTCGAAAGACTCGTCGCCGGGTGCTTCGACGGGAAGCTCATGCGGGATCTGGTCGATGAGGCGGGGAGACTCGCCCTGCGCGGCGCGGACGATCGTCCCGTAGTGGCGGCCCGGCTTCCCGAGGCTCGGGACACGAGCGGCGCGATGAAGGCCGCGGACGCCTTCGCCCGCGGCGTCGGGGACGAGATATACAGGAAGGCATCGCTCGTCGCCGCGCTGGGCATGAGGGAGGCGCTCGATCGGGCCGAGGCCGGAGTGAAGGAGAACGTCGATTCCGCGAACCGCAGCGTGGAGAAGAACCTCTCCGACACCTTCAAGGCGGGCGGCTACGCGAGGAAGGGATCGGTCTTCGAGCGGAAGGTCGTGATCGACGAGACCGTGTTCGGCGGCATCGAGCGGGAGAGGCAGACCGTGGACGCCTTCAGGAGGTTCGTGGCTCCGGTCTTCGACCACGGCGCGGACCTTTCACGGGGGAACCTGGAAGGCATGAGCGGCGAGTACATCCGGGCGATGGTGATGAAGGCGCAGGAGAACCTTTCGAAGTACCTCGAACTCGTGTTCGGAAGGAAGGCGGGGGAGGACGGCGCGATCGACCGGGACTGGCGGGGAATCGAGTGCGTGAAGGCCGCGTTCGAGGCCGCGGAGGGCGCTTACCGCGCTTCCGCGGGATGGGGAAGACGGAACGATGACGGGACCTTCGGGAACCGGGACAAGGACGGGCTCTTCGCCTGGCACGTGGGGTACGCCCCCGTGATGGACGAGGAGAATCCGGAGAGGGTGAAGGAGGCCGGCTACGGCGAACTCGGCCGCATCATGACGCAGTACCTCACGAACGAGGCGCGATGGGGCCGGGGCCTCGCGAGCTTCGACGTCGCCTGGTACAACCGGAAGCTCTGGGACGACGACGCCGACAACGACGGAAGCTCGGACGGCCCGTTCGGGGCTCCTACCGTGAGGAGCGCCACGAACATCGCGGTGGCGATCGCCGCGACCGCGCTCACCGGAGGAGCCGGGGCGGGAACCTTCGGCATGCTCATGGCGAACGCGGCGATCAACCTGGCCGACGACGCGGTCTTCACGATGATGGACGTGGGCAACGGAACGACGAGCCTCGGCGAGGGCATGGCCGGGCTCGGGAGGCAGGCGGGCATGAGCTTCGGAAGCGCGGCCTTCGGCTACGGCATGGCGGAATGGGGCGGCTCGCTCGGCGATCTCAGAGGAAACGCATTCGCGGACTCCGCGCTCAAGGGAGCGGAAACGCTCTCCTTCAACGCTGCGAGCGGCGCTTTCGGAGCCCTGAGGATCGACCGGAACGGGCTCGGCTTCGACGCCGACTCGTTCCGGAATTCCGCGCTCGGCAGGGACTCCCTCGCGGGCTGCGCCTCGGCTGCGGCCGGCGCCTTCGCGACGAGCGTCCTTTCGGGCTGGGACCTCGAGACCTCGCTCGGGTCCCGTCTCGACGTCGTGAACAGGGAAGCGGTGCGGAACCTCAACTACGCGGCGGGCGGCCTCGCGAGCGCCGGCCTCTCCTACGGCCTGACCGGCGAGGCGAAGGTGAATCTGCTCGACCTCCGGGGAACGGGAGTCCTCGAGATGAACTTGGGCGGAGGTCGGCCGCTCTTCGAGCTCGGGCGGGGAGGGACGAACCTGGACCTCGGGACGCTCGCCTCGGCCCTGACGAGCGGACTCGGCGACGCGCTCGCGGTGACGGGCTGGAAGCTCGGAGGGGACCGGGGGAACGCGAGCCTCGAGGCGATCAACATGATGGCTTCGGCGGGAGGGCTTCCGAACCTCGTCGCCTCCCGCCTCCTCTTCGACGGCAGCCTGGAAATCAGGGCGGAAAGGCTCGCGGAAAACGAGTACGGGAAATATACTGTAAGCGACCCCTCGTCCGTCGTCGTGAACGAGGATCTCTTCGTGAACGACCGGGATAGCGCCGCGAAGCTGGCGGCGGTGCTGAGCCACGAAGCGACCCACGCGTTCGGGAACCGCGTGGAGGCCTTCGCCTACGGCGCCGCGGCGAACGCCTATGCCGAGATCGTCCGGAACTTCGGGCTCGAGGGGGACGAAGGCTTCGCCGCGGCCATTGCGGAAGCGGCCTTCGATCCGGCGAACCTCGCGCCGAGCGGCGGGGCCGCGGAGTACATGAAGCTGGTCGTTGCGGGAGGCGGGGCCCTCCTCCTCGACGAGGGGGCGAGGAACGAACTCAGGGTCGTGGTCGACGGGAAGGAAGTTGCCGTCATGAAAGGCGAGGGAAAGAACGCGCAGGGGGCGTACTCGACGACGAACAGCATCGGGATCTTCTTCGGCATCGGGACGAACGGGGCGAACGGGAACCAGGCCGTGGTGAACGCCTTCGGCGGCTGGACCGGGACCGGCTTCGGGAACGAGAGCCTCACCCTCACCCCCGAACAGCTCTCCTATTTCGCGAGCCGCTACGGCCTCTCCGAAACCCTGACGGGACCGGCGCTTCGGCGCGAGACCGGCCGCTCCTTCGGGGACCTCGTCGCCGACGCGGCACGTTCGATCAAGGACACGGCGGTCGGACTCGCCGAATCGCTCGCCTCCTTCTTCGGCTTCGGAGAGAAGGCGCCGGACGCAGCGGCCGCCCTTCCCGCCGCCTTCTCCGAAGCGAGGAACGACGGAAAGCTGTCCCAGGAGCTGGTCCAGGACGCGCTCGGCATGAAGCCCAGGACCGCCTGCGCCGTGACCTCGTTCGCTCACATGAGCAACGAGTACTTCAGGGCCTGTCTCGGCTCGGGCATGGACAACGAGACCCTGCTCCGCGTGCTGGACAAGGCGAGGAACACCTACATCCTCGACGGCTCGGGCAGGCCGGTCCCCGTCTTCGACTCCGACGGCTACGTCAACAGCTACGAGACGATCGGCCGCTACCTCGCCGAGGAAGCAGGCGCCGACCGCTACCTCGCCTGGTCCCGGTCCTTCGAAAGCCTCGCGGCGCTCAAGGCCGCCGGCTACGAGAGCTACATGACGAAGTACACCAATCTCGGGGATCCGACCAGGACACATTTCACCTCGACGAGCTACGGGAACAGGTACGAGCCGTACACGGAGCATGTTAAGAACTGGTGGGATAATACAATAAAAACTCAAGCTGTTTTTATCGGTTATAAACCAACTCGATATGGATCGCATTATTGAAGGAGCTGAAGTGAAAATTCTTAGAATTCTATCTTTGATTTCATCCTGTCTATTCCTCATTCTTTCCTGTGCCAAGGCCCCGCCATTTCAAAAGGAGATGGCGGCGGTCGAGGGCGGGAGCTTCGTCATGGGGAGGGAGGGGGAGAGGCACAGTCCGCCGCGCAGGGTCTCGCTCGATTCCTTCCTCATGGCGAGGTATCCGGTGACCGTGGGGGAGTGGAAGATTTTCCTCGCGGACACAGGCCTTCCCTTTGACTGGAATTGGGACTGGGAAAATGCGGTAAAGTTTCATGATACTGTGCCATCAAATGATTGCCCAGCCCAGGGCCTCACCTGGTACTACGCGATCGCCTTCTGCAACTGGCTGAGCGGGAGGGAGGGGCTCGATCCCTGCTATGAAATAGAGGGCAAGATCAGGGACGGGAAGAGCGGGCCCGAGGTCCGCTGGAACAAGAAGGCGGACGGGTACCGACTCCCCACCGAGGCGGAGTGGGAGTACGCGGCCCGGGGAGGGAGGCTGAGCAGGGGTTTCCTCTACGCGGGTACGAACGACCCTAGGGAGGTCGGGCTCTTTCGGCAGAAGGCCTCCTACCCGGTCGGCAGGTTCAAGCCGAACGAGCTCGGCCTCCACGACATGGGCGGCAACATAGCCGTCTGGTGCTGGGACTGGTACGACATGAGGGC
>CAYNKA010000028.1:0-8035 GCA_964397655.1 uncultured Spirochaetaceae bacterium | reverse complement strand
CGAACTACGTCAACATCGGCGGCAACATCGGCTACAACTTCGTGTACGCCATGCCCGAGCCTTTCGCAAGCGCCAAGGGAACGATCACCTTGAGTCCCCGCCATTCGGTGCTCTACCTTCCTTTCTCGCTCCTGCTCGGCGTACGGGACCGCTACTTCATCAATGTGTTCGTAAAACAGAAATTCCGCGGCGAAGCGCACCTGGTCGCCGCAAAACATCTCAGGAAGGCGAAAATCGAGGGAATGGATGCGATGGATCGCAGGGACGTCGAACGGGACGGCAAACGCTTCGTGCTCCTCTGGAAGGGCGCCGATCTGTCGGCGGAGCTGGGCAAGGTGTTGGAATCCCTTCCGGACACCTCCGGCTTCAAGCATTTCTGCGCCTACCCGGAGACCAAGACATTTTTTCTGCACGGCAACCCTCGGGGAGCGAGCTTGGGGGGCAACCTCGACGCCGTGCTGAAGCGAGTTTCCCTGTTCACGGGCAAGGAGAAGCAATGAAAGAACTGGATGTCGAGACGAGGAACAAGTTCGACCGCGTGCTTTCCGGCGTGAAAGAATCCCAGTCGGAGCTGAGCATCGGCGAATTGGGGTTGGTCAAGAAGTTCAGCTACCACGAACCGGAAAAGACCATCGTCGTCCACCTGGACGTGAAGAAGCAGGATTATCAATGCCCGGCATGCTTCGCCGTCGACCAGTTCGTGATCGACGGCTTGGAGCACGACATCCGTGCAGCGCTGGAGAAGGAATTTCCGCTCTGGACGATCGAGTTCGCCTGAAGCGATCGAAAGCCGTCGGCGTTTCTCCGTCCGTAATGGGCTGAAACGAGTCGGAGGTTCGAAAACGCATCCGCCATGAAAATCCCCTATCTTTCGGATTTCCGTTCCTACCGCGTCGGCGACCTCAAGTTCGACGTCTCGGCGGGATTGACCGTCGCCATCGTGGCACTTCCCCAATCCATGGCTTATGCGCTCATCGCGGGCCTGAATCCCGTCTACGGTCTGTACACCTCGATCGTCGCCGCGATCTTCGGCTCCCTGTTCGGGAGTTCCGACCACCTGATCACCGGGCCCACGAACGCCATCTCCCTCATGATCGCAGGTCAGGTGCGCTTTTTCCCGCAGACCGATGCCCATGCCGTGCTCTTCCTGCTCACCTTCCTCGTGGGACTCGTCCAATTCCTGCTCGGCGTCCTCAAGGTCGGGAAGATCATCAACTACGTCTCGCATTCGGTGGTCGTCGGCTTCACCACGGGGGCCGGGGTCATCATCGCCCTGGGCCAGCTCGATCAGTTCCTCGGGATCAGGATTTCGGGCGGTTATCGTCCTCTCTACGAGAAGGTTTTCCTGGTGCTGACCTCGATGGGAAGCGTCGATCCCCGCGCACTGGGACTCGCCTGTTTTTCGGTCGCCGCCATCGCGATCGGCAGGAAAATCCACAAATACGTACCCGGCGCGCTCATCGGTATGGTGGCGGGCGCGGCCGCGGTGAAAGCGTTCGGCCTCGAAGCCCACGGCGTCAGGCTGATCGGCGACGTCCCCGCCATGCTTCCCCGGTTTCATCCGCCCGGCGGCTTCGACGTTTCCCGGGCTTTTTCCGTGTTCGGCGGCGCCGCGGCTATCGCCATCGTAGGCCTCGTCGAGGCGATCTCGATCGCCAAGTCGATTTCGCTTTCGAGCGGGCAGAGGATCGACGCGAACAGGGAATTCCGGGCGCAGGGCCTGGCCAACATGATCGCCGCCTTCTTCCGGTGTTTCCCCTCGTCGGGCTCCTTCACCCGCTCAGCGGTCAACATGAGCGCCGGGGCGAAGACCAGGCTGGCGGGGATGCTCTCGGGGATCTTCGTCGCGGTCACGCTCGTCTTTTTCGCTCCCTATGCACGCTACATCCCCAACGCCTCGCTCGCCGGAGTCATCGTCGTCGTGGCCTTCAACATGGTGAACACGCACGCCCTCGGCAGGATCGCGAAGGCGGGGAGGAACGACCTCGTCGTGGTCCTCATTACCGTAGGCTCGACGATCCTCATGCCCGACCTCGAGAGGGCCATCCTCGTGGGAATCGCCGTCTCGGTCATCGTCCATCTCTGGAACACCGGCGAGGTCAGAGTGAAGCTCCTGGTGAGGGACGGCAGCTCCTCCTTCAAGGAACGCGACATGGATCGGGTCGATCCTGCCGGAGGAGGTTCGGGGATCACGCTCATCCACATCTCGGGCGAAATGTACTTCGGTTCCTCTTCCGACCTCGAGGAGAAGCTGGACAAGGTCGTGCGGGAGATAGATCCCGGGACCTGCATCATCCGCCTCAAGGGCGTCAGCGTCGTGGACATCTCCGCCTTCGAGGTCGTGGAGAATTTCATAGACCGTCTCCGGGCGAAGGACAGGAAGGTGCTCCTCTGCGGGGTGGGCCCGGAGATGAAGAGGTTCCTCGACCGGCTCGGGATCACCGGAAAGATCGGGGAGGAGAACGTCTTCATGGCCGAGGACGAGATCTTCGCCTCGACCGCCAAGGCGTTCAGGAAGGCGGAGGAGACCGCGGCCGCCGCGTGCGGCTCCGGCATCCCCCGGGGCGAACGCGCGTAGGTCTCGCATTTCCATGCTGACGCCCTGACAAAGCCCCGGTGATTTGTTCTCTTCCCGGACTTCAGGAAAAGGGCCGGGAGATCCCCCTCCTCGTCGACCGCCTCTCCTTCGGCAGAAGGGTCGAAGTCGGCTTGAAGCGCGTATCCGGGGATTTCATCGAACTTTCGGTGAGGGACTCGGGCGTCGGACTGCCGCCGGGCTACGACGTCTCGCGGAGCCCGAGTCTGGGCCATACGCTGATGAACCTCCTGGCGAAGCAGGTCGGAGGGACGGTCGAAGTGTTCAGCGATGAAGGCACCGTCGTCCGTCTGAGGTTCTGATTTCAGCGTAGCGGGCTTCCCGTAGGCAACCAGCTCCGATCGATTCATGCACGCTCACCTCGGGAGATCTCCTCGAAGCTCCGCGCGGCGTCGTCGCGGAACGATGCGAGCCGCTCCGCGTTGAGGAGCTGATACACGGCCGAGGGCAGCGAGGTCGAACGATAGAACTCGCCGTAGGCCGAGATCGTCCGGTCGGCCTCCCCGAGTGCGGACCTGAACTCGTCCGCGACCCGCCTGCCCGCGAGGGACGCCCGGACCGAACCCGAGGCTTCCGCGTAACGAAGAAGGGCGAAGAGCCTGGCGAGGGAGCGGAAGCCCTCGACGTAGAGTTCGAAAACCTCGTACCGTCCCGCGAGTCCGGCGGCGAAGGCTTCGGACAGGCCGGAGGGAGGATCGCCGACCATCCGCCGGAGCTCGCGGACCATGCCGAGCGCCTCGTCCTTTTCCGCGAGGATGCGCAGGGTGTTCTCCTCCGTGGGAAGGAGAGCGTCCTTCTTCTCCGGCACCCAGTCCTTCAGGCTGTTCTTCTCCTCGGCGAGCCAGATGGCCTGGCCGCAGCCGACGGGGAAGGTGCTGCAGTCGTTGAACACGCAGTCCCCGACGTACAGGGCTCTTCTCACCGCGTCCCAGTTCCGGTCGAAGATAGAGGCGATCCACGAGACCGCCTCGGCCTTGTCCCTCTCGGAAGCGTCGCCGGCGAAAGCCTTCTCGTCCTCCAGCCAGGTCCGGTACACCGAAGCCTCGTCCGAGGCGGGGTCCTTGCCGAAGGCCGCTCCGGCGTAGAGGTTGAGGACGTTCGGCGTGTCGAAGGCCGTGTGGCCGTCCAGGCTTTCCCAGTCGGTCCTGAGCACGATTCCGGACGCCCCCAGCTTCCGCGCCTCGGCCATCCTCTCCTTCATGTAGCCGATCATGGTCGCGGGCCCTATTCCCCAGCCGAAGTACTGGGCCATGGCGTCGTACTCGATCCATTTCTCGCGGTCCCGGATCTTCCGTATGAGTTCGTTCTGCGGGAAGGTCGGGTAGAAGTCGTGGGGAGTGTCCTTCAGCGCCACGCCGATATCGGGAGGCAGGCCCTCGAAGGCGGAGGCGAGCTCTCCGTGGGCCTTCTTCGTGAACGCGAAGTCCCGGAGCACGAGCCTCCTTCCCCGGGACGTGATCGCCCCGTGCATGGCGTCGATCACCTTCCGGTACCAGGTCTCGGGGGTCGCCGCCCTGCAGAGGTCGCAGGTGCACCGGTTCGCGGTGATCGAGATCCGGCTCTCCCCGGTGCCGACCGAGGTGATGATCCCCGCGATGCCGGGAACGTCCTCGAAGAGTTCCTTGTACTTCGCGGCGATGAATTCGAACCAGAAGGGCTCGCTCGGGCAGCCGTGGCCGTCCTTGACGAGGTCGGGATAGAGCTCGAGGAGCACGTCCGGGAAGGAGAGTTCCTTGTTCTGCAGGAAGAGGCCGATTCCCCTCCGCCCGGCCTCCTCCGCGACCCGGTTCAGGTATCCGCGTCGGAGCAGCGGGCCGCTCCTCCTCGTCGGAGTGTACCGGTAGATCTTCCTGAAAGCCTCGCGGTACCGCTCGTAGATGTTCGCGCAGGAATTCCCTGCCCCGAAGCAGGCGCCGGGGTACACGACCTGTTCGACGACGTCGTTGCGGTGAAGCACGAGCGCGTTGAGCCCCCGGGCCTCTGCGAAGGCGAGAACCTTCATGATCCAGCGGAAGTCCCACGCGTAGGCGCTGTGGACCTCGATCGCCCTGATTCCGAATGCGTCCATGGCTGCAATCCCCTCCATCAGTCGTTGAGACCCTTGCCCCCGTCCGAGGCGAGGGCCTGGCCGACGATCCAGTCCGAGGCGTCCGACAGGAGGAAGAGCACGGGGCCCACGTGGTCCCGCGGCTCGGCGAGTCTTCCCGCCGGGGTCTTCCCGACGATGGATTTCACGAGCTCGGGCCGTTCCCGGTAGTAGGATTCCACGAAGGGCGTCATCGTGGGGCCGGGGCAGAGCGCGTTCACGACGATCCCGCGCTCGTACCATTCGTTCGCGAAGATCCGAGTCGCCGCGAGGAGGGCGGCCTTCGAGGAATTGTAACCGGAATAGTTCTTCGAGCCCTGCCATGCGCCGGTGGACGCGATGTTGACGATTTTCCGCAATCGTCCGTCCTTCCCCGAGTCGGACATGACCCGGGCGACGATCCTGCAGAGTCGGAACACGCCGAAGAGGTTCACGCGGAACATGTCCTCCAGTTCCGAGTCCTCGAGATCGAGTGCGGGCTTCCTGACGTTGACGCCCACCGAATTCACGAGGAAGCAGGGAGCGCCGAATTTCGATACGAAAAGCGCGACCGCCTTCTCGACGTCCTCCGCCCGGGTCAGGTCACAGGGGAGGGCGAGGAGCCTCGGACCGTCGTCGGCGCGGGTGAATTTGAGGAGTTCCAGCGCTTCACGGTCGCGGTCGAGGACGGCGACCGACGCGCCCGCGTCGAGGAGCGCCAGAGCCACGGCCCTGCCTATGCCGGAAGCCCCGCCCGAAACGACGGCTGACCTTCCGCCGAAGTCATACCTGATTTCCATACCTTTCCTTCCTGATCTTCGCGGTTTCCGCGTGCGCGATCATCCTCTCCGCGAGGCACTGCCTCTCCGTGAGACCGGCGATCGCCAGGCTCGCTCCGGGCGTCATGCGCTGGTAAGTGCAGGTCTTGAGGAATTTCCCGACCCAGAGCCCGCCCGTGTACCGGGCCGACCGGCTCGTAGGCAGGATGTGGTTGGTGCCGATGCTCTTGTCCCCGTACGCGACGGTGGTCTCCTCGCCGACGAAGAGCGAGCCGTAGTTGGTGAGCCGGCCGAGGTAGAAGTCCGGGTTCCTCACGTGGAGCTCGAGGTGCTCCGGGGCGTAATCGTCGCAGAGCGCGGCCGCCTCCTCGTCGGTCTCCGCGACCTGGACGATGCCGTTCCTCTCCCAGGCGGCGCCGGCGACGTCTCGGGTTTCCAGGGTCCCGAGCCTCCTCGCGACGGCGGCGATCGTCTCCAGCGCGAAGGCCTCGCTCCGGCAGACGAGGCATTGGCCGGCGTTCGGGTCGTGCTCGGCCTGGCCCAGGATGTCGCAGGCGACGAGATCGGGGTCCGCCCCGTCGTCGGCGAGCACGAGGATTTCCGTGGGCCCCGCGAGGAGGTCGATCCCGCAGCGGCCGAAGAGCTGGCGCTTCGCCTCCGCCACGAACTTGTTCCCGGCGCCGCAGAGCATGTCGGCGGGCGGCACGCCGCCGAGGCCGAAGGCGAGGAGGGCGAAGGCCTGGACCCCTCCCAGGACGAGGATGCGGTCCGCCCCGGCCTTGGCGACGGCGTTGACCGTGGCCGGGTAGCAGCCCTGACCGCGGACCGGCGGCGTGCAGACGGCGACCGTCTTCACGCCCGCGACCTTGGCGGGGATGATGCTCATCTGCGCGGAGCCGAACATGGGGTAGCGGCCTCCCGGGACGTAAGCGCCGACGCAATTCACGGGGATGTGCCGGTGGCCGAGGACCACGCCGGGCCGGATCTCCGTCTCGAGCGGCAGGAGGGTGGCGAGCTGGGCCTTCGCGAAGGCGCGGACGTTTCCCTGGCAGGTCTCCGTGTCCTCGATCACCTGGCGCGGCACCCGGGATATCGCCCGCTCGATCTCGGAGGGGGAGAGCTCGAAGGAATCGGGCGCCCAGTCGTCGAAATCCCGGCTGTATTTCCTCACGGCGTCCATGCCGTTCCTCTCTACGGCGAGGAGGATCTCCGAGACGATCCTCGAGGTTTCCGGGTCCTTCTCGAAGAGACGGTGGGTTCCGGATTTGACGGTTTTCATGTCGGTCTTCCTTCGCCCGGAGTCCGGGCCGCTTCCGCTCGGGACCTTCCTCCCTCGACCAAGACAGCGCAACGGTCCGGGTTGAAGAGGAGGTACATCTGGTGCCGGTAGTCGGATTCCTCGAGCCAGCGCCGGACGGAAGCGGCGTAGGCCTCGAGTTCGTCGCAGGCATCCTCGAGTTCCCGGATTCTCCCCTCCGGGACCGAGGGCCCCTTCAGGTCGGCGTACGACGCGAGGATGCAGACCCTTCCGTATGCACGGTGGAGCCCGACGTACCGTGCGGTCTCGGCGACCGCCCTTTTCAGAAGGTCGATCACGGGGGTGGAGGCGTCGATCGCCTCGACCTTCTTCCGCCAAGCCTCGATGAGCGAGACCGCCTCGTCCTTCTCCGCGAGGTAGGCCGTCACCTTGGCCTCGTCGAGGTCGAGGTCGGCCTTGCGTTCAGGGAACCATTCCGCGAGGCTGTGCTTCTCCGCCATGCTCCACCATGCCCGCTCGATCGAGAGCGGGACCATGCTGGAATCGTTCAGCACGAAGTCGTGCACGTAGAGCGCCCTGCGGAAGATGCCCCAGGTGTCCCGGAGGTAGTCCCCGAGCAGGCGGACGTCGGCGGCCGAGCGGACTATTCCCTCCTCTTCCAGCCAGCGTTCGATCGCCTCCTCCGGGGACCGGAGGGAGCCGCGTGCGCAGTCCGCCGCCGCGAGAAGGTTCAACCGGCCCAGGCCGTCCAGCGACCAGTGGTCGTTGATCCTTTCCCACTCGACCCGGAGGAGGGCGCCTTCCGCTCCGTTCTCCATAGCGTAGGCGAAGCGGGAGGCGATGTCCTCGCGCATGAAGCAGGGAAGGACTCCCCAGCCGTAGTACTGGCCCATGGTGTCGTACTCGATCCACTTCGGCCTGTCCTTCACCCGTTCGACGAGCCCGTTGTCCGGGAAGGTCGGGTAGAAGTCGTGGGGCGTGACCTTGATGCAGTAGACGACGTCCTTCGGCATCCGGCTCATGGCTTCGGTGATCGCGGCCTGGTGGTTCGCGTTGTAGGAGAACTCCCGGACCGCGAGCCCCACCCCCGCGGGGGAAAGGACCCCGTGCATGGCCTCGACGATGGACGCGTACCAGTCCGTGAGCTTCGTGGAGGCGCAGCGTTCGCAGGAGCATTTTTTCTGCGACAGGGCGGCCTTGCCCTCGGGCGAGCCCGCGCTCACGACGACTCCCCTGATTCCGGGGAAGAGTCCGACGAGATCGCGGTACTTGGCCCTCACGACGTCGAGCCAGAGAGGATCGGTCGGGCAGATGCGTCCGTTCTTGAGGACTCCGGG
>CAYNKA010000027.1:6842-11061 GCA_964397655.1 uncultured Spirochaetaceae bacterium | reverse complement strand
GCCGCCTCGATCTTGGCCAGCGTCGGTTTCGCGATCCCCTTGGGGAAACGTCCGGCCGGCCGGCCCGACGGCTGGGTGCCCCTGGCCTCGTCGAGGCTGGTCTGGTCGAGAAGGGCTTCCCCGGAGAGCGAAGATCGCCTTTTCGCGAAATTCGCCAATGCCTCCAGATAGCGGTCCATTTCGAAGGGCTTGATGAGGTAGTCGACGACGCCGTACCGGAGGGATTCCTCCACGGTCGAGGCGTCGTGCGCGGCCGTCACGAGGATGAAGTCCACGGGGTATTCCCGCTTCCTCGCCGTCTTGAGCACCTCGATCCCCCGCATGTCGGGGAGGTACACGTCGAGGACGACGAGGTCGACGGGGTCTCCTTCGAGGTACTCGATCGCCTCCGTTCCCGACGAGGCGATCTTCACGACGGAGAACTCCTTGATTCTCTCCGTCATGCCCCTGTTGATGTCGGCCACCATAAAGTCGTCTTCCACGATCATGACACGAATCATGGCAGAATGGTCTCCTTGGGTATCCGTACGATCGACTCGGTGCCCTCCCCGTGCCGGAACTCGATGGTTCCGCCGAGACGGTCCAGATGCCTGCGTACGAGAAAGAGTCCGAGGCCCATGTTGCGCGCTCCGGTCTTCGACGTGAAGCCTTCCTCGAAGATCCTGTCCCGCAACTCCGGAGGGATGCCGTTCCCGTTGTCCTTGACGTCCAGTATAAGGTCCTTTTCGGTTTCCGTAAATTCCACGACGATTCTTTTCCCTTCCCGTTCGCTCGTCCTGAGGGAATCCACCGAGTTCTGGATGATGTTGCCGAGGATGGTCACGACGGAATTCACGCATTCCTCCCGCACCGCGGGAAAGGCGCCTCCTTCGATCTGCACGTCGATCTCGTTTTCCCGGCCCTCGGTTATCTTCGCGATGAGGAGGCCGGACACGGCGGGGGTGTGAACGCTTTTCCTGAGAGTGTCGAAGATCCTCTGGTCGCGGGACACCGCGCTTACCGCGTATTTCACGGCCTCCTTGTATCGCCCGAGCTGGAGGAGACCGGCTATGACGTGGAGCTTGTTGAGGAATTCGTGGTGCTGCGAGCGGAGTCCGTTCACGTACTGTTTGACCGCGGTGAGTTCCTCCGCCAGGGTCCTCACCTCGCTCATGTCGCGGAAGGTGGACACGGCGCCGATTATCTTGCCTCCGGAGATCATGGGGATCCGGTTGACGAGCACGACGTGGTCGCCGAGGAACTGCTCCTCGTCGTAGTCGGGTTTCCCCGAGGCGATCACCGCCGGAAGCTTGGAGTTGGAAATGATGTCGGAGATCCGGCAGTTCCTCGGCAGGTCCTCGTTCAGGCCGAGGATCTTCTTGGCGTTGTCGTTGATGAGGATGATCCTGCCCGATAAGTCCACCGCGATGATGCCTTCCTTGATCGAGGAGATGATGACGTTGCGCTCTTCGTGGAGGGTGGCGATCTCGTGGGGCTCCAGGCCGAAGAGGGTCCGCTTGATGTTCCTCGAAAGGAAGAGGGCTCCCCCGAGGCCGATGAGGAGGCTCGCCCCGGCTGCGTAGTAGAGGATGAGGCTGAGCCTCCTCGTCTCCTCCTCGATCTGGACGAGGAGCTTGCCGACCGAGACGACCCCGATCTGCTGCTCCTCCGGCCAGTAGATGGGGACGAAGGCCCTGAGCGAGACCCCGAGGGTCCCGAGCGCCTGGGAGATGTAGCGCTTGCCGGAGAGAGACTCGAGCTCGTCCCCGCCGACGAAGTGCTTCCCGATGCGGTCCGGCAAGGGATGGGAATAGCGCACCGTCTCCATGTTGAAGACGACCACGAAGGTCGTGCCTGTCGCCATGCGGATTTTTTCCGCTATGGGCTGGATGACGGAGGAGGGGTCCTTCAGTTTGAACGCGGCGATGATGTCGGGATCCTGAGCCGTAGCCGTGGCCACGTTGAGGACCCGCTGGCCTTCCTCCGCGATGATGTAGTTCTCGATGTGGCGTTTGATGAAGAAAGTCTCGATTCCGAGCGATACGAGGACGATCGCCACGACGACGAGACTTATGCGGGCCTGGAGCCCGAGACGAAGATTGCGGATTCCGAAGCGCATGTTCCGGTATGGTAATCCCTCCGGAATCCGCGCGCAAGCCTTTTTCCCCTAAACGAAGAGATTCACCTGGCTCTTGGAAGCCCGTTCGAGATAGGCCGCCACGCCGCCTATGACCACGCCGTCGATGAGCTCCTCCTTCCTGATCCCCATCACGTCCATGGACATCTGGCACGCGACGAGCCTCACGCCGGCCTTCAGCGCGGAGTCGATCATGCTTTCGAGGCTGTCCACGTTCTTCTGCTTCATCCTGAACCTCATCATGACCGATCCCAGCCCTCCGAAGTTCATCTTCGATAGGCCGAGGCCGAGGGAATTCTTCGGAAGCATCCAGCCGAACATCCTGCCCATGAAGTCCTTCCTGACCGGCGTCCGCTCCCGCTTCTTGATGATCGAGAGACCCCAGAAGGTGAAGAACATCGTCACGTCCTTCCCCGCCGAGGCCGCTCCGTTCGCTATGACGAAACTCGCGAGGGCCCGGTCCATGTCGTTCGAGAACACGACGAGGGTCGCCTCGTTCCCTGCCGAGTCGGGCACCTTGGACGACGGCTTCTCCCCCTTTTCGATGACGGCCTTCACGAGACCGCCTTCCTCCTCGACGCCGACGAGCTTGTTGCCGGTCATGGAGCACCAGGATCTCACATCCCTGGCGAAACCGGGATCAGAGGCCGTCTCGAAGATCCGCTCTCCGACCGCGATCTTCTCGATCTCGGTCTTGAGCTTCATGATGGGGCCGGGGCACTGGAGGCCGACGGCGTTCACTTCGACGACCTTTATCGGCCCTTCAGAGGCCTTCCGCTCGGGATCGGCCTGGTAGATCCCGCCGTCCTTGCCGATGAAGTCCTTCTCGAAGATGTCCTCGTTGCTCTGCTTCTGCGTCGCGATCTGGTAGGTCTTGTACCCGCCGGAAAGGTTGTACACGTCGGTCCAGCCGTTCTGGCGCAGGATCCTTTCGGCGAGATAGGCCCTGAGCCCCACGCCGCAGAAGACGACGACGGTCCTGTCCCTCGGGATCTCCGAAAGGCGCTTCCTCACCTCGTAATGCGGAATGTTCGCGGCCCCCTCGATCGTCCCGAGAGCGTACTCCTCGCTCGTGCGGACGTCCAGGAGAAAAACCGACGACAGGTTGTGTTCGAGGAGCTTGTCCCACGAGATGTGCCTGCTCTTGCCGGTCATGATGTTCTCGGCGACGAAACCCGCGATGTTCACCGGGTCCTTGGCGGAGGAGTAGGGCGGCGCATAGGCGTGCTCGATCTCGGTGAGGTCGCGCACCGTTCCCCCCTTCCTGAGGACCGACGCCACGAGGTCGATCCGTTTGTCCACGCCCTCGTAGCCCACGATCTGAGCGCCGTAGAGCCTTCCCGTCTCGGGGTGGAAGAGCGTCTTGATGCTGAGGCCCTTCGCTCCCGGATAGTAGCCGGCATGGGAAGAGGAGTGCGTGTTCACCGCCTGGTAGGGGATCCCCTGGGCCTTGAGCACCTTCTCCGGCATGCCGGTCGAGGCGACGGTGAGGTCGAAAACCTTGGCCACCGCCGTGGCGATCGGGCCCGGATAGGAGACCTTGTCCCCGAACGCGATGTTGTCAGCCGCTATCCTTCCCTGCTTGTTGGCCGGGCCGGCGAGGTAGGTGATGCTCGGCTTGCCGGTGATGGGACTCGTGAATTCGATCGCGTCGCCGACAGCGTAGACGTCGGGGTCGGAGGTCCTGAGGTACTCGTCTACCTTGATCCCGCCGGTCGTGCCGAGTTCGAGGCCGGCCGCCTTGGCGAGCTTGACGTCCGGCCGGACGCCGATGGAGAGCACGATGAGATCGGCCTCGATCTTCTTGCCGCTCTTCAGGGTGATGGCGATCCTGTCCCCGTTCTTCGCGAAGGAGGCCACCCCGTCCTTCAGGTAGAACTCGACGTTCTTCGTCTTGAGATGTTGATGCACCTCGGCCGCGATCTCGTAGTCCACGACGTTCATGACCTGCTCGGCCATCTCCACGATGGTTACGAGGATGCCGCGGTCGTGCAGGTTCTCCGCCATTTCCAGGCCGATGAACCCGGCTCCCACGATGACCGCTCTCCGGGGCTTCTTCTCGTCGATGAAGGCCTTGATCCGGTCGGTGTCCGGGACGCTCCG
>CAYNKA010000027.1:0-6742 GCA_964397655.1 uncultured Spirochaetaceae bacterium | reverse complement strand
GGGGCTTCTTCTCGTCGATGAAGGCCTTGATCCGGTCGGTGTCCGGGACGCTCCGCAGGGTGAATATCCCTTCCTCGTTGATGCCGGGGATCGGGGGCTTCACCGGTTCGGCCCCCGGCGAGAGGACGAGCTTGTCGTAGGACTCGGTATGGACCCTGCCCGTCTCGGTGTCGCGCACTTCGACGGTCTTCTTCGCGCGGTCGATGGCCGTGACCTCGGAATTCACCCTCACCCGGACGTTGAGGTTCCGCTCGAAGAGTTCCGGGGTCTGCACGAAGAGCTTGTCCCGCTCGGCGATGCTTCCGCCTATGTAATACGGGAGACCGCAGTTGGCGTAGGAGACGTAGGCTCCCCGCTCGAACATGACGATTTCCGCCTTTTCGTCGTTCCTTCTCAATCTGGCGGCGGTCGTGGCCCCGCCCGCGACTCCACCGACGATTACTATCTTCATGGTTTCCTCCGCAGGAAAACTTATCATGTATTGGAACATCGGTCAAGTAATATATATAAAAAAATATATATCAAATCATTTCCTAGATTGATACCCCGCCTCCGCGGCTTTCCGGCGGGAGGATCGAGGCGCGCGACCGGAGGGAGGACTCTCGGTCGGCCGGTTCCGCCGGATTCTCCCGCCGTCACATTCTTCCGCTGCCGCTGCCTGCCGCCGCAGTTGCCTTTCCCGGCGGTACGTGCTATCCTGTGCGAAACGATATACGGAGGTACATCATGGCCTACAAGATTACCGATAAGTGCACCAACTGCGGCGCCTGCGAATCCGAATGCCCGGTTGAGGCCATCAGCGAGAAGAACGGAGCCCGTTTCATCAATCCCGATGAATGCACGAGCTGCGGTTCCTGCGCTTCGGTATGCCCGATGGACGCCATCGAGGCGGGCTAGAATCGGCCCGTCAGGATACTATGCGACCGCCCCTTCCGAGGGCGGTTTTTTTTATCCTCGCCGTCTGATAGAATCGAAGACGATCGTCGCAGCAGGAGGAGGTCAGGCATGAACGGCACGATGACGAATCCGGTCAAGAAAAAGCTCTCGGAAGGAAAGGTGAGTTTCGGCTCCTGGATCCTGGCGGGGAATCCCGTGATCGCGGAGGTGATGGCCCAGGCGGGATTCGATTGGATAGCGGCGGACATGGAACATTCCGAGATGGACGTGAAGACGTTCGCGGACGTGGCCCGCGGGCTCTACGGCAGGGGGCCCGTGCCCATGGCACGGGTGAGGGAGAACGACACCATGGCGATCCGCCAGGTGCTCGACGCCGGGGCCTGGGGGATCATCGTCCCCATGGTGAACTCCGCGGCGGAGGCGGAGCGGGCGGTACGGGCCGCGAAATTCCCCCCGCGCGGGATCCGGGGCACGGCGAATTTCCGCGCCAACGACCACGGGGCGAAGTACAAGGAATACATGGCGAACGCGAACGGGGAAATCCTCGTCCTCGTGATGATCGAGACCAAAGAGGGAGTCGACGCGATCGACGAAATCCTCGCGGTCGACGGGGTGGACGGGGTTTTCGTGGGTCCCGCGGACCTGAGCCTCTCCTACGGAATCCCCGGGCAGGTGACGCATCCCCTCATGCTCGAGGCGAGGAGGAAGATCGTGGCCTCCTGCAAGCGCACGGGGAAGATCGCCGGCCTCCACGAGATCCGCATCAGGAAGGAATGCATTCAGGAGGTCCTTCGCGACGGTTTCACCTTCGTCGCGCTGAGCACGGACTGCCTCTTCCTCGACGCGGGAGCGAAGGAGGCCGGAAGGCTGGCGAAGGAGATCGAGGCCGGCGTCTGACGGTCCGGATCGGCCGTCTCGCCGCCCCCCCCGCGGCTCACGCCGGGAGGAGAAAACCCGCGTCCTCCGCGGCGCCCTTTCCCGTCCGGGAATTCTCTTCCATCCTGAAATAGGCGACGGCGTCCTTCAGAAGCTCCGCCTGGCTCGAAAGCTCTTCGGCCATCGAGGCGAGTTCCTCCGACGCCGAGGCGTTCTGCTGGATCACCTGGTCGAGCTGCGTGACTGCCTTGCCTATCTGCTCCGCCCCCGTGTTCTGCTCGCCGCTCGCCGCGCTTATCTCCTGGATGAGTTCGGCGGTCTTCCTGATGTCGGGAACGATCCGGGTGAGAAGCCCGCCCGCGTTTTCCGCAACCGCGACGCTCCTGCCCGAGAGCTCGACGATCTCCGCCGCCGCCACCTGGCTTCGTTCCGCGAGTTTTCTGACCTCGGAGGCGACCACCGCGAAGCCCCTTCCCTGTTCTCCGGCGCGGGCCGCCTCGATCGCGGCGTTGAGGGCGAGGAGGTTCGTCTGCCGCGCGATTTCCTCGATGATCGAAATCTTTTCCGCGATCTCCTTCATGACCTTGGCCGTCTCCACTACCGCCTTTCCGCCCTCTTCGGCGTCGACCGCCGCCTTCCTGGCTATCTTTTCGGTGGCTGCGGCGTTGTCGGCGTTCTGCCGTATGTTCGAAACCATTTCCTCGATGGAGGACGAGACCTCCTCGATGGCGGCCGCCTGCTCGGTCGCTCCCTGGGACATCTGCTGCGAGGAGGAGCTGATTTCGGAGCTTCCTCTGTAGACGTTTCCTGCTGAGGTCTGGACGCTCGCAATGACCTCCTTGAGCCTGTCGCGCATGGTTCTGAGCGAATCCGCCAGCATGCCGATTTCGTCCTTCTGCGCGACGTCGAGGTCCGCGGTGAGGTTTCCCTCCATGAGGTCCCGCGAGAACGCGACGCCGAGTCTCATCGGCCGCGTGATGCCGCGCGTGAGGATCAACCCGAGACCCAGGGAAAGGATCACCGCCGTGACCATCGCGCCGAGGCTCGCCTTCATGATGAAGCCCGCAGAGGCGATGTGGTCGTCTATCATCGCATTCGTGTTCTTGGTGTTGTTGTTCGTGAGCTCGTCGAAGGTTGCTCCCATCCTGTCGGATATCGGCACCATGGCCGCCACGGCGGTGCGATACTCGTCGTAGATCGCCGTCCGCACCGAGGACTCTCCCGCGCGCGTCAGCCGATCGAGGAGCGCGTCCAGGGTGACGTAGATGTCCCTCCATGCCCTGTACTCGCCCTTGACCCGTTCGAGAAGCTCGATTCCCTTGGCCGACTGCCTGGGGATCTCGAGGAATTTCCCCCAGGCATCGTCGACCACGGACCAGCTCTTCTTCCTCTGCTCGAGGATGGAGATGTAGGCATCGGCCTTGTACGGCCGATTCTCCAAGGAGTAGACGTCGAGCGTTTCGGCCCGGATCGTCATGCGCTCCCGGTTGAGAGCAGCCAGGGACTGGAGGTCGGGAATTCGGTTCCTTCCGATGTTCGTCATGTCATCGGCGAGGACGGTGATTCCCCAGTAACCGCTCGCGCCGAGCGCCAGGGTGATGATCGCGACGATGCAAAAACCTCCGATGAGTTTCGTTCCGAGTTTGAGGTTTTTCATGGTTCTCCCTCTGATTATATCAGTCTTCGTCATCAAGTATTGTTTATCGGAAGTCTCATGTAAAGGTTTTGAAATCGATTTTCGCGCAATACGAGGCAGGATGGATTTCGTGCTTTTGCCTTCCGGATGATCTATACTAGAAACGGTTCCTGCTTCATGCGTTTCCTGCTTCCCCAATCGAAAAAGTGAAACGATACCGATCACGTACGCATCGGTCGTGTTGCCATTCAAGGAGGTGGAATCATGATTTCCTGGAAGTCGACGTTCAGATGGATCGGATTGCTGACGGCGGCGGTCCTGCTCGCGGGATGCAGCCTGGGGATGAGCGATTCGGACGGCGCGGAGGCGAAGGCGGGCCTGACGGGCCGGAGCTTCATCTCGGACACGTACGGGTCACTGGCGGAGTACTGGGCCCCGCAGTTCTATCAGGACACGGCCTCGGGCGACTACAAGGGCGATTTCCTCGTCAAGTTCAACTTCGACGGCAACTACTCGGGAGACGACAACTGGGAAAACCTGGACAACTATTCTATGGGCGCCGACGCCCTGAAGGGCGCAGTCTACTATTCCGTCGTGGAGAGCCAGAATTTCTGGTTCATCGGCTATTATACCTTCCATCCGCGGGACTGGGACGACATCAACACGTCCATCAACAGCCACGAGAACGACCTGGAAGGAGTCCTGCTCGCGGTCAAGAAAACCGGCGGCAACGGGACCCTCGTCTGCGCCATTACCGCGGCCCACAACAATTTCTACCAGTACGCCGCGCCGGGGCAGAGCCTTTCCTCGGGCTCGGACGACGTGGACGCGACCCTCATCATGAACGGCTCGCATCCCAAGATTTTCGTGGAAGCCAAGGGCCACGGCGTTTACGCCTACGACGGCGGCTCCGCCCCGGGAGGCGACGGCATCGTGTACAACTGCGATTCCGCGAATCCCCAGTCGCCGACGGACGCGACGGGTAACTGGACGCACGCGTACAATTACGCGCTGATCGCCATGGACAGCTCGACGGGCGACCAGGGTTTCTGGTACCTGCGCAACGAAATAGGGGACGGCAAACCCTTCGCCTCCTGGGGGGTCCTGAACGGGGATACCTACGGAGCCGACGCGGCCAAGATGCCCTGGGTCTGGGACGACGGCGACGACGGGGAGGTCTTCAGCGGCGACATGCTCTCGGACCCCGCGCACATGGTCGATTGCCACCTCAACGGCTCAGCCCTCGCCGGCATGTCGCACCAGTACGTGTCCAACGTGTTCGCCACGCACAAGTTCGAGATCATCGCGCTCTGCTCCGACGCGAACCGGGATCCCTTCGGCGGCAAGAGCGACATCTACCTGAAGGTGACCGCGCCGGGCTCCGGCCAGGGAACGAACGACGTGCTGGACGCGAGGTCGTGGAAGAAGAACGACGCCACGGTCGGGACCTGGTATTCCTGGAGCTACGGCGGCTACAACGCGGAGGGGCAGACGAGCTACGGCGAGACCGTCACCACGCACTACTTCTCCCGCTACGGCTCGCCGTCCGTGGTCTTCGCGGTCTACGACAGCGACGGCACCTCGGGGGACGACGCGATGGGCTCGGTGACGCTCACGAACACGACCGATTACAGCGGGGGGATCGACCTCGGAGACTCGAAGGTGAAGTTCCGCTTCTGGAAGCTGTATTGAGAATTCGGGCAGGAGCGCGGCTTCCAGGCCGCGCCCGGCTCTTCGGCGCCGATGCTCAGGAGCGGAGCAGCCTTTCGGCGGACGCTCCCTTGCTCCGGGGGAACGGTCCGGGGATTCCGTCGTTGAGACGCACGAAAGGCGCGATCCTCTGCGAGAAAACGATGATGTCCTCGGAGTTGCAGAGCTTGAGGCTCTTCTTCATGGATTTCTCCAGCGACGCGACGAGCTTCCCCCTTTCATCCTCGGATTCGAAGGCTGCATCCGCGCCTCCCCTCAGGGCCAGGAGCAGATTGATGATCGAGTAGGAGTCGAAGGATTCCGCACGATGGCGGTTCCGCTCGAGGCGCTCGCGCACGGCATCGATCAGGAAGAGGTCCACGAACATGTCGGCCTTCCCTGCATGACCGCATTTCACGTTCCCCGGCATTCCCGGTCCCAGGCACCCCGAACAGGTCCGGAAGCGGAAAGCGATGCCGCGCTCGTTCGTTCCGGTCGAGGAGAAGAACGGCTCGATCTCTTCGCTCATGGACTGCCGGATCAGGTTCGCGAAACCGACGAGCGAATCGTCGTCCAATGAATCGAACTCTTCCGAACGGTCGATGATCTGCCATTTGATCGATTCGTCGATGGTGTTCTCGAAAAGCTCGCAATCGTTGAGGACTGCGCCCTCGTTGTCCCGAATCCTGGCCAGAACATCCTCCATGATTCCGCTTCGAACGTATTCGACGATTCTTCGTGTTCTCATCGGGATACCTCTTGCCGTACGAAGAGAAGCCTATCCCGTGAACCTTTCGGCAACCTTGCCGAAACATTACAGTTTTGAAAGACTGAGAACTACCCGGAAACGGCGACGGCAAACGTAATTTATTGGTTCAGAATCAATTGATACCGGCTCCCATGAAGGGATCGTCTCCTGGAAGGAGGAGGAGGCGGAAGGCGAAAAGGCTGGAAAAACGCCGGTCGACTGATCTTGAATCAATGACGTTCAGGTCCGCCCGGAATGGGCGGACTTGTAGGCCCGGAGCACCGCGTTGATCTTCGTCTGGTAGCCCTTTCCCAGGGACTTGAACCAGTCCAGAACGTCGGAATCGATACGGATAGTGGTGGCTTTTTTAGGAATCCGGAACACGAGTTCCGAGGGGGGCGGGAGGAAATCGGCGGGCATTGCAGTGCCGCTTTCCATGGCCTCGGCGAATTCGGCGGGAGCATCCGCGAGCTCGTATCCGTCCGGGGCGAAAAGCCCGCTCTTTTTTCCGCTATTCGATTTTTTTCCGTTTTTCATAAAGTCGAGCTCCTTTTCTCCAATTGGCGGCACCGATGATCCGGATCGCCCGGCCGCGCATCGTGAATCGAACGGTCATAATGATACTTATAGAATGTACATACACATGTCAATACGAGGTAATACCCATTTATAGGGAGAGACGCCGCTCCTTCCCTGGTGTAAGAATTTCCCTTGAGAAGAGAGCGGTCTTTTCTTAACAAGCGAGGAGGGGAGGTTTGAAACGTATGAAGGATTCAGGCCGGCGGTGGGAACGTATGCTTCGGGGATTATTGGGGCTCATCCTCGGACGCGATTTCCCGCCGGAGCTTGTCCGCCGCGTCCAGGATGCCTGTGAATATCGGACCCGCCACGGCGTC
>CAYNKA010000026.1:0-11879 GCA_964397655.1 uncultured Spirochaetaceae bacterium | reverse complement strand
TCGAACTCGGTTCCCCTGACGGCCGCGGTCGAAACCGGGCTTTTCAGGGAGAAATTGTGCTGAAGCCCTTCCGTGGGGGTCACCTGGGCCCGCACCCTGCCGACTCTGAGATTGAGCGCAGTGGTGGCGGTTCCTTCGCTCTTGACCAATTCTTCGAGAGTCATCCGCGTGAGCGGCTTAACCTGAATCGTTGAGGTTCCCAGGTCGAGAACGGCGAACGAGTTGAAGCCCGTGGAGATCGTCGTGCCCTTCTTGATGACCAGATTCTTCGCCGCGGGTTCCCATACCTTGCCCGGCTGTTTGACCTCGACCTTACCGGAGAAATCCTTGACGAGCGCCTGTTCCTGAGCGACGAGTCCCAGGGCGATCATCATGAATACCGGTACCAGAAATCTTTTCATACCATCCTCCTGATGGAGCTAATAACTGAAGGAGAACAAGAATTTACCGACGAACCAGGGACTGTCCATGTCTGCGACGAACATGCTGCTCTTCGGCAGGAACAGTCCCAGAGAGAGGCTGAGCCCCAGGTCCGAGAAGGGGCGCAGGTTCAGCACGCCGTCGACTTCGGTTCCCAGATAGCCGGAATTGCTCGACGGGTCTACCTCGGATTCCGATATGCCGCCTTTAGCGGGCTTGAAGAACGGAGTCACCTTTCCGACCGCCTGCAGGCTGCTCAGGAAGGAATCCCCGAGGAACGAGAGCGGCTTCAGCGAATAGCTGAACTCCGCGAGCATGATGTTGCTCGCCTTGGGCACGAAGGCTATGCCGAAAGCCCCGTCGGCGATGGGAACGAAGGCGTTGGAGGCGCCTTTCGTGTTGCCTTCGAGGTAGGAAACGCTGTCCTTGTCGCCGCTCGCGTAGAGGAACTTGACCATGGCCGCGGATTGCATGAACGAAGGCATGTAGTAGCGGATGGAACCGCCCGCGAGGTAGGCGAAAATCTTTTCGAATTTGTACGCCTGACCGGTCGTGCTCTGGGAATCGTTTTCGAACGTGAGCATCCTTCCGGTTCCGACATAGAAAAAAAGATCGTAATAAAGCGACGATACGACGGGACCCGAAAGCCCGACTCCCCAGTACTGGGTGTCGACCCTGCCGCCCGTCGTAGGATTGAAGATTTCGTCTCCCTCGTTGATGAGGCCGTCGCTGTCCATGATGTGGCGCATGTCTTCCTGGAAGATCGCGGAGAACGTAAGGGTCTGCCTGGCGAGGAGTTCCGGGAATTCCCAGGAAATCGAGCCGAGGAACCGCGGGGCCGCGAAGATCTTGTCGTCGTCGGCGCTGTCGATGGCGTCGAGCCTGCTCATGAGGATGGTGTTGTAGTGCTTGTTGACGAAACCGGTATACCCCATCGAGAGCTTGAGGTTCGTGCTCGGAAAGGCGAATCCGAAGCGGAGGCCGTCGATGGTCTGGCCGAGCACCAGGGTCGTGAAATCGCTCTGGTAGAACCTGCCCAGTTCGAAGGTGAAAAGCGAGGGATTCAGCTCAGAGGGAGGGAAGGATCCGGAGACGGACAATTTCTCGATGTCGCCGTAGAATTTCGGCGTATCGGTGGACACGGTCGCGCGCAGCGCCGCGTCGAACCTGTAGATGTCCCCATGGGCCGAAAACCAGAGCGAAAACGTGTCTTCCTGGAGGAAATCCGTCTTGTCCTTCTTGGTGACCGAGGATTCGTTGCTGATGGATCCTCCGAAATCCGCGAAGACGGAAGCGACGCCGAACGCCGCGAGCAGGACGAGCGCCGCGAGAATCTTGGCGGTTCTCATGACCGTTCCTCCTTCCAGGAAAGAACCATCCCGAGGATGCGGAGGACTTCCTCGCCCGAGACGCTTCGGTACGGCGTGGGACGATCGGTCACGAATCCGAGATAGGCCGCCTCCCGCGTCGCGTAGCGGGGACCGGGAAGGAGCCGGTACATGAGCCCGCCTTCGATGTCGAAAGCCTTCATGAGGAGATAGGAGTATTGCCCGAGGGAAATCGTAGCGGAAGGATCGGGCTTATCGATCCCCCAATTCTTTTCCCCAAGAACCTTAACTGCATCCTCCACAGTCGCGCTTTCAGGCACTATCCCCGCCGCGGACAGTACGAGGTAGATCGTCGTGGAATAATCGGCTTCTTTCTGCCCGAGTACGCCGTCGATCAATTTGTTGGACTGCGCAAAACCCGCCAGAACCCCGGAAAAGAGGAAAACCAGCAGGAGAAAGCAGGATCTCTTCATTGTGCTCTCCTAGTCTACTTACTTAATATACCCCGCATAGCGCGAGGTTTCAATTTTAATTATAGTATAGATGATCGAACGACCTTTTACAAACCCGAAGGAGGTTCTATGCCTAAAAAAATCGGCCTGAGCGTTCTCGTCCCGGTGATGGCCGTGTTGGTGTTCACCGGCCTCAATCTATTCGATTTTTATCGCATCATCGAAAACCGGGTGTACGACGCCCTCCTCCACGTGAAGCCGGAGATTCCCGAGGATCCGTCGATCCTGCTGCTCGACGTCGACGACACGGCGATAGCGAACGTCGGAGTCTGGCCGTGGAGCCGAGACATCATGGCGGAAGGGCTCGTCACCATGAAGGAGTACGACGCCGCCTACGCGGTGTTCGATATCGAGTATACGGAACAGAGTCCCAGAGGAGTCAACTCCGCCCTGCTCAACGAAGAAATACCCAAGGCCCTGGCCGGCGAGTTCAATTCGATCAATCAGAACGTCAAGGATCTTTTCGCCGCGCTGAAAAGCCGCAGCGTTTCCTTCAAGGATGCGGAGGATTTCCTCAAGGACCTGGAGAACAGCACTTCCCAATCCAAGGACAAGCTCATGGGCAGCATAAAGGCCATCGTCCGCGACAACGACACCCTCCTCGGCCAGGCCGCCCGCTTCTTCGGAAACGCCTTCTTCACCATCAACATGCTGCCATCGGGTGAGGAGCACATCCCGGACGAACTCAGGAAGTTCGCCATGGAGAACCTTCCTCTGAAGAAGGTTCGGGGAGAGGGGGACATTCCCTACAAGATCTCGGACATCCGCCCGGCCATCTACCCGATCCTGTCACCTGCCGCCGGGGCGGGCTTCCCGAACGTCCAGGTCGACTTGGACGGCGTCAGACGGCGCCTCTATCTCGTGCTCGAATACAAGGGGAAATACTATCCGCAGCTCGCGTTCTCGGCGCTGCTCAAGAAAATCGGCGATCCCGAAGTCGTCGTGAAGGACGGAAGGATCGTCCTGGAAGGCGCGGACATTCCCGGCAAGGGGAAGAAGGACGTGACCATCCCGCTCGCAAAGGACGGAACGGCTCTCATCAATTGGCCGAAGAAGACCTACTGGAACAGCTTCCGTCACCTGTCCTACTGGCACCTCGAACTGTACAGGCGCCAGGAACAGGCCATCGTGAAGAGCCTCGAGCTCATGGAGAGGGATCAATACCTGAGCTATCACGAGAAGAATCCGAAGTTCATGGACCAGTACCGGGATTCCCTCAAGATCAGGCAGGCCCTTCTCACGGAACCGGGAGCCAAGGGCATCGAGGATTACCGGAAGATACGGACAGCTTTCTTCAAGGACGTCGGCGATTTCCTCTCCGGACCCGCGGAAGGCTCGATCCTCGCGTCGATCGACGAGGCCCTCAAATCCGGCCAGCTCAAATCAGAGGAAAAGGCGGAATACGCGAAGATCAAGGAGGAGGTCGGGAACAACTTCAAGAACCTGAAGACGATATACGGGGAATTCACGAAGACCCGAGAAACCCTGGCGAAGAACCTGCCCGGCGCCTACTGCATCATCGGGAACACCGCCACGTCCACCACGGACTTGGGCGTCAATCCCTTCGTCGAGCGGTACGAGAACGTGGGCACCCACGCGTCGATCGCGAACACGATCCTCCAGGGCGATTTCCTCGACGATTCACCCTGGTGGATCTCCGCCCTGGCGGCACTCGCCATTTCGCTCCTCGTCTACTTCATTCTCAGGAACATGGACCCTCTCCCGTCGCTCCTCGTCGGGGCGGGCTTCGTGATCCTCGTCATGTTCGCGGGCACGGCGTTCTTCCTGGCGACCGGAGTCTACCCCAACCTCGTGACGCCCACCCTCTCGGTCTTCTTCACCTTCATCATCCTGGCCTTCATCAAATTCCTCAAGACCGCGAAGGAAAAGAGCTACATCCGGAACGCGTTCGGCCACTACCTCTCGGCGGACGTCATCAACCAGCTCCTCACCGACCCCGACAAGCTCCGGCTCGGCGGCGAGAAGAAATTCATGACCGCCATGTTCACGGACGTGAAGGGCTTCTCCACGATTTCCGAAAAGCTCGACCCGACCGACCTCGTCAAGCTCCTCAACCTCTACCTTACGGAGATGAGCAACACCATCATGGACCTGCGGGGCACGATCGACAAATACGAGGGCGACGCCATCATCAGCTTCTTCGGCGCCCCGGTGGAATACCCGGACCACGCGGCCAAGGCCCTGACCGCCGCGATCAAGATGAAGAAACTCGAAGACCTTCTGAACGAACAGTTCCTGAAGGACAAGATCACGCCGAATCCCCTCCTGACGCGCATCGGCATCAACACCGGCGACATGGTCGTGGGGAACATGGGCACGGCGAGGAAGATGGACTACACGATCATGGGAAACTCGGTGAACCTCGCCGCCAGGCTCGAGGGCGTCAACAAGCAATACGGGACGTGGATCCTGACGAGCGAATACACGAAAGAAGCGGCGGGCGACGGCTTCCTCGTCCGGAAGCTCGACCGGGTCAGGGTCGTCGGCATCAACACTCCGGTCAGGCTGTACCAGGTGATCGACGAGAAGGGCGAAAGCGCGCCCGAAATGAAGGAGGCGGTCGAGATCTTCCATGCGGGGATCGACTATTTCGAGACGAAGGACTGGGAGAGGGCGAAAAAATCCTTCAACCAGGTCCTCAAGATCGTTCCTGACGACGGTCCGGCAACCACCTTCCTGAAGCGGGTCGAGACCTACATGCAGACGCCGCCCCCGGAAAACTGGGACGGAGTCTTCAACTTGACGTCGAAATAGTCTCGATGCCCCGGCGTTCCAGGAGAGTCCCTTCCAGGCGGTAGAGGTTGAGCACCGACAGGATGTGCGTCACGACCGCCCGGACCTCCTGGAGCCTCGCGGAGAGCAGGTCCCTCTGGGCCTGTCCCACGGCGTAGGAGGTGGACCTCCCCACGAGGTACTTCTCGTTTTCCGCAGCGAGCTTGTCGCCCTGAAGAAGGGCGGTTTCCGCGGTCGCCGCCGTCCGGGCCTTGCTCCGCTTGACCTCGGAAAAGGCCGCACGGATTTCCACCTCGACGAGACGCTCCAGATTGAGAAGGGACTCGGCGAGCTGTTCCCGGGACGCCTTCGCGCGGTCGGCCCTCGCCTCGGCGGCGTTGTTCCCCAGGGGCCGGGTGAAGGTAAGGCCCGCGGTGACCCGGTCCTGTTGGTCGAACAGACGGCCGGCGGCTCCCCCGAACGAATCGGCGTACCCCCTCACCCCGTACGAGATGAAGAAATCGAGCCTCGGGAGAAGGCCGTTCCTGGTGCGCACGACCTCGAGTTCCCCCTTTTCCAGGGAAAGTCTGGCCTGATTAAGGTCCGGCCTCGATTTCTTCCCTGCCTCTACGTGACGGACGACGGAATCGAGTTCAACCTCCGGAGCGACGGGCCGGTCGGCGACCTCGATCTCGCGCTCCCAGAAATCCCCAGATTTCGGTCCCGCGATCTGGAGGAGCTTGAGGCGGGCCGTCTCCACGTTCCCCTCGGCGCCGATCAAGGCCTCCTTTCGTTCCGCGACGTCCACCCGCGCCGCTGCGAGTTCGAGCTCGGGAAGTCGTCCCACGTCCACGCGCTGCCTGGTGTTGAAAAGGTTCTGCTCGGCGAGCTTGAGGGAATCCCGATAGATGTCCAGCTCCTTGAGGGCGAGATAATAGTCCCAGTAGGCCTTCTCGGCGTTGTACACGAGATTCTCGGTGAAGCCCTTGAGTTCGAACCGCGATGCGAAGGCGTCCAGCCTCGCGGACTCGACCCTCGCCAGGTTCGCCCTGACGTCGAGCCCCCCCTGGAGGAAGGACTGCGAGAGCTTCACCTCACCCGCCACGAGGGGCTTGGTGCCGATGCTCGACGAGATGCTCTCCTTGCCGAGTTTCGCCGATGCGGCGAGCCTCGTCCCCGTGGAAAAGGGCGCCTCGACGCCGGCCGTCACCGAGCCGGAGTCCACGGGCAGGGGCTGGGGATCGACGAGGTCGTGATAGCCCGAAGCCGTCACCGAGGCCACGGAATCGAACGCCCCGAGCTCCTCCTTCTCGTAAGTCTCCCTCGAAGCGGTAAGGTACCGCTGCGCCCGGAGCGAGGGATTGTTCTCGAGGGTCGATAGGATCGCGTCCTTGAGCCCGAGCCTGAGCGGCCCCTCGGCGGAGGCCGAAGCGAGGACCGTGCAGGCGACGAGAACGGGAATCAGGGGGCTACGCATGTTTCCCGCCTCCGTTCTTCGCGGCCGCGTCGGCCTTCTTGTGCCTTCGGTGCTCGAACTCGTAATAGACCACCGGCACGATGAGGAGGGTGATGGCGGTCGAGCTCATGAGCCCTCCGAGCACGGTCCGCGCGAGGGGCGCCTGCATTTCGCCTCCTTCGCCGAGACCGAGCGCGAGCGGGAAAAGGCCGAAAACCGTAGTCAAGGCGGTCATGAGGATGGGCCTGAGACGCCGCCTGCCGGATTCCTCGATCGCGGCCCGGAGTTCCATGCCGTCCCGGCGCCGAAGCAGGTTGATGTGGTCCACGAGCACGATCGCGTTGTTCACGACTATCCCGCCGAGCATGAGCGCCCCGATCCCGGTCTGGATGTTGAACGTGGTGTTCGTGAGGAAAAGAATGATGAGGACGCCGATCGCGGCGAGCGGTACGGAGAACATGACGACGAAGGGATCGCGAAAGGACTCGTAAAGGCAGGCCATGACCATGTAGACGAGGACGAGCGAAAGGATGACGGAAAAGAGCATCTCGCGCGAGGACTTCTGCTGCTCCTCGAAGGAGCCGACGAGGCTGAAGGAAAAATCCCGCGGGAGAGCGATCTCCCTGAGTTTTTCCGTGATCTCCCCGGCGACCGAGCCGATGTCGCGGTCGGCGAGGTTGAGCTCGACGCGGATGATGCGCTCCTGGTTCCTGCGCTCGATCCGCATCGGCCCCGTGGTCGGCCGAACCTTGACGAGGGAGCCCAGGGAGAGGGCCTTGCCCGCGGAATTCACGACCATGAGATCGGTGACCGTCTGCGGACCGAAGTCCTCGGATCCCTTCATCTTTACAAGGATGTCGTACTCGTTTCCGCTCTGCCGGAACTTGCTCGCGACGGTGCCGGCGAACACGGTCTTCAGCGTCGAGGAGATCTGCGATACGGTAACGTTGAGGTCCGCGGCCTTCTCCCTGTCGATGATGAAATGCTCCTCCGGGGCGCCGGACTCCCGGCTCAGTCTGGCGTCGGTGACGCCCTCGATCTTCTCCGCCATCCGCTGCACCTTTTGCGCCAGGGCGTCCGCCTCGGCGAGGTCGTAGCCCCGGATCTCGACGGTGAGCTGGTCGGCGGAAGAGCCGCTCGCTCCGAACGACACGATGCTCTGGCCCACACGGGTCCTGATGGTGACGCCCGGCACGGACGCGAGCTTCCTCCTGAGGTCCTGGGCGATGGCGGCGTCGGAACGTTTCCGTTCGCTCTGCGGCTTGAGGTTGATGTTGATCTGGCCCGAACGGGCAGATGCGCCGCCCATGCCCCCGCCGATGATGGAGAAGTAATTGTCCGATTCGGGAACCGACTCCACGACGACCGGCTCTATGAGCGCGCTGAATTTCTGGTCGGTGATCTCGAGCCTGGTTCCCACCTCCAGATCCCCGTTGATCCTGACCTGGCCCTGATCGGAAACCGGCATGAGCTCAGAGCCGATGAAGGGGATGAAGAAGAGCGAGGCCGCGAGGATGCCCGCGGTCGCTATCAAGACCAAGGCCTTATGGTCGAGGGCTCGATGCAGGATCCCCGAATACCACGCCTCCAGTTTCGAGAAGAAGATGCCGCACCAGTGGAAGATCCTGCCGAGAGGGGTTTTCCCCGTCCTGCCCTCCTCGAAGACCGGATGATGGAGCCTGGCGGCTATGGCGGGTACCAGCGTGAGGGCGACGAGCAGTGAACACAGGAGGGAGAATGAGACGATGATCGCGAGCTGCTTGTACATGACCCCTGCCATGCCCCTCACGAAGATGAGGGGGAGGAAGACGACGACCGTCGTGAGCGTGCTCGCCACGACGGCGGAGGCCATCTCCTCGCTGCCGTCGATGGCGGCGGCCTTCGCCCCCAGCCCCGACTCCCGGAGGCGGGAAATGTTCTCGAGCACGACGATCGAGTTGTCCACGAGCATGCCGACGCCGAGGGCGAGGGCGCCGAGGCTCATGAGGTTGAGGGTGAAGCCGTTGAAGTACATGAGGGCGAAGGTCGCGATGACTGAGAACGGGATCGTAACCGCCACGACGAGGGAACTCGCGACGTTCCGAAGAAAGACGAGAAGGATCACGAGCGCGAGGCCCCCCCCGTAGACCGCCGAACTCCCGACGTTGTAAATCGAGTACTTGATGTACTTCGAGGTGTCGCTCAGCACGACGAGCTTGAGCTGTGGAAAGTCGCGGTTGATGCTCTCGATCTCCTTCACGACGGCCTCGGCCACCTCGACCGTGTTCTTCCCGGACTGCTTGGTCACCGAAAGGCGGATGCCCTTCTCGCCGTTGATGCGCGCGATGCGGGTCACCTTCGCCGCCGTGTCCTCCACCGTGGCGATCTGGCTGAGCCTGATGGGGATTCCGTCCTTCACGGCCACCACGACGGCACGGATGTCTTCGAGTTTGGTGTAGAGCCCCGCGGTCCGCATGGAGACCTGCTTGGTGTCGCGGTACACCGTGCCGACCGGAGACTCGATGTTCGCGGACTGGATCCTCGCCACGACCTGGTCGATGGAGAGGTTGAGGGCCTTGAGACTCTCCGGAAAGATGTTCACCTGTATCTGCCGAACGTCGCCCCCCCACACTTCCACGGCGGCGACGCCGGGAACGCGTTCCAGCCGGTAGGAGATCTGCTCGTCGATGAGTTCCCTGAGGTAGAGAGGGTCCATGCTCCCGTACGCCCCGAGGAACACGATGGGGTAGGCGCTGTAGTCGAATTTGAAAAGCCGCGGCCGTTCCGCGTCGTCGGGAAGCCTGGAAATGATGCGATCTATGCGGTCGCGTAGGTCGTTCGAGGCGGCGTCGAGGTCGGTCCCCCAGGAAAAGGTGATGCGCACCTGGCTCTGTCCTTCAGAGGACGTCGAATAGAGGTCCTCGACCCCGGGAACGGCGCTCACCGCCTGCTCGATAGGTTTGGTGATGAGCTGTTCGATGAGTTCAGGACCTGTATCCGCGTAGATCGTCGTGATGCTGATCGTCGGGTAGCTGATGTCGGGCATGAGGTCCACCGGAAGCCTGAGCAGGGCGGTGATTCCGAGGATGAGAACGATAAGGGAGACCATCAGCGTCAGGACCGGACGCTCGACGGAGAAGCGCGCGATTTTCATGGTTCAACTCCCGGTGTTTTTCCGCTTGCTCTTTTCCTGAGGCGCGCCCTGCTTGTCTCCCGGACTCCGGATCTTCCCGTCGGGGCCGGCCTCGCCGAGGTTGGGCGCAGCGTCCCCTCGGGCCTTCGAATTTCCGCCCGAGGGAAGGACGATCTTCGATCCATCCATGAGAAGATGCTGGCCGAGGACGACGACAGCCCCCTTGAGGCCCGCGGGCGAGACGATTTCAGCCTTGTTCTCGTCGGTGACGCCGACCGACACCGGCACGAAACGGACGCTCGATCCGTCCGGCTCCACCATGAAGACTCCTTCCCTCTCGTTCCGCTTCACGACGGCGGAAAGGGGCACCACGCGGGCCTTCTCCTTCCTGCCGTATTCTATGGAGACGCGGACGAAGAGGCCGGGCTTGAGCACGCCCTTCTGATTCGGAACCTCGAGCCTGATCTCGGCCTGACGAGTAGCCTCGTTGATGAACGGCGCGACCCGCTGCACCCGTCCGGGAAAGGTCATGCCGGGGAAGACATCCGAGACCACGGACGCGCCGAGGCCGATCCTCATCCTGGGATAGGCCGATTCGGTGACGTTGAAGGTTGCGGTGAGGGAACCGATGTCGAGGATGGAGAACACCGGATCGTTCGCCTTGAGCAGGGCCCCTTCCTCCGCGAGGCGCTCGCCGATTACGCGGCTCTCCTCGGAGGATTCCCATTCGGCGAGGAGTTTGGTGTACGAGAGCCGGAGCTTCGCCGTCTCGAGCGCGGCTTCCTTGAGCCTCATCTGCGCCTGGACGACCTTGAGCTGGGCCTCGGTCTTGTTGTACTGGTTGGAAACCTGGTCGAGCTCGGTCTGCGAGGCGATCTTGCTCTGGAAAAGGGTTTTCACCCGATCGAGTTCCCGGCCCTGAGTCTGCAGGTTTCCCTTCGCGTCCTCCAGGTTCGCGGCGGAGACTTCGAGATCGGCCTTCGCCTGCTCGAGCTGCTGGACGTATTCGGTGTCGTCGAGTCTCGCGAGAAGCTGCCCCCGAACCACCCGGTCGCCGACGTCCGCGTAGAGTCGTACCAGCCTGCCCCCGATCTTCGGGGACACGATGAACCTCGACCGGGCCTGGAGCGAGCCGGAGAAGAAACCCGTTTCCCGGATCGTCTCTTCGGCCACCTGAACGACTTCCACGGCGACCGCGTTCTGGGAACGGCCTCCGCCGGAGTTGCCGGCCGTGCCGGTCGCAGCGCGCCGGTAAATGCCGAAACCCACGAGAACCGCGACCGCTCCGGCCGCGATGAAGAGGATGTGCTTCTTCCTTATTTTCATTTCGTTCTTCCGGCTCCGGTGGCGATGAATTTCCCGTGCTTTGGGTCTCCCCGGAATTCACCGCCGTCCACGACGATCTTTCCGCGGGAAATCACGGTCTTCACCCGTCCGAGGACTTCCCTGCCTTCATAGAGGGTATACTTCGCCTTTGAATGTTGATCGGCTACGCCGATCTTCCAGGGCTCCTTGGGATCGAAGATCGTGATGTCGGCGTCGGACCCGACGTCCAGTCTCCCCTTCTTCGGGAAAATGCCGAGGATGCGCGCCGCATTCTCGGAGAACAGTCCCGCGAGTTCGTTGACGGTGAGCCTGCCCTTGTTCACGCCCTCGTGCCAGATCACGGGAAGCATGGTCTCGACCTGCGGCGAACCGTAGGCAGCCTTGAAGAAATCCTCGCCCGTCGTCTTGTCCTTCGGCGCGTGGTCGCTGCCGAAAGTGTCGAAGAGCCCGTCCCTGATCCCTTCCCAGAGGGCGTCCTGGTCCTCCTGGGTCTTGATGGCGGGACCGACCTTGCCGAGGGGCCCCAGCTTCTTGAGCTTGTCCCAGGTGAGGGAGAGGTACTGGGGGCAGGTCTCCGCGAAGACGCGTACGCCCTTTTCGCGGAAGAACCTGAGCACGTCCACGGCCTCCCAGGAGGAGACATGGGGTATGTAGACCGGGCAGTTCATGAGCCTGCCGATGGACACGCAACGGAAGATGCCCTCGGCCTCGGCCACGTCGGGGCTCGTCTCGAGGAAACGCTCCGCGAAATCGGCCTTCGCGGCGAGGAGCCGGTCCTGGATGTAGTCGATGGCGAGCCCCGTCTCGGCGTGGATGCAGGCCATGCCGCCGAGCCGGCCGATGACGTCCATGCCCTTGGTGAGGGCGTAATCGTCGGTCATCCAACCGAGTTTGGCGTAGGCCATGAACATCTTGAAGGAGGTGACGCCGAGCTTGAACGCCTCGGGTATCTCGTCCGCCTGTTTCATCGTCTCGAAAAGCCCGCCGTGAAG
>CAYNKA010000025.1:0-22614 GCA_964397655.1 uncultured Spirochaetaceae bacterium | reverse complement strand
TCCTTGAAATCGAAGACCATGAAAAAGCCGACGTTCACGCCCATGGATTCGGCGCAGAGCGTCGCTTCCACCCGCGAATCCGCCGCCGCCTGAGCGATGCAGGCCGAAGCCAGCAGGATCGAAGCGGCGGCCGATGCAAATGCCTTTTTCACGATTTCTCCTCGGGGCCGCGAGGCGTCGGCCCCTCCCTAAAAGAACCTCGCTCCCCAGAACGCGAGAGGGATGGTGACGATACCGAGGGCGGTCGATACGAGCACCATGGAGCCCGAGAACTCGGTCCTGGCGCCGTAGCGGTCGGTGATCACGTAGGAAAATACCGCCGCCGGCAGGGAGGAGCCCACGATGAACACGGTCTTCGCGAGACCGGTGAGGCCGAAGACGAGCGAGCCCGCGACGCCCGCGAAGAAGCCGACGACCACCCTGAGAAACAGGCCCACGGCGAGATGGGAATCGAAGGCGAGTTTCCGCTTCGCGAGGGAGCATCCCAGGGTGATGGCGGCGAGAGAGGTCATGGCGGAACCTCCGAAGGAACAGGTCTTGATGACAACGTCGGGAACCGGGATCTCCGTCAGATTGAACAGGAAGCCGAGGCCCATGGCCCACATTACCGGTGACAGGAACATGTCGGTGAGGCCCTTCCTCGACATGCCCCCTGTCACTATGAAGATGCCTATGGTGAAGATCGCGATGCCCTGCATCTGATCGTAGATGAGGATCACGTTCATGGCCGCGAGCCCTCCCCAGAGCTGCATGAGAGGAATGCCGAGGAAGCCCGTATTGTAGAAGAGGATCGGCGGCATGTAGGCTCGCCGGTCGAGCCCGGACCTCCTCGTCCAGAAATAGGCGAGGAGCGCGAGCAGGAACACGACGAAAAAGGCCGCGCCGAAGATACGGAGGAGAAGTCCGCCGGACAGGCTCGATGTATACAGGGAGTAGAAGACCATGAGCGGCGTCACGAGATCGGTCAGGATCCTGACCAGGGTTTCCTCGCTCAGGGAGAAGAGGCGTCCGAGAAGGAAACCGCCGCCGATCGTGCTGAACAACGGGACCAGAAGGGAGACGACATCGAGGATGATTTTCATGCAAGGACTATACCGGGTACGCAGGAACGTGTAAACGGTCCCGTCTGCGGACGGACGGGCGCCGGGCCGGTCCGCCCTGCAGGGTGCGGGATCGTACGGAAGGGATCAGCCGTCGTTGCCGATCGAAGAAACGGGACAGGAATCGAGCGCGGTATTGGCCGCTTCGAGTTCGGAAGCGTCGGGCTGTTTCTTGACGTAGGCCTTGTCTCCCGCGCCGAGCTCGAAAATTTCGGGAGCGGTGCTCACGCAGAGTCCGCAACCGATGCATCCGTCGTCGACGTAATACGATCCGGCCGCGTTTCCCGGGGTTTTGTTGTTTTTATCCGCCATGATATCCTCCTGGCTTCTTTAGTCGCTCCAAGTATAACCCGGATTCGGGGGAGCGGCTGTAACAATTGTTACCGAAACGTCCCGAGGATCATGGCTTTTCCGGCGGTCCCATGGAACGCATGGAGTTGAGCACCGCGAGCACGGCGACGCCGACGTCGGCGAACACGGCCTCCCACATGCCGGCGAGACCGGCGAGACCACCGGCCACGAAGGCGAGCTTGATCCCCAGAGCGAACACGATGTTCTGCGTCACGATCCTCCTTGTCCTGCGAGCGACCGCGATCGCCTCGGCGACCTTTCCCGGATCGTCGTTCAGGATGACGACGTCGGCGGTCTCCACTGCCGCGTCCTGGCCGATCCCGCCCATGGCCACCCCGACGTCCGCCTCCGCGAGCACCGGCGCGTCGTTGATTCCGTCGCCGACGAAGACGACGGAGGCCCCGTCCCTCCTCATCGAGCGGAGCGCGGCCGCTTTGTCCTCCGGCAGGAGGCCGCCCCTCGCGTCCTTCAGCCCCAGGGAGCGCCCGACCGCCTCGGCCTTGACCGCCGAGTCCCCGCTCAGAAGGGCGACGGACGGTATGCCGAGCCGCCCGAGCTCCGCGACCGCGGCCGCGGACTCGGGACGCACCTCGTCGCCCAGCTCGACGGCCCCGGCGTAGATCGCGTCGACGGCGACGTGGACCCGCAGCGCCGCGGCGTCGTCGTACGGGGGGACCGCGATTCCCGCGCGCTCGAGGAAACGGGAGTTCCCCGCGAGTACGCGTTTCCCGTCGACTACGGCCGCGACGCCGAGGCCGGGAGATTCCTTGAATTCCTCCGGCGCGCCGGGCTCGGCGCCGTAAGCGGCGGCGAGCGAATTCGCGATCGGGTGGTTCGACCCGGCCTCGGCCCTGGCCGCGCACGCGAGGAGGCCGGCCTCGTCGAAGCCCGAGGCGGGGCGCACGGCGAGTACGGAGAAGACGCCCTTCGTGAGCGTGCCGGTCTTGTCGAAGGCGACGACGCCGGCCCTGCTCAGGGCGTCGAGGGCGCTCGATCCCTTGACGAGGATTCCCCGCTTGGCCGCACCGCCGATCCCGCCGAAGTAGCCGAGGGGGATGCTGACCACGAGGGCGCAGGGACAGGAGATCACGAGGATGACCAGGGCCCGGTAGAGCCAATCGACGAAGGACTCACCTGAAACGAGAAGCGGCGGGAGGACCGCGGCGAGGGCCGCCGTGGCCATCACGGCCGGCGTGTAGTAGCGGGCGAACTTCGTCATGAACCGCTCGGTTTTCGACTTCCGGGCGGAGGATTCCTCCACGAGGCGCATGATGCGAGCGACCGACGACTCGCCGAAGGGCCTCGTCACCCGGAGCTCGAGGAGCCCGTTCCGGTTGAGCGAGCCTGCCGGAGCTTCGTCGCCTTCCGCGACCGGCACCGGCATCGATTCCCCGGTTATGGGCGACGTGTCGAGCGAGGAAACGCCGGTCAGGACGACGCCGTCGAGGGGAACCCGTTCACCGGGGCGCACGCGAACCGTTTCGCCCGGTTCGACCAGATCGGGGCTCAGCCTGATCGCCCGCCCGTCCCGCACCACCTCGGCCGAATCGGGCTTGAGGGAAAGGAGCCGCTCTATCGACCGCCTCGATCGGTCGAGGGACAGCTCCTCGAGATATTCGCCGATCCGGTAGAAGACCATGACGCCGGCCGCCTCGGAATAGGCTCCGATGGCGAAGGCCCCCATCGTCGCGATCGACATGAGGAAATTCTCGTCGAAGATCCGGCCGCGAAGGAGGTTCGATGCCGCCTCCTTCATCACCCGAAAGCCGGCGGCGAGCCACAGGGCCGCGAAACCGGCGGGGACGAGCCATCGGGGAGCGCCGCCGGGCGGCAGTCTTTCCGCGACGAACACGAGGGCGTACGCAGCGACCGCCGCCGCGACGAAGGCGAGTTCACGCATCTTCTCCGGGGCCCCGCCGCCGTCCCGCGCTTCATCGAGGGAGGAGAGTTCGACGGCCGGTTCGATCCGGCTCATCTCCCGCTTCACCTCCTCGATGTCGTCGGTGTCGATGACGAGGTTGAGCGAGGCGAAATTGAGCGAGGCATAACGAACGGAAGTGAGATCTTGCAGCCTTTTTTCCAGGCGGGCCGCGCAGTCCGCGCAGTCGAGGTTCTTGATCCTGTAGGTCGCCACGGTCTCACTCCTCCACGTGATCGAGGCCCTGGGCCAGGATCGCGGCGACATGATCGTCGCTCAGGGAGTAGTAGACGATCTTTCCTTCCTTGCGCGGCTTGACGAGGTTCGCCATCCTGAGGATCTTCAGCTGATGGGAGACCGCGGACTGGCTGACGCCGAGGACCGCGGAGAGGTCGCAGACGCAGAGTTCGGATCTGAACAGGGCTTGGAGGATCTTGATCCTCGTCGTGTCGCCGAAGACCTTGAAGAAATCGGCGAGCTCGTAGAGGGCCTCGTCCGCGGGAAGGTGCTTTCGGACCTCCGCGACGGTCTTTTCGTGGACGATGGTGACAGCGCACTTGGGTACCGTCTTTTTCACATCGACAACCATTCATATGAACAAGTATTCATATATAAAGATTACCGCGCCCGTCCGGTTTCGTCAAGAGCCGCGGATCCTGCGGGCTGCGGAACCGAAGCGGAACATCTTCCGGCTCAATTCAGCTCGACGTGTTTTCCCGTCTCCGTGAACACGATCCATTCGCAGATGTTGGTCACATGGTCGCCGAGCCGCTCGAGAAAGCGCGCGATGAGGAGAAGCCGGGCCGCCTGCTCCACGGTCCTTCCGCCCTCGCGCATCACCTCGAGGATCCTGTCCGTGACGTCCCTGTGCAGCTCGTCGACCGCCGAATCGTGACTCGCGATGTCGCGCGCGAGCTTCTCGTCCCCGTTCACGAAGGCGGTGAGGACATCGTGAATCATCCCGACGCAGAGGTTCCCCATCCTCTCGAGCAATTCGATGGGGATGACGTATTCCTCGTCCCGGAATCGGATCGCTGCCTTACCGAGATGGACGGCATGGTCCCCCATTCTCTCGAGGTTGGTGACGATCTTGAGCATCGACACGAGACGCCTGAGGTCGCGTGCCACCGGCTGTTCGGTGGCGATCAGCGTGACGATTTCGTCCTCGAGCCCGAGCTGAAGAGCGTTCACGGCGGAATCTCCCCGGATCAGCCCCTCGGCGAGTTCGATATTCTTGCTTATAAGGGCTTCGATTCCCTTCAGCAGGGCCTCCTCGACGACGGCCCCCATTCTGAGGACCTCATGGTCGAGCCTGCGGATTTCGTCTTGATATATGTTTCGCACGGGAACCACCTCTCCTTGTCGTCAACCGAACCGGCCGGAAATGTAAGCCTCGGTCCTCCCGTCGGCGGGGTTGAAGAAAATATCCTTCGTCGATCCGTATTCCACGATCTCGCCCGTGAGGAAGAAGGCCGTGCGGTCCGATATCCTTCCCGCCTGCTGCATGTTGTGCGTCACGATGACGATGCTGTAGTCTTTCTTGAGCTCGCCGATGAGGTCCTCGATCCTCGCCGTGGATATGGGATCGAGGGCCGAGGTCGGCTCGTCCATGAGCACGACGTCCGGTTCCACGGCGAGCACCCGGGCTATACAGAGCCTCTGCTGCTGGCCGCCCGAAAGGCCGAGCGCCGGCTTGTCGAGCCTGTCCTTGAGCTCGTCCCAAACCGCGGCGTCCATGAGGCTCTTCTCGACGATCCCGTCGAGCACGGACCTGCTTTTCACTCCGTGGATTCTCGGCCCGTAGGCGACGTTGTCGTAGACGCTCATGGGGAAGGGGTTCGGCTTCTGGAACACCATGCCGATCTTCTTCCTGAGATCGATCACGTCGTAGTCGAGATAGACGTCGATGCCGTCGTAGAGGACCTGCCCGGTCACCGCGACTCCGTCGATGAGGTCGTTCATCCTGTTGAGGACCCTGAGGAAGGTCGATTTTCCGCAGCCGGAGGGACCGATGAAGGCGGTGACGGTGTTCCGGTCGATCGAGATCGATACGTTCCTCAAGGCCTGGAAATCCCCGTAATACAGGTCCAGGTTCCTCACTTCCAGTTTGGGTTCCATGAAAGCATGCTCCTCGCCCGCGGGGTTCCGATCATTTGCCCGCCAGCCTGTTCATCCGGCCTATGAGCCGGGTCGTGGATAGATTCACGATGAATACGATGAAGATGAGAACCGTAGCCGTGGCGAAGGCCCGGTCGAACGAGATGCCCTCGCGAACCAGCTGGTAAAGATGAACCGACAGCATCCTTGCGGAAGAGGTGAGGTCCTTCACGAGCCGGTAATCGAAGCCCATGGTGAACAGGAGGGCCGCCGTCTCCCCCACGGCCCTTCCGAGCGCCAGGATCACGCCCGTGAGGATACCCGGCACGGCGGCCGGGACGATCACCCTGAAGACCGTCTGCAGCTTGGTGGCTCCCAGGGCGAGGCTTCCTTCCCGAAGCCCCGAGGGCACGGCCTTCAGCGCCTCTTCGGAGGTCCTCGTGATCGTGGGAAGGATCATCATGGTCACGGTCAGGGTTCCGGAAAGAAGGCCGATTCCGAAACCGAAAAGGGAGACGAAGACGATGAATCCGAAGAGCCCGAAGATGACCGAGGGAATCCCGGCGAGGGTCTCCGTGCCGAGGCGAAGCAGGGTAACGAGCCTGCCCTGTTTCGCGTATTCGACGAGATACACCGCCGCCGCCACGCCGATCGGCGTGGAAAAAAGGAGGGTGAGCAGGATCATGAAGAAGGTGTTGAGGACGATCGTCGAGATGCCGCCCACCTTTCCCGCCGCCTTCGGCTCCTCGAGGAGGAAGGAAAGCGAAAGGTTCGGACCCCGCTTCCGCGAATCCGAGTTCACGGTTTCCAGGGACTTCTCGTCGGCGAGACTCCGGGAAACGAGGGCGACGGCACCCTCGGTTTTCGCGAGGATCAGGGCGAGTTCCTCCGGGTCCGAGGCCTCCACCGCGTTCGGCGGAAGAGCAAATTTCCCGCCGAGGAGGAGCGAGGCGAAATCCTTCTCGGAACCCTCGGTTTGCGGGCGGAGCACCACGGGCACGATCGGAAGCCGTATTCCGCCTACCTGATCCCAGGTCAGGGCCCGTCCCCTGAAAATGTCGGCGAGTTCCCGCTCGCCGAGCGATCGCAGGCGCCTGTTGTTCTGAAGCTTCATCACCGAGGGATTCACCGCAGCCACGGTCCTGAGCACCGCCACCCGCTTGATTCCGCGGGCTTCCCGAAATCTCCCAGACTCCACGAAGCCGACCGCCCCCTTGGTTCGGCCGACTTCCTTGAGAAGGCTCTCTTCGGACGGCAGGATGCCGACGTTGGCTCCGTATTTGGTCCGCCCCCCCCTGAGGAGGGCGGCCGCGAGTTCGTAGACAGGGGAGACCTCGGGCGAGACCGCGAGGGGCAGGATCCTGAGGTCCTGGGCGGATATCTCGTCCCACTCGAAATTCCTGCCCTGGAAGATCGAGACGAGGTCGTCGATCTCCAAGGCGTCCGCCCTCACCGACGAGTTCACGACCACCGCGACCGACGCGCCGCCTGCCGAATCCACCGGAAGTTCGAGTTCCGGAAGGGGCACGTAGGCGCTCTCGCTGACGGAATCGCTGTAGAAGCCGCGGAACAGGATGTAGCCGATGACCGCGGCAAGGGCGAGGATGGTGACTCCGGCGGCGCCCCACAGGACCGTGCGGGCCATGAAGTCCTCGAATCGTGTCCGCTTCGCGTGCTTCGACCTCGGGAGCTGTCCGGTTTTCCTAGGGTTCATTGCTTCATTCCTTGATGACGGTTTTCTTCTTGAGAAGGAAAACCAGGAAGTTGAGGGCGAAGATGAAGAAGAAGAGGACGATGCCCGTCGTGAACAGGGCGGTCATGTGATCGCCCGATGCATAGCCCATATCCGTGACCACGTTCATGGTGAGGGTCCTCACCTTCGAAAGCGGGCCGGTCGGCATGATCGGGGCGTTGCCGCCCACCATGAGGACGGCCATGGTCTCGCCTACCGCCCGGCCCATGCCGAGCACGATCCCGGCGAGGATGCCGGACCGGGCCGCGGGGAGCAGGACGTTCAGAATCGACTGCCACTGGGTCGCCCCGAGGGCGTAGGAGCCTTCCTTGAACTCGACGGGGACGGCGCGGAGCGAAACCTCGGTGATGTTGATGATCGTGGGCAACACCATGATCGCGAGCACGAGGGAGGCGGAAAGGACGTTGAAGCCGGTACCGCCGAACAGCGTCCTGACGACCGAGGAAACCGCCACGATGCCGAAAAAGCCGTACACGACGGACGGAATGCCGGCGAGCAGCTCCACGACGCTCCGGATTATTCTCGCCGTCCTTCCCTTCGCCATCTCCGCGAGGAAGATGCCGCAGGCGACCCCCACCGGCACGGCTATGAGGAGCGAAAGGAAGGTGACGAAAAAGGAGCCGACGATGAAGGGAAGTATCCCGTACTTCGGAGGATTGCCCGTCGGCTCCCACTCGAGCCCGAACAGGAAATCCGGGACGCCCACGCTCCTGAAAAGCGGGGCTCCTTTTTGAAAGATGAAAATCGTGATGAACACGACGCTGAGGACGGAAACGAGGGCGCAGGCGAGAAGCAGCTTCTCGACGAAGGCCTCGCGGAACCGTCCCGCCCTCGGGACCCTCCTCATGCCGGTTCCGGCCGGCGGCTTCTTCCCGGCTGACGCCTGGAAGAAACCGGAAGCCGCAAATCTCTTTTCCACCGCCCGCTCACTTCTCGAAGGGGATGAAACCGGCCTTCGCCACGATGGCCTGGCCTTCGGCCGAGAGGAGGTAGTCCACGAAGGACTTCTTCAGCGAGCCGGCGGGAAGGTCGCCCTTGGACACCATGAAGAGCTCGCGGGAGATCGGGTAGGTCTTGTTGTAGATGTTCTTCACGTCGTCCTTTATGCCGTTCACGGAGATCGATTTAGCACCCATCTTCCTGGCCTGCTCGAGGTAACCGAAGCCGCAGTAGCCGATCGCGTTGGGGGTGGAGCCGACCTTGGTGACCATGTCGCCGTTGGACTCAACGGTGATCGCGTCCTTCAGGAACTTCTGCTTCGGATCGTTCTTCTGCTTGTAGACGGCCTGAAGGACGAGTTCCAGGAAGGCGGCGCGGGTGCCGGAAGCCTCGTCCCGGTTCACGACCACGACCGGAGCGTCGGGACCGCCCAATTCCTTCCAGTTCTTGACGGTGCCGTTGAAGAGATCGGCGATCTGCCTGACCTCGAGATTGTCCACCGGGATTCCCCCGTTCACGATGACGGCGAGACCGTCGAGGCAGATGGCAATGGGTTTCACGCCCTTGTCGATTTCCTCTTTCTTGATTTCCCGCGAGGAGCCCCCGAGATCGTAGACTCCGTCGATGACGCCGGTGATGCCCACGCTGGAGCCCTGGCTGTCGTAGGAGAGCTTCGCGCTCGGATTGACCTTCGAGAAGGATTCGATGGCCCGCGTGATGATGGGTTCGACGGTGGTCGAGCCTCCCATGGACAGCTTGCCCGCGGGGGCGGGAGCCTTGGTCTCGGCCTTCGGGGTCTCTTTCTTCGGTTCTTCCTTGCTTCCGCCGGCGTAAACGAGGCCGACTGCGGTGAAAGCCACGAGAGCCGCTACGGTAATACGCTTCATTTTTTCCTCCTGTACAATCGGATCGTCCCGATTTACGGGGTGAATTTACATGGACAACATCAACGATATGTAAGAGAATTGTTAAAATCCGGCTAGTTGGGATGGATGAAGGAGGGCTTGCGATGCCGACTCGGGAAAGCTACGACAGGAAACTCAAGGACCTCTATCAGGACCTGCTCCGCATGGGAGTGATGGTGGAAGACAATCTGAAAGTCTCCAGGTCTCTACTGCCCGACAAGGACAAGGCCCTGCTGGACAAGGTGAAGGGATCCGAAAAGGGGATCAACGAGGCCGAGACCCTCCTGGAAGACAAGATCATCTCCCTCATAGCCACGGAACAGCCTGTGGCCGGGGACCTCAGAAAAATCGTATCCTGCCTGAAGATAGTCGCGCATCTCGAACGCATGGGGGATTACGCGGTCCATGTGGCGAAGGCGCTCCGGAAATTGGACGAAGAGACGCTCGCTCCCTTCTCCGCGAACATCGAGGCGATGATCGACACGGACATTTCCATGCTCGACGAAGCGCTCACCGCCTTCATTTCGGACGACTCCGGAAAGGCGAAGTCTGCCGCGGAAAAGGACGACGAGGTGGACGGGCAGCACGATCGTTTCAGGAAGAAGCTCTACGATGAATCGAAGGTGACGAAAACCTCCAAGGAATTCGCCCTGCTCCTCCTGCTCGGACGATACCTCGAACGCATCGGAGACCTCGTCACCAACATCTGCGAGTGGATCGTCTATTCGAAGGAAGGGAGGCACGCGGCCCTCAACGATTGAGCCCTTCGCCTTCCCGCAAGGGTACGAACCGGACCTGAAGCTGGCTCCGAGAGGAGATCCTGCCTCCTTCCTTCTTCACGAGGACGAGGTCCTGGATCTCGAAGGGCTCGCCGACCGGGACGACCATCCTTCCCTCGGGACCGAGCTGTTCGACGAGAGCGGGAGGGACGCGGGACGCCGCCGCGGTCACGATGATGCCGTCGAAGGGCGCGTGTTCAGGCCAACCGAGGGCCCCGTCGCCGATGCGGAATTCGATGTTCCCGTATCCCAGCTCCCCGAGAAGCCTCGAAGCCGACAGGGAAAGGACGTCGATCAGCTCGACGCTGAAGACGCGCTCCGCGAGCTCGGCGAGGACCGCGGTCTGATAACCGCTCCCCGTGCCCACCTCCAGGATCCGGTCGGTCCGCCCGACCCGGAGGAGTTCGGTCATGTAGGCCACGATGTAGGGCTGGGAGATGGTCTGTCCCCTGCCGATCGGGAGGGGCCCGTCCCCGTAGGCCTGCGACCTCAGGGACTCCGGAACGAACTCGTGGCGCCGGATCTTCCTCATGGCGTCGAGCACGCGCGAGCTCGTCACGCCCCGCCTCAGAATCTGATCCGCGACCATCCGCTCCGACTCGGTCATGCCTTCATGATACCCCCCTTTCCCGGAAAGAGAAAGGTCCGCATATCGTTCCCGCACGGCTTCTCGCCGCTCTTGCCTTCCGTCCGCCGTTTCCCGATAATGGAAGGCAAAATCATCGATGCCGAAGGAGAAGGACCTTTCCATGTCCAAGAAACAAGATCAACGTTACACGTATCCGAGCTTGCTCGAATTCGGGACCGAGCTTTTCATGAAGGCGGGACTCGACCGCGAACGGGCCGCGACGACCTCGCGCATCCTCGCCGAGGCGGATCTCATGGGCCACGTCACCCATGGTTTCAAGCTCGTTCCGGGCTATCTCGCGGAACTGGAAAAGGGCACGCTCCGAAAGAAGGGCGAGCCGAAGGTGCTGGCCGATCACGGCTCCGTCGTGACATGGGACGGCAACTATCTCCCCGGGATCTGGCTCACCCAGAAAGCCATCGACGAAGCGGTCGCGAGAACGAAAAAGCATCCCGTCGTGACCTACGTGATCCGCAAGAGCCATCACATCGCCTGCCTCGCTGCCTACCTCCCGCCGCTCGCGGAAAAAGGCTTCTTCACGATCCTCACCTCCTCCGATCCTTCGGTGAAATCGGTCGCCCCCTTCGGCGGGACGAAAGCCCTCTACACGCCGAATCCCATGGCCATGGGGATTCCGGCCGGCAAGGGCTCGCCCATCATCATCGACATCAGCATGTCCACGGTGGCGCTCGGGGTCGTCAACCGGTACCGCACGATGAAGAAGAAGCTGCCGGGGAAATGGCTCCTCGACTCCGAGGGGAACGCGACGAACGACCCCGAGGTCGTATCGAGGGAAAAAGGCGGTACCATCCTTCCCCTGGGAGGCGCCGACAACGGCTACAAGGGTTTCGCCCTGGGCCTCTTCGTGGAGGCTCTCACCTCGGGGCTCGCGGGCTACGGCAGATCCAAGAACCCCGCCACGTGGGGCGCTTCGGTCTTCCTGCAGATCATGGACACCGCGGCCTTCGGCGGAACCGCGGCCTTCAGGCGCGAGATGAAGTGGCTCGCAGACGAAAGCAGGGCGACGCCGCCCCGCAAGGGGTTCGATCGCGTCAGGGTACCGGGCGACCGCGCGCTCGAACTCCGGGCCAGGCAGATCAGGGAAGGCGTGAGCCTCGACGCGGGCATCATGGAAGGTCTCGTCCCCTGGGCGGAGAAGCTCGCGGTGCCGCTCCCCAGGCCATGAGCGGCGCGGAGATCGCGCTCAGGGTCGGTCTCGCCTTCGTCCTCGCCGGGACCTGGATCGGCGGCGCGACGATGGCCGGCGAAAAGCTGGGCAACCGGGTGGGAGGCCTCCTCGTGAACCTCCCCTCGAACATCGTGCTTTCCCTCCTCTTCATCGGGATCACCAAGGGAGTCCCGTTCGCCGTGGAGGCGGCCGCCGCGTCGACGATGGGCATGACGATGAACGTGCTCTTCATCTTCGTCTTCGTCCTGGCCCTTCCCCGCGGCATCCCGGCGGCGATAACGATCTCGCTCTCGATGTGGTTCGTCTCCGCTGTCGTCCTCGCCTTTCTCAGGGTGGAGAGCGTCGCCCTCGCCCTCCTGCTCTTCGTCATCGCGGCGGTCGGAGGATTCGTCGCCCTCGAGTACGGAGCCGAGGTGGTGTCGGTTCCCAAGAAACGCGTACCCTTCAGCCTCCGGGGCCTGCTGATACGAGCGCTCTTCGCGGGAACCGTGGTCGCCTCGGCCGTGCTCATCGCCCAGATCGCGCCCGCCTACATCACGGGCATCGCGACGACCTTTCCCGCGGTCATGCTTTCAACGCTCACGATCCTCGCGAAGACCCAGGGCACCGCCTTCACCCGCGCGACCGGAAAGATCCTCATGCCGTCTTCGTCGAACATCATCGTGTACGCCTTCGCGGTGAGGTACCTCTATCCGCGTCTCGGCCTCCTCGCTGGCACCGTCGTAGCGTTTCTCTGCGCCGTGGCCTGGATCCTGCTCTTCCTCCCGCTCGCGCGGCGGATGAAGTGACGCCGGGGCGGGCGGATCCGCCGGCGCCGCCGGCGCCCGCCCCGCGGATTCGAGCGGACCAGCCAGGCGCCTTCACGCGCCGCGGCTTCCTTGCGCTGCCCCCCTCCTTTCGATATAAAGAAAGGCATGAAGATCGAATGGCCGAAACCCGACGCCCAGGCCGACCTGCTCATTCTCGCGGGGGACGTGGGGGGGACCAACACCAGCCTGGCCCTCGTGGGAAGGAAGAACCGTTCCTTCGAAGTGATGGGAAAATTCCTCTTCAAGACCGGAGAGCTGGCTTCGCTCTCCGAAGCGGTCATCCGCACGGCGCGCGAGATCGCCGCGAAACGCGGATCGGCGGCCGTGGATCTCTGCTGCATCAGCGCGGCCGGCCCGGTCGCCGGCGACCGCTGCGTGATGACGAACGTTCCCTGGGAGATCTCCGGCACGGAAATCGCGGACCTGCTCGGGGCCAAGACCGCGGTCATCAACGACTTCACGGCGATCAGCTACGGGCTGCCGCTCCTGGATCCGGACGATCCGGGACAGATCGCGGTCCTGCCCAGGCCCGACGGATCGCGTCCTTCGGCCGGAGGGAACGTGAGGGCCGTGGTCGGCGCAGGGACCGGACTGGGGGTGGGTTTCCTCATCGAGGACCACGGCAGGTACATAGCCTGTCCGTCCGAAGGCGGTCACGTCGATTTCGGCGGCTACGACGAGGAGAGCCGCGAGCTTTCCCGTTTCGTGGAGAGGCGGATCGGCGCGATCCCGGAGGCGGAGCTCTTCATCTCGGGCCAGGGGATCGTGAACATCTGCCGGTTCCTCGCGGAGAAGCGGGGGCTGACCGCGGGAAGCGAGGCCGCGAAGATCCTCGGCGCGGACGAGGCGGAGATCCCCGCCCTCGTGTCGTCGGCCGCGGGCAGGATTCCGATCTGCACGGAGGCGATCCGGCTTTTCACGAAACTCTACGCCCGTTTCGCCGCCGGGGTCGCGGCGACGTTCCTTCCCGGGGCGGGGCTCTACCTCGCCGGGGGAATCGCGGCGAAGAACGAACGGTTCCTGCTCGAGGACGCGCTCTTCATGCGCACGTTCGGCCAGGGCTATCGCAAGGGGATCAGGGACGCGCTCGCGGGAATCCCCGTCTATCTCGTGAAGGACTACGGCATCAGCCTTCTCGGGGCGGCGAACGCCGCCTATTCACTGCTTTGATGCGGCATCTTCTTTACGGAAACCGGAGGTCATGAAATGCCCGTCGATTTTTCTCCCCTCGAAGGTCCGGGGAAATTCGAGTTCTACTTCGTACGTCACGGAATGAGCGAAGGAAACCGCAAGGACCTCGTTCAGGGCAGGCTCGACTTCGCCCTGAGCGAGCTCGGCCGCGAGCAGGCGCGGCTCACCGGCGAATGGTTCCGCGGCAAGCCCGCGGCCTTCGTCCTCTCGACGCCGCTCGCCCGCGGAAGGACCACCGCGGAGATCCTCGCGGAAACCGCGGGGCTCCCGCCGCCCGAACCGGCGGCCGAGCTCGCCGAGCTTGACACCGGCGTCTTCACCGGGCTCTCCCTGGACGAGGCGAAGGCGAAGCATCCCCGGGTCTGGGCCTCCTTCATGGAAAAAAGCTGGGAAGGCGTCGACGGGGCGGAATCCATTCGGGAACTCTCGGCCCGGGCCGAGGCCGCGTGGACCGTCCTCGTGTCGAGGCTGAGACACGCGGTCGAACGAGATCCGAACACGCCCAGGGCCTGCATCGCGGTCGCCCACGCAGGCATTCTCCAATGGCTCATCAAGGTCACGCTCGGGTCGACGAGCTGGTTTCCCCTCTTCCCCATGGGCAACTGCGGCATCTATCAGTTTTCCGTCGAGAACAAGGTGACCCGCTGGGAAAAGCTCAACGTGCAGGCTCCCGGGGTCTCCGGCTCCCGCTCCGATAGGCCGCTCCAGCGATCCGCGCCCTACGGGACCTAGCCCAGGGCCACGTCCAGCGTCATCATGACAGCGAAGCCCACCATCGCCCCCATCGTGGCGAGGTCGCTGTTGCCGCTTCCCTGGGCTTCGGGGATGACCTCCTCCACGACCACGTAGATCATCGCCCCGGCGGCGAAGGCGAGCGCGTAGGGCAGGATCGGCTGCATCACCGTGACGAGCGCCGCTCCGAGGACGCCGGCGATCGGTTCCACGATGCCCGAGGCCTGACCGTACATGAAGCTCTTGGTGCGGGAAAGGCCCTCGCGCCGGAGCGGCACTGAAACCGCGGCACCTTCCGGGAAATTCTGGATGCCGATACCTACGGCGAGGGCGACGGCGCCCGCGAGAGAGGCCGAGGGTATGCCCGCGCCGATCGCGCCGAACGCCACGCCCACGGCGAGCCCCTCCGGGATGTTGTGGAGCGTTATGGCGAGCACGAGGAGCACGCTCTTCTTCCAGGTCGTGTGGAGCCCCTCGGGAACGCCCTTGTCGAGCCCGACGTGCAGGTGGGGCAGAATTCTGTCGACCAGCTTGAGGAAGGCCCCTCCCGCGAGGAAGCCCACGAGGGGAGGAACCCAGGGAAGAAGGCCCATCTGCTCGGCCATTTCGATGGATGGAGCGAGGAGGGACCAGAAGCTCGCGGCGGTCATGACGCCGGCCGCGAAGCCGAGCATGCCGTCAAGCGCCTTCCGATTGATGTTCTTGAAGAAAAAGACGAGTCCTGCGCCGAGCGCCGTGACCCCCCAGGTGAACAGGGTGGCCAGGAGAGCCGCGGTCACCGGGCTCATGGTTTCGGGAAGCGTCATGGGTATCTCCTTCTCATGTATTAATATTCGATCGATCTTCGAAAAAAGCAAGCGCGGAGGCGCGGAGCCGGACGGCGGGGCAAAAGGGGCCGGGCACGGGCGGAAGGACGCGGGCCTTGACCTGCCAGGGCGAGGCGGGTAACCATGAGCGCATGGAACTCGACTTCGACAAGATGGGAGGGCTCGTTCCCGCGATCGTCCAGGACGCGAGCGACGGGACCGTGCTCATGCAGGCCTACATGAACCGGGAAGCCTGGGATCTCACCCTCGCAACGGGATTCGTGCATTACTATTCCAGGAGCCGGGACCGCTTATGGAAGAAAGGCGAGAGTTCAGGCCACGTTCAGACCGTGAAGGAAATCTACGTAGACTGCGACGGAGACTGCGTGCTCGTCAAGGCCGAACAGGCGGGCGGCACGGCCTGCCATACGGGGAACAGGAGCTGTTTCTTCACCCGCGTCCGTTGACAGGAAGCCCTCTCATACGATGGAGACTCTTTCCGAACCGATGGCCGCCCTTTCGCAGGCCCGCTCGAGGGTCCTGGCCAGAAGAGGAGCGTCCTCGGGCTCCAGGCCGCCGAAACCGATCCTGAAGCTCGACGCTCCGTCCGCCGGATCCAGGTGGTAGTCCCGTCCCGGACTGACCGTGACGCCGAGCCTCCTGCATTCCTCGACGAACCGCGATCCGTCCACCCCCTCGGGCAGCGTTGAGAAAAGACACAATCCCGCGGGAGGATCACCGTAGACGATTCCCGCCCCTCCCCTCCCCAGTTCCTTCCTGAGCGCCTCCCTGAGTTTCCGGTAGAAGGGCCGGACCCGTTCGAGGTAGGCCCGGTATCCCCCGCGTTCGAGGAAGGTCGCGAGAGCCCGCTGGAGAAGCGCGGACCCCGCGACGTCCGACCAGGTCTTCTCCTTCTGGAGGAGGTCGACGGTCCTCGGGTCGGCGGTCACGCCGGCGATCCTGAGCGAGGGAAGGAGGCATTTGGAGAAGGTCCGGACGTGGATGATGCCAGCCTCGGGAGCGAGGGCCTTGAGACGGGGAAGTCTCTCGCCGAGGTAGTCGAGGTCTCCGAGGAAATCGTCCTCGATCACGACCAAGCCCTTCTTCGCTGCCAGGGCGGCCACGCGCTCCCGGACCTCGACGCTCCAGGAACGCCCGGTGGGGTTCGCATAGGTCGGACAGGCGTAGAAGAGGTCGACGGAGTCGGCGGCTTTCTCGAGCGCAGCGAGGTCCGGGCCGTCCCTTCCGGCAGGAACGGGAACGATCTCCGCCCCGGCCCGGGCGAACGCGATCCGCGCGCCGAGGTAGGTCGGGTCCTCCATGGCCACCCGCCTGCCCGAACCGAGAATTCTCGCGCACAGGGCGATGGCCTGTTGGGCCCCGGCCGTGACGATGATGTTCATGTCCGGGTCCGCGGAGAATCCCGCTTCCGTATCGAGGTCGGCGAGACGCTCCCTGAGCCTCCGGTTGCCCCGGTAGTCCTCGTAGCCTCCCGAGGACGGATCGGTTTCCGCGATCTCCGCGAGTACGGCGCCGAATTCGGCCGTGGGCAGGCGTCTCAGATTCGGCTCGATCTTCTCGAGGCTGAGCGGACCCTTGCCGTCCGAGTTATCGAACCTCGCCGCCACGACGTACCCCGACCTCGGAGACGCCTCCACGAGGTGCCTCGCCACGAGGGTCCGGTAGGCGAAGGCCACCGTAGCGGGACTCACCTTGATCCGGGCGGCGAGCCCCCGGACGGACGGCAGGCGCGCGCCGCGAGCCGCACCCGCCCTGATGCATCGCGCCATCGCCTCTGAGATCTGCTCGTGGAGCGGGAGATCGGAATCCTCGTCAATCTGTATCGATACAGAAATCATTCAGATTACTCCTTAATGACTTGTCTGTATTATACCAATATGATAGGTTTTGGCAAGGAACAACGGAGGTCCATTATGAAAGCGTTTTCAAAAATCACCCCATCGAACCAGGCAAAAGACTCACGTCGGAATACTACCGGGATTTTTGAAAATCGCTCGGTTCAAAGCAACCGTGTTGACGGAACGGCTGTAGACGTGAGATTTTCCAGGCGCATGGGCGTCATGCAGCCCTCATCCATCAGGGAAATCCTCAAGGTGACCGAGCAGCCCGAAGTCATCTCCTTCGCGGGAGGTCTGCCCGCCCCCGAGCTCTTCCCGGTGAACGAGGTGCGCGCCGCCGCGGAACGGGCGCTTTCGGAGCTCGGCCCCAAGGCCATGCAGTACGGAACCACCGAGGGTATCCGCCCGCTCAGGGAAAAGATCGCGGGCATGATGAAGAGGCGCGGCGTCGCCTGCACCCCGGACGAGGTCCTCGTTACGACCGGTTCCCAGCAGTCCCTCGACCTCATCGGCAAGATCTTCCTCGACCCCGGCGACGCCATACTCACGGAAAACCCGACCTATCTCGCCGCCATCCAGTCCTTCCAGTGCTTCGAAGGAAGGTTCGTCCCCGTGCCCACGGACGACGACGGCATCATCCCCGAGGCCGCGGACGAGCTCGCCGCGAAGCACCGGCCGAAATTTCTCTACACCATTCCGAATTTCCAGAATCCGACCGGAAGGACCCTCTCGGCCTCACGGCGCAAGGCGCTTTACGAGACCGCAGTGAGGCGCAACTTCATCCTCGTGGAGGACGATCCCTACGGAAGGCTGCGTTACCGCGGCGAGCACCTGCCCTCGATCAAGTCCTTCGACGAGGCCGGCGCGGTCTTGAGCCTGAGCACCTTCTCCAAGATCATCGCTCCCGGCATCAGGACGGGATGGGCCGTCGGGCCGAAGAGCGTGCTCGAGAAGATGGTCATCGTGAAGCAGGCCGCGGACCTCCACACATCGAGCCTCGACCAGATCGTGATCGACCGCTACCTCGCCGACAACGACAACGAAAGGCATGTGGAACGCATCCGGTCGGCCTACGGCGAGCGCTGCGGAGTCATGGAGGAGGAACTCGCCTCCCGCATGCCCGAAGGCTTCCGCTGGACGCATCCGGAGGGCGGGATGTTCCTCTGGGTGACCGGTCCCGAAGGCCTCGACACGAACGCCCTGCTTCTCGAGGCATTGAAACGCAAGGTAGCCTTCGTACCGGGGCGCGACTTCTTTCCGGACGCCACGGGAGGAAACTGCATGAGGCTCAACTTCTCGAACTCGAAGCCGGATACGATCCGCGAGGGCATCGCCCGCCTCGCGGACCTCTGCAGGGCCGCCCTCGCCTGAACCGCCCAAGCCCGCGGTCCGGAACCGTCCGTACCCGATCCGCTTCCGGGACAAAAAAAAGCCGGACTCCCCCGAGGGGAGCCGGCTTTTTCGTCGGGCGGCGCCGATGCGCCGCCTTCGCGTCACTTCGCCGCGGAGAACGCGGGCTTCACGGTCGCTCCGGTCTTCTTCCCGCCGGAAACGAGGCTTTTGACCATCGCCGCGAGTCCGTACACCGCGACCGCGATCAGGATTGCTCCCGCCGCAGTCAGAAGTCTCGCCGCCACGAAATAAGCTGCCATGTTCATATATCGCTCCTCATCGCATAGATTTTCTTTGCCAGCACCGGATGCCTTTCGGCTCCGGTCATTCTCGTTCATCGGGAACAATATACCGAAGCATGCATAAAATGAGTAAAAAAAGATCGATTGTCGGCGTAAAAATGGTATAAAGACCGGATTCGGCGACGAAACGCGATCAACCCACCAGTATGCTCATCGCGACTTCGTCGCAGTTCTCGAGCTTGGGGCATTCGAGGCATTCCCGCCAAAGCTTGCGGGGGTATCTGTCCTTGTCCGCCCTTCTGAATCCCATCTTGGCGAAGAATTCCGTTTGATAGGTGAGGGTTATCACTTCCGGGAAGCCCAGCACCTTCGCCCTATCGAGGAGCGCATAGACGATCTTCCTGCCGACGCCCCTGCCCTGGGCGTTCGGATCAACCGCGAGGGACATGACCTCCGCGGAATCGGTCCAGAGCGGCATCAGGGCCCCGCAGCCGATAAGGGCGCCGTTCTCGTTCTCCGCCACGAGGAAATTCGCGAGCATCGTGACGATCTTGTACTTGCTCCGTTTGAGCATGAGGCCTTCGTCGGCCATGTGGCCGATGAGTTTGAATATCCCGTCTACGTCCTTCACCTTCGCGGACCGTATGGCCACATCCATGGGCATCATCCTCCGACGAACACGGCTATCGTGATCGACGATCAATAATCGCCCGAAGAATCGAGAAAATCAATACACAGGACGCAATTCCCGCTCCCCCGGATGTCGATCACGACGGCCATCGTCCTGCAGAGGTTTCCCGTCGCGAGGGAAAGATAGGGATCGGTGAAGTAGCGGTTTATCTTCAGATGCTTGATGTAATAGTAGTAATTCTTGAGTGAATGGTCCGCGAACCGGGGAGCGGGCTGGAACAAGGTATGACGGCACGCTTTCTTCGTCATCGCTCCGGAACAGACCGTTTCGGTGATCTGTCTTCCCTTTTCGTCCAAAAGATAGATGCATTCTATCGCTGGATACCGCTCGGTGTAGCGCGAGAACTTCTCGGCCAAGGAGGTCAGATCCGCCCCGCGGAGCGATCGGACGATGTCCTGCGTGACCGATTCGAATCCCTGATTCTCCTCGTTCCTCCGCCTGAGCGTCCTCGTGAGATAGGTCTCGACGGAATCGACGGTCTTCGCGATCGTCCGCCTGGTTTCGGCTTCGAGGACATCGAATCCCTGGGATGGTTTGGAAAACAGGAAGCCCTGGAAGAGGTCGGCCCCGAGCTGGTGACAGACGTTCAGCTCTTCCATCGTCTCCACGCCCTCCGCGAGGCTGAGAGCTCCGATCATCTCCGACAGGCCGCAGATCGACTTGAGAACCGACTGCTTGTAATGGTCGCTCTCGACTCCGGAGATGATGTTTCGGTCCACCTTTATGATGTCCGGTCGCACTTGAATGAGCCGCTCGAGGTTCGAGTGCTCGGTCCCGAAATCGTCGACCACGATGAGAAATCCGGCTTCCCGGTAACGCGTGGAGAATTCCCTGAGATACTTCGAGTCGCTCACTCTGGATTCCACGACTTCGATCGCGACCCGATCGGGAGCGACGCCCGCCGTCCGGGTCATCGAAAGAAAATGTCCCGAGCCCGTGGTCTTCTCGTCGAGAATCGACGAGTTGAGATTCACGAAGAGCAGGAGCTTGTGGGAGGACCGAATTTCGGCGAAGGCTTCGAGGGCCTTCTTTCGGCAGAGCCTGTCGAGCTCGAGGGAAAGACCTCTTTCCTCCGCCCGGCCGAAGAGATCGAGAGGGACAACGGGAGTCCCGGACGGCGTCACTCCCCTGCTCAGGGCTTCTATGCCCACGATGTCGCGTTCCTTGAGGCTGACGATGGGATGAAAATGAACGACGAGGCTCTCGTTGTCGAGAATGTCGCGGATGTTCCAATCTTGCTGCATATCTGTTGCCAGTTTATCGAATTCCTACTTTTTTGTATACTGCAATAATCGACACTGAAGCACCATCGCGGAATCTCCTCACTTGATACACAGCCGGCAAACCGGTATCGTTTCCGCATGCACGGGAAGCTCGCCGCCTACGATACGGAAGATTCCATCGCCGCGCTCGCGACGCCATGGGGAGAAAGCGCGGTCGCGGTCGTCAGGACCTCGGGGAAGGACTCGATCGCACTCGCGGCGAAGGTCTTTTCCCGGCCGGAGCGACTCCTCGCCTCGGCCGGCGGAACCCTCCTCCACGGTTTCCTCCTCGATCCCGAATCCGGCTCCCGCGTCGACGAGGTGGTGGTGGGGGTCTATCGGGCGCCGAAGAGCTACACGGGCGAGGACGGTGCGGAGATCTTCTGCCACGGCGGGACCGCGGGGGTGAGGGCGGTGCTCGCGCTCCTGGGCAAGGCGGGCTTCCGCTCGGCCGAACCGGGAGAGTTCACCTTCCGGGCCTTCTTCCACGGAAAGATGGACCTCACCCGCGCGGAAGCCGTCCGGGAAATCGTGTCGGCCAAGACCGGAAAGGCCCAGGCCCTCGCCCTGCACCGGCTTTCGGGGGCGGTGGAGCGCAGGATAAACGCGTTCAAGGACGATCTCACCGCGCTTCTCGCCGCGGTCGAGATAAGGCTCGACTACCCGGAGGACGAGGTCCGGGACGAGCCGCTCCCCTTCGAAGCGGTGCGTAATACCGCCGCGGGGATCGACGAACTCCTCGCCACCTACCGCGGCGGCAGGATCTACCAGGAAGGGGTCCGGGTCGCCATCGCGGGAAGGACGAACGCGGGAAAATCCTCGCTTTTCAACCTCTTCCTCAAGGAGGACCGCTCGATCGTCTCCGACTTCCATGGAACGACCCGTGACTACATCGAGGCCCTCGTGGAGATCGAAGGCGTCCCCGTCCGGCTCTACGACACGGCCGGGCTCAGAATGACCGACGATCCGGTGGAGAGCGAAGGAGTCAGGCGGAGCCGGGCCGTCATCGAAGGCTCGGCCTTCGTGCTCTACCTCGCGGACGCCGAACGCGGCCCCGATGCCGAGGACGAGGAGGTGATCGAATCGCTCCGCGAGCGGTGCATCCCCGTCATGAACAAGATCGATCTGCGCAAAGTCGTGCCCTCAGGCTGGCTCGGGCTCTCGACCCTGACAGGGGAAGGCTACCCCGAGCTCCTCTCCGCCCTGGGGAAGCGGGCTCTCGAAGGCGCTGCGGCCGGAGAGCACGACGTCGTCATCGATTCCGAGCGCCAGAAGACGCTCCTGGAGCGATGCCGCGGCTCCCTCGCCGAGCTGGAGCGGGGAGCTGCCGCGGGCATGCCCCTGGACGTCCTCGCCGTGGACCTCCAGGCCGCGCTCCGCGTACTCGGGGAGATCACCGGCGAGGTCACCACGGACGACGTTCTTTCCGCCATGTTCTCCCGCTTCTGCGTGGGAAAGTAGCCGGAAGGTCGGCTTTTTCCTATAATGGCGCCATGGATTTCGACGTCATCGTGATCGGAGGCGGACACGCGGGGATCGAGGCCTGCCTCGCCTCCGCGAGAATCGGCTGCTCCGTCCTCCTCGTCACCCAGAGCCTCGACTGCATCGGCCGGATGTCGTGCAACCCCGCGATCGGCGGGCTCTCCAAGGGGAATCTGGTGAGGGAGATCGACGCCCTGGGAGGCGAGATGGGGAAGCTCATAGACGCCACCCTCGTCCAGTTCAGGATCCTGAACCGGAGCCGGGGCCCCGCGGTACAGGCCCCCAGGGCGCAGGCGGACAAGGCGGCCTACGCCGCCCTCGCCAAGCTCACCCTGGAGACGCAGAAAGGCCTTTCCATATTCCAGGACACGGTCACCGACTTCATCCTCGACTCGAGCGGAACGAGGATAGAGGGGGTCGTCACCGACCGGGGGCGGAGGTTCACCGCGAAAAAGGTCGTGCTCACCACCGGGACCTTCATGGAAGGGA
>CAYNKA010000024.1:11690-24823 GCA_964397655.1 uncultured Spirochaetaceae bacterium | reverse complement strand
GCGATGGTGACGCTCGCGTACTTGTTCTGGTTCGTGTGCTTTCCGGCGGCGTTCTCGAAATTCGCGAATTCGATCTTTTCATACGGAAGGATGATCGGGGTCCCGTCCTTGAATTTCCCGTTCACCTGGAGGCCGGCCAGGGCGTCGCGGATGGCCTTCCGGTTGAGCTGGCCCTGGATGGAGGAGATCGCGTCCCGGAGGACGTAGACCGCGGTATAGACTTCGGCGGAATGGCCGTTCATGTTGATGTTGTACTTCGCCTTGAATTTGGAGTTGGTGTCGACGGCCTTCGGTATGTCCGTGTTCCACTCGACCGTGGTGGTGAAGTAGTTGGCCAGTTTGCCGACCGTGGGAATGTAGCTCGGGTCGATCAGGCCGGTCGCCTTGCCGATGACGATCTTCGGCTTGCAGCCCTGCTCCTGAAGAGTCTTGGTGAGCAGGATGGCGTCGGAAATGTAGGGGTCGATGACGAGGATGTCGGGATTCGCCCGCTTCACGGTGAGCACCTCGGAAGAGAGATCGACGGCGTTGATCGTATACTGGACCTCCGCGACGATCTTGAAGTTTTCCTGCTTCTGGGCCCAGTATTTCGCCCACTTCAGGCTCTCCTGGCCCAATAGGTCGGTGCCGGTGAGGATCGCGACGTTCTTGTAGCCGAGATTGTATTTCTTGCTAACGTCGGCGCAGTACTGGATCATGTCCCTGAGGTAGAGCATGTTGGTGGGCGCGAGGCGGAAGAAATAGTCGTAGCCCCTCGTGGTGATGACGTCGGCCGTCGAGATCGCCGTGATCATCGGGCACTGATACCGCTGGGCGACCTCGGACACGACGTTGGTCACCGAGCTCTGGTACGCGCCGAGGATGACGTCGACGTTTTCCTTCGTAATGAGCCGTTCGGCCTCGGCCATGCCGACCTTGGGGTCGCCGGTGGAATCGCCCCAGACGATCTCGATCTTCTTTCCGTTGATCCCGTCTTTCGCGTTGATCTCTTCGACGGCGAATTCGATGCCCTTGCGGATGTTGAGTCCTATCGGGGCTACGCCGCCGGTGAGCGGATAAATGGCGCCGATCCTCACCGAAGCTCCGGCTTTCTGCGCCGCGGGAGCGGCCTCCTTCTGCCCGCCCGCAAACAGCGGCAGCCCGATCAGGCCGAGCGCCAGGAACAGCAGACCGGCTTTCATCGCAACTCTTCTCATGTTTAGATCCTCCTAACTTAAATATTAGATACCCATGAACCTTGGGTCAGATTCCCAAATAGGCCTTTCGGATCCTTTCGTCGCCCAAGAGCTGCTTGGCCGCGCCTTCCTGCACGATCCTTCCGTTTTCCATGACGTAGGCCCTGTCCGCTATGGCGAGCGCTTTTCTGAGGTCCTGTTCGACGATGAGGACGGTCAGGTCCTTCCTGCCTCTGAGATCGCTGACGACTTCGAAGATCTTCTGCACGACCGTCGGCGCGAGCCCGAGGGAGGGCTCGTCAAGCATGAGAAGCCTCGGCAAGGACATGAGACTCCTGCCGATCGCGGCCATCTGCTGTTCTCCGCCCGAAAGCGTGCCGGCGATCTGCTTCTCACGTTCCTTGAGGATGGGGAAAATGGAGTACACCTCCTCCAGGGTCTCGGCCCGCTTCGCCTTCGCCCTGGGAAGGTAGGCCCCGAGTTCGAGGTTTTCCCGGACCGTCATGGAATAGAAAAGCTGCCTGCCCTCGGGGACCTGGGCGACGCCCGCGTCGGTGATCTCCGGAACCTTTCGGCACTCCAGGTTCTGGTCGCCGAAGACGATCGTTCCCTGCAGGGGCTTTATGAGGCCGGAGATCGTCTTGATCGTCGTGGTCTTGCCTGCGCCGTTCGAGCCGATGAGGGCCACGATCTCGCCCTCGCGAACCTCGAAGGAGATGTCCCACAACACTTGGACGTCCCCGTAGGCGGCGGAGACGTTGTTCAGTTTCAGCATATCAGCCTTCCTTCCCGAGATACACTTCGATGACCTTCGGATTCGCGACGACCTCGGCGGGCGTCCCCTCGGCTATCAGTTCCCCGTGATGGAGAACGATGACGCGGTTCGAGACGGCCATGACGGCCTGCATCACGTGCTCCACCATGATGATGGTGACGCCGGTGTCGTTGATTTTCCGCACGAGACCTATGCACTCCTCCACCTCCGAAGGAATGAGGCCCGCCATCACTTCGTCGAGCAGCATCACCTCCGGATTCGTGGCGAAGGCCCGCGCAAGCTCCAGACGCTTGCGCCCCGGCGTTCCCAGGCTTCCCGCGTAGTCGTCCCTGCGTCTGGCGAGGCCCATGAACTCGAGGATCTCCTCGGCTCGCTCCTCGGCTTCCTTCTTGTTCTTCAAATTGCAGTTGCCGTAGAGGGCGCCGATCATGACGTTGTCCAGAACGGAAAGCTGGAGCAGCGGTTGGACGATCTGAAACGTCCGGGTGATGCCGAGCCGGCAGATGTCGTACGCCGGTATCCTCGTAATGTCCTTGTCGCGGTAATAAATGGAACCGCCGCTCACCGAGGCGAACCCGCTGATGAGGGTGAAGAGCGTCGTCTTTCCGGCGCCGTTCGGTCCGATGAGGCCGAGGATCTCCCCCTTCTTGACCTCGAAGGACACGTTCTCGACGGCCTTGAGCCCCTTGAAATGCTTCGAAACCTTGTCTATTCGGAGTATCGCTTCCATGATTTTCAGCTCCCTCGCTTCTCGGGTCCGGGCTTCCCGCCGCCGGGGAAGAAGCCTGCGATCTTCCCGAGCCATTTTCCGTATAGGCCGGCGAACCAATCGTGCAGACCGTTCGGCTTCAACTCGATCAGCAGGATCATGACCGCGGCGATGATGACGTAGTGCAGCCCGGCAAGCTTTCCGCCCAACGACGACCTGAGCCACTCCGTCACCGGGTTGATGATGAAAGCCCCGATGACGGGCCCGGAAACGGTCCCGAGCCCTCCGATGATGCAGGGCAGCACGATTTCGACGGACCGGAAGGTGATCATGATGTCCGGGTCCACGAACCGAACGTAGTGGGAATAGAAACTCCCCGTGACCGACATGAGGCAGGCGCTTATCATGACCGCATAGGCCTTATATCGGGCCGTGTTTATGCCCACTGCCAGGGCCGTATTCTCGTTTCCCCGGATCGTCTTGAGCGCATACCCGAGACGGGACTTCGATACGTACAAGGAGATCCACATGAATGCGAGCATGATGGCGAAGGCCGTATAATAGTAGGGGATCTTGCTGGTGAACTGGAACCACTCCCAGCTCGCGTTTCCCTTGAACGGGTACAGGATTCCTTCCATCTTCCCGATGTAGTCCCAGTTGATGAAGAGGTTCCGGATCGCTACGCCCATGGCCAAGGTCACCAGAGTGAAGTACGGTCCCCGGAGCTCGAAACAGGGGTAGAAAAAGAGGAAGGCGAAGGCGACGGAGAGGACCGTTCCTATGACGAGACCGATCAGGGGATTCCATTCGAGCTTCGCCTGTACGATGGCCGAGGAATAGGCGCCGATCCCCAGGAACACCGCGTGACCGAGGGAAAACTGCCCGGTGAAGCCGCCGATGATGTTCCAGGCGAGGCCGCAGGCCGCGGTCCAGAAGATCATGATGAGGATGTGCAGGATGTAGGGCTGCGTCACGAGGTAGGGGCATACGAGAAGAGCGAGAACTCCCAGCATGCTCAGAACGAGGTTGAGTCTTCGGTAAGCTTTGTTGGTTTCTAATTTCGCCATATCAGATGATGCTCCTTTTCCGGGCCTCTATCCTGCTGCGCACGACCAGAATGATGATGAATACGATGAATACGAGGGATTCCTTGAAGGCGGGCCCCACGATGAAACCGCCTCCGGTCTCCAGGAGGCCGAGAACGAGACCCCCTATGAAGGCCCCGGGGATGCTCCCCAATCCGCCGAGCACGACGACGACGAAGGCCCGGGTCGTAAAGGTGTCGCCGATGTGGGGAAACACGTAGAAGAACGGGACCAGAAGCGTTCCCGCGATGCCGGCGAGCGCGGTCCCGATCCCGAAGGCCGTGACGTACATCCGGCTTATGTTGATTCCCACGAGACTCGCCCCCATGCTGTTCTGCGATGTGGCACGAAGGGCCTTTCCCATGTCCGTGCGCGTAAGGAAGAGCCAGAGTCCAACGGCCACGACCAGCACCATGACGAAACTCACCATCTTCGGTACCGTGAGAAGCGATCCGAAAAAGTTGATGCCTTTCATGGCATAGGCGGTTTTTACGGTCTTATGGTCCGCGGAAAAAACCATCATCGCGACATTCTGCAGGAACATCATGAGCGCCACGGTGAGAAAGATCTGGTTGGCGTCGTCCTTCGTCTTGAGCAGAGGATTGATGAAATATTTCTGGAACAAAGCCCCGCAGATGAAGGTGAGAACCGCGGAAATCGGCAGAGTGATGTAGGGATCAAATCCGAAAGCCGTATTCAGGACATAGGTCACGTACATACCGATCATGAGAAATTCGCCCTGACTGAAGTTCGTGACCCGCATGACTCCGAAAATGACGTTCAGGCCGATCCCGATGAGAGCGTAGAATCCGCCTATCAGAAGCCCGTTGATGATGACTTGGAAAACGATCGCATCCATCAAGTCCTTCCTTTTCTACTCATTATTATAATAGTATTGTCTGATAAATTATTGGCCGGTTTTTTCACCCTGTCAAGTTTTTTCTATGAACTTCAGTCTTTGCGATTGAGCTGCAAGACGCGTTCCTTGGCGTTTTCGATATGAATGCGATAGAGTTCGAGAAGACGGGCGTGATCGTTCGCCTTCAAAGCCTCCACGAACTCGACGTGCTCCGAGACGATCCGCTTGCTCTTCTTCCGCAAAACGTTCGATTCCCGGATCTCTTCACAGGTGAACGATTGCAGAGTCTGAAACAGTGCGGAGAATTGCGCGTTTCCCGAGGCCTCGACCGCTACGAGATGAAAATTGAAATCGGCCTCGACGAGTTCGACTTCCTTGTCGTTCTTCAACGCATCGTCCATTTTCTCGACGAAGAACTCCAGACGCTCCACAACGCCTTTCATGGATTCCGGATCATGTTCGTGGGCGACGCAAAGCTGGAACCAGCATTCCTGTTCGATGGCTTTTCGCAGATCCATGAGATCGCGGATATCCTTCTTCCCCAGAAGGAACGACCACGTGAGAGCTTCCTTTGAAATGCGGGAGTGCTCGCACAGAACGGTCCCCTTCCTTGTCTGGGATTCGAACACGCCGAGATAATTGAATACCTTGACCGCTTCTCGGATGGAGGATCTGCCGACTCCGAACATCTGAGCGAGCTGGGATTCGGTGGGAAGGCGGTCTCCCGGTTTGACCTCTCCCGACGCGATGAACTCGCGGATCTTTTCCATGACCTGAGTAACGATGGTTTTCTGTCGGATTTTCGGATAGGTAATTGAATCCATAGGTCACCTATATCTTATCATAGTATAGTCTGATAAATTTATACAAACAATAAATTCCGCTATTTTTCGTTTTCCATGAAAAATCGCTCCATCGCGACTGCTTCTTCAGGAATAATCCCCGGCCTTTCTACCCCAATTTCCGCTGTCGACTTCGGAAAAGACGACCGTGGTTTTCAAGGGATCGGTACCGAAGGTCGTCGCGAAGAAAGCGGCCAAACGCTTCGTCACGGCCTGCTTCTTTTCCAGCGCGAACGTCCCGATGTACCTGACATCGACGACTGCGGAATTCCCCGTAAGCTCTCCCGCCCTATAGAAGGCGGAGGGTGTATGGAACATAACGACCAATCCCTGTTCGGGCTTCTGCAATTCCTCGGAGAGTATCTTCGCGATTTCACTCTTCGTGAGATCGTACTCCTTTTCTCCGAACGCTTTCGGCAAGTACACTTGTACCCAGGGCATACTCTCTCCTTCAAAGATTCAGTATCCGTCTAAAATCCGTTTTCCGCAAGGGAATCGAACGGACTCCTTGCCTGTGCCCTGCACGCCTGGTAAACTTGCGTCCGGGGACGAATCATGCAGATCATCGGAACGAAGAAATGCCCGGCGACCCGCGCTGCGCAGCGTTTTTTCCGCGAACGGGGGATCTCCTTCCATTTCGTGGACCTCGCGGAGCGGGGCCTGTCGAAGGGCGAACTCGAAGCCGTCCGACGAGGGGCCGAGGGCAGGAGCCTCGTCGACGAGAAGAGCTCGGCGTTCAGGGACAAGGGCCTCGCTTACATGGAATTCGACGAAATCGAGGAGCTGCTGGAGAATCCCCTCCTCCTCGCGACCCCCGTGGTCCGCGAGGGAAACCGCTGCGTCGTAGGCAGGGACGAGAAGGCATGGAAGGCCCTGGCCGACGGAATGAAGTCCTAGGCGTCCACCCAGTTCGAAGCCTTTCCAACGGCCTTTTTCCAACCGGCGTAGAGCCTCTCCCTTTCCTCGACCGCCATGCCGGGCGTGAAACGGCGCTCCTCCGCCCAGCCCTTCGCGAGTTCCGCGCGGTCCTTCCAAAAGCCGACAGCGAGGCCCGCGAGGTAGGCGGCCCCGAGCGCCGTGGTCTCGACGACCCTGGGACGGGAGACCGGTACGCCGAGCATGTCCGCCTGGAACTGCATGAGGAAATTGTTCGCCGACGCGCCGCCGTCGACCTTGAGCTCGGAGAGCTTGATGCCTGAATCCTCCTCGATCGCGCCGAGAACGTCGCGGGTCTGGTACGCGATGGATTCGAGCGCCGCGCGGATGAGATGACTCTTGTTCGCGCCGCGGGTGAGACCGAGGACGGCGCCCCGCGCGTACATGTCCCAATACGGGGCTCCGAGGCCCACGAAGGCCGGCACGAGGTAGACTCCGGCGGAATCCTTGACCTGGGTCGCGAAGAACTCGGTCTCCTTCGCGGAACCGACGAGCTGGAGTTCGTCCCTGAGCCATTGGACCGCGGCCCCAGCGATGAAGATGCTCCCCTCCAGGGCGTAATCCACCCTGCCGTCCGTCCCGAAGGCGATCGTGGTGAGAAGCCCGCGTTTCGAAGGTATGATCTTCGCTCCCGTGTTCATCATGAGGAAGCAGCCGGTTCCGTAGGTGTTTTTCGCGAGGCCGGGCTCGAAGCATGCCTGGCCGAACAGGGCGGCCTGCTGGTCGCCCGCGATGCCGGTTATGGGGATTTCGATCCCGTCGAGAAGACCCTCGCCGACGAAGCCGTAGGGATGGCTCGAGGGGAGCACCTCCGGCAGCATCGAGGCGGGGATGCCCAGGTGGCCCAGGATCCTCTCGTCCCATGAAAGCGTCCTGATGTTGAAGAGCATGGTCCTCGAGGCGTTGGAATAATCGGTGGCGTGGACCGAGCCGTTCGTGAGATTCCAGAGAAGCCAGGAATCGACGGTCCCGAACAGGAGGTCCCCCCGCTCCGCCAGCTCCCGAGCCCCGGCTACGTTGTCGAGGATCCATTTGACCTTGGTCCCCGAGAAGTAGGCGTCCACTACGAGTCCCGTAGCTTCCTTGATGTAGGCCTCCCATCCGTCGGCTTTGAGCTTGTCGCAGATCCCCGAGGTCCTTCGGCACTGCCATACGATGGCGTTGTGGATCGGCTTGCCCGAGTTCCTGTTCCAGACCACGGTTGTTTCCCTCTGGTTGGTGATGCCCAGGGAGGCGATCTCGGAAGGTTTGGCGCCGGCTTTCTCCACCGCCTCGCGCATCACCGCGGACTGCGTGTTCCAGATTTCCTGGGGATCGTGCTCCACCCAGCCTTCCTTCGGATAGAATTGGGTGAACTCGCGCTGAGCCGAGGAGACGATCCCGCCGCGCACGTCGAAGAGGATGGCCCTCGAACTCGTGGTGCCCTGATCCAGAGCGAGAACGTACTTTTTCATTTTCGACGTCTCCTTGAAAAATGAATCTCCAGCCCTTCCCATGGAGAATTGTAACCGATTCTTTTTCATCGTGCAAAGAAAGGATTCAGGAAGGAAGACCCGCCCGCGGAACGAAGAAATCATCGACCTTCCTCACCTCGACCCCGAAGCATTCGCGGATGGTCTCCTCCCGGACGACCTCCCTCGTCGCGCCCGAGGCGAAAATCCGTCCGTCCTTGAGCACGACGGTGTGGTCGGAATAACGGTAGGCGAGATTGACGTCGTGCATGATGCTCACGATCTTCTTTCCCTCGCGGATCGCGAGCCGCTCGAGCACGTCGAGGATCTCGAGCTGATTGCGGAGGTCGAGGTGGCTCGTGGGTTCGTCGAGAAAGATGAAGGGCGTGTCCTGGGCGAGGGCCTTTGCGATCACGATCTTCTGCCTCTCTCCCCCGCTCAGGCGGGAGAGGTCCTTCTTCGCGAAGTCCAGCATCCTGATCGTGTCGAGACTCTTCAAGGCCGCCTCCACGTCCTCCTCCCCCGGCCCGCCGAGGAGCCTGCCGCCCGGATTCCTGCCGAGGAGAACGAAGTCGAGCACGCCGATCTCGAAATCCACGGCGAGGGTCTGGGGAACGTAGGCGAGGAGCCGCGATACGTCCGTGTGCCTGCCGAGCGGCCTGCCGAGGATCCTCACCTCGCCCCGGTCGGGTCGGAGGATGCCCGCGAGGATCTTCAGGAGCGTGGTCTTCCCGGACCCGTTCGGCCCGATGACCGAGACGAAGTTGTCCGAATCGATCGCGAGCGAGACGTCGCGGAGAAGAGGGCGTTTCCTGTCGTAGGAGAAGTCGAGGTTTCTCGCCTCCACGGACGCGCTCATTCCCCCTCCCTCCGCTTCCGGTAGATGAGGAAGAGGAATACCGGAACCCCTACGAGCGAGGTCATGATCCCCGCGGGGATCTCGGACGGCGCCATGAGGGTCCTGGAGAGAAAGTCCGCGAACGTGAAGAAGAGTGCCCCGAAGAGGAAGGAGAAGGCGAAGAGGTCCCTGTGCCTGAACCCGAAGAGGGCGCGGGCGACGTTCGGCGTGACGAGCCCGACGAAACCGATGATGCCGCTCAGCGATACGCAGGAGGAGGCGACGAGGGAGGAGAACAGGATCACCAGGAACTGGTACTTACGGACGGAATAGCCGTGCACCCTGGCGATGTCGCTGCCGAGGACGAGATAGTCGAGGGGTCTCGCGCAGATGACGAGTCCCGCGCAGCCCGCGAGGAAGAACGGGAGGGAGAAGAGGATCCGGTCCCAGGTCGCCCCCGCCACGGAGCCCATGGTCCAGAGGATGATGGTCTCGATCTTGTCGCGGTTCATGAACATGAGGAAGGATACGAGGCTCGAAAGGAAGAGGTTGACCGCGATGCCGATGAGGAGGATCGTGAGAGAGGAGACGCGCTTGAAGAGGCCGATGAGCGAGAAGATCGCGAGCGCGGTCGCGAGCGCGCCGAGGAACGAGAAAAGGGTGATGCCCCCCAGACCGAAGGCCCCGCCCGTGAACCCGAGGAGAAGCGCGAGAGCGCAGCCGAAGGTAGCCCCGGCCGAGACGCCGGTCATGAACGGGTCGGCGAGCTGATTCCGGAAGAGCCCCTGGTACGCCGCGCCCGCCGCGGCGAGCCCGGAGCCCACGAGAAGGCCGGCCGCGATCCTAGGCAGCCTGATGAGCTCGACCACCGTCACCTTCGTGGGATCCATCGCTTCGACTCCGGCGAAGTCCCGCAGGAAGGGGATCCTCCTCGCCAGGATTCTCGCGCAGTCCGCCGCCGAAACGTCGACGATCCCCGTTACGAGGTACGCGAGCGATGAGGAGACGATCCCTACGACGAGGGTCGCCGCGAAGATTTTCCGGCGTCTTCGTTTCTCGAAATAGTCGAGGCTCAAGGGAAGGCCTCCGGATGGAGGATTCCGGCGAGCGCCTCCAAACCCTCGACGTTCCTAGGCCCTATGCGTTCGAGCAGGTCGGGATCGATCTCGTGGACCCGCCCCTCCCTCACGGCCCGCAGGCGGTTGTAGGGTACGGTTCCCGAAAGCCGTCGTTTCGCGTCCTTCCCGGCGCCTACGACGATGACGTCGGGCTCGTCGCGGAAAAGCCCCTCCGCGCTGTACCGGTAGCCTTCGATGCCGTCCCCGAGATTCGTCCCGCCGGCGGTCCTGATGAAGTAGGCGAGGAAGGAGTCCTTTCCCGCGGTGAAGTCGCCCTCCTCCCCGAACGAGATGACGTAGTACACCTTCGGCCGCTTCGGCACCGCGCGGACGGCAGCTTCGACGCGGGCGATCCGGCTCCGCATGTCCTCGGCGAGCGCCTCCGCCTCCGCGGATTTCCCGACGAGGCGGCCGAGATCGCGGACGAGACCGTAAACCTCGTCGTAGTTCTTCCGTACCCTGGCGACGTAGACCGGGATCTTCAGGGCTTCGATGAGCTTGAGCGAGTCCTGCTGGAAGTGGTCGGAGGCCACGACGAGGTCGGCCCCGAGCCCGGCGATCTTCTCGATGCTGGGATCGGTGAGGCCGCCGACGGATTCGATCTTCCGGGCTTCGGGCGGGTAGTTACAGTAATCGGTCCGGCCCGCGAGCAGGTTTCCCGCCCCGAGTGCGAAGATGATCTCCGTCGTGCTCGGCGACAGGGAGACGATGCGCCGCGGCCGTTTCGGAGGGACCACCTCGCGGCCGTAGGAATCCCGAAGCGCCTCGCCCGGGACGGATTCTCCCCGCGCGGGCTCTCCCGGCGCCGGCCCGCCCCCTGAAGCCGCCGCTCCGGGCTTCGAGCAGGCCGATACGGCCGCGAGCGCGAGAAGACAGGCAGCGGCGATCGCCGCCGCGAACGCCCGGGAGGGGATTCCCCGGGAATTCCCGCTCCGGCCGGGATGCCCCGCCGAGAGCTCACTCCTTCCCATACGTCACCTTCAGTCCGGTGTGGACGGAACATCCCGGCATGGGATAGCCGTCCACGAGGCGATAATCCGCGCCGAACGCGTTCTTGATCGAGAACAGGAGGGAGTATATACCGATCCGCTGCACGAGGTCGACGTCCATCGTGAAATACGGATCGAGCCGCGTGACGTTGTCGACGGTGGTGAAGCGTTCACTCGCGTATCGCTCCGAAAAGGTGAGGGAGCCGGACTTCCAGGCGAACTCGATCCCGAGCGAGAAGGTGTGAACCGGCTGGTAGGGGATGCGCTTGTCGTCCTTCCATCCGAGATCGTCCGTGAGCACATAGGTGAGGAGGAAGGCGTAGTTCAGCGAGAGGGACACAAAGGAGTCGAAGCCGCTCTTCAGCGAGTGCTCGGAACCGAAGTACCACGCCTCCCCGACGTTTTGCGGCCGCCACTTTCCGCCGACCGAGTACCAGCTGATCGCGTCCCGATGGTAGGAGACGTAGACCGAGCTCTCGAGCGAGAACAGGTCCTTCTTCGCGTACGAAACCGTGAAGTCCGCTCCGAAACCGTCCTCGGGATCGAGGTCGGGATTCCCCGCGGCGGTCGCGTCGGACGGCCAGTAGAGTTCGTTCAGGGCCGGGAACCTGAAGGTGCGGTAGTAATTGTTCTTCAGGATGAGTTCGTCGTCCGCCCGGTAGACGAGACCGAGCTTGGGGATCGGTACGGGAGCGGAGGACTTCCTCGCGACCGCCTTCAGGGACGGGACCACCAGGAGCCGGTCCGCCGAGATCTCCAGGGCTGCATAGAGACCGCCGGAGGCGTCGCGGACCCTGCCGAGACCGTTCGAGTCGAGGAGGGCGTACTGGAAGTCCCCGCCGGCCCGAAACAGGAGTTTTTCTCCGGCGTACCAGCCCCATCGGTTGATGAAGTCCATGGTGTGGAGCCTGTGGAGGCTGTCCGAAGAGGGGTCCTCGTAATCGATCGAATCGTAGCCGTGGGAAAGGACGACCTCCGTGTCGACCTTGTCGCTTCCCACCCGGTCCGCATCGAGCATGACGGACTCCTTCGTGAAGACGGTCCTCTCCTTCCCCACGGTCGTCGAGGTCATGACGCCCGGCAGGCTCTTGTCCGAGGCGCCGGCCCGCGCGGAGGCTATGAGCCGGGCGTAATTCGGCAGGACCGCGGAAAGCGTCGTCGAGGCGCTCGCGTCCTCGATCTCGTTGTCGACCCGTCGGCGCTTCACGCCGCTCTCGTCCCGATAGACGAAATGGTTCCCGGCGCGGTTGCCCGCGGCGGAGAACGTCCAATAAACGTCCTCGCCGCCCGTGCCGAAGTCGACGTTGACGCCCTGGGAGTCCAGGAGATCCGCCGGCTTCGAGTATTTCCGTTCGCCGCCCCACCCCAGGTAGTAGCGGTCGGGGAAATAGAACCGGTTCGAAATTCCCGCCCGGAGTCCGTAGCCGGGCCTGTGCTTCTTCACCGTGACGATGTTGACGACGCCTCCGACCGCGCCGCTCACGTTGTACTTCGTGTCCGATCCGCCGTAGACGACCTCCACCTTCTCGATCGAGTTCACGTCGATCGTCGAGAGGTCGAAGTACCCGGATTGGGCGGAGTTGACCGGCACGCCGTCCACGAGGACCGCTACCCGTTTCCCGTCCATTCCCCGGACGTTGATCTTCGCCTCGTTCCCGTAGGGACCGCTCCGGTACACGGAAAGGTTGAAGGCCTTTTCCATGAGCGAAGGCAGATCGGCGGGAGCGAGCTTCTCGATCTCCCGCCTGGACACGGACTTCACCGCCTGGGTCGTCTCGGGCGTGCCCACTATCGTGAGTTCCTCGCCCTCGAAGACCGGAAGATCCTCATCGGCGGACGGATCCCGGACCGCTTCGGCGAACGCGGGGGAAAGCAGGATTGCCGCGGCCAAGGCCGCGATCGTTCGTTTCATGCCGTACATCCTGAAAGGCACCGCCGGCGGGCGGCGCCTCGAGCCTCATTGCTTCACGTAATCGCCGTAGTAGGTATAGTAGCCGTTCGCGACGGTGAATTCCGCCTCTGCCGCCGCCTGCGTGTCGGCTTCCGAAACGCCTCCGGACTTGTACGGCGAAGCCCATTGGACCGTGGTTCCCGTGTAGTTCTTCATGTGGACGACGTAATACTTTCCCACGGTCTTGCCCCAGGTTCCCGCGACGGTGATCTTCAACGTAAGGAACGCGGAGTTGGACGCGAGGTCCGGGTCGTTCACGACGGTGCCCGCATAGCTCACGGTTTTCGCGGCGTCGTCGTAGGCGGTGAAGGTCGAGCCGGAAATCCCAAAGCCGTCGCCGTAGCTCGACTTCCAGTAGCCAGATAGCGCTGGGATGGCGGTTCCCGGAGTGGCAATCGGGTCGGT
>CAYNKA010000024.1:0-11590 GCA_964397655.1 uncultured Spirochaetaceae bacterium | reverse complement strand
TCCTCTTCCGTGAGACCTTCCCGGTTCTTGCACCAGTGGTCGTCCGTTCACGGAATCGTCCTCATTCACGGTTACGGGCTAGCGGAGGAATCGCACCTCGCTTCCTTTGAAGTAAACGTGGGATCATTCTATCTCATCGACGGGTCGGAATCAAGTACGCCGAGGCTCCGTACAGATGCTCACAGGCTGTTCGCCGGTTCCGCGTTCCAATCCGACTCCGCGCCCGCGGGCGGGCCGAAGCCCATGTCCTTAAGGGACTTGTCCCGAAGCAGGCGCTCCCCTCGCATGTGCCGGAGGAAGTCGGTCCGCGTCACGATGCCCACGAGCTCCCCGTTCCTGATCACGGGAAGGTGGCCGATGGCCTTCGCGAAGAGCACCTGGTCGATGTCCTGGACCGTCGTGTCTGCGGGAATGGTGACGACGTTCTTCGCCATGAACTGCCTCACCTTCCCCTTCATCTGCCCCGCCTTCCTGCCCTTCATGATGTCGCGGAGCGTGAGCATGCCGATCACCCTGCCCTTGTCGTCGATCACCGGGGCTCCGGTGTGGTTCGTCTCCTCCAGGAAGAGCGAGGCGTCGAGAAGGGTCTTTTCGGGATCGAGGGAGCGCACGTCCTTCGACATGATGTCCTCCGCAGTAGCGGCGGGAGCGAGCGCGCGGTCGAGAAAGCCGAGAATGCCTTCGGCGAGACCCCGGCCGTCTTCGGTCTTCACGGTCGCGGACGCGGCCCGGCCGTGGCCCCCCCCGCCGAATCCGGAGAGGATCTCGTTCAGGTTCACCTCCGCGGAATTGTTCCGCGCTATGACGAGGAGCTTCTTCTTGCGCTTGAAATAGAAGAATCCGAAGAGAAGACCGCAGTTCTCCACCTCGAACACCTTCTCGACGACGGCCCCGATGCCCTGGGTCTCGTCCTCGGTTTCCATGTAACAGGCGTGCACCTTGTGACCCCGTATCGACCGCGTGCTCAGGGAATTGAGAACTTCGTGAAACAGGGTGACCTGATAGGCCTCCCTGAGGGACACGAGGAATTCCTTGACGAGGGTGAGAACGGCCCCGCGCTCGAGGAGGTAGGAGGCCGCCTCGAAATCCTCGCGGCAAACGTTCTCGTGCAGGAAATTGCCGGTGTCCGCGTAGATGCCGGTCAGAGCTATCGTCGCGTCCTCCGCGTCGGGCAGGAGGCCCCTCCGCATCATTTCGAGGCAGAGGAAGGCGGTATTCGAGCCGAATCGGCACTCGTGGACGACCGCGCCGGGGATCTCCCTGCCGTCCTTCGGATGGTGATCATAGACGTCGATGCGGCAGGAAGCGGGATCGAAATACCTGAAGAACTCCTCGACCTTGTCCGCCGCCCTCGTGTCCACGACGACGACGTGGCCGATCTTCTGCCCTTTCAACTCGGACGGATCAAGGAAGCCGAGCCGGTCCTTGTAGAGATTGTAGACGTTCCTCGCCACGGGATGGATCAGGCCGCTCCGGAACGGGACATAGCCGGGGAACAGGTACTTCGCGAGGACGAGGGATCCGATGCAGTCGAGATCCATGTTTCCGTGCCCGATGAGGATGTCCATACAAGAGAAAGTCTAACCGAGATTGCGTGAATGTCAATTTTTTCCGCCTTCGTGACCACTCACCGTTCAAGACCGTCACGAAGACACGAAATTACGTAATAAAAGAAAAACTTTCATTACCTCCTTTCTTCCGTTTCGTGTTCTTTTTCGTGCCTTCGTGCTTTCGAGTCCTCTTCTTCCTAGGAGGAGAGCCGCGCGAACAGAGCTTCCGTGCGCTTCATGTATTCCTCGTACACGCCCCGGGCATCCATGTCCTTGGCGAAGCCCTTGCCCGTATGGACCTGGGAGGCCATGTGGGGTTCGATGGAAAAGGCGCCGCGGTAGCCCGAAGCGAGAAGATCGGCGACGATTTCCACGACCCTGCTCTCCCCTTCCCCGGGGTACACGTGGACGGGCTTTCCGTCCTCGCCCTTCCTGCAGTCCTTGATGTGGAAGTGCACGATGTGGGGTTTCGCCGCCCGGTAGAAGCGGAGGGTCTCCTCCCCGGTGCCTCCGTGGCTCACCGAGTTGCCGGTATCGAAGACAATCTTGAAGGCGGGGGAGGCGATTTCTTCAACGAGAGCGACGAGATTCTCCGGCGACTTGCTTCCCCAGCCGTCGCAGTTCTCATGGACGAGGACTATTCCCTCCCCTTCCGCGATCGCGGCGAGCTCCTTCATCCTGCGGAACACCTCGGACCGCCAGTCCTTCTCGAGCAGCGGAGCCTTGGGATCGTTGGGGTAGGACATAACGCGGATGAACTTCGTCCCGAACAGTCGCATCCTGGGTATCGAGCGCCGGAGGTCGGAAGCGTCCTTCTCGAAGGGATGGGTCACGGGCCGCGCCCAATTCGCGATGGCCGAGCCGAAGCAGACGATCCTCATCCCCGCCGCCTCCAGCTTCCGCGCTGCAACCTCGAACGCGGCGTCGTCGATTTCGCAGAAATTCTTCCCGTCCACGAGCCGAACCTCCAGGTGTCTCCAGTCCTGCTTTTCGTGAACCTCGATCTGGGTCGCAATGTCCGGGGCAGCCTCGTCCGCGAAACCCGCGAAGACGTACTTCTTCGTTTCGTTCATTTCGTATCGCCTACCATTCGATGAAAACGCCGAGATAATGCTCCTTGTCCTTGAGGAGCCCTTCGTAGCCTTCTCCGGCCCGTTCCGGGGGAAGGGTGTGCGTGATGAAGGGGTCGACCTTCAGCCTGCCGTCAGCGATCCATCCGAGGATGTCCTTCACCATGGATTCGTGGCTTCTGCCTTCAGCGCTCTTCATGGGAAAGAAACTTTCGTGCGCGCCGGAGAGGATGGTCTTCTTCCTGTGGACGTATTTGTAGACGTTGAGGTTCACCGTCCCCCTGGTCGAACCGAGGAGAATCACCTCGCCGAAGTCGTTCACCCATTCGAGGGCCTTCGCGACCAGGATAGGCACTCCCGTCGCCTCCACGACGAGGTCGACGCCCCTGCCTCCTGTCGCTTCCCGGATCGCCCGGGGAACGTCGGGGCAGCCCGTGTCGATGAGGCGCCCGATGCCGCAGCTCCCCGCGATCCCGAGGCGCTTCCTGTCGATGTCGCCGACCAAGACCTCCTCCTTGCCCTGAAGGCGGAAGATCTGGGCCGTGAGGTTACCGATCATGCCAGCGCCGAGCACGAGGATCCGTTCGGGCACGCGATGGGCTGCCCCGTAAGCGGTGTAGGAGATCTGGGCGAACCGAGCGAAGAGCGCCCGCCGGGAATCGAGGCCTTCCGGCAGGGTGAACCAGAGGCTCTTCCCGAGGTCGACGAGAGAATGGTCCGCGTGCGTCGAGAAATGGAGTACCCGCTCGCCGACCCGGGGAGCGGCCGTGTCCGGGCCCGTTCCGGCGCCGATCGAAACGACACTGCCCGCCGAAGCGTAGCCCGGGCAGATGGGATACTTCGCCCAGGCGACGTCCGGGTCGCCGAAGCCCACGTGGGTGCCGGTGTAGATCGCGAGCTCCGTCCCCGGGCTGATGAGGGAGACTTCGTTTTTCACGAGAATCTCTCCGGCCTTCGGGTCTCCGAGGCTTTCGGTCTCCACGACGACCCGGTTTTTTTCGGGGAATACCAGTCTTCGCGTGCGAACTGTCATGCTTCATCTCCTGTTTTATAAGCGCCGTCGAAAAACATCGTGCAATCGGACGGGCCGTAGCCGCCCACCTCGATCTCGAAAGCGCAGGGCCGCTCCTCTCCGAGGACGAAGGCGAAGCCCGGAGGAAGGACGAAGCGGAAGAGCCGTTTCCTGTCCACGGCCGAGACATGGTACGCGAGGACACGGAAATCAAGCCGATAGGACGTCGCCGCCTTCCCGTCTGCCCTGCCGATCCTGATCTCGTACTCGTTCCGGTTCTCCGGGAGGAAATCCGACTCGCCGTCGTCCTCGACGTATCGGTAAACGACGGTTTCGTCGCCCGGAAAAAGAAGGAAATCCACCCGCCCGAAGAGCCCCGTGGCGAGGCTCGCGAGTCCGGGCGCGGTGGGCACCACGGAGCCCGCCCGGAGGAGGTAACGGACTCCCCGGAGCGGGGTATCGATGACCGTCCTCCGTCCCCCGCGAAGGAGGACCCCGCGTTCGGGATCGTACCAGTCGGCGCCCGCAGGGAGCCGGACCTCGACCCGCTCCAGGCCGGGAGAAAAGGCCGGCACCTTGTACACCGAGCGGCCTAAAAGATGGGCGAAGTCGTTCGGGTCTTGGCCCAGATCCTCGGGGAATTCCAGGCAGAGTGGCCGTTCCATGGGAAGGCCGGTCTCGTGGGCCTCGATCGCCGTGTTGTAGATGTAGGGCATGAACTCGTAGTGGAGGCGGATCAGCTTACGGATCTCCGGGAAAATATCCGGGTACGACCAGGGTTCCACGGGGACTCCGCCCTCCTTCCAGCTGTGGATCACGAAGCGGGGCTGGAATACCGCGGCCTGGCAGAACCGAAGGAGAAGCTCCCGGTCCGGAAAGGAGCCGAAAAAACCGCCCACGTCGTGGCCGTAGTAAGGGATCCCGCTCAACCCGAGGCTCAGACCCTGGAAGGTGTTGTACGCGAGGGAGCGGTAGTCCGAGACGTTGTCCCCGGTCCAGGTGCGGGCGTAACGCTGCATCCCCGCGTAGCCCGAGCGGCTCATCACCCAGGGCCGCTTTCCCGGCCGCTCCTCCCTGAAGGCCTCCCACGAAGCGCGCATCATGAGGAGGGGCGAGATGTGGCGAAGCCTCCGGGCCGGGACGCCCTCGTCCTCGATCTCGTACTCGTTGTTGTCGTTCCAGATCCCGGCCGCGCCGATGCGGAGGAAGACCTCCTTCACCTTCTCCTTCCACCAGGCGCAGGCCTCGGGTTTACCGAAATCGAAGAGGGAGGCGTCGTTCCCCCAGTAATATTCGCGATAGGGCTTTCCGTCCGCATCCGGGACGAGGAAATTCCTTTCGGCAAGATCGCGGTACCAGGGATGAGTCACGAGAATTCCCGGCTTTAGGTTGAAGCAGATACGGTAGCCCCTTTCGCGAAGAGCGCTGATGAAAGCGCCCGGATCCGGGAATTTGGACCTGTTCCAGACGAAAGCGTAACGCTCCCCGTTCGATGCCTTCACGTACCCCGAGGAGAAGTACATGCCCTCGCACGGCACCCCTTCCGTCTCGATCCGGTCGAAGTACTCGAGCACGCGCGCCGGGGCGTCGTCCGGCTCCGTGTAACTCATCGAGGAACCCAGGAAGCCGAAGGAAAAAAGCGGCGGGAGCGCCGGTCTTCCCGTGAGTCTCGTGTAGCGGTCGAGGACGGAGGCGTAGTCGCCGCCGGGGAAGACGAAGTACTCGAAGGGACCCCGGACCGCAGTGACTGAATAGTAGAAGAGGCTCTCGACGCCGAAATCGATCTCCTCGACCTCGGGGACGGGGAAGTAGAGGCCGCAGAGCGTCCCCGCGGTCCGGTTCCAGCGCAGGAAGAAGGGCACGGACTTGTACAGGGGGTCGGAGTTCCCGGCATCGAAGCCGAGGGCGTCCCGGTTCGTCATCTTGAATCTCCGTCCCCGGTGGTCGAGCGGCCCCGCCTTGTCCCCCAGGCCGAAGAAGGCGTCCTCCGTCCCCAGGGGAAAGATGAATTTACCCCGGACGACCGATCCGTCCCCGTGCTCGCCGCCCGGCGCGGCTGAAACCGCCCGGAGGGGGAACCTCGGAAGGACCGTGTCGCTCGTGCCCACCCTTCCCCCGTGCACGAGACGGTCCCCCTCGTACACGGACACGAAACCGTCCGCCTTTTCCACGACCGCTTTGACGCGTCCCGAGGCCAGCACGAAATCCGTTTCCCCCTCCTTGACCGATTCCCACCTTCCCCTCGGGACGACAGGGGCCGTTCCCTCGGCCGCGGTCAGTCCGGGCGTGAGCATCGTCTCGATCGAATTCCTTCCGGGAAGGGCGGGAAGGTCGTAAAACTCGTAGGAGACCCGGACGATGCCGGGCTCGAAGAGAGCGAGCCGGATTTCCCCGGAATCTCCCGAGAAGACCGCGGTGTTTCCGTCGCAGCGGACGGACGAAAGCCGGGATATCTGCAGTTTCATGGCGTGACTGGCCTCCGAATCAGAACTTGACTCCGCCGGCGGTGATTCCCCGGATGAAGTACTTCTGGAAAAAAATGAACACCGCGATCATGGGGATCATGGTGATGGTCGTCATGGCGAGCAGGTTGGCCCAACTGATCTGGAACTGGCCCACGAAATTCGCCAAGGCGAGCTGGACCGTCATCACCTTCTTGTTCGAGATGACGATGAGGGGCCAGAGAAAATCGTTCCATCTCCACATGAAGGAGAAGATGGCTATGGTCGCGACGATCGGCTTGGCCAGGGGAAGGATGATCCTCGCGAAGATGAAAAGCTCCCCTCCGCCGTCGATGCGGGCGGCCTCGATGAGGGAGTCCGGAATCGTGAGCAGGTACTGACGGGCGAGGAAGATCCCCGTGGGAGTCGCCGCAGGCGGTATGATGATGCCCCAAAGGCTGTTGAGGAGCCCGAGGTCCCGAAGGAGGAGGAAGATCGGGATCATGATCACCTGGAGGGGGATCATGAGCGTGGCGATCATGACGAAGAAGATGAGGTCGCGGCCCCGGAACCAATATTTCGACAGGGCATAGCCCGCCATGACGTTGATGAGAATGGTGATCGCCGTCGCGACGACCGTGACGAAGGTCGTGTTCCGAAAATAGAGCGGAAAGTCGCCGCGGGAAAAGGCGTCGAAAAAATTCCCCAAGGTCGGATTCACGGGCAGGATCGTGAGCGGGTACGTGAAGAGTTCGCTCTGGGCCTTGAACGCCGAGAGGATGATCCATACCACGGGAAAGAGAAAGAGGGCCGAAAGGACGAGGAGCAGGACGCCGCGTCCGAGGCGGGGAGCGAGCGCGAATCGTCTACTCATTGGCGTATTCCTTGCCCGTGAGCTTGAACTGGACGAGGGTGAGCGTCCCTATAATGAGGAGCAGCACCACGGACATGGCCGAGGCGTACCCCATCTTGTCCTCCTGGAAGGCCACCTGGTAGACCTGCTGTACGAGAAATTTCGTCGAGGTTCCCGGGCCTCCCTCGGTCATAACGTAGATGAGCTCGAAGGCCTTGAAGGAATTGATGGTCGCGAGCACGAAGGCGACGAGGAGCGTGGGCTTGAGGAGAGGCAGGGTCACTCGGAAGAAGGCCTGGGCCTTCGTCGCGCCGTCGATGTGGGCTGCCTCGTAGAGATCCCGGGGGACAGCCTGGAGCCCCCCGAAGAACATAACCATGTAGAACCCCGCCCCGGCCCAGATCGTCACGAAGATGAGGCTGCCCATGGCCATCCTCCCCTCCGTGAGCCAGTGCATCGGGGCGAAACCCGAGGAACGCAGGAGATAGTTGAGGATTCCCATTTCCTCGCCCATGAGCCAGCGCCAGGCTATGCCGACCATGATGAGGCTCAAGGTCGCCGGTACGTAATAGAAGGAGCGGAAGACTCCGACACTTCCCCCCTCGTCCTTGAGCAGCATCGCAAGTCCCAGGGCGGCCGCCATGAGAAGGGGGACGGTGAACACGACGTACGCGAAGGTGTTTCCGAGGGTCGCCCAGAACATCGAGTCCCTCGCGAGAAGGAGAAAATTCTTCATGCCGGTGAAGGTCGGCTCGGAAAGCACGCCCCAGTCGTAAAACGCCATCCTGAGCCCGAGGATCGCCGGCAGGATGATGAACACCCCGAAAATGAGCATGTTCGGCGCGAGGAAAAGCAGGGGGGCGAGGGTCTGGTTGAAGGAACCTTTCAGGACGCGCTTTTTCATTCGGTCATGCCTTTCGCTCTCAAAGCGGGGGCGGGACCGAACGGCCCCGCCCTACGTGCATCACTTGAAATAGGTGTTGCCCTGAGCGTCGACCTTCTCGGCAGCCTGGGCGGAGGTCGCCTTGCCCTGGAGAACCTCGACGATCTGTTCACGGATGAAGGTGGAAACCTTGTTGAAGGCCGGATTCTTCCATTCGTCGGCCGTGAACGCGGGGGTCGCCTTCAGTTCCTCCATGAACACTGCGAAATCAGCGTTGTTCGAAGGATATTGAATGTTCGCGTCGATGCGGCTCGACAGGTTGAAGGTGTCCTTGCAGTACTTCGCGTTGTGGTCCCTGTCGGAGAACACGCGGATGACGTCCACCGCCGCTGCCTCGTTCTTTCCGCCCTTGAAGGAGGCGATGAACTTTCCGCCGGGGACGGAGGAACGGATCTTGCCCTTGGGCATCTGGACAGCGCCCCACTCGAAACCCTTCACGTCCTTGGCATAGGCGTTGATCCACCAGGACCCGCCGATATGGCAGGCAGCGAGGCCGGCCATGAAAAGTTCCTGCGGTTTCTCGGATCCGAGCCAGACCGACTTGGGAGAAAGATTCGTATCGTGCAGGCGCTTGAAGAAATCGAGGCATTCCCTGGTTTCGGGCGTATTGAAGCCCATTCCCGAAAGGTCGGGCTTCAGGAACCTTCCGCCGAACTGGAAAAGAATCGTGGAAAACCGATGAGGAGTGAAATCGACGGCGAGACCGTACTTGCATTTCTCATTGGCGGCCAGGACCTTTTTCATGGCGTCTTCCCAGTCCTTCCAGGTCCAGGTCTTGGAGAGTGCATCCAGGTCGATTCCCGCGTTCTTGAAGTAGGTTCGGTTAACCAACATGCCGTTCGCGGTCGCCTCGGTCGGGAGGGCTACGGTCTTTCCGGCCCCGTTGGTGGCGAAGGCGAGGGCGCCGGGCAGGAACTGCTTCTTCATGTCCTCAAGCCCCTGGAGTTTTCCGTCGAGGACGAGCAGGCTGTCCAGGAGGGCGGCGACGTGGTTGTTCGTCACGCGGGCCAAGTCAGGAGCCGTGCCGCCCGCGATCATCATCTTGAGCTTCTGCTCGTAATCCTTGAAGGGGATCACCTGGAGATCGATCTGGGCCTTTCCCGACTTCGTGTAGTCGCTCATCGTGTCCGCGAACACCGCGGATTCGTTCGCGTCGTCGAACCAGAGGACGGTGAGCATGGCCGGTTTTGCCGGTGCGGCGGCTTCCTCTTTTTTTCCGCCCGCCGAAGACAGGCCTACGACGATAAGCAGAGCCGTTAAAGCGATAGCGATTTTTTTCATGGAATACCTCCTTGAACTATTGTCAAAACGTTTTGATGTAATTGTAGCCCCGCATGGGCCGCCTGTCAAGAAAAAAATCAAAACGTTTTGATGCTGCCGTTTTCAGGCTTCCGGTCAAGCTAAGGAGCGGTATCGGAGGGACGGAGGTTGCGGTTTCCCGGTTGCAAAGGCGGACAAAGCCTCGTAGTATTGATCCATGGCCGATAGACCGATCCGAATCGTCGAAGTGGCCCGCCTCGCGGGAGTTTCCCCTTCAACAGTCAGCCACGTCCTGAGCGGAAAACGCCCGATCAGCACGGAAACCCGAGAGCGGGTACTCAGGGTGATAAAGGAGACGGGCTACGTGCCGGACCGGTCGGCCCAGACCCTGAAGACGAAACGCACCGGCATCGTAGGTCTCATCGCCTCGGACATCACCGAAAGCTTCATGAATCTCATCGTGCGCGGCGTGGAGCGGGAATTCGCCGGCAAGGGAATCAACCTCCTCTTCGCATCGGGGACGGAATTCCGCTTCGACCTCGCCCGCGCCTTCGAGTTCCTGCAGGGACGGAGGATCGACGGTCTCATCGTTTCGTACGAAATCACCATGAAAGCCGACGCGATAAGGCCGAAATCCTTCGACATTCCGATCGTGACGATCAACCGCGAGATCCCCGGGGTCTGCGCGGTGCTCCCCGACAACTTCGCTGGCGGGTACGAAGCCGCCGATCACCTGCTTTCAGCGGGAGTCGAGCACCCCGCCATGATCCTCGGTCCCCGGGACCGTCTCGCGAGCGAGGACCGAATGGCCGGTTTCAGCCGCAGGATGGGCGAGGCGGGCATAGAACTGCACGACGAGCATTTTTTCGTAGGCGATTTCACGGCGGAATCGGGAGAAAGAGGCGTTGAATCCTTTCTTGCGCGGGGGAGTACGATCGACGGGCTTTTCTGCGCCAACGATTACATGGCTGCAGGTGCGATAAACGCCCTGCGGAAACGCGGCATCGGGGTTCCTGATGAAATCAAGGTGATCGGCTTCGACAACCGGGATTTCTCGGCGTTCTGGCCTGTTCCGATTTCCACGTTCATGCAGCCCCTCGAGGAGATGGGCCGCCTCAGCGCCAAGCTGCTCCTCGAACAGATCCGGAACGGCGCATCCTCCGTCCCCGAACGCCACCATCGCAAGGGCACGCTCCTCGTCAGGAAATCGACGACGGCATGACGGTCCGAAACGCCAAGTTCGTTTCCCGCCTCGATCTTCACGGCAGGCGCAACATTAAAAATTTTTTATAAATTGACAACTCAAGGAATAGGGATTAGAATTTCACTTATTCGATAAGTTATACGGTTATTATAATATCTTACGTGCTTATCGAAAGCCGGGAAGCGTCGGTTTCCCGTCCTGCGGCCTGTCGCGGAAGGCCTGTGTTCGCCGGCGGGATGTCGAAGAGGGGAACTTAGTGCGAAAGCACAATTTATAGGAGGAACACGTGAAAAAGCTATTTCTGTTGTTGCTCGCCGCATCCGTAGTCGGCAGCCTTTGGGCCGGCGGCCAAAAGGACACGGGGAAAGGAACGACCACGGGCAGCCAGTTCGTGATCAAGTACGCGCACGGCGATCCGCCGGATCCGCTCAACGGATCGGCTCATGCGAACGCGCTGATGTTCAAGAGCTATGTCGAAGACCGGACCAGCGGCAAAGTCAACGTTCAGATCTACGCGTCGAACGAGCTCGGTTCCGAACGCGAACAGCTCGAAGGCGTCAAGATCGGCAGCATCCAGATGTGCAACGTCAGCGAAGGAACCGTCGGGACCTTCTTCCCGGAAATCCTCGCGACTGCAATCCCCTACGCATTCAGGACCTACACCGAAGCCTGGGCAGCCCTCGACAGCCCGTACATGCAGAAGCTCATGGCCGAGATGACCCGCAAGACCGGCATCCGCTGCCTGGACGTCGCTCAGAACGGTTTCCGCCACTTCTCCAACAACTCGAGAGTGATAAAGACGCCCGCCGACATGGCAGGACTCAAGATCAGGACCATGGAGCACCGGGGCCACATGAAGATGGTCGAATCCATGGGCGCGAAGCCCGTCCCGATCGCCTGGGGCGAACTCTACACCGCACTTCAGCAGAAGGTCGTCGACGGACAGGAAAATCCGCCGAGCCTCACCTATGTCATGAAATTCTACGAAGTCCAGAAGTACTACACCCTCGACGGGCACATCTACAGCATCGACTTCACCTTCATGAACAACAAGTTCTACAACAGCCTGCCCAAGGAATTCCAGCAGATCGTGTACGAAGGAACGGCGATTTCCGGTCTCGTGCACCGCGCGGCGGAAACCTATTCCTCAGCCGTCACCGCAGTCGAGAATCTGAAGAAGAACGGCATGCAGGTCTATACGCCCACCGCGGCGGAGATCGCGCAGTTCCAGAAGGCTTCACAGCAGCCCGTCATCGA
>CAYNKA010000023.1:0-25312 GCA_964397655.1 uncultured Spirochaetaceae bacterium | reverse complement strand
AATTCGGGCCGATCTCGATCCTGCTCGACGCCTCGTAGTGCAGGTTGCGGGGGAAATCTCCGGTCATCGCGTTAACCTTGCCGATGAAGGCGAAATAGGAATCCTCGTGGGCCGTCACCGGGCGGTAGTTGTCGAGTCTGAGCCGCGTTTTTTCCTGAATCCTCGCGGGCAGGTCGCGGAGGAGACCGAAGCCGTTCCTCACCCCCCAGAACGGCTGATCTCGGTTCCCGATGAGGGCGGCCATGATGAGGGCCTCCTCGAAATCGACCTCGTCCTTCCACGGCTGCCGCACGTTCTCCGCGGAATGGATCCTGATCACGAAGTTGTCCTCGTAGGCTTTCCGGACTTCGCGCCGGTTCTTTTCGTCTTTCGCGTAGAAGGCGTCGATCCGCGCCAAGAGGTTCTTGCCCGGCTTCTCCAGGGAAAACGAGAATGCGATGCCGGCCGTGTTGTCGTAATAATTGACGATCCTGCGGCCGAGGGTTCCCTCGTCGATCCAGAACCATGCGGGATCGAGCCAGCGCTCGTGGAAGCCGTCCAGGAACCGATACAGAGCCTCGGCCACCTTCGCGTCCAGGAGGACCGCCGTGAGAAAGCCGTCCGGATCCGAGGTCGCGAAGGTCTTGGTCGCCGAGAATTCACGCAGAGGGATCTGCAGAACCGAGACACGCTTGGCGGCCCTTCCGAACTCGAAGGGATCGAAATCCGAATAGATCTCCACCCTGTCCGCGGCTCGCAGCCACGTCGTCAGAACGAGAAACATCACCGCAAAACCGATCCGAAACCTCGCTCTCATCATATCCTCGATGCCTAACTATAATCCCGCTCTCGGGATACCGCAAGGGGAAGCCTCAGGATCGCGGGGACTTTCCGGCGGACACGACGCCTTCACCCGCCTCGGATTTCCCCAGGATTTCCCTCCGGTCCGATTCGCCGAGGAACCTCTCCATGACGAGGGCGATGATCAGGATACCCATGACGTCCATGGCCATCCTCGTCCCGGCGAAACGCGCGCCCATGTTGGAAAACTCGAACAGGAGCATGGGTATCTTGGTGGTGGACCAGGCACCGAGCAGGATGAAGACGTTCCTGAAACTCGCCCCCTTTTTCAGTAGGACCTGAGCCACGGGGAAGGCCCCGTAGAGCGGCCCGGCGGCCGCGGAACCGAGGACGAAGGCGAGCGCGATTCCCTTGAGCCCCGCCCCTTCTCCCATGAGTTTAACCATCCGCTGCCTCGGGACCCATACGTCGAGGAGGCCGAGGATGACGAAGATCGGCGGAATCGCCAGCAGCATCTCCCCGAGGTTCGATGCCGCGATGTCCGCGGCGCGGCGCCCGATCGCATCGTCGTACAGGAAGAGGATGGCGGCGACAACGGATATCGAGATGAGCAGATAATAACGCTTCCACAAAGACCGTGGTTTCTTGTCCGGCATTTCGTCACGCTCCCATGCTCATCACGGCGCCGATCACGAGGGCGACGAGGATCGAAAACACATAGGCGAGAAGGTTCCGCATCAAGGCGGCCTTCCGGTTGAAGACGCTTATTTCCGAGGGTAGCGTCACGACGCCGACCATCATCAAGGTGGAAATGAAGGCGCCGAGCTGCATGTATCCCGCCCCGCCCTGCAGGAGAAGGGCAGCCGTCGGAAAGGCTATGAGGCCGGGGATGAGGGTCACGGAGCCCACGATCGAGGCGAGAAAGACCCCGAGCCAACCCGAAGACTTCCCGATGAGGCCGCTGATCGTCCCGGGATTCATCACCGAGAGCAGGAGGCTTACGAAGACGATGATCGCGAGGAACTGGGGCAGGATGTTCTCGAAGGACTTCCAAGCCTTGCGCAGGGCTTCCCTAGTCTTGCCTCGGTCCCGGAGATAGGAAACAGCGAGCAGACCGATGGCGAGCAGGTAAAAAACGATTCCGCTTTTCATGGATTCATCCTTTCGCCTGAAATGCCTTCAGGTCCTCCAGGAAAGTCGAGTACGCCCCTATCGTTTTGCGGACCAGGGACTCCCAGGTGAGAAGGAAGTCGGTCCCTTCGGGAGTTATCCTATAAGGACGTCTTGCGGGACCTGCGCTCTCTGTTCTCCATTCGGAGGTGAGCAGCCCTTCGCTCTCGAGACGCCGCAAGCGACGGTAGATCTTCGTCGGGTCCGTTCCTTCGAAGCCGTAGCGCTTGAGCCTCTCGACGAGGTCGTAGCCGTGTCCCGCATCCCTGGCTATGAGGAGCAGCATGGCGGCGTCGATGAATTTATCCCGCCTCGCTTCACAGCCGCAGCCATGTTCCGCTTCGTGACCATGTCGTCCGCAATTACCCTGTTCTCCGCACATCCTACCCTATCTCCTCTATATGCATTTTGCATATAGATGTATAGGCATAGCTTTTGCCGATTGTCAAGCGCCGATCCATGATCAGGAAGCGGAGGGAGTCCGGAATCAGCCGTGACGGTACTTCATCACCGTAACCTCTTCGCGGGTGATGAAGCCCTCGGTCACCGCCTCGTCGAGGAAGGGCTGAAGCCGCTCGATCTTATCCGGCCGGTCGACGATCTCCACCACCAGCGGCAGGTCGTCGGAAAGCGTGAGGAGTTTGGCCGAGTGGATTCTGCTGTCCGCGCCGAAGCCGAGAAGTCCTCGGAGAACAGTGGCCCCCGCCAAGTCGAGCTCTCTCGCCTTCATGACGATGGCCTCGTACAGGGGTTTTCCGTGATACTTTTCCGTCTCACCTATGAAGATCCGGAGCAGCGTCGCGGTTTCCATGGTTTTCATACCATCCTCCTAGTTCGTCATCGCGGTCCTTTCAGCAGAACCCTGACCATGAGCATTCCGGTCATCGTCAGGCCTATGCCGATGACCACGCTGGTCGTCACGTTGAGGAAAGCGATCTTCCATTCACCGTCCCGGAGCAGATTCACCGTTTCCAGGCTGAACGTCGAGAAAGTGGTGAAAGCACCCAGGAAACCTATCGTCAGAAACGACCGGTACAAGGGTGAAAGCGCGACGGTTTCGAACACTTCGAACAGCATTCCCATCACGAAGGATCCGATCAAATTGATGAACAACGTTCCCCAGGGGAATATCGTGTGAGCCCGCTGAGCGACCCATACCGAGAGAAGATATCGGCAAAGGGCTCCGAGGCTCCCTCCGAACAAAACAGCGAAATAACGTTCCATTGTAGACTGATCTTCCTTCCAAAAACCTGAGTCCTCGGGTGAGGACCCGAGGACTCATTAGAGAAGAAAGAACGACGAAAGTCAACACTGGAAGGGAGAAGAGAAAACCGCTGCCTTGCCGAGTTCCGACTCGATCTCGAGAAGCCGGTTGTACTTCGCGATCCTCTCGCTCCTGCAGGCGGAGCCCGTCTTGATTTGGCCGCCTCCCATGGCGACGGCGAAATCGGCCATGAAGGCGTCTTCGGTCTCTCCGCTCCGGTGGGAAATGACGTACCCCCAGCCCGCCTTCCTGCACAGGTTGATGGTCTCGATGGTCTCCGTCACGGTTCCGATCTGGTTGAGCTTGATGAGTACGGCATTCGTGGTTTTTTCCTTGATTCCCCGTTCAACGAACTTCGTGTTGGTCACGTAGATGTCGTCGCCGACGATCTGGATCTTGCCGCCCAAAACGGCCGTATGATCTTTGAAGCCCTCCCAGTCGTTCTCGTCGAGGCCGTCCTCGATGGAAACGATCGGGAATTTCCCTATCCAGGCCTTGTATAAGGCCGTCAACTCGGAACTCGACTTCTTCCCCTGTCCCGACTTCGACAGGACGTACGCGCCGTTCTCGTAAAAGGAACTCGCCGCCGGATCGATCGCGATGGCAACGTCCTTGCCGGGTTCGTAGCCGGCCGCTCCTATCGCCTCCACGATGACTTCGCAGGCTTCGTCGTTGCTTTTCAGGTTCGGTGCGAACCCGCCTTCGTCCCCCACGCCGGTGCTGTAACCCTTCTTTCCGAGGATTTTCTTGAGCGCGTGAAAGGTCTCTGCGCCGTACCTCAAAGCCTCGGCGAAGGTCGGAGCGCCGATCGGCATGGCCATGAATTCCTGGAAATCCACGCTGTTTTCCGCGTGCTTTCCGCCGTTCAGGATGTTCATCATGGGTATGGGAAGCCGGACGGATCCCGGACCGCCGAGATATTGATAGAGCGGTATTCCGGAAGCCTGTGCGGCGGCCCGAGCCACAGCCATGGACACGCCGAGGATCGCATTGGCTCCTAGTTTGGCCTTGTTCGGCGTTCCGTCGAGTTCAACCATCAAGCGGTCGATCTCCGCCTGCCGGTTCGGTTCCATCCCGATCAGTTTGGGGGCGATGAGGTCGTTCACGTTCTTCACCGCCTTGAGCACGCCCTTTCCGCAGTAGCGTTTTTTGTCGCCGTCACGAAGCTCGACCGCCTCGTTTTCCCCGGTTGAGGCCCCCGAAGGAACCGATGCCGAAGCGACGATCCCGTTGTCGAGCGTGCAGACGACCCTGACGGTGGGGTTTCCGCGAGAATCGAGGATCTCAAGACTCCTTATTCCTTTGATTGTTGCCATTGCGTAGCCTCCTGTCGGATTTTATTTTCATGACCTTCATGAAAGTCTTTGGACGAATGTGAACTGGAAAGGAAGTGCTCGCGAAAATCGCCGGATCTAACGACGCGGAAGTTCCGAATCCGTATGCAGTCCGGAGCTTCGAAAGCCGCTTCGTTGCCCGCCGACCGCCTTGAAGGGGCCTCGGCGCGGAAAGGCGCTCGTCCTCGGTTGCGGGAGAACCGGCGAATAGCGGATGCGTCTCGGGATGACCGGCCGTCTTCAAGATCCCTCCTTCCCTTTCAAGGCAAGAGAAATCAGAAGCTATCATCCGATCCTTGCGGCGGTTCGAAAGAGCCGACCGGGAGGTCGATCTCATTCAAGCGAGCTTCATCGCTCAATGAAACTATAGCCTCAGGGCTGGCTGTGGTCAATGAGGCGGCACCACGAGCGTTCGCAATACCCGGGAGCTTGACCAATTCGATGTGAATTTTCTATCTTTTATTCGACAACTGTCGTTCTTCCGGGGATGGAGTTCCCCGACAAACGCCCGGGCCGGGCTGATGACTCCTATCGTGCGCGCTTGTGGGATACCTCAAGTCCGCATTCCACGACCCAGGAGGTGTTGTCGAATGGAATTCCAAAGCATTCTCTTCCCATCGAGGGAAACGGCGGAGGAACCGGATTTCTTTCATGACCTCAATCTCGATCAGATCGTCGATTCGATTACCTCGGGTAAGAAGGATTACGATCTCAAACCTTTCTTTCAATCCGGTCCCTGCGATGCCGAGGTCATAGCTTATCGTCAGGAGATCATGCGCGATCTCGAAGGACCTTTCCTCGCGAAAATCAAGGCCTTCGCGGAGAAGATGCGGAGAGTGGTCCGCTATCGCGAGATGACGGAAAAACTCGATTACCCCTACCATAGAGAAGGATGGTTTCTCGAGACGACCCTTCTCTACATCGAGACCGTCGAAGAACTCGCCCGCGACCTTTCCGAAGCGGACTTGACATCACGGGGATTGACGTCTTTTCTCGAATATATCTCGGCCTATACGAATTCCGAGTACTTCGTCCTCCTCGGCGAAGAAGCTCGACGCCTGAAGGCCTCGCTGGCGGCCCTGAGCTATTGCTTCCTCATCAAAGGGCTGAACGTAAAGGTGATGAAATACGATTCGGAATCGGACTACAGCGAGGAGGTCGAGAAGACCTTCGAACGCTTCAGACAAGGCGCCGTGAAGGATTATCTCGTCAAGCTCCCCATAGCCTCGGGCATGAATCACGTGGAAGCAAAAATTCTCGAACTCACCTCGAAACTGTTCCCCGAAGAATTCAGCGCCCTCCTCGGTTTCTACGCGGAGCACGGGGATTTCATGAACGGCAAAATCGAGCGTTTCGATCGCGAGATACAATTCTACGTATCCTATCTCGACTACATCGCGAAATTCAGACGACGAGGACTTTCATTCTGCTATCCGACCGTCGCGACCGACGACAAAGCGGTCTTCGTCGAAGGCGGTTTCGACCTCGCACTCGCCGAAAAACTGGCCGCTGGCGATTCGACGCCCGTATGCAACGATTTCTACCTGAACGATCCCGAGCGGATCATCGTCGTATCCGGCCCCAACCAGGGGGGAAAGACGACCTTCGCCCGGTTCTTCGGGCAGGTGCATTATCTGGCGTGCCTAGGGTGCCCGGTACCGGGCAGGGAGGCGCGGCTCTTCCGCTTCGATCGCATCTTCACCCATTTCGAAAGGGAAGAAAACTTCGAAAACCTCAACGGGAAACTGCAGGACGATCTGAAAAGAATCCATGAAATACTCGTGAGCGCGACCTCCGACAGCATCGTCATCATGAACGAGATCTTCACGTCGACGACTTTGAAAGATGCGGTGTTCCTGGGCAAAAAGGTGATCGAAAGGATACAGGAGCTGGATCTCCTCTGCGTATGCGTCACCTTCCTGGACGAATTGGCCTCCTTCAGCGAAAAGACCGTCAGCATGATGAGTTCCGTCTTCCCCGACGATCCGGCCGTGAGGACGTACAGAATCGAACGAAAACCGGCGGACGGGCTTACGTACGCGCTGTGCATAGCCGAGAAATACCGGCTCACCTACGAGGCGCTCAAAGAGAGGCTCCGCGTATGAAAACCTACCTCATGTACAAGACCCGGGATTTCGACATGAAACACGTCTTGCCGGCGCATGCGGATGCGTTGACCCAGGATTTGGAATTGGAAGTTCTTTTCAAAACGATGGCCGGAAAGGACGAGCTCATCCATCAGGTGGCGAAAACCGCGATCCTGATCGGCGAAACCGACAGCGAGACGATACGATACCGTCAAGAAATCCTGAAGGACTGCCTCACGAGACCCGCAGAGGTGAGGGCCCTTTATGCCATAGCCGCACAGGCGATCGAGAAAAAGCAGAAGAATCATTGGAGCATCTTCAGCCGTTACCCCAGTTCGATTCTCCGCGGTTCGGTCGAGATCATGCGCATGTTCGTAGCCGTACTGCGTGAATTGAGGACTTTCTCCGCCGAACACGCCGCCGAATTCACGTCCGAAGGATTTCGGAATTTCTTCGCCATGATCGAAGAGAACCTCGATGAAGGCTACTTTCTCGAAATCGAAAGGCATCTCAAAGCCCTGCGGTTCGACGGCGGCATCCTCATGAGCGCGGTTCTCGGGAAGGGGAACGAGGGAACGGGGTACGTTCTCAGGAAACCGAAAGGAAAGCGGCCTTCGTTCTTCGAACGCGTGTTCATGAAATCGCCGGCGGTCTATTCGTTCTCCCTCCATCCCAGGGACGAAAGCGGCGCCCGGTGCCTTTCCGAACTCTCGGACCAGGGCATAAATCTGGTGGCCAACGCAGTGGCGCGTTCCGCGGACCATGTCTCCGATTTTTTCAATCTGATGAAGACGGAACTGGCTTTCTACATAGGTTGCGTGAACCTGAAGGAAGCCCTCTCCTCGATAGGAGAGCCCGCCGTTTTCCCCGGCCTGGCATCCCAGCGGGAACGGAGGCACTCCTTCCGAGGGCTGTACGACGTATGCCTCGCCCTGACCATGGGGAAAAAGGTCGTGGCGAACAGCCTCAATCTGGACTCGAAAAACCTCGTCGTCGTCACGGGAGCGAATCAGGGAGGGAAATCGACCTTCCTGCGCAGCATCGGGCTGGCCCAGATCATGATGCAGTGCGGCATGTTCGTCCCGGCCGAAGCCTTCGAAGCGAACCTCTCCGTCGGGATATTCACCCACTACAAACGGGAAGAAGATTCGACCATGAAGAGCGGAAAGCTCGACGAGGAGCTGGCCAGGATGAGCGGTATCGTCGAGGGCCTGCTTCCGGACTCCCTCGTCCTTTTCAACGAATCCTTCTCTGCGACCAACGAACGCGAAGGCTCGGAGATCGCCCGGCAGATCGTGACCGCCTTGCTCGAATCTGGCATGAAGGTATTCTTCGTGACCCATCTGTACGACTTCGCCAACCGCTTCCACGACCAGGGGCGGGAGGATGCGGCCTCCCTCCGCGCCGAAAGGCGGGCCGACGGAAGCAGGACCTTCCGCGTCGTCGAAGGAGAACCGCTCAGGACGAGCTTCGGAGAGGATATCTACAAGAAGATCTTCGAGAGCGACGGAAAAGCAGACACGGTCTCGGCCGAACGTCCTCCGGTGGCCGAAGCCGCGCTGCTTCGACGGACCTGACCTCTCCCGTTACGCACGGGCCGAGTTCGTCTTCCCCCGGATGCGGAAAAAAATCGGAAGCGCCGCACCCTGAGCGATCACCGAGAAAAGAACGGCGGCCGTCAGGGATCGGTCATAGAGGAAACCGAAGAAGGCGCTTCCGAGGAACCAGGAGAGCCCGTACAATGCGTTGAAGGTGCCGTAGGCGGTGGCTCGCTTGTCCGGAGGAACGAGGTCCGCGATGGCGGCCCGCATGATCGATTCCTGAGCGCCCATTCCTATTCCCCAGAGGAGGACGCCGACGAGGGCCCCAGCAGCTCCTCCCCAAAACGCGAAGGGCGCGAAGAGAAAGGAAGCCGCGGTTGCGATCACGAGTACCGAAATCCCCCTCTTGTCGTACAGGCGGCCGAAGACGAGTGCCGCCGCGGCGTCGATGCCCATGGCCGCCGCGTACAGCAAAGCGGCCCGCTGGACGGAGATCGCCTCGGTCCTGCTGAAGTGATAGGCCAGGAGCGGAAAATCGACGAAGCCCGCGGCCACGAGCGAAGCGGCGGCGAGATAGAGCCAGTAGGTCCTGGAGAAGCCCTTGGTTTCTATGCGTTCCTTGCCGGCCTCGAAGGTTTCCGGATGGGGAAACCTCATGCGCGTGAAGGTCAGAACGCCCAGCGCGCACAGAGCGGGAACGAGAAGCACGGCGAACGCCGGACGGTAGGACGAAGTGCCGGCGAAAACGGCCGCGACGAGGAGCGGGCCGGCCGTCGCTCCGATCTGGTCGAAGGCCTCGTGCAGGCCGAAACCGAATCCCCTTCCCATCTCCTTCGTGGCGTGCGACAGCATCGCGTCGCGTGCAGGATTCCTGATCGCCCTTCCCGCCCGTTCGAGTATCATGAGAACGGCTGCGATTTCCCAGTGTCCCGCGAGGGCGAGGAGCGGGACCGAAAGAAGGTTGATCGCGTAACCCGAACCCATGACGAGCCAATATCGGCGGGTCCTGTCGCTCATCCGCCCCGATGCGAAGCGGAGGGCGTACCCTACGAATTCGCCGAAGCCCGCGATGAGCCCGATCGCGGTCGCTGTGGCCCCGAGACTGCCAAGGAAGGGCCCGGTGATGGATCGGGCGCCCTCGTGGGTCATGTCCGAGAAAAGACTTACGATTCCGAAGAGAATGACGAAAAGAAAAGCCGCCTTTCCGGCTCCGTTCGTTCCGCCGTAGCTCTTTCCGCTCATGCCGCTGCCTCCCTCTAGTCTGATCCGATTTAGAGGGGTCATCAGCCGGAAAAGCGGTTTCGGGAACATCTTCCCGGGGTGGACTCCATCACCCGCAGGAATAAATTACACTGTTCCGGCGAATACTGACAAGTCCCGTTAAAATTTTCACTTCGGTCTTTTTGTATCTGAATCCATCTTCAATCGCGGAGCGTCGCCTTCAACCTGTCCGGATGTTCGAGGAGACCGAAAGCGTCTGAGACGCAGCGTACGACGATGTCGGCGGAAAACAGCGCGGCAGCCGCGCAGCCTTCCCCTTCGAGAACGGCGACGGAAATCGAGGCGCCCTCCAACAAGAGGCGGTCGTTAGCGCCGTTTCCGAAGGCGATCACGCCTGCAGGGCCCAGGGCTTTCAGGTATTCGAGTTTGGATTCCGCCGTATGCCGGCCTTCCAATACTGTCAAACGGCAGGGAAGGCCGGAGAGGGCTTGCCGAGCGGTTTCCATCGTGTCCGCCGTCACGATATGGATTTCCAGTTTTTCGGACAGCCTTCTGATCGCTTCCGCGACTCCGGGCAGCAACACGCCGCCGACCGAAAGAGTACCGGTGAAATCGCTCACGAGGTTCTCTATCCTATACTCCCCCTTCCCCGGAATTTCCACTTCGATCATGTTCCCTCCTCGATTCATGAGCATCATTCCCGCGAAGTCATCTCCCGGTTATCGACCGATGAGAGCGAACGTTCTCCCGCAAGAAAACGAACCGCTCGAAGTCCCGCTCTGCTTTGTTCGACGGAAGACGGATCGGAACGGAAGGAAAGTCGATCGAGAGCATACTCCCGCATGTCCTCGGCGAGGGCAGCGAGTCTTTCGGCCGTCGTCGTCTCAAGAAATCGAATCACGTCGGAAAGTACGTGTTTCTTCTCGATGAATGAAGACGGATTTCTCATTTTGGTTCGCGGAATGCCCAGCATCTCCATTCTCCCCTCCGGTAAGGTATTCGTGAGTAGGAGTCATCAGCCTCTTCCGGCATTCTCTTCAGCGAACTCCATCGCCAGCGATAATACTATTTCAACATCCCGTACAGGTCAATCGTCTCGCGCTTCCGTCGGACTCGTTCCGATCGGATTGACAGGTCGTAAAATCCTCCCTATATTTCTCGTAGGTGATGGAGTTCACCTTTGAACCGCCTGTCGGCTGATGACTCCTACCGTATTTGTACGGGAGGAGACTCAATGAAACGGTGCCCCCACTATCAAAAAAACCTTATCGATCGTCCTTCTTCCCATCGAAGAATCGGCCCCTTCTTCGGCGTATCGGATCGGGAGTCGTAGCATGAGCAGGAAAAGAAGCCTGCCCATGACTCCGGACAAGATACGGGAACGGGAAGAGGCGTTGCGGCCCAGCAGATTCCTGGGTTTCAACCACCATATCTTGGGAAAACACCTCTATTCCATCGGCTGCTTCCAGCTGGCCGCGCAGGAACTCGAACGGGCCGTTTGGCTGAATCCTTATGAAACCAAGTTCCTTCTGCCCCTGGCTTGGAGCTATTTCAGATTGGGAAAAAAGGATTCGGCACAAGAGACTATCGAGGAATACCTGAAAAAGTATCCTCACAACGACGAGGCGGAAAAACTTCTGGAGCTGCTCTCCGAGTAGAATTCATCATCGTAGTTCAGGGAGGAAACATGTTGACGAACGTCTGGTTCATCGCGGCCCTTTGGATGGGCCTTGCATTCATAGCGAGTATCGTTTCCATAAGAATCGGCGTATCGGTGGCTTTGGTGGAAATCTTCATAGGTATTCTGGCGGGGAATTTCCTGGGCATAGACAAGACGACCGATTGGATCAATTTTCTCGCCATGTTGGGCAGCGGAGTCCTCACCTTCCTCGCGGGTGCGGAAATCGATCCTGCTTCGCTTCGTTCGAACCTGAAGGCGAGTCTGGCGATCGGTGCGGCATCTTTCGCCCTGCCCTTCGTAGGAGTATGGTTGGTCGCTCAATACGGATTCGGCTGGTCTACCGCTCAGGCTCAAATAGCCGGGATATCGCTTTCGACCACGTCGGTCGCGGTCGTGTATGCCGTCATGATCGAAAAGGGACTGAACGCGACGGCATTGGGCAAGATGATCCTCGCGGCATGCTTCATTACGGATTTCGGTACCGTCCTCGCGTTGGGAGTCATTTTCGCAGATTTCAATCTATGGATGCTGGTCTTCATCGTCGTAATGTGCGTCATGCTGTGGTTCATGCCGAAATGGACAAAATACCTCATGGTCCATCTAGGTTCGGCACGGGTGAGCGAACCGGAGATAAAATTCATTCTCCTGATCCTCTTTTTTCTGGGAGGACTCGCAACAACGGCGAAAAGCGAGGCGGTTCTCCCCGCCTATCTCGTAGGGCTGGTGGTGGCTGGCGTCTTCCTGCGCGACAAAACCTTGATGCATCGCATGAGGAGCATCGCATTCGCCGTTTTCACTCCCTTTTATTTCATCAAAGCGGGACTTTTCGTCAACCTGTCCGCTCTCATGACCTCCATGTCCGTGATAGCTCTTCTTTTTATCATGAAAATCGCCACGAAAGGCATTGGGGTCTGGCCATTGACAAGGGCCTTCAGAATGAAGCCGCGGGAAGCGAATTATACGACGCTCCTCATGTCCACGGGACTCACCTTCGGTACCATTTCGGCCCTTTTCGGTCTGAACAACAAGATCATCGACCAGACTCAGTATACGATCCTGGTCACCGTCGTCATTCTCAGCGCCGTCGTGCCGACCATAATCGCTCAAAGGTTTTTCCATCCCGCGACCGAGGATCTTCACGAATGGGACCAGGCCGGTGTAAATCCGGGAGCATGAACAATGAGGGAGAATCTCAATCAGGAGGCAAGCAATGTATCATAAGATCCTGCACGGACTCGATGGTTCCGAAGGCTCTTTCAAGGCTTTGAACGAGGCGATTCGTCTCGCGAAATCCTACGGCCTGGAGCTGCATTCCCTGACCGTGGAAGAACTCCCGAAATACCCGGAAACCGTGAGCGAGATCAGCGAGGAAAGGGAGGCCCAGAACGGGAAATACGACGCTGTGATAGCGAAGGCAAAGGAGATAGCGGCCGGGGAAAAGGTCGAGTTGATTTCTCACGTAACACTCGGCCACGAAGTGAAATCGTTCATAGATTTGATCGAAAAGGAAGGATTCGACCTTCTCGTGGTCGGTTTCATGGGACATTCGGCTTTGTACGATCGCGTGATGGGCAGCACCTGCGGCAGTCTCGTGCGGCTCGCCCCCTGTTCGGTGCTCGTCGTGAAATAGAGGGGCGGGTACTGCGTTCGGTTCTTCGGCATCGGATTCCCCTTGCCCCTCGCGGTGCCTTGGACTACTATGGAACCATGAGCATCACCATGTTTTCCCGGGGAGCGGCCCGGGAGGTCACGGGTTCCCGCCACTTCCTCGACGTGGACGGCGAACTCATCCAGATCGACTGCGGGGCCTTTCAGGGCAAACGCCGGGAGGCCGAGGAAAAGAACCGGGCCGTTTTCCGAGAGGCGGAGAACGTTGCCGCGATGGTGCTGACGCACGGCCACTACGACCACTCCGGCCTCCTCCCCCTGCTCCCGAAGAAAGGCTATCGGGGAAACATCTACACGACTCCCGCCACCCGCGACATCGCTTCCCTCATCATGATGGACTCGGCCCGGATCCAGGCGCGGGACCAGGAGTACCTCTCGAAGCAGGCCGCGAAACGCGGCGAGAAGTTCGCCTGGCAGCCCCTCTTCAACGAAGAGGACGTGGTCAAGGCGGCCGGGCAGTTCGTCACCCTCTCCTACCGAAGGCCCATGCCGATCACCCCGAGGATCGTCTGCGAGTTCTACGACGCCGGTCACATTCTCGGATCCGCCCTCGCCTGCCTGGACATACGGCGCGACGGCGGCGAGAGTCTCAGGGTGGTCTTTTCCGGAGACCTCGGACGCAGGGGCAAGCCCATCATCCGCGACCCCGAGCTGGTTCCCGACCCGGACTACCTCGTCATGGAAAGCACCTACGGCGACCGTCTCCACGAGTCCTCCGAAGGGGCCATGGAAAAGCTCGCGGCGGTCGTGAACGAAACCGTTGACCGCGGCGGAAAAATAATCATCCCCGCGTTCGCGATCGAGCGGACCCAGGAACTCGTCTACTACTTCCACCTGCTCACGGACTCGCACAAGATCCCGAGTATGCCCATCTACGTGGACTCGCCCATGGCGACGAACGCCACCACGATCTTCCAGGTCCATCCCGAATGCTACGACGAGGAGATCCACGAGGCCTTCCTCAGGCATCACAAGAACCCCTTCGGCTTCAACGAGCTCAAATTCACTTCGTCGGTACAGGAGTCCAAGGACCTCAACAAACTCAAGGAGCCGGCGGTCATTATCTCCGCGGACGGCATGTGCGAAGCCGGCCGCATCCAGCACCACCTCGCGAACAACATCCAGGATCCGAGGAATACCGTCCTCATCGTCGGCTACATGGCGGAGCACACCCTGGGAAGGCGGATCAAGGAGAGGCAGCCCGAGGTGAGGATCTTCGGCCAGGTCTACAAACTGCGGGCCCGGGTCGAGGAAGTGAGCGCCTTCAGCGCACACGCGGACTACAGGGAGATCGGGGAATACATCGCGAGGCTCGACCTCGGCAGGCTCAGGAAGGTCTTCCTCGTCCACGGCGAAGGCGCGGCACAGGAGGCACTCAAGAATCATCTCCTCGGCCTGGGGGTCAAGGCCGTGGAGATCGTGGAGCCCGGGAAACGCTACGAACTCGTCTAGATGACGATCCTCGGATACAGCCTCCGCGCGACAGCGACCAGCACGGCGGTGGTCCCCGCGATGACCGCGAGGTCGGTGCCAACGCCGAAGGAGCTTTCCGCCCCGCGGATCATGAGCGACCTGAGTGCGTCGACCTCGTAGGTGAGCGGGTTGACCCGGGCCATCAGCCCGAGCCAGTCCGGCATCATGTCGATCGGATAGATCGCGTTGCTCGCGAAGAAGAGCGGCATGGTGAGGACCTGCCCGATCCCCATGAATCGTTCGCGGGTCTTCACGATGCAGGCCACGATGAGCGAGAAGGTCGCGAAACAGGACGCCCCGAGTACGACCGTGAGCACGACGCCGAGGATGCGCTCGGGCCTCGGATCGAGTTTCACCGAGAGCAGGAAGGAGAGCGCGTAGACGATGACGGCCTGCGACAGGCCCCGAATTCCGGCCGAGAGGCCCTTTCCGAGGATCAGGGCCGAACGCGGGACCGGGCTCGCGAGAAATTTGTGGACTATGCCGAGGTCCCTCTCCCAGATCACCGAGATCCCGTAGAATATCGAGACGAAAAGGACGCTCTGGGCGAGTACTCCGGCGGCCATGTAATCCAGATACCTGAGACTGCCGGTCGGGATGGCCCGGACTCGGGTGAACACCTGGCCGAAGACGAGAAGCCAGAGCGCAGGCTGTACCGCCCGGGAAAAGAGCTCCGTCGGATCGTGGAGGATCTTCCGCACCTCCATTTCCGCAATAACCGATGTTTTGTATAGGTAAGAAACGGCGCGTTTCACGATTCCTCCCCGATCGAGAGCCTCAGCCGAGGCGGCGCGCGGTCCGTCTGAGCCGCGAAGTTTCACGGTAGCTGCCTCCTTCATCCATGGTTTCTCCGGCGAATCTGGCGAAGACTTCGTCCAGGCTCGCCGACTCGCCGCCTATGCCCTCCTTCAACGCCTTCGGCGTATCGAGGGCCGCGAGCCTGCCCCGGTGCAGGATTGCTATCCGGGAGCAAATCGCGTCCGCCTCCTCCAGGTAGTGGGTGGTGAAGAAGATCGTGGTTCCGCGGAGTTCCCGGAGTTCCCTGAGCAGGTCCCAGACAGCCGCGCGGGCAACGGGATCGAGTCCCAAGGTGGGCTCGTCCAGGAAAAGAACGCGCGGCCGGTGCAGCAGGGCCTGGGCGATCTCGAGCCGCCTGATCATCCCCCCGGAATATCGCCGGACGAGCCTGTCCGCAGCGTCATCGAGCCCCATGAACTCGAGAGCCCGCTCGATCCTTTCCTTCCGTTCCGTCCTCGGGACGTCGAAGAGCTTCGAGAAGATGAGCAGGTTTTCTCTGCCGGTCAGCGTGCCGTCCGCGGAGAGCATCTGGGGGACGTAACCGAAAAGCCTGCGGACTTCGGACTGCCGGGCGCTCACGTCGAATCCGCCTATGAAGGCCGTCCCCGAGGTGGGTGGAAGGAGCGTCGTGAGCATCTTCAGGGTCGTGGTTTTACCGGCGCCGTTCGGCCCTACGAGACCGAAGACCTCGCCCTCCCCGACTTCGAAGGACAGCCCGTCGACCGCGGTCGCGTCGCCGAACCGTTTCGTGAGCGCCGCAAGTGCCACCGCGTTCACGAAAACGCTCCTTCGGACGAGACGGGGAAGAGGTTCCTCATCTCCGAAAGCCCCAGGCACATTATTTTCCGCTTTTCCGCGTCGAAGCCCGTAAGCAGGCTCCGCAGGCAGGAGTTCGCCCCCCGGGTCGCGATTTCCAGCGCTTCGAGGCCTTTTTCTGATATCGCGAGCCCCACCCTCCGGCGATCGTCGTCCGGAATGGTCCTTTCGGCAAGGGCGTCCTTCACGAGACCCGAGGCGAGCCTGCTCGCGGAAGGCGCGGAAATCCCGAAATGCTCCGCGAGATGCGAAGTGCCCGCGCCGGGGTGCCGTTTCAGGAAAAGCAGGGCCCGGAAACGGGCCATCGAGAGATTGGCGGGCTTCGCCGCCCTCATTTCGCGACGAATCCCGTGCATGACCCTCGGGACCACGTCCAACAACAATGCGGCGGTTTCTTCGGTGGAAAACGTCATTTACTTACCCTGTCTAATACTTAGCATTGCTAAATATATCTTGGCAGAGAGCCGGAGAAAAGTCAAGAAGCCGGAATTTCCGGTGCCGGAATTTCCGGTCGCTCCTCTTCAGGCGGGCGGCATCATTCCGCGACGAGGATCCGGATGCCCATGCGGCCGAAGTCCTCGCGGGCCTGCTCGTCGAGTCCGGGATCGGTGATCAGGGTGTTCACCGCGGAGATCGGCGCGGCGAGGAAATTCGACACTCTGCCGAATTTGCTCGAGTCCGCGATGACGATGACCTCGCCGTGGGTCTGCTCGATCATGAGTCCGTTGATGGCGGCTTCGGCCCGGACCGGCGTGGTGATGCCGTACCTGAGGCTGAATCCGTCGACGCCGATCACGGCCTTCGTCCCGAACACGCCCCGGACAGTCCCCGTCGCAATCTCGCCGACCAGGGAGAAGGACTCTCGGCGAAGTTCCCCGCCGGTCAGGAGTACCTCAACCCCCTCGGACCGCACCTCGATCGGAGCCCAGGGGTTGTTCGTGATCAGTTTTATCCCCCGGCCGGAGAGTCTCCGGAGGAATTCGAGGGTCGTGGAGCCCGAGTTCACGAAGATGGTCTCCCCGTCCCGGACGAGCGAGGCCGCCAGCCTTCCTATCGCCTCCTTCTCGGCCCTCCTGGTCCCGCTCTTCTGCGCGTAGAGCGGTTCGAGACTCACCCGGTCGGAATACACCGCCCCCCCGTGGGTTCGTTCCAGCAGGCCCTTCTTTTCCAGGACTTCGAGGTCCCTGCGTATGGTCATCTCCGTCACGCGGAGAACCTCGCTCAGCTCCGTAACCCGGACGACGCCCTTCTCCTTGACGAGCCTCACGATCGTGTCGTGGCGCTTCGCTGGGATGAATGTCTGCGGTAATTCCTCGCCGCTCATTGCGTTCCTTCCTTATGGGTGAAACCGGGCGAAGCGTCCGCCGTCGACCGCGGAATGTGCGAGCTCTTCGAGCAGGCCGACTTCTGCCGCGAGGTCGAGGACGGTGTATCGCTTGCGGATGAGCGAGGCGACGAGAATTCCTCGGACGACCTCCTCGCGAGTCAGTCCGATGTCCGCAGGCTCCACGGGGCAGCCCACCTCGGCGAAGGCGGCCCTGAGATCCTCGAACGGTGGGAGCCTGCGAAGGATGAGCCTTCGGAGGGATTCCCACTTCTCCAGGATGTCCGCTCTCCGCCTTTCCAGCGAATTCCCGGTCGGGACCTTCCCTTTCAGGATTTCCAGGGTCTTTTCCAGGTAGGGCGATCCGGAGAGCAGCCGTTCCGCCTCACCGAGCCTCGCTCCCGCGAGGTCCGAACCTTCACGGGCCATGGAGGCTCCGATTTCGTCCCTCGTTCTCGAGAAGAGTCCGCTCATGAAAACGTTCGACAGCAGGGTTCCCATCGCCACCTTGAAGCCGTGATAGACCGGTCGTCCGTTCGATTCCAGGTCGTCCATCTCCCAGACGTGGCTCAGGAGATGCTCGATTCCCGATGCCGGCCTGGAATCGCCGTATCTTCCGATGGCGAGCCCCGAGGACATGAGCCCCCGGTAGAGGACCTCCACCGCCCCGGGCTCGCGCCTCCGGACCGACCCGGCGAGCCCGAGGATCGCGCGGGCCTTCGGTTCCACCATCCGCCAGACGCCGCGGTCGACGGGCTCGATCCCCAGGGCGTCGGCTATCTTCCAGTCGAGCCCGGCGGCGATTTTCGCTACGAGGTCGCCGAAACCCGCGGCGACGAGCTCGGCAGGGGCGGCGAGGATGACGTCCTCGTCGCCCACCACCACCGCCGGGGGCGGGCATTCGAGCGTGGTCTTGAAGCCCTTCACCTTCAGGGCCGAGCCCGACGACGTGAATCCGTCCACCGAGGGAGCGGTGGGCACGCAGATGTATCCCGTTCCGGCCTCGAACGACGCCCTCTTCACGAGGTCGTTGATCGTACCCGAACCGACCGCTACGGGAACCGCCTTCGCCCTTTCTATTCCACCACGTACCACGGCGACCGACTCGTCGTCCCCGTACGGTTCGCCCTCCAGCATCATCGGCTCCGAGCACGGAAGTCCGGCCCCCCGCAATTCCCCGTCGGCCCTCCGGCCGGCGGCCATCCAGGTTCTCTCGTCCGCCACGACGATGAAGGACCGGCCGGGAAAGACGGACCGGGCCGCGCGTGGCAATCTGCCCAGCCCGTCCTTTTCATAGATCGCGAGCCGTCGTTCGAATTGCACCGATCGTTCGTTCATATCATCCTCTTTCCGGGAAGGATATGTTCGATCGAACAGGTTGTCAATGGGTTTCCCTATTTTTTCGAACATTTTCCAACATGCCATCGAACAAATCTGCAATTTCGACGAATGCCTATACTGAATCACGTCAAGATATTTCAAATATTTGCGGTTTATTCAAAATTATATTGCATATATTTTCATTTTGTTTTACAATGTTGCAATCATTTGAATAATTCTATCCGAAAAACTGACGCTAAGTTTCATGGATTTCGGAAGGACAGGGACGAAGGCCGAAAAGGCGGGAGATTCGATGGAAACGATCGAAGTGTTGAAAGACCTGGTATTGACCGAGGCGGTTTCGGGTTACGAGAAGAAGATGGCCTACAAGCTGAAAGCCTACCTTGAAGGCCTCGCGGACGACGTGAGCATCGACAGGGCGGGAAACGTGATCGCGGGGATCAAGGGCTCGGGCGGAGGCCCGGTCGTCATGATCTTCGCCCACATGGACCAGCTCGGATTCATCGTGCGGAAAATCGAATCCTCCGGCCTCATCCAGGTGGACAGGCTGGGAGGTATACCCGAAAAGGTGCTCCCCGCGCTCAACGTGTCCGTAGGCACGATAAACGGCGACTACGTTCCCGGAGTCATCGGAAACAAGTCCCACCACGCCACCTCCGCGGAGGAAAAGTACAAGGTGGATCTCGTGACGAGCCTCTACATCGACGTCGGCGCGAAGAGCCGGGGCGACGTCGAGAAGGCCGGCATCCGCATAGGCTGCCCGATCTGCTACGCTCCGAGCTTCTCACGCCTCATGGGGACCATAGTCTCCGGAACCTCCATCGACAACCGCGGCGGGTGCGCCGCCCTCGTCGGAATAGCCGAAATCCTCCGGAAAAAACGGCCCACGGCGGACGTCTACCTCGTCGGGACGGTGTGGGAGGAATTCAACCTAAGAGGGGCCCTCTTCGCGGCGCGCAAGATCAAGCCGGACATAGCGATATGCCTGGACGTGAGCCTTTCGGGCGACACGCCCGACCTGTCGGGCCGCTTCGAGGACGCGGTATCCAAGGGCCCGACGGTTTCGCTCTACAACTTCCACGGACGCGGAACCTTGAACGGGACGATCGCCCACCAGGGCCTGTATCGCTTCGCGATGGCGACTGCTGAAGGCATGGGAATCAAGCTCCAGGAATTCGCCGCCCTCGGCATGCTGACGGATACCGCCTACGTCCAGCTCGAGGACGGGTACGTCGCCTGCCTGGACATGGGATTTCCGGCCCGGTACACCCATACGCCGATCGAGACCTGCGACGCAGCGGACATCGATCTCCTCGCCGCCCTGGTTTCCGCCATGGCCGCCGGTCTTGACGGCGGATTCCAGCTGGCGAGGTATTGAGGAACGGACAGTCCGAGAATATACGAGCTCAGAGAGGAAAAAGATGAACACGACGTGGATAAAGGACCTTTTCGGAACCTGGAAGCCCATCATTGCGATGTGCCATCTCCAGCCCCTGCCAGGCGATCCCTGTTACGACGCCGAGAAAGGGATGGATTTCGCGGTCGAGAGCGCCCGCAGGGAGCTTTCCGGCCTGCAGGAAGGCGGCGTCGACGCGGTGATGTTCTCCAACGAATTCAGCATGCCCTACCTCACCGCGGTCAAGCCTCAGACCACGGCCGCGATGGCCAGGATCATCGGAGAGCTCATGGGCGAGATCAAGGTCCCCTTCGGCGTCAACGTTCTCTGGGATCCCATAGCTTCGGTGGATCTCGCGGCGGCCACGGGCGCCCTCTTCATCCGTGAGATCATGTCCGGCGTCTACGCGAGTGATTTCGGGCTCTGGAACACGAACGCCGGCGCGGTCGCCCGCCACAAGGTCGAGGTCGGCAGGAAGGACCTCAGGCTCTTCTTCAACATCGTGCCGGAGGCGGCGAAGTACCTGGGCGACCGCGACATCTCGGAAATCGCGAGGACCACGGTATTCAACCACCGCCCGGACGCGCTTTGCGTGTCAGGCCTGACCGCGGGAGCCGAAACCGATTCCCAGGTGCTGCTCAAGGTGAAGAAGGCCGCCGGGGACACCGCGGTGTTCTGCAACACCGGATGCAGGATCGAGAACGTGGATCGCCAGCTCGCCCATTCCGACGGAGCCATCGTCGGGACCACCTTCAAGGTCGACGGCAAATTCGAGAACCCCGTCGACAGAAACAGGGTCAAGGCGTTCATGGACAAGGTGAAGTCGATAAGGTGATCGCGGGAGGAAGGGGATGCTGCAGATCGAACGGCTCGAGAAGATCAAGGAATACATAGCGCGGAACGAGTACGGCGACATCAACGAGCTCTCGAAGCTCTTCGAGGTCTCGACCGCCACGATCCGTAGGTCCCTCAAGCAGCTCGAGAAAGAGAAGATCCTCAAGCTGACCCGCGGCGGAGCCACCCTTGTCAAGAAGGGGAACATCTACGAGCATCCCTACTTCGTCAAGAAAGAGATCCACACCGAAGAGAAGCGCCGAATCGCGGCAGAGGCCGTGAAGATGATCGAGCCGAACGAGAGCATCTTCCTCGACTCGAGCACCACGGTCTACGAAATGGCGAGACATCTCCTCAAGACCGGCAACCTCATGGTGGCCACGAACGACATCATGATCGCCGAAGCGCTCACCGACGCCGAGCACCTCACGGTCTCCGTGATCGGGGGGACACTCCGAAGGCATTATTTCACGCTCACGGGATATTTCGCGGAGGCCCTGCTCAAGGATCTCCGTTTCGACTGCTCCTTCCTGGGGGTCGATTCCGCGAGCCTCAGGGGCGGGCTCATGATCACCAACATCGAGGAAGTCCAGATCAAGCGCAAGATCGTCGAGGCGTCCGACCGCGTCGTCGTGCTCTGCGATCACTCGAAGTTCGAGCAGGCTTCCTTCCTGAACATCTGCGGGTTCGACAAAGTCGACGTCGTCATCACGGGCAAGGAACTCGACGAGGGGATCGCAAGGAAATACCTCGACGCCGGCGTGAACCTCGTTCGCGTATAAGCTGTTCCATTCGGAAAGGCGGGATAGAGAAAAATGGCGAAGATTTCAGCATCGCTGCTAACTGCCGATTTCGGCGCCCTCGCCGGTGCGGTCCGACGCCTCGACGAGGCGGGAGCCGACATGATTCACTGCGACGTCATGGACGACTCCTTCGTGCCGAACATGTCCTTCGGGCAGCCCATGATCAGGGCGTTCCGCAAGGTCACGAAGAAGCCCCTCGACGTCCATCTCATGCTCCTCGACGCTGCTTCCCATCTGGAGGAATTCGCGGCCTGCGGAGCGGACTGGATCACCGTCCACGCCGAGGCGCCCTTCAACATCCACCTTCACAGGATCGCGAGGCGTATACGGGATCTCGGCAAGAAAGCGGGAGTCGCCCTCAATCCAGCTACCCACCCCGACTGTCTCGAGTACCTGTACGAGGACATCGACCTCGCGCTTCTCATGTCGGTCGATCCCGGCTACGGAGGCCAGCATTTCATCCCCCAGATCCTCCGGAAGATCGAATACGTCGCGGAGCGGATCTCCCGCCTCGGCGTCAAGGTGGACATCCAGGTGGACGGAGGCGTCAACACGGAGAACGCGGCGGACATCAGGAGCGCGGGGGCCACCGTTCTGGTCGCGGGAAGCGCGATCGTCGACGCCCCCGACCCATCGGCCGCGGTAAGGCTGCTCAGGGGGCGATCATGAAGAAGGAGGAACCCTTGAAAGACTATGCACTTTTGACCGAAATGGCGAAGAAGATCCGGGTGGACTGCATCAAGATGATCCACAAGGCGAAATCCGGACATCCCGGCGGCAGCCTTTCGGCTGCCGACATCCTCGCCGTCCTCTATTTCCACACCCTCAGGATCGATCCCGAGCGGCCCAAGTGGGAGGATAGAGACCGGTTCGTCTTGAGCAAGGGCCACGCGGCGCCGGCGGTATTCGCCGCCCTCGCCCACCGCGGCTTCTTCCCCTTGGAGCACCTCGACACCTTCAGGAAGACCGACGGGATCCTCCAGGGCACGGTGAGCATCTTCACCCCGGGCGGCGACATGACCGTAGGCTCGCTCGGCCAATATCTTTCCGTGGGCGCCGGCATGGCCCTCGCGGGGAGGATGGACGACAAGGACTACAGGGTCTACGTCCTCCTCGGCGACGGGGAAATCCAGGAGGGTCAGGTCTGGGAGGCCGCAATGGCCGCCGCCCACCTCAGGCTAGGGAACCTTATAGCGATCCTCGACGACAACAAGGTCCAGATGTGCGGCAAGACCCGAGACATCATGAACATCGGGGATCCGGCCGCGAAATTCAGGGCGTTCGGATGGAACGTCCTCTCCATGAACGGCCACGACATCCCGGAAATCGTGAAGACCCTCGATTCCCTGCCGAACTCCCCTACCGGCACGCCCACCCTGATAGTCGCCGACACGGTGAAGGGCAAGGGAATCAGCTACATGGAAGGCAAGGCCGAATGGCACGGAGGTGCGCCGAACGACGAGCAGCTCGCCCAGGCGCTCGAAGAACTGGAAGGAGTACGATCATGACCGCGAACAGAGTAGCATTCGCCGAAGCCCTCGTCGATATGGCCCGCACGGACCCGAGGATCGTGGTCCTGGATCCGGACGTCGCGAAGTCATCGGGGACGCTCGCGTTCCTGAAGGCCTTTCCCGAACGCTTCGTGAGCGTCGGGATAGCGGAGCAGAACATGATCGGCATCGCCGCGGGGCTCGCCTCCTGCGGCAAGATACCCTTCGCCGCGACCTTCGGGGTGTTCACGAGCATGCGGGCCGTCGAACAGATCAGGAACGCCGTGTGCTACACGAAGCTCAACGTCAAGGTGGCCGGCACCCACGCGGGTCTGGAGACCGGGGCGGACGGCGCCACCCACCAGGCGATCGAGGACATCGCCATCATCCGCAGCATCCCGAACATCACCCTCCTCGTACCCTCCACTCCGAACGCGACACGCTTCCTGACGAAGACGGCCGCAGCAACGGACGGACCCGTGTACATCAGGCTGGGCAAGGAAGCCGCGCCGGAGTTCTATCCGGACGGCGAGACCTTCCCCCTCGGAGGAAGCAAGGAGCTCGTCCACGGCGACTACGCGGCGGTGATCGCCTGCGGCCGGATGCTGGAAACGGCGATGCAGGCGGCGAAACGCCTCGAAGCCGAGGGGAAAGCAGTCAGGGTCATCGACATGTACTCGATCAAGCCCATGGACGTCGATGCCGTGGTCCGGGCGGCCGCGGAAACCCGCGGAATCGTCACCATCGAGGACCACAGCGTCATCGGAGGCCTTGGAGGCGCGGTCTCCGAGATCGTGACCGCGAAACGGCCCGCGAAGGTCGTCCGGATCGGCCTCGACGACGTGTTCGGGCACTCCGGCGACATGGAGGGCCTCTACAGGATGTACGGTCTCACGGCGGAGAAGGTCGTCGAGGCAGTCAAAAGCCTCTAGGGAGGAAGGAATGAAGCTCGCCTACCAGGTCTCGACCGAGGAAGTGTACCGGGCGCCGGGAGTGACCTCCTACCAGGGTGATTTCGACGCATCCCTCCGCGCGCTCGCGGACTGCGGCTACGACGACGCGGAACTCATGGTCAGGGATCCCCGGAGACTCGACTTCGCGAAGATCGAAGCCTCCCTGAAAGAGGTGGGATTCGGCTGCCCCATGGTCTGCACGGGCGAGATCTACGGCCAGGATCGGCTCAGTTTCTCCGATCCGCGGGACGAGATAAGGGACGAAACGATGGCACGGATAGAGGCCGCCATCGACCTCGCCTCCCGGCTCGGAGGGCAGATAAACCTCGGACGGGCCAGGGGCGGCTACCTCCCCGGCGTTCCCAAGGACGTCACGGAGAAGAGGATCTTCGACGCGATCTCGGAGGCGACGGAATACGCCGGAAGGAAGAACGTCGTGATCGCCCTCGAGCCGGTGAACACCCTCGGTCTGAATTACGTCAATACGACCACAGAGGGCCTCGAGCTCGTGAAGAAGGTGGGCTCCCCGCACTTCCGCCTCATGCTCGACACGGCGCACATCCACATCGAGGACAGGGACGTCGAGGGAAGCGTGAAGGCCGCGAAGGAGTTCGTCTCCTTCGTCCATTTCGCGGACTCGAACAGGAAATACCCTGGCTGCGGGAAATTCGATTTCCCCTCGTTCATCCGCCTCCTCGGGGAGATCGGCTACGACGGGTATTGCAGCGTCGAGGTCTTCCCGATTCCCGACCAGGACACCGCCCTGCGTGAGAGCCTGGCCTATCTCAGACCCCTGCTCGGGTGAAGGAGAGACGATGAATTCCTACGAACGCGTGACGAAGTGCCTCAGGTTCGAGGAACCGGACCGGGTTCCCATAGCCGAGTTCCTCATCGACAAGAGAGTCTATACCGCCCTGATGCCCGAAGCCCGCGAGCAGTACGATTTCGACGTGAAGGCGGGCTTCGACGTCCTGGCGGCCCGCGCCTGGTACGGCACCGTCTCGGAGGAGGGAGACTCCTTCACGGACGAATGGGGGATCACCTACACGCGGAACAAGGAGGCTGTCTCCCACCCGGTCAAAGGTCCCCTGACGGAGCCGGCCGGACTAGGGAATTTCAAGGTGCCCGACCCCGACCTTCCGGAGCGCCTGGGTATCCTGCCGAGGCTCGTGCGGAACCACAAGAACGAGCGGGCAATCGCCTACGGAATGCGCGCGATGTTCCTCTGGGCGGCCAACCTGACCGGCCTGGACAACCTACTCGTCTACCTCATGCTCGAACCTTCGTTCGTGAACGACCTCCTCGACACCATCCTCGAGGCCCAGATCCGCCTCGCCG
>CAYNKA010000022.1:0-34620 GCA_964397655.1 uncultured Spirochaetaceae bacterium | reverse complement strand
CCGGCGAGCCCGCTTCCGGTACGCTCCCGTCGTCGGACGAGGTAAGCCGGCAGCCGAGCAGAAGACAACATAAAACGATGATTACCGACAGGTATTTTTTCATTTTCGTTCCTCCATCGATTTCCGCGGCGAAGAAGCAGCAGTTGACAATGGTAAGTATAGGCTCGTTTCCCGATCCCCGCATCGTACGAAGGTACTAGATTCGTGCAAATTTCACGCTTTTTGGCCTTTTCCACCTCCGAGATCGCCCCAGAAACCACACGTCTCCCAACCTCCGTCCCCGCCTCGTCGTACTCACTGTTCCCTATTGACGTGTCTTCACGACGAGCGTACCGACAAACTCCGGTCAACTGTCTCATGAAAAGGATTTTTACCGCCGCGTTGACTTAGCCGGTTTTTTCCCCTACCTTTACCCCATGACAGAGAACATCCGGGAGCAGGTGGGCCAGCTCATCGCGAACATCAAGAAGGTCATTTCCGTGGACACGCGGAAATTGGAATACATAATCGCCTCGAAGATCGCGGGAGGCCACGTGATCCTGGCCGACTTCCACGGCGTGGGAAAGACCTCACTCGCGCGGGCGCTGGCGGGATCGATCCGCTGGCACTCCGAGGACCTCTACACCGAGAACGTGAAGGTCGAGCGCTTCAACCGCATCCAGTGCACCGTGGACCTCCTGCCCCAGGACATCCTCGGCTACAACCGCTTCGTCGGCTCGGCCCAGGAGATCGTATTCAACAAGGGGCCCATCTTCGCCCACTTCGTACTCTGCGACGAGATCAACCTGCTCACGCCCAAGACCCAGGGGAGCTTCCTCCAGGTCATGGAGGAGCAGAGCGTCACCATCGAGGGCAGGACCTACCATCTTCCGGACCCGTTCTTCATCATCGCCACCATGAACCTGAAGGGAGTCCATCTCTTCCCCCTGCCCGCGCCCCAGCTCGACCGCTTCATGATACGCCTCTCGCTCGGCTACCCCTCCGCCGAGGACGAGGCTTCCATCATCAGGCAGCACGGCAGGAACGACGGCTGGGCGGGCTTCGGGCCGGTCGTGGATTCGGCGAGCCTCATACGATGGAAGAAGCTCGTGGACGAGGTGACCCTGCACGCGGACGTGGTCGACTACCTCGTCGCCTGCATCCGCGAAACTCGGAACGATCCCGACATCGAAATGGGGGCGAGTCCGAGGACCGGCGTCAAGATCTCGCGGCTCGTACGCGCGCTCGCGCTCGTGCGCGGCATCGATTACGTCCCGGTCGATTACGTGAAGGAAGTCTTCGTACCGGCGGTCGCCCACAGGATCGTCACCCGGGATCCCGCGATCACCCCGGAGGCGGCGCTCGGGAGAATCCTCGACGCCGTCCCGGTCGAAGCGCGGCGAAGAAAGGTTTGACCGGAGACTCGGACGGCACATGAAATCAAAGGGATGGATGAAGAGTTTCCTTCATCAATTTCCCTCCCCTTTCACCTGGGGAGGAGCCGTCCTCTTCGGCGCCGCCGCCGTGGTCCTCGGCTGGGGGCTCGCCGAAAGCAATCCCTACGACATCGTTCTCGCGGGACTGGTCCTGACCGTGCTCTCGGTCCTCGCCCTCGTCGGAATCCTCGCGGCCAGGCTGCATGCCGGCATCGAAGCCCGGTGGATGGTTCCCGAGCGTCCCGCGGCCGGCGGGGACGGAGGCGAACAGCGCATCTCGTGCTCCTCGGTCAGGCTCCCCTACTTCTTCCGCCTGCACTACGAAATCCGCGGGACCTTCGATCCCGCCCGAGGCACGTCGCTCAGAGTATTCACGGACGGCTGCTCGATCCGCGGCGAGGAAATCGTCCTCGATCTGCGATTCCCCCTCTCCGGCGTGTTCGAAGGAGCCGGCCGAAACTCCGTCCGCGACGTGTTCGGTCTCGTCAGGATACCATTCGGGGAATCCCAGAGCCGAAGAATCGCGGTCATGCCGGCGGCAGGCGACGGAAGGCCCTCCGTCAGGATCGAGGCCCTCTCCGGAGACGAGGAGAAACAGAGCAGGAGGAGTTCCGACGACGACCGCTACTTCATGCGGGAATACGCCCCGGGAGACCGGTTCAGGGACATCAATTGGAAGGTTTCGAGCCGTCTCGCCCAGCTCATGACGAGAGTCTCCCCCCTCTCCCAGGAAAGGACGCGGACGCTTCTCGTCGACTTCAGGAATTACGGGCCCCCGATTCCGCCGATGGCCGCGCTCTGGGCACTGGACAGGCTGAAGAGCCGGTTCATTCTTTTTCTCCGCACGATGCGCGACGAGCATCCCGAGTTCCGCTTCAGGATTCGTACGAGCGGCGGAATCGACACCCTCGAAACGGAACAGGACTTCGGAGAATTCGTATCGAGGCTTCCCGGCCTCGGATTCGAATCTCCTTCGGAGGCCGCGCGGGGAAGCGATCCTCGTGACGAGTACTCGAGAGGCGAGGTCTTCGTCTTCTCCACGGTCTTCGACTCCTCGCTTCAGGGCTTCCTCCTGTCGAGGAGCGAGGAGGTCTCCGATCTTTTCCTCGCAGTCCTCGGGCGATCCTCCTCCGGCGAGTCCGAAACATTCCGCCTGCGGAGCCTGTTCGCCGACGGATTCCTTCCAAAGCGGCTCGTCCTGCGCGGCGGCGTCGCGGCGTCGGGCTCGTTTCCGCGCCCGGCCCGGGGGACCGTGGAAATCCTGTACACGGAGGTGAGCCCGTGAACCGCGGTCTCGGAGCGCTCTTCTTCACCCGGCTTTTTCTCTACCTTCTCGCGCTCGCCCTGCCCATGATGCACCCGGCGATCGTCGTGTCCTACGACGTTCCCCGGGCCGTGCTCTGGTTCGTCGTCCTGCCCTTCGAGGCGGCCGTGGCGTTCTTCCTCGCTCCGCCGAGGCTCCGCCTCCGGACGTGGTTCGCGGCAGCGATTCTTCCCCTCCTCGTCGCGGCGGTCTACATGAACGGCCTCGGACTCGACGCCCTGTCCTTCGCGGGTTACGGGGCGGCGGCCTTCCTCCTCACGGTCCTGGTCTTCCGGTATCCCAGGAAGGGCCGCCACGTCGCCCTCGCCGAGCAGTTCTTCCTCGCCTTCGTCTATTTCCGCATGCTGTCGTTTTCCCGATCGGCGGAGGACGTGGCGGCGGAAAGTTCGGGCCTCACCCAGGCGATCCTCGTCCTCGCGGTCGCCGCCTTCCTTCTCCACGGCCTCGTGCTCTACTTCGCGGTCTATCGGTCGAGGGGGAAGAAGACGGAAGGCCCCGCGGGAAAGCGACGGAGGGAATTCGCGGTCTTCGCGGGAATCGCCGCCCTCGCCGTCGTCCTCCTCGCCGCGCTGCTGCCTCCCGATTTCGTGAAGAACTCGCTCGTCACGAACATGCTCCAGGACGAGATCAAGCCCCAGCCCCTTCCCTACGACATCGAGGGCAGGGGCTTCCCCGACGGCGGCAACCTCAGGTCGGACAGGGGACGACGTCTCTTCGGGGACCGCGGGGCGGGCAAGGGGACCAACAAGCTCGAGGGGATCCCGGAGGACCAGTGGCCCGGCACCGGCCAGGGACAGGGAAAGGGCCAGGGGTCCGACGGGAAGCAGTACGCGGTCATGATCGTCGCGAGCAGGAAGGATCCCGTTTACGCCGGGAGTTCCTACAACGGCAGGCTCGATCCCGTCAGGGGATTCCTCCCGAACGAGACCGACGCCCTGAACGAGCTGCCGAGAATGAGGCTCCTCGAGACCTGGAGGGACCGGGAATCGGTCCACGACGAGAAGCGGAGCGAGGAGAAGGTCTTCGTCCTCTCAACCCTGTCGGAGCGTTTCCTCCCCTATCGGCCGCTCGCCGTCGAGCCGACCGTACTCCGTCGCGACTCCGGTCCCTTCCGGTACTCCTACCGGGCGGTATCGCGCATGAGCGACATCGGCAACAAGGACCTCGAGAGACTGCGGGACCTGGACGCCGACGAGCGTTCGGCGCTCAAGGACTACCTCGATGTTCCGCTCGCCAAGAACGACTTCGCCGTCTTCGACGCCCATCTCCGGGGCGCCCTCGGGGGCGAGACGGGCTACTTCGAAAGGATCGCCGCGATCCTGAAGAGCTTCTCCTCCTTCCAGTACAACCTCGGCTTCAAGGAGGACGCTTCGATTCCCGCCCTCGTGCAGTTCCTCACGCTCACCAAGGAGGGCGACTGCACCGAGTTCTCCAACTCGTCCGCGATCCTCGCGAGGATGGCGGGGATACCCTCCCGCGTGGTGACGGGCTATCTCGCGGCCTCGGGGCTCCAGACCCCGGCCCACGTCAGGGGCCTCATGATGCTGCGCCAGGCCCTGAAGGTCCTCCAGGACTTCCCCCTCGAGGAGCTTTTCCTCGTGACCACGGCCCACCGCCACTCCTGGGTGGAATTCTGGCTTCCGCGGTTCGGCTGGATCGATTTCGAGACCACGTCCTTCGCCATCCCGCCCGTAGGCTCGGGCGACCCGAACAACCGGGACGTCGTGATCCCCCTCATCCAGGACGAGACGACCCTCGCCCCCGTGCCCTCCTTCCCCTGGAGGAAGGTCCCGCGCTGGGCGGCCTTCATCGCGACGTCGATCCTGTTCTCGCTCTACGTCTTCCGCTACACGCGGGAGATCAACCTCGCGCTCCGCGCCCGCATTCCTGACGAGGAGGGGGCCGGCGCGCTGTACCGGCTTCTCCTCCTCCGGCTGGCGGCGGACGGAAGGCCCGTGAAGCCGCCGTCACGGACCTCGCGTGAATACGCGGCCTTCTTCCCCGGAGAGCCGCTTCTCGAGGCCTTCGCCGCGACCTATACCGAGCTCCGGTATCGCGAGCGGTTCTCCGAGGGCGAGCGCGAAGCCCTGCACGAAAAACTCCGTGCGGAATACTCGGGCGCCCTGAAGAGGCTCAGGAAACCGGGCCTGCTCGCGGCGCTGCGCAGGGCCTTCACCCTGCGGGGGATCGGTTACCGATGGTGAAGGAACGGATCACGGAACGAAGACGACGGCAGGGACGGAGTTTCGCGGTCTCGGGCCCGGCGGTCCTCGCGGTCCTCGCGGCGGCGACCCTCATCGCGGCGTTTTCCTCCTGCTCGCCCTCGAGCGACTGGGTGCAGTTCCGGGGAAAGGAGGGCCGCGGCGCCGCGAGCCGCTCCATCACGCCCCCGCTCGGGATCAAGTGGAAGCTCCGCCTCCAGCTCGACGGAAGGACCCTCCACGCGTTCAACCCTCCGGTCGTGAAGGACGGCACCATCTACTTCGGATCGGCGGACGGGAACTTCTACGCCCTGGACATCGAAAGCGGCTACATGCGCTGGGTCTTCAAGAGCGGGGCATCGATCAACTCCGTGCCCTATGCGGACGACGACCGGGTCTACTTCGGCTCGCAGGACGGCAAGGCCTATGCGGTGTCGAGGAGAGACGGGGCCGCGGTTTGGTCCTACCAGACCGGCAGGCCCGTGAACTCCACGGTCCAGCGCTACGGCAACATGGTCCTCTTCACGAGCGACGGCGGGGCGAGCTATTTCATGACCCCCGAGGGAACCCCGATCATGAGGATTCCCAATCCGGTGTGGTACTACCACTCCTACCAGATGACGGACAACGTCATGTACTTCGCGCCCGGCCCCCTGTCGCAGCCGCACAGCTTCGGGCCCTACGACGTGAAGGCCGGTAAGTACCTCTGGCTCATCGACACCGCGGAGATGGGGGCGCTCTGGTACTCCTTCCCCGCGATCAAGGACGACCTCCTCTTCTTCTCGACCGCGGGCTACGACGACTTCGCCTGGGACCTCAAGTTCTTCGCCTACGACCGGAAGACGGGGAAACGGCTGTGGAGGTACCAGGATTTTTCCAGATGGGGCGGAACCAGGGACGTGAACCTCGAGGAGCTCTTCCGCAGGGACCTTTCCCTCCTCGATTTCATGGCGCCGGCGGTGTGGAACGGCCTCGTCATCTACACGGGAGGAGATTCGGTCGTCAGGGCCTTCGACGTCAAGACCGGCGAGCTCGTCTGGGAGCACGAGTTCGAGACGCCGGTGAGCTCCGCCCCGACCGTCGCAGGCGACAGGCTCTACTTCGGGCTCATGGGCGACGAGCCGGGGATCGTGAGGCCCCATGAGCGGGGCGCCGCGGCCCCGCCCCGGCTCCTCTGCCTCTCCGCGAGGAACGGAAAGACGCTCTGGCAGATGCCGGTGGAAGGCGCCGTACTGAGCGCCCCGGTCATAGCCGGGAAGTGGCTCATGTTCGGCACCGACAAGAGCATGTTCTACATCCTCGAAGAGGTGTTCTGAATCCCTAGAAGGGCGGCAGGCACTTCACGATCTCGACCTCGCCCCCGCCGAGCGGCTCCACCCCGAGTTCCCCGCAGTTTGCAGGAACGAATACCTGATCGCCCTGAACGACCTCCATCCGGCCCCCGTTCCAGGAAAGCGCAGCCTTCCCCTTCATCACGACGAAGGCGCAGAAGGCATCGCGGGATGCGAGCGTCGCCTTTCCGCGAACCAGGGACTTCTCCAGTCCGAAGAACCGCGTGTTCCTCTCGCCGACGAGACGGTACTCCTCTATGCCGGGGGTCTTTCCGAGAAGCTCGGGCTCGAGGTACCACTTCGCGCGGATCTCCTCATCGGTGTACCCTTCGTAATGGAAACATTCGAACATCCTGTCGAAACCTATGCCCTGGTGGCAGAGAACGTCCGGGATTTCGAGGCCCGAAGGGGACCTGCGCTCCGTCCTGAGCGTTATGTCCGTGGGTTCCTGGATTTCGAGGATGAGGCAGCCCGGGCCGATGGCGTGGGGCATGCCGCCCTCGATGAGCATGACCTCCCCCGGCTTCACCGTGAATTTGTGCAGGGCCTCTTCCTGGCCGCGGATGTCCTGGTCATCGAAAAGCTTCCGCCACTTCTTCTCGGTTATTCCGGGCTTGAACCCGAAGAGCACGTAGGGATCTTCGCCGCCTATTTTCCTGCCGCCCATGACGTACCAGGCTTCGGTCTTGCCGTAGTCCGAATCGAAGAGCCTCTTCGCCGCCTTCTTGTCCGGATGGACCTGGATGATGAGACGTTCCGAAGAGTCCAGCACCTTCGTGAGCACTCCGGTGACGGCCCCGAATTTCCTGAAATGCTCCTTCCCGAGGACGCCCTCGGGATCGGATTCGATGTAGGACTTCAGCGAGACCATGCGGCCTCCGTCTTCGAACATGCTGAGGCCTTCGGCGGCTCCGCTCTTGTTCGGATCGAACGCGGTCGTCACCGAGGCGACCCAGAGCTCCGGGGTATAACCGTCCTCGGGGCGGGGATTACCCTTCCATTCGTCGAGGAGCATTCCGCCCTTGTAAGTGCGCTTCATGCGCGGCGATTCCAGTTTCAAGGGCCTTTTTTCCATCGATTACTCCTCCGGTCGCGAAGAAGCGCGGTTCGGCGCATCCTCGGACTCATCTTGTCTTACATCTTCGTCTGACTATACCGCAGCCGCCCTTGCAAGGCAAGCGGAAAAATCCGCCGGATTGAATGCAGGACGGGACGTTTTGCTTTCAGCGCGCAAATACTGCATAATTTCCCTCTACGACCGAAGGAGGCTTGGTATGAGACGATTCATCCTCGGTACGGCTTCACTCGTTCTGACGCTGACGTTCATCACGAGCGGCTGCAAATTCTCGAATAAAAACGAAGAGGAAGATACGACCCCGACCTACACGCTCGCCTACGACGGCAACGGCAGCACCTCGGGCACGGTGCCTACGGCCGTAAAGACGCTCGCCCGGGGCGAGAAGCACACGGTCCTCGGCAACACGGGCGGCCTGAAAAAGGCCGGATGCACCTTCTCCGATTGGAACACCGCGGCGAACGGATCGGGCACGACCTACAGGGCGGGCGGCACCTTCACCATGGGCGCCGCGAACGTCTTCGCGGTCGGCGGCCAGCAGAATCCCTCTGTCTTCTCCTACGGCGACGGGGTGACGCTCACGGGAGCCTACACCTCCGGCACCGCGGCGACGGTCCTCAAGTACGTGCAGTGGGAACGAACGGCCTCGACTCGGAGGAGCGGGGCCGTCTCCTTTCCCCCTACTCCGAATACTTCATCACCGCGGCCTTCCCGCCGGTCGAACCGTCGCGAAAGGCTGTGAAGGGAGTTCCGTCAGAGGCGACGGCGATGCAGGTGTAACCGGCTTCCCCCTGCGTGAAACCGGCCGGGCCGATCGCAGACCAGGCCGTCCCCGTCCACTTCACGACCGTCGCTTTTCCGGAGTTAGCGGCATCTTTATAGACGAGATAAGGAATGCCGTCGCCCGAAAGAGCGATGCAGGTGTAGTCCGCCTGGCCTGCGGAGATGCCGCTTCCGCCCAGGGGCGACCAGATCGAGTCGAAGCGAAGAACGGTGGCCTTGCCCGACGAGGCTCCGTCCCGGAATGCAAGGTAGGGCACCGAGGACGAATCCACGGCGAGGGAAAGGTATTGCGCGTCTCCCGTTGTCATCCCCGCGCTCCCGAGATAGTTCCACCCGCTCGAATAGCGTTTGACGCTCGCCTTCAAGGTGCTTTGGTCCCTGAAGGCGACATAGAGCCTCTCGGACGAATCGACGGCCGCGGCGATGAAGTCCGCCGGATTCCCGGAAACGTCCCAGCTTCCCAAAACGGTCCAGGTGCCGCCGCTCAAGCGGCTCGCCACGGCGTAACCGGAATACGCGCCGTCCTGGTACGCGGCGTAGACCCCACCCGAGGGAGAGATCGCAAGGGAAGTGAACGCGGTATCAGTCGCTATGCTCGACCCGTCGGCCGAGGCCCAGGTCGAACCGTCCCATTTCTTCACATGGGCCTTGTACCCGTCGCCCCCGTCGGCGAACGCGACATAGGGGACGTCGTTCCCGTTCAAGGCGATCGAGAGGTGCGCGCTGTCGCCGCCCGAAATTCCCGCGCTTCCGACGAACCGCCACTTCTTGACGTAATAGGCCGAGCTCGAAGCCGGGTCGCTGTCGGCCAGTCCGCTCTTCGTCGCTACGGCCTTCAACGTGCAGCCGTCGTCAAGGGTGATCGGGCCGGCATAGAGGGCGCTGCTCGAAGTCGGCACGGACCCGTCCTTCGTGTAGCGGATCTCGGCGCCGTCGGTCCCGCAGGAGATCGTGACGCCGACCGAATTCTCGAAATGCCCGCCGTTCGGCGAGAAGGTCGGAGTAGCCGCTTTCTGCGCCGAAGGCCCGACCGCTTCCGCATCGTCGCCTCCGGAACTCGAACAGCTCGAGAACGCGAGGACGACCGCGCACGAAACGAGAAAGGAAAGAAACCTGTTCGGAATTGTCATGGACCCTCCCCGAAGCCGCCTGTCGCGCAAGGAAGGAGCTCGCCATGTCGTAGAACGAAAAAACAACGGGCGGAATACTTTTCACCTAGCATTATAAAACAACAGCGGAGAAAAACCAAATAAACATCGAGAAGGCTGCGTCACGGCCGTTCGCCGGGTCGGGGTCGGAAATGATGCGGAGAGTCCATAAAGACCTTCGGTCCGATCTCAGAACGGGCCTCGACCGGACGCCTCATACTGTGTCGCGGCGGAAGGAAGCTCAAGTGAACCGTTCGGGGAAAAGCTTGATCCGGTCGGGTAGGATTTCGAAGGCCGCGATATCCCCCTGGTGCATGGTTTCGGCCTCAAGCGCCGCGTCGCCGACGCGGAGGTCCACCCGGCGCACCGGGCCGAGGAAGCGGTCCCTTTCCGGCTTGCAGGGGACCTTCCCCGCCGCCTCGGACGCGGGAAACACCTTGACCGCCTCCGGCCGGATGAGGGCCGTGACCTTGGCTCCCGGCGAAAAGCCCGCGGTCGAGCAGGGGAAACGGCCGAAGCGGGTATCGATCCTCCCCGCCTCGGTCACGACCGCGGGGACGAGGTTCGACCTTCCCACGAAGAGCGCGACCTCCAAGGTCGCAGGGTCGTCGTAGAGCCTGCGCGGCGTGTCGACCTGGACGAGGCGGCCGTCCTTCAGGAACGCCACCCGGTCCGCGATGGAGAGCGCCTCTTCCTGGTCGTGGGTCACGTGCAGGGTCGTGATGCCGTTCTGCCGCTGAAGGGACCTTATCTCGTCGCGCATCTCGATCCTGAGCCGGGCGTCGAGCGCGGAGAGAGGCTCGTCCAAAAGGAGGGCGTTCGGCCTGAAGACGAGGGCCCGCGCGAGCGCGACCCGTTGCTGCTGGCCGCCCGAAAGGGTCTTCGGATACCTGTCCGCGAATGCCTCGAGCCCGACGCGCTCGAGCATCTCCCCCGCCTTCCTCTTCCGCTCCGCCGCAGGGACTCCCCGCACTTTGAGGGGATAGGCCACGTTCTCCAGCGCGGTCATGAGGGGAAAGAGAGCGTAGGACTGGAAGACGACGCCCACGTTCCGCTTGGAGGGCGGAAGGTCGGCGACGACTTCTTCTCCCATGCGGAGCGTCCCTGCCTGGGGATGCTCGAAGCCCGCGATGAGCTTGAGGATCGTCGTCTTACCCGAGCCGCTCGAACCGATCACCGCGAGGAGTTCGCCCTCGCGGATGTCCAGGTCGACGTCGAACACGCCGAACCGCGAACGGGGGTATTTGAAGGAGACGCGTTCCATCGACAGTTTCATTTTCGTTTCTTCCTTTTCGGACTCGAAGTCGCCGAAGCCCCGCTCCCGACGAGCGAGGCCGCCGCCGAGAGGAGAAGCAGGATCACGGTGGCTGCGCAGGCGAAACCCGTGGCGTTGTAGAAGGATTGGAGCAGCACCACGGGGTAGGTCCTGTTCAGGAACCCGGCGATCAGGTTGCTGAGCTGGAACTCCCCGATGGAGAGCGCCGCGACCGTGAAGAGCCCGGACACGATGCCGTGCCGCAGGCTCGGGACGACGACGTGGAAAAACCGCTGGCGGAAATCCGCTCCGAGCGAGTCCGCGGCCTGCTCGAGCCGGACGAGGTCGAGGTGCCTGATGTCCGCGGACAGCGTCTGGAACATGTAGGGCAGCGCGGAGATGACGTGCCCGACCACGAGGAGCCAGGTCGCGCCGATGAAGGGAAAGGCGTCGCTCGAGAAGAGGACGATGTAGCCGAAGGCGACGACCATCGGAGGAGCGGCGATGGGGAGAAGGTGCATGAGCCGCGTCAGGAACTGGGCCCGCTTCAGGCTTCCCCGCTCCATGCCGTAGGCGAGCGGAACGCCGACCGCGACGACGACGAGGCAGCATGCGAAGGCCGTGAAGAGGCTCACGGCGAAGGCGCGCCGGAAGCTCGGGTCGGAGGCGACCTCGAGATACCAGCGGAGCGTGATTCCCGAAGGTAGGAGGGTGTTCGTCCACTTTTCCCCGAAAGATCCGACGAAAAGCAGGACGATCGGCATGAGAAGATAGACGAGGTAGAGCGCGAGGATCACTCTTCGTCCCTCCCCCTTCGGTAGGCGTAGAACTCCCCGAAGGACATGACGATCGTGCTCACGAAGAGGAGCACGACGGAAAGGGCCGCCGCCGCCGGAAAATCGGTGCCGGCGTCGCTGATCCTGCTGTAGAGCTGCAGGGGGAGAATGTTGAGCTGCATGCCCGTGAGCGCGAGGGCGGTGCCGTACGCGCCGAAGGCCACCGCGAACACGAGGCAGAACGACGAGAGCACGGCCGGGAAGATCTCGGGAACGAGGATCTCCGCGATGCGCCGCAACCTGCCCGCGCCGAAGGATTCGGCTGCGAGGAGCTTGCTCGAATCGAAATTCAAGAGGACCGGAAGCAGCATGAAGACGACCCGCGGAATGAGGTAGTAGCAATAGGCGAAGGAGAGACCGACCGGGCTGTAGATGAAGCGCGAGAACTCCACCGGGTCCACTCCCCAATGGGAAAGGAGCAGCGTGAAGAAACCGGCCCTGCCGAAGCAGAGGATGAAGCCGTAGGCGACGACCATGCCGGAGAAGGTGAGCGGCAGGGAGATGAGCAGCATGAGGAAGGTCCTCGTCTTCGCCTCGAGTCTGCTCAGGCGCAGAGCGATGAAGAAGCCGGCGACGAGGGAAATCGCCGCGGCGGACAGGCTGAGAACGAAACTCCCCGTGAGTCCCCGGAAAAAGAGGCTGTCGGAGAACACCCGACCGAAGGCCCCTCCCGCCTCGGAGAAACTCGTCGCGAGGACGACGCCGAGGGGGAGGACGAAGAAGAACACCACGAGGAGCAGACCGGGGAGGGTCAGGAGAGCGTACCCGCCCCGTCCTTCGAAGGAAAGCAGTTTCATGGCCTACTTGCCGAGGACCGCCTTGGACCAGCCCTGATCGACCTCCTGCTTCTTCGCCGCGGATTTGACGAGGTCGAGGGGGATGACCTGCGGGGCCGGCGGCATCTTCTCCAGCATGTCTTGAGGCAGGGTGATGCCCGGGACCGACGGGCGGACGAAGCCTTCGGCGAAGATCTTCTGGCCCGCGTCGGACATGGTCCAGTTGAGCCAGAGCTTGCCCGCGTTGGGATGAGGCGCGTTCTTCACGAGGCTGAGCGCGTACGGCGCCGCGACGCTCGCCTCCTTGGGGATCACGACCGCGACGTCGTCACCCATGCCGTCGAGGTACTTCGCCTTGAGCCCGTCGTTTTCGTAGCCGAGGTAGATGGGGATCTCGCCCTTGAGGAACTTGGCGTAGGGCGTAGTGCCCTCGACGCGGAGCACGTTTCCCGCCTTCTGCAGCTTGCCGAAGAATTCGATCCCGGGCGCGACGTTTTCCATGTCGCCTCCGCAGCCGTAGTTCGCACCGAAGACGAGGACCTGACCCTGGCCCGTGGACCGCGGATCGAGGTAGACGATCGAGTTCGCGTACTCCGGCTTGAGGAGGTCCTGCCAGGTCTGCGGAACGTTCTTCACGAGCTTCTTGTTCACGAGGAAGGCGATGACGAGCTGATGGACCGTGAACCACTCTCCGTTCTCGGCCCTGAAAACCTTGGGAAGCTTGTCGGCGTTCACCGGCATGAAGCCCTCGACCAGGCCCTTCTTCTGCGCGTCCACGCCCGAGGCCGCGAAGTAGTAGGCCGTGTCCGCCTGGGGCCTGTTCCTCGCCTTTTCCAGGGCGACGACCGTCGCCCCCGAGCCCAGGTCGTTGTACACGAGCTGGACCAGGGGATACCGCTTGGAGAACATGTCGAACTCCTTCTTCCAGTTCGCCCAGGTCGGGCCCGTGTCGAAGGAGACGACCATGCCCTCGGCCGCCGCCTTGGCGTACAGGTCTTTCTCGCCGGGGTAGAGTTCGGGCCCCGGAAGCTCGACCGCGACCGGTTCGACGGTCTTTCCCGCGGCCTCGCTCTTGCCCCCCGCGTTCAGAGGAGCGGCGAGCGCGAGGACGACGAGGAACGGAATCCACTTTTTCATAGAATACCTCCCGATTCTGAAGATTCAGGTTCTCAAGAAACCTATACTTCCCGTGTCAGGATTTCGTTAATCCCAAGGAATCGTTCAGCAGTCGGAGCGCGTCTTCGACGGAGGCCGCGGAACGCACCCTGCCCCCGCCGAGGGACTCGAAGAAGATCCGGCCCGCCTCCGGGCAGTTGAGGAGAACGACGTCTTTTCCGGCCTTGATCGCGAGGGCGATCTCCGACGCGGTCCCCGGGTTCATGCCCACGGAGACGACCACGTCTGAGGTCTGCACGTTGAGCACGTTCCGCGCCTCGCCCAGGCCGGTGAGGACCGCGACGTCGAGGTGGGGCGAGGCCCCGGTTCCGTCCTTGCCGGGAAGGATGCCGAGGGTGAAGCCCCCCGCTTCGTGTGCACCTTCGGAGGCCGCGTCCATCACGCCCGCGCTTCGCCCACCGGTTAGGAGGATCCAGCCGTTCCGGGCGATCCCGGCTCCCAGACGGCGCGCGACGCTTTTATCGGATTCGCCCGCGTCCTCGCCCGGGCCCATGACCCCTACGATCGGTTTCGCCATACTTCACTTATAGTAGGGTTTTCTCTCCGCCGTCAAGAAACAAAAAATCCGCGGATCGCCCGGCGTCAACCGGCGATCCTGATCCTGCGGTCTTTCGGCGGTACCACGTTCGCCGCGCGCCGCGCTGCCTGAAAGCAGGATCGCATCCAGGCCGTCCTTGGGGACGGAGCCGAGGTATTCCGCCGCCTTTTCGGCGATGCGTTTCGCTATGGTTTCCCGGTTCATTCCGACACCCGCCTGCATCTTCAGCGATACGCCACGCCTCATGATCGCACATCGGAGCGCACGGAGCAAGGATTTTCACCGAAATCGCCGTCTGTTGCTTATGCGAGGTCCATGCCTTACACTTGAATTCCGAGAGTATGAAAAAAGTCCTTCTCGTGGAAGATGAAGCGATCATCGCCTTCGAGGAAGCCTCGCAATTGCGGAGTTTCGGCTACGAGGTAATAACCGCCGGCCACGGGGAAGAGGCGGTACGGCTCGCCTCGAAGGAACTCGGTGCGGATCTCGTCCTCATGGACATCGACCTCGGAGAAGGGATCGACGGAGCCGAAACGGCACGGCGCATCCTGGCGGACAGGGGAATTCCCATCGTGTTTCTCACGTCGCACTCGGAACGGGAAACGGTCGAGCGCGTGCGGAACATCTCGCGTTACGGATACGTCATGAAGGATGCCGGGGCCTTCGTGCTCCAGGCTTCCCTCGAAACGGCGTTCGATCTCTTCGAGGCCCGGGAAAGGGCCCTCGAGAGCGAGGCGCGTCAACGCGCCCTCCTCCGTGCAGTCCCGGACCCCGTCTGGGTCAAGGACACGGAGGGCGTATTCATCGCCTGCAACGGCAGTTTCGAGCGGCTCGTCGATACCGAAGAAAAGAACGTCATCGGAAAAACCGATTACGACTTCGTCGGCAGGGAGGAAGCCGAGCTGTACCGGGAAAACGACCGCAAAGCGATAGCCTCGGGAAAACCGACAGTCTTCGAGGAACCCCTGACTCTCGCCCTCGCCGGGAAAAAGTCCGTGATGGAAACCGTCAAGACCCCGCTGTTCGGCCGAGACGGCCGGCTCCTCGGAGTCATCGGCACGACCCGCGAGATCACGGAAAGAAAACGCTTCGAGGAAGCCCTCCGTGAATCGGAGGCGAAATACCGCGATCTCGTCGAGAAGGCGCTCGTCGGAGTCTACATCATTCAAGACGGCCTGTTCCGGTTCGTGAACGAGCGCTTCGCGAAGATCATCGGCTATTCGGTCGAAGAAATCGTGGATAAAATCTCCATATACGAAACGATCCACCCCGATGATCGGGGGATCGCGGAAGAATACATTCAGAAACGGCTTTCAGGGGAAGTCGCCTCGACCGAATACGAGTTCCGCTCTATTCGAAAGGACGGTAGTTTCGTCCATGTGAGGGTACTCGGAACCTACACGACGTATCGGGGACGGCCCGCGATCATGGGAACTACCGTGGACATCACCGACATGAAGCTCGCCGAAGAGGCCTTGAAGAAAAAAGTGCTCGCTCTTTCCCAGCCGCTGAACGAACCGGGAGACCTTTCCCTCACCGATCTCTTCGACCTCGAAGCCCTCCAGCGGGTCCAAGACGATTTCGCGGCAGCGACGAACGTCGCCTCCCTCATCACGTTCCCTGACGGAACGCCGATCACCAAACCGAGCAACTTCCACCCCTTGTGCACCATGATCCGAGCGACCGAAGCCGGCCGGCTGAACTGCAACGCCTCGGACGCGGCCATCGGACGCCTCAACGAAAAAGGCCCCATCGTGATGCCGTGCCTCAGCGCAGGGCTCTGGAACGCCGGGGCGAGCATCACCCTGGGCGGAAAGCATATTGCGAACTGGCTCATCGGGCAGGTACGAAACGAGGAAATCGACAAGGCGAAGATCATCGACTACGCCGACAGGATAGGCGCCGACAGGGAGGAATTCGAACGCGCCTTCGCGGAAGTGCCGGTAATGACGACTGAGCAGTTCAACAAGGTCGCTCGGGCCCTCTTTTCCTTCGCCAACGAGCTCTCCCTCAAAGCCTACCAGAACGTCCAGCAGGCTCGATTCATCACCGAGCGGGAGAAAATCGAGAAGCGGCTCGAAAAATCCAACCAGGAAAAGCTCGTTCTCTTGAAGGAAATGCAGCACCGCATGAAGAACACCCTCGGAATCGTCGCGAGCCTGCTGTCCTTGGAAAGGGGCAGAACGAACGACAACCGGGTCCGCGAGGTATTCCTGGATCTGACGGCCCGGCTTCATACCATCGGAAGGCTCTACGAGCAGCTCTACGAACGGGACGAATTGGCCGAAGTGAATCTGGCGAATTATCTCGAGGACATCTCCCTCGCCCTCCAGGCGACGTATTCCTCCGGACCCGAAAGCATATCCCTCGTGTTCTCGCTCGAGCCGGTCGGCCTCGACATCAAGCGCGCCGTCAACCTGGGGCTTATCTTGAACGAACTGCTCACCAACGCCTTCAAGTACGCCTATCCCGAAGGAGGCGGCGGGGAAATACGCCTCTCTCTCGAAATCCGGGACTCCGCCGTCCTCCGGATTTCGGACGACGGCAGGGGACTCCCACCCGATTTCGCCGAGAGGAAGGGCCTGGGACTCGAGATCGTGGAGGTGCTCGTCGACCAGCTCGCGGGTTCTTTCACGATCGGAAACACGGGGAAAGGGACCGAAGCCGTACTGACCTTTCCGATCCGGCCGAGCGAACCGGCATGACGCGCACGGCAGTCTCCCGCAGGACCGGGGCGAATTCGCATCACTGAAAAGTCTCCTCACGTACGCTTGTCCCCCGTCCTCCTCAGGGCGAACACCGCGCATACGATCTTCGTTTCGAGGACCTCGTTCTCCTCCTCCTGCGCCCGGATGTAGTCCAAGAAGAGGGCCTTCAGTTCCGGCCGGAGTCCGGCGAGTTCGAGACATCGTTTTTTCAGGGCTTCGAACACCGCGGCGTCGGTCTCCTCCATCTCTTTCGTCCCGAAGACGACTTCGTCGACGAGTTCGAAGCCCGCCTTGCCGGTCATCTCGAGCAGGACGGCCTTCGTCGTGACGCGCGGATCGGCGAAAGCGCTTCCCTCCGGCAGGTAGCCGTCGTCGACGATCACGAGACCGCCCGGGGCGAGACAGGGAGAGACAGCTTCGAGGGTTTCGCGCCAGTCGCCGAGGACCGGGCCGATGGCGCCGAGGACCACGACGTCGAAGCCGGAGAACTCCCGCACCCGGAGGCGGATGTCGCCCGTCTCGAATCGGCAGAGCTCCGCGACGCCGAAGCCTTCGGCCTTTCGCCGCGCCTCCTCGACGAAGGGTTCGAGGGCGTCGATCCCAAGACAGGAACAGCCGAGTTTCGCGGCCGCCTTCACGGACACGGCCCCCTTGCCGCATCCCAAGTCGAGGAGACGGAGACTGCGGCAGGCTTCACCGCGGCTGCCGATGATATGCCGCTCGATGAGGCCGATCACGACCTCGGGCGAGGTTCCGAGTTCCCAGGTGTCCCGAAGGATGTAAGGGAGGAAGGGTACGATCGACGCGTCGCGGCCGTCCATCGCCGCGGCCACGCTTTCATCGAGGGTCTTCACGGTGGTCCTCCTCGTCTCGGAGAACACTATAACACCGCAATCTCTGCTGCTCCACAGGAGGCGGCCTCAGGCGCCGCCTTTCTTCATTTCTTCGAGAATCAGCCTCATCGCCTCCTCCGGCTTCACCGCCTCCTGCACGTCGATGATTTCGCGGTAATACACGGCATGGGGCGCGATGAGCCGGTCGAAATGCCGCCTGTCCTCCGCGTTCCAGAGACTCAAACCCACGGACGGATCGTCCTTGAGGCAGTAGGTGAAAACGATATGGCTCCTGTCCAATTCGCCGCTTCCGAGCTTCAGGCCGAACTCCGCCATCTTGTCGACGTCGATCCTCACTTTCGCGAGAAACATCCGTTCATCCATGCAGGACCTCCCAAAGGTTCATATGGATGTTAGACGACGACGTAGGATGTATATTTCAGTTTTTCGAGAAAATTACCGCGTTTTTCCCTTTTATCCGCGCAGAAATCCTCGCCGCGACAGCCTCGGGCGGCTCGCGTTCGGCGAGTCCCCGGTAGAGCGCGGTCTCGTCGCGAAAGGTCTTCAGTTCCGCTTCTATCGCCGAGGCGTCGAGGTCCCGTCCGCTGCCTGTACGCGGGGTCTTGATCCAGCCCCGTTTCAGCGAGAAGGACACCAGGTTCTCGCAGCGGCAGGGGTTGCCGGGATCGTAGAGAGAACAATGTTTGCACAGAAAGGATTTCAGAGCCGCCTTCGCCCGGCACACGAGGACGCGTACGGCGTTCGGGGATTTGCCGAGGACTTCGCCGGCCGCGGCGGCGGGCAGGCCGTAGAGTACGACGAGGATGAAGGCGACCCGCCGGCCGTACGGCAGACACCGGAGCAGGCCGAGAAGGCAACCTTCCTTGACCTGCTCCACATAGGAGCGCTTTTCGATGTCCGAGCGGAAGCCGGAGTCCTCCGAAGCCGCGGTACGGAGAAGCGATTCCAGGTCTCGGAAGTTCGAGCGCTTCGCTTTCCGGAAATGCTCGAAGCAGAGATTCTTCGCGATCGCGTAGAGCCAGGTCGATAATTCGCTTTCCCCGCGAAAGGAATCGAGGTTCTTGAAGGCGCGGAGAAAGGTCTCCTGCGTCACGTCCTCCGCCGTTCCCTCGTCGCCCGTTATCCTGTAGGCGAAGTTGAAAATACGCTTGCGGTGAGAAATGAAAATCCGCTCGAAGGAGGAATCGCCGCTCATGTTCTCACTCATAGCGTGATCATCCAACCGTCCCCTTCTTTCCTGTCACGAAGGCCACGGCGGTCTCCCATGATAGGGTCCTGCGGACGAGGCGGGCCGCGGACCAGGCCGCGAGCGAGGCTGTTTCGGTCTCGTTCAGTTTTCCCGCGAGCAGGGAGCCGTAAACGCCGCCGAGCCGTCTCCGATGGACGTGAGCCCGTCCGGAAGCTGCGGCATCGCCCGCGGCGGAGCCGGCGCCCTCCGAAAGCAACGGCCCGAACCAGGCTTCGACGTTCTTCTCCGAGATGAAGCGGGTCTCCGCGAACCGCTCTACCTCCACCTCGACGCCTTCGAGGCCCGCCTTCTCCGCCGCGGCCGCGAGATCGTCCGGCCCCCAGTTCACGAGCGGGTTGGCCGGATCGCCGTAGAGCGATGCCTCGGCCTCACGGAGAAGCGAGGCGATTTTCGCGGGAAGGCCTTCCACCCCCGCGGCCTCGGAGAGCCTCGTGCCGAGCGAAGGAACCGTCTCCGCGAAGGCGAGCCTGCCGCCTTCGGCGAGCAGTCCCGCCGCGACCGCGAGGACCGCGGCTCGGTCCGGTTCGCGCGTGAGAAGGTTCCTTCCGAGGACGATCTCGAGGACGGGAAGACCCGCCTTCGCCGCCTCCTCGAGGCCGCCGTCGACCAGGACGGGCCGCTCGATCTCCGGCAGGCGCGCGCAATACTCGGCTACTACGGCCCGGGCCTTCGCGTCGCCCAGAGCCCCCCAGACGCCGCCCTCCGGCACCCTCCTCAGGGCCTCCCAGAGGAGGAAGCCGCTCCCCGAGTCCGCTACGAGGACGCGGTGATGCCGGGCCGGGGCGGCCGACGAGAACAGCTTGTCGCGCACGGCCTCGAGCGTCCTGTTCCTTTCGCGGGAAATCCTCTCGATCCACTCCTCCCTGCCCGAATCCCCGGGCGAGAAGGTGAGGATCTCCTCCGTAACGGTGAGCACCGCCTCGAGCGCCGCCTCGCGCTTCCTGAGCACCTCGTCGCGGATCCTCGCCTCGTAGCCCTGGTTCGAGGGCGTGTAGAAGATTCTCCCGCGCATCTCCGCGGGAAGGTAGGCCTGCGCGACCCAATGGTCCCGGTAGGCGTGGGGGTAGAGATAACCCTCGCCGTGGCCGAAACCCTTCTTGTCGCGGCTCGCGTCCTTGAGGTGGTTGGGCACGTCGCGGTTGCCCTCCTTCTCCACCGAGCCGAGGGCGTCGAAGAAGCCGAGCGCGGAATTTGACTTGGGGCAGGTCGCGAGATAGAGCGCGGCGTGCGCGAGATGAAACTGTCCCTCGGGCATGCCGATCCGGTCGAAAGCGTTCGCGGCGGCCTCAACGACGACGAGGGCCTGGGGATCGGCGAGGCCAACGTCCTCGCACGCCGAAATGAGCATGCGTCGGAAGAGAAAGTGCGGGTCCTCGCCAGCCGCGATCATCCTCGCCATCCAGTAGAGGGCGGCGTCCGGGTCCGATCCCCGGATCGACTTGATGAAGGCCGAGATCGTGTCGTAATGGTAATCGCCGTTCTTGTCGTAGAGCACCGCCCTGCGCTGGATCGACTCCTCCGCGGCCTGGAGGTCGATGCGGATCTCGGTTCCGGGAGGGGGTGGGAACTTCTCGGGAGTCGTCTCCACGGCGAGCTCCAACGCGCCGAGGAGGGTCCGTGCGTCGCCGTCCGAGATTCCGACGAGATGGTCGAGGGCCTCGGGATCGATGACGACCTTGTACCTGCCGTAGCCGCGTTCCTCGTCCTCGATGGCCCGCTTCGCCACGAGGCGGAGGTCTTCGCCGTCGAGGGGCCTGAGCTGGAAGACCCGGCTCCGCGACACGAGTGCCGAATTCACCTCGAAGAAGGGATTCTCCGTGGTAGCGCCGATGAGGATGAAGGTGCCGTTCTCAACCCAGGGAAGGAGGGCGTCCTGCTGCGCCTTGTTCCATCTGTGGACCTCGTCCACGAAGAGGATGGTCCTCCTGTCGTAGAGCTCCCTGCTCTTCTTCGCCTCTTCGATGGCCTCGCGCACGTCCTTTACGCCCGAGAGGACCGCGTTGAGCGCCAGGAAGGAGCTCTTCGTGGTGTTCGCGATGACCCTCGCGAGAGTTGTCTTGCCGGTTCCGGGCGGGCCGGAAAAGATGACGGAGGAAAGGCGGTCCGCCTGGATGGCACGGCGGAGAAGACGTCCCGGCCCGAGGATGTGGTCCTGGCCGACGAATTCGTCCAGGGTCCTCGGCCTCATGCGGGCGGCGAGGGGTTCGCGGGTTTCGTCGTAGATCGCTTCGAACAGGTCTTTGTCGGTCGTGCTCATGGCGTGCGCATCCGATCCTAGGCGAAAGCCGCGTGAATTTCAAGAAGGCTGCGCTCGGGTTCCGTCGGACCGCAGGCTGCCCTTCCCTCCTTTCCGCGCCCGGCGCTTTGAAGCGTCCCTTCTTTTTTCCGCGTATCGGGTTTAGAATGGAGGCGTGGGAAAGATGGGACTGCCCGCCTTGAAAAACGAACGCGGTTATACCTACGGCGATTATTGCACCTGGCCCGACGGCGAGAGATGGGAACTCATCGACGGGATCGCCTACGACATGGGCCCGGCGCCGAATCGCTCTCACCAGGGGATACTGACCGGCTTTTTTACGCAAATCGGGCCTTTCCTGGCAGGAAAGCCATGCAAGGTCTACGTCGCTCCCTTCGACGTGCTTCTTCCGGACCACGACGGCCAGGAGGAAACCGCGGTGCCGACCGTGGTCCAGCCCGACATCTCGGTCATCTGCGACGAAAAGAAGCTCACCGACAAGGGCTGCACCGGCGCGCCGGACCTGATCGTCGAGATCCTTTCGCCCCATACGTCGAAGAAGGACTTCAACGAAAAACTCTCCCTCTACGAACGGCACGGCGTCCGGGAGTACTGGATCGTCGATCCGGGAAACCGCTACGTCCTCGTTCACCTGCTCGGCGAAGACGGAAAATACCCCGGGAAGCCGGCCCTGTTCCTGGAAAACGCCGGCCTTCCCTGTTCGGTCCTCGAGGGGCTCGTCGTCAACCTCCCGAAGGTCTTCGCCGAAGCTACCTGAAGCGGCAGGCTCCCTTCCCCGAAGCAAACCGGGCACCCCCGCATAATAGAAAAAGCGGCCCCCTCAAGGGCGGCCGCTTCATTGAAAAGTCGATTTTACGAAGAACCGATCAGCCGAGCCTGCCGATCGTCATGCCGAACAGCATGGCGAGCTTCTCGCCGATGATCTTGATCCTGCCGTGATTCTTCGCCTCTATGGGCTCCTTCTGCATCTTGAGATACTCGATGAGTACGTCCCGCTGGAAGACCGAGGTGTCGTAGACGTTCACGGCCTTCTTGAACACGGCGTAGCCGTCGCCTCCCGCCGCCATGAAGGAGTTGGTCGCGATCTTGTACAGCCTGTTCGGGTCTACGGGCTTGCCTCCTATGAGGACGTCCTCAACCTTCCCGGCGGTGTAGTTGATCGTGAAGCTGATTCCGTCGGACACCTGGGGGAAGGCCCCCTTTCCCTGGCCTATGGTCGCGATGTAGCTGAAAAGCCCCTGGAGGTCGGAACCCTTCAACGTGAGAACCATGAGCGAATTGTCGAAGGGAAGGACCTGATACACGTTCTTCTTCGTTATCTTTCCCTGAGGAAGGTCGGTCCTGATTCCTCCGCCGTTGTTGATGGCGAAGTCGACCTTGAGGTCCCTGGTGTACCAGAGCATCGCGTCGGCCACGAGGTCTCCGATCGGGGTTTCCTTCAGACGGCTTTCCTTGTTCAGGAAAACGGACTTGGAAACGCCGACCTCTTCCGCGAGCACCGCTTCGACCTTCTTTCCGTAAGGCTCGAGCATGGCGAGGAGTTCGGGATCCTCCGGGATCTCGGCCCCTCCGATCGTCGGATAGGTCGTGGTGCCGTCGGCGTTCTTCACCCCCTTGCCCCGGATGTTGATGGGCACCGCCTCCCATTTGAAGGATTCGACTTTTCCGTTCTTTATGTCGATCACGGCCTTGCCCATCTTGAGTCCCCAGGTCCCGACCTGAACGATGGGAACCCCGTTTTCCCTGACCGGTTCCTTGAGGTCGGTATGGGAATGTCCGTCGATGATGAGGTCGATCCCCGGCACCTGGGCTGCCACCATTCGGGATCCTTCCTTGTTCGTGTCGTAGAGGCCGAGATGCCCGAGGACGATCACCAGGTCTACCTTCTCCTTGTTCCGGAGGACGTTCACCATCTCCTTGGCGGCCGCGACCTCGTCCTCGAACACGAGATCCTTGATGTATTCGGGATTTCCGACGATTTCGGTCTCTTTCGTGGTGAGTCCGAAGATACCGACCGTGAAGCCTTCGAATTTCTTCACGATGTAGGGCTTGGCGAGCAGTGTGCCGTCCTTGGTCTTCACGTTGGCGGACAGGAAGGGGAATTTGGCCCCCGCCATCTGTTTCATGAGGATGTCCCGGGAATTGTCGAACTCGTGGTTGCCGAGCGTCAGAGCGTCGTACCCGATGTAGTTGTAGCCGACGATGTCGGGTTCGGCCTTGAAGAACAGCGATTCGGGCCGGCCGGTGTTGACGTCTCCCGCGTCCAGGACGAGAACGTTCTTGTTCCGGGCCCTGACGGATTTCACGAAGGTCGCGATCGCCGGAAGCCCGCCCTGGTTGGGGGCCGGATAATTCTCGAACTTCAGGGGATGGCCGTGGAAATCGTTCGTGTGCAGCACGACGAGTTCACCGCTCCCTCCGACCGCCGCCGGCGTCGCGGGTTTCTGGGCCTCGGCCTTCTGGGCCGGTGCCGCCGCCGACGGCTGCGCCGTCGGCTGGCTCGCGCATGCCCCGAACAAAAGCAGCGCCGCCACGAGAAGCGGCACGAGTCTCGATAATCGTTTCATCATGGATCAGTCCTCCTTGCACGATGTGTCCCTTATATTGTAGCAGATAGAGGCCCGATGGGGAAATAGAAACGTTTCGGGTGGTCGAAAAAAAAGCCGCATCGGACCATGCGGCCTTCCGGAAGCTAAGCACGATGCTCGAACGGAAAGCCGGATCCGATGCGGCGATTCTTGAACCGGGGGAGGGTCAGGGTTCCTTCCAGTACCTCTCCGTCACGATCTTGTCCTCGGTGAAGAAGTTGATGACGGCTTTGCCCTGGGCCTTGATGTCCGACCATTGGGAAGCCTTCATACCGCCGAAGGGAAGGTAGGCGACCGGGGCGGGGATGCCCACGTTGATGCCTATCATGCCCGCGAGGGTATCCACCTTGAACTTCCTGGCGTAATAGCCGTTCTGCGTGTAGATCGAAGCGCCGTTGCCGTAGGGATGGTCGTTGATGATCTTGATGGCCTCGTCGAGGGTCTTCGCCTTGAGGATGACCACGACCGGGCCGAAGATTTCGGTCATATGGATCTTCATGCCGGGCTTCACGTCCGCGAAGACGGTGGCGCCCACGAAGTGCCCCTTCTCGTAGCCCTTGGCCGTGAAATTCCTGCCGTCGAGGAGGAGCTTCGCGCCTTCCTTCACCCCTGCGTCGATCATCTCGAGGATGAACTTCTTCGCCTTGGCGGAGATCACCGGGCCCATGACCATCTGCTCGTCCTTGACCTTCGGGTCGAGGGGGTTCGTGGTGATGACCTCCTTGGCGGCCTTGACGAATTCCTTGCATACCGTGTCGTAGGTCTCGTCGCCGACGCAGACGATCGCCGAGGAGGCCATGCAGCGCTGGCCCGCGCAGCCGAAGCATGATGTGATCATGTTGCGGATGACGTCCGCCATGCGGGCGTCGGGCATGACGACGAGGTGGTTCTTCGCGCCGCCCATGGCCTGGAAACGCTTGTTGTTCGAGGCGCACTTCGTCGCGACTTCCTTGCAGGTCTTGGAGGATCCGACGAGGGAAACCCCCACGACCTTCGGGTGTTCCATGAAGGCGTCGGCCACGGTCTTGTCGCCGTTGATGAGGGTGAAGACGCCCGCGGGGAGACCGGTCTTCTCGATGAGCTCGGTGATGAAGTTCATCGTGCAGGGCACCTGCTTGGAGGCCTTCACGACGTAGGTGTTTCCCGTCGCGATCGCGTAGGGCAGGAACCAGAACGGCACCATGGCCGGAAAGTTGAAGGGTGCGATCATGGTGAAGACGCCGAGGGGAAGACGGATTACCTCGCCGTCCATCTCGAAGGAGCAGCCGATGAGCTTGTCTCCCTGCTGGAGGACCGGCATGCCGCAGGCCACCTCGATGTTCTCGAAGACGCGCTTCATCTCCGCCCTGGCGTCGGGAAGGGACTTGCCCATCTCCTCTACGAGGATGCGGCTGATTTTCTCCTCGTTTTCCTCCATGAGGGCGAGGAGCTTGAACATGTAGCTCACGCGGCGGGCCACGGGAACGTCCTTCCAGGACAGGTAGGCTTTGTGCGCCTCGTCCAGGGCAAGGTTGGTCTCCTCTCGGGAGGTGAGAGGCGACTGGGCGATGATCTCGCCGGTGCTCGGATTCTCCACGTCTATGTAGGACGCGCCCGCGGGATCGACCCATTTTCCCGCTATATAGTTCTTCAGTTTTCGTACTGCCATTTCTCTCTCCTTATTCGCCTTTGATATCCGGATCGGGAAGCATGATGTCCCGTACCATTTTCAAGAGATCCTCGTACCCGCTCACGAAGGAACGGAGCGTTCTCCGCGTGGAGCCGAAGGTTTCGAATTCCGCGGGCTTCAGACCCTTCTCGTCGTACGCCCGTTTGAAATCGGGGAACTTCTTCAGGAGCTCCCCGATGATGGCGGGATCGACGGGGTCGTCGATCCTGTCCTTGACGGTCACGTCGGAATGATTGAACTTCACCTGCCATTCGTAGGGGATCGTCATGGAAAGGTCGCCGCCGATGAACTCGGACCACTGCATGTGGTTCCGGTACGCAGCGGCGAGAAGCCTCGTTCGGTAACCCCTGCTTTTGTAGATGGCGTACGCCTTCTTCATGGCGGCGACGCCGGGCCATTCGAGGTAGCCGGGATTCGTGATTATCCCCTTCTTCTCCGCGACCTTCTTGAGCCAATCGTCGAGACGCCCGACCATGATCGTGCAGATCGGGCTCATTCCCGCGATAGGCAGGCCTTCCTTCTCCCTGCGTGCGAGACCCCGTTCGATGGCCTCGGCGACCGCTACGGCCTGCGGAACGGTGAAGCTGACCGTCCCGTTCACGCTCACGCCGCGGTAGGTGCATTCCTCGATCGCATCTATCCCGGCGGCGGTGACGGGCATTTTGACGTTGTTGTTCGGGTAGAGGGTGTCGAAGTGGACTGCCTGCTCGATCATGGCCTTCGCGTCCCGATAGTATTTGGGATTCGTCTGGATGGAGAGCCGGCCCTTCTTGCCCTTGGACTTGTCGTAGATCGGCTTGAGGAGGGCGGCCGCCTTGACAGCCATCTCCTCGATGATCTTCCAGGCTATGTCCTCCTCGGTCGCGGTCTTCATCCGCTTCGCGAGTTCCAGTATCCTCGGAGTCCAGGCGGCGAGGTCCTTCTTCAAAACCTGTCCGACGATGATGGGATTCGTGGTGCCGCCCACGGCCCCGTTCTCTATCGCGTAGGTCAGCTCCTGTATCGAGCACGAATCGTTCCAGAATTCGGTCTTCGTTTTTTTCGACATCTCGAACAGCGGACCTCTACGAGCTGCTGCCATTACGGTATCTCCTTTCCTTACCCAATGAGAGGTGATTAAACCTTAGAGATAATTCTTTGTCCTATTATATGACAATATAAGGTTATTGTCAACTCCTTTTCTCTCATGATCCGCTTAAACGAGTTTGCCCTGAGTGGGATTGAGCAAATTTTTAATCCTTACGAAATGCTCCCCGTGCCTGCTCGCGGCCTTGTCGGCGTCTCCCGAGCGGAGCATATCGACCATCTCCTGGTGGTCGCGTGCCACATCCAGGAGATCGTCGATCGCGGTGAAGGTCTTCCGGATCTCTTCCCGCATGAAGGAATGCAGGGTCTGGAAAATCGCCCAGAAAAGGGCGTTCCCTCCCTCACGGATGATGGCGGCGTGAAAATTATAATCAGCCTGTATGAGCTTCTCGACCGAAGCTTCGGCGACGGCGGCCCTCATGTTCGCGACTTCACGGTCCAGAGCATCCAGCACTGCACCGAGAGACTCCGAGGCCTCGTCGCTGCTCCGCACGAGACGCTGGAAGGCCCGCTCCTCGATGACTTCGCGCAGCTCGATGATTTCCCACATGTCGTCGTCGCCGAGGAGAAGCGCCCACGTGATCGCCTCCGTGGAGATCTGGGACCGAGCGCAGAGAAAGGTTCCCTTAGGCACCCGGGACTCGAGAATCCCCAGGTACTGGAAGATCTTTATCGCTTCCCGGATCGAGGACCGTCCGATCCCGAAGCGGTCGGCCAGTTCCTGCTCGGTGGGGATCCGGTCGCCGACCTTGTAGAGCCCCGAAGTGATGAGTTCCTTGATCCGTTCCATGACCTGGGCCACGACGGTTTTCTGGTAGATCCTATCGTCTTGTCTGCTGTCGTCGTAGATTGCCATTTCGTTACATAGTAGATGTTTTATATCATCCTTGCAAGTGAGGCGTTTTCAACTGCGCCTCGGTCGATACGGACGAAAGCCGTCGGCGGCGGCCCCGTCCGACCCGTCACGGTTTCAGGAGAATCTTGAAGCCCTCCTTGTCGAAGGCCTTTCGGAACGCGGTCTCCCACTCTTCGAGAGGATGGACGGCGCTCACGAGCGGTCTCAGGTTCACCATGCCGAGCCTGAGCAGCCTGAGCCCGCGTTCCCAGGAAGTTCGCTCCGAAGCGAAGCTGTTCACGATGGAGACCTCCTTTCTCAAGGCGAGATCGTGATCGAATTCCGGCATCCTTCCGTAGAGGCCGACCTGCACGTACTGACCCGTCTTCTTGACCGCCTTGAGGCAGTTGTCCGCGGACCTCCAGTGCCCGGCACATTCGAAGACGAGGTCGAAGCCTTCCGCGTCGGTGAAGAACTCCGAGGATTCCGCCATGAGGTCCTGTTTCTCGACGTTGACGGTCCTGAGCGCTCCCAGAGACGCCGCGAGCTTGAGTCGTTCCTCGTCCACCGCCGTACCGGCGACGACGACCTTGGCCCCCGAAGCCTGCAGGACCTGCTGGGCGATCATGCCGATGGCGCCGGGGCCGGACACGAGCGCGATGTCCCCGGCCCTCACCGCCGACTTCTCGATTACGCTCCGAACGATGCAGGCGAAGGGCTCGGACAGTGCGGCTTCCTCCATGGAGACGCCTTCCGGGACCTTGTACACGAGATGCGACGGGACCGCGAGGTATTCGGCCATGGCCCCGTTCACGCCCGAACCTATGGACTTCCTCTCTGGGCAGAGCATGAGGAGCCCCGAGTAGCAAAACCTGCAGCGGCCGCAAGTGACGACCGCGGTGAGCGAGACGACCCGGTCGCCGGGCTTGAAGCCGGTTACCCGGGAACCGACCTCGGCTACCGTCCCGGAATACTCGTGGCCCATGACCACGGGGTAGTCCGCGGGATATTCGTCCTTGACGATGTGGAGGTCCGTGCCGCAGATGCCCGCGGCATGGACCCTGATCTTCACCTCGTCGGGCTTGGGCACGGGTTCAGGTATGTCCTCGAGGGCTACTCCTTCGACGCCTTTCGACTTTTTCAACAACGCTTTCATAGGCACGACTCCTCTACTTGGCAGGCCCGAAGATCAGGTTCGGAAGAAAAAGCGTGAGCTGCGGGAAGACCGCTATGAGAACGAGGACGATGACCAGCGGAAGGTAGAATTTCGCCGTCGCCCGTGCAACCCTGTCCACCGGGACCTTCGCCACGCTGCTGAGCACGAAGAGGACCGTACCGAAGGGCGGGGTTATTACTCCGACCACCAGGTTGAGGATCATCATGATGCCGAAATGGACAGGATCGATCCCCATCTGCTGAATGAGGGGGAGAAAAACCGGGACGAGGATGTTGATCGAAGCCACGGTCTCCATGAAACAACCGACGAGGAGGAGGAGTATGTTGATGAGGAACAGGAGCACGTAGTAATTGCTCACGTGGGAGAGAAGCACGTTCGCAACTATCTGGGGGATCCGCTCCTTGGCGAGTATCCAGGCGAAGAGGGTGGCGGACACGACGATGAACATGAGCTGCACCGTCGCGAGGGCCGAATTCTTGACCGCCTCCCAGAAGAACTTCCAGTTCATCTCCTTGTAGACGAAGACGCCGAGCAGTGCCGCGTAGGCGCAGGCGATCCCCGCCGCCTCCGTGGGCGTGAAGATGCCGGAAAAGATCCCGCCGAGAATGATGAGAGGCGTGACCAGGGATGAAAACGCCTTCCTGAAGGATCCGAGACGTTCCCTGAACGTGGCCTTCCTCTCGATCGGACATCTGAATTTGTCCGCGAGGAAATAGATCATGAGCATGAGGCTTCCGCCCATGAGCAGGCCGGGGATGAAGCCAGCTGCGAGGAGACGTCCGACCGAGGCGGAAGCGACCACGGCGTAAATGACGGCAACCATGCTCGGCGGGATGATAGGACCGATCGTCGAGGAGGCGGCGGTTATGCCTATCGTGAGATCGTCGTCGTAGCCGGCGTCGCGCATGGCCTTGATCTCGATGATTCCGAGACCTCCCGCGTCGGCGACGGCGGTGCCGGACATTCCCGCGAAGATAATGCTCGCGAGGACGTTCACGTGCCCGAGGCCTCCCTTGATGTGTCCCACGCACTTCGTGGAGAAGTCGAAAATCCTCGTGGTGATCCCGCTCACGTTCATGAGGTTTCCCGCGAAAATGAAGAACGGGATGGCCAGGAGCGGATAGGAGTTGGCCCCTCCCACCATCGTCTGCACGGCGGCGAAATCCGGAATCGAGCCGTCGACCAGGACGTAGACCATCGCGGGCAGTCCCAAGGCGACGGCCACGGGGAGCCCCAACACGAGCAGCACGAAGAAGCCGAGGACCATGAATATGATCATAATGCTCCACCCCTTAAAAATCACCGCGCCGGATTTTGAGCACGGAATCGACGATTTCGCGCATCACGTACATGAAGGCCCCGAGTCCGACGGAAATGTACAGAAATGATTGGGATATCTGCATCGCCTGGGACTTGAACCTCCACGACCTGACGGAAAGATTCACGGAGAAGTGAACGAGAAGAAGGAGAAAAACGACGACGACCGCCTTCGTCACGAACCAGAGAAGGACGTTTACCCAGCGCGGGGCTCTCCGTTTCAGGAAAAGGACGAAGAGGTCGATCCTGATATGGCTGTCGGTCTTTCGCGCGAAGGAGGCCCCTATGAAGGTGAGCCATACGAAACTGTATCGGACGAGTTCGATGTTCCAAGCGAAGGAAATCCCGAATACGTATCTCAGGAAAACTCCGACCACCATGAGGAGGAAAATTTCCAGGAAAAGAAGGCAGACGAAATACTCCTCGAAAAGTTCAAAGATTCTTTTCAACATAGGGCTCCCCACAAAAAAATGAGGCCTCGACGTCTTCCCGAGGAAAACGTCGAACCTCACGATCTTTGCCTGCGGCTCCTGCCTACTTCATGTCCTGGATCTTCTTGTGAAGATCCTCACCGTACCTGATCCACCATTTCCTGAATTTTACCGGCATGTCGGCGGTCGCCTTCTTGAAGGCCTCGATGTCGGGCTTGTTGACGGTGAGCCCCTGCTGCTTGAAGAACTCGCCGAGATTCTTGTCGTCGTCGTTGAGGATCTTGACGATCAGTTTGGAGGCTTCATCGAATGCGTCGAGCACGATCTTCTGCCCGTTGGCGTCGAGCTGCGAGAACAGCTTTCCGTTCATGAGGAAGAAGCACACGTTGGTGACGTGCGAGGTGAGGTTGATGTATTTCTGGACCTCGTAGAATTTCATGCTCTTGATTCCGGACATGGGGTTCTCGAGCCCGTTCACGACGTTTTGCTGAAGCGCCATGTATGCTTCGGCGAACGCGATCGGCGTCGGGTCGGCGCCCATGGCCTTCGCGTATTCCATGGTGATCATCTGCTCGGGCACGCGGAGCTTGAAGCCCTTCAGATCCTGAGGCGTGTTGACCGCCTTGTTCGCGGTAAGCTGACGTACTCCGTAGGAAGACGCTCCGATGACCTTGATGCCGAATTCCTTCTCGAGGTCGTTGAACATCTGTTTGGCGACGTCGCTCTTGGTGAAAAGCAGCACATGGTCGTTGTCGCGGAAGGTATAGGGCATTTCGCAGATGTAGATGGGCTTGAAGAGGTTGCCGATCTGGCCGGCACCCGAAACCGCCATGGGAATCGAACCGAAGATGACGCCTTCGGTGATCTGCTCCTCCGTCCCCAGCTGGGAGGAAGGAAACACCTGGATGTCGATCATTCCGTTCGTTTTTTCCTTGACGAGCTTCGAGGCCAGTTTCGCGCCCTCGTCCCAGGGATGTCCCGGGTTGTACACGTGCGCGAGTTTATAGACGATTTTTTGTCCTGCCGCCGCCGGGGCTTTCTCACCCGATCCGCCCGCATAGAGCATGCCACCTGCCGCGAGCAAGGCCACTAAGAACACGCTCAGCCTTTTCATACAACATCCTCCTTTTAGATCATTATATGTTCCTATTGTCTGATAATTATTCGGCCATTCCTTTCTGCTGTCAAGTTATTTCAGTGCATGGAATGCAAGACCGATCGAAAGGACCGAAAAAAAACGCGCGGGGCGGACGGCCCCGCGCGCGGGAAAAGCAAAATTCCAGGATTACAGGAGCTTCCTTATCCTTTCGGCGATCTGCTTCGGCGCGAGGCCGTACGCTTGGAGCAGCTCATCGTACGCCGCGGAATGGATGAACCGAGGCATGCCCTTTTCATCCAGGAGATTGATCGGGACGAGGTTGCCTGTTTCGATCTTCTTTCTCCCGAAGAGGACCTTCCGAAAGTGCGACCAGAGATAGCCGTTGTTCTGTTCCGCTATGACGATCTTCCTGCCGCTCTCATAGAGCTCGCCGATCATGGCCGCGTCCACCGAAGGCATGTCAACAACGCCTACGGAAATTCCCTGTGCGCGAAGCAGCTTTACCGCTTCGATCGCCTCGTATATGCCGCGGCCGGAACTCACGATGTAGGCCCTGTCGTCGGGGCTCTTCCGGAGGTAGTAGCCCTTTCCGTACTCGAAGACGAAGTCCTTGCCGTAGAGGATCCCGGAACCGCTTCTGAGGATGCGGAGGTAGACGAGTCCTTTTCCGCCTTCCATGATCCACTTCATGACGGAGAGAAGCTGCTGCGGACACGAAGCGTTGATCATCTTGAGATGTGCGACGCCGTCGTAGACGTTGAGGTCGTCGTTTCCCATGTGGGTGGCGCCGTTCGTCTTGGTTTCCAGGTCGGGGGCCAGGGCGAGAAAGGTGATGTCCAATCCATGACCGGCCGCGAGCCAGCCGTCCTTTCGTTCGATCGATTCGAGCCTTTCCTGGTAGCTCACCGCGATCCGCCTAAGGACCTTCCAGTCGAAGAACGGACAGAAGGTGCTCCCCCAGACGTTGTAACCGAGCGCCGCCATGGCCTCGGCGACGCACATCATGTTGGCTTCGGCGATCCCGACGTTGACGGCACGATTGACGTCCACGAAGGCCGTGCCTTTCTCCAGCCCGCTCACCGAGGCGAGGTCGGCGTCGACCGAGGCGACCCTGGAGTCCAGGGCGAATACTTTCATCGCCGAAGTGACGACGTCCGCGGCGACGTACTTCTTCGCGGGATCGAAAACGGGAAGCTTGCCGGCGTCGTAGACTATCTTCTTGTCCCGCTTGGCAGCCCTCTTCATCTTCACTTTCCGCTTCGCTTCCTTCACGCTGACTTCTCCGCTTTTTCCCACGGAGACGAGCAGTCCCATCCTCTTACCGTCCTCGCGGACCTGCGCGAGAACGGCTGCCCGCTGGTCGCCCGCGGCGTCGAGCAAGGCCGCGAGATCGGCCTCGCGGACCTCCCTCCTCCGTTCCTGGAGCAGGATTTCCTGGTCCGCGACGGAATCGGGGACGTCCACCTTGTGGTTGCCCATGAAATTCGACAGACCGCCCCAGCCTTTCTGTGAATTGCAGATGATCGCGGTCGGCTTCCCATCGCGCGGGCCGTACTTGAAGTCGCGCAAAGCCTCGAGGACGGGCTCGTACCGCGTCGAATCCACGCTCAGCACGCGCCACCCCAGGCTCTCGAAGGTTTCTTCGATCCTGGCCATGGAAAAAGTGAGCCGCTGCGTGGAATCGAGCTGACCTTCGTTCTTGTCGACGATCATGCACAGATTGTCCAGCCGTTTCGCCCCGGCGTACATGATGCCTTCCCACGGCACGCCTTCCTGGAGCTCCCCGTCGCCGGTGAGGCAGAACACGTCGCGCGCCCTGCCGATCTTCGCGGCCAAGGCGAAGCCCTCCGCAACGCACACTCCCTGACCCAGAGGACCGGTCGCGGTGTGGATGCCGGGAAGAATCGGGCCCGGATGACCGTTCAGGATGCTGTCGTAGGAACGGGAGTTTTCGAGATACGATTCGGGGAAAAACCCGAGGTCCGCGTACACCGAAGCTACAGCCGCGATGGCATGACCCTTGCTCAGTACGAAGAGGTCTTGTCCCTCCGCCGTAGGATTCTCCACGTCGAATTTCATGACGTCGCCGTAATACAGGGAAACGACGGGAATTACGGCCGAAAAGGCTCCGCCTATGTGGAGTCCCTTGTCCACCGCGGTCTTTCCCTGGTGGACCGTCAGGATCCGGATGTCCGAATCCTTGATTTCAAGGAGTTTGTAATTCGCAAGCTCTGCGATCCGCTCGACTTTCATGGTTCTCTCGGGCATGTTTTCCTCTCTCATGTTATTGACGAATGATGACCTTGCAACTCCCGCCGGCATCGGCTGCCGATGAGAAAGCTGTATGTGCATTGGTCATACCATAAGTATGCGTAATGAGAGGTTTACCGTCAACCCTCCCGGAGCCCACAAGTCGAATCGCTTCGGCGAAATCGCCGTCGGCATATATGCGGGAACCGAATATCGTATGTTCCTTGTAAGAAAGCGGCTGAAAGAAGACCTCGCAGGGTTTCTTGTAGAGGGCGACGACGACGATCCTTCCCTTGATCGCGGTCGAGGGAATCAGCTGCGCGCCGACCGCCGGAACGCCCGCGGCGTCGATGACTTGATCCGCCCCCTCGCCGTTCGTACAGGCAAGAATGCTCTTCACGGGGTCGTCCTTCGAGGAATCGATGACCTCGAAGCCCAGGCTCCTCGCACGGGCGATCCGGGACCGGTCCACCTCGCACACCCTGATCAGGCCGGCCCCGTATGCCCGGGCGACCAAGGCGCAAAACAGACCGATCGGGCCGGCGCCGAAAATCAAAAGGCGCTCGCCTTCCTTCAATCCGCCGAGCCGGACCGCGTGCACACCGACAGCGAGCGGCTCGAAGAGGGCCCCCTCGTCGTCGGAAATTGAATCGGAAAGGGGGAAAATCTTGCCGACCGGCGCCTTTACGTACTCGGCGAACGCTCCGTCCGTCTCGACGCCGAGCAATTTCAAGGTGCCGCACACATGACCGTTCCCGGAAAGGCAGACCCTGCAGGTCCCGCAATTGAGAAGAGGCTCCACGGTGACCCGCATGTTCTTCGCGAGCGGCCCGGAATACCCCGAAGGCAGGGTCTCGATGGTACCGCTGAACTCATGACCGAGAACGAGCGGTGGTTTCGCACGCGGATGCTTCCCCGATATGATCGTCAGGTCCGAGCCGCAGATGCCCGTGGAACGGACCTTGATGAGAGCCTCACCCGGTCCGGGAACCGGAACCGGAACGTCCTCGACGACGAACTCGTCTTTGGCAATCCACCTCAATGCCTGCATGAAACGCAACTCCTGTGAGAAAAAGGGGGCCGAAGCCCCCCTGTAGAAAAACGATCACCACTTGATCGGGACCACGGCTTCGGCCGCGGCGCTCTCGAAGGGCCATACGGTGACGTATTTCCCGTCTACGATCTGAGCGATGGTGACGCTCGCGTACTTGTTCTGGTTCGTGTGCTTTCCGGCGGCGTTCT
>CAYNKA010000021.1:512-54386 GCA_964397655.1 uncultured Spirochaetaceae bacterium | reverse complement strand
GGATCGCCTGGTCGGGCTCCTGCCAGGAGCCGGGGTGGTGATACTCGTTCGCCCGTTCGGTCCAGGACATTCCCGTATCGACGAGCAGAAGCTCGTCGCCGCCTTCGACGAGGAAGGTGAACACCGGGAGCGGAACCTTCTCCTTGGGAACGTCCTTCAGGTACGGTGCCACCGAATGATGGTAATGGTACTGGAGGGGGTAGGTAGGGACATACCCCGTGTTGATCGGCCTTACGGTCAAATTCTTCATGTATTATCTCCTCTCCTTACGGAAAATTATCTTGAATGCCGAATTCTCTTCCGGCCTCAACGAAGGCGTGAAGGTTCTCAACCGGCGTATTGAGCGCTATTTCGCAGCCCGAACCGAGCAGGAGCTTTCCGGAGGATGAAGCCTTCGAGAGCAGCTTCCGCACGCTCTCCCGAATCTCGCTCTCCTTCCCGAAAACGAACAGCTCAGAGTCAATGTTCCCCCTGAAGACCTTTCCCGGCGCGAGCCGGAGGAGCGTCTCATAATCGCACAGATGATCGAAATCCACCACGTCAGTTCCGGTCTGCGCTATCAGGTCCGCTGTCGGTTCGATGCGGCCGCAGATGTGGGTGAAGGCCCTCGCCCGGGCCCGGATCGCGGCCTCGGCCATGCTTCCGGGATTCGTCATGTATTCGCGAACGGTCATGCCCGGACAGGCGAGGACGTTCGAAAAGGCGATCTTGGGAAAAATCGGCACGCGGTCCGGCTTTCCGCCGCGGAGGACCGCGAGAATCCGCTCACGGGAGGTCATCGCTTCACCGCCATGCTTCGGTTCCTGCTGTAGGAATCGAAAAGAACCATGCTTATTATGACGACGCCTACGACCATGGACTGGGCGAAGGACGAAATCCCGAGCAGGTTCATGATGTTGACGATGATGGTGAGGATGAGCGCACCGATCACCGTACCGACCATTCCGCCTTCGCCCCCGAGCATGCTCGTCCCCCCGATGACCACGGCCGCCACGGTCTGAAGGCCGTAGGCGTCGCCCATCGCTGCCTCCGCCGCGTTCATCCTCGCGGTCATGAGGAGGCCTCCGATCCCCGCCGTCACCCCGCAGAGGACGAAGGCCGCGAAGGTCACGTTGCGGACGTTCATCCCGGAATAGAGAGCGGCTTCCGCGTTGGATCCCAGGGCATAGAGATCCCTTCCGAAGGTCGTTTTCTGCAGAAAGACGTAGACCAGAACGACGAGCACGAGGGCGAAGATGACGATCACCGGAAGATAACCGAAGTAACCCGTCCCGAACCATGTGAAACCCTCGGGAAGGCCGAAGACGATAGCCCCGTTCATGATGATGATGGAAAGACCCTTCATGATCCAATTGATTCCGTAGGTCGCGATGAAGGAGGGAAGCCTGACGTAATGAATGAGGACGCTGTTGAGCACTCCGACGACCGCCCCAAGAAGCGCACCGACGAAGAATACTGTACCGACCGGCAGGCCGAGCTTCAGGAATTGGGCGCAGGTGCAGCCCACGAAGGCCGCGGTCGCGCCGACGGACAGGTCCATGCCTCCGATGAGGACGACGGACGTGAGTCCCGTGCTCAGGATCAGGAGGACGCTCGCCTGTCTGAGGATGGTCAAAAGGTTGTCGGCGAGGAGGAATTCCGAGGAGAGCAGGGCGGAAGCGGCGAAAATGCCCGCCAGGCCGATGAAACTGTAAAAGGACTTCAAGCCTTTCAAACTTTCCCAGAAATTCGACATGCTGCTCTTCCTCATGCGGTCCGGAGCCGCCGAATGGTGACGTCCGCGACCAGCGCGGCCAGGACGATCGTTCCGATGATTGCGTTCTGATACATCGCCGAAACGCCGGCGAGGTTGAGGCCGTTCTTGATGATGGTGATGAGGAGCACGCCGAAGATGGTGCCCGTCACCCCTCCGCGGCCTTCGCGGAGCGAGGTCCCTCCTAGGAGAGCCGCGGCCACCGCGTCGAATTCCCAGCCCATGCCCACGATGGGAAGCCCGCACTCTACCCGGCAGGCGGTAATGAGCCCCGTCACCCCGGCGAGGAAGCCCGCGAAAGCGTAGGCCTTCACGGTCGACTTCACGACGCTGCCTCCGGCGAGGCTGAGGGCCTCCGGATTGCCGCCGAGACAGAACACGTGCATCCCGAAGCGGGTCCGATTCAGCAAGGTCCAAGTCAGGAGAAACATTGCCACGGTGATCCAGGCGGGCAGGGGTACGTGGAGGAACCTCGTCTCGGTCACGATGGGATAGATATCATGGGGGAAATAGATCGAGGCGCCTTCGGTGATGAGAAGGGCTATGCTGAAGAGGACGTTCTGCATGCCGAGGGTGGCGATGAACGGGGGAATCTTCCCCTTCGCCACCACGAGTCCGTTGATCGCGCCCGCCGTAACCGAGAGCAGGACCGCCAGCAACGCCGCCGCGTAGATGGAGAGCCCCGTCTGCGCCAGGAAGATCCAGATGACGGTGACGAAGCTGACCTGCGCTCCCAATGACAGGTCGGTTCCCTGCGTCAGGATGACGAGGGTCTGCCCGAAGGCGAGGATCATGAGCGGCGACGATTGAAGCAGGACGTTCGCCATGTTCTGGACGCTGAAATACCGAGGTGTGACGATGCTGAAGGCCCCGACGAGGGCGAGGAGCATCCAGATGACGGGCGGGACGTCTCGAAACGGTCGGAACGAGTTCCGGGAGGCGTCGATTTCAAGCATGGATATCCCCTTCGGCGATTCCGAGCATCATAGAGGCGATGCTTTCCTGGTTGAAGGCGGGATCGTCCCTCGTGACGTGACCGGTGATTCTGCCTTCGTGCATGACGTAGATCCTGTCGCTCATGCCGATGACCTCCGGCAGTTCGGACGAGATCATCAGGATAGCCTTGCCCTCTCCGGCGAGCTTGTCCATGATGGAATAAATTTCGAGTTTCGCCCCCACGTCGATTCCGCGGGTCGGCTCGTCGAAGATGAGGATGTCCGGGCCCGCGCTCAGCCATTTGGCGAGGACCACCTTCTGTTGATTGCCCCCGCTCAGGAAACGGCAGGCCCGGTGGATGTTGGGGGTGGCGATTCTGAGCAGCTGTCTGTACTGCTCGACTATCGCGAACATCTTTTTGTCGTTCACGAAAAGGCGGGGAAAATACTTCTTCAGGCTCACCGCCATGGTGTTCCAGGCGACGGAATCCTTGAGGGCCAGTCCCGTCCTCTTCCTGTCCTCCGGAACGAGCCCGACGCCGTGCCTGACGACGTCGGTGGGGCCTTCCGGCACGAGTTCCTCTCCGTTTACGGAGAGCCTTCCCCCGTCGATGGGATCGACGCCGAAGATGAGCTTGGCGAGTTCCGTCCTTCCGGCGCCGACGAGACCCGCAAGCCCCACGATCTCCCCCTTCCTGAGTTCGATCCCGACGTTCCTGACGCGGCCGGTCCGGTCGGAGAGGTCCTCCGTCCTGAGGACGAGATCGCCGATCCGGTGCTTCGAGCGCAGATAGACCTGGGAGATGTCCCGGCCCACCATGAGATTCACGAGCTCCTCCATCGATTTTTCCTTGATGCCGTAGGTTCCGATCAGTTTCCCGTCGCGCATGACCGTGATCCTGTCGCCTACCCTGAGGAACTCCTGCATTCGATGCGAGACGTAGATGATTCCGATTCCGGAACTCTTGAGCCTGTGAATCTGCTCGAACAGGGAATCCACCTCCCGTTCGGAGAGCGTCGCCGTCGGCTCGTCGAAGACCATGATTCGCGGTTCGAAGGAAAGGGCTTTGGCTATCTCCACCATCTGCTGCTCGGCTACGCTCAGTTTCTTGACGATCGACCTGACGTCTATGTAGCTGCAGTTCAGTTTGGCGAGGATATCCCCGGCCTCCTTTCGCATCCGCCTGTGATCGAGAAGCCCCGGCCCGACGAGATGCTCCCTGTTGAGGAAGATGTTCTGAGCCACGTTCAGGTACGGAACGAGGGTGAATTCCTGGTAGACCGCTGCTATGCCCTTCTTCAATGCGTCCTTGGCGGAGGAAAAACGCACGACCTCCCCGTCCAACCGAATCTCGCCCCCTTCCGGCGTGTACGCGCCGAGGAGACACTTGGCAAGAGTGCTTTTTCCCGCGCCGTTTTCGCCGAGGAGGATGTGTACCTCGCCGGCCCGAAGATCGAAATCGACCTTGTCGAGGGCAGTTACGCCGGGAAAGACTTTCGTGATGCCGTGAGCCGTCAGTATCGGTGTCTCCATTATCCCCCTCGCCCGCCTCTCGATCCGGTACGGCGACCGTCCGCCGAGGCGGGGCAGGAAGCCCCGCCTGGACGGAGGTCGCAGATTCGGTCAGAGACTCATTTCCACCAAGCGACGTTGTTGATGTAGTTGTCCACGTTTTCGGCCGTGATGAGCGGCTTATCCGATTCCGAAGGAAAGGGAACGAAGTACTGCGGAGGCTTGGTTCCGTCGTTCAAGTTCTGCACGATGTACGCAGCCCCGAGGTAGGCCGAACCGAAGGGATCGGTATTGTAGGAGACGTACATATCCCCTGACTTGATGGCCGCGGCCCCGTCCTGGTTGCCGTCGAACCCGCCGATCACGACCTTCTTCATGCCGGCGGCCTTGAGGGCCTGGATGGCGCCGAGCGCAGATTCGTCGTTCATGCCGATGATCGCGGCGACGTTCTTGAACTTCTGGATGAGGTTCTCGGTCACCTGCATTCCCTCGGTCCTCTTGAAGTTCGCGGTCTGAGAGGCGACGATCTTGATCTCCGGGTATTTGGCGAGCACTTCCTTGATTCCGGCGAGGCGTTCCCGCGCGTTCTGCGCTCCGGGAGGTCCTTCGAGGATGATGACGTCGCCTTTGCCGCCGATCTTCTCGGCGACGGCCTTCGCGACGAGACGGCCCGTTTCGGTGTAGTCCACTCCGGTCCTGAGGAACGTATCGACCGCGGCGGGGGTTCCGATCGTGGCGACGGGAATGTTCTGATTCATCGCCTTACGGACGCCCGGCATGATGCCGTTGGTATCCACGGGCACGAGCACGAAACCTTTCACTCCTTTTTGGATCATGTCCTCCATGATCTTGACCTGCTCTTCGACGCTGTCGTTCGTGGCGGGCGCCATGACGACCGCTTTGAATCCCATGTCTGCTCCGGCCTTTGAGACGCCGGCGAGGAGCTTGACCATATAGGGATTCGTGGAATTCTTCACGATACAGGCGATCGTGTAAGGTTCCTTGGCCTTGATCGCGGTCGAGATGCTGGCTCCGATGCCGGTGACCGGGAGCTTGCTCTTGGCCACTTCCGTCGGCACCGCCGGTTGTACTGCCGGAGCCTGAGCCGTTTTCGCGGAATTGTTCGGTGCTTTTTGGCAAGCCGCGATCAACAACGCGGCGCAGACGATAGAAGCGAAAATTCTTCTCTTCTTCATTGCCCCATCCTCCTTAAGGTTTATATGTTCCGGACCCTTGACGATCCCGAATCACAGGAAAAAGATACTGTACAGCCTTGATAATAGGATATTTGGATAATTGTATCCAATTCACGTCATCATTAAACCATCGCTTTTTCGAGTTGTCAATAAAAAACTGAGGGAGTTACACCTTTCGACGCTTTCCCGCGTTGAGCACCGATGCCGCCGCGTGGTAAACTATACCCATGAAAACAGCCGATCCGGAAAAACTCAGGCAATTCGTGACGAAAGCCTACGAAAAGGCCGGTCTGCCATCGAAGGACGCGGAGCTTGCCGCTGAAATGCTCCTGGACGCGGACCTGCGCGGTATCGATTCTCACGGAGTCTTCAACCTACGCGGGTATTACATCAAAGGACTGCGCGACGGCTCCATCAAAGCGAACCCGGACATTCGAGTCCTCCGCGGAAGTCCCACGACCGCCTCTGTGGAAGGGGACGGAGGACTCGGTTTCCTTGTCGCGCACCGAGCCATGACCGAGGCCATAGCCATGGCCGAGGCCTCCGGTACCGGTTGGGTCACGGCTGCTGGAAGCAACCACTGCGGGGCGGGAGCGTACTACGTGCTCATGGCCGCACGCCGCGGCATGATCGGCATCCACTTCTCGACCGGCGGCACCACGGTGACTGGACCGGGAGGCAGAAGCAGGTTGATCGGCAACAACGTCATCGCGGTGGCGGCTCCGGGCGGCAGGGAAGGTCCCTTCGTCCTCGACATGGCTCCGACCATGGCGATCGCGAACAAACTCCACAAACTCCAATGGGCCGGAAAACCCATGCCTGAGGGGTGGGCGGTCGATTCTCGAGGAAAGGCGATAACCGATCCCAAGCGTTACTTCGAGGAGCCCGGCGCCATCCTACCGCTGGGGAGCACCGCGGACTTCGGCGTACACAAGGGTTTCGGACTCCTCCTCGTTGCCGACATCTTTTCAGGGCTTCTATCCGGGGACGGAGGCAGCATGTTCCGCAAAAAAGGTCGCGAATGCCACGCCTTCTGCGCCCTGCGCGTCGACGCCTTCCCCTCGGCCGGCGAGTTTCCCTCGCTCATGGATTCCATGATCGAAAAGATCCGCTCTGCTCCCACGGCCGAAGGCCAGCCGCCGATGAAATATCCGGGAGAACGGGGCAACAGGACCTTTCTCGAACGCAAAAAGAACGGCATCCCCCTCCTTCCGGAAATCGCGGCGGACCTGGAGGCACTCGGCCGGGAACTCGGGCTCGACTCAGACGTCATCTGGAAATCGGAGCTGTAGCATGAGCGAATGTTCGAAGCTCGTCGAGAACGCGTCCCGAGTCATCGTGGGGAAGAGGCGCAGCCTCGAACTCATGACCGTCGCCCTGCTGGCCGAGGGGCACGTCCTCCTGGAAGACGTCCCCGGTCTCGGCAAGACCCTCATGGCCAAGGCCCTTGCCAGGAGCATGGGCGGAATCTTCCGCAGGATCCAGTTCACGCCCGACCTTCTTCCGGCGGACGTCACGGGTTTTTCGGTCTACAATCAGAAAAGCGGAGAGTTCGTCTTCCATCCGGGGCCGGTCATGGCGAACGTGCTCCTCGCCGACGAGATCAACCGCACCATACCCCGGACCCAGGCGAGCCTTCTCGAGAGCATGGGCGAATTCCAGGTCACGGTGGACGGCAACACCCTCGTGCTGCCTCGGCCCTTTTTCGTCATCGCGACCCAGAATCCCATCGAAATGGACGGAACCTTTCCCCTTCCGGAAGCCCAGCTCGACCGTTTCCTCATGAAAATCGACATCGGGTATCCGGAAAAGAGCGAGGAAATTTCCATCCTCGAACGTTTCCAGGAGGACGATCCGCTCGCGGAACTCGGTCCGGTAACGAGCCCGGAAAGGATCGTCCGTCTGCAGAAGGAGCGGAGCGCGATCGGAATTTCGCCGCCGGTCCGGGAATACCTGGCCGAAATCGTCACCGCGACGAGGAACCACCCCAAGGTCCGGTACGGAGCGAGCCCCCGGGGTTCCCTCGGCCTCATGAAGGCGAGCCAGGCCCTCGCGGCGGTGAAAGGCCGGAATTACGTCCTTCCCGACGACGTGAAGGAACTCGCGCACCCGGTCCTAGCCCACCGCATAATTCTCCATCACGAGGAGCGCGCAAAGGGCTTTTCCGCGCAGGTCGTGCTCGACGAGATCCTTTCCAGGACTCCTGTCCCCCAACCGGAATAATAGGAGGGGCCGATGCAGCCTGCGGAGCGGGAGTCGTACGTCTCCCCGAGCATGTTCTCGTTCTCGATATCGCTGGTCCTCACGGGCTTCGTCCTTTTTCTGGCCCTTGCGAATTCGCTGTCCGGGCTTTCCGCCGTCACTGCCGGGATCTTCATTCTCATGTCGGCGACGCGGCTATGGGCGGTTTTCAGCCTCGCCAGGCTCGGGGCGGACGTCGGATGCGACAGGGACCGGCTTTTTCCCGACGAAGACTTCGTAATCGGCATCGAGCTCGAAAACCGGAAACCGCTCCCTGTATGGGTCAGCCTCGAACTCCCGGCCCCCCGAACGTTCGTGCCGGCCGAAGGCGGGGAAGACGGACGAGGCATCAGAAGCGAAACGGGACTCCTTCCCTACGAAAAACTGAAAGGACGCTGGACTTACGTGGCTAAAAAACGGGGAGTCTACTCCTTGGGACCCATGGTCCTCAGGTCGGGGGACCTGCTCGGACTTCATAGAAAGGAAAAGACGCTCTTCTGGCGGAAGGAGATCGTGATCTATCCCAAGCTGCGACCGATCGCCGGCCCCGAACTTTCCTTCAGGGAGTACTTCGGCATCCACCCTTCGAAGGGCCTGGTGGAGGATCCCGCGTGGTACGCGGGGACGCGCGATTACTCGGGAACGCGCCCCGCGAAGAACATCCATTGGAAAGCGAGTGCCCGTCTCGATTCCCTCCAGGAGAAGATCTTCGAGCCGACATCCCACAGGAAGGTTTTCTTCCTTCTCGACGGTCACGGATTTCTCCGAGATCGCGACGAGGAGGAATTCGAAACCGCCCTCGAAGTCGTCGGGTCGCTCGCAGCCCGCTCCGCGGAGACGGGAGCTTCCTTCGGGATGGCGACGAATCTCGAAGTCGGGAACTTCGCTCCGGTCCTTCCCCTGGGTCGGGGCCCCGAGCACCTCGGTCGCCTGCTCGAGCTTCTCGCGAGGACTCGGCCCGAGGCCGGAGAAAACATCATTTCTCTCCTGGAAAAAGGCGGAATCGGCGGTGTGGGCTACGTTGTCTGCGCAAGGGAGGCGGACGAGAAGACGAGGAGATACTTCGACCTGCCTTCGGTCAAGCGGAACCGCATGATCTTCCTCTTCGCCAGGGAAAGCCCCGACGGAACGTCGAAGGAATATCCGGCCTGCTGCTTCCGTGACATACTTCCTTCCCGGACGGAACGATCATGACGAAAGCACCGTTCTCCTTCCCCGTCCTCCTTTCGGCGGGAGCCTTGGAAGCGATCCGCCTGCACGTTCTCGCATCCGTCTTCTTTCTCATCCCCGGTTCCTTTCCGTTCCCCGTCCTCGAGTCCACGGTTTCGATCTACGCCGCCGTCTTGCTTTCGGTCATTCTCCGGGGATTCGGCGGACGGATCGTCTTCCGGCTCTTCCTCCACGCGATCGGACTCTTCCTTTCCCTCGCCGCGCTCCTCGCGGCCTACCGGGGTCTCCCCTTCGTTTCGGTCGGCCGCCTCGCGGATATGAAATTCGGCGCCCTCGCACTTCTCCGGTCCCCGCTCGAATGGTTCTCCTTCGTTCTCGTGATCGTCTGGGGCACGGTCTTCTGGGTCCGGGGCGCATCGATCGGACGCAGGGATCCGACCCATGCGGAAACCGTCGCCCGATTCGACGTCGGGGCGGCATTCTTCATTTTCGTCCTTTTCATCGGCATCGGCATAAAAATGCGAAATCCCGTAGCCGAAGCCCTGATCCCCCCCTTCTTCCTGTCGGCCATCCTCTCCCTGGCTGCGGCGAGGAGCGAAAGCAACGACCGAGGGGGGCTTCCTGCCCGATCCCGGTTCTTTCTCCTCGTTCCCTTCACCCTTCTGTTCTTCCTCGCCGGTTTCGTCACGGTCCTCTTCTTTCCCGATCTCTTCGGTCTGGCAGCGAACGCGAACGAGGTCCTGGGCGGAATCGCCCACCGCATCAGCCCCTACCTGAAGGCCTTTCTCCGCTTCATCTTCGGATTCTGGGCGCCCGCGGTTTCCCAGAAATCGGCGGACCTCCCGGGCCCGAAGGAATCGGGAATGGCCGCGGTGCAGGAGCCCGGCTTTTTCGAGAAAATCCTGGCGAAGATCCTAGGATGGGGAATTTTCGGGACGCTCGGCCTCGTCCTTCTGCTGTTGGTCGGTTTCGGTTTATGGAGGCTCGTCCGCTACCTCCTTTCCCGGAAGGACCGCGATGCCGAGCCCTTCTCGTTCGGGGTCCTGCTCGAATTCCTGGTCCTATACCTCCGGCGGCTCGCGGGTCGCATCCGCGGATTCTTCTCCGGAGGACGGAAGAAGGACGGGTATCGCGGCCTCGCGACCGCCTCAGCGTATGCCGCCATGCTCTCTTGGGGCAGGTTCGGCGGGATTTCCCGAAGGCCCTGCGAGACGCCGAGAGAATACTCGATGCGGCTTTCCGACGCCTTTCCCGGAATCGCGGAACGGGCAGCTCTCGTCGCCGGCCTTCTGGAAAGGGAACTCTACGGTTCGATTCCGCCGTCCGTAGAGGACAGACGCGAATTGAAAAGAGCCCGCCGTTCGTTCGGCGGGCTCTCCCTCCTTTGGACGAGGCTCGGGCGGCGTTTCGGGAACTTCCCTCGAAACTAGACTCCGCCCGCCAGGTTTTTTTCGTAATACTCGACCGCGGCGTCTACGGCAGCGACGTTCACGTCGATGAGCGCCTTCTTCTTGATCGAAAGCGGGATGACCTTCTTGATCGTGTCGATGTCGACCGCGCCCGAAGCGAGCGCGTAGATCGTGAGCGATACCACGGTCGCGGCGGCTGCAAGACCTGCCTTCTGGGCGATTTCGGTCATGGGAGCATAGATCGTCTTCACGTCGCCCCGCTTCACCTTAGCCTCCACGAGCGAGGAGTTCACGATGATGGTGCCGGAGGGCACGACCGCGGTCTCGAAATTGTCGAGGGAAGGCCCGTTCATGGCGACGAGGAAATTCGGATGGTCCACGACCGGAGATCCGATCTGGTTGCCGGATATGATGACGCTGGAATACGCCGTTCCCCCCCGCATTTCGGGTCCGTAGGAAGGAAGCCAGGTAGAATTCCAACCCTCGGCTATGGCGCAGTTCGCGAGAAGAACGCCGGCCGACATGACTCCCTGACCGCCGAAGCCGGCTATCTTCACGTACTGATCGTCGAGTTCCTTCTCCTTCGCCGTGATGTTGAAATCCTTCGCCCCCGAAAGAAGTTCGTGCAGTTCGCCGTCGGCGTAGAAATGGGGAGATTCGAACCTCACCGTCGGCTCCTCGAGATTGCGGAACATCTTCACCGGGAACACGGGTTCGAGTTTTTCGACGAGCCACTTCCTCGCCTCCCAAGGATTCATCTTCCAGTTTATCGGGCAGGGCGACAGGATCTCGACGAAGGAGAAGCCCTTCCGCTGCACCTGGTTCTGGAGGGCCTGCTTCACAGCCCGCTTCGCCCTGAGAATTCTCGCGGCGTCACCCAGTGATACCCGTTCGATGTAGACGGGCGCCGAGAGCTTGTCGATGATCTCGCACATGGTCAGGGGATAACCCTCCCGCGCCGCCGATCTTCCGTCGGGCGTGGTCTGGGTCTTCTGTCCCACGAGGGTCGTCGGCGCCATCTGCCCGCCGGTCATGCCGTAGATCGCGTTGTTGATGAAGAAAACGGCGATGTTCTCCCCCCTGTTGGCCGCGTGCATGATGGATCCCATGCCGATGCCAGCGAGATCGCCGTCCCCCTGATAGGATATGACGATCGAATCGGACAAGGACCTCACGACGCCGGTCGCCACCGCAGGCGCCCTTCCGTGCGAACACTGGATGTTGCCGTTGTCGAAATAGTAATAGGCGAAGACGCTGCAGCCGACCGGCGAACAGAATACGACCCGGTCCTGGATGCCGAGTTCGCTGATGACCTCGGCGATGAGCTTGTGGGCGTTCCCGTGGCCGCAGCCCGGGCAGTAATGGGTGTTCTTCTCGTCCGGCCCCTTGCGGCTGAACACGTCGTAGAATGCCTTGGGTTTCGCGTGCTTGATCATCTTCCGCCTCCCAGAACGTCCTTCTCGGCCCGTGCCATGACCTCGCCCGTGGAAGGCACCGTGCCTCCCATCCAGTTGTACCTGAGGACCGGAACGCGGGACTTGATCGCCAGTTCCACGTCGGCCGCCATCATTCCGTTGTTGAGTTCGACCGAGATGAAAGTCTTCGTCTTTGCCGATAGCTCTTCGAGCCTTTTCGAAGGAAAGGGAAAGAGCGTCTTCGGCCTGAAGAGTCCCGCCTTTACTCCCCGCCTCCTGAATTCCTGGACTGCGGACAGGCAGATCCGCGAGCAGATGCCGAAGGCGGTGAAAACGAAGTCCGCGTCCTCGGTATCGTATTCGTCCCATTGGGTGATTTCCCGTCCGACCCGCTCGTACTTCTCCTGAAGATTCCGGTTGTGGGCGGAGAGGAGTTCGGTGTTCATGAGGATGGACGTGACGAGGTTCCCGCGGCTTTCCTTGTCGGCGTACACCGCCCAATCCTTTCTCGGCGAGTGCTTCACTTCTTCCGGAATGAGGACCGGTTCCATGATCTGGCCGATGTAGGCGTCCGCGAGGATGAAAACCGTCATCCGGTAGCGTTCGGCCGTCTCGAAGGCGTTGTAGGTGAAATCGCACATCTCCTGAGCGGAGAACGGCGCATAGACTATGTTCTTGTAGTTGCCGTGGGCTCCGCCCTTCACGACCATGTTGTAATCGCTCTGCTCCGGCCAGATGTTGCCGAGACCCGGACCGGCCCGCTGAACGTCGACTATCACGGCGGGAAGTTCGGCCCCCGCGAGATACGACACCCCCTCGGCCATGAGGGAGATCCCGGGGCCCGAGGAGGCGGTCATGACCCTGGCGCCGGCTCCGGCCGCGCCGTAGATCATGTTCACCGCGTTCACCTCGTCCTCCGCCTGGAGGAAGCATCTCCCGGTCTGCGTGAAATACTTGGCCGCGGCATGGGCGATCTCGCTCGCAGGCGTGATCGGATACCCGAAAAAGTGAGTTGCCCCGCCCAAGAGGGCGCCGTAGACCACCGCTTCGTTTCCTTTGATGAGCTGCTTATCCATTGTCCACCGCCTTCTTTTCGCCCTTGATCACCGTGATGGCTCCGGGCTCCGGGCAGATGTAATAGCAGAATCCGCAGGCCGTGCAGCCCTTCTGCTCGAACCGGACGAACTGGTAACCGATCCGGTTGATCGCGGATCCCTGCTCGATGCAGTGATGCGGGCAGGTCTCCACGCAGAGCCTGCATCCCTTGCATTGCTGAATTTCGATCTCGATGTGGTTTTCCGTCATGGATCAGATCCCTCCGAAATAATCGTCTATCTGAGACTCGACGTATTGGATGTCGCTCACCTTCTCCGCCAGCCGGTGGGGGACCTGCTTGACTTCCAGGCGGTGTCCCGGGCAGCCGAGCCTTCCGCAAACGAAGATTTTGTTCTTCCCGCCCGGCAGCGTGAGGAGAATATGCTCGCCGGTACCGCAGCCTTTCACGTGGCAGTTCTCCTTCACCATGAGGCTCGTGCCGCATTCGGGGCAAAACGCCTCCACGACAACGGAATCACCCTTCAATTCAGGCATGAAATCGTACAATTTCTTGTGGCTGCCCCAGAAGGAATCGATGAAAAAGTTGCCTTTCTGCCCTCCGATTTTTACGCCTATCTTGATGGAAGGTTCCCCGTGGATCTTCACCGAATCCACCGTAAGAAGATGCCCCTTCGGACAGTAAACTCTTTCCACGACAAGAAAATCCTTTCCGTGTCGTGCGATGAATTTAATGCCCTCGGGTATCGTGTGCACGAATTCCAAGGGTATTTCGTTGTGAACAAGCTCCATAGTGCGCCTCCTCGTGTTGAAGAATATGCAGCGTCAGGATGCGTGACTTGCAATGCTTACCAATTGTAAAAGGCTTTCTTTCGATTTGTCAATTCAATCCTCGATTCCTCCCCGATTCTTCGACACCGAAACGTCTTCTCTTGCCGCTTCGGCATTTTTTCGATACAGTACTCAACGACAAGAAAGGACAGACGGTGAATTTCAAAATACAATACGATCCTTCCCGGACATCGCTGGAAAACGGATATTGGTTTCTCTTCAAGGACGGGCAGCTGCTCGTCCGCAAGAACGCGGCCGACGGAGTCGACACCCTGAGAAGGGAATCCGCCGCACGCGACCCGGATCTGGAATCGATCGGCCTCCGGGTCAAGAAGGCGGTTTTCTTCGGATCTTACGAGGGCATCGACTGCTTCGCGGCCTCCATCGGCGAGGACGACGCATTTCCCGACGGATACACGTTCATGGGCCTGCGCCCCCTCTACGGGAAGATTCCCCAAGAATACATGCACGTGGCGAGGTTCGCGCTCCACCTCCTCCATTGGGACAGGAATTCGGGTTTCTGCGGAGTCTGCGGCGCGAGGAACCGGGACAAGCCCGACGAACGGGCGAAGGTGTGTTCCGCCTGCGGTAATGTCGTGTATCCGCGTATTTCCCCCGCGGTCATCGTGGCGATCCTCGACGGCGACCGGATTCTCCTTGCGCACAACAAGCGCTTCACGGCCCGGATCTACAGCCTCATAGCGGGGTTCGTCGAGATAGGCGAAACCCTGGAGGAATGCGTGCGCCGCGAAGTCGAAGAGGAAGTCGGCCTCGCGGTGAAGAACATCCGATACTTCGCGAGCCAACCCTGGCCGTTTCCGGATTCGCTCATGCTCGGCTTCACGGCCGAGTATGCGGGAGGAGAAATCAGGGTGGATACGAGCGAGCTCGTGGACGCGAAATGGTTCGAACCGCCGAATCTTCCCGGCCTTCCCCCGAGCGACAGCATAGCGAGGAAAATCATAACCTGGTACGAGCAGGAGTATTATCCCGGCAGGAAAAAATGAGCCTGGAAGAAACGCGGCACCGGGACGGGCCCCCCGGGTCGGGAGACCTCCGGACCTGTTGATCTTTCGGGCTATTTTGATATAATCCAGCCAATACCGAAAGACAGGAGCCTTGAGACGGTGAAAGGGAGCGTAGTAGAAGTACAAGAAGTCGACAAGTTCTTCGGCGATTCCCATGTGCTCAAGGATATCAACGTCGAGATCAGGAAAGGCGAATTTTTTTCGCTCCTCGGCCCGTCGGGCTGCGGAAAGACGACGCTCCTCAGAATCATCGGGGGCTTCGAAAACCCTTCCAAGGGCCTGGTTTACCTCGACGGGACGAACGTCGTGCCCCTCCCTCCCAATCAGAGGCACGTCAACACGATTTTTCAAAGTTACGCACTCTTCCCCCATCTCACCGTGTACGAGAACGTGGCGTTCCCTCTCCGTCTGAAAAGGCTCGGGAGAGGGGAGATCAGGAGCAAGGTGGAAGAATACCTCGATCTCACCAAGCTGACCGGCCACGAGCGGAAAAAGCCGAATCAGCTCTCGGGCGGACAGAAGCAGCGGGTCGCGATCGCCCGCGCCCTCGTCAACGAACCGAGCGTCCTTCTCCTCGACGAGCCCCTTTCGGCCCTGGACGCCAAGCTCCGCCAGCACATGCTCATCGAACTCGACACGATCCACGACAAGATCGGAATCACCTTCATCTACGTCACCCACGACCAGCAGGAAGCCTTGAGCGTATCGGACCGGATCGCCGTCATGAACGAAGGCAGGATCCTCCAGATCGGCACTCCCTTCGAGATCTACGAGAGCCCGGCCAACGTCTTCGTCGCGAATTTCATCGGCGAGACCAACCTTTTCAAGGGAGTCGTGACGTCGGTAGAAGGCGAAATGGTCACCGTGGACGTGAAGAACCTCGGAGAACTCAAGGTCACGCTCGAACCTCGGGACCTCCAGGGAGAAAGGCGCTTCAATCCCGGAGGGAAGGTCACCGTGGCCATCAGGCCGGAAAAGATCAATATCGCCAAGGAAAGACCGGAGAATCTCTCGCCGGATTTCAACGTTTTCGCCTCGAAGGTGGAGGAAGTCATCTACAACGGCTTTCAAAGCAAATTCTTCGTCGACGTGGCGGGAAGATTCCTCATGAAGGCCTTCAAGCAGCATCTCAACTACTACGGCGAGGGCCCGGACATTCACTGGCACGATCCCGTATTCATCTGGTGGAACGCCGACGACGGGTACCTCGTCGAGGTGCAGAATCAGTGAAACGTAATTACGGCAGCCTCTATACGCTTCCTCTCGCTCTCTGGGGCAGCGCCTTCTTCATAGTTCCCATCGCGATCATCCTGTTCTACAGCTTCATGGAAAAGGCCCTGCACGGCGGGGTGGTCTACGAATTCAGCCTCGAGGCGTACGAGGCCATCTTCAATCCCGTTTTCGCGAAAGTCGCGTTCACCACCCTCTGGATCTCAGTGCTCGCCACCGTCATCACGATCCTCATAGCGCTCCCGTGCGCATATTACATGGCGAGGAGCCGCAGGAAGAACCTCATGCTCTTCCTGATCATCATTCCCTTCTGGACGAATTTTCTCATAAGGATCTACGCCTGGATCGCCATCCTCGGGAACAGCGGATCCCTCAACAATCTCATCATCGGAATCGGGTTGAGACACGAATACATCCAGTTCCTCTACACTCAGTATACGGTCGTGCTCGTTCTCGTGTATTCCTACCTGCCCTACGCGATCCTCCCCCTCTACTCGACGATCGAGAAATTCGACTTCGGCCTCCTCGAGGCAGCCAGGGATCTCGGGGCGAGCCATTTCCAGGCCCTGCGCAAAGTCCTCCTCCCCAACATCAGGGCGGGAATCGTGTCCGCGGTCCTCTTCACCTTCATCCCGACCTTCGGCGCCTACGCGGTGCCTCAGCTCGTCGGCGGGAAGGACTCGTACATGCTCGGAAACATCATAGCCCGTGAACTCACCGTCACCCGGAACTGGCCGCTCGCCTCGTCCATCTCCGTGCTCATCACCCTCGTGACCGCCGTGGCCATGGGGATATACCTCATCATCCAGCGCAAGCAGGAAGCTCTCGCCCTCCAGGAATCCGGCGGGAAGAAGCAGGACGCGAAGACGTGAAAACGAAGTCGACCTTCTCGAAAGCGGTGTTTTTCTCGACGGTGGCCTTCCTCTTTCTTCCTCTTCTCCTCCTGGTGCTCTATTCCTTCAACGAATCGAAGACCATGAGCTGGCAGGGGTTCTCCTTCGTCTGGTATCAGAAACTCTTCCTCGAATCGCGAGATCTCTGGAAATCCTTCTGGAACAGCATCTTCATCGCGGTGACGTCCGCCTTCAGCGCGACGATAATCGGAACCCTCGGCGCCATCGGCATCAGCTGGCACAGGTTCAGGCTGAAGAAATACGTTCAGATCATCTCTTTCATGCCCCTCATCCTGCCGGAGATCATCATCGGCGTTTCCATGCTCATCTTCTTCGCCGGCATAAGGCTTCACCTCGGGCTTCTCACGATATTCATCGCCCACACCTCGTTCAACCTCCCCTTCGTGCTTCTCATCGTCCTCTCGAGGCTCGAGGAATTCGACTACTCGATCATCGAGGCATCCTACGATCTCGGCGCCAAGGAACTCCAGACCCTTTTCAAGGTCATCATCCCGGTCTCGATGCCCGGCATCTTTTCCGCCTTTCTCACCGCGGTGACCCTCTCCCTCGAGGATTTCGTGATCACCTTCTTCGTTTCCGGTCCCGGCTCTACGACGCTGCCCCTGTACATCTACTCCATGATCCGCTTCGGAGTCTCGCCGGTCATCAACGCTCTTTCCGTAGTCATGCTCTCCGGCACGGTGCTTCTCGTTTTTCTCATGAGAAACTTCCTGAAATACACCGTGAACAGATGAATGCGGAATCGGGCGGATCGTTCGGAAAGCAAGCCGCGGGCGCCGAGCCCGCTTGCTCATATCAATTCGCAAGATAGGAGGATTACATGAAAAGAATCCGGGTCTTCAGCGCACTGCTCGCCCTGGGGATTCTGCTCGCCGGTTGCGGCGGAAAGAAGGATGAACAACCGAAGGACGTCAAATCCGCGGAAGCGAAGTCTTCCGGCAAGCTGTTCATTTACAACTGGACCTATTACATTCCCGACGAAGTGCTCCGCGACTTCGAAAAGGAATTCAAGACGACCGTCGTCTACGACGTCTTCGCCTCGAACGAAGAGATGTTCGCGAAACTCAAGGCCGGCGGCACGGGATACGACGTGACCTTCCCTTCCGGAGACTACGTATCAATAATGATCGCTGAAGGGATGCTCGAGAAGATCGACAAGACCAAGATTCCCAACTTCGATTTCATCGACAAGGACACCCTCGCGAAGATCAAATTCGATCCCGGCAACCAGTACAGCGTCCCCTACATCAACGGAACGGCCGGCATAGCGGTGAACAAGAAGCTCGTCCCGAAATTCGAGAAGAGCTGGAGCATCTTCGGCCGCAAGGACCTGAAGGGCCGCATGACCATGCTCGACGACATGAGGGAAGTCCTCGGTGCGGCCCTCAAATCGTTGGGGTACTCCGTCAACTCAAAGAATCCCGCCGAACTCGAAAAGGCGAAGAAGGTCGTGCTCGGGTGGAAGGAGAACATCATGAAGTTCGACTCCGAGGCCTTCGCGAAGAGCTTCGCCGCCGAGGAGTTCTGGGTCGTTCAAGGCTACGCCGAAAACGTCTTTCTGGAGCTCGACGACGCGAAGAAGGCCAACGTGGAATTCTTCATTCCCAAGGAAGGCGGCCCCATGTACATGGACAGCATGGTCGTCCTGAAGGACTCCAAGAACAAGGACCTCGCCTATACGTTCATCAATTACATCCACAAGCCCGAAGTTTACGCCAAGGTCGTGGACTACCTCATGCTTCCCTCCACCAACGTCAAGGCGAGGGAATTCACCAAGGTGAAGCCGAAGTACACGCACGAGGACCTGAAGAACTGCGAGTTCAAGGACGACCTCGGCAAGGACCTGGAACTGTACAACAAGGTCTGGCAGGAGATCAGGATAGGCTCGTAAGCTCTTTCCGCTTTCCGCGAAATCGTTCGATCGCATCCGCCCCGTCCGGGGCGGATTTTTTCACCAATCGAAATTATAGGTATCCACGAACGTCTGGTATTTCTTCACCAATCCCGCGATGAAGTCTTTATAAACCGGTTCCATTTCGGCCGCGAGACCGATTCCCTCGGACGTTTCGGTCCGTTGAATCACATCGAAGAAGGAAAGACGAGCCTTTTTGTCCTTTATCTCGATCATGAAGGAGAATTCTATTTCCTTGGGATAGGTCAGGGCTCTCACGATCGTCTTTGGTTGAAGGTCGTTCTGCACGGGAATGATCATCCTTCCTTTGATCACTCCGACGTTCTCCTGCTGGTATTCCACACGGCATATCCCGGCCTCGAAAGGTCTGATCGTCCAGATATTCGTGATGGCGAAAAGCTCACTCTTGTTCCGTTTCGTCTCCACAACCTGCTGAATGGTATCGACTTTCATGAGGTCGTGCGTGGTGGCACAGGCGGCAAGAATAAGGGGAACAAGCACGAGGATCGTCAATTTCTTCATGGGGCAACCTCTTGAATAAAACCAAATCCACTTCCAGAGCTATTGTAGCTGAAAAAAGGCCGGCCGGGAAGAGTTCCCAGCCGGCCCATACCGTATAATCCGCTACTGCTCTTAGATCAGAACGCGACGGTAGTTTCCAGGTAGAGTCCGCCCTGCTTCAAGCAGGACCCGCCGTAGCCGATCCGTACAAGGTCGTTGTTGATCTGGGAAGCGAAGCCTTCCTCGCCGAGGAAGAGGTAACCAACGCGGATCGTTGCGACGCCGACAGTCACAAAGGCGCTAATATCGAGATCGTTGAGGATGTTGGAGTCGCCGGCAGTGGTCGCGTAGAAATCTTTGTCGAGGTTGAACACGGCACCGATGTCGAATCCGAGAGGCTTGACGGGGGTAAGAACCAAGCGTGCCTCCAACCTGTTGGCCTCGGAACCGTCGAGGCCGAGAAAGCCGGCGCTAACCGCCGCGAGGCTGCCCATAGTCACCTTTCCGGCGACGGCATACTGATACGAATATACTGCATCGGAGTCAAGGGAGAGCATATACTGGGGAACGATCGCGAAGTTCAGATCCTTTCCGGCGGCCATTTCGTACTTGGCGGCGAAAACCAGGGCTCCCTTATCCGCGGAGGCGCCGTTTATCACGGAGAAGACCGCTTCGGGGGTCAAGGTGCCGGGACCTGCGGGCATTGCCACGTCGGCGGATACGAACCAACCGCCGCTTCCGGACGCAAAATCGTTCGGGGCTATGGCTGTGCGCAGATTGAATTTCTCGGCGATTGTGGCGACGTTGGAAAAAACTGCCTGCTTGCCGCCACCGAATCCGACGGTGTAGAAATAGCCGTCACTGTCGAGGTCAGCCACCTCGAAGGGAGAAATGCCATCGGTCAAGTCCGCAGTAGTGACCCAATTGAATCCGGAAGTCAGATTGTCGCTTATGATGCCTTTGAAACCGAGTGCCTTCGTTACGTCCGTGGCTACATACGCGCGGTCGATAAAGGGGGCATCGGAAGAGAGCAGGTATTTCGACGCCCAATTGTTTCCTGAGGTATCATTCAAATTAGTAGATACGTCCCCATTTCTCATTCTTATCCGCATTACGGCGGTGTTGAAGTCATCGATCTTCGCGGTGAAGATGAACTTGTTGTCCCAGGCAATACCAGGAGCGTCGTCGAAATTCGAAATCGCACCGTACTGAACCTGCCCGGAATATGTCAGCTGGGCAAAAGTCGTTCCGGCTGTGGCGAGCGCCAGACACAGAGCGAGAAGCAAAGTTCTTTTCATATCGTCCTCCGTTGAATACCTGCAGGAAGCTTTCAGTACTCCTGCATATTGATTTGGCATTTATAACAGAAACGTAGAAATTGTGCAAGACGGGTACAGTCTCGTAGGTTTTATCTGAGTAATCTTTCGGAAAAAAAATCCTCCTCTCTTTTTAGAGAGGAGGATCGGATTTCTCCTTATAAACTTGGCGTATTAGAAGCTAACGAGGGTTTCGAAATACATACCGCCCTTTTCACCGTGGCTCGCGCCGCGACCAACTTCGGAGAGGTCCTGATTGACCGGATCATAGTAATTCTTCTTGCCGAGAGCTATATAGCCAACCTTAATTCTGGTCTTTCCGGCCATGATGAAGGCGCCAAGATCGATGCACTGAAGAGCGCTCTTTCCTTCGGCAGTTTCATATTCAGCCTGATCCAGGTTGAGGACGGTACCGACTTCGACACCAAGCTGGGGAACCGGAGTAACGAGGAAGTTCGCCTCCATGCGGTTTGCAGGAGAGCCATCGTAGCCGAGGAACCCAACCTTCACAGTAGCGAGCTTTTGATAAGTAACAGCTCCAGCAAGGGCATAGTAATATCGAATAAGATCACCGTCCCCATTGAAGTAAGGAACCGAGGCACCTTGGTTGTAATAAGTCGCAGTTTTATCATCAACACCACCCATGGAGATGTTTCCACCGTTCACATCAGCGTCAAGGTTGTAGCGGAACTGGGGAACAAGGGTGAGACCAATATCGCCGGCGGTCTGGGTGTACTTAGCAGCTGCGACAATTGTGCCCTCTCCTGCTTTTACTCCATAAGGAGCACCGAAGGTGAACTGCGGATAGAGCTTGCCAGGACCAACGGGGAGATCCATTCCGCCAACGAGCTTCCAACCACCTCTGGTGGAGGTCTTCGTAGCAGGAAGAACACTGCCACTACTACTAGTATTGATCGGAATACCAATCACGTCAGTGGGGCCTCCCGCAAAATTGTTCGGAGCAACAGTCGCGCGGATATCGACCATTTTTACAATTTTCATGTTGAGGTTGAAACAGGCCTGCTTGCCGCCGGTTCCGAGGTCCATCTGGGTGAGGTCCGCGACTTCGAAGGGGGTCACGCCGTCGGAAAGGTCATCGAGGTAGTCCCACCAGAAACCGCTGTACAGGGTGGCGGAAACGGGGCCGTCTTTCATGCCGAGGGCGCCGGTGATGTCGGTGCTGACCCAAGCGCGGTCGATGAAGGGTGCATCGGAAGAAAGCAACCAAGAACTAGCCCAAGAATTACCTGAAGCATCATTCAAAGTCGACGAAAGACCGAAATTCCGCAGCCTGATTCTCATTTGAGCAGTGTTGAAATCATCGATCTTGGCGGTGAAAATCGAGCGGATGTCCCAGCCCGTGCCGGGTTCCTTGTCGAAATCCGACAAAACTCCGTAATAGACTTTTCCTTGGTAGGTCAGCTGACCGAAGGCCATGCCGCTGGCGATCAGCACAAGGATGGAAACCAGGATAATAAGCTTTTTCATTAAACCTATCCTCCGTTGTAATTTTTGGGAGAGCCAACGGCCCCCTGCTATTTTGGATCAGTATAGCAACCTCGTATTCCACCTGTCAAGTTTTTTATATCGGATGAAAGCCGAGGTCGAATTCGATCCGGTATACAGTATCGGCGAAGAGAGGTTAAAATTCCATACGAAAAAGGTGAAAAAATTGTCATTTCACGCAAACAGCAGGCTTCCCATGCCAAGCGAATTGAGGCAGGTTCCGCGTTCCCATCACCCGCGGGCCAGTAACTCGAACTCGAAGGTCTTGACCAGACGCAGGTCGGGGTGCGCCTTGCGGACATAGCGCTCCACTTGCGGCGGAAAAGTATAACCGACCAAAATAGGAAAAAGCTCGCCCTTTAGGACCTTTTGCAACCGTTTGAGCATTACGACGAAACGATCGGCATCCCTTTTCCCGGGCTGTGCCTTGCACTCCCCGATCAGGAAGCAGGGTTTACCGTTCCGTTCGCCTTCGGCGTACAGATTCACTTCGTCATAATCGGTTTCAGAGTATTCGATATTCCGTCGGCCCGAAGAACGTACCTTCATGCCGTACTGCTTTTCGGCATAGGAACCGAGAAAGGGCAGCAACTTGTCCTCGATACCATAACCCACGACCATGGAAATCCCGCCAAGTTGCTTTTTAACGTCCTTCATTTCCTTCGCAAGTTCTCTTACCGCCTTTTCGGTCCTCGTTTGGGCGACGACAAGTTCTTTCATCCTGATATCGGTTTGTTTCTGCGCCTCGGTGAGTTCTGTGACCTTGACTTCGGTGCGCTTCTGCGCCTCCACCAGTTCGTTCACTCTGACCTCGGTACGCTTCTGTGCCTCCGCCAGTTCGTTCATGGTTTTTTGCGTTTGCGCATGAAGGGCTTCCAAACGATCGTGCCCTTCCTTCAGTTCCGTAAAGTCAGCCTTCGTGGCCGAGTCTCGGAGTTCATCATAGGCGTTCCCGAAGATTTCCGCGATTTTTTCCGCGGCGGCGGAGGGGATGCTTTCCTTCAATTCGTTAAAAATTCTCAAGGTATCCAGCACGCTCATGCCTCTTACTACGCCGGAATTCGAGCCGCCGCTTTGATGAAAAGTTTATTCATCTAGAGTATACGCAAAAAGAAATGAGTCGAGAAGGGGACTGCAAGAATCCGTTTGCGGGACCGGTTAACCGGAGCAGCTTTTTACGCTCGTCGTACGGACACGGCGAGCGTTAGTGCCGCTTCGCCTCGTCGGGTTCCAGAAGCTCGTTGATGTCCTCGAAGCCCGCGACCTCCTTCCGGCCGACGATGCCGACGAGGAGGCAGTCCTTGGTGATGGGGTCGAATTTGTAATCCTTGAGGAGCCTGAAATTCTCGATCTTCCCGGCCGACTTCACGTGGGTGCGGGTCCCGGTGCAGTAGATCTCGTGGTCGCCTATCTTGATGCGGTCCTCGCCGGCTATGGTGATGGGGAGGTCCCGGGAGATGATCTCCTTCACCTTGGACTCGATGTCGGCTATGGGAATGTCCGGCCGCTCCGGGAAGCTGATGACGAAGCCGTGCTTCACGTCGGAATGGAGCACGGGCGGCGTGTACTTGTAGTCGCGTTCGAGGACGTAGCTCGTGATGTCCTCGGCGGAATGGGCCATGAGCCGGTACTTGATGGTCTTGTCCACCACGGCCTTGATGCTCCGCGGGAAGGGGCCGAAGACCGAGGGCCGGGTCACGATGACCTCCTCGCCGATGCCGAAGATGATCTGGGCGTTGTAGCCGAGGGTCTCGTGGAGGAGGTCGAAGTGCTCGACGACGACGCGCCTTCCGTGGCTCACCACCTGGGAGACGGCCTCCGCGATCTGATACTTCTGCTTGAAGGCGAGCTCGTACCGGACGTCGATGTGGAAGGTATGCGGGGCGAAATAATCCTCCGGGCTGAAGGAATAGATCTGGGCGGGCCGGACGTTCACCCCGTCGTCGTCGTTCGTGAGCTCCAGGCCGGGAAAGAGCCCGCGGATGAGGGTGGACTTTCCCGAACCCTCGGCGCCGATGATGCCCACGAGGAGGTCCTGGGGATAGAGGTACCTGCGCGCGAGCTCGCTCCCGAGGACGTAGAGGCGGAGCCTTCCCCTCGGGGCGTAGTAGGTGGAGTAGATGAGGGTCTCGTGGTAGCTGAAGCGCTGCGTGAAGGACTTGGGATTCCTCCTCGCGCTCTCGTCCGACATCGGCAGCCTCCTTTGTTCTCCGTCGCCTCAGCGCTCAGCGCGCCTTCAGGACGGCGACGATCCTTTCCATCTCGTTGTTCACGATCATGAAGCCCTCGTCGAAGCCCATGCCCGGCTTGGCGAGCATCCGCTCCGGCCGCGCCGCCATGGCGAGATGCACGCAGGCCCGGGCCGACACGTCGGTCTCGTTGCAGGTGCCGCCCTGGTAGGCCTCCATGCCGTTCGCCCTGCAGTACAGGACGCTCTCGACGATGTTCTGGATTCCGCCGAGGTCCGGGGTCTTGATCTGCACCATGTGGCAGCACTTCGCGTCCGTGAACTCGACCACGTCCTCGTAGGTGTTGCACCACTCGTCGGCAACGATCTTCACCCGCGAGCCGAGCCGGTCGAGCCGCGCCCTGATCTTGCCGAGGGCCTCGATCTGCCTGCCCTTCTCCTCCATGTCCACGGGCCCCTCGATGTAGAGCTCGTGACCTCCTGCGGGCTTCTCGAGCGACGCGAGGTAGTCCGCGATCCTGTCGAAATCGAAATCGAAGGCGATGCCGATCGTGCCGTAGACGTCGATGTGAAAGTCCGGAAGGTAGTCCTCCCGCACCTTGAGTTTCGCGGACCGCTTCGCGAGCCAGGCGACGTACTCCTTGAGCTTCTCCCCGTCCCGCCCGAGCTTCTCATCGATGTTGTTGATGAGGCCGTGGGGAAGGACTTCCACCTGCTTCAGGATCATCTTGTCGACGTTCTCGTAGCGGTTGTCCCCGGTCTGGCCGAAGACGGGGACCCGCTCCGCGACGAGGGGAAGCCCCCATTCCTCTGCGACGACCTCGCACATGAGCCTTCGCGTGGCGAGCGCCCTCGCGTCGAGAAGGGCCTGGGTCAGGCCGTAGCGGAGCGCCGTGTGGAGCCTCCGCCCGCCCTCTTCGAGGAAGGAAAGCTCGGCCACGAGGGCGCGGAACCCGGAGACCTCCCTGCCTTCGAGGAGGGGCCGGAGCTCGCGTTCGAGTACCGGGATGTAGGCAGCTGCGGTGAAAAGCGGGTCCCTTCCGCCCGCCCCGGAATACTGGACCGCGGCGCAGTCCCCCTGCGCGACGCTTCCGTCCTCGAGCACGAGAAGGACGGAGATGCTCTCGCCCGCCTCGCGGATGCGGCCGAAGCCCGGCGTCACGGGGCTGCCCACGTAGGTGAAGCCGTCGTGCGCCGCGCCCCCCTTGATCGCCCTCTGGTCGTCGAAGAAGAACGCCGACTTTCCCGGCGCGAACATCACCTTGCTTATTTTCATCTCGGCCTCCCCACCAAATTTCCCTTGCTGATCGCATAGATGTCGTCGGTGACCATCTGGAAGCAGACGGCCCTTCCTTCCGACTTGGCCCGCTCCGCGAGCCTCGCCCGGTGGAAATCGAGGACCTCCTTGTCGAAAGGGACCTGTCCCGGGCTGTAGATGCGGATGAAGCCCTCGTCGTCACGCACCGGCAGAATCTTTCCCCGGTTGTAGACCGAGGGGGCGAAGGGCACGTCGAGGACTCCGGACTCGAAGGCGGCCGCCGTTCCCCTCACCCAGTCGCCATCGCCGAGCCGCCTCACCGCCTCGAGGATGGAGCGCGTCTCCCGCTTGATGAGTTCGGTCTCCCTGAGGAGCTCGGGCGTTTCGGGCGGCTTCTGGTCCCGGAGCATGCTCACGGTCTGCCGCGTCGCCCGGAGCCCCTGGGCGTTAGCTTCCTTCGTCGGAATGCCCATGGCCTCGTGCGGCGACTTCACGATCACCTTCTCGGCCCCGGCGAAGACCGCCGCGGTGCTTCCCCAGGCGATGACGGAAAAGGCCTTCGCCTCGTCCTCGGGGAAGCCCCCCATCCATTGATGGAAGACCGTGGTGAGGTCGTAGCTCTCGAAGCCCTCGGTCTCGAAGTACTCAGCGGCGAGCTCCTTGAGCGAACGGATCGCCGCGGTGTCCTGGACGAGGTTCCCGCCCTGGCCGTAGCCGAGGGTGAGGGACCTGACCCCCTGGCTTAGAGCGAAGATCCCTTCGAGGATCGCCGCCGCGTGCCCGATGCAGGGAGGAACGAGCGTGCCGGTGAGCGGCCCGAAGGGTTCCCTATTGATCGATATTCCCGCATCCTCGTAGAGGCCGACGAGGGCGTCCACGTACATCCAATCCCGGATCGACTTCTCGAGGGGGACCTTCTTCGCGTACGGGATGTTGTAGGAGATGCCGCCTCCCTCGAAGCTCGTGAAACCGGCGGAAAGCGTGATCTCCGCGAGGAGCCGGGCGTCCGGCGTTCCGTGCCGGACCTGGATGGGTTTCGACACCGCCTCGGTCACCTGGCGGCAGCCCGCGGGCCCGTGGTTCACCGCTGGAAAGCCGTTGAGGAGACTCGTGCCCGCGTTCACCGATTTCTCGATCCCCGCTGCTGCCTCCTGGTACCGGTTCTGTCTCGTGTAGGCGTCGATCGTCGTGGGGAGGAGGTCCGCCTCACCCGCGGTCTCGAGGTAGCGCAGGAGCTTGATGTGCTCGTCTATGAGCGCGACCCCCGCCCTCGGCTGGAGGAGGAGCCGCCGCTTCTCCTTGGCCTCGCGCATGGCCCTCGCGAAACGCTTCGCCTCGGGTATGGACCTCTGATAGGCGAACGCCTCGTCGAGCGAGACGACTTCCGCTCCCGTTGGCCAGGAGGCGAGGACCTCCTGCCGCGCGGCGAGAAGCTCCTTTTTCGTCATTCTCGGTATCGTGGGGGTCTTCATGCTTGTTCCATCCTTCGGTCCGCGAGCGCGGAACCGTGTTCGCTCTCCTCGAGGCCCGCGAGAGCGCAGGCGGCCGTCTCATCGGGCCAGTCTTCGACGAGGTTTCCCAGGAGGGGAAAGAGATACGAGGAATCTCGGAAATAGCGGAATTTCCGGGGAAGCAGCGGGATGCGGCCGTCCGCGGACGGGGCCGCCTCGCCGAACGCGCGGAAAAAGGAGGCCGGGATAACGGTCCTCGAAAGATAGCCTCCGGTGCCGACGATCCTGCCGTAGTGCCTGAGGTCCTTGCCCGATTGGAGGAAGATCTTCCCGACGGGAGTCCAGCTTTCCTGGAAAAAACCCGCGTGCCTGAAGGCCGAAAAGTACGAGCAGGCGGCGGCGAGGAGGGCGTCGCAGGCTTCCTCGACCGCGTTTCCCGGAAGCAGCTCGGGATCCCGCCTGATACGGTCGACCCAGGATTCGAGAGCGGCGAAGTCCGGGCCTTCCCGCGGCGTCTCCTTCTCGAGCCAGGCCCGGGCGGTGAGGAAGAGCGACTCCGCGCTCACCCTGAGCCCGAGGTCACCCTCCACCGTGCGCTTCACCGCGGGCTCCTTGAGGCCCCTGAGAACGACGCCGTCCTCGGCCCGGAAGGCCTCGCCCGAGGAGTAGAAATCCGTTGTGGCGCCTCCGAGGTCGATCACGCAGAAGTCCTTCCACTCCGGGTAAAGCTCGCCGATCGCGCGCACGAGGTCGAAGACCCCGAGAGGAGTCGGCTTCGGGTCGGCGCCGCAGAATTTCCTCACGGCGTCAAGGCCCTTCCCGCGGATGATGGTGTCGAGGAAGATCCGCCGGATCGCCTCGCGGGCGGGCTCGATCCTCATGGTCCCTATCTCGGGGAGGATGTTCTCGGCAGCGACGAAGGTCTTGCGAGCGAGGATGCGGGCAACATCGCCGGCGGCGGCGCTGTTGCCCGCATAGATCACCGTCCCCTCGAAGGAGGATTCCGCGATGAGCCCCGCGTTGCCGAGCACGAAGCGCTCGTTCCCGCCGTCGGTTCCGCCCGTGAGCAGAATGATGTCGGGCCGGCCCAGGAGGAGTTCCTCGAGAGTTTCCCGCGTGAGTCGGTAGGAAGAGGTGCCGACGATCCTCGATCCGGCGGACCAGGAAGCGAGCCGGGCGGCCTGGAGAGTCAGGTCCGGCACGATCCCGAGGGCGGCTACGCGCAGCCCTCCCTTCGCGGAGGACGAGAACCTGATCGGGACGCCTCGGTCCAGGGCATCGAGCCTTCCGTCCCAGCAAACACCCAGCAGTTCAGCGGCCACGAGACCGAAGCCCCGCGAGAGGTCGTCCTGCGTGGTGGGATGCGAGGCGCGCCGCACCGCGCGGAGACTCCTTCCCTCGAACTCGAAGAGGGCTCCCTTCGTATAGGTCGAGCCGATGTCGACGCCGATCACGCGTTCGGGCCTCATCTCCGTCCGGCCTTCCTCGCCTCGATGTCGTCCATCAGCATGCGCGACGCCTCCCTGAGGTCCACGTCGGGGGGAAAGACGCGGTCGAAGCCCATGGCCAGGAATTTCGCCTCCACCTCGCGGAAGTCGGTCTTTCCCACCACGAGGTTCCCGCCCACGTAGAGGAGAACGTCGTCGATGCCGCGCTCGATGCATTTTTCCCTGAAGCCCTGGCAGTCTATGAGACCGTGGCCGTAGAGCGAGGAGACGAGGATCGCGGCCGCCTCGGTCTCGATCGCCGCGTCGATGAATTCCTCCTGGCTCACCATGACGCCGAGGTTCGTGACCTTGAAGCCCTCCTCGGTGAAGAACGCGTCGAGGATCTTGTTCCCGACGGAATGGCAGTCGTAGCCTATTACGCCGAGGACGATGTTCGCGGGACCCCGCCCCGCCGGGACCTTCCCTTGTCCGCTCATAGGACCTCCGTCTTCAGGAATCGAGGAGGGCCTTGATCCTCTCCTCGAGATACAGGAGCGAGCCGCGCTCGATGCGGTAATCGAAGAAGACGAGTCTCCCTCCCCTGTCGGTGAAGGCCTGGAAACCGGCCTTGTCCTCCCTGCGGATGTCGAGCGGAAAGCCGGAAGGCGCGATGACCACGTCCTTGTCCGCTATGAACGAGGAGAGGTCCTTCCCTTCGGACAGGAAGAGATGGCTGATCGCTCCGGCGGGAACGCGGAAATCCTTGAGCTTGTTCCTGATGATCTGCATGAACTGCCGGCTCTCGCACACGATCCCCACCCGCTGATTCGCGGACATCGACGCGAGGCTGATGATGGTTTCCTGGCTCGGCGACACGACGACCTGGACGATCCTTTCCTTCAGGGCCGGCACCAGTCCGATGAGCTCGGAGTAATGGGTGGACGTGGAGAATACGATCTCGAACTCACCGAGACGTTTCCCAGGATCCGGATCGCGCACGAGGTCGTCGAGGAGGAAGGGCGTGATGGACAATCGGGAAAAAAAGGAAAGCTGTTTCCGGTACATCGCGAGGGATTCCGGATTGCAGTCTACGGCCGCGACGAAAAGGCCCTCGCTCCTTTCCTCCCGCTCGAGGATCTTGATGTCGATGAGGTTCTTGATCTCGCGGTAGGAGAACCTGAGGCCTTCCAGGTTCGTGAGCAGTTCGTCGATGAGCCGGGACGCCCTCTCCTTCCTTCCGGGCTCGACCGAGTCCTGACGATAACTCACGAAGGTCCCCCTTCCCTGGCTCACGTCCAGGACCTGATGCCTCGCGAGATCCTCGTATGCCTTCTTTATGGTCCCTCGGGCGACTCCGAGCCGGTCGGCGAGATCCCGTTCCGGAGGCAGGCGGTCGCCGGGATTCAGCGATCCGTTCTTGATGAGGATCGTGATCTGCTCGATTACCTGCCGATATGCGGGTATGTCGCTGGCCTTGTCGATGACGATGGACGGAAACATCGAACCTCCTGGTCCATTGCAATTGGACTATACCAATATGATATACCATTGAACCACGGAAGTCAACTTCAGCGATATTCGTACCGGTGTTCGATCCGTTTGCCGAATATCCTCTCCAAGGCGGCGTCGAACTCCGCGAGATCGAATTTCTCCGTGATCATGAGGCCGGCTGCCAATCCGATCCGGCCCTCGGAATCGCGCATCTCGGAGAACTCCGCCGCGAGAATCGTCCTTTTCTTGAGCGCCTTGGGGGAAAATAGGCAGAAATACCTTCCTCCGTCCCTCGTCAGCGTCCCCGCGAGGTGGAGGCTCTCGAAGGCTTTCATGAAAGCACCCCTGGCTGCAGCCGCTTCGACCTCCGGAACCTCGACGGACAGGCCTCGCGCCGGGGACGGAGGATGATGGAGCCGGACTTCGGGGACGGAGGAAGGTTCGAGGAGGCATATTCCGGGAGGTTCGAGGAGGCATATTCCGGGGACGGAGGTCGAGCGGAGCGACTCGGAAAGGCCCGCGGGGTCCGAGGTGAGAAGGGAAAACACGGAACGTCCGTACCAGGCGAGGCCTGCGGGAAGTTCCCGCGGGGGAAAATCCCTGCGGGCCGCGAACACCGACTCCACGGCGGAGGGATGCCGGGCGAACAGCTCGCGGAGCACCCAGGCCTCGAGCCAGGCCGGATGGGTGCCGGCGAAGGATCCTGGAACCATGACCTCGACAGGGACCCGCGCCGAAGAACGCTTCGCCTTCACGAGCCGGGCGAGATCCTCCGTCCCTTCTCGTGTATTCAAGGGCTGTTTCACCGCATGGCGCAGCAGGGAGACCCTTTGCGTCTCATCCAAGCATGCCCCGCAGCCGATACAGCCCCCGTCGCCCTCCTCGAAGCACGAGGCCCGGATCTCGGCCGTCGCGGCGCCGCCTTCGAGGGCGGACTTCGCCTCCCGCCAGCTGCGGGCGAGGAAGCTCTCGTCCACCTCCACGACCTCGGACAGGGGCGAGGCGTAGTCCGGTCCTTTTTCGCGGCAGAGCTCTTCCATGCCCTCCGCGAGATGCTCGGCGGCGAGGTCCCAGGCTGCCGGGTCGAGTTCTTTGTCGTAGACGAACCCCTTCTCGGCGAGCCGGACGAGCAGGCCGGAAAGCCGCTCGACGCCGCCCGCACACAGGACCTGACCGAGGGCGTATTCCTCGAAGGGGATCGCGAGTCGGCACTCGAAACCGTGTGTCTCGACGTCGCGTTTCGTCTCGGAAATCGCGGCCTTCCATTCATCGCGTCCGAGAAGCAGACGGTCGCGAGCGAGAGGCGTGTACGGCATCCGAACGAGCAGGCCGAAGGAAAAGAGCAACCTGGCGCCCGGATGCAACGCCGTTCGTCTCTCCTTGAGGTCCTTCAGGAAGGAGCGGAATTCCGCGAAGTCCTCGCCGGTTTCGTGTCCGGAAAGGATATAGAAGAGCTTGATCTCCCTGGCCTTCGCTGCGAGCAGCTTATCGACCGCGGACCTGACCGTCTCGCCCGCGAGGCCCTTCCGGTAGAAGGCCCTGATCCTCGCGCTGACGCCCTCGACGCCGAGCGTGAAGCTCGTCTTGCCCGCCGCGAGTTCCGCTGCGAGCAGCCCCGGCGTCTTCGTGAGGAAGTCGACCCGCTGGCTCATGAAATTCACCTGGAGGAAGAGGCGGTTGAGCTCGGAAAGCAGTTGGAACACGTTCGCGTGGGTGTTGAAATTGAACGAATAGAGCTCCAGGGTGGATGCTCCGGTGTTCCGCTTCAGCTCGAGCGCGGCCAAAAGCAGGTCCTCGTACGGCACCTCGCGGTAGGGTTTCCGATCCTGGCCCTCGAAACAGAAGGAGCAGAAGGAAGAGCAGCCGTAGGAGATTTGGAGCCTCGCGGTGGAGGCCTCCTCCCCGTTGAGGATCGGGTACGACAGGGGAAGATGCGAACCGCGGGGGGATCCGAGGACCGCCTTGCGGGCCTTTCTTCCGCCCTGGAAAGTCCACAGTCCGGGGACGGAGGCGGAGGCTTCCGCGAGACGTTCCCTCTTCAGGCGGCCGCGCTTCCCGAGGATCGAGACGAGCACGGGGATCTTCCCCTCCCCTTCGCCGAAGAACACCGCGTCGACCATGCAGTCGAGACCTGCGGGAGTTTTCCTGAACAAAGCCTGGACCGCGAGCGCGTTCGAGCCGCCGAGAACTACGGGCGGACAGGTCTCCCCGCGCTCGGACGCGAAGAGAGGAATCCCGCACTTGCGCAAGCCGTAGGCGAGGTTGAGAAGCTCGAGGCCGAACGAGTTGGAGACGAGGACGAGGTCGAAGTCTTCGATTTTACGGAACGAGCGCAGACCCAGGAAAAGCGGAACGCCGTTCTCCTCGAGTATCCGCCGGTCCGATCGGGACGGGAAAAAGCCCAAATCCGCGAAACAACCCGGCAGTGTCGCGGCCTCGCTGGCGAGCACCAGATGGGGGGTAGAGCGGTCCACGTCGCGGTACGGCGAAAGCCTGAGGATGAGGACGCGCGTGTCGGCTTCGTCCCAGGAAGGCCCCCGAAAGGTCGGATTCGATTCCGGAAGATGAATGAACGATTGCCTGAGGTCGGCGCGGTTCTTGCGGAAAAAGGAGGAGAAATCACCCACCTGATCGACTATAACCGCTATGCACGAAGTGGACAAGATGTCATACTCCCCGCCTGGCACGATCGCCGAGCGGAAAATCCGGGCCGCAGCCGTTCATTGACAAAGCAAGGATATTCCGCCTACGCTTGAAAGGATAGGAGAAGAAAATGAGTACGATTCAGCAGAAATACTCTCAAATTCTCGGCCCGATGCTGAAGAACCGCTCCCAATCCCAGACCATAACGGAGCACAACGTCTTCCAGCCGGGGAACACCAAGAACCGGCCCTACATCGACAAGATCGTCGAAGACCATCTTCTTCCCGGAAGCGGCATCATCGGCTGCGAAAACCTCATCGAACTCCACGAATTGTGCAAACAAGGCAAGTCCTGCCTCATCCTGATGGAGCATTACAGCAATTTCGACCTTCCCAACTTCATCTATCTGCTGGATCGTTGCGGCGAGAAAGGCAAGGCAGCGGCTGATTCGGTAATAGCCATGGCCGGAATGAAACTGAACGTGGAAAGCAAGACGGTTCTCCTCTTCACGGAGATCTATTCGAGGATCGTCATATACCCGAGCAGGTACCACGACGCGATCAAGGACCCGGAAAAACTCGTGGAGGAGCGTAAAAGAAGCAACGCGATCAACCGTGCGGCGCTCCACGAGATGATCAGGTGCAAGCATTCCGGACACATGATCCTGGTTTTTCCCTCGGGAACCAGATACCGCCCCGGACGACCCGACACGAAACGGGGGCTCAAGGAGATCGACTCCTACATAAGGGCCTTCGACCACATGGTGCTCGTGGGCGTCGGCGGCAACATCTTCCGCCTCAATCCGAGCGGCGAGATGGAAGAGGACTTTCTCGTCAGGGACACCGTACTTCTGAAAGCGAGTCCCGTGCTGAATTGCGAGGAATTCAGGACCGAAACCAGGAATCGTACGCCTGCGGACGCGGACCCGAAACAGTTCGTCGCCGACCGAATCATGCACGAATTGGGCCTGCTCCACGAGGAAATCGAAAAGGTGAGGGATCCAAAAACCCCCTAAGGCGAACAAGGGGCCAAATCAGTCCGACGCCGACCGATGCCGTCTCTCCCAGTCCTCGAGGTCGAGTTCTAGGACCTCCGAAAACGGAACGAAACCCTCCCGTTTGAAGACGTCGTTGAGTTCGAGCGCCCCTCCCATGAGTTCGATGGTGACGCGCACGAAGGAAGCGGCGGATATTTCTTCGCAGAATTTATGGAGCAGGGCGGACGCGAGCCCCAAGCCGCGGAATTCCGGGAGAACATAGACCTGGAAAACGTGCAGGGTTTCGACGTCCGTGCGGAGGATGTTCCGTTCCGCCCAGAGGAAACCCGCGAGGTCTCCCAAGGGCGTCTCGGCGATGTGGACGACCGATCGTTCCCCGCCGGGCCTCCTGCCGTATCTCCGGCTCAGGTACATCCCCGTTTTCATCGATTCGTCGTCGATTCCGGGGAACATCTCGAAAAAGCCTCTCTTGTCCAGCTCGAGGATGACGTCTTCGTCGGGCTCGTTCCAGCGCGACAGGACGAAGTCGCTCAGAATGAGATCCTCGGTATCGTCGAATTCCAGCTCGATTTCCTTGAGCCCCCAGGCTTCGCGCATCGTGTTGTACCAGGAAAGGACCTCCTTCCTCATCTCCCGCTCCTTGAACCGGTACCAGAGCCTTTCGATCTCCTTCCTCTCCTTGAGCGCGTTCTTGAACTGCCTGAACACCCCCTTACCCGAGATCAGGATGCCGCGCAGCGTCTCGCGGTAAATGGGATTCCGGAGGTTCGTGACGAATCTCTCCATGAGATAATACCCGTGAACCGATTGCCAGGGCGGAAGGGGGAGGTAACGCTCAGGATCCTCGGGATCGTCCTCCGATTCGTCCATCGGTACGAGCACGAGGCTCTTGGTATCGAATATGTATTCCTTTTCCTGATTTTCCATTCCGAAGATGATCTGGTCCACGAGTTCTTGGGTCAGTTCGAATTTCATGCCGGCGGTTTCCCTTTTTCTATATCGAGGATGACGTCGAACAGTTTTTCCTTCGGTATCTTCAAGGCGATACCCGTGCTCCGTTCCCGCAGCTCCACGACGCCGTCCAGGAGCCCCTGGGCCGAAACCACCACGCGGACCGGAATTCCAAGGATGTCCGCATCCTTGAATTTGACGCCGGGCGAGTCGGGCCTGTCGTCGTAGAGTACGCGATCGCCGAGGCTTTCGTAAATCTCCTGAGTAGCCTTCTTGACGGACTGCGATTTTCCGATGGACATGAGGAAAACCTTGTACGGGGCGATGGCATAAGGCCACTTGATTCCGTTCTCGTCCCTGTGGCTCTCGACGACGGCCGCCATGAACCTGCCGAGACCGATTCCGTAGGAGCCCATGTGGGGGAAGACCTTGGCACCAGACTCCTCCTGGAAAAAGAGGTCCATGGATCGGGAATAATAGTCGCCGAGCTTGAATATATTCCCCAGCTCTATGGCTTTGATCTCCCGGAGCTTCCCGCCGCAGTGGAAGCAGGCGTTTTCTTCTTTTATAAGGGAAATATCGCCCACCAGAGCGCATTCGTAGTCCCTGCCGTAATTCACGTTCGTGAAGTGAACCCCCTTCTCGTTCCCCCCGTAAATTAGGTTCGGTGAATTGGCCACCATGTCGTCCACCACGACGGGAACGGAGGGATCGAGACCGACGGGAGAGAGGAATCCGGAGGAAAAGCCCCCGGCCTCGATCTCCTCGGCGGAGGCGAGGCCGAGAACGGGCGATTTGAGCCTTCGGCCGAGCTTCTCGATGCTCACCTCGTAGTCACCCCTGACCACCGCCAAGGCCAGCCCGTCCAGGGTTCTGTACATCATGGACTTCGCGAAATCCCGCCTGGGCTTCCCGAGAAACTTGGAAAGAGACTCGATGGTCGCGCAGCCCGGAGTCTCGATCTTCGCCATGTTTTCGAGGGAACCGGAAGACGACTCCTTCAATCCGATCGCGACGTTCCGGTTCGCCGTGTAGCCGCAGGAATCGCAGAGGATCACGGAATCCTCTCCGTACTCGCAGGGCATGAGGAATTCGTAGGCGCGTTCGCCTCCCATGTAGCCGACTCCGGCCTCGGCGGCGTGTACGTGTACGCCGCAGCGATTGAAGATCCGCATGTAGGCGGCGAACATCTTCGGGAAAAAATTGTTGAGATCGGAATAGGATCGATGGAAGGAATACCCGTCCTTCATGACGAATTCCCTCGCCCGAACGAGTCCGTACCGCGGCTTCTCCTCGTCTCTGAATTTGAGCTGGAATTGGAACAAGAATACCGGGAGCTCACGATAGGAATTGAGGCAACTCTTCATCATTTCCACTGCCGCTTCCTCGTGCGTCGGCGCCACCACCAATTCTCTTCCGGACCTGTCCTTGAACCTTATCATGTCCTCGTCGATGAGACGGTCGCGTCCGCTTTTCTTCCATATTTCGAGAGGATTCACGAAGGGGAATACTATTTCCTGCCCGCCGAGTGCATCCATCTCCTCCCGAATGACCGCCTCGATGTTTCTGAGGACCCTGAGGCCGAGAGGAAGGAATGAATACAGACCCTGCCCGAGCGGCCGGATGTAGCCTCCGCGCAACAGCAGCATGTGGCTCGCGGACTTGAGATCCTGCGGGGCTTCCCTGAGGGTTTTGGCCAGCAGCCGAGAATATCGCATAATCCGTATTGTAGGTCTTAGCCCGAGAACGGGTCAAGAAAAAATCGGACTGCCGGCGACGATCGAGGCAAACGTCGAAGGCGACTCGTTGCTTGACAATACACGAGATTGTCCGCATATTCTGATCCTAGGGAGGTTTCGGCTCGCCCCGGAAGCCCCGTCCGTCTACACCGTCGGAAACGTAGCCCGGGCGAGGCGGGAACCTCCGAGGCACAACAAATCATAACGAGGAGAACAGTATGAGCAATATCGTCTACGTGGAAGCGAGGGAAATTCTCGACTCCCGCGGGAATCCGACCGTGGAAGTAGAGGTGGAACTCGAGGACGGAACGACCGGCCGCGCCGCGGTGCCGTCGGGGGCCTCTACCGGCGAGCATGAAGCCGTCGAACTCAGGGACGGGGACAAGGCGCGCTTTCTCGGCAAGGGAGTGCTCAAAGCCGTCAACAACGTGAATGAAATCATCGGGCCGGAACTCGAGGGGCTCGACTCCCTGAACCAGGTCGACATCGACCGGACAATGATCGAACTCGACGGCACCGAGAACAAGGGAAAGCTCGGGGCCAACGCCATCCTGGGGGTCTCCATGGCGACCGCGAGGGCCGCGGCGAATTTCATGGGCTTGCCTCTCTTCAAGTACCTGGGCGGGGTTCATACCACACTTCTCCCCGTTCCCATGGCGAACATCATCAACGGCGGCAAGCACGCGGACAACAAGATCGACTTTCAGGAATACCTGGTCATGCCGGTCGGCGCAGAAAGCATCCGCGAAGCGGTCCGTATGACCGCCGAAGTGTTCCATCACCTGAAATCCCTTCTCAAGAAGGCTGGCCACAACACCTCCGTCGGCGACGAGGGCGGTTTCGCACCCAACCTCGGAAACGAGGAGGCGCTGGACTACATCATGAAGGCGATCGAGACCGCCGGCTACAAGCCCGGAGAGGACGTGATGATCGCGCTGGATTCGGCGGCGAGCGAGCTCTTCGAGGAAGGCGGCAACAAGGGTTACAAGTTCTGGAAGTCCAATCCCGACAAGCTCTTCACTTCGGACGAGTTGATCGAACTCTACAAGAAATGGGTCGCCAAGTACCCCATCATCTCTCTCGAAGATCCCCTCGATCAGAACGACTGGGAAGGCTACGCGAAGATCACCAAGGAACTCGGCTCCAAGGTCCAGATCATCGGCGACGACCTCTTCGTGACCAACACGAAGCGCCTGCAAAAAGGCATCGATATGGGCGTCTGCAACTCGATCCTCATCAAGGTGAACCAGATCGGGACGGTTTCCGAGACCATCGAAGCCATCGAGATGGCCAAGAAGGCCGCGTACACCGCCGTCATCTCGCACCGCTCGGGCGAGACCGAGGACGACTTCATCGCCGACCTCGTAGTGGCCATGCAGACCGGCCAGATCAAGACGGGCTCGATGAGCCGAACGGACAGGGTCTGCAAATACAACCAGCTCATGCGGATCGAGGACATGCTCGACACCACCGCCGAATACCCCGGGAAAAAGGCCTTCTATTCGATTCGAAAGTAAGCCAGGACATCGAAACGACGAAACGGGGCTGTCCGATCGCATCGGACAGCCCCGATTTTTTCGCCATGGAACGGGAGGCGCGCAGCCTCGGACTCGAGGTCAATACTCCACCGTGAATACCTTGTACCGGCCCCTCGGTTCGAAACCCACCGGGTCGGCCCTGTCCACCCGGGCTCCAGGAGGCCCTTTTTTCAGCAAGGAAAGAAAGGCATCGACGTCGGAATCGGGTCCTTCGCATTCGACCGTCACCGATCCGTCGGGCTCGTTCCTCACCCAGCCGGCAACGTCGAATCTCGAGGCGAGCCTCATGGTCCAATAGCGAAACCCGACGCCCTGGACCCGTCCCTGGAATGTGATTCGCACGCCTTTTCGATCGGGGAGATCACCCCTCGTCATACGCCCTTAGTTTTCGAAAGCGCGGTCCGGATCATGGATTCGAGCTCGGAGTAGTCGAAGGGCTTGTAGAGTACCTCGAAAGGAATGGGGAATTCCGGCCGCAGAAAACCGCTCGTAATGAAGACCTTGATGTCGGAGCAGTATTTGTTCAGGAATTTTATCCAGTAATCGCCGCCGAGGATGTCCATGCGGTAATCGGTGACGATGAGATCGATGCTGTGGTCGAGAAGCTGCTTGATCGCTCCCACGCCATCGGATGCCACGTAGACCGTATAGCCTTTGTTCACGAGGTAGTCCCTCAGCGTCAGCCTGATCGCATCCTCGTCCTCGACGATAAGCACCACTCCGTTTATTTCCGCCATGGTTTTCCTCGATATACTTTATTTCATATCTTCAGGAGATCCAGCATGATCCCCGGCAATTCATCGAAATCGAGCGGTTTCGACATGAAGGCGTCCGCTCCCTCCTTGAGTATCGCTTCCTTGAGATCGGGATCGTCCAGACCGGTGATCGTGAGTATCCGCGGATTCCCGAGATTCGGATCCGCTTTTATCTTCTTGCACAGCTCCCTGCCGTTGATGCCGGGAAGATCCACGTCGAGTACGATGAGGGCGGGCTTTTCTTCCGCTACGAGCTTTCCGGCCTCGAATCCGTCGAAGGCCTGGAGAATCGAGAAATCCGGGAATTTCTTGACGAGAAAATCCCTGATGAAATTGTTGATGGTCTCGTCATCGTCGACCACCAAGATTTTCTGGAGAGCGGACTTGCCCTCGGTGAGTTCGAGAAGCTCCTTCGGCATCCGCATGTTGCGAGAAGAAAGAAATTCGACGAGATCCTCGGAGTAGACCCTATACTGCCCGCCGGGAGTCGTGAAGGCCTTGAGATAACCGTTCTTGATCCAGTTGATGGCCGTCTGGTTCACGACGCCGCAGATATTCGCCACTTCCAGGGCGGAAAAGATTCGAATTTTCTTTCCGTTTTTCGCCATACTGAGTCCTTCCCACTCGAGACGCCTTACATGGTACGCATCCCAAAACCTATTTGTTCTGTTACCGAATCTCGAAGCACGTATCCGTTTGAAAAGTGAAAAATCTGCAAGGCAGTTTATTTTTCCACCTATCCCAGATTATATTTATTATATCCAGAATGTCAATGAAAATTCATGAATTGTCCGTGAAAAGACCCTTTATTTCATTTTTTGAAAAGCCCTTTCTTTGCAAGGCCGCTACGATCGACGCCTCCGGTAAAGGCCCCTTACGCATCAGTTTATCATACGCTTTCCTGATCGCATCTCCGTACGAGGCATCGTTCCTGCATCTTCTCACCGCCTCGGCGGCGGTGTCGCGATCGATCCCGCGCTTGACAAGTCCCGCGATCAGGAGGGTTGCGCCTTCCCCCCTCTTCCTCATCCGAAATGAAGCCCATGTTTCGGCATAGCGCAGGTCGTTCAGGAGATTCTGACTTTCGAGGCGATCGAGCGCGTCCTCCACGGCCTTCGCTTCGTATCCCTTCTTAACGAGCTTCGCCTCCAGGAGCCTCCTGGAATGCTCCGCCCGGGCAAGAAGAGAAAGGGCCTTGTCGTAACAGCCTGAAGGACCCGCCTTCATCGAATCCGTCTCCGAAAAAAAAACCCCAGTCGAAAACCTTCGTCTTCTTCTGGGGTCGTATCCGCCGAAACGATGATATCACCGTTTGGAGAACTGGAAGCGCCGCCGCGCCTTGCGCTGCCCGTATTTCTTACGCTCGACCATGCGCGAATCCCTGGTCATGAAACCGTTGGCCCTGAGAGCGGGCAGATTGGTCGAGTCGAAGGAAACCAGGGCCCGGGAGATTCCGTGCCTCACGGCTCCCGCCTGCCCGGTGAGGCCTCCTCCCTTGACGTTGACCAGGATGTCGAACTTGCCCTCGTTGGCGGTCGCCACGAGCGGCTGCATGACCATGAAGATGTGCTCTTTGTTCACGAAATACTGCTCGAGGGGCTTATCGTTGATCGTAATCGTTCCGCTTCCGGATTTGATGAAGACCCGCGCAACCGCGGTTTTTCTTCGGCCGGTCCCATTGGTGTTCGTCGTCGTGCTCACGGATTGTCTCCTGCTCCTTTAAATTTCGAGGGGTTCCGGCTGCTGGGCCCCGTGGGGATGCTGGTCTCCCGAATAAACCTTGACGTTGTGAAAAAGCTTCCTGCCGAGCCGGTTCTTCGGCAGCATGCCCTTGATGGCGGCTTCGAGCGGAAACTCGGGTTTCTTCGCCATCATCTTCTCGAAGCTTTCGACCTTCATCCCGCCCGGATAGCCGGAATAATGATAGTACAGCTTCTCCGTCCGCTTGTTCCCGGTCACGGCGATCTTGTCCGCGTTGATCACCACGACGTAGTCGCCAACTTCCTGGTGGGGGGTATAGACGGGTTTGTTCTTTCCGCGAAGGATGGAGGCGATCTTCACCGCCACGCGTCCCAGGGTCTTGCCCGACGCGTCGATGATGTACCATTTCCGAACAACGTCTTTCGGATTCACATATATCGTTTTCATGCTACGCCCTTTATTCGTCTTCTATCGACCGAAAGTCGAGAGACAATAATTTCATATATCGATATTCCTGTCAAGGCACGAACGGCCACGGCCCTTTCTCTCGCGGCATCCCGGGGCTTCGGACGCGCGCGAGGAAAAAACTGCGGCTTTTCGGCCCGCGGAAAAACATCCCAACCGAGGCGCTTTCAAAAGTCACCCGATCTGATCAGGTGAAAATATCGATCGATATGCCGTCGGATCATCGAATCCGGCTCGGAATTTCAATCCCGCTTCGCTTCTTCGGCTTTCTCCGCCTTTTCTTTCTCTTCTTCTTTTCTCGCTTCCGCGCGGTCCTTGATATCGGCGATGCCGATGAGCAGTGCCAAGAAACCGATCATGAGCGAGACGATCGGGATGCCTCCTTTGAGGAAGTCCACGACCATCGGCCACCACTGGGGCGACCAGGAAAACGGAAGGACTGTATAGATTGCGAAAGCGACGAAGACGATTCCGACCAAGAATGCAACCATCACAACTCCTTTCGAGCGTATTATATGAATTTGTACGGTTGATTTCAAGCGCTTCCTTGATTACCTTGTATCCGTGAGAATTGCTATCAACAAGGATGTCTGCATCGGATGCGGCCTCTGCGAAGAGCTTCTGCCCGACATCATAACGGTCGGCAGCTACCATGCGAAAGTCGTGCGGGCCGAGCTGCGTCCGGAAGAAGAACCGACGGCCGCTGCCGCCGCCCAGGACTGTCCGGTGGGAGCGATCTCCTTCAGCGAACCGTCCTCCTGAGTATCATGATCACGAAGGCGACGGAATAAGAAAGAACCGGCAAATTCGCCAGAACGATCTCGAAAACCGACACGCCGGAGACGACCAGAATCTCCGTCTCCACGACGCCGAACGACCTGAGAGTCAGGAAAACGATCTCCCCGTAGGCGACGATCGTCCCGAGGACGATGAACATCCAGGCGGTGTCCCGCGTCTTGGACCAGAGGACGATGGAAAGAAAGGTGGCGACGAAGCCCGATATCAACTTGCTCAGAATCATCACCATCTGTTCATGATGCATGGGCAGGGCCTCCTATGTCTGCGCGGCCTCCGCGCACAGCCTCTCCACGAGTTTTTTCTCCCCGTCGGAAAACGCGCCGGGAAGGATGACAGGATGCTTCGGGTCGGGGGGCAGAAGGACGCCTCCCTCGAGGAAAAGGGCGAAGAGGTCTTCGTAGCGCCGGCCGCCCGCGGACGGCACGCAGTAGCGCCCTCTCCGCTTCCATCCCGGAAGTTTCCATTCACTCCATATATCGGGAGATTCGGCGGTTTTCAGAAGCACCCGGATCGAACCGAGAAGCCCCGCGAGCAGGAGCGGAGAACACGCGTCCGAGGCCGGAGGCTCCCTGCGGGAAGCGCGGAACAGGACGGGGGCGGGCGCAAAGGATCCCGGAAATGGCAGCACGGGGAAAAGGACGTCGCAGGCCGAGTAATCCGCATCGATGAACGGCCTGAACAGCGCCGCCGGTCCTTCGATTTCAGAGGATAACGCGGGATCCAGGAGGACCAGGTCTTCGGCGGGGACATCGAGATGCCCGGACGCGGCATCGAAGGCGGATCGGCGCGAGGCGAATACGCGGCAGGTCCATTCCCCCTGTACGAGCTTGGGGAGCTCCTTTTCGAGACGCCTTCCGTAGACCGAGGGAAGTTCGGCGACGAGGCCCTTGCCGAGCAGCTGCTTGAGGTCGCGCAGGACCCCGGCGGGACGATGGCCGAGAAGGGCCCTGCCGCCGTCCTGGGAAAGGTCCAGGTACCGCCTGCCGCCGAGATCGTAGAGGTGGTAATCTCTCGCCCGTCGAAAGAGGGGAATCGCCGTTTCAAGGTCTTTCATTTCACAACCCGTCCGTTTCGATTCGCTCCAGCCGTCGTTCGTACTTCGGCAGGAAACGCATCACCTTCCCCGAATCGAACCTCACCTGCACGGTGAACACGTCCTTTTCGTACCAGCGCCTGACGACCATCCCCTGGCCGTACTCCTCGTGGTAGACCGCCCGCCCGATCTCGAAGCCATCGTTACCGTCCTGCCTGCCGGTCCGTTCCGTTTCCTCGGGAAGCTCCCGGAGGAACCGGGAAGGCTGCATCGGGAGAAGTTTACCGTGCAGCCTCCTCATGCCGCAATGGGTGAAATAAACCTCCTTGCGGGCCCTCGTGATCGCCACGTAGAAGAGCCTTCGTTCCTCTTCGATGTCCGCTTCGGACTCCTCGCCCCCTCGGGGGAAAAGGCCTTCCTCCATGCCGGTGACGACCACCCGGTCGAACTCCAGGCCCTTCGTGTTGTGCATGGTGATGAGCGTGACCTTGTGCCCTCCCTCGGGAGCGGTCCCCTCCATTCTCGCGCTGTCGAGCTCGATCCCTTCGAGGAATTCCGTGAGCCCCTCCATCCCGCCGGAGTAGAGGGTCGCTGCGTTCACGAGTTCCTCGAGATTCGAAATCTTCTGCGTGCTCGCGATCTCGTCCTGCCTCCGATGGTATTCCTCGAGTCCGGAATCCCGTATGAGCCGGTCCACGAACGCGGGCAAGGGCTCCTTTTCGAGTGTCCGGTAGAGCTCGCGACAGAGGCCGACGAAGTCCGCGAGCGCGGTTCTCGCCTTCCCCTTCAGGCGGTCGAGGGCGATCCCGGCCGCCTCGATGAGGTCTCCCTTGACCGCACCCGCCTCCGCGAGCACCGCTTCGACCTTGGCGTCTCCCATCCCGCGGGCGGGCTTGTTCACGATCCGCCGGAACGAGACCTCGTCGCGGGGGTTGGCGAGGAATTTGAGGAACGCGACGACGTCCTTCACCTCCTCGCGCTCGTAGAACCGCACCGTGCCCACGATGAGGTACGGCACACTCTCCTTGAGGAAGAGGCTCTCGAACACCCGGCTCTGGGCGTTCGTTCTGTACAGGATGGCGAGTTCGGTCCCGGGATCCTTGCGGACCAGCGACAGGCAGAAGGCGGCCTCGGCGTCCTGGTCGGCGCACGACACGAGGACGGGAGGCTTTCCCTCCTCGTTCTCGGTCCAGAGCGTCTTGCCGAGCCTGCCCTTGTTGTGCTTCACCACCCCCGAGGCGGCGCCGAGGATGCTGCCCGTGGACCTGTAGTTCTGTTCGAGCCGTACGATCTCGGTCCCGGGGAAGCTCTCCGAGAACGTGAGGATGTTCCTGACCTCGGCGCCGCGGAAGCGGTAGATGGACTGGTCGTCGTCGCCCACGACGCAGACGTAGGCATCGGGCCCCGCGAGTTCCCTAAGGAGCTCGAACTGGGCCGTGTTGGAATCCTGATACTCGTCCACGAGGATGACCCGGAAACGTTCCTGGATTCGGCTCTTCACCTCAGGCACGTTCCGGAGCAGTTTCACGGAAAGGAGAATGAGATCCCCGAAATCCGCGTTCCCGATGGCCCTGAGCCTGTCCTCGTAGGCCCGGTAGGCCGCGGGGAACTCCGGATCCGGCGTTATGTCGGAAAGGTCGTCCTCAGGACCGAGGCCGAAGTCCTTCGCCCTGCCGATGCAGAACGCGGTCCGGTGCAGATCCCGCCTTTCTCCGTCGGGGAAGACGGCCTTGAGAAGGGAAAGCACGTCGTCGTCGTCGTAGATCGTGAAATGCGAATCGAGGCCGGCGACGGACGAGTTTCTCCTGAGAAGCCACGACCCGAAGGAATGAAAGGTCCGGATGAGCACGTCCGTCGCGCGGGGACAGAGGCCGGCGGCACGGTCCCGCATCTCCTGGGCAGCCTTGTTCGTGAACGTGACGGCGAGGATGTCGCGCGGATTCAAACCGAGGACGTCGATGAGGTAGGCGATCTTGACCGTGACGACCCTGGTCTTCCCGGATCCGGCGCCCGCAAGGATGAGGAGGGGCCTGCCGTAATGGAGTACTGCTTCCCGCTGGACCGGATTCAGGTCGACGAGGTAGGAGGGTAGGGGCTTATTGTCCATGCCGAGAGCATAGCACACCTAGGTGTTTTCAAAAATCACCGCATAGAAACACGGCGATTTTTCAAGAACCCCCGGATCGCTTTCGAGTTGAATTCGCCGCGATACCGTGATAGCATTGTCCTGCAGCCTTATGAAAAGTGCCGAAAAGAAAACAACGATCACCACGATAGACGATCTCGTCCGTCTCTCCTTTTTCGCGGAAATAGGGAAGGCGATCACCTCCGCCTCCACGCTCCGCGAAACCTTCGACGTCGTGATGAAGCAGATCGGGGAAATATTCGCCCCCCTCAACTGGTCGCTCCTTCTCCGGGACTCGAAGACGGGAGAACTCAGGTTCATCATCGTGACGGGAAGCGGAATGGACAGCCTCAAGGGAATGAAGCTTCCGCGGGGAAAGGGCATCGCGGGTTGGATCGCGGAATCGGGGCAATCCATCATCATCGAGGACGTCAAGAAGGACAAGCGCTTCGATCCCGGAATGGACAGCGTGACCGGTTTCGTCACCAAATCCATCATCGGCGTCCCCCTCAAGACGAAACGCCGGGTGTTCGGCGTCATAGAGCTGGTCAACAAGTTGAACGGCGAATCGTTCACCCCGTTGGAGCTCAAGATCCTCACCACCATAGCCGACTTCACGGCCATCGCGATCGAGAAGACCTACTATCTGGCGGCGTTGAAACGGCTGGCGACCACGGACGAGCTCACGAAACTATCCAACCGGCGGAGCCTCCTGAAGACCCTTGAAAGGGAAAACGAGCGCTGCCGCAGGCACGACACCTCGTACACGGTCCTGCTCATCGACATCGACGAGTTCAAGAGCATCAACGACACCTACGGCCATGCCGTGGGCGACAAGGTGCTGAAAAGGCTGGCGGCCATCCTCGTGGGTCAGACCAGGAAGGTGGACACCGTCGCGAGATTCGGCGGTGATGAATTCATCATCCTCATGCCGGACACGGACGCGAAAGCGGGCAAGGAAATCAAGACGAGGATCTGCGAGGCGATCAGGGAATCGAACGAAGACGAGCCGGTCCGCTTCACCGTGAGCGTCGGCGTTCACGAAGGCAAGGCGGACAACCTGGACGAGATCCTCAACCTCGTCGACCAGAACATGTACCGGGACAAGGTCCGGAAGCTCGATCACACCTTCTCGAACATGAGCGAAAACCTGGAGGATTTCATCGAAGAGGAACCCCTTCAAGGTCAATCCCGTTCCGACGAACGATCCTGAACCTCCCCATCTTACCCGGTTCCACCCGAGAACCCTTGACGACGACGAGGCCGTCCACCTCCGGCGCGTTGAGGTAGGCCCGGCCGATCGAAAGGTCCTTCCCCTCGACATGCTCCTCGACGATCACGTCGAGTTCCTTTCCCACGAAGCGATCGAGGTTCCTCTCGGTGATCGCGGCCTGCCTCTCCTCGATGACGCGCTTGCGCTCGGCGGCTTTCCGTTTCGGAACCTTGAGGTCCCGTCTGCGATGGAGACTTTCCGCGGGAGTGTCCTCCTCCGGCGAATAGGCGAAGGCCCCGAGCCAGTCGAATCCGGCCCGCTCCTGGAATTCCAGCAGGCGCTCGAACTCGCCCTCCCCCTCCCCGGGAAAGCCGACGAGGAAGGTGGAGCGGACAACCGCGTCGGGAAGACGGGACCTGATCTCGTCGAGGAGACCGAGGTTCCGTTCCATGGTCCACGTCCTCCCCATGGCCGCGAGCACCGAAGGGTCCGCGTGCTGAAAGGGGATGTCGAAATAGGGAAGGATCCTCGGATCGCTGCCGCAGATCTCCAGCAGGTCGATCGGGAAATGCTCGGGATGGATGTAGAGAAGGCGCAGCCAGAAATCGCCCGGCAGCTCGGAAATCCGTCGGACGAGATCGACGAGCGCCGGTTCGCCCGCGAAATCCCTTCCGTACAGACCTAGATCCTGGGCGACGAGGTCGATTTCGGCTATGCCCGCGTCCGCGAAGCTCCGGATCTCGGCGAGGACCGTTTCAGCTGGCCTGCTTCGAAGTCCCCCGCGGATGAGGGGAATGGCGCAGTAGGAACATCGGTTGTCGCACCCTTCGGCGATCTTCACGTATACGGAACCGGCCGGGGCGAAATTCACCCGTCTCGCCGGGAGCTCTCCGTCGGTCTCCGGGAGCAAAATGCCGCGTTCACCTCCCGCCAGGGAATCGAGGAATTCGTCGATCCTGGCGAGATCGCGGTTGCCGAAGACCGCGGAGGCTTCCGGCAGGTTCTCGAAGAGCTCCCGGCCGTAGCGCTGGGCCAGACAGCCCGCGAGCACGATGCGCTTTCCGGGATAGAGCCTGCGGAATTCCAGGACCGCATCGAGGGACTCCCGCTTTGCCGCCTCGATGAAACCGCAGGTGTTCACGACGATGAAATCTGCTTCGTCCGACGAGGAAGCCATGAGCCAGCCCCGGTCGATGAGAGTGGAGAGCAGGGCTTCTCCGTCGACCTGGTTCTTCGCGCAACCGAGATTCTCGAGGTAGACGACTTTTCCGGGGGTTCTTCTCACCTGAATCCGATTTTCATACACCGGCCCGCGACCGGTCAATAAACCGGCACGAGTTCGAGCCGGTAGCCGCCCGTCCTGTCGTTCCTGACCCATTTGATGAGCGCGGCGCCGACCTCTCCGGGCTTCCCGAATTCGATCTCCTTGCCGGAAATCCTCGCGAGCATGGAACCGCTGTTCGAATACCAGAGGCGGATTTCGTTCCTCACGTCGGTCCTGAAGGTCTCGCCCTTGCGGAAGTAGCGTTCCTCCCGCTCCTGGCTTTCGGTCATGTAGCGGAAGAGGCAGTAACCCCTGAACTCGATTTCCATGGAAAAAGGCGCCCGTCCCACCGATTCGAGGATGACCTGGGGCCTTCGTTGCCTGGAAACTTCGTTCGTCGACCCGATGGAAGGGGAGCTTCCCGTGGCCAGCGAGGACTCGCCGGAGGAACCGCCCGCGCTTTCCCCGCCAGGCGCCTGCGAGTACCGGTCCAGCCGGAGGATGACGCGAGGGGGCTTTTCGTTCTTCTGTACGGTTCTGCAGAGTATCCTCACGGTCTCGCCGTTCTTCGTGAGCTCGAGGATCCCTTCTTCGCCCTGTTTCAGGCTCAGCTTCCCGAGAGGGCCGACGACGACCACCGCATTTCCGATATTATCCACACGCACAGCGTAGGTATCGGAATTGCGCACGACGAGAATCTCGTCTCCCTGCATGAAGGATTGCTCGAGGATCTCTTCCTTGAACTGATACTTCCGGTTCTGCGCCTGGGACTTTCTGTCGTCGCCCGAGGAAGAGGACACAGTCCTCACCAGGAAGAAGATGCCGATGCCCAGGAGGATGGCGAGGACGACCGCGCCGGCTGCGATGAAATACTTCTTGTCGGTCTTCTTCTCGAAAAGCTCGTCCATCGGAACGGGTTGTTCCTGGATCTTGAGATTCTTGTAGAGCGAGACCAACTCGACGGAATCGAGTCCGAGGTACTCGGAATAATTCCGGATGAATCCGATGACGTACGTATCGCCGGGGAAGGCCGCGAAATCCTCGTCCTCCAGAGCCACGAGGAAACGCTTCGCGATGTGCGTATCGCGAGCGACCTGATCCAGGGAAAAACCCTTTTCTTCCCGTACGGCCTTCAGTTTCTTTCCAATCGATTCCATAAGTCGACCACGCCTTTAGCTTTCAGGTTCGAAAAGAAAATTCTCCAGCACGTTCGCGGACGCCGGGGGATCGTACTTGAATCGGGCGGCCGGAATGTTCTGATTGATCTTGATGTCCTTGAAATCGAACTGAATCTTCTGATAACCCACCGTTATCGCGTCGATTCGCCGTATCAGGCCCTTGGCGTTCACCGAAAGGACGAGTTCCCGGAAGCCTTCGTCGCTGGACCTCCAGGTGAGCTTGAGCTTCGTTACCCTTTCGTCGCTCTTGGCGTCGAGGGGTACCTGGTTCGGGCCCTCCAGGAAGGCGATGCCGTAATTGCGTTTCAGGAGCAGCAGGCCCTGACGGCTCGCCATCGCGGCGATGGCTGCCGACGATCGCTTCTTCAGCGTCTGGGACATGATGACGCGATACTGGGGGATGTAGACGGTGAGCTTCGTACCGTCCGTAACGAGGACCTGTTCCGCGGGTTGAGAGAAATCTATCCTGAGGAGGTTCGGCGATTTATAGTACAGCGTCCCTTCCATGTTCTCCTTTTCCAGAGTGATGGTCAGGTTCGCCATGTAATCCTTGACTTCCCCGTAGGTATCCGACATTCTGTCGAAAAAATTCTCCGCCGTCTGTATTTCCTGGGCGTACGGCGACGGCCCGCCGAGGAGAAGGAGAACCAATATTCCGGTAATTCTACGTACGATTTTCAACGTCGCGTCACTTCCATGGTAGTATTTCTCCATATTAATTATACGGTGGGCTTTGTCAACAGGCGGGAGAACAAACGCGAAGACGGAATACGCCAGGATGCATCACCGGACGAGCTTATCGAGCTGATCGCGCAGTTCCGCCGCACGCTCGTAGTTTTCCTCGTCGACCGCCTTTTCGAGTTCCAGCCGCAGCTCGTCGGTCGGGTTTTCCCCGTCGGCTCCGAGTTGCTTCAGGCCGGTCTTCAGGTAATTGATCGAACGGATCTTCTCGAATTGGAAAGCCGGGGAATCCATCGCCGGGAGATCCGTGATTTCTTCGATCGCCTTCTTGAGGACGTCCTCGGCGTCGGCCTTGTTCCCTTCACGGACCAGGATCATCGCCTTCGCCATCCGATTCATCCTGAGGATGTAGGGCCTGTACTGCAGAAGAGCAGCCTTGTCGTCCTCCGAGGAGGCGAAGCGTTCCACCAGTTCGCAGATTCCGAGATTGTGGGAAGTGTCCCTCTCGACCCTCTCGAAATCGTTGATCTGGAACAGGAGCACGTACCGGTAGTAGTTCAGCACTCCCTCCTCCTGGAGAAGGACGAAGTCTTCGTGCGACAGCTCGAATCCGTCGCAGGTTCCGGTTTCCCGGCGGTATTCCTCCCTCCTGTGTTCGTATTCGGCGAGCACGCTTTCCCGGTCGAACGGCCTTTGGCCGTCGGGCCTGCCGTCGAGCTCGTACTGCTCGATTCCCATGGGAAGACGCACCTGAAGGACGCTTCTCCCGTCGTCGGCCGACGTGATGCGGATCGAATGTTCCTGGTCGTAGGGCCATTCCGATAAAATGCGTCCGATGTCCGAGTTCATGATGTTAATATACTGACGGGAAGCCGGATCGGAAAGAACGCTTTCGATAGCCTCCTTTGCATTTCCGTTTTCGATCTGCTATACTCCCGCCGAAAAGAGGAAGTACATGACGAAAGTGATTTCCCTCGGCGGCTCGATCGTCGCCCCCGACGGAGTGGACACGGTCTTTCTGCGCTCCTTCCGGGGGCTCGTGCGTGATTATCTCGACGAGAACGCCTCCCGCAGGCTCGTTCTCGTGATCGGCGGGGGCGGCCCGGCGCGGAAATACCAGGCAGCCTACCGAGAACTCGCCGCCGAACCGGAAAGCGACGCCCAGGACTGGATAGGGATAGCCGCAACCCGGCTCAACGGGGAACTCGTCCGGGCGCTTTTCCGCGATTTCTGCAACGAGCCCCTCGTGACGGATCCGACGGCGGTTTCGGATTTTCCCTGCAGGATACTCGTAGCCGCGGGCTGGAAACCGGGCTTTTCCTCGGACTACGACGCGGTCGTGCTCGCCGAAAGGCTTTCGGCCGACACCGTCATCAACCTTTCGAACGTCAGCAGGGTGTACACCGCGGACCCGAAATTGGACCCCGAAGCAGAACCCCTGGACGCGCTCTCGTGGAAGGATTTTCGAAGGCTTGTCGGCGACGAATGGACGCCGGGGAAGAACCTTCCATTCGACCCGATCGCGGCGAAGAAGGCGGAGGACCTGGGGCTCAAGGTGCTGATCGCCGCCGGAAAGGACATCGACAACCTCGCGAACATCCTCCGCGGCCTGGATTTCCAAGGTACGACGATCGGGCCTTGAACGACGGCTAAGTTCCGGCGAGGCGCCTGAACAGAACCTTGGCTTCCTCGTCCATGGGACGCCCCGAACTCAGGTAGTGTTTAACGATGTCCGAGATCGCGGCTCCGAGCGGGTAGGCGTCGGTAATCGCGGAAGCCGCGTGGAGGGCCCGAATCGGCTCGTCGAGTTCAAGGTACACCGAGGAGATTTCCCGAAACAACCGGTCCCTCGACCGGTCCACGCCCGATATGAGGTTCAGACTTTCCTCGAGGAGACTCTGTCCGTCGCCGACCTTTCCGTCCCGTATCGCGTCCCTCGCCGACGAGACGAGGGCCGCGACCCTGTTGTAGGGATCGCGGATCCGGCGGACGACCCTCAGGCCGGAATCAAGGTCTCCGGTGAGCAGATAAAGCCTGGAAAGCCTGTAGGCGAGGTCGTCCCATCCCGGAAGGTTCCCGAGCGCGAAAAGCTCGGCCTCGCGGAGAGGGAAGTGCGCCATGGTGTCGTACGCGTGCCCCTTCTCCACCAGGACCGAATCGAGGAGGAAAAGCGTGGAAAGACGCTTGGCGTCGTCCGGAATGGCGGCGGCCGTCTCGAAGGCCCTGTCCACGTAATACTCGTATTTCGACGTGTCTCCTGCCTCGAGCGAATCGAGGCCGAATTTCTCCAGCGTTTCCGCCGCCGTCCATGGCTGGGGGATCCGATCCAAGGCCTTGAGACCCTCGTCGGCGAAGGAGATGCGGAAGAGGTTCGTCGCGACCGCCGCGATCTTCATCCCATCCTGTTCGGATACTCGGCTCTTCATCCCTGCGTCGAGGGAGGACATCGCCTTCCTCACATATTCCTTGACGCGGGTTTCGTTCTTCTGTTTCCGGTACAGGACCCCCAGGCGCGAGAATATTTCCGCCTTGTTCCACGGATCCTCCAGGCTTCCGATCTGGGAAAGCGTGAGCTGGATGAGATCGCTGGAATCCTTCAGCCTTCCCGCATCGAAGAACTTCGCCGCGGACTCCATGAGGAGGTCGGTCTTCAACGTCGCATCGTCCAGGACCAGGACCGAATCGACGGTCTTTTTCAGAAGAGGAACGAATTCCTCGCCGCCGGAAAGCCCCGTGAGGATTATTTCCTCGAACACGAATTTCTTCCTCACCTCCTCGTCGAGGGACTCCGCGTGATCGAGCCCCTGATTCAACAGCCTTTCCGCGGCTTGCGGAGAACCGAGCTCGATGTAACGTTTCGCGAACGCTATGCCCAATTCCTCGTACTGATACCGGTTGTTGCGCCGCTGAAAAAGCTGGGTGGCGTAGGATAGGATCGCGAGGCCTTCACGCTTCAGTCCGGTCTTCGCGCAGAGCTCCGCGATCCGGTCGAGGAGCGAGAGCTTGAGCCCGTCGTCCTTCACCTTCTCCGCCGCGCTGAGCGCGAAAACGATGGGCTCGAAAGTCACGGTTCCGTTCCGGTGCGGAGGAACCAGAGGAAGCTCCTTCGTCTTCGGGCCGCCGGCGCAGGCTCCCATGAGGATCGCGAAGGCGACGACGATCTGCCGCGAGAGGCGGTTCACTCCCTTCCCCCGTGGAACCAGACGCACGATGCGAGTTCGGAGGGGAAGGCCGCTTCCTTCGAGAAATCGGGAAGGAGCGACTCCTCGTCCGAAAGCTCCTGGATGAAGCCGTCCTCGATGCCGTATCGATCGAGACAGGCGAGCACCTCGTCGTATTCGTCCCGGGAGACTCTACGGTCCCAGTCGCCCGGAAGATCTCTCCGAGCAGGGGCATGCGGGAAGACGGGGGTGTATTGGAACATGACGGAAAGGAGGGCGCGGCCGGCGAGATTTTCAGCGAACCAGGCGAGGGTTCTATCGGTGCTCGGGAGGAGGCCCGGGAAAACGAGGTGACGGACGATCACGCCCGAGACGAGCGAGTCTCCGCGGAACCGGAGAGGATGCCGCCCGACCATCCAGAGCAGGGATTCCTTCGACACCTCCGGATAGTCGGGAAGACCGAAGAGCGCCGCGCTCACCGACGGGTCGACCGTCTTGAGGTCGGGAAGGTAAACGTCGAGAAAGGGATCGACGGGCTCGAGTGCAGCCGCGGAATCGTAACCCGAAGAATTCCAGAGCACGGGAATTTCGAGCCCTTCATCCTCGGCGAGGGAGAGGCCTTCGGCCACGGAAGGTATGAAATGCGAGGGCGTCACCAGATTGACGTTCTCGGCTCCTCGAGCCTGGAGAGCGAGGCAGATAGACGCGAAATCCTCGCTCGATACGATCCTTCCGATGCCCCCTCTCGAGATCTGGTGATTTTGGCAAAAAAAACACTTCAGCGTGCATCCGGAGAAGAACACCGTGCCGGAACCGCCCTTCCCGCAAATGGGAGGTTCCTCTCCCCGGTGGATACCCGCCCATGCGAGCCTGAGCCGGGACTCCTCTCCGCAAAAGCCCGTTTTCCCGGACGTCCTATCGACGCCGCAACTTCTTCCGCAGATCCGGCAGCGGGAATACCGCGGGATGGTCTTTTCTTCCATATAGAACTGCTGGTCAAATGAAGCCTTTGCGGGAAAGGTATCTCTTCGTAGCCTCGTCGTAAATATAGCCCTTCTCCAGGGCGATCTCGCCGAAACGCTTGCACGGCATCTTCTTCTGGACCCTGAGGATGTTCCGGACTTCGACGGAAGAGAGTTCGTTCACCCGCTTCAGGAACTCGCCGATCCGCTCCGCTTCCGCCTCAGCGCGGTTTTTTGGATCCCTCTTTATAGCCGTCTTTAAATCCTTGGCCATAGCCTTCCTTGAAACCTGCCTGCTTTCCTTTTTCGAATCCTTCATCATACCCCGTACTGTATCCTTCGTTATAATGATCGGCGGAACCGCCGTTTTCCGTCTTGGTCTCCACGTAATCATCGAAGGTGAATGTCACCGTCGCGTTTTCGCCGAGGTCCACGTCGTACTTGGCGTATTCGTCTCCGTCCACATCCACGATCCTGAGATCGAAATTGCGCTGTCCCTTCTCGAACGCCAGATCGCCGAGGCTGAATGTCCTTCTGCCTCCGTCTTCGATCGTGGCATCGGCGAGAAGATCGTCCCCCCATTCCCCCCACTCGGTCGGCGCGATATAGAAGGCCTCGATTTCGAAGCCCGTGGAGTTGATGATCGTCACCTCGGACGGGGCCGCGCCGGCTCCCGCGGACGAAAGGAGGAGAAATCCAACGGCGAAAACGAGGAGTTTCCGCATCTTCGGTCCTCCTTCTTCAACTATACACCAAATATCGTCGCATTGACAGGCCGAAAAAAGCCCGTTATTCTTCATGCGATCCGCCGATGTGGCGAAATTGGTAGACGCAGCAGACTCAAAATCTGCCGTTCGCAAGGACATATCGGTTCGAGTCCGATCATCGGCATAAGAATGCCGGCTGCTAAGCAGAAGAATTCCGCGGATTAA
>CAYNKA010000021.1:0-412 GCA_964397655.1 uncultured Spirochaetaceae bacterium | reverse complement strand
TCGGCACTCTATTCATCTGCGGTGAATCTTATGATCAAGTCGGGGACGCTTCGCGTCCTCCGATCATCGGCATAAGAATGCCGGCTGCTAAGCAGAAGAATTCCGCGGATTAAACGCAGTCGGCACTCTATTCATCTGCGGTGAATCTTATGATCAAGTCGGGGACGCTTCGCGGGAGGATGTTATGGCCACCATCGTTCTCAATTTCGGGAAAGTAACGTTGGAAGCGGATCTGTACGAGGGGCCGGGACCGGAGGCGTTTCTCGCGAGCCTCCCTGCCGACATCGGGCTTTCGCGCTGGGGCGACGAGTTCTACGGCGGATGTACCGCCAAGGTGAAGGAAGACAAGACCAGCCGCGACAGTAGTTCTCATTTTGAAGCGGGCGCGTGGGATGGCACAGTATTCACTCAA
>CAYNKA010000020.1:0-56417 GCA_964397655.1 uncultured Spirochaetaceae bacterium | reverse complement strand
CGTGCGACGACATGGTACATGCCGTCCTCGATAAGGATACGCGGTTTTCTCATAATTTTAAGCACGTCAGGATTTCCAGGGGAGCTTCATATTTTACTTATCTTTCCTATCCTCCGTCCCCCCGCGACGGCCCCATGCAGCGGAACGCAACCACCTTTCCTCCGTCCCTGCACGCCGCCTCCGTCCCTCGACTCGCCCCGTCCGTCGGACCGCACCTCCGTCCCCGAGGCCGCTCCCCCGAACCAGACCGCTCCCCCTCCGTCCCCGAAGACCTTTATCAAAGCCTCCCGAATCGGCTATCATCGGACTGAAACCAACGATTCGGAGGAACAATCATGGACTTGAACGGTATCAAGGCGGCCGCCCTGTCGGTCAGGACCTTGTCGATGGACGCCATCCAGAAGGCGAATTCCGGCCATCCGGGGCTTCCCCTAGGCTGCGCGGAGCTCGGCGCCCTCTTGTACGGTGAAATCCTCAGGCACTACCCCGGCGACTCGAAATGGCCGAACCGCGACCGTTTCGTCCTCTCGGCCGGCCACGGCTCCATGTTCCTCTACTCCCTTCTCCATCTTGCCGGTTATAGAGTCACGCTCGACGATATCAAGAACTTCCGCCAGCTCGGCTCCAAGACGCCGGGACACCCCGAATACGGCCACACCGAGGGCGTAGAGACAACGACCGGCCCGCTCGGCCAGGGAATCGCGAACGCGGTCGGCATGGCGATCGCGGAGACCATGACCGCGGGCAGGTTCAACACCGCGAAGCACGCGATCGTGGACCACTACACCTACGCCCTCGCCGGCGACGGCTGCATGATGGAGGGCGTCGCATCGGAAGCCGCGTCCCTCGCCGGGCATCTCGGCCTCGGGAAGCTCGTCGTCTTCTACGACTCGAACCGCATCACGATCGAAGGCTCCACGGGCATCGCATTCACCGAAGACGTCGGCAAACGCTTCGAGGCCTACGGCTGGCAGGTCCTTTCGGGCGACGCTTACGACGTCGAGGGAATCATGAAGCTCGTCGAGAAGGCCAAAGCAGAGAAGGCCAAGCCCTCGCTCGTCATTCTGAAATCGGTCATAGGTAAAGGCGCGCCGAAAAAGCAGGGCTCGCACGAGGTCCACGGGGCGCCCTTGGGGACGGAGGAAATCAAGCTCGCGAAAAAAGCGATGGGCGTCCCGGAAGAAGCCGAATTCTACGTTCATCCCGACGCGGTGAAATACTTCGCCGCGAAAAGGGAAGCCGCGAAAAGGGAATACGAGGCCTGGGGAAAAACCTTCGCGGAATGGGCCGCGGAGAATCCGGAGCTCAAGAAGGAATGGGACTTCTTCTTCGCGAAGGACCCCGCGATCTACGACTCGCTCCCCCTTCCCGAGTTCAAGGAAGGAGAGAAGATCGCGACCCGATCGGCGAGCGGCAAGACCCTCGTAGCCGTCGCGAAAGCGATCCCGAACCTCGTGGGAGGTTCCGCCGACCTCGCGCCCTCGAACAATACCGCCATGCCCGAGCACGGCGACTTCGGCGTCGCGACTCCGAAGGGCAGGACCTTTCACTTCGGCGTCCGCGAGCACGGCATGGCCGCGGCGGTGAACGGCATGGCCCTCTACGGCGGCCTCCGTCCCTTCTGCGCGACCTTCTTCGTCTTCTCCGACTACATGAAGCCCTCGATCCGGCTCGCCGCCCTCATGAAGCTCCCGGTGATCTACGTGCTCACGCACGACTCCATCTTCGTGGGCGAGGACGGCCCTACCCACGAACCCGTCGAGCACCTCGCCTCGCTCCGGAGCATCCCGAACGTCACGGTGCTCAGGCCCGGCGACGCCCAGGAAACCGCCCTCGCCTGGCAGCTTGCGCTCAAGCGCACCGACGGCCCCACGGCCATCGTCCTTACCCGGCAGAACCTGGAGGTGTACCCCAAGGCCGACGCGGACTGGAAGAAGACCGCGGCTAAGGGAGCCTACGTGGCCAAGGACTGCGAGGGAAAACCCGACATCGTTGTCGTCGCGACGGGGTCGGAGGTGAGCCTCGCGGTCAAGGCAGCGGCGGCCGTCGCGGGGAAGAAGATCCGCGTCGTCTCCGTGCTGAGCAGGGAACGCTTCCTCGCCCAGGACAAGGCCTTCAGGGAAAAGGTCCTTCCGCCCGGGGTGCGCACCGTAGTGGCGGAACTCGGCGTCTCCTACGGCTGGGAAGGCATCGCGAGCTCAAGGGAAGACCTCTTCACCGTGGACGACTTCGGCTTGTCCGGTCCAGGGGACAAGATTGCCGAGGCGCTGGGAAGAAACCAGAAATCGTTGGAGAAACTTCTCTCTAAATAGTTGATTCGGAACGATTAATCGAGGCCGGCGGCGAAACGATTCGAGGCCGGCCCTTTTTTTCTCAACGCGGACGAGGGCATCAGTCGGGTTCCTTCACTCTGTCCGACGCGAAGAAGAGTTCCATCTCCTCCCGGATCGAGAGCAGCCTCGTCTCCAGGGTCGGAAAATACCGTTCGCACGACTCGACGTCCTTTCCGAGCGCCGCGGATTCCAGTTCCGCAGTGAGAGCCTCTATTTCGGATTCGTTGAGAAGCCTTGCCGAACCTTTGACCGCGTGGAAAAGACCGAACAGCGTATCGAAATCCTTTACATCGAGGGCTTCACGATAACGACCGAGCACCTTCGTGATGTCCTCCGAGAACACCCGATAGAGCCCCCGGAGCAGTTCGAGGTTGCCGTCGAAAGCCTTCAACGCCGACTCTATATTCAGGTTCGCCGCATCTCCTCGGACGCGGTGGGGAACAACGCAGGACGCTGCCTGAAGAATCGCCGCCTTCGTCACCGGCTTGACGAGATACGCATTCATGCCTCCGGCGAACGCCTGCTCGCGATACAGCGGCAGGGCGTGTGCGGTCATCGCTATGATCGGGACGTTCTTCCTCTCATCCCCCGCCCCGCCGTCGCGGATCCGTTTCGTAGTCTCTATCCCGTCCATATCCGGCATCTCGAGATCCATGAAGACGACGTCGAACACCTCCTGCTTGAGGGCTTCGATTGCGGCTCTTCCCGAGTCCACGGAACGCACGTTCCAACCGAGGGACTTCATGAGAGCCCTTGCGACGAGAATGTTGACGCGGTTGTCTTCGACGATGAGGACCTTGATCCGAGTCGGGGGAGTCGCTTCCCGGGATGCCGGGGACGCCTCAACGGAAACGGATTCCGCCGGAGAGACCTTCATCGGAAGGGTGAAGAAAAACGTGCTTCCCGCGTTCTCGGCGCTTTCAGCCCAGATCCTTCCCCCGAACAGGTGGACGAGTCTGCGGGAGATCGACAGCCCGAGCCCCGTGCCTCCGTATCGCCGGGAAATCGATCTGTCCGCCTGCTCGAAGCTCTCGAAAATCGCCTCCAGCTTGTCCTTCGGCACCCCTATCCCCGTGTCCTGGATCCTGAAAAGAAGGAACGGCTTCCCGCCGTCCTCGAAAAAGGCGGAAACGGAAACGGTCACGCCGCCGTTCGAGGTGAACTTCAGAGCATTGCTCACGAGATTTCCGAGGACCTGCCTCAGCCTGTTGGAATCGGCGATGATCCTATCCGGGCACGATTCCGCGACGGTACAGCGAAAGTACAGTCCCTTTTTCTGCGCGAGCGGAAGGAAAGCTGCGGAGAAGGATTCCATCAGCGCGGGCAGGGACATGGAGATTTCTTCGATCGCCAGCCTGTCGAATTCCAGCTTAGCGAAATCGAGGACGTCGTTGATGATCACGAGAAGGTTGTCGGTCGCGGACCTCATGGTGGAAAGGTAATCCCTCTGAACTTCGGAAAGGCCGGTCGACTCGAGGATTTCGCTCATGCCGACGATCGCGTTCATCGGAGTCCTTATCTCATGGCTCATCATCGCGAGAAAATCGGTCTTGGCTCGATTGGCCCGATTGGCCTCCTCGACGGCGCGGGACAGACGCTTGTTCGTTTCCGTGAGTTCCCGAGTCCTTTCCTGAACCCGCAGTTCGAGGGAACCGGAGAATCGCCGCTGCTCCACGAGCAGCCCGTTGAGTTCCTCGCTCAGTTCCCTCTGACGGCGGAGCGAGTCGGCGAACCTTTTTCCGAGGCCCCATGCCATGCACATGACGAAGACGAGGAACCCGAGCGGGCTGAGCTGCCCGTACCCCCACAATCTGTGGGAAGCGACCACGAGATCGAAGATTCCCGTCCCGACGACCATGACGAGGCCGAAGAGGAGGGTCCATGCCGAAGACTGTCCCGATTTCACAGATTGCACGGCGACTACCGCGGAAAAGACTCCGGCGGGAATCATGAGGAAGGGAAAGTATTCCAGAATCTCCACGTACACGGAGGCGGGCGTGGTGAAGATTATGAGAAGGAACCATCCGGTGAGAAAAAACAAGGACCGTTCGACGATGCTGTACACGACTCGGTCGACGGCGAAGAATCGACGGAAGAATCCGATGATGGACAGGGGGAGCAGAAAGAGCGAAACGTACCGGATGAGATTGATGACTTCTACGTCGTCGGATATGAAATGCGAGAAGATCATCTCCCCGTGCGTGCAGATCCGCACTGCGTAGAGCAGGCTCACCAAGGCTATGACGAAGGATGAAGCATCGTCCCGTCTGAAGAACAAGAAAAAGAGGAAATATATGCCGATGACGACGAGTCCTCCCATGACCGCGGCCTCGTAACCGAACATTATTTGTGAAATGGAAAGGATTTGTTCGGAATTCCCAATCCGGATGGGATAAAAATATCCGCCCGTGTTCATGGAGCGGTTCGCGACGTGAAGGGTGATATCCGCCGTCCTTCGCCCGACTTTGGCGGTGGCGGTCAGGGGCTTCCAGGCCCCCCGATACCCCTCCTGCGAGGACGAGACCGAACCGTTCCGGGCGACCAGTTCTCCGTCCACGTAGAGCCTGAAGGCCGAATGCTGCTGGGGAATCCTGAGGCCGATTCTGTCCGTCCCCGGAGGCAGCAGAACCCTGAGCCGGTACGTAGCATGCCCGAACCGCCCATACGGCTCGTTCGGCCCCTGGTTGTTCGTGAACCATCCCTTCGGTCCCCACATGAACCTCGTTCCCGATCCTTCGTCTTTTCCCGGCTCAAGGAAGGCATCCCAGGTGAAGGCCCATTCTCCCACGAGGGGAACAGGGCCGCCGGCCTCGAAATTCCAGGTGGAAAGATCGAGCACGCCTCCGGAGGCCTTCGGAGCTTCCGTCCGAGCGCATGAATACAGCGGGACCAGGCAGCACAAGGCGGCCGTGATGCGGAGAACCGATAGTCGCCTCTTCATAAGATCTTCCTTGATTCGAACTCGAAACGCATGCCCCGGGGGCATGACTCCCGCATTCGATCAGAACCTTGCAGAACCGACCTGCCCGGCCCCGAGGGGCCGGGTAGATTGATTGTATCCCGAGTCGGCGGAGATCGCAATCTTGAACGATTGAATCCGCCCGGACTCTTTTCCGGAGAGCGGACGGCCGGAAATTGAAGCGCCCCGCGGTTTCCTTTCGTATGTAGTCTCGGGGTCTTTCATAACCACTGACTTGAGCCAAGGCTATTTCAAAATTACCGACGGAAAACGGATTTGAAATAATCGCCCGGTTCAATGCTGCGGTTTTCGAAACACCCCCGTGAAAATTCGATTCGAGGAGGCCAGCATGAACAGTCTGAATTCGATCCTGGTGGAGGGAAATCTGGTGAAGGACCCGATCATCAACCAAACGCCCAAAGGGACGCCGGTGTGCAACTTCAGTCTCGCTTCGAACCGTTTCTTCAGGGTGGACAGCGAAACGCAGAAGGAGGTTTCCTTCTTCGACGTCGAAGTCTGGTCCAAACTGGCGGAAACCTGCGCCGAGCAGCTCCAAAAAGGACGCGGCGTCCGAGTCGTAGGCAGGCTCAAACAGGACCGCTGGACCGACGGCGAGGGCAAGAACCACTCGAAGGTGAAAATCATCGGGGAGCACGTCGAATTCAAGCCGGATTTCTCGCAGAAAAAGTCGAAGGAAATGGCGATCGCCGAAGAAGAACCGGATTTCGTCGATTCCGAGGAAGACAGCGCGGAGGATCACGTAACCGAAGGGCACGGCGAGGCCTGATTTCCCGGAGAAGGACGCGGGAAAGCCCTGCGAACTGGGGCCGGCCGACGCCGGCCTTTTTCATCTATCTTAAATTGATAAAAGGTCTTGCGGATTCGTCCCAAACGCATTAGAATTCATGTAACCGCCGCGGGATGTCGATGATATGGATGCTATGATAGGAATCAAAATCGCCGATGGGACGTTTTTTCCGATCCTCCAGGAATCGGAAAAAAGGAAAAAAAGGGTCATTCTCACTACGGTGAAGGACGAGCAACCAGCGGTTCAAATCGACCTGTACCGCGGTGAAGGAGAGGAGATGAAGGGCGCCTCCTACGTCGGAAGCCTCATGATCAACAACATCGCGCCGGCTCCGAGCGGGGATCCCGAAATCGAACTCCTCATGGGAATCGACGAAAAAGGCAATCTGGCCTCGACGGCCCGGGACATGAAAAGCAAGGAAGAGCAAAGCCTGTCCGTCGGACTCGAGTCTCTCCCTCCGGAAGAGACGTACGACATGCCGGATTTCGAGGTGACCGGTTCGGAAGAGGAAGCTCCCTCTCAGAAGAGAGAAAAGGACGACAGCTACGAGACGCCCTATTTCTCCTACAACGACACGCCCTCGAAGACCGAGGAGACGGAGAAAAGCCGGAAGCCGCTTCTCGTGATCGCCGCGATCGGGATTCTTGTCGTCGCGGCGCTGGCATTCTTCATCTTTTTCCTCCGCGACGGCAAGGTCGAGAACGCGGCCGCCTCGAAACCCGCTCCGGAAGAACAGGCGAAGAAGCCCGAGACGGTTCAGGCTTCCAAACCCGCGGAACCGGCGGAAGCGAAGCTTCCGACGCCTTCCACGCCGGCCGCCTCGGCCGCCCAGCAGAAGAACGAGCCCATCCTCGTCAAGCCTGAAAGCATAGGGGTCTGGTATTCGACGGTAAAAGGCGACAATCTCTGGAACCTGTCGCATTCGTTCTACCGGAATCCCTGGCTATATAAAAAGATCGCCGAACAGAACGGCATCTCCAACCCGAATCTGATACAGCAGAATTTCAGGCTGTACATACCCGACGTGGAGACCGGCAGGCGATAACAGAGGGAAGAAATGAGTCTTTTAGACAAGGCGAAGGAGCTGCGGGAAACCGACGCAGAACAGGCCGAGACCGAGCAGACGAAGACCGGATTCGTGTTCGACAAGGATTCCGGAATCTCGGAGGAAGACCAGAAGGACATCCTGGTACAGATCGAGCAGGTTGCCCAGCAAAGCAGGATCGCCGCGAGCCCCGAGATCCTGAGGACGGTCAAGGCCAAGAAGAAGGGCTACGCCCTTCCCTTCTTCGTGAACGCCGGAGCGCTTCTCGTCCTCGGCGGAGGACTCCTTCTTCTCTCCTTCCTTTTCAAGCAGAGCGAATCCGAACTTCGCGGCGAAGCCGCCCTCGTGCGTTCAGCCGAAGGCAAGCTCATCCAGGAAATCAAGAAGGAAACCGAAGCCCAGCTCAAGGCGAAGGAAAACGAGATATCCTCCATCCAGACACGCTTGTCGGAGATCGACAAGGAGCGCAGCGAACTGCAGAGCAACATGGACGCCAAGGTCAAATCGAAAGAGGATGAGCTGCGCAAGAATCTCGAACGGGAACTCGCCGAAGAACGGAGAAAGCTCAATGCCCAGGGCTTGTCCGAGGCCGCCATCAACGAAAGGTTGAAACGTTTCGAAGACGAGAAAAACGCGGCCTTCAACGCCCAATTGGCGAATATACGTAAAGACGCCGAAGCCGAGAAAAGTCGTTTGGAATCGAATCTGCAGAAACTCCAGAACGATTTCCAGAAGAACCTCGCCAGCCTGAACAGTGAGCGGCAGCAGATCGTGGACGAGTCGAGAAAGAGGGAAGAAAGCCTCCGCGCCCAGCTCGAAGAGCGTACGAAGAGCCTCGAAACCGAACGATCCAAGGCCAAGGAGCAGCTCTCGAAAGCGGAAGCCGAACTGAAGAAAGCGGGCGAATTGAAGGAAAAGGTGAACCTGATCGAGAATCAGATCAACGGCTTCTTCTCGACGACGAAGACCAACCTCGTCGGAGGCAATTACGAAGCCGCCAGGAGCTCCCTCACCAGTCTGAAAACCTACTTGAACGACGAGGCCATAGCCTCCCTGCCCGGCATCCAGAGGCAGCGGGAGACCAATATCGTCGCGGCCGACGCGCTTTCCTCCCTGATCGATGATTCCATCAGGCGGCAGAAGGAAGTCTCCACGATATCGGAGATGCTCAAAACCGAGGCCACGGTCGAGGACATCAAGAAAACCGTCGCACTGGCAAACGAAGCGTTGAAGGCCGGCAACGTCGCCGAAGCCGAGAAACAGTTCACCGCCGCCTTGAGTCGCGTTCCCGACGTCCTCACTTCTCACCAATATTTCCTCAATAAGAAAATCCAGGAGGAACAGGCTAAAAAGAAGGCTTTGGAAGACACGGTGAAGAAGGCGGAAGCCGCCTTCAAGGCCGGGAACCATCAGGACGCGGTGGCTGCCTATACTCAAGCCCTCGCCTACCTTCCGTCGGATGCGGCGGTCGGAGCGCAATTCATCCAGAACGTCCAGAGATCCGGATATGAAATCCTGACCGAAGAGCAGAGGCAGCTCCAATCGGCCAACGCTCCCGGCCTCATCGCGGAAGGAGACAAGGCCTTCAACGAAGCAAGGTACGAACAGGCCGCGGCCGCATACATCACGGCTCTCCAGAAGTATCCCCTGAGCAGGCAGTCTCCCGCGGCCATGGAAGGAATCCGAAAGGTGGTCCGGTCCCAGGTTCAAGTCATCGAAAGCAGCGGCAACACCGCGAACAGCACGATAACCTCTCTCCAGGCCGAAAAGAATTCGCTGGAAACGACCATCAAGAACCTCAAGGAAACACATGCTCTTGAAATCAATCGGCTCACCGAAGAGGCTCGTCAGGCCTCGCTCATGAAGGCGGAGAACCAGGAGCAGGCCGCCTACGTCAATTCACTCAAAACCAGGATTTCCGCTCTCGAGACCGAAATCCAGAACCTCAAGAAAAATCAAGCGGAGAAGGACGGAGCGATCGCGGGCTTCAATCTCCAGAGCCAGGAAGAGGCCCGCCGCATCTCCGCCATGGAAGCGGAATACAACAGGCTTAAGGTCACCCATCAGCAGACCGTAGATGAATACAACAGGCTCAAGGCGACGCACGAGCAATCGGTGGCGGAATACAACAGGCTGCAGCAGGCTCATAAGGAAACCTTGGGCGAAGTCAAACGGCTTACCGCCGTGGAGACGGATTACACCAACCTGAAGAAAGCCTACGTGGATTATGCAGGCAGAGAAGACGGAACCTTTGCGGCGAAAGGAAGCTCGAGCATCGTCGAAACGAAACTCTACCTCGACGCGTTCCTCGTATCAGAGAGAATGCGGTCCGATTTTCCCGGCTTCTCCGATCGGATCAAGAAGTACGACAAGGCTTTTCAGGAAACCGGAAGGAATCAGGCCCTCATGGAAGCCACGGACATCGTTTACCGGATCGCCGCCGCACGTACGAAGACGGAAGCGGATGCAATCCTTGCGGAGGAGACGGACAAGCGTAAAAACAACCCGGAAATGCTCGAATTCATCAAGACTTTGAAGAAGGTCAAAAGGTGAGCCCTTTATAGGGACGAAAGGAAACGAAAACGGCATCCGAGAACCGTCGCCAAAGGGCGACGGTTTTTTTTCGGCAACGACGCCGATCGTTTATTGCTTGAGCGTACCGAGCTTTTCGGTCAGGATCGAATAGACGAAGAATTTATAGGCCGATCCGTCGCTGTCCAGAGCTATCGGCTTCGTGAACAGAAGATTCGGTTCGCCTTCCAGGTAGGTTTCGTAAGCGATGGACAGACTTCCAAGGGGGAAAGAATACTTGCAGGCTCCGGAAGCGCCGTCGTAGACCTTTCCCAGACTTTCGCTCCGCGTGACGACCTCGCCCGAGGTGAGCACGATTTCTATTCTCTCCTTCAACGGAGAAGCGGCGGCGGTGTTGTTGATGTCCCAGCCGTATGTAACGTAGGAACCGTTTTCCTTGAAATTGAAGTAGCTCTTCGCGTTGACGGGATCGAAGAAATACCGTCCGAAGGCGACGGAATCGAGACCGGCAGGGAAGAGAACCGTCTGCGACGCGCTTCCCCGGTACGAGGAGTTGATGTTTTTCTTCGTCGTAAGCGTAAAGTTCGCGTCGTAAACGAGTTCGAACTCGTAGAGAGCGGCGGCGGCGGTGCTGTACACGAGTACGATGATTCGCTTTTCGGCTTCCGACTCGGAGGGAAGCGTTCCGAATCCTAAAAGGCGAAGATCAGCGGCAGACAGCGAGAATGCCGCTGCGACGTTCTCGATCAGCCGGGTGGAATTGGCCTCAGCTATTTCCGCCATAGTCCCGGAACTGTAGGAGTAATAGAAATGATCGACGTCGCTCCCCGCCGCGGCGGCGTCGGGCAGGAAGAGATAAACCGTCGGAGTTCCCCCTGCGACGGTGGAGCCGAAAACCGATGCCATGACGGTATCGTCCCAGTCCTTGATCGGAAACGAAAGGGAAATATCGTTGTTCGTGGAAGGGGAATAAGCGGTCGAGGCGGTCACGTAGCTCGCCTTGAGCTGCAGGTTTCCTTCGAGGAAGAGGAACGCGCCTCTTTTCGAGGCGATCACCGGGACGAATTTCGCTTGATAGCCTTTCGGGACCTTGACGTTCGTGATATAGAATCGGGAAGTAAGGTTTCTTTCAGTCAACGCAGCGAGAGACGCTTCTTCGTCGAAGGGGGGCAGCCAGCACGAAGAGAGAACCGAACTAGCCGCGATCATGAACAGGACTGCGTACTTTCTCATAGGTGCCACCTGTAGCCTACCCGAAACACGAGCATATCGCAAACCCAGCGGCCTTGGGAAAAGGTGTACCATTCGTGTCCTTTAGGATAGAGGGTCTTCAGGAGTTCGAAATCCTTGGTGTATTGTGAATCGGCCTCGTCGACGTAGTACAGGGACGGAGCGTATTCCAGGAAAATGCAGGATGAGGGCACGGGGTGGAATTCCATACCGAAGACCGGCTGCAGCCCGTAGGGTGCTATGGGCTCGAGTCCCGTATAAGCGTCGCTGAAGAAGAGCCTGGCGAAGGCTCCGAGAGCGAGATAGGTTCTCACCGTCTTCCCGGGGTCGGAAATATAGACCCCTGCCTGAAACGAAAGGTTCATGAGGGGATAATGCACGATGACTGAATGGTTGTTTCCGGCCGCGCCCTTGTTGTCCTGAAAATCACCGAGATAGATGCCCCACTGGAAGGTCGTGAATCCAAGTTTGAAGAACAGCAGGTTGGGAATGGGATAAAAACCGACGTCGATGCCGGGGAACTGCATGGAAAGCATTGTGAGGTCGAGGGAAAAGAGCGAACCCCTCTTCTGCTCGAGCTTGATGTCACCGCCCATTTCCTTTATGAGGATATCCTGTTCGAGGGTATCGTATCCCGTCTTTTCGGCTCGGATGGAGAAGACGGCCGGGATCGGCTGAACCGTGATCCGGGTCCGTCCGTTGGCGTCGATCGTGAGCGCCTTCTTTCCGAGTCCGTAGACGACGGTCCCAGGAACGCCGCGGATCGTCAGGGTGGGCAGCGGATCGAGCGGTTTCAGCGTCAGATACGCATCGGTGATCTTTTCCCAGAAGATGATCGACAAATCCCGCGCGTCGGGTTTATCCAGGGTGAATGAAGATTTGGCCACGAAGATATCGTTGACTACGTCGAAAAGCACGAAATCGACCGAAGTCTGGTCCTCTCCGGCGGCTTTGACCCTGACAAGAAGCCAGCCGTCGCAGGCCTTCCGCCTCGCGAAGCTCGATCGGTCGTCGTCGCTGTCCGGACCGGCGATCGGCGAGGCTTCCACGGGATAGCAGTCCTTTTTTGACCTCTGCAATGCGATGAGGAGAGATTCATAAAAAGCGATTTTTTCATCCGGTGCGAAATTCGTGGCGTCGTTGCGAAAAAAGACCATGATCCGCCTCGGCGGAGGGGTCGGATCGACGTACTCGGTTTCTTCAGCCCATAGACCGGGCAGCGTGAAAGCCAATCCCGCCAGCACACATAGAATCGCGAAGAGTTTCTTCAACCTCATCTCGCCTACCACCACGTCTTCGCCCTTCCCAGATTCAGTTTCGCATCGTCATAATAGAAATAATGCGTTCCGGTAACGGAAAAGCATTTGGTTCTCGGAGAATCCCAAGATTCGATTTCCGGCCCCTCGACCTTCACCCCATCGAACCGGATGCAGTACCAGGTTCCCTCCGCCGGAGCGTTTACGACTCCTCGCCTCGTGTAGAACAGACTCTCGGAATCTTGGATGTTCGAAAAGGAGAAATACTGATAGCTTCCGACGAGCGGAGCCGATAATTCGACCCCGACGGGGAGCATGACCACGTATCCCTCGTTGTACGAATTCCGAAACGCGACGCCCATGTAGGCATTCCCGGGATTGTAAGAAGCCTCCGTCATCACGAAGCCGGAGGATGCCGACTGGAAGACCTGGACCTGCGTCGCGGTTTCCGTGGACGTCGAGTCCAAATCCAGGGGGACATAAGCGGAATTCATGGCTCCGATTTTCATATTAGGGGCGGAGGCCCCGAGAAAATAGGTCTTGTCGTTGTAGGGAATCGCGGTGAAGTAGGAAAAATGGGAATAATCGGCCGAATTGTCCTGGATGATCGGCGAGTCGCCGCCGTCAGGATCGAGTATCGCGATTTTTCCGCTCCCGTCGGCCTTTTCAAGTCCGACCACGATTCGCTCTCCGGTACCCATTCCCAGGAGGGTGGAGAAATCGTAGGAACCGGCGGCTTCGCCCAAAAGCGCCGTCTTGGTATAGCTCGTCAGGAATTTGAGGGACGACGAGAAAACCAGAATCGTGTCCTCGTAATCCATATCGTCGAAGTCGATGAGCGTGACGACGTATTCGTTTCCGGAATCGAACAGGAACGATTTGATTCGAACGCTGTATTCGTTGTCCTTCACTTTTTCGAGCACGGGCGCGTAGTTCGAAACTGAAACGGCGTTCTCCAAGGATCCGAGCTGTTTTGGAAAAACCGTAGTGAACATTTCACCGCAGGCCGAAACAGCCAACGCGGCAAGGAGGAGAAAAGCCCCTTGCAGGACCGAACGAACAGGGCGTCTCACCATTTCTTTCTCACCCCCACGCTCACGAAGGGTCCGAATTTGGGCAGGATGAGATATTGCTGGCCCAGGATGTTGTTGCCTATACCGAGACTGTATTTCAGAGCACCCTGGGCGTACAGCGTCCACGGCCTGATATTCAAGTCGAGGAAGAGGGTCGCGAAGTTGATATAATAGTCCGTATAGGTCGGCATGTCCGACTTCGTGAAAGAAGTGACGATGACGCCGCACCCTACCGAGGCTCCGAAACGAACCGGAGTGAGATGCGACGAGAAAAAGTATGCTCCGACGGAAAACGAGGCGTCGTCATGGTAGACCGGTTCATTGTAATCCATAAAATCATATTGTAGATAGAAATAATTATCGACGGAGAGAAAAATGTAGTCCGGGATCGGATAGTACCGGTAACCGACCCCCGCTCCGACGCTCTGGCCGTAGCACCAGTACACGCTCAATTCGTTCCGGAATTTCCTCTCGAGAGGAGGGAGGTTTATTTCGTTCATGCCCTCTTTCAGGACGAAGCTCCGGGAGTCCGGATAGTAATCCGGCTTTTCCATCCCCACCTTGATGGTTGTGCCGACGACGAAAGGAACGTAGGGTGCCCTCAGGGTTCCATCGCTGATCGAACCGATGTATTGTCCGCTTTCGTAGCGGACCTGCAATCCCTCGTCCTTCGAACGGAACACTATCCCTTCCACCGCCTCGTATGTCGTAGGTTCCGTACGATTGAAGACCTTGAGATATTCCTGAATGGACGGGGTCACCGCCTCAACGACCTCGGCGAGAAAGTCGAATCCGGCGAGACTTGCATACCCGGAATTCATGAGCGAAGCGACGATCTTGCCCGTCCGTACGTCGTATACGACGATCTGGACGTAAAGTCGCTTCCCGCCCTCGATTCCGTAGGACGATACCACTGCGGAATCCGCACCGAGTTTTTTGGCATATTCGAGAAGTTTTTCTCCCGACACCGCTTCTTCGCCCTTCAAGGCGGAGTAGCCGGGAAGAGCCTCGACCGCCGACCTGGGAATCATGACGAAGCCCAGTTCCGCCATCCGCGATTCGAGGGAACGGTAAAAAATCTCATGATACGCGATGCTTTCGGTGGATTGGGCGAAATCGACGGGCCTGAAAACCGCGACTTTCGGCGGCGCTTCTTCCTTGTTTTTTTCTTGAGCTGGGAGCAGAACCGATGCGAAGAGCAGGATGAACGGAAATATCACCGTTTTCCGCGAATTCGGGCACCCATGATACTCGTTTTTAGCCTTCCCGGACGCTCTACTCATGCGAAGATCATGCCTCTCACTCTGATCCGTCCTACTTCGTTTTCATTACTTCTACGCCGTCCCAATCCTCCGGAGGAGGATCCTTCGCGTAATCGATGCATCGATTCAGAAGCTGTTGAGCGTTGAAATCGCCCGGCATGAGTTCGAGAACCGCCCTGAATTTTTCCGCGGCCGCGTCGAATTCCCTCTTCGCATAGAGGTCCATGCCTTCGTTATGCAGAGGCCATGCCTTCTGTTCTGTGGGATCTTCGAGGGCTTTCTTCACCGTATAGACCTTCACGCCCTTGGTCTTCCCCTTCACCGCCACCGTGTCGAGCAGCCGGCAGGGGAGCTTGTCTCCGACCAGCTCGAAGAGACTTTCGGAAATCAGAATTTCCTGATGGTAGGTCTTCGTGAGACCTTCCATTCTGGAGGCGAGGTTGACCGAGTCTCCGATGACCGTGTAATCCATCTTTCTTTCGCATCCGATGTTTCCGACGGTGACGATGCCGTAGTTGATGCCGATTCCTATATGGAATTCGGGTTTACCGATCTTCTTCTGGTGGACGTTGAATTCCTTCACCGCTTCGGACATCTCGAGGCCCGCGAGAACCGACTGCATGGCGTCGTCCTCGTGCTTGACCGGAGCGCCCCAGAAAGCCATGATCGCGTCGCCGATGTACTTGTCGACGATGCCGCCTCGGTTCATGATGAGATCGACCTGGGCCGAGAAGTACCGGTTGAGCGAGTTGACGAGATCGTCCGGCGCCATGGCCTCGGAAATCGTCGTGAAACTGCGGATGTCGGAGAACAGGATCGAGAGCGTTCTGTTGTCGCCGACGAGCATGGACTCCGGTGCTGCGAAGAACTTATCGATAAGTTCTTGCGGTACATACTTTTGGAAAATATGACGGATCCTCTGTTCCTTCTTCTGGGCGAGAACCGCCTCGAAGGCGTACTTCTTTATCTGGTTGTACGCCCTCTCGAGTTCCCCGATCATGATGTTGAAGGTGTGGGAGAGCTGGCCTATCTCGTCGTGATACTCTACGTCGACCCGGGCCGAAAGATCGCTCGAGCCGATGATGTTCTTCATCGTAGCCACGACGCGAACGAGGGGTCGCATGAGCATGTTGGCGAAGATGAACATCATCACTATCGCGAGAAGCGAGGACCCGACCAGCATCCCGATCGTCTGCTGGGTGATCTTGTCCACGTCGCTGTAGAAGGTCTTCTTTTCCTCGGTGAGAAGGATGTACCATTTGAAGGGCGCGAAGTAGAACCCTCTGGCCACTCTCGGAATTCCCCCGAGAACGGGGCTTATGAGATCCGTCCTGCCGCTCTTCACGAGTTCGGCGAACTCGCCCTTTTCCTGGGGAAGCATGGAGACGTCGGCGGTTTTCATGACGATCTCGCCCGCGTCGTCCAACGCGATGATGATCTCCGTCCTGCTCCTGATGATGCTCCGGGCGAACATCTCGACGCCGCCCTTTGTGGCCGCGACCATCTCCGGCCGTCCGGTGAAGTTGTTCTCGACGAGGAGAGCCCATTGACTTTCCGAGTATTTTTCCAGTTCGGAAGCCTTGAAATCCAGGAAATCCCGCGCGATACGGGTGATTCCGTTCGTGGCCACGAAGTAGGAAGAAGTCCCCGCGAGCACCAGGGCTACGATGATCAACGGCAGTACCACCAGGATGATTTTCAGCCGAATACTCATAGCGAAAGTTTAAGCCAAGTGACTTCATAAATCAATATGTGTTATTATTTTTTGCATGAAAACGCCGCTGTATCTCCTAGACGGTTATAGTCTTATTTACAGGTCCTATTTCGCCTTCATCCGTACTCCGCTCAAGAACGCGCAGGGGAAAAACACCCAGGCGGTCTTCGGATTCTTCAGAACCCTCTTCGGATTCCTCCAGGATCGAAAACCCGAATACTTCGCCGTGGTGTTGGATTCCAGGACGCCGACCTTCCGGCACCGGCTCTATCCGGAATACAAGGCGACGCGGCAGAAAACGCCCGAGGATCTCCGCGCACAGATACCCGTCATAGAGGAGATAACCGCGGCCTTGAGAATTCCCTCGGTTCGGATGGACGGAATGGAGGCGGACGACGTCATGGCGACCTTCGCGAGGAGATGCCGGGAGGAGGACAGACCGTGCTATGTCATCTCCGGGGACAAGGATCTGCTACAGACGGTCGGCGGCTCCGTCAAAGTGCTGAAACCCGAAAAAGGCCTGTTCGTGGAGCTCGGGAGGGAGGAGGTTCACGAGGAATGGTCGGTCTACCCGGAACAGGTCGTTGACTACCTTTCACTCGTAGGGGATACGGCGGACAACGTTCCCGGCGCGAAAGGAATCGGGGAAAAGACCGCGGCTTCCCTGCTCGGGGAGTTCGGGACGCTGGACCAACTCTATGCCGGCCTCGATGCCGTGAAAAGCGACTCCCAACGAAAGAAACTCGAGGAATCGAAAGAAAACGTTTTTCTCAGCAGGAGCCTCGTCGTTCTGAAAGACGACGTCGACATTCCCCTCGGCATCGAGGATCTCGGGCTCGGAGGGATGTGCGGAGACGAAGCCGTCGGGCTGTTCAGGCGGGAAGGGATCAAAAGCCTCGCCGACGAGCTGTCGTCGGGCAAGGCCGGGATTCCCCTGAAGAACGCGTGCTCCGATCCCGCGAGGAACTCGGCGGGGACGGAGGAGATCTCGGCAGTCCGTTCCTCGGGATCGGCGGGGACGGAGGAAGGTCGCAAGGACAACCGGCCCGGAACTTACGAGACCGTGACGACCGTGGACGCCCTGGACGCATGGATCAGGCGGGCTCGCGAAGCGAAAATCGTCGCCTTCGACACGGAAACCACGGACATCGATCCATTCAGGGCGGAGTTCGTCGGTTTTTCCCTTTCCTCGGAACCGGGAAAGGCCTGTTACGTGCCGGTCATCGCGCCCTGGGGCCAAGGTCTCGGACTCCGCACCGTTCTTCCCCGCCTCAAGGCCCTGTTGGAAGATCCGACCGTCGCCATCGTGGGGCAGAACCTCAAATTCGACTACAAGATTCTTCGCCGGCTGGGCGTGGACATTGCGAACATCGCCTTCGACACCATGATAGCCGCATGGCTGCTCGATGCCGACTCCGGGATCTACAACATGGATCGTCTCGCCGATAGCTACCTGGACTACAAGACGGTCCGCTACGACGAAGTTGTGGGCAAGGGCGAAACCTTCGAAGCGGTCCCCCTGGACAAGGCGACGAGGTACGCGGCCGAGGATGCCGACGTGACTTTCCGCCTCTACAGCGTTTTTTCTCCCATGCTCAAGGAGCGGGGGCTCGAATCCCTATTCCGCGACGTCGAGATGCCCCTCATCAGAATCCTCGCCGGGATGGAACTCGAGGGGATCAGGCTCGATCCGGCGGTGCTCGAAACCTACGGAACGGAGCTCGAAAAGGCTCTCGCCGCGATTCAGACCGAAATCTTCCGGCTCTGCGGACGGGAATTCAACATCAACTCGACGAAACAGCTCCAGGACGTCCTCTTCACGGAAAGGAAGCTCAAGCCGTCCAAAAAGACGAAGACAGGATTTTCCACCGACACCTCGGTCCTTGAGGAACTCGCCGGCGAGGACCCCGTTCCGGAGCTCATCCTGCGGCATCGGACGCTCTCAAAGCTCAAATCCACGTACGTCGAGGCACTTCCGAAACTCATCAGCCCGAAAACCGGCAGAATCCATACGAATTTTCACCAGACAGGAACGGCTACCGGCAGACTCTCGAGCAAGGACCCGAACCTCCAGAACATCCCCATAAGGGACGAGGAGGGACGGAGGATACGTTCCGCCTTCATCCCGGACAAGGGGAAGACGTTTCTGAGCGCCGACTACAGCCAGATCGAGCTCGTCGTCCTCGCGCATCTGTCGGAGGATCCGGGCCTGGGTTCGGCCTTCTCCTCGGGAGCGGACGTCCACCGGCGGACCGGGGCCCTCATATTCGGCGTCCCCGAAGAGAGCGTCACCCCCGAGCAGCGGAGGGCGGCCAAGACCATTAACTTCGGCGTCATGTACGGCATGTCGGCGTTCCGGCTGTCGAGGGAACTCGCCATCCCGAGGGCGGAGGCGGATAAATTCATCGATTTCTACTTCCGCCAGTATCCCCGGATAAGGGAGTTCATCGAAAAAACCGTGAAGGAGGCGGAGAAAACCGGCAAGGTGAAGACCCTCCTCGGCAGGGAACGGCCCATCCCCGCCATAACCAGCAGGAACAAGACCGAGAAGATGGCGGCGGAGCGTATCGCGGTCAACACGCCGATCCAGGGAAGCGCGGCCGATATCGTGAAGCTCGCCATGCTGCGCGTGACACGTCGTCTCGCGGCGGAAAGGCTCTCATCGAAGCTCATCCTCCAGGTGCACGACGAACTCATCTTCGAGGTCCCTCTGGGGGAGGTCGAGACGATGAAGTCCCTGGTCAAGGAGGAAATGGAAGGGGCGATCGCCCTCAGGATTCCGCTCCGGGCGAGCGTCGAGACGGGCATGAGCTGGGGGGAGATGCATTGAAGGAGACGAACCATGGTGCTGGGCGTCTGCGGTAAGTACTGCGCGGGCAAGAATCGGGTCGCGGCGATGCTCGCCGAAAGAGGATACAGGATCGTGGACGTCGACCTTCTGGGACACGAGGCGCTCGAGGTCATGAAGGAAGATATCGTCGCCGAGTTCGGCGGAGAGATCCTCGGACCGGACCGCAGGATCGACCGCGGAGCGTTGGGCGGACTCGTTTTCCGGGACCGGAAAAAACTCGGCAGGCTCGAGGGCATCGTGCATCCCTGGATGAAGGCGCGGGTCGCCGAAGAGGCGAAGAGGGATCCGTCGGAAAAGGTCCTCGTGAACGCTGCTCTCCTCTTCACCATGGGCCTGGACGCGTTCTGCGACAGGATCGTCGTCGTGAACGCCCCCCTATGCCTCCGGATCCGGAGGGCGCTGAAGCGCGACCGGCAATCCCCGGTCGGGGTGCTCAGGCGGGTTTTCGCGCAGCGTAAACTCATTCCTCAACCTTCTTCCCTGCCTGCCGATACTATAATCGTGGAGAACCGGGGAACCTTGGACCAGCTCAAGGCCCGCGTAGACACGCTCGCTCCCCGGATTTCCGGGTGAACGGAGGCTCTTTCAAAACGGTCGTTTTATTCGAGGCGGTTGCATAAATCCCTGTTTAGCAGGGGGTTTTGATTTCCGCCCGGCTCAAAGCGGCGATTTCGGAAACGCCTCAGTGGAGAAGGTATGGAAAAGAATAAGATTTTATTGATCATTGTATCGGTCACTCTCTTCCTGGCCGCCGTGCTCAGCGTAGGCCTGTGGTTTTTCTATCCGCGTCAGAAAGCCTCCGCGGCCCCCGAGGCGGCCGTGACGAACAAACCTTCCAATTTCGATCCCATCGAATGGGTGAGAACGAAGGAGGAATATCCGGCTCTCACCGCCAAGCCGACCGAGGGCAAGAAGGAAGACGTTATCATCGTCTACGGCGAGGACAAGAACAAGAAGCCCGTGGAACAGGCCCCGATTCAGGCGGTTCCCGCGGCACCCGCGAAGGCGCCCGAGACGAAACCGAAAACCGTGGAACCCGTGAAACCCGCGGTGGTGCAACCGGCCGCTCCCAAGGCCAAGGCCCCGGCAAAGCCGAAACCGGCGGCGGTCCGGGAGTACCTCATCCAGGCCGGTTCTTTCGCGAGCCGCGACCGTGCCGAGCAGGCCGGGCAGGTACTCAAGGAGAAGGGCCTCGCGGGGCAGATCGTCTCGAAAGATGTCAACGGTACCCAGTACTACCGACTGCGCGTAGGCCCCTATTCGAACAAGGCCGAAGCCGAGAAATTCCTCACCTGGATCAGGCAGATCCAGGGTTTTGAGAACAGCATAATCTTCGAAGGAACTGGGAACAAGGCCGTCGCGAACTGAGAGGATGTGTTTCAGCCACCCATGAAACCCCGGGCGAATCCCGGGGTTTTTCAGTCTTCGGAGACGGTTTCCTCTTTTCGCCGCACGAAAGAGGAATTCTCGCGAAGCCCATCGGATCCCGATTCTCCACGAACCGACTTCCGAAAGAAGAACGCTTACTTTGCGGTCATCCCGGTATTTCGAAAACTCCCTCGAGAACGTGGCGCGGTCTGTACGCGAACCGTTCGATGTCCCCGAGCCCCGTCACCCCCGACAGCACAAGAACCGTCTCTATCTCGGATTCCACGCCGGCGACGATGTCCGTGTCCATCCTGTCGCCGATGATCGCCGTCTCCTCCCGCCGCGCGCCGAGCTTCCGCATGGCGTGCCTCATCATCAAGGGATTCGGCTTCCCGACGAAATAGGCCTTCCTGCCGGAGGCGAGTTCGATCGGCGCGACCAAGGCTCCGCAGGCGGGGACGGTACCTTCCTCGGAGGGGCCGCTCAGATCGGGATTCGTTCCGATGAGTTTCGCCCCGCCGAGGACGAGGTTAACGGCGTGCTCCAGGGTTTCGAAGCCGTAGCTCCTACCCTCACCCACCACGACGTAGTCCGGATCGACGTTGTTCATGGTGAAACCCGCGTCATAGAGCGCGTTGCTGAGACCGGATTCTCCGATCACGTAGGCGGACCCCCCCGGCTTCTGGGCTGCGAGGAACGACGCTGTCGCCAGGGCGCTCGTATAGAAATGTTCGGGGCCGACTCGAATGCCGAGCCTTTCGAGCTTCCGAGACAGGTCTGCGGGCGATCGCTCGCTGGAGTTCGTGAGAAAAAGGAAGTCCTTTCCCGCGTTGCCGAGCCAATCGACGAATTCCGCCGCTCCGCGGAGCAGCCTGTTGCCGTGATAAACGACACCGTCCATGTCTACGATGAAGGCCCGCTTCGATCGTATGAGCGCGAGATCTGCATTCATGATTTTAATTAAGCCACGGACGAAAAAGCGCTGTCAATGCGACGCGGCGGGCGCGGAAGCCCGGCCCTCCGAAGAGTCGGACCCCGCGGACCGCGGACTTGAACGATACTACGACTTCAGGCGGCGAAGCGGCGTTCCACCTCCCTCCAATTGACAACCTTGAAGAAATTCTCGACGTATTCGGCCCTTCGATTCTGATACAGAAGGTAATACGCGTGCTCCCACACGTCGATCCCGAGAAGAGGAACGTCCCCCTCCGACAGCGGACTATCCTGGTTGGCGGTGGAATAGACCGAGAGACTCCCGTCGTTTTTCCGCACGAGCCAGGCCCATCCGCTCCCGAAGCGTCCCATTGCCGCCTGGGAGAACTTTTCCTTGAATGCCTGGAAGCTCCCGAAGGACTTCGAGATCGCCTCGGCGAGCTTGCCCCCGGGTTCGCCTCCGCCGTTCGGCCCGATCACCGTCCAGAAGAGAGCGTGATTCGCATGGCCTCCTCCGTTGTTCCTGACGGCCGTACGCACGTTTTCGGGAATGGATGATAGGTCGGCGAGAATCTTTTCCAGCGGCCACGAAGCGTAAGGCGTTCCCTCCAGGGCCTTGTTCAGGTTCGCGACGTAGGCTGCATGGTGCTTGTCGTGGTGAATCGACATGGTCTTCGCGTCGATATACGGCTCGAGGGCGTTCTCGGGGTATGGAAGGTCGGGAACTGTAAATGCCATGATGGATCTCCTTCCCTCGGCGCCTTTCCGGCCCGAGGCTATAGAAAAGATAGTAATACTTAACATTAAAAGGCAAGCCTAATTTTGCTATCGAGAGAACCCTCAGCCGGCCCGAACCTCAGGCCCCGGGATATCGACAGAAGGGACCTCATCGATTACACTGAAATCCGATAAGGAGCCGAACATGGACAGGGAATTCGCCGTTCTTACCGCGCTGGGCAGCGACAGGGTCGGCATAGCCGACGACATCTCCGCAGCGCTGGCGGAAAGGAAGTGCAACATCGAGGAAAGCAAGATGGCGGTCCTGGGAGGCGAATTCGCGGTCATCCTCCTCCTTTCCGCGGCCCCCGCCGTCATGGGTGCTCTCGCGGCGGACGTCGATGACCTGGGCCGGCGTTTCGGCCTCGTGATCGCCCTGAAAAGGACGAAGGAGCCCGTCGCAACGGTCCCGGGAATGCCCTACCTCATCGAGACTATCTCCCAGGACACGCCGGGAATCGTACACTCGGTGACGACGGTACTTCGGAAACACGGAGTCAACATCGAGGACCTCGAGACGGAGACGACTCCCGCGCCCCTCACGGGCGCACCCCTGTTCCACATGAGGGGGAGGATCGTGCTTCCGCGCAGTCTGGCGGCCAACGTCCTCAAGAAGGACTTCGCCGCGCTCGAGGAGAGCCAGGATCTCCACGTCGAGATGAAACCGCTGTTTCCGATGAGGCAGGAATGACGGGCGGCCGACGCTGTCGGCCGTGAGCGATTATGCGGATTTTCGGACGATCTGTTCCTTGTCCGTGAGCAGGGTGAGATATCCGGTTCTGAGACACGAGTCGAAGAGCTTTTTCGTCATGGTTTCCCGCCGCTCGAGATCGTAGCCGTCCTTGAGCGTCACGATGAGGACTTCGAAATCGTCATCGGTCTCGGAAACTACGTCGAGATAAGTATCCGTTCCGGGATTCGATTTCACTCGATACTGAAACATCTTCGGTCTCCCCCCATGTATCGTTGTAACGGTCACCTTATGTATCGACAGAAATCCGGACGAGGAAAAGGCTTTTTTCCCGCGTCCGGCTTTGCTATCTTTTACGTGCATGGGCAAGAAAAACGGTCTCGCGCTCGAAATACATCGAAGCGTTCTCGACATCGCCCCGGCGGAATGGAACGCGCTCGCGGGTCCCGAAGTCATCCCCTTCCTCGAATGGGAATGGCTCGCGGCTCTGGAAAAATCGGGCAGCGCGGCTCCGGAGACGGGCTGGCATCCTCTGCATCTGATCCTCCGGGACGGAGCGAAGCTCGTAGGCGCCGCGCCGCTCTACCTCAAGACGCACAGCCTCGGCGAGTTCGTCTTCGACCAATTCTGGGCGGAGGCGGCGAGGTCCATGAAGAAACCCTACTTTCCGAAGCTCGTGGGCGTAGTGCCGGCCACGCCGGCCGAAGGATACCGCTTCCTCATCGCCGAAGGCAACGACGAGGCTCTCGTCACGGACATCCTCCTCGCCGCGGCGGAGGACATCTGCGTAAAGAACGGGATTCCCGGCTTCCATATCCTCTTCGCCGATCCGTCCTGGGCCGCGTCGCTCGCCGGGGCCGGGTTCGTCCCCTGGAAACACCATCACTATCTCTGGGAAAACCGCTCGTACGTGAATTTCGACGACTATCTCGCGCGTTTCACCAAGAATCAGCGCAAGAACATCAGGAAGGAGAAGAACCGTTCCGAGGAACAGGGAATCGAGGTCCGGATCGTGGCGGGGAACGAGGTCCCAGAAGACCACTTCAGGCGGATGTTCGACCTCTATTCCCGGACCAACGACAAATTCGTGCCCTGGGACGCAAGGTACGTCAACGAGGAATTCTTCTCGATAGTCGGGAAGACCTTCGGCCGCCGGATCCATTTCTCGGAGGCGCGGGAAAGAGCCGGCGCGGACGGCCCCCTCGCCCTGGCCTTCCTCGTCCGGAAGGGAGACCGGGTCTGGGGACGCTACTGGGGCAGCTACGAGGACGTGAGGGACCTCCATTTCACCGCCTGCTACTATGCGCCGATGGAATGGTGCATTTCCGAGGGGATACGTTTCTTCGATCCCGGTGCAGGCTCGCCGCACAAGATCAGAAGGGGCTTCCGCGCCGTGGCCGACTACAGCTACCATCGCCTCTTCGATCCCGTCCTCGACCGGCTCTTCAGGGAAAACATCGGCATGGTGAACGAGTACGAGCAGGGCCAGATGGACGAGCTCAACGCCGAACTTCCCCTGAAGCCGGAGGACGAGCGAGGGAACGATTCAACGGGACGGCCTCAGTGGTAGACCTTTCCGGCGTCCACGACGAGGGTCTGGCCGGTGATGCTGTCGGTCTCCGCCATGAGCGCGACCGCAGAGGCCACGTCGTCCTTGTCCGCGGCGCGCCGGAGACTCGCCGACTCGCGTACCATTTGAGCGTAGTCGGGCGAGAGGTTGTCGGTCATGCGGGTGCCGTCCATGAGGCCGGGGGCCACGCAGTTGACGAGAATGTCGGGCGCGAGTGCGACGGAGAGGCATTTGGTAAGGTGGATGAGGCCCGCCTTTGAGACGGAGTATGCGATGGAGCTTCCCGTAGGCACGAGCCCGGCGTTGGATGCGACGGTGACGATCCTGCCGCCGCCCCTCTTCTTCATGAGCGGCGCGGCGGCCCTCGCCGCGAGATAGGGCGAGGTGAGGTTGAAATTCAGGATGTAGTTCCAAATCTCGGCGTCCAGCGTCTCGAGGTCGGGAAAGGGTATCCATCGATTGAAGGCCGCGTCCAAGACGAGGACGTCCGGCCCGCCGTAGGACTCCGCCGCCGCGCCGAGCATGGAGTCGATGCCTTTTCCTGTCGTGACATCCGCCTGCACGAGCCGGGCCTCGTATCCGAGCCTCTTCATTTCTGCGAGGTTCGCATCCGCCTTTTCCTTCGAGCTGTTGTAGACCATGACGACCTTCGCGCCCCTGGAGCCGAGCGCGAGGCAGATGCGGAAACCGAGTCCGCCCGTCGCGCCGGTCACTATCGCCGTTTTTCCCTTGAGTTTCATCGTCCCGAGTCCTCCTAAGGTTTATCTGGCCGCCATCATACCCCAAAGCGGAGAATTTTTCTCCACGGGCGCGGTCCGGCCGGCGAGGTCTATCGTTTTCCGTCGTTCGACAGCTTCAAGAGAATCGGCAGATGGTCGGAATACTCGGCCTTGGGCCTTGCCTCCGCGTCGAGGATGTAGGACGGCCTGACGACGTCGAAGGATCCGAGTCCGAGGCCGTTCCGGTCGAGGAGCCCGCGGGAAAGCAGGACGTGGTCAAGGGATTCCCAGCCGCCCCGGTACCAGTAGGAGCCGGGAAAGGGAGGATCGTCGAGCCACGGCGAATAGAGCAGATCCGGGGCCCCTCCGGCGGCCCGGTTTCCCGTGACGATCAGGGAGGAAGACGAGTCGACGTCCGGTTCGACGTCCTCGGGAAGAATGGCGGTCGGATAGGCCCGGTTAACCCGTTCGAATTCGTCGACGTTTTCGTTGAGGTCGCCGAGCACGACGATCTCCGCCGCCCCGTCGCGGGAAAGGATCTCCGCCATCCTCCTGCGAACCAGCCTCGCCGCCAGCCTGCGGGAATTTTCCGTGGCCTCGGCTCCCTCGCTCTTCGCCTTGAAATGGCACACGAATACGAAAAGGGGGACGCCGTCCGCATCGAGTTCCGCCTCGAGGATATTGCGCTGGGGAAAACCGGCGCTCGCGGGTTCGTGACTCCGCAGTCCGGAAACTCTAAGGCGGGAAAGAATTCCCACACGAACCGGAGCGTCCGCTCCCGGAGCGGTCGCCGCAAAGCGGTAGCCGAGTTCCCTGAGATGGCTGGAGTTGAGGTCCTCGAGGACCTTGGAATTCTCGATCTCGACGAAGGCGACGAGATCCGGCCCCCCGGATACGGAGTCCCTGACGACCTTGGCGACCTTTTCGAGCTTGGCGTAATAGTCCGCCTGCGTCCATTTTCCGCCCGAAGGGTCGAATTCGGGGTATTCAGTCCCGTCGTCGAGATCGTCGAAGAGGTTGTGCACGTTGTAGGAGAGGATTGAGACCTCGGCTCCGTCGTCGGCGAAGGGAAGCGTACAGCTCCCGCAGGAGGTGAACGCGAAGGCCGCGAAAGCGGCGAAGACTGCCTGCAACCGTCCCATGGAACCTCCGGGACGGCCGCTTCTGCGTCAGGAACCGGGCGATAGGGCGGCTCGTCTAGCGGCGTCCCGCCCAATAGGACTCGAGAATTTTCCGCTCCGCTTCGAAATCTCCCGCCTGCGGGACGAATTCCTCCCCGGTCACGGCCTCGTAGGACTCAGCGTAGCGCTTCGCGACGTCGAGCCTGACCTGATCCGGGATCGCGGGCGGCTCTCCCTCTCCCTTGAAGCCCCGGTCGAGGAGCCAGCGCCGGAAGAATTCCTTGTCGAGCTGCCGCTGATCCCCTCCGGCCCTGAAGAGCGTCTCGTAGCCGGAGGCGTACCAGTACCGGGAGGAGTCGGGCGTATGGATCTCGTCGACGAGGATGAGCTTCCCGTCGCCGAGGACTCCGAATTCGTACTTGGTGTCCACCAGGATGAGGCCGCGTCCGAGCGCGACCTGAGTCCCTATGCGGAAAAGGGAGATCGCGGTCTCGCGGATTTTCCTCCAGAGTGGCTCCTCTACGATGCCCCGCCTCACGATCTCCGCTTCGGACACGGGTTCGTCGTGCTTTCCTGCGTCTTCCTTGGTGGAGGGGGTGATGAGCGGTTCGGAGAAGGCCTGGTCGCGTTTCATGCCTGCGGGGAGGGCGATGCCGGAAACCGGTTTTCCCTCCGTGTAGTCGCGCCACGCGGAACCGGTGAGGTAACCCCGGACGACGACCTCCACCGGCACGACCTTCGCCTTCTTCACGACGACGGACCGCGGAGAAAGCACCTCCAGGATATGGTTAGGTATGATGTGCTTGGTGAGCTTGAACCAGTGCAGGCTCACCCGGTTCAGGATTTCGCCCTTGTACGGGATCGTCGAAAGCACGCGGTCGAACGCGGAGATCCTATCGGTGGCGGTTATGACGAGCCGGTCGCCGAGGTCGAAAACGTCCCTGACCTTGCCGCGGTACAGGCCGACGCCTTCGGGGACCATGGTCTCGTCCATGCCGGGAAAGCAACCGGAAAGCGCTCCTGCTTGAACCTCAAAAGCCATGGATCACCTCGGGAATTCCCTGCGCGAGGTCACGATCTTGCTGATGAGACCGTAGGCCAGGGCGTCTTCGGCGTTCATCCAGAAGTCCCTGTCGGTGTCCTTCTCCACCTGATCGATGGGCTTTCCCGTCTCCTCGGAGATGAACTTGTTGATCCGCGCCCTCACCTTCTCGAGCTCGCGCGCGTGGATCTCGATGTCCGTGGCGACTCCCCTCATGCCGCTCAAGGGCTGATGGATGAGATAGTGTGAGTTCGGCAGGCCGAACCGTCGCTCCTTGGGCGCGCCGAGCAGGATGAGGGCGCCAGCCGAGGCGGCGAGCCCCATGCCGAGGGTGTAGATCTCGGGCTTCACGAACCGCATCATGTCGATGATCGCGTAGCCGGCGTCCACGTCTCCGCCGGGCGAGTCGATGAACACCTTGATGGGATCGTCGCCGTCGGCCTCGAGGAGGATGAGCTGCCTGATCGTCTTCTCGGCCAGAGTCTTGTTGATCTCGCCGGACAGGAGAATGGTCCTCGTCTTCAGGAGTTTCTGGAAAACCATGTCCGATTCGGGAGCTGCGCCTTCCTTCTCGGGCTTGTCGTCATCGTCTTCTTCGTCGAAACGGGCCATTCTGATCTCCTTCGCGATTCATTCGGTTCTCGATCGGTTCCGGCGCCTGTTCACGGCGCCCTTCCGCGGTGTATACTTCCCCACGGTTCCGAATTACCTTTGGAGGCTCTTTCAAGACTGATGCTTTGTTCGAAACGATTCTCAAAAATCCCTATTTTAAAAGGATTTATGAATCTCGCCCGGTTCAAAGCGGTGATTTTTGAAAACGCCTCCTTGTAATATACCAAGAGAAATGGAAATCGTCGAGCCATGAAAAGCGCCGTCATAGTCATCGTCGGCCGTCCGAGCGCCGGAAAATCCACCCTCGTCAACCTTCTCTGCGGCAACAAGGTCGCCATAGTCGCCCCTGCGCCCCAGACGACGAGGAACAAGATTCGCGGCATCATGACCGAGGAGCGGGGGCAGCTCATCCTCATCGACACGCCGGGTTACCACAACTCCGACAGGAAATTCAACCTCCGTCTCAGGGAAATGGTGAACGAAGCATTGAGCGACGTTGACATGGTCCTCTACGTGAACGATGCGGTCCGGGCCGCGGGCGAGGAGGAGGACGCAGTGGCAGCGAGGCTTTCGGGTTTCGAGGGGCCGGTCCTCGTCGCCCTCAACAAGACGGACGTCACCCCCAACCTCGCCGAGGAGAACAGGGCGTTCATAGCGGAACGGCTCCCCCGAGCCGGATTCGTCTCCATCTCGGCCCTGCAGGGCAAGGGGATCGACGAGCTCAAGGACGCGCTCTTCTCCCTCGCCCCGGAGGGAGAAGCCCTCTACCCGGCGGAATTCTACACCGACCAGGACCCGGAATTCAGGGCGGCCGAGATCATCCGCGAGAAGGCGATCCTCGCGACCCGGGAGGAGGTTCCGCACGCCCTCTACGTCGATATCGCCGACATGGAGGAGGACGGGGAGGACAGACTCTGGATCAGGGCCTTTCTCGTCGTCGAGAGGGATTCCCAGAAAGGGATCGTCGTCGGCAGAGGCGGAGAGAAGATCAAGGAGATCCGGACCGCGGCCCAGAAGGAACTCGGGAAACTCTTCCCCTACAGGATCCATCTCGACCTCAGGGTCAAGGTGAATCCCAGGTGGAGACGGGACGACGCCCTCCTCAGGAAGCTGATGCGGTAGGATCCTCCTCCACCACGAATTTCCGGGTTTCGGCCGCCACGGCTTCGATGTACTCCCTGTTCTTCACGCTGAGGTCCGAGACGGCGTTGACGGCGCGGTTGATTTCCTGCGTTCCCTCCGCCATCTCCTGCATGCTGTGCCTGACCTCCTCGGTGATCGCGAGGAGGCGGTCCATCTCGCCCAGGACGGTCTTCGAGCCCGCGTTCATTTCCGAGGAACCCGTCTTGACCTGTTCGGTCACCTCCTGGATTCCGGTGAGAGCCTCGAGGATCTGCTTGCTGCCCTGGTTCTGCTCGATCATCGCGTGCTTGATCTCCTCCTCGAGTGAACCGACGGTGCGGATGAGGCCGAGCACCGTCTCGAAGCTCCGGCCCGCCTCCTTGGAGGATTCGACCACGTCGTCGATGACCGACTTGACCGCCTTCAGGGTCATGCCCGTGTCCCTCGAACGGGAGGCCGAAGTCTCGGCGAGCTTCCGCACCTCGTCGGCGACGACCGCGAAGCCCCGCCCCGCGTCGCCCGCGTGTGCGGCCTCGATCGCCGCGTTCATCGCGAGAAGGTTGGTCCTGGCCGCGATCTCCGAGATCATCCGGTTGGTCTCGAGGAGCGTCTCCGACTTCTCGGCGATCCCCCGGATCTCGTCGTTCACCTTGTTGAGTTTCTCCTTCCCCAGGTCGGACGCCCGGAGAAGGTCGGTGAAGTAGGAGCCCGCCTGTTCGACGTTCCTGGTCACGTTCTGGATCCCGGCGATCATCTCCTCGATGGAGGCCGACGACTCGGTCACCGCCGCGGCCTGGTTCTCGATGAGGTGGTTGAGCCTGTCGATGTTCCTGCCGATCTCGGTGAGCGCCTGGGCCGATTCGGTCACGCCGGAGGCCTGGTCGGAGATCCGCCTGTTCACGCTGTCCACGGTCGCGCTGATCTGGTTGACGGACGAGGCGGTCTGCTCCATGTTGGCGGAAAGTTCCTGTCCGACCTCCTGGAGACGCGTCGAGGCGTTCCGGATGGCCAGGATCATCCTTCCGAGTGAGGAGGAGAAGGAGTTGAAGCTCTCCGCCATGGAGCCGACCTCGTCACCGCTCGAAACCGGTATCCTCTGGGTGAGGTCGCCCTTTCCCTGGGCGATGTCGCGCAGGATTTCTTCGGTTTTCCGTATGGGCCGTACGATGGAACCGGAGATCACGAGTACCATGACGAAGAAGAGGACCAGGGTCGCGAAAAAGGAGACGGCGAGCATGCTGCCGATCGTCCTGAGCGGACCGTAGAACTCGTCGATGAAGGATGTGACCGCGACGATCCATCCCATCTCGGGAATGCTGTTGAAATAGACGAACTTCTCGGGAGGATTCTCCTCCCCTTTTTCCGACCAGCGATAGGAGAGGCTTCCGCTCTTCTGCTCGATCATCGCTTTGGCGAAAAAGATTCCGTTGACGTCCTGGACCTCGGTCAGGATCTTCCGCTCGAGCGTGGGGTGGATCACGAGGATTCCGTTCGTGTCCATGATGAAGGGATAGCCTGTCTTCCCGATGGTGAGCGACAGGAGGCTGTTCCTGAAATCCTGCGGACTCACCAGCATCTTGAACTCTTCCCGGTTGGCGGATACCGAGACGATCCAATCCCAGGGTTCGAAGTAGAGCATATAGAGCGATTTTGCCGTTTCCTTCTGATCCCCAGGAGCCTTCCACAGGTAATCGAGAAAGCCCTTCTTCCTTGAAACCTGGTCCTTCACGAACGCGTAGTCCATGAGATTAGCCCCCACCAGGCTCCTGTCCGGATAGACCTTGAGGACTCCGTTCGAGTCGATGCAGTAGACGTATCCGGATTCTCCGATGGTCTGCGAGCGGAGGAACGCCTCGGCGTCCTTTTTCGCCTGGGCCTCGGAGATCTCCCCCCTGCGGTACCGGTTGTAGTGTCCCCAGATCGCGCTCATGTTGGTCTCCGCGCAGGCCCTGAGGTAGTTCCGTATCGAGACGTCCACGACCGATTTGACGTTCTGCGTGATGAGCTGGATCGTCCCGTTCAACTGGTCCGCAAGCTCCTTGTCGATGCTCTTCTTGATCACGAAAAAGAGCGTCCCGCCGAGGACGGAAAAGACGACGAACCCCAGGGTTCCGAAAATCAACATCATCTTGGTCCTGATGCCGATATTCCTCATATCGAACTCCTTGAGACGAACTCGATTCTGGTCCTACTTTTCGTGATTGCATTAATGCTGACAGATTTTTCCCCATAAATCAAGGGAGGATTCTATTCCGGGAAACCGCGCTTGCAGGCCCGGCGTGAAACCTATATAGTGGCCGAAATGAAAGCCTTATTGCTCAGACGCCTGGGGATGACGCTCGCGGTCCTCAGGAGCTTTCGGGGAAACACCCGCACCTGCCTCATCGTCGAACCGCTCTGGGGCATCTCCTACAACCTTTTCGTTCCCTACGCATCGCTCTACATGCTGGCCCTCGGCTGCTCGGACCAGCAGATCGGATTCGTTACGGCAGTGGGCCTCGGATTCCAGATGCTCTTCTCGCTGTTCGGCGGCTTCATCACCGACAAGCTCGGAAGGCGGAGGACGTCTCTCATCTTCGACCTCGTCAGCTGGAGCGTTCCGACCCTTATCTGGGCCGTCGCGCAGAACATCGCTTTCTTTCTTGCGGCCGCGGTACTGAACGCGATGCTGCGAATCGTCCAGAATTCATGGACCTGCCTTACGATCGAAGACACCCGTCCCGAGGAACGAGTCCATATCTTCTCCTGGCTCGACGTCGCCAACATCCTCGCCGGATTCTTCGCTCCGGTCGCGGGGTTCTTCGTCATGCGCTACTCCCTCGTGCCCGCTGTGCGGGGGCTCTACTTCTTCGCCTTCGTGTCCATGACGCTCATGTTCCTCCTCAGGAACCGTTACACGACGGAAACCTCCATCGGGCTCGTCAAGATGGCCGAAACAAGGGGTCAGGGGTTCGTGGGAGCGCTCAAGGAATATCCGGGAATCTTCCGGGAGATTTACCGGAACCGATTCATCCAGATCGCCTTTCTCATGGCCCTCCTGAACAACATACACATCACCCTGAAGAACACCTTCCTGGGCATAGTCCTGAACAAGGGGATCGGCATAACGCAGGAATCCCTCGCGGTTTTCCCCGCAGTGAGCTCCGCGGCCGCGATGTTCGTCTACATCTTCGTCATGCCGAGCCTGGCGAAACGGAACATGAAGAAGCCGCTTCTCTTCAGCTTATTCTTCCTCATCGCGAGCTATCTCACGCTCTATCTCGCGCCTGCCGGAGGTTTCGTGATCGCCGTGCTCTCCACCGTCTTGAGTGGGCTCGGAGCGGCCGTGGTGACTCCCTTCGTGAACGGGAACCTCGCCAACACGGTCCCCGACCATCACAGGGCGAAGATCATGGCCCTGGTGTACTCCGTGCTCTACGGAGTCACCGCCCCATTCGGCTATCTCGCCGGATTCCTTTCCTCGGTCGATCCGAGACTGCCGTCGCTCCTGATCGCCGCGACCTTCTTCGGGAGCGTCGCATGCCTCCTGCTCCTGCGCAGTTTCGAGCGCAAGGAAAGGCTCCGGTCCGAACCCGCACATTGATCGGCCGGAGGAGTCCTGAATTCGTATGCCGGGATCATGATATAATGCCACTTGATATATCACTCGATATGTATCATACTTCCTCCGTGAAAGCGAAAAAGCTGGGGAAAGACCGAAGCGACTCTCTTTCCCGGATGGTGTACGAGACGATGATCGCCCGACTCCTCGGGAACGATCTCGTCCCGGGCGACATCCTGAACCGCAGAGACGTGGCCGAGGAACTCGGAGTGAGCGTGGCCCCGGTACTCGAGGCCTTCCTCCAGCTCGACATGGAAGGCTTCGTCGAGAGCCTGCCCCGCAAGGGCACGGTGGTGAAGGCGGTCAGGAAGGAGGACGTCCTGGGAAGGCTCATCATACGCGAAGCGCTGGAATGCGAGGCTGCCCGGCTCTACTGCGGCGAGCCCGTCGCCGCCGCGGAAAAGGAACTCGTCGAGCTTGCGGAAGCCGTGGAGAGCACGCCCTCCGACACGCCGGAGCACTGGAAGCAGGACATCGACTTTCACCTGAGGCTCGTAAGCCTCGCGGGCTGCGACGTACTCACCGGGGAATTCGCGAAGACCATGCGCATCGGGACGTTCTACGGAATGAATCGGGTCATCGCCCCGGACGACCGCCTCGAACGACAGAATCACGTGGAAATGGTGGAGCGCCTCAAGACTCGGGACCCCGACGAGGCGGAGCGGATCGTGAGGGCTCACGTCCGGAGCGGGAAGGTCCGCCTCTTCGACGATTTGAAAAGCTGAGCGGCCGGAATCCGGCCTAAGAAATCAAACGCCCGCCTCGAAACGCGGGCTCGAAGCAAGGAGAAACTCATGACTTCATTTTCCGGCATCTTTCCTGCTCTTATCACGCCGTTCGACTCCTCGGAACGGATCGACGAAAAGGCCTTGAGAAGGCTGATTTCCTTTCTCGTGGACAGCGGCGTGAACGGATTCTACGCCTGCGGGACGACTGCGGAGACCTTCCTCCTCTCTATCGAGGAGAGAAAACGGCTCCTCGAGACAGCGGTGGACGAGGCGAAGGGCAGAGTTCCCGTCATCTGTCACATCGGGGCGATCAGCACCGCTCAGGCCGTGGATCTCGGCAGGCACGCGGCCAAGGCCGGGGCCTCGGCCGTTTCCGCCATACCGCCCTTCTACTATAAATTCACCCTCGACGAACTCAAATCCCACTACCTCGAGATCCTGCGCGAGGTGGACCTGCCTCTCATCCCCTACAACTTCCCGAACCTGTCCGGCGTGACCCTCGGGATCGACAATTTCGGGGAGGTGCTCAGGAACGAAAAAGTCATAGGCGTAAAACACACCTCCTCCGATTTCTTCCAACTCGACAGGATGAAGAACATCGGGAAGAAGCTCGTAGTTTTCAACGGCTTCGACGAGATGTTCCTCTCGGGGCTCGCAATGGGAGCGGACGGGGCGATCGGGAGTACCTTCAACTTCATGCCCGAACGGTTCCTCGCCATCAAGAAGCTCTTCGACGAGAACAGGATAAAGGAGGCCCGCGCCGTGCAGAGCGAGGCGAACGAGATCATCAAGGTGGTGCTCGACTCCGGATCCCTGGCGGCCCACAAGTACCTGCTCACGCTCCGCGGGATCGACTGCGGAATCTGCCGGAAGCCCTTCAAGCCGCTCGGCGAGGAGGCGAAAGGAAAGCTCCGCGACATCCACGCGAAATTCTTCTCTTCCTACCCCGCGATCCGTCCGTGACGCGGACGCCTGGGAAAGGGCCGGCCGTTTCCGGCCGGCTCCTTTTTTCGCCCCCCGCGACGACGAAGGCCGCCGCCCCCGCTCGTTGACAAGCCGGTGAAATCAGATAGACTTTCTCTCAAGAGAGGGTGAAGACGTGAATCCCAAATATCGTAACCTTACCGAATCCGAATCGTTCAAGGCGCTCAAGAACCTGCCGAAGCCGGAGCCGCTCCGAAAGTCCCTCACGGGCGAAAGGGTGAGGGCTTACGTCGTGGCAGAAGGAGGAGGAATCTCGTACAACTATGCCGCGAAGCAGGTCGACGAGGAAGTCCTGAACCTCCTTCAGCGTCTCGCCGACGAACAGGAAGCCGTCGCGAAATACCGGGAACTCCTGGACGGCGAGATCATGAACACGGGCGAAAAGCGCATGGTGCTCCATCACCTCGTCCGCGGCCAGCTCGGGAAGGACGTGATCTCGCAGGGCAAGAACCTCCGGGCCTTCTACAGGGGCGAACAGGAGAAGGTCTACGCCTTCGCGGAAAAGGTGCATGGGGGAAAAATCGTCGGCTCCACGGGGAAGCCGTTCCGTCGGGTGGTCCAGATCGGGATCGGCGGGTCGGATCTCGGGCCGCGCGCCCTCTACCTCGGACTCGTCAACCACTGCAGGAAATCGAGATCCGGACTCGCGATGGAGGCGGACTTCGTGTCCAACGTCGACCCCGACGACGCCTCCGAGATCCTCGCGAAATCAGATCCGGAAACGACCCTCTTCATCGTGGTCTCGAAGAGCGGGACGACCCAGGAAACCCTCACAAACGAGGCCTTCGTCATCCGGCGGCTGGAAGGATCCGGCGTTCCCGGCTTGGTCCCGAAGAAGCACATCGTCGCGGTCACGTCGGAGACGAGTCCGATGGCGAAGTCGGGCGATTACCTCGCCTCCTTCTTCATCGACGACTTCATCGGCGGCCGCTACTCCGCCACGAGCGCGGTGGGCGGAGCGGTCCTAACCCTCGCCTTCGGCAGGGAGGTCTTCGAGGAACTCCTCGCCGGGGCGCACGAGGCGGACGCCGCGGCCCTGGAGAAGGACGTTCGAAGGAACGCGGCGCTGCTCGACGCCCTCATCGGGGTGTACGAGAGGAACGTCCTCGGCCATCCCTACACCGCGATCCTGCCCTACAGTCAGGCGCTCTCCCGATTCCCCGCGCATCTCCAGCAGCTCGACATGGAGTCGAACGGAAAGCGCGTGAACCGAGCCGGCGAGCCGATCGACTACTCGACCGGACCGGTCATCTTCGGCGAACCGGGCACGAACGGCCAGCATTCCTTCTTCCAGCTTCTGCACCAGGGCACCGACGTCGTCCCGCTCCAGTTCATCGGGTTCCGGGAGTCGCAGCGCGGGGAAGACCTCGTTTTCGAAGGCTCGGGAAGCCAGAAGAAGCTCAACGCGAACCTCGCGGCGCAGATAACGGCCTTCGCCGCGGGCAAGGACGACAAGGACCCGAACAGGAGCTTCCCGGGGAACCGGCCGTCGAGTCTTCTCCTGGCGGACAGGCTCACGCCCAGGGCATTGGGAGCGCTTCTCGCCCATTTCGAGAACAAGATCATGTTTCAGGGCTTCCTCTGGAACATCAACAGCTTCGATCAGGAAGGGGTGCAGCTCGGCAAGGTCCTCACCAAGGAAGTCCTCTCCGGACATCCGAAGGACGAGGCGCTCGCGGAATACGCCAGGATTCTCGGAGTTCTGTAGGAACCCGACGCGGTCTCCTCCCTAGGCGGGCGGATTCGTTTCATCGGGCTGGGAGGCGGGGAGCTTCGAATTGATCCAGGCCAGGATGTCGCGATAGACTTCATCGCGGTTCGTTTCGTTCAGCATCTCGTGCCTCGCGCCCGAATAGAACTTCAGGGTCAGGCTCTGCACGCCGGCCTTTCTGTACAGCTTGTAGACCTGGGAGACGCCTCGGGAAAAACCGCCAACCGGGTCGCGGCTTCCGGAGAAGAGATAGATCGGCAGCGTGAGCGGGGTCTTCCTCACGTTGTACGGCTTTGAAAGATCCCTGATTCCTCGGATCAGATCGATGAAGAATCCTATGGTGAACGCCCTTCCGCACAGCGGATCCGCGATGTAGTCGTCCACGACCTTCTCGTCCCGCGACAGCCAGTCGAACCGGGTCCTCCGGTTCTTCACCGTCCTCGCGTAAGTCCCGAAAAGGAGACGGTCGAGCAGGAGACTCGTCTCCTCGGGGCCGTTCAGGTAGGCCGAAATCCTGGCGACGAGGAGGCCGACGGAACCAGCGAGGCCGGGATCTCCTCCGGTTCCGGAGAGGATGAGCCCTGCGAGCTTTTCGCCGCCCGCGCTCGCGTAGGCCCTGCACAGGAAGGATCCCATCGAATGGCCGAGGAGAAAGAGAGGACGATCCGGATGCTCGGCCCGGATCCGGTCGACCCAGAGTCCGATGTCGCCGACGACCTTCCGCCAACCGTCCTCTTCGGCGAAGAATCCGGGCGTCCTGACGGCTTCCCCGGTCTTCCCGTGGCCGCGGAGGTCGAAACCGTAGACCGAGAGGCCCTTTTCGGCGAGAAAAGAGGCGAATTGTCCGTACCGGCCGATGTGTTCGGACATTCCGTGAACGATGAGGACGGAGCACTTCGACTTGGGGGCGGTTCCGTTTTCCCTCCCGCTTCCGAGTTCGCCCTCCCAACAGGCGCCGTAAAGGGTAATGCCGTCGGCGGTTGCCAGCTCAATGGCTCGACTCTCCATGCCAATCACCTTCCCTTTCGGAACGACTTCGTCATGATCAGCCCGCAGGCACCACGGGATTCTTCATGAGCATCGGCTGATTCGTGGCTTCGATCACGTCCCTCCACAGGCTGCTTTCCGGGTCCACGAAATTCCGCGTGGAAACCGCGACCTGCATGGGAAGGTGAACGAAGGTATTGTTTACCAGGCTAATGAGCGTCTTCGTCTTTCCGGCCATCGCCGCGTGGACCGCGTTGTTGCCCAGGCGCAGACAATAGGCGGAATCGCTCGGTTCGGCCGGAGCGCTCCTGATGATGTAACTGGGATCGATGTATTTCATGTTGATTTCGATCTTCTGATCGGCGAAATACTTCGAAATCCTGTCGCGAAGGAAAATGCCGATGTCCCCGAGCTTCTTGTTTCCGGACGCGTCCTTCTCGTTGTGCTTCTCGAGCAGGTCCTGCCCGGCGCCCTCCGCCACCACGATGACCGCGTGGTTGCGTTTCACGAGGCGGGCCTTGAGGTAGGACAGGAAGCCGTTCGGGCCCTCCAGGTCGAAGGGCACCTCCGGGATGAGCACGAAGTTAGCCTCGTGCACGGAAAGCGCGGTATGGGCGGCGATGAAGCCGGACTCCCTGCCCATGAGCTTCACCAAGCCGATTCCGTTGATGGAGGAATGCGCCTCGGTGTGCGCGCTGAAGACCGCCTGGGAGGCCATCGTGACCGCGGTCTCGAAGCCGAAGGACTTCTGGATGAAGCTGAGATCGTTGTCGATCGTCTTCGGCACGCCGATGATGGAGATCTTGAGGCCCCTGCGTTCTATTTCTTCCGCGATCTTGAGGGCTCCCTTCTGCGTCCCGTCGCCGCCTATCGTGAACAGTATGTTGAGGTTCATTCTTTCGATTGAATCGACGAGGTCCTCGGTCCTCTCCCCTCCCCCCCTGGAGGAACCGAGAATGGTTCCGCCGATCTTGTGGATGTCGTCCACGAGGTCGGGATCTAGTTCCATAGTAGGTATCTTGTATTCCGGCAGGAGTCCCTTGTAGCCGAATTTGATTCCCGTGACCCTTCTCACGCCGTAGCTCAGCCACAGGGATCGGACGATGGAACGGATGACGTCGTTGAGGCCGGGACAGAGTCCGCCGCAGGTGATGATGCCGGCATGGACGTGTCCGGGGTTGAAATAGAGCCGTTCCCGCGGCCCGGCCTTCTCGAGGAGGTTCTTCCGCTCGATCTTCAAGTTCGTTTCGTTCACGTCGACGTCGATGTCGTAGAGGATGCACTCGTCGTCGCTCACGTAATTGGCGATTTCGTCCCCCTGGATCTTCGACAGGGCGATGGGCGACGCTATCTTGGTGAGGCCGAGGTTCGGAACCGTAAAATCGTACGTTTTTCTCATGGATCCCCCAAAATTCGAAACGCGGAACATTTTACACCTTGCGGCGAAGTCGCACAACAGGATGCGATTTCGACCGCCGGCCGTCGATACGGTCGAGACGCCTAGTTTTCGAGTTCTTCGGCGCGAACGCTCGCCGACTCCACGGCCCGCATGACGCCGGCAGTGAATGCCGCCTCCTCGAGGGCGAGGAGGCCTTCGATCGTGGTGCCGGCGGGGGACGCGACCTTCGCGATGAGCGAGGCGGGATTCTCTCCGGTCTTCCGGAGGACCTCGGCGCCGCCCTCCACGACCTGAATCGCGATCGAAAGGGCCTTGTCGTAGCCGAGACCCGCCTTCACGCCGCCCATGGCCAGGGCATGGACGAAGGCGAAGACGTACGCGATTCCGGAACCGGAAATTCCGGTGACCGCGGGCATGAGACGTTCGGGTATTTCCAGGGGCATGCCCAGTGCCTCCGCCATCACGAGGGTCTCCTTCCTGAAGGCGAGAACCTTGCCCGAAGGTTTTTCATCGGGAAGGAAGGAGACTCCGACCGCGGCCTTCCGGTACATCGCTGCGAGGCTCGGCATGAACCGGGCTATGAAGGGGGTGTCGAGACGCTCGCGGTAGAACTTGAGGGTCTTCCCCGCGACGATCGTGATGAACCGCCTGTCCTTGGAGTAGGGAGCTGCAGCCTCGACCGCGCCGAGGGCGTCCTGAGGCTTGACCGCGATGAGAAAGGTATCCGAGAATCCGAAGAACGCCTCGGGCTTGTCCGTGAGATCCTCCGCCCCGAAGCGTTCCCGGGCAGCGGCGGCCCTGGCCGGCACCTTCTCCGCGACGCACATCCTGATTTTCGGGAATATTTCCTTGAGTCCGGCGGCGAAGGCCTCGCCCATATTGCCGAATCCTATGATTCCGATGCTTTTCATGCGCGAAGCATACACGAAACCGCGCCTTTTTCATACCCCGCCTGGCCGGCGGGTGCGGAGCGCCCGAAACGCGCGGCTTCCCGTGACGCGTGGGAAGGTCCGAATCCTCGGGGGCTACCAATCCCCTCGGCGAAGATGTCCCGTCCTCTCCAGGCCGGAAAATTCGTGGCGGCGGAAAAAGTCGTAGACGACGACGGCGACGGAATTGGAGAGGTTGAGGGACCTCGCCTCCCGCCGCATCGGAATGCGGACGCAGCGGTCGGGATTCGCGGCGAGCAGAGCCTCGGGAAGGCCCTGAGACTCCTTGCCGAACACGAAAAAAGCCCTTTCCGGGAAGGGAGCGTCCGAATAGGTCAGCCTTCCCTTGGTCGTGACGTAGAAAACCTCGGCTCCGGGATTCGATGCGAAGAAACTCTCGAGGCTCCCGTGCCTCCTCACGTCGAGAAGATGCCAATAGTCCAGGCCGGCCCGCCTGAGATGACGGTCGTCCAGGGAAAAGCCCAACGGCCCGACGAGGTGAAGGACCGCGCCGGTCGCCGCGCAGGTCCTCGCTATGTTGCCGGTGTTCTGGGGAATCTCGGGTTCGTGCAGCACTACGTGAAGTTCGACGGACGCCACGGGGGGATTGTAACAAAAAAAGCCGGGGCGTGCATCCCCGGCCGGGCCGCGTCCGCGGCTTCAAGGAAGCGGCGGGATCACTTCACCGCCGCGAGCGCCTTCGCGTAGTCGGGTTCCTGGGCGATCTCGGGAACCTGCTCGGTGTACACGACCTTGTCGTTCGCGTCGAGGACCACGATCGCGCGGGAAAGCACGCCGGCCAGCGGACCGTCCACGATCTCCGCGCCGTATTTCTTGCCGAAGTCCTTCTTCCTCATGTCCGAGAGGGTCACCACGTTGCCGATGCCCTCCGCCTTGCAGAACCTGTCCTGTGCGAAGGGCAGGTCCTCGCTCACGGTGAGAACTACGACGTCGGAGAGTTTCTTCACCTCGTCGTTGAAGCGTTTCGCGGAGGCTGCGCAGACTCCGGTGTCGAGGCTCGGCACGATGTTGAGGATCTTCTTCTTCCCCTTGAACGAAGCGAGGGTGACGTCGGAAAGATCGGACTTCACGAGCGTGAAATCGGGGGCCTTGGTTCCGATCTGCGGAAGCGTACCGCAGGTATGGATGGGATTCCCTTTGAGCGTAACGGTAGCCATAGCTATCCTCCTTCAGTTAATGTAAGGAATAGGAATCGGCGGGTCAAACGATTTCGGCTGGCTGCGCCGGAGACGGAATTCCGACCGGCCGCGGATCAGGGCTCCTGGTCGTCGTGGACCGCGTCATCGGGGACGTCGTGAATGCTGAGGACGGAAGGTATCGTGCGGATGCTCTTGATGACCCTTCTGAAGTCTTCCCTGTTCTCCAGCTCCATCGTGAACATCGCCACGAGACGGTCGGCGCCGTCCTCGTCGATCTTACCGGCTATGAGATGCCCCTTGTATTTCCGGATGGCCCCCTCGATCTCGGAGAAGAGGTCGTTCGTCCTCCGGGCGGACAGGACGAACTGCCGGGTCGACTTCGGCGAGACCGTTTCCCATTCGACCTGGATGGTCCTCTCCTCCATGTCCGGGATGTACTTCACGTTCGGACAGCTTTTCTTGTGCACGATTATTCCCCGCCCCCGCGAAACGTAGCCTATGATCTCGTCGCCGGTGACCGGGTTGCAGCATTTCGCCATGTTGATGAGCATGTTCCGCTCGTTCCCGATCCTGATGCCTACCTTCTGGTCGTCCCGGAGCCGGGTCGTGTCCTCCTCGGACGCCTTTTCCTTCTTCGGTCCCCGCGTGCGGATGGGGATCTCCGCCTTCTTCCTCGCGACGATGTTCTTCTCGATGATGATGTTGTCGTCGCTCTTCTTGAGCCAGACCCTGATCTTTGACCGGGCTCGCGAGGTCTTCACGTACCGGAGCCACGTGAGGTGCGGATGGGCGTTGGGGGAGGTGATGATCTCGATCACCTGGGTGTTCTTGAGCTCGTCCTTCAGCGGGATGATGCTTCCGTCCGCCTTGGCGGCCATGACGTGATCGCCGATGTCGGTGTGGATGTGGTAGGCGAAGTCGATGGGCGTGGACCCCTTGGGAAGCTCGATGGCGTCGCCCTTCGGGGTGAAGACATAGATCGAGTCCTTGAGGATTTCCCCCTTTATCTCGTTGAGGAAGTCCCCGGAGGAGATCCGGACGCCGTCCCAGCTCTTGAGACGGTTGATGATGGGGAGATCCTCCGCCCTGACGATTTCCGCCGTGGTTCCCTTCTTGTAGAGCCAGTGAGCGGCGATGCCGTGTTCCGCGGTCCTGTGCATGTCGAAGGTGCGGACCTGGATCTCGATGAGCCGTCCCCTGTCCCCCATGACCGTCGTGTGGAGGCTCTGGTACTTGTTCGCCTTGGGCATGGCGATGTAGTCCTTGAACCTGCCCTCGATGGGCTTCCAGAGCCGGTGTACGACTCCGATCAAGGTGTAGCAGTCGCTCTGAGTCTCGCAGAGGATGCGCACGCCGAGAAGATCGAAGAGCTCGTCGAGCTTCTTCCCGCGCTTCTTCATCTTCACGTAGATTGAGTAGAAGTGCTTGGCCCGGGTTTCCACCTTGATCGTCAGGCCTTCGGCCGCTGCGGCCTCCTTGAGCTTGGCGTCGAGATCCAGGAGGTACTCGGCCCTTTCGCCCTTCTTCGCGGAGACGAAGGCCTTGATCTGGTCGTAGACCTGGCGGTTCAGGTGCTTGAGGGATAGGTCCTCGAGTTCGGCCTTGAGCCACGCGATGCCGAGGCGTGAGGCGAGCGGAGCGTAGATGTCGAGACACTCGGTGGCGATCGTCTTCCGACGCGCGGCCGGCAGGAAGTCCAGGGTACGCATGTTGTGGAGCTTGTCGGCGAGCTTGATGAGGATGACACGGATGTCCTTCACCATGGCGAAGAGCATCTTGCGGATGGTTTCCGCCTCCTGGAGGGACTTGTTCTTGGCCCTGAGGTCGGAGATCTTGGTTACCCCGTTCACGAGGGACTCGACTTCCTTGCCGAAACGCTTGCGGAGTTCGTCCCGGCTCGCTTCGGTGTCCTCGAGGACGTCGTGGAGCAGGGCGGCGATGATGGATTGCTGATCCATGCGGAGCTCGACCAGGATTTCCGCCACCTGGAGGGGATGGATTATGTAGGGCTCACCGCTCGCGCGGAGCTGGTTCTGGTGCAGTTCCTCAGCCCATTTGGCCGCCTGGAGAATCCTCGCCCGCTCCTCCTCCGGGTAGCCTTCGAGCTTCTGCGCGAACTGTTCGATCTTCTCGACCATCTTCTGCATGCGATTAGGATCCTCTCCTCCCCAGGGTCACCCGTCTTCTCCCCGCCAGATCGCAGACCGACCGCAGGTCCCAGAAACCGTGGCTTTCGAAAATTTCAATGATTTTTTCCGCCTGCGGATCCGCGCCCTCTATTATAAGATAGCCGTTTTCCCCGAGTCTTTCCACAGCCTGCCGCACGAGTTTCCGCACGAGATCCAGGCCGTCCTCGCCTCCGTCCAGGGCGATGAGGGGTTCGGGCCATCGCTTCCTCCCGAGGTCCTCCGCCTCCTCGCGGGTGAGGTAGGGAGGGTTCGCCGTGACGAGATCGAAGGTTCCCTCGACCGACTCGAGCAGGTCGCTCTTCCCGTGGGGAAGCACGCGTCCGAGCAGGTTGAGGGAATTTATCCTGAACACCTCCAGGGCGTCTTCCGAAAAGTCCGACGCGGAGAAGTCGGCGTCGGCGCGCTCCTGCAGGACGGATGCGGCGGCGATGGGAATGCAGCCGGTTCCGGTGCATGCGTCGTGGATGCGCCTCACCGACGGATCCGCGTGCACGACCGAGAGAAGGGTATCGACGAGGACTTCGGTGTCCGGCCTCGGCACGAGCACCCGTTCGTCAACGTAGAACGTGAGCCCGTAAAATTCCTTCCGCCGCAGGATGTAGGAAACCGGAAGACCGGAAAGCCTCCTGTCCAGAGCCTCTTCGAACGTCTCGAAAACCTCGGCGGGAAGCTCGTCCTGGAAACGGGCGAACAGCGAGGCCTTCTCCGTTCCCGCACCGTGGGAGAGCAGGACTACTGCGTCGAGGTAGGGATTCTCGATCCCCGCGGCGCCGAGACGCGCGCTTCCCCGAGCGAGGGCTTCCCGGTACGTCATGGTCCCGTCATACGACGGCCGACTCGGCCTTGAAGCGCTCTTCCCTGTCGCTGATCTTGAGCGCTTCGACGACTTCCCCCAGGTTTCCTTCCATGACGGATTCCAGCTTGTAGAGCGTGAGGTTGATCCTGTGGTCGGTGAGTCGGTTCTGGGGGAAATTGTAGGTCCGGATCCTTTCCGAGCGGTCGCCGGACCCCACCATGCTCTTTCGCACCGCGGACTGCTCCGCCTGTTTCTTGCCCTCCTCCAGTTCGTAGAGCCTGGCTCTGAGGACCTGCATGGCCCTCGCCTTGTTCTTGTGCTGGGATTTCTCGTCCTGGCAGGTCACGACGAGCCCCGAGGGCAGGTGCGTGATGCGCACCGCGGACTCGGTCTTGTTCACGTGCTGGCCTCCGGCCCCCGAGGCCCGGTACACGTCTATCCTGAGGTCCTCGGACCTGATGTCGATCTCGGTCTCCTCCACCTCCGGGAGGACGGCCACGGTCACGGCCGAGGTGTGTATCCTGCCACCGGCCTCGGTCGCGGGTACGCGCTGGACCCGATGGACTCCGCTCTCGTACCTGAGCTCGCCGTAGACCTTCCCGGAGATCGAGAAGATCACTTCCTTGAAGCCGCCGAGCTCGGTCACGTTCGAGTCGATGACCTCGACCTTCCATCCTCTGGACTCCGCGTAACGGGTGTACATCCGATAGAGGTCCGCAGCGAAAAGAGCCGCTTCCTCGCCGCCCGTACCGGCTCGGATCTCCATGATGACGTTCTTGTCGTCGTTCGGGTCACGGGGTACGAGGAGCCGCTTGAGTTCGGCCTCGGTCTCGCTGAGTTTCTCCTCCAGCTGCCTCGCCTCCTCCTTCGCCATTTCGCGGAGTTCCGCGTCCTCCTCCTTCTCCGCCAGGGCGCCCGCCTCCTCGAAGTGCCGGCCGAGGTCGCGGTAGCGTCTGTAACAATCCATGACGGACGACAGGTGGGAATGCTCCTGGAGCACCTCCCTGTAGCGTTTCCGGTCCTTCAGGATGTCGGGATCGGAGATGAGGATCTCCAGGTCCTTGTAACGCGCTTCCAGCATGGACAACTTCTCGAACATGAACGGACTCCTTGAAAGAGGGGGGCGAGGGATCGATCGAAGAGGAGGCTAGGCCCTTCCCCCTCTTCCGGTTTTCATGAAGCCGAACAGGCTTCCGCAGACTCCGCCGACGATGTGTGCGAACTCGGAAATCGAGTTCTTCTCGAACGACCTTGCGAGTTCGCCCGCGAGGTAGATGGTCAGCACGAGCAGGAAGGTGAGCGGGATTTCACCCCTCTGGATGTTCGTGAAGGAACCGAGGAGGATCATCATGAACACGATGCCGCTCGCCCCCAAGAGCCCCGTCGTGAGGAAGAGAACGTTCAGGAGGCCCGTTACGAGGGCCGTGACGACCATCATGACGAGTATGTTCCTCGAGCCGTACTTCTCCTCCAGGATGGGGCCCAGGAGCAGGATGAAGGCGAAATTCCCCATGAAGTGCGACCAGCTCGCGTGCCCCACCGCATGGGTGAGGAGGCGGACGTAATGGAGAGGATTTGAAAAGTCGAAGACGCCGCGCGCGGGGATCGAGAAGAGGTTCACCGTGAGCCCGAGCCCGAAGACGGAGTCCAGGATGAGCACCGAAAAGGAGAGGAGCGTGAAGGTCAGGGTTACCGGCGCATTGTAGCGGATCTTCATACGTGGAATCGCATTATAACGACAAAACGGCGGGATGTAAACGACCCCGCCGGGGGCGGGGTCTTCACCGTCGGAGATCGCGGTCCGGCGTCGCGGCCGGGCCTCGGATGCGGCCGCCTATTTGTTGATCTGAGAACTCCTGGTCATGTAGTCGGTGATGCTCTGAATGAAGCCTTCGGCCATCATCTTCTCGACCGACCTGTAGGCGAAGGCCTGCGCCTCCGCCTCCGTTATGGCGTTCTCCCGGTATTCCTTGAAATAGGAGGCCACCTCGGCCCCGTTCTCGTCGGCGAAAGCGAGGCTCAGGGTCCAGCGCACGGACTTGAAGCGTGGATTCACCTGGACCGGCTCCATGGTCCATTTGCCGGTGACCTCGAGCGGACCGCTCGACTTGACCGATATCTTGAGCCCCGAGAGAGCCGTTCGCACGATGCTCGCTATCTTTCCGGTCCTGTCGCCCTCGATCTTGATGGAGCAAGTCACCTTCTTGGCCGCCGCGTCCCTGAGGGCCGTCAGACCCGTCGTGTCGACCTCGGAGGCGTAGAGCTTGTAGGTGGGCGCGTGGATGATCTGGAGCTGGCCGAGCATGCGGTCGGAGTTCATGCTCACCTGTACGGCCGAATCCAGGAGGGAGAATTTCTGGAGGATCCCGTCCTCGTTCTCCGCCCTCTCCTTGAGCGCATTCGCCAGCTCGATGTCCTTCTTGAGGATGGAGCGGTAGATCTCGGCGGTCTTCGCCCGGTCCAGATAGGCGACGATGTAGACCTTGCCTTTCTTGTCCGTATACGCGTCGCTGTACCGAAGGTTGGTGAACTGCGAATCCGACTGCATGCCCACGTTCTGCACGATCGAGGTCTCGCTCTCGGACAGGGTCTTGTTCTGCGACGCGATCTCCATGTACCGCTTCTGGGCGGTGGAGTTCACCGTCACCTTGACGTTGAAGATCCGCGACAGCGCGTCGGCGGCGTCGGCCTCCGCATCCTTCCTGGTGTCGCCTGACCCCTGGGCGGCGAGGTAGGTGGAATCGGGATAGACCGAATTGAGGTCGGTCAGCCAAGCCGGAGGGGTCTGCGCGAAAACCGTCGAAGCGCAGAAAAGAATCGCAAGGGACGCGAACGCCCCGGGCCAAGTCCTCGTTGTCATGATGGATGTCCCCCTAATACAACGCGAAGGAGGGCCAGAGATTCAGACCCTTCTGCGTCACGTCCTGAGTCCCAAGCCGGTCCTCCCAGATCTGGGAACCGGCGCCGTTCAGATACCTCACCGCGATGTCGTGCTTTCCGGGCGCGACAAGGACCTCCCCCACCCAGGCCCTGCCGGGGAAAAAACCCGCGATGCGGAGGTCCGCCTTCTCGGAGGCCTCGACCGCGACGTCCGCGGCGATCCCCCCGACGAACGACAGGAGCAGTCCCCCGGCGCTACCTCCCGCCGCCTTCTCGAGCTTCTGCTTCCCGATCCCCGCGGCCACGCCCTTGACCGCCGTGCGGATGATCGTCTTCGTGAACACGATCGACTCCCTGAGTTTGAAGGTCTCGACCGCCACGTTCTCCATGCTTTCGAGCAGGGAGAGCTCGCCCGCGGGGTTCCCGTCGACGATGATCACTGCCTTCGCGACGGATGAAGGAAGCTTGACCATTTCGGGAGTCTGGCACTTGAAATTGAAGCCCTGGGCGATTCCCGGGATGGCGAGTACGCCGCCCGAAACCGTCGTCATCCTTCCGCTCGCGTCTTCCTTCTCGATGGTGATGACGACGAGATCCTTGGCGGTGTTGAGCCGTATCGTATTCGCCTTCTTGGCCGGGCCGCGGCCGGTGAACGCCACCACGTTGAGACGGGCTTTGTCGCTTTCCGTCAGCATGCCGTCGAGCTTCGGTTGCGGGAAATTGTAGACCTTCGGTTGCGACTTGAAGGCCTCGTCGAGCTTCTTCAGATCGATCGCGGCGTCGTCGATCCTTCCGTCAGCCCGGTAGAGGAGGGCGCTCAGGTAGCGGGCCAGCGCGGAATTGTGGAACTCCTGTGCGCCCGCCTTCACCTTGCCTTTCGCGTCGGCCGACGAGTTCATGCTCGCCGCCAGGCGACCATACTTGTCCTCGAGCAGGTTGAGCTTGTCACCCATGCGCCTGATCTCGACGAAGGCCCCGTCGAAATTCCTCGTCCTCGCGAAGGCGACGGCCTTGAACACGTTGAGGTAGAGGTCCTCGTAGGTTTCGCCCGAGTACTCGAGCGAGGTGTCGTTGAGGAGGAACGAGGCGGCTGCGTTCGAGATGCTTTTCGTGAAGTACTCCTCGATGTACCGTTCGGCCTCGTTGAAATACTTGACGGTGCTCTTGAGATCGCCGCCGTAGAGGGAGAGGCTCCCCAGGTCGAGATTGAAGAGAACCTGGTCCTTTCCCGCGTCGTAGAATTCCGACGACCGGGGGCCGCTCAGTACGTTCGCCGCGGCCTTGTATTCATGCTTGGCGACGAGAGCGTTCACCTCGACGAAAGGCGCGTTGCGGGTGGTCATGCACCCCGCGAGAAGGACCAAGACCGCGGCAGCGAGGAAGCCGCGGAAAAACATGCCGGATTTGGACCCAACCTTCATGAGTGTACGCTCCTCTCAGGCCTCGGCCGCGGAAAGGCCGGTCAGAACCTGCTCCTGGCCTGTTCTATGACCTTCTTTATCTGCTTGGTCCCTATCCAGACCTTCTCGTTGGTTTCGATGGCGATCAGCTCCAGGTCGGTCTTGTAGGCGACTGCCTTCTTTCCCTCGACGGCATCGGTCGTGGACGTGATGATGCCCTGCATCATGAAATCCGCCCCGGTCTCCATGCCGAGCCGCTTGATCGTGTCGGGATTGGCTTCGCCCTGCTGGTCCATGCGCTCCTTGCGGAGAGATTCGCGCTCCTTGTCGCTGGCCACGAAGGATACCTTCCCGCTGTTGATGAGCTCGCGCTCGATGCTCTTGGTGAACATGTCGGTGTCGATGTGCTCGGAGCTGCGGTTCCTGATCACGCCGACGATGACGACCGGCTTCTTCCTCCCGGCCTTGTTGAAATCCGCCAGCCAAGGCCGCTTGAGAACGTCTGTAACCATGGCCTCGGCGACCATCTGGGCATCGGTATCGTTCCAGCGTCCGCTCAGATCGATCTGGGTGTCCGACGAGACGCGGGAGACGGTTCGGGACGGCGTGGCGCAGGATGCGAGGACGAAGGCCGCTGCGAGAACGGAAATAAGGATGCGGTTCGGTACGGACATAATTCACCTCTTGCAACTCGGAAATTGCGATAATTGTAAGCGATTTTCCCCGCCTGCTCAAGAGAAGACGGGAAGAGGTCCGCCGAAGCGCACCATTCGTGCGGTCTCCGGGAGTCCCGGGTTGTTGACTTCCCCCCGACCCTGTCATAGTATCGGAAATACAGGAGATGTGCATGCGGAAGAACGCCAAGAACGTCGGGATCGCCCTGGTCGGCTGCGGTACCGTGGGAGGGGCCGTCGCAGTCATGCTGACCCGCGACAGGGAACTGCTCGAGAGAAGAACGGGGCTGTCGCTCGAGCTCAAATACATTGTCGACAAGAATTTCCGGAACGCGGAAAAGCTCGGTCTCGACAAAAGCCTCTATGAAACCAGCCTCGACAAGGCGCTCGAGGATCCGGAAGTCGCGGTCGCGGTCGAACTCGTGGGAGGCATCACCTTCGCGAAGACCGTGACGGAAAAGGCCATAGCCGCGGGGAAGCACGTCGTGACCGCGAACAAGGCGCTCATAGCGCACGCGGGTGCGGAGCTCCTCTCCCTCGCGAGGAAGAAGGGAGTCACCGTCTCCTTCGAGGCGAGCTGCGGAGGGGGCATCCCCATCATCCGCGCCCTCTACGACGGGCTCATCGCGAACCGGATCGACGCGCTCTACGGCATCGTGAACGGGACCTGCAACTACATACTCACTCAGATGACCCAGATGGGCTGGAGTTACGAGGAGGCGCTCGCGGGAGCGCAGAAGGACGGGCTCGCCGAGGCCGATCCGACGCTCGACGTCTCTGGAATGGATTCCGCGCACAAGATCACGATCCTCGCATCGCTCGCCTTCGGCAGGCACATCGAGCTTGAAGACATCCCGGTTTCGGGGATCAACACCCTCAAGTCCATGGACGTGGCCTTCGGGAGCCAGCTCGGATACGTCGTGAAGCTCCTCGCGGTGGCGAACAGGCTGAACGGCGGCGTCTGCCTGCGGGTCAGGCCCGCCTTCATCTCGCGTCAGCATCCCCTGGCCTGGGTTTCGGGGCCGTTCAACGCGATCAGCGTCTACGGCCACGCGACCGGGCACACCATGCACTACGGCCGGGGCGCCGGCGGCTCTCCAACCGCCTCGGCGATCTGCGCGGACATCGTATCCGCCGGCCTCGGGAACATGTCGAAGATCTACGACGCCCTCGGCATCTGGACGGACAGGACGCCCAAGGCGAAGATCGTGCCCACGGACGAGCTCACCTCTCGCTATTATCTCCGCTTCCTGGTGAACGACACCGTCGGGGTCCTGGCCAAAATCGCCGCGGCCCTCGGGAAGCAGGGCATCAGCATAGCTTCCGTGCTCCAGCAGGAGTCGCTCCAGACCTCCTCGGACGAGCCGGTCATCCCGGTCGTCATCGTCACCCACGCGGCGAAGGAAAAGAGCGTCCGCAAAGCCCTCGCGGCCATCGTTAAGCTGGACTTCGTGATCGAGGAACCGGTCTGCATCAACATCGTGGAGGAACACGAAGAGCAGTTCTGATATTCGAAAAGTCAAAAGGGGGAAGGCCATGGCGAAAGAATCCCAGAAGGAAAAGAGGAGCATGTCCAGGATCGGAAACGACGCTGAATCCATAGAGTGGGGCTTTGCCGAACACTTGAAATACACCCTCGGGCTCGACAGGTTCAACGCGACCGACCACGACCGTTACACCGCCCTCGCAAACGCGATCAGGGACAGGCTCATCAACCAGTGGATAGCAACCCAGCAGACCCATCACGAGAAGAACGTGAAGCGGGTCTACTACCTCTCCCTCGAATTCCTCATGGGAAGGGCAATGGGGAACAACGTCATCAATCTCGACATCGAGCAGGCAGTACGCGAGGCGCTCGAGGACCTCGGCTACGGCTGGGAGAACATCCGCGAGCAGGAAGTGGACGCAGGACTCGGGAACGGAGGCCTCGGGAGGCTCGCGGCCTGCTTCCTGGACTCCCTGGCCACGCTCCAGATCCCCGCCTTCGGTTACGGCCTGCGCTACGATTACGGGATCTTCCGTCAGTCGATCGAGAACGGATGGCAGGCCGAGCAGCCCGACGACTGGCTCAGGGGCGGCAATCCCTGGGAGATAGAGAGACCCGACATAGCGGTCCCCGTCAATTTCGGCGGCAGGGTGGAGGTCCTGAACGAGAGCGGCAGGCAGATCCATCACTGGGTGAACGCCCAGATCGTGTACGGCATCGCCTACGACATGCCCATCGTCGGCTTCGGCGGCAACACCGTGAACACCCTCAGGCTCTGGAGCGCCAAGGCCCCCGAGGAATTCGATTTCAAGGACTTCAACGAGGGCGGCTACGTGGAGGCCGTGAGCGAGAAGGTTAACGCCGAGAACCTCACCAAGGTCCTCTACCCCAACGACAGGCTCTATCTCGGCAAGGAACTCAGGCTCAAGCAGCAGTATTTCTTCGTGGCGTGTTCGCTCTGGGACATCATCCGAAGGTTCAAGAAGTCCGGGGTTTCCTGGAAGGAATTCCCGAACCTCGTCGCCATCCAGCTCAACGACACGCATCCCTCGATGGCCATCCCCGAGCTCATGAGGATCCTCATGGACCACGAAGGACTCGACTGGAAGACCGCCTGGGACATCACGGTGAAGACCTTCGGCTACACGAACCACACCCTCATGCCCGAAGCCCTGGAAAAATGGCCGGTGCCGATGTTCGAGAAGCTCTTTCCGCGGCATCTCCAGATCATCTACGAGATCAACAAGATGCTGCTGCAGGAGGCCCTCATCCGCTTTCGCGGGAATCAGGACAAGATCCGGGCGGTGAGCCTCATCGAGGAAAGCGATCCGAAGCAAATCAGGATGGCCAACCTCTGCATCGTGGGCTCGCATTCGACCAACGGCGTAGCCGCGCTCCACACCCAACTCCTCAAGTCGAACCTGGTGCCCGACTTCGCCGCCATCTATCCCCAGCGATTCAACAACAAGACCAACGGGATCACCCAGCGGCGCTGGCTCAAGAAGGCGAATCCCGGCCTCGCGGCCCTCATCACCGAAACGATCGGCGACAAGTGGATCTGCGACATGGCGGAGCTCCGAAAGCTCATCCCCTACGCGGAGGACAAGGCGTTCGTGGAGAAGTTCCGGACGGTCAAGCGGCAGGCGAAGGAGAAGTTCGCCAACCAGCTCAACTCGGAATTCGGTTTCAGGATCGATCCCGAATCGATCTTCGACTTTCAGGTGAAGAGAATACACGAATACAAGAGGCAACTCCTCAACGCCCTCCACGTCGTCATGCTCTACAACAGGCTCAAGAAGAACGGGACGAAAGGCTTCACCCCCAGGACCTTCTTCATCGGGGGCAAGGCCGCCCCGGGTTACATGATGGCCAAGCTCATCATCAAATTCGTCAACAACCTGTCTACGGTCATCAACGACGATCCCGACCTGAACGATGCTCTGAAGATATACTTCCTCCCCAACTACCGGGTCTCGCTCGCCGAAAGAATCCTGCCCGCGGCGGAAATTTCGGAGCAGATCTCGACCGCCGGCACCGAAGCGTCCGGAACCGGCAACATGAAGTTCATGTGCAACGGCGCCCTCACCATCGGGACCCTCGACGGAGCGAACATCGAGATCGCCGAGGAAGTGGGCGCGGAGAACGTCTTCATCTTCGGACTCAAGGCCGACGAGGCCTCGGCGCTCGGAAAGCGTTACAACGCGCGCGAATACTACGAAAAGAACGCGGAAATCAGGGAAGCGCTCGACCTCATCTTCTCCGGCTACTTCAACATCAACGAGCCGGGCATCTTCGATCCTATCAAGGACATGCTCATGAACCACGACCGGTATCTTCACCTCGCGGACCTCGAATCCTACGCCGCGACCCAGGAGAGGATCGCTAAGCTCTACGACAAACCCGCCGAGTGGAACAGGAAGGCCATCCTCAACGTGGCATGCTCCGGGAAATTCTCCTCGGACCGGACCATCCGGGAATATGCGGACGAGATCTGGCATACGCCGCCCTGCCCGGTGGAGAAGAGCGAGGACCCGATCGACACCATCGAGGACGCGAAGAATCCGGTCTGAAACGGCACCGAGCCTTCGGCGGAAAAACAAAAAACCCCGGTCGCTTGAGGCGCCGGGGTTTTCTTTTATCGGCGGGTCCGCGGACCGCCCTCCTATCCTAGCGTCGGAAGAAAAGGTTCCATGAGTACCAGAATCACGACCGCTACGAGGGACACGACGAAGTTGCCCGTCTTGATCTTCTTGAGCTGAAGCAGGTTGAGCCCGATCATCATGACCAGCGCTCCGCCGACTCCGGTGAGTTCCGACAGGACGAGGGGGGTGATGAAGGGCTTGATCACCTCGGCGAGGAGGGTGAGCCCTCCCTGATAGACGAGGATTGTGACGACGGAGAAAGCCACGCCGATCCCCATGGCCGCTGTGAGGAGGACCGCCGTGAACCCGTCCATCACCGACTTCGTGATGATGAGCGTATAGTCTCCCTCGGCTCCCGCCTTGAAGGCCCCGACGATCGTCATTGCGCCGACGCAGAACAGGACAGAGGCGTTGAGGAAGCCGTAGGCGAAGTCGCGTTCCCCCTCACCCTTGGAGAACCTCCTCTTCAGGAAGTCCCCGAGCACGAGAATCCTGCCTTCGATGTCGAGCCGGTTCCCCAAAATGCCCCCGAGGACGAGCGAGAGCACCATATACACCATGCGCTCGGACTTGAGCGCCATAGAGATCCCTATGACGAGAGTGAACAGCCCGACTCCGGTAAAGACCGTTTCCTTGAAATCCTCGCGGATCTTGGAATGGAAAAACAGTCCGAGCACCGCGCCGAGCAGTACCGTGAGACAATTGACCAGTGTTGCTATCATGATTCCCGATTGTATGAAATTCCGGGCTTTCCTGCAAGAAAACCCTGGAAGTCCGCCCGAAATTTGATATAATTTGTAGAAGAGTCATCCGAAGTTGTCTCGGAGGTAAAGTGTAATGAAAAAATTGTCGATCCTCGCCTTTTTCCTGGCAGTAACCGTATTCGGGGCGAGCGCCCAGTTTGCACAATTGGAAAAAGATTTCTCCCAATTCATGCTTCTCCTCGGCAGGGAGGTTCTGCCGGAAATTCAGCAGAACGACCTCGCCGGGACCGGCATCGGGGAAGCGTCCATGGACGATTCCCATTTTTACTTCGCGCTTACGGGCGGAGCTGTCATTTCGAACGGAATCCTGAAATTCGTCGACAAGCAGAACTCGCATTTCGAAGCCCTGGACGTCTACGGGCTCATCGACGACAACATCCCGAGTTCCGGCACCGGAAGGGACCTCTATGACAAGTCGAAGGACTTGTTCCCCTACCCGACCGTGAAGGCGGCCTTCGGGCTCAGGATGTTCGATCTCGACTTCATTTTCACGGGCTTCATGGTGCCCAGCGCGATAACGAGCAGCCTTTCAAGCGACATCGAGGCGAGCATCGTCAACTTCGGCGTCCGCGTGCGCAAGGCCATCCTCAAGGAAGAGGGTATGTTTCCCACAATATCGCTGGGCGTAGGTTACGTGTATTCCGCGGTCCATTTCAAATACACCCTCGACGAGTTCAAACAGGATTACTCGGGAAAGCAGCTCACCATAAGCGGGGATTTCTCTCTCGATACCACGGTTCATTCCTTCGGCTTCGACATCGGACTTTCCAAGACCTTCCTCTTCATCACGCCCTTCCTCAAGACCGCGATCTGGTATCAGATCGCCTCCTTCGACGCGGAAGGAAACTTCAGTGCGGTCATGGAGGGTTCGAGCACCGCCAACAAGCTCGCTCCGTCGGCAAAAGTAGACATCAACGACGCGGCGGTCATCTTCTCAGGCGGACTCGATTTCAACTTCTTCCTCTTCCGCCTCTGCACGACCGGCACCTACAACCTGAACACCAAAAGCTACGGCGCGGAAGTCGCGGTCAGGATCCAGTTCTAACTGCAAGCGACAGCCCCGCGGGATAATCCTGCGGGGCTTTTCTTTTTATAACGTGACCGGCCCCCGGCGTGACTCGCCTCCAAAAGATCGCCACAAGAACACGAAAGCAAGAAAAAGATTAAAAAGGTCCGGAATACGTTTCCATCTTCCCCTTTCGTGTTCCTATTCCCGATTTCACGTCCTCGTGTCCTTCCAGCCTGAACGCCCTACACAGGCATAAAAAAGCCGCCCGTTTTCGGGCGGCTCTCTTCACGTTGCGATGGTCTGAAAGCTCAATCGACCAGAGTGTCGGCGGGGAGAAGCGCCTTGGTTTCGACTTCGCCTACTCCCAGGGAACCGGTGACGACGACCTTGGTTCCGTTCCACGCGATGTCGGTAAGTGTGCCCACGAGGCCGGTGACGTACGGCATGCGGTAGAGGTTGCCTCCCTTCACCACGATGAGTTCCGAGGAGGACAGCATGGCGACCGCGGGGATTTTCGTCGCGCTGTCGGTGCCGGTCGTGAACAGCCGCGTTACCATCTTCGTGATGTTGATGCCCTTGGTTCCGGCCAGGAGGGTGGGCGTCACGCCCAGACCGGTTCCGCCCGCGGCGAAGGAAGCGGTCGTCGTATAGGCGCCGTTCTTGGTGCCGAGATAGAGCGTATTGCGGGAGTCGCCCGTGAATCCGAAACACTGGATGAGGGGTATTCCGTCGCCGAAGAAGGAGAGGAGCGAATTGTCCCGATCGAGGATGTCGCTCACTTCGGGAGGATCTTCGCTGTTGATGAAACTCTTACCCATCCTGAACGAACCCACGAACTTCGTGGCGAAGAAGCCGAAAACGTCGGAAGTTTCGCTTTCCGGATCGCCGATGACGAAGAAATCCATGATCGGTTTGCCGGAGATACCCTCGAAATCGAGCTTGACCGTGGTCCAGGAGGTATCCGATCCGGTGAGACCGCCAAACTGGCGTTCGCCCTGGAAGAAGAACACGTCGTCGTAGGACCCGGATTGAAGTGCGCCGTTCGAGTCTATCACCTTCCCGTCTTTCAAGACCGGCGCGATCGTGCCTCCCTTAAGTGTTGCAGACCCTTCGGAGAGGGTATAGACGCCGTTCGTCGTGTTCGCCATGGGGAAGTAAGTATCCGTGGAGGAGGTGTATCCGAGCGAGAGGGAGTTGATGGTACCGTTCGAAGCGTTCCAGACACTGCTCGTAAGGGTCGAGATCGAAGAGCCGGAGTAGACGGCACTCTGCGACGCTGCTACGATCGAGCCGCCCGTGACTACGACGCTCTTCATGCCGGGCGCCGCGGTATAGGAGGTCGAGATCGCGTCCAGCTTCATGGCGACCGACGTTTCCACGCCTGCTTTAATCGGGAACACGTCGGACATACGGTATTTCGCCGTTGTGAAGAAAGTTCCGTCCTCGGAGGCCGTTCCCGCGGCCACGACGAGGCGATAGGAGTTTCCCGGGGGAAGCTCCTGAATGGTCACCGATCCCGCTCCGTTCACGAGCGCAGTGTTGTAATAGGCGGTCGCGGCCTTGTTCGCGATCAGGGTGTTGTCGGAATAAATCCATATTCTCGCCGCCGTAGGTGTTACCTCGCCCTTCGCGACGGCGAGGGCGAAACTCATGCTCACGGCGCCTTTGTCGTCCCCGCCGCCGGATTGGAACATACAGGAACCGAGCAGCGCGAGCGCGATGATCGTGCCTAAAATGATCTTTTTCATGCCCCTCCTCCTACTGTACCGTAACCTTGAGGGTGCCGCCGAGCGACGGCTTGGTCTGCTTAGGCCCTGTTCCGGCCTCGGCCGGTGTGGTGCTGATGGTCGTGCTCGTTGTGGCGAGTACCGCGGTTTCCGGCGATGCGGGAGCCGCGGTTCCCTTGATCGTGCTCTGTTCGCCGCCTCCCACCGATCGCTGCTGGCCGATCGAGTTCGAGAAAGCGACCAGCCCGGAAAATACTTTGACGCTGACCGAGTTGAATTCGAACTCGGTTCCCCTGACGGCCGCGGTCGAAACCGGGCTTTTCAGGGAGAAAT
>CAYNKA010000019.1:0-61490 GCA_964397655.1 uncultured Spirochaetaceae bacterium | reverse complement strand
CCGCCGCCCGCGAACAGGACCTGGGAGGCCAGGACGAGGACGAGAACCGCGAGAACAGTCTTGAATTTCGGCATGATAGACACCTCCTTGGATCGATCGAGGCGGCCCCGCCGGACGGCCGGGCCGCTTTTTTCTCGGGAACAGCTTCTCACGCTTCGGAATACGGGTACAGAAAACGAACTTTCTTTTCTTTTATTTCATTATTTACATCAGGAGAGGTAGAGCTTGATGAGGGAGACGTAAGCCGTCATGGAAACGACCGCGACGATATGGGTCATGAGGACCCCTTCGGCGGCGAGTTCCGGGGAGCTCTTGTACTTGAAGGCCAGAGTTATGGAATTGACGCTCACGGGGGTGGAGCCGATGACCATGAAGATCACGAGAGTTTCCCGCGACAGTCTGCCCCGAAGCAGAAGGGCCGCGAGGAAGAGCACGCCGGGAACCAGGAAATTCCTGAGGAGGGCGACCGAAATGTTCCATGCGTCGAATTTCAGGGCCTTCCAACCGAGCTTGTAGATCTGAGTTCCCGCCATGAGCAGTCCGAAGAGGAGGGTCGGCTGTCCGAGGACCGCGAGACCGTCGTTCAGGATCCGGGGCACGTACCTGTTGAGACCGGTGAAGACGAAGACGATCGCGACGACCGTGGAGACGAGGCAGGGATTGACGACCATCATGAGGTTCTCGCGGACGGAGAATTTTCCCGAAACCACGATGGCGCCGGCCGTCCAGAGGAAGATGATGGAGCCCAGGTTCGCGACCGTGAGGAGCGCCGCCCCCTTCTCCGGGAAGAAGAACGACGCGAAGGGAAGGGCCATGACCAGGAAATTGTTCATCGATGCGTGGAAGAGGAAAATCTTCCTCCTGTCTCCGGCGTAGCCGGCGATCCTGCAGAAGAAGAGGCCGAGAACGAGACCGACGAGATGGAGGCCCACGGAAAGCAGGGGCAGGTAGATGTTCGCGATGATGTCGCGGGGCGTGAGCGTCGTGGTTATGGAAGAGAATATCAGCGAAGGCCAGACCAGATCCACCATGAGCATGCTCAGGTCCTTCTCGCCGGTGTCGGAGAGGAGCTTCATCCTCTTCGCGAGTATGCCGGAGCCCATGACGAGGATGATGAAGACTACTTTTTCCGTGATTGCGAGAAGGTACTGCACGTCAACCGTCCTTTTCGAGCGCTCGCTTCAGGATCATCGCGATCTCCCGGCGTAGTGGTTCATCAGGCAGCCCGCGAGGATGATGTCCCGGTCCTCGCTCGAGAGACCGTTCAGGGAGAGCCGCAACCCGATCCTGCTCCCGCCCTTGACGAGAACCGCCGCGACGCTCTCGGAGCCGTCGGAAAGCGCATCCCTGATTCCCGGGACGAAGAGGAAATCTCCCGTCTCGATCGCGTCGAAGTCCTCCTTCGAGGCCGTGAAGGGGAGCATGCCCCAGTTGATCAGGTTGCTCCTGTACCGCTTCGTGGCGTACTCGACCGCGACGTTCGCCTGACCGCCGAGGACCTTCTGGCAGGAGGCCGCCTGCTCGCGGGCCGAGCCGTCGCCCGGCTTCACCGCGCACACGACCGTGCCGAATTCGGTCCTGCGCAGGAACTCGGCGAGTTCCGCTTCCGATGGAGCAGGCTTTCCCGCGGCCGCCTCGTAGAGTTCCCCGAGGCCATCCGTCCCCCCTTCGCCGGAAAGGAAGGCGAGTCTCCGCCTTTCCGCTTCCCGGAAGGCCTTCGCGCGGGCGACGTAGCCCGGGTCCTTCCTCGACAGGGTGAATTCCGCGAGCTTGTGGGGATTCGACCGGTAGGAGGAGGTCTCCCCCGAGGGGATGAGCTCGTCGGTCGTGGTTACGGGGTCCCGGATCACCGAGGCGACTCGAAGGAGCAGGTCCTCTCCGAGGCCCTCCATCTTCGGCCAGTCCGCGATGTCGGGTCCGAATACGAGCCCGACCGAGGCGTCGGGCCTGCCGAAGCCGCGGTAAACCCGGTTCTCGTAGACGCGGCCGTCGTAGGAATACTTCGCGCGCATCTCCGGAACCTCGACCTCGGTCGCCGGGGTGAGGAGACCGCCGGCCGCCGCGGTCGCGGCGATCGATCTGGCGTCCATGAGCGCGACCGACGCGATCTGCCCGTTCGAAGGCTTCGAGCCTTCGCGGTTCGGGAAGTTGCGGGTCGCGTGCCGGATGCTGAAGCCCCGGTTCGCTGGCGTGTCCCCGGCGCCGAAACAGGGACCGCAGAACGCGGTCTTCACGACGGCGCCGGCGGTCATGAGCCGTTCGATCGCGCGGCCGCGCACGAGTTCGAGGTACACGGGTTGGCTCGCCGGATACACGCTCAGGGAAAAGGCGCCGTTCCCGACGCTCTTGCCCGCGAGGATGTCCGCGGCCGCGACGATGTTCTCGAAGGTGCCGCCGGCGCAGCCCACGATGACGCCCTGGTCCGCCCTGAGCCTTCCGTTCTCGAGCTTGTCGACGAGGGAAAGCCTCGCGGCAGGGTTTTCCAGCTGCCCGTTGCATTCCTCCTCGACCCGGCCGAGGATCTCCTTCCCGTTCCTGTTGAGTTCGGAAACGGCGAAGACGTTGCTCGGATGGAAGGGAAGCGCGATCATGGGCTCGACCTTCGAGAGGTCGATCTCGATTACGGCGTCGTAATAGGCGACCCGCCCCGGCGCGAGGCGCCGGTATTCCTCCTCCCGGCCGTGGATCCTGTACCATTCAGCCACCTTCGCGTCCGTGCTCCAGATCGAGGAGAGGCAGGCCGTCTCGGTGGTCATGACGTCCACTCCGTTCCGGAAGTCGACCGAGAGCTCGGCGATCCCCGGACCGATGAATTCCAGTACCTTGTTCTTCACGAGGCCGCCGGGAAACGCAGCCTTGACGAGGGCGAGGGCCACGTCCTGAGGTCCGACGCCGGGAACCGGCCTGCCCCGGAGCAGGACCGCCACGATCTCGGGCGAGGGAACGTCGTAGGTCCTGCCGAGGAGCTGCTTGACGATCTCGGGACCGCCCTCCCCTACTCCCATGGTGCCGAGTGCGCCGTACCTGGTGTGGCTGTCCGAGCCGAGGATCATCTTCCCCGAGCCCGTCATCATCTCCCGGGCGTACTGGTGGATGACCGCGAGGTGGGCCGGCACGTAGATGCCGCCGTACCTGCGGGCGGCGGACAGGCCGAAGACGTGGTCGTCCTCGTTGATGGTCCCTCCGACCGCGCAGAGGCTGTTGTGGCAGTTCGTGAGCGCGTAGGGCACCGGGAACCGCTCCAGGCCGCTCGCCCGCGCGGTCTGGACCACTCCGACGTAGGTGATGTCGTGGGACGCGAGCGCGTCGAAGCGGAGCTCGAGCTTCGCGGGATCGCCCGAACGGTCGTGGGCCTTCAGTATGCCGTAGGCGATCGTCGCCTTTCTCGCCTCCGCTTTTCCGACTTCGCCGTCGAGCGGAACGAGGCCCTCCTTCGCGAGCTGCACGTTGGCGCGCTTCGGCGACAGGACCTCCTCCTCCGCGAAAACGACCCTCTCATCGACTACGAATCCGCCGCCCGCGATCTTCACCATATCGAACGTCCTCCGTCGACATACTACGGAGATCGGGTCGGAAAATCAACCACGAAGGAGCCGCCCGGAGACCCCGAGCGAACGACGGACGCGCGGCCGTTCTTGCCCAATCTTCGGGGGCCGTGATAGACTTTTTCTCCATGGGTGAGGGGAAGCCGGGGAAACCGGAACGAAGCATCAACTTCAAATACATGATCTTCATCCTCCTCGTCACGTTCTGCTTCCTCATCGCCATCTTCGTCGTCAGTTTCCAGACGATGCGCGCCTTCTCGCTGGAAACGACCGAAGACGTGGCTGTAACGATCCTGGACAGCGCCGAGAACCGCATCCGCGGGCTTTTCGAGGACCTCGAGGCCCTCTCGAAGGCGCTCGCGGGATCCCGCGCGGTGAAAACCGCGGATCCGGCCGGCATGCGCGACCTCTTCATTTCCACGGTGCTGGCCTGGCGGCGGTATCTTCGGGCGATCTACCTCGGAACCGCGGACGGCCGCATGTACGAATGGGGTCACGGCCGGGAATTCAAGGACCATACCCCGACCTTCCCGCCGGGATACGATCCGCGGCTGCGGCCCTGGTACGAGTCCGCGATGAAGAACGACGGCTTCAGCGTGTCGGCGCCCTACCGGTATGCGAGCGTCGACGCTTTGGGGATCACCTGCGTCATCCAGGTCAAGGGGAAGGACGGAAGCACGGTCGGGGTCCTGGGGTTCGACATCCTCCTGGAGAACCTGAAAACCATCCTCGAGGACCTCAAGATCCCCAAGCGCGGCCAGGCTTTCATCCTCGGGACGGACGGCGAGATCATCGCGGGGAGCGGCGGGACCGAGGCGAGCAAGGAACTGCCCCTGAAACGCTTCGAGGCTCCGGACATCGCCGATCACCTCCGCAAGTCCGAGGGAAGCTTCAAGATGAACAGAGGAGGACAGGAAATCCTCTACTATTACCGCAAGAGCGAATCCGTCGGATGGTTCCTCGTGGTCGCCGTTCCCTACGAGGAGATCATGGTGCAGGTCCGCAGGCTCCTCGCGTTCATCACCATCATCGAAGTCCTCCTCATGACGATGCTCATGGCCGCGCTCAGCGTCATATCCAACCGCCTCATTTCGGCACCCCTGCACGACATCGTCTCGGTGATCAACAGGATCGAGGGAGGGGAAAAGGACGCGAGGGTCAGGGTGAAGTCGGACGACGAATTCGCGCTCCTGGGACGGGAACTCAACAAGCTCGTGGACGCCGTGGCGGAATACTCCTCGTCCCTCGAGTCGAAGGTCCAGGAGAGGACGGAGGAACTGCGGGGACTGCAGCAGGAGAACACCCGCCTCCGGATCGCCGAGGAGAGGAAGCGGATCTACCGGGACATGCACGACTCCATCGGGGCGAAGCTCACGAACATCTTCTTCTGCAACAACGTGGCGCGGAGCGCGATCGCGAGGGAGCCCGACAGGCTTCCCGACCTTTTCGACGGGATAGAGTCGAACTGCCTGGACGCGATGAAGAACCTGAAGGAGATCATCGGAGGCATGCGCGGAGAGGACGCCTCCGAGTCCGGCTCGTTCATCGCCCGCCTTTCCGAGGGCATAAGGACCAGGCTGCGGAACAGCCGCACGGAGCTCGCCTACAAGATCAGCCCGGCCGACCTCGAAGGGAGTCTTCCCCCCGAGGTGAGGGTCGAGATAGCGAAGATCTTCGACGAGCTCGTCAGCAACGTCCTGAAGCATTCGGAGGCGGAAAAGGTCAGCTTCGCCCTGGAAGCCGACGAGGCGAGCCTGAGCGTGCTCTTCGAAGACGACGGCAAGGGTTTCGACCTGGAGGAATCCGCGTCGAGAGGGTCGGGGCTCTCAAACATCGAATTCCGCGTGAAGCACCTGGGCGGCGATCTGGAGATCCGCTCCGAATCCGGCAAGGGCACCTCGTACGCGATAAGGATACCCCTGAACCACCCACAGCCCAGGGAGGATGCATGAACGCCGAACCCTCCGCCCGGCAGATCAGGATCGTGATCGTGGAGGACCAGAAGGAAGTGAGGGAGGGCCTGCGATATCTCCTCGGCCTCGACCGGAGGATCCAGATCGTGAAGACCTTCGACCGGGCAGAAGGCCTGCTCGAATACCTTCCCGGCATAGCGCCTCCGGACCTCGTGCTCATGGACATCGGCCTGCCCGGCCTGAGCGGGATCGAGGCCACGAGGGCTCTCCGCGACGCCTACCCCGGCATCAACGTCATCATACTCACCGTCTTCGAGGACGAGGAGAAGCTCCTCGCCTCGATCCGTGCGGGAGCCAACGGGTATATATTGAAGAATACGAAGCCGGAGACCCTGCTCGAGCAGATCTTCAGCGCGGTTTCCGACGGCTCTCCGATCAGCCCGCTCATGGCCCGCCGCCTTCTCGAAGAGATCAAGAAGGAGGATCCCGTCGAGAAGAGCGACGATTACGGGCTCACCTCCAGGGAGAAACAGATCCTCCGCGACGTGGCGGCGGGCCTCACCTACCGGGAGATCGCCGAAAAATTCAACATCGCGGCGTCCACCGCAAAGAAACACATCCTCCACATCTACCAGAAACTCGATGTCCGGACGAAGGCCGAGTTCGTGCGCAAGGCGATCAAGGAGAAACTCGTCTAGGAGTCCCCCTTTTGGTGTACGAAAACGGGAAAACGGCGGGAAAATACATCCTCTGGATCATTCCGGGCGGGGGAATTCGGCTTTACCATCCAAGCTGGGTGCGGAGTACGGATAACTCCCCCCGAATCCAACCAAGGAGGTCTGCATGGACCAGCAAGCGTCAACCAAGAAAGGAATGTTCGCCTGGTACTTCAAGTCCAATCTGCTCGCCCGCATCCTGATCGGCCTGGTATTGGGAGCCGTAACGGGCATCATTCTGGGATTCTTTCCCGCGTCGGTGAAGCCGTTCGTCGAAAACACGAAATTCTTCGGCGATCTCTTCATCCGTCTGCTCAAGATGATCATCGTTCCCACGATCCTCTTCTCCCTCGTGGCCGGAGCCGCGAGCATCGCTCCCTCGCGCCTCGGACGCGTGGGCGTCAAGATCATGATCTACTACCTCTTGACGTCAGCGGTCGCGGTCGTGATCGGCCTCATCTTCGCGAACATCTTCCAGCCCGGAGCCGGCATGAACATCGTCGGGGACGCGGCGATCAAGGGGAAAGCGGCCGAGTCTCCGCCCCTCGCCCAGATCCTCCTCAACATCATCCCGACCAACCCCATCGAATCCCTCGTAAAGGCCGACGTCCTGCCCGAAATCTTCTTCGCGGTGGTGTTCGGCATCTCGATCTCCTACGTGAAGGATTCCACCGTCCAGCTGGTCGCCAAGGGCGCCAACACCCTCTTCGAGGTCATCAACGCGGCAGCCGAAACCATGTACAAGGTCGTGACCGGCATCATGCAGTACGCCCCGATCGGCGTTTTCGTCCTCATCGCTACGGTGTTCGCCCAGCAGGGCGCCAAGGCGATAGGCCCGCTCTTCATGGTCACCTTCGTCGTGTACCTCGGCCTCATCGTCCACCTCGTGGGAACCTACGGCGGCTTCCTCGCCGTGTCCCGCCTCGGCTTCTTCAAGTTCCTCAAGGGAGCGAACCAGGCGATGATAACCGCCTTCGTCACGCGGTCCTCGAACGGCACCCTTCCGGTCACGATGCGGGTCACGGAAGAGAACCTCGGCGTTCCGCGGAGCATCTGCTCGTTCACCCTCCCCCTCGGAGCCACGATCAACATGGACGGCACGGCGATCTACCTCGGCGTATGCGCCATGTTCATCGGCTTCGCCACCGGCCAGCCCCTCAACTTCGCCCAGCAGGCCACCGTGGTCGTCACCGCGACCCTCGCCTCGATCGGCACCGCGGGCGTGCCGGGGGCCGGAGCCATCATGCTCCTCATGGTGCTCGAGTCCATCGGGCTCAAGGTGGAAGCCGGCACCTCCGTCGCCGCGGCCTACGCCATGATCCTCGGCATCGACGCCCTCCTCGACATGGGAAGGACCTGCCTCAACGTCACCGGCGACATGGTCGGATCCGCAGTCGTGGCGAAGAACGAGAAGGAACTCGATCAGTCGAAATGGAGCTGATTCGGTTTTCATGGAAAAGATCATCGTGATAGGAGGCGGCGTCGGCCCCATGGCCGGCGTCGCCTTGCATGCCAAGATCATCGAAAACACGCTTACCGACGGGCGCGACCAGACGCACCTGCACGTGCTCCATTTCTCGCGCTCTCCGGACGTCCCGGACAGGACGGGCTACCTCCTGGGCGAGGAAAAGACGAACCCTGCCGAGGGCATGGCGCGGACCTTCGCGGCCGCATGGGCATCCCTCCTGGAACTCGGCTTGGACGGTGTGGGCGGCGTGCCCTGCAACACCTTCCACGCTCCCGAGATTTTCGGCCCCTTTCTCGGAATTCTCTCGGAGACCGGCGTCGGCATTCCGGTCCTCCACATGCTGGAGGAAACCGTCCGTCTCCTGGACGAAGTCCGCTCCGGAGCCCGGAGAATCGGCGTCCTCTCCACGACCGGCACGCGAAAGACCGGCGTCTACAGGCGGCTCCTCGAACGCGGGGGCCGGGAGGTGCTGGAAGTGCCCGAGGCAAGGCAGGAGGAAGTCCAGCAGGCGATCTACGACCGCGGATGGGGAATCAAGGCCGTCAGTCCCGTTACACCCAGGGCAAGGGAGAGCATGCTCGAATTGGCCGGCGTCCTCACGGCCATGGGCGCCGAGACCGTCATCCTCGGCTGTACGGAGATCCCCCTTGCGCTCCCGGAAAAGACGCTGAACGGAATCCCCCTTCTGGATCCCGTGACCGCCCTCGCCAGGGCGCTCATCAGGGAAGCCTCCCCCCGAAAACTCAAAGCTCTTTGATTTCAAGGAGACCTTCATGAAAAGCTTGAACGACATCGCCGCCCGGACGATCCTTCCCCTCGAGAAGCTCGTACGGATACAGGACTTCCTTCTGAACACCGGCTACATGACCGTGGAAAAGGCCCGACAGGAGATGGAATGGTTCCTTCTCGAACTCGGAATAGACGAGTACTATTTCCGAACGACCTCGGAATCCGACATCGCCCGTCACCTCATTTCCTTGAGCGCCTCCGAGCTCATCAACCAGCACGGCGGCGGAGCGGGTGTCCAGTTCTACGGCGAGCGGGAGGACAAGGCCGTCTACATCGTGGAAGACATTCCCGAAAAGACGAGAGAGGCCGAGGAAAGGATCGAGAAGGACTACGCGGGCTTCCACATGGAAAGCTACGTAACGAGGAAATCCTCCCGCGGCCGCGCGTTCAGGTTCTACGTGGTCACCAAGCCCGTGTTCCCCGGACGGAAGAACGAGGGAACCGAACGGTCCTTCGACGAGGCTGCGAGTACCACCTTCCTTTCCCGATCGGTCCCGGAGACCGTGGCCCGTTACAAGAAGGCCTGGGAGAGGATGAACGGGATGGAGGCCCCTCTCGTATCCGTTTCCTTCAAGCCGGAGACCGACGAGACGCGGATCATGATAGGCGTGAAAGGCAAGGAACACCGCCGCGTGCTCTCAACTTTCGCCCATCTTACGGAGAAGTACGCCCTCGAGGTCCGGAGGAAATACATCGAACCCTTCGCCGACGACAAGAAGATCACGAGCCTCTACTGTCCGAAAATTCCGGAGGCGAAGCTCGACAGCCTCGTCCGCGACCTCCACGTCTCGCTCATGCTTCCCCGGGGCCCGGTGACGGAGCTCTTCCACCAGGGAGTCTTCTCCCCGGAGACGGCGATGTACGCGCTCGCGGCCTCGGCTTTCACGCACCAGTTCCTGTCGCTCCTCAACGAGGAGTACACGACCCTGCAGCGCGCCCTCAAGGACCAGCCGGAGGCCCGCGGCATCATCGACAACCTGAAGCTGCATCTCATCAAGGACACGTATTCCACTTCCAGGATCGCCGCGACCGTCGTGAACCACACGAAGATCGTCGAAAAGCTCTTCGACCACTTCGCTTCGGCCGCTTCCGAGGGAGACGAGGCCTCGCGCGAAAAGGACGAGGCGCGGATACGGCAGATCATCGACCGCGACGTTCCGTACGTCAAGGACAGGGCCATCCTGAGCTTCTTCCTCCGCTTCAACAAATCAGTGCAGCGCACGAATTTCTTCAAGAAGGAAAAATCCTGCATGGCCTTCCGCCTGGATCCGGGAATCGTCGATCCCGTGGATTTTCCCGAGAAGCCCTTCGGGCTCTTCTTCCTCATCGGCCACGACTTCCTCGGTTTCCATCTCCGCTTCCGGGACATAGCCCGAGGCGGGATCCGCATCGTCCGTTCGCGTTCCCTCGACATCTACGCGCACAACATCGACACGATCTTCACCGAGAACTACAACCTCGCGATGACCCAGCAGAGGAAGAACAAGGACATTCCCGAGGGCGGGGCAAAAGGCACGATCCTGCTCAACCTGGAAAGCCAGACCGCCGCGGACAGGGCGTTCAAGGATTACATCGACGGACTCATCGACCTCCTCGTCGAAACCGACGCCAAGGGCAGGACCCGCGTCAAGGAGATCCTCTTCCTCGGTCCGGACGAAGGCACCGCCGGCCTCATGGACTGGGCCGCCCTGCACGCCCGCACACGCGGCTACCCGTTCTGGAAGGCCTTCAGCACGGGCAAGGCCCCCGAACTGGGAGGAGTCCCGCACGACCTGTACGGGATGACGACGATCGGGATCCACGAGTACGTTCTCGGCGTACTGGAGAAGAACGGACTCAAGGAGAAGGACGTCACCAAGATCCAGACGGGCGGACCCGACGGGGACCTCGGAAGCAACGAGATCCTCATCTCCAAGGACAGGACCATCGGCATCGTGGACGGCAGCGGAGTCCTCTACGATCCCGAGGGTCTGGACCGCAAGGAGCTCGTGCGTCTCGCGAAGAAGCGCGTGATGGTCCAGGAATTCGACCGGAAACTGCTTTCCAAGGGCGGATTCTACGTCCCCCTGGACGCGAGGGACCTGAAGCTCCCCGGCGGCGAGATCGTCAGGAACGGGGAGGAATTCCGGAACACCTTCCACCTCGGGAAGTACGCTAAGGCCGACCTCTTCGTGCCCTGCGGGGGCCGTCCCGGGGCGGTCAACATCGGCAACTGGAACAGCCTGTTCGACGAACAGGGACGGCCGAAGTTCAGGTTCATCGTGGAAGGCGCGAACCTCTTCATCACCGAAGAGGCCAGGCTCCGGATCGAGGAGAACGGCGTCCCCGTCCTGAAGGACGCGTCGACCAACAAGGGCGGCGTGACCTCCTCCTCGTTCGAGGTCCTCGCCTCCCTCGCCTTGAGCGACAAGGAATACGACCAGCACCTGCGCGTTCCGGACGGCGGGATCCCCCAGTTCAGGAAGGCCTACGTCGCCGGCATCATCCGGACGATCAAGGCGAACGCCCGGGCCGAATTCGAGCTTCTCTGGAAGGAGAGAGCGGAAACGGGCAGGCCCTTGACGACGCTCTCCAACGTCGTGAGCGGAAGGATCAACCAGATCACCGACGCAGTCAGGGAGTCGGGCCTGTCGGACGATCCCGCCATCAGGGAGCACATCCTCTCGGATTACGTGCCGGGGCAGCTCCTCGAACTCCTCGGTCTCAAGACCATCCTCGCGCGGGTTCCGGAGTCCTACGTCAAGGCGATCGTCGCCACGAAGATGGCGACGGAGTTCATCTACACCTGCGGGCTCCGGGCGAACGAGGTGGATTTCGCGGACTACGTCGACGGCCTGAAGACCGGGAAATAGGGACGCCGGCCCGCGGTCTAGACGATCGGCCCGGTCTGGTAGATGGCCGTGGAGCCGCAGTATCCGATCGTCTCCGCCTTGGTCAGGCGGCCGGAGGCGGTCTCGATGCTCTCGGACAGGATTCTGTCCCCGGCATTCCCGAGGCTTTCGCCCCCCAGGACGACCGCGGAAACATCCACGTCGATGAAGTCCCTGAGCGCGACGACCGTCTTCCGGTTTCCGCTCACCTTGAGGACCGGGACGAAGGGGAAGCCCTGGGGGGCACCGATTCCCGTGCTGAAGAGCATGAGCTGGCAGCCCGCGGCGGCGAGGGCCGCGAGGAGTTCCGGCTCCCTTCCCGGCGAGTCGACGAAATACAGGCCGCCCTCCGCGGGCGGACGCTCCCCGTAGGCGTAGACGCCGCGGATCGGCTTCGATCCCGACTTCACGATCGCGCCCAGGGACTTCTCCTCGAGCGTCGTGAGGCCCGCGGCTATGTTCCCCGCGCTCGGGTTCCCGCCCCTCATGTCCGATCCGGCGGCCTTGACGCGCGCCTCCAGGTCACGGACGAGGCCGAGGAGCTTTTCCGCGACCTCGGGGCTCCCGCAGCGCCGCGAGAGGATGTGCTCGGCGCCGACCAGCTCCGTGGTCTCGCCGAACACGGCGGAACCTCCCGCCTCGATCAGGCGGTCGACGGCCTCGCCCACCGCTGGATTGGACGCAAGCCCCGAGGTCGGGTCCGAGGCCCCGCACTTCACGCCGATCCTCAAGGAACCGATCCCGACCTCCCGCCTCGGCTGCGCAGAGAGCCCGCGCGCGAGGGCCTGGGCAGCGAGGCCCGCCTTGCTTATGGCGCCGAAGTAGCCGCCGTCCGCCTGCACGCGGACGATTTCCACGGGCTTCCCCGACTCCGCGATCCCGGAAGCGATCCGGTCCGCGTTCACGCCCTCGCAGCCGAGGCTCACGACGAGGACCGCCCCGAGGTTGGGGTTCCTCCCGAGGTTGACGAGGGTCCGTTCGGTCATCTCGAGGTCGCTCTTGACGAGACCGCAGCCCTGCTGGTGAGTGAAGACCGCCGTGCCCGGAACGCAGCGGGCGATGTCGGAGGCCGCCTGGTTCGCGCAGGTGACGGTGGAAACGATGCCGAGGAGGTTTCTCGTCCCCGCGCTCCCGTCCGGACGCTCGTAGCCGAGGAAGGTCTTCTTCGAGAAATCCATCACGATTCTCCTCTGGCCCGCCGGCCGACGACGTTGTGCACGTGGACGTGCTCGCCGGGGAGAATGTCCCGCGTAGCCTCGCCGATGACCTCTCCGTATTTATACACAGCCTCGCCCTTCGCGATGAAGGAGGCCGCGAATTTATGGGCATAGGGGATAGCCTGCCTCAGGGCAAAGGCGACGCCCGCCCTGCCCGCCCCCGCGAAGTCCACGTCTTCGCCTTCGGCGAGGTCCGCTAGTGCCGTCGCCGTGTTGTCCGCGGGATGGAGGAGAAGAAACCTTCCTCCGCCTGAATCGAAACGTCCGCTCATGATCGCCGCCTCCCGGAATCGCCGCCGGTTCCGGCCTTCGAATTCTGCCGGTATCCCGACGGTTTTCGCGATTATACCACTTTCTATTATTCCACGTTCGAGGTCCACCGACGATATCCGCCGGTACGCTATATGAATTTCTCCACGGAGACTTCGAAAATCGCGACGAGCTTCCTGGCGGTTTCCTTGCTGATCGGCCGGCGGTCTTTTTCCATGTTGGAAACATTCTGCCTCGGAACATTGCCCAGCTTCGTTCCCAAGGCGGCCTGCGTATAGCCGTGAAGCTCCCGATACATTCGGAGGTTCTCTCCCGGCGTTATGGAATTTTTTAGTTCATCGGTACCAGGCGGTTTCTTTGACTTCGAGGAGTTCCTGCTCTTTGATATGGTGCATTTTCACGACCGCCAACATAAAACACCTCTCGGAAATAATCCAGCGGCGGAATTTTTAAAATCGTAGTATACTGGCATAACGAATTCGCCCGTACCGATGTGGCGTCGAATAAGGAATCAAAGATTGAATGCCCATGAGTATGATTAAATCGAAGCAACGTGTCGCCGATCACGGAGAGGTGTTCACGCCCGCGTGGATGGTGGAAGCCATGCTGGACCTCGTAAAGAGCGAGACCGAGCGGATCGACTCACGCTTCCTGGAGCCGGCGTGCGGCAGCGGCAACTTCCTCGTCAAAATTCTCAAGCGAAAGCTCGCGGCAGTCGAAGTCAAGTACGGCAAGTCCGACTTCGAAAAGCGACATTACGCCCTTCTCGCGCTTATGTGCGCGTACGGCATCGAACTCTTGGCGGACAACGTCGCCGAGTGCCGCGAAAACATGTCGGAAATCTTCGCCGACTACCTGAACTTGGACGAGTCCGACGACCTTTACCGGGCGGCCGGCTACGTTCTGACGCTGAACCTCGTCCGCGGCGACGCACTGACCATGCTGACGAGCGAGGGCAAGCCGATCGTCTTCGCCGAATGGGGCTACCTCGGCAGGGGGAAGTTCCAGCGCCGCGACTTCCGCTTCGATTCCCTCACCCGGATGTCGTCCTTCGGCGGAGAGGACAGCCTCTTCGCGGACCTCGGGAAGCACGAAATCTTCACGCCGATCAGGACCTATCCGCCGATGACGGCAGGCGAACTCGCCTCCGCCGCGCCCGGCGGCCCGTCGAAGGAAGGCGTATGAAAGCGCACATAGGATTTTCGCTGTATAGTCGCAAGTCCGGCGTTTTACCGATACGAAGCGAACCTAACAATGGTATTGCAAGATACCGATATAGGGATTATAGTGAATGAGCAGCTCGCTTCCGACCCAGCTTTTCTTGAGACGGCTCGCGCCGTTACTGGCGGCTCGGAAGCTCGAATGGAACCCTCGCAACCGACGTAAAACGCGGGAGTTCATGCTGGAGGAAGGACTTCGCGAGGAGGACGCCTACGCTATCATCTCCGCTCTCCGGCCCGAACACTATGCGAAGGGACCGGAACCCGATGACGATGGGTCTCCGGGGGATGTAATGGTGTTTCTGTACCCGTATAGGTGTCAGGCTCCGCCGGGAAACGAGATAAAGCTGTATATCAAGTTGAAGATTTGGACCGACACCCATGGGGATGCCGGTATCGTGATGTCTTTTCATGACGAGGGTAAGTATGAGTGATCAGCTTCCGTGCTCCCGCTGCGGTACGCTCCGAGATATCGAGATCATCGAGCGCGAGGAACAGGTGACGATCAAGGGCAAGGATGTCACGTTCCTTGCCCGCTATTCCCGCTGCCCTACCTGCGGAAACGAGTTCGAGGCCCCCGGCCAACTGGATGCGAATCTCGATGCCGCGCGCGAAGCCTACGCGAAGCTCTACGAAGCTCCGCAGCCCGAGGCTTTGGTAACCCTCCGAGCGAAGTACAACGCGAGCCAGAAGGCCTTCGGCACCATTCTCGGTTTCGGCGAACTGACCATGAACATTTACGAAAGGGGCGGGAGTCCCGACTCGACCAATAGATTACTTCTCAAGCTGGCCGCCGAACCGTCCATCTTCAAGGCGATGTACGAGATCAATTCAGGCAAGATCGGCACCATTCAGCGCCGCAGGATCGAGGAATCGGAGGGATATGCGTCGGCTCTTCGTTGGGCTGGGCTCGAGGCCCTCTCCGTTCTCATCACTCCGCTGCAACGGGAAAAGATCGAGGCCTGCGCGGAACGCAACGGAAGGACGGTTCCGGAACAGATAGCGGCGTACGTCGAGCCCGCATCCTTCCGGGATTACTCCCGGTTGTACGCCGAGGCTCGTTGGTCGGACACGGAAACAACGCCGCTTCCGTCCGCGCTCGTTCCGCGCGACGTCACCCAAGAGGCCGCGTCATGAGCGGCGACTTCAACGAACGGTTTTTGCGCCTCATCCGAACTCTCGCGCTCCGGGAGATTCGGCCGATGCGGCTGCGTTCCGAGAATGTCGGCCCGATGCCCGTTCCGGGAAGCGAACTCAGGCTCGAATGGAATCAGTCTTTCGCCGAAGGCGATCCGCTTGCAACGGCTCCCGATACGTTGATATTCCGACCCAAGTACGAGCTCAACGTCAGTTCCGGGAATACCGTCATCTTCACCCAGGAATCCGTTTTCATCATCGGGTTCTCGGTCCTCGACAAGCCGGTCTTCGATGTACTTTGGGCCGATGAAGCCCTTCGCAAGTTCTTCATGGAAAAACAGATTCAGAAGACCCTCTGGCCTATTTTCCGTCAGCATGCGCTCGACGGAATGAGCCGTCTCGGCATAGCGCCGCTGCCGCTCCCCTGGATCATGTAAGGGCAACGTCATGGGAATGCAAGCCGGAGGTTCGTCATGAATAGCCCGCGCGAAGTCGCGAAGACGCGAAGGGAGATCGAGGAAGTCGCCGCGATCGTGGTCGATACCGAAATGGAACTCCATGTTCATCCCAAGCAGCTTCTGACTTATCTGCGTTTGATGGATCTGCACCTTGGCCTTCTTATCAATTTTGGAGCACCGCTTCTTAAGGACGGCTTACGCAGGGTAGTCAACCGACACACGAACTTCGCGATTTCGCGGTTTCGCGTGCATCAATCTTTCGCAGAGGATTCAAAGTGACGAAACAAGCGGGTTTTTCGCTGCGCGGCCGCAACCCGGACGTGCTGACCTGCATCGCGAACCTCTCCAACGACGAGGTATTCACGCCGCCCGAGTTCGCGAACAGGATGCTGGACACCCTCGCCGAGGCCTGGGCCGCCGGCCGCGACGGGGCGAACCTCTGGGCGGACGAATCCGTCACCTTCCTCGATCCCTGCGCCAAGACGGGCATCTTTCTCCGCGAGATCACGAGACGCCTCACCGAGGGCCTGGCCTCCAAGATCCCGGATCTCGGGGAGCGCGTCGACCACATCCTCACCAGGCAGGTGTTCGGCATCGGCATCACGAAACTGACCAGCTTGCTGGCTCGCCGGAGCGTGTACTGCTCGAAGCACGCCGACGGCCCGCATTCCGTAGCGAGGTCGTTCACGACCGAAGACGGGAACATCCGGTTCGAGAGCCTTGAGCACGACTGGGCCGACGGCAAGTGCAGGTACTGCGGAGCAAGCAGGAAGATCATGGACCGAGGCGAAGGGCTCGAAACCCACGCCTACGCGTTCATCCATACCGACGACATCAAGGCCCGGATAGCCGAGCTGTTTGGAGACACCATGCAATTCGACGTAATAATAGGAAATCCGCCGTACCAGTTGGACGACGGCGGCTACGGCACGAGCGCCGCGCCGATTTATCAATTGTTCGTAGAGCAGGCGAAGGCGCTGGAACCGCGCTACCTGGCGCTGGTCATTCCCGCCCGTTGGTTCGCCGGAGGCAAGGGGCTGGACGAGTTCCGAGATTCGATGCTCTCCGACGATCGCCTGCGCTCGATCGACGACTATCTCAGCGCGTCGGACGTCTTCCCGGGGGTCGGCCTCAAAGGCGGCGTTTGCTACTTCCTCTGGGACCGGGACAATCCCGGGCTCTGTCGAGTCACGACTCATTTCAAAGACTGGCCTATCTCGACGACTAATCGCCCGCTCCTCGAAAAAGGCGCGGACGTGTTCATCCGCTTCAACGAAGGGCTGTCGATCCTCAAAAAGGTCGTCGCCGTCGAGTGCGGAAAAACGCACTCGCTTTCGCTGCCTGAAGGCAAGCGTTTCGACCAACTGGTAAGTTCCAGAAAACCGTTCGGATTAGACACAACTTTCAAGGGCAAGATTGCCAAGGGCGCCGGCGACCTACTCGTCTATCAGAACGGCGGTACGGGATATATTGCAAGGGACTCGATATCGACCGGTACCCAGTTCATCGATAAGTGGAAACTGTTCGCAGGCTACGCTGCTCCTGGGACCGGCAACAAGGATACCTACCCTCACAGGATCATCAGCACGCCGTTCATCGGGGAGCCGGGAACCGTCTCTTCGGAGACCTATCTCTGCATCGGCCCCCTCGACTCCAAGGATCAGGCGGAGAGCGTCATGTCCTACCTCTCGTGCCGACTGACGCGCCTCCTGATCCTCCTGCATAAGCCATCTCAGCACACCACGCGCAAGGTCTACGCCTTCGTGCCGATCCAGGACTGGACGAAGCGCTGGACGGACGAGGACCTCTACGCGAAATACGGCATCTCAGCCAGCGAGATCGCGTTCATCGAGAAAGTGGTTCGCCCGATGGACCTCGACGGCGAGTCTCCCGACGATAGGGAATCGGACGATGGCGACGACGAGTAAGCCTTCCATCGAGGAAATCCTCACACCGAAGCCGGAGGCCAGGCCGCGGATCTACGCCTACTCGATCGGCGACAAGGCGCACGAGGGTCTTCTCAAGATCGGGCAGACGACGCGAGACGTGAAGAAACGCGTCGCCGAGCAGGTGAAGACCGCCGCCATCAAGAACTACAAAATAGAGCTGGACGAGTCCGCGGAGCGGGAGGACGGAACGATCATGACCGACCGCCAGGTCCGCTCCGCTCTCGTCAGGAAGGGCTTCGAAAACGCCGAACTCGAATGGATGCGCTGCTCGACGGCCGACGTCAGGACCGTGCTTGCCGAACTCCGTACAGGCCGCGCCTATTCCGGCATCCATCATGAAACCTTTCTCATGCGCAAGGAGCAGGCCGAGGCCGTGGAAAAAACCTGCGCCTACTACCAATCGATCTGGAACGAGGATGCCCATGCCGTTCCGCGCTTCCTCTGGAACGCGAAGATGCGTTTCGGCAAGACCTTCACTGCTTACCAGTTGGCCAAAAAAATCGGCGCCAAGCGAGTCCTCGTGGTTACCTTCAAGCCCGCGGTCGAGGATTCCTGGCAGACCGATCTCGAATCTCACGTGGACTTCGACGGCTGGCAGTACCTCTCCCGCAAATCGGAAACGGACCCCTCTCGGATCGATCGTACGAAACCGGTGGTCTATTTCGGGTCCTTTCAGGACCTCCTCGGCCGAGACGACGCCGGGAATATCAAGCCGAAGAACGAATGGATCCACACGGTGAATTGGGACCTCGTGGTCTTCGACGAATACCACTTCGGCGCGTGGAGGGAGACCGCGAAGGAACTGTTCGAGGGTGAGGACGAAGCCGCCGCCAAGAAGGAAACAGGCCTGGAATACGACGCTGACCTTGCGAAGATGAACGAGGACTTAAGCGAGCTTTCGGAGAAGGAGACCGAATTCCTCCCCATTACGACCAGAGCCTATCTCTACCTCTCCGGCACGCCTTTCAGGGCGCTGGCTACCGGCGAGTTCATCGAGGAGCAGATCTTCAACTGGACCTACACCGACGAGCAGCGCGCCAAGGAAGCCTTCTCGGCCGGGCACCCCGGCGAAAGGAACCCCTACGGCGCGATGCCGCAGATGCGGCTCCTCACCTATCAGATGCCGGATGAACTTCTGGCAATCGCGAGCGCCGGTGAGTTCGACGAGTTCGACTTGAACGAGTTCTTCGCGGCGTCCGGCACCGGCGGGGACGCGCAGTTCAAACACAAGAACGACGTACAGAAGTGGCTTTCCATCATACGGGGCTCATACGCTCCGAACGCGGTCGAGAGCCTCAAGACCGGGACCAGGCCGCCTTTTCCCTACTCGGACGTCCGCCTCCTGCCGTACCTCCGACATTCGTTCTGGTTCCTGCCGAACGTCGCCTCCTGCCGCGCGATGGCCGCCCTGCTCGCCGAGAAGCACAACACCTTCTGGCGCGACTACGAGGTCGTCCTCGCCGCCGGAGCTCAGGCGGGCATCGGTCTCGACGCCCTGCCTCCCGTGCGCTCCGCCATCGGGAGCGGCTTCGATACCAAGACGATCACGCTTTCCTGCGGCAAGCTCACCACCGGGGTTACGGTGCCGCAGTGGTCCTCGATCCTGATGCTTCGCAATCTCACCTCGCCGGAGACCTATTTCCAGGCGGCATTCCGGGTCCAGTCGCCCTGGTCGATCAGAAATCCCGACGGCGACGATCCGAACGAGGAGGAAGTCCTCAAGCCCGCCTGCTTCGTGTTCGACTTCGCGCCCACCCGCGCCCTCAGGCAGCTCTCCGAATACGGAATCGGGCTCTCGCCGAACGAGCCAGACCCGGAGAACGCCGTCAAGGACCTCGTCTCCTTCCTGCCCGTCCTGGCCTACGACGGCGCCAACATGACGCAGATCGACGCGGGCGCCGTCCTCGATATCGCGATGGCAGGAACTTCGGCAACGCTCCTCGCCCGCAAGTGGGAGTCGGCGCTCCTGGTGAACGTGGACAACGACACCTTGAGGCGCATCATGAACGATCCCGAGGCCATGGCCGCAGTGGAGCGCATCGAGGGCTGGAGGGCTCTCGGCGACAAGGTCATCGAGACCATCATCAACAAGAGCGAAAAGGTCAAAGGGCTCAAGGGCAAGGCAAAGGAAAAGGAGCTTTCGGTGATGGAAAGACGGGAGCTCACGGAAGCGGAGAAGGAGTACAAGTCCAAGCGTAAGCTCGTTCAGGAAAAGCTCATCAAGTTCGCGGCCCGCATTCCGGCTTTCATGTACCTCACCGACTTCCGCGAGAACACGCTCCAGGACGTCATCACGAAGCTCGAACCGGACTTGTTCCTTGCCGTCACCGGCCTGACGGTGAACGACTTCCACCTGCTTGTTCGCCTCAAGGTGTTCAACACCGAGCAGATGAACCAGGCCGTCTTCGCCTTCCGGCGCTACGAGGACGCCTCGCTCCGGTACACCGGCATCGACAGCCACGAGGGACTTTCCCGATACGGACTCTACGACACCGTCGTGGCCGCGGAATGACACCATCGCGCGAAACCGGCTGATCTTGACGCGAGCCGCATCGTCCCATACCCCGCGTCATACACAGGATTTTCACCCGTTCTCGTTATTTTCGGTTTATTATTTGATGAATCACCATTCCTCAGATTGCTCGGAGAAAGCGCTCTCGAGCGTCGAGGACATCGCGGACTCCTTCAATCCGATGACGCATTTCAAGTCAGGCGAGCAGGAATTCTTCGTCGTGCCGGCCGGTCTTTCGGCGACGAGGCTCCTCCGCAGTCCCGAGGTGGAAGGCCGCGGCATCTGTCCTAGGTCCAGTACGTCGCGCCGTTGCAGTGGAACGACTGTCCCGTCATGGACGGAGGACAATCGAGCGCCGCGTAGGCGACGATGTTCGCAACATCCTCCGGCGTTATCGGCCTCTTCCCCGCCATTTCCTCCGCGACGGACGCCCGGTATGCCGGATCGAGCCTCTCGAACATCGGACTCGCGACGGGTCCCGGACACACCGCGAAACAGAGGATGCCGGCGTCGCCGTACTCCCAGGCCCAGTGCCGAGTGAGGTAGACGAGGGCGGCCTTCGTGGCTCCGTAGCTCGGCGCGGCGTTCCGGTGGGGTCTTCCTGCCGCCCGGGAGGAAAGGTTCACGATCCGTCCCTGTCCCGATTCGCGGAGCAGCGGAAGGAGCGCCCGCGTCAGGAGGAAGGTTCCCGTCAGATTGACCGAGACGACCCGGTTCCAATCCTCTATCGACGTGGCTTCCGTTCCGCTTCGCGTAATGATTCCCGCGTTGTTCACGAGGACGTCGACTCCCCCGAATTTTTCGCGGAGGAAATCCGCGATGCCGGCGCAATCCCGTTCATCGGAAATATCCGCCTCGTGGAACTCCGCCTCGCGCCGGACGATTCGGCCCGCCAGAGGTGAATCGGCGGCGGGCGGCGAAAGGTCGACCGCCGCTACCCTACAGCCCCGCTCCAGAAAGGCGGCCGCGCAGGCGGAGCCGATCCCTCCGCAGGCGCCCGAGACAAGCACCCTTCGGTTCATCCCGCCGCCGTCCTTGTCTTCCGCCACAGGAGGAAATAATAGGTAAGAAGAATCGCCCCGCCCGCGAAACCCACGACGGAGGACAGGGTCTCCGGCAGAATGATGAGGATGGCGCAGACCAGCAGAGCGATGCGAAGCGGCATATTCAGGATGGGCACCAAGAGGAACCCTGAAACGGACGATACGAGAAAGAAGGTCCCGCCGAGCACGACGAAAGAGGTCCTCAGCGTATCTACGAAGGATCCCTCGAGGAGGATCTCCGTCTGGAATACGAAAACGAAGGGAACGAGAAACGCCACCAGGCTGTAGTGAAAGGCGGTCCAGCCGGTCTTCCAGCTGTTGGCCCCCGCTATGCCCGCGGCGGTGAACGACGCGAGGCAGACCGGCGGGGTGATCTGGGCGATGATGCCGAAATAGAAGACGAACATGTGGGCCGCAAGGGGCAGCACCCCGAGCTTCGTCAAGGTCGGGACGAAGAGGATCACCGCGACGATGTAGGCGGCTACCGTGGGAAGGGCCATGCCCAGGACGATGCACCCCGCCGAGGCGATCAGCAGGGCTATCGCGATATTGCCTCCTCCGACCGAAGCCATGATCATCGAGAGCTTCTGCGCGACCCCCGAGTGGATCGCGATGCCGATGATGATACCCGCCGCGGCGGTGGGGACGGCGATTCCCGCGGCCTGCTTCGTGCCCTGCCGTATGCACTCGCCGAAAGCGGCCGGCGAAAGCCGGTGACGGCGGTCGAAAAGGTTGATGAGGACCGTCAGCATCGTGGCGCGTACCGCGGCGGTCATGAGGGAGGCTCCGGCCACGATGAAATAGACGAGAACGACGGGCGGTATCAGGAGGTACAGCCTGGGAAGTACGGCATCGATCTTCATCGCGAGATCCGCCTTCTCCTTCAGCCTGTTCCGGCGGGCGAGGAAGTCCACCAGCAGAAACGCGGATAGATAGTACACCAGGGCGGGGATGACGGCGGAGACGGCGATCTTCCAGTAGCGGACGCCGAGCATTTCGGCCATGATGAAGGCCCCGATTCCCATGATCGGCGGCATGATCTGGCCGCCGGTGGACGCTACGGCTTCTATGGCAGCGGCCTGCTCCGGCTTGTAGCCCACTTTCTTCATGAGCGGGATCGTCATGACGCCGGTCGTCGTCACGTTCGCTACGGCGCTCCCGCTCACCATGCCGATCAGGCTGCTGGAAATGACCGCAGCCTTCGCGGGGCCTCCGTTGCCGGAACTTCCGACCTTCAGCCCCATGTCCAGAAGCAGCTTCCCTCCCCCGCATTCGGAGAAGAACGCTCCGAACAGGATGAAGTAGAACAGGTAGCTCGCTGAGGTCCCGAGGGGTATTCCGAAGATGCCGTCGGACGTCATGATGAGGAGATCGGTGAACAGCGAAGCATCGATGCCTCTGAAGCGGAAAATGCCGGGAAAATGCTCCCCGAAAATGCCGTAGAAGATGAAAATGAGAAGAAATACGAGGAGATTCCACCCCAAGGTCCGGCGCACCGCCTCGAGAAGGACGACGGTCATCAGGTACATCGCCGCGCGATCGAGCAAGGTTATTTCATCCACGTAGGGAATGCGCACCTGAAGACGCGAGGTGTTGCTGATGTAATAATAGGCCTCGAACAGGATTATCGCCGCGACGACCGCGTCGACGAGGCGCCAGTATTTTTTCCCCGCCGGATAATACCAGAATACGATGAGCAGCGCGAACAAAAGATGCAGGGGATTCTGTAGAAGAGGATGCAGCGGCGTCACGAAGGCGAGATACAATTGAAAGACGAGCCACGGCAGCGCCATGAGGACCAGAAGGGGTTTTTTCGACTCCTCCATTGACATCTCCTTATATCGAAGAGGCTCCGTGATGCACGGAACCTCCTTCCATGTTCGGACGGCGAAGGCCGGTCCGACTATTTTATGAAACCTCTTTCTTTGTAATACCTGGCAGCTCCCGGATGGAGGGGTGCTCCGAGCTTGGACGGGACCCAGGCCGTGTCCGGATCGAAGGGCTTGAAGGATGCATGGGCTTCCACGAGCTTGGCCTTGTTCTCGACGACCGTCTTCGTGATGAGGTACGCGATTTCCTCTGGAACGTTTTCGTTCGCGATCAGGACGATGGGGGCATTGACCGTCTCGACGTCGTAATCCTGGGAAGGCCAGGAGCCGGCCTTCATGGGCTGGGGGTTGTACCCGATCTCGACCATCTTGGCCACGATGTCCTTGGGCAGGCCCCAGAAAAGGACCTTCGACGTCATCGTCAATTCCATCGTCGCGGCCTGTCCCTCGGAAACATGGTCGACCGTTAGGTCGGCCCTGCCGTCGCGGAGCATGGAGACTATGTCGGCCGGGGCCACGTGGGAAACGCTGCCGCCCCAGGACTTGATCTGGTCGTACGAGGAGCCGTAGCACTCCAGGATGTGACGGCAGATCTGTTCGCCCAGCATTCCGACGGTCTTCACCGCGATCCGGACGGGGTATTTCGCGGCGATGACATCGCCAACGCTCTTGAATCCGGTTTTTTTGACGAACGCATCCGTGGCGATTATCGTCGCATACGGCGCGTCGAAACCGCCGACCAGGGTCCTGATGCCCGGGACCTTGGGCCTGTTGAGCACGGTGCCGCTATAGAGCCACTTCGTCGTGTTGACGTTGCCCAGCGTCAGATCGGCCTTGCCGGTGCCCGCGAGAATGGGACCGCTGATGCCGCCGCCCGTGGTTTCCATGTCGATGGTCGAACCCGCGGGAAGCTTGGGCTGAACGAGCTGAATGATCGCGGAAGCGGAAACGTACATGCCCGTCCCCACCCCCTGCGTCGAGAAAATGAGCCTCGCCGGTTTCGCCGCCTGCTGGGCCGGCGCCTGCTGGGCCGGCGCCTGCTGGGCCGGTGCCGGTTTCTGTTCCGGGGCCGCAGCCTTTTCTCCCGATCCTCCGGCCCAGGCGGAAAGGGCCGCCAGGACGAGGACCAGAACCGCCGCCGATTTGATACTGTACCTTCTCATAGCTACCTCCTGCTTTTATCGAAAATTTCGTCGATCGCCTGCTTCACGTCGGGGTGTGATCGTCTTCCCCGGACTCCGTTACCGCCCGGAAATACTCCACCACCGCGGAATTGTCCGCGCCCCCCTGTCCTCTCTCGATCATCGCCTCCAGAATCCGGCTGTGTACGGAAGTCAGCGGAAGCGAACGGTCAGGGTTCACGGCCTTCCGGAGTATGAGCTGAACGTCCTTGTAATGCTGGGAAATCTTCGCCTCCGGAGCGTAGTTCCTCCTGATCATTTTTTCTCCCTTGGAGTCCATCGCGGCCGAATAGGCGGGAGAACGCTTCAGCACGGAAAGGAACCTCGAAAGATCGAGACCCAGCCGTTCGGCGAAAACAAGCCCTTCCGCGAGAACCAGGCGGTTCAGGCCGAGGATTATGTTGCTCGCCAGCTTCGCCTTCGATCCGCTGCCGGAAGGACCGAGGTATTCATAGTCCTTCGTCACTTCGCGAAAGAGATACTCGCACGACGCGAAGGCCTCGGGATCTCCCCCGATCATGAAGAGTCCCTCCCTGCGCCGAATCTGGCGGCTCGATCCGGATATGGTCGAATCCAGGAGAAAAACCCCTTTTCGGGCGAGCCTTTCGGCGAGTGCGGCGGTTTGATCCGGTTCGCCGGTCGTGGTGTCCAGCACCCAGCGCGGGGATTCCCGGGCGGAAAGGAGGCCGCCGGATCCTTCGCACAGATCCTCGACCACGTCCGTCGTCATGACGGAGATGAATACCTTGTCGCAGGCTTCGCCGACCGCGGCCGGGTTCTGTTCCGCGACGGCACCCTTTTTCACGAGGGCCGCGGTTTTCTCCGCCGTCCTGTTCCAGACATGGACGCGGTAATCCCGTTCCAGAAGGATTTCCGCGAGTGCGGTGCCGACGAGACCGGTTCCGAGAACTCCTATGGATTTCGAGTCTTTCACATGCCCTCTTTATAGAAATCGTTTTCTATACTTTTTAAGTATACCCTGATTATTTCCGCTGTCAATGAAAATTTTCCCTGCCGAATGTCGCTTTTTCCCGCTTTTTCACGAACTATTCTTCGCTTTCGAACCGATAATGGGTCGATCGCTTCTTGACTGATGATAAAACGTTTTCTATACTCAACCACGTATTCCCATGGATCAAAAAAGAATATCCATTCGGGACGTGGCGAAGCTGTCGGGCTCGTCGATCACCACGGTTTCCCGCATCCTGAACGGCGTCGCCTACCCGGTCTCGGACGAAAGACGGAAACGCGTCATGGAAGCGATCCGGGAACTTAACTATTCCCCCAACAACGCCGCGCAGATGCTCAAGAAAGGCTTCACCAATCTGATCGGACTCATCGTGCGGGATATCGCGGATCCATATTTCGGAGAAATAGCGAAAGGCGTCACCGAAAAAGCGATGCGGCTCGGCTTTCTCTCCTTCATCTGCAACACGGGCAGGAGTCCGGAAAACGAACTGGAATATCTGGAACTCCTTTGGCGGCACAAGGTACGGGGCATCATCCTGGCCGGAGGGGGAATCGGAACGCCCGCATACCAGGAGAAGCTCAAGAAGCAGCTCCAACGCGGACGCCAGTACGGACAGCGTCTCATCGGGCTCGCGCCCCAGATCACCGACATACCCGTCGTGACGATCGACTATGCGGCCGCGGCGCGAACGCTGACCGATTACCTGTGGAATAAAGGCCATCGCCGGATAGCCCTCGTCAGCGGCGCCGAGACGGTCCTCACGTCCCGGGACCATCTGAGAGGATATCGGGAAAGCCTTCGTTCAAGGTCGATGCCGGAATCCGAGGAACTCGTCGCCTTCGGCGACTTCACGGAAAAGGCCGGCTATGAAGCCGCGGCCCGGCTCTGCGGCACCGAAGCGCGGCCGGAGGCTATCGTGTGCGGCAGCGACACGATAGCCATGGGAGTGATCCACCACATCACCGAACGGGGCCTGCGGGTGCCCGAAGACGTCTCCGTTATCGGGATCGGGGACATCCCCCAGTCCCGGTACACGATCCCGCCGCTTACCACGATCCGAATACCCCGCTACGAGATGGGCTGCCGGGCCGTAGAGATGATCGCCCGCGCGGACGACAGCGCGTTCGACGAGGACGTCACCTTCAAACCCGTCCTGATCGAACGCAAATCCGTGCGGGATCGGGCTTGAACGGAGAACCGGTCCCGTGTCCGGTCGGCGGGTGGACGGGAAAAAATCAGCCCCCGAGCCTCGGGCACGGGGGCTGATGAAGTTCATGTCGGTGCGCCGGAAACAACGCCGGCCGAGCCGGTCACTTCCTTACGAAATGGATCGCGAAGCCCGAAAGCTCCATGTCTAAGTAGGCGGCCTTCATGACGCTGCCGTCCATCTTCACGCTGTCTTCCTTTATGCCGATGCCCTTCCGCTTGAAAAGGGCCACGGCCCGCTCCACGCTGGTGACGGCGATGGCGAGGTGGCCTTTCTCGCCGAGGTAGGGGCTCTTCATGATCTCGAATCCCTTGCCCGCGAAGATCGAGGAATTGCCTTCCTTGGGCGCGAACTTGAAGAACTTCGCGAGGAAGTCCACGGTCGCCCTCGCCTCGGCCTCGTTCTTGCAGTTGACGCCCACGTGGACGAACTCGAAGCCGTTGATCGCGGTGATCGAGTCGGCGCAGAGCTTCGTGATCTCGTCGAACTTGCCGGCGGCGATGAGGTCGTTCGGGGCCATCCAGGAGCCGCCGACCGCGACGATCTTGTTATACGCGAGGAAGCTCGCGGCGTTGTCCTTGTTGATGCCGCCCGTGGGGATGAAGGAGATGTCCCCGTAGGGGCCCGCGAGGGCCTTCATCATGGGCAGACCGCCGGACTGCTCGCAGGGGAAGAACTTCAGGACCTTGAGTCCGTACTCGAGGGCCTGTTCGATCGTACTCGGGTTGTTCACGCCGGGCGTGATGGGCATGTTCTGCTTGACGCAGAATTCAACGACCTTCGGGTTGAAGCCCGGTGAAACGAGGAACTTGGCGCCGGCGTCCATCGCCTTCTTCGCCTGGTCCACGGTGAGGACGGTTCCGGCTCCGACGAGGATCTCGGGAACCTCCTTGCTGATCTTCTTGATGGATTCCTCGGCCGCGGCGGTCCTGAACGTGACTTCGGCAACGGGCACGTCGCCCGCTACGAGCGCCTTCGCGAGGTTCACCGCGTCCTTCGCGTCGTCGATCTTGATGACCGGCACGATGCCGATTTCGCCGATTGTCTTCAATACGTCTGCCATATTCTGCTCCTTTAGGTGTTTGTAATTCTCCGAATCAGCGGTCCACGCGGGCGCCGCCGCCGCCGACGAGCTTCTCGACTTCCTTGAGCGACGCCATGGAGGTGTCGCCGGGGGTGGTCATGGCGAGGGCTCCGTGGGCGGCCCCGTAGTTCACGCACTGCTCGGGTTCCTTGCCCGCGAGGAAGCCGTAGACGAGACCGGAGGCGAAACTGTCGCCGCCGCCGACGCGATCGTAGATCTCGAGCCGGTCGTACTGCTTGGCCTGGTGGAACTGTCCGTCGTAGTAGAGGATCGCGCTCCAGTCGTTGACCGTGGCGGAACGGACTTCCCGGAGGGTCGTGGCGACCGCCTTGAAGTTCGGGAATTCCTTCACGACCTTCTCGATCATCTTCTTGAAGTTGTCCACGTTGATCCCGGTCACGTTCTTGGAAAGACCTTCGACCTCGAACCCGAGGGCCGCGGTGAAGTCCTCCTCGTTGCCGATCATGACGTCCACGTACTTCGCGATCTCACGGTTCACCGCGCGGGCCTTGTCCATGCCGCCGATGGCCTTCCAGAGGGAGGGGCGGAAGTTGAGATCGTAGCTGATGATCGTCCCGTTCGCCTTGGCGGCCTTCATCGCCTCGATGGTGAGGTCCGGGGTGGTGGCGGAGAGGGCCGCGAAGATGCCGCCGCAGTGGAACCACCGCACGCCCTCTTCCTTGAAGAGTTTGTTCCAATCGACGTCGCCTACTTTCAACTGCGAGGCGGCCGAGTTGGCGCGGTCCGACACGCCGAGGGCGCCGCGGATCCCGAAACCCTTTTCGGTGAAGTTGAGGCCGACGCGAACGTTGCGGCCGATGCCGTCGAAGGGCATCCACTTGACGTGGGAGAGGTCCACGCCGCCCTGGAGCATGAGGTCCTCGAGGAGTCTGCCGACGTCGTTGTCCGCTATGGCGGTCACGACCGTCGTGTCGAGGCCGAAGCAGCGCCTGAGGCCGCGGACCACGTTGTACTCGCCGCCGCCTTCCCACGCCGTGAAGGTCCTGGTCGTCTTGATCCTTCCGTCGCCCGGATCGAGCCGGATCATGATCTCGCCGAGTGCCGCGGCGTCCCAGCGGCAATCCTTCTTCGGCTTTATAACGAGTTTTTCCATAATTGAGACTCCTTACCGTTGTTTTTATGCCCCTGATACCCCATGCGGCGGGATATTTCCAGGGCAGTATTCCTGATTTTTGCTCCCATCTCGGGAATCTTCGCCGCTGGGAAAGCGTCCACGACCCCCGAAACGCTCACGGCCGCGATCACCTTCCCGGAATAATCGAAGACCGGATAGCCTACGCAGCGCACGCCGGTTTCGTGCTCCTCGTCGTCCAAAGTATAATCCCGAGCCCTGGCCTCTTCCAGGTTATCGAGAAAGGGTTCCAGAGCGGTGAAGCTCTTCGGAGTCGAAGAGTAGAAAGAGTAGCCTTCGAAGAATTTCACGAGCTCCTCCCTGCTTTTTCCCATGAGCAGGGCCTTCCCGAGCGAGGTGCAATGAACCGGGACGCGGGTTCCGATGATCTCGAACCGCCTGAGGCTCGTGAAAGTCTCCGTCTTGTCGATGTACACGACCTCTCGGTCGTGGAGAAGGGCCAGAAAGACCGTGTGCCGGGTCGATTCCGTAAGCTCGTACATGCAGGGCCGGGCCTCGATCTTGAGGTCCAGGCTGTTGACGTAGGAATTCGCGAGCTCGACGAGATGAAGACCGAGACTGAAACCCTGACCCCGGTCGGATTTTTGGACGTAGCCCCGTTCGCCGAGGACCTTGAGGAGCCGGAAAACCGTGCTCTTGTGGAGACCTATTTTCTTGCTGAGTTCGAGAAGACCTATTCCCCGGGGATTGTTCGACAGCTCTTCGAGGATGTCGAGGGACCTGCTCACGGAACGAACCGAGGCGATTCTGCTTGGCTCCGTTTTCGTCACTCCGATCCTCCACAGTCTCACAGGGTAAAACCAATGTCTTATTATACGGACCTTTTAGATTTTTGTCAAAGGGAGACTCTAGTATTTAGTTAAATTTTTACCGAAAAGTTCGCAGACGGTACATCGAGCCTCGTTTTCCGCGGAGAGGGCGGCCGAACCTGTTTCCCCTTCTCGATTCGGACGATAAAATCAGGTTTTTCGTCCTCCTTTTGGGTCGCGGACGAGTCGGGGAAAAGTACCAACGGAGAGTACAAGGTTAGCGTCTGTTCCGCCGCCCGGCTCGGCAAGGAATCGGACCTCAGCCGGGGGCTCCAGATGGGCGCCGTCGACATCAGGATCTCCGGGGGGAGTTATATGGCTCATCTTTCCCGCAGGAAGGATGAGCCGGACATGATGGGTCGCAGCAACGAAAAGATAGACGCCGGATCCTCAGTCGGCTCTTCTGCAATGCCGCAGGATGTTGCGTACGGCGTACAGCGACATTGCGAAGGAAGACGCGGGAATGCAGACGTACAGCAGTTTCTTGGGAAGTTTGAAAATGGGCGTCTGGTCGGCGGCCCTCAGCGTTATCTCGAGACTGTAGTAGAACAGGACCGCGAAGAACAGGAGGTTCACGACCTCGATGAGTACGGACAGCGCCTTTCCCGACATCCGGCCTCTGAGTTTGCCGGGGATGAGGTCTATGACGAAATGTTCGTTCTCGCGAAAGAGGGCCGCCGAGCCGAAAAACACGAAGTAGGCGAAGCACATCTCCACGATCTCGTCGAACCAGCCGAAGGAAAAAATCGGGACGAATCGGAAGAATACGTTCCCGAGGAGCAGGACGAAGAGCAGGCCGAGCGCCGTCGCGGTGACCGCCCGAAGTATCTTCCCGACGACGATATCGAATCTATTCAACATGGCATCAACTCCCTTCATCCTACAAGCTTGGGCAGGAACAGCGAGATTCCCGGAAAGAACGCTATGAGAACGGTGATTATGAGAATGCCGACGATATAAGGCAGGAGTTCCTTGCTGAGCGTCCACATATCCACCTTGCTTATGCTCGCGACCGCATAGAGGCTCATGCCGACGGGAGGCGTCACGAGGCCGATCATGGAACAGAGGATCATGATTACGCCGAACTGCACGGGATCGATGCCGTATTTCGCGATCAGCGGCATGAACACCGGTATCGTGATGACGAGGACCGCGACGCCCTCCAGGAAGCAGCCGAGGATGAGGAGCACCCCGATGACGATGAGCAAAAGCTCGTTCGGATCGTCGGTCACGCTCGTGAGCGACTGGATGACCATTTCCGGGATGCGCTGATGGATGAGGAGCCAGCCGAAGAATCCGGCCACCGCGATGATGAACATGACCCGCACCGTGTGCAGGGAGGTTTCCCAGAAAATCCTCGGCAGGTCCTTGAAGCCGATTTCCTTGTACACGAAGAGCCCGAGGATGAGCGCATAGACGCAGGCTATGACCGCAGCCTCGGTCGGGGTGAACCAGCCGAACAGGATGCCGCCGATGATGATGACGGGAGTCATGAGAGGGAGGAAGGCGAGTCTGAAGCTCTTCCATATCTCCTTGAGCGACGCTCTCGTCCCTTTCGGATAATTCCTGAGCCGGGAAAGGATCAGGACAGCGACCGCCATTGCACCCGCCATGAGGAAGCCGGGGATGAAGCCGGCAAGAAATAGTTTGCCGACCGAGGTGTTCGTCATGCTTCCGTAGATGACGAAGGGGATGCTCGGAGGAACGACGGGACCTATCGTCGAGGAGGCCGCGGTGATGGCGGCCGAGAATTTCCTGTCGTAGCCGGCGTCGTCCATTGCCTTGATCTCGATGAGGCCGAGCCCGGCGGCGTCCGCGACGGCCGAACCCGACATGCCGGAAAAAATGAGGCTCGCCAGGATGTTGACGTGACCGAGCCCGCCCTTGACGTGGCCGACGAGCGCGTTGGCGAACCGGAAGATTCTGTTGGTGATTCCGCCGGTGTTCATCAGGTTGCCGGCGAGGATGAAAAAGGGGATCGCGAGAAGCGTGAAGCCCGTCGTCGCGGAATACATGCGCTGCGCCATCATCGTGAGGATGCTCCCCTCTCCGAGGAAGACGAAGGTCCCGAGGGCCGTGACGCCCATCGCCACGGCGACGGGGATTCCCAGCATCATGAGGGCCACGAGGACGGCGAAGATTGCGAGTGTTAGCATAGGACTCTCTCCCGAGGAAAATGAGGCCGCCCGGGAAGCCCGGACGGCCTTTATCGAAGACGAATCAGTATTTCTCGACCATCTTGAGGAAGGTGTCGACGTTCTCCTTTCCCGCATAATCGCTGATGGTCTTGTAGGCCCCTGCCATGGCGGCCTTGAACTTGGAAGTGTCGGGCCTGGTAACCTGCATGCCCTTCTTCTCGAGATCGGCTACGAGTCCGGATTCCTGGTCCTGGATCTCCTTCCTCATGTAATCGCCCGCGATCTTGGACTCTTCCATGAAGATCTTCCTCTGGTCGGCGTTGATCTTGTCCCAGCTCTTCTTGCTCATCACGTGGACCATGGAGTTGTACACGTGCTTGGTGAGGGCGAGATGCTTCTGGACTTCGTAGTACTTGTTCGAATGGATTACCGCGATGGGATTCTCCTGCCCGTCCACGACGTTCTGCTTGAGCGCCATGTACAGTTCGTTGAACGCGATCTTCGTCACGACCGCACCGCAGCCTTCCATGGCGGCCTGCAGCTGGATTTCCGGAGGCGTGCGGATCTTGAGTCCCTTCACGTCCTCGACGGAGTTGATCGGTCTGAGGTTGTTGGTCAGGTTCCTGAAACCCCATTCCCAGTTGGACAGGAACACGAGTCCCTGCTTGTCGAGATCGGGAGCAGCCCATTCCTTGAAATCGTTGTCCAGCACCTTGTAGGCGTGCGCGTAATCGCGGAACACGAAGGGAAGCATGACGGTCGCGAATTTCTTGGTGTACTTGTCCAAGGCGCCTTGGGTCGGCAGGCTGAGGTCGATGGCGCCGAGGATGTTCTGCTCGAGCAGTTCCGGCGGGGCACCGAGCTGGTTGTTCGGATACACGGCGATCTTCACGGCTCCGTTGGTCCTCGCCGCGATCTTTTCCGCGAACATGTTGGAAGCCTTGTCGCCGGGGTGTCCGACGGCCGCGTAGTGGCCGAATTTCATCTCGACCGCCTTTACGGGAGCGGGGGCCTGCTGCTGGGGAGCCGGTTCCGCCTTCTTTTCCTCTTTCGACCCGCCGGCGAAGGCAGCGGAGCCGAAAACCATCAGCAGTGACAGAACGATGATCGTTGCTCTTTTCATATTCTCCTCCTTTTTACTGAGCCGTCCTCACGGGCCTACCGCCTTCCGAACGGCTCGGGGATTCCTACTCTATCTCGCGAGCCAGCCTCCGTCGATGGCCACCGTGTAGCCCTGGACGTAGGCGGCCGCCTCGGAAGCGAGAAACACGACCGGACCCTTGACGTCGTCGGGCGTGCCCCACCTTCCCATGGGAATGCGTCCGAGGATCTCGGCGCTCCTGCTCTCGTCGGCCCGGAGGGGGGCGGTGTTGTTGGTCGCCATGTAACCGGGCGCTATGGCGTTCACGTTTATCTTGTGCTTCGACCATTCGTTCGCGAGCAGGCGCGTGATGCCCATGACGCCGCTCTTGGAGGCCGTGTACGACGGCACCCTGATACCGCCTTGGAAGGAGAGCATCGAGGCGACGTTGATGATCTTGCCGCCCGTTCCCTGTTTGACGAACTGGCGGGCCGCGGCCTGGCTCATGAAGAACACCGTCTTGAGGTTGATGTTCATGACGTCGTCCCAATCCTTCTCGCTGAAGTCGATGGCGTCCGTGCGCTTGATGATTCCCGCATTGTTGCAGAGGATATCGAGCTTCCCGTAGGTCTTCACCGTTTCCTGGATGATCCCTTCGATCGGCTTGATCGTGAGGAGGTCCGCCACGATTTCGTGGAATTTCCTTCCGAGTTTCTCGACTTCCTTCTTCGTATCGGGGGACGGAACGTAGTCCACTCCCACGATGTCGGCTCCCGCCTCTGCGAGTCCGATGCACATGCCCTGCCCCAGGCCGGTGCTCGAACCGGTGACGAGGGCCACCTTTCCTTTCAGGGAGAATTTATCCAGTATCATGTCGAAACCTCCTCGTTATTTCAAATTCTTCATCGATACGGCGTCCATGTCGGTGAAGGTCTGGTTCTCGCCGACCATGCCCCAGATGAAGGAGTAGTTCTTCGTCCCGACGCCCGAGTGGATGGACCAGCTCGGGGAGATGACCGCCTCCTCGTTCCGGACGACGAGGTGCCGCGTTTCCTCGGGGGCCCCCATGAGGTGAAAGACCACGGCGTCCTCGGGCACGTCGAGATAGAGGTACACCTCCATCCGCCGCTCGTGAGTGTGGCAGGGCATGGTGTTCCAGACGCTGCCCGGCTCGAGCTGCGTGAGTCCCATGACCACGTTGCAGCTCTGCACGACGTCGGGATGTATGATCTGATTGAGCACCCGTTTGTTGCATTCCTGGTCCGAGCCGAGGTTGAGATGCTTGGCGTCGCTCAACTTGACGAGCTTCGTGGGGAACTCCTTGTGGGCCGGACCGGACACGAGATAGAACTTCGCGGGCGAGGCCTGGTCTGAACTCTTGAAGACGATGTCGCGGCTTCCCTTGCCGACGTACATCGCGTCGTGCTTGCCCAGTTTGTAGGTCTTGCCGTCGATCGCCAGGCTTCCCTCCCCGCCCAGGTTTATGACTCCCATCTCCCTTCGTTCAAGGAGGTATTCGGCCCCTATCACCTTCTTGTCGACCGCGAGGACGACCTCGGGCTTGGGAACGACCCCGCCGACGAGCACCCGGTCGATGTGCGAATATACGAGTTTGAGTTCTCCCGGAACGAAAAGGTTCTGGATGAGGAATTCCTTCCGCATCTTTTCCGTGTCGAACGTCTTTCCGTGCTCGGGATGAACGCCGTGTCTGATTTCCATGATAACCGCTCCTTGTTCTTTGAAGGTTGATCGCGTCAATCGGATAGGAGGCCCTGCTTCCTCATGATTTCGACGTGACTGTCGCGCGGCGGTGCGAAGATGTCGATTCCCTTGAAACCCGTCTTCGTGAATCCGCCGTGTTCGACGTTCGCGGGATGGACGCAGACATCACCCGCCTTCATCTGGAAATGCTTTCCGTCGACGACGTGATCTTCCGATCCCTCGAGGATGATGAGAATCTGCTCGGCCTCGTGTTTGTGGAGAGGAAACTCCGTCCCCGGGGGATTCTCGATGAAGCTCACGAGCATGTTATCGCCAAGGACGAACCGCGTGAGCGATTCCTTGGTGAGATTCGAAACCGGAAGGTCCTTGATCGTATACACGAACCGCTTGTCCTTCATCTTAGCCATCAGAACATCCTCCTTGTCCATTCTTCGTTTTGCGATGCAATACATGGTTTCATGACATGTACAAAAAACGTTTCGTATCATGAAACTTCATTTCGTCTATCGATAGGTAAGCTTATCACTCTCGTGAAAGAACTGTCAAGGATTTTTTCCTGCCGTACCCGGCCTCGGAACGGAATTTCCGGAGCCGGGCTTCGGCCGGAAGCGTCAACGCATGAACGAGCCGCCGTTCACGTCCAGGGTCTCGCCGGTGAGAAAATCGTTCTCGATGAGGAACTCGATCGCGGATGCGATGTGCCGGGGAAGCCCGTTCCGCTTGAGGGGGTTCATTTCGGCCCAGGCCTTCATCTGCTCGGGCGTGGACACCTTTTCATGGAAGGGAGTGTCGATGACGCCCGGCGCGACGGCGTTGACGCGGATCCTGGGGGCAAGTTCCTTCGCCGCGCCGCGGGTGAATACGTCAATGGCCCCTTTCGAGGCGCCGTACAGGGTCGCCCCCGCGGCGCCGTGGCGGATCACGATGGAGGAGATGTTCACGATGCACGGAGATTCGCCTTTCTCGAGCAGCGGGACGCAGAGTGCGGTCATCATGATGGCCGAGAAACTGTTGAGCGCGAACACGTCGGACATGATCTTCCAATCTATGTTCCTGACGGGCCGCCGCTCCACGAGCCCTCCGGCGTTGTTCACGAGGACGTCGAGTCGGCCCGCCTCCGAAGCGGCGAACGAAGCCACCTTCCGGCAGCCTTCCTCCGTCCTCAGGTCGGCGCTGACCAGAAGGGCCTTGCCCCCAGCCTTCTCTACGTCAGCCGCCACCTGTTCGGCCTTCGACGCGGACGAATGGTAATGGATGATGATGCGATTCCCCGCGGCAAGGCGCCGCGCGGTCTCCGCCCCGATTCCGGTGCCGGCACCGGTGAGTAGAACGGTTTTTTCCATGAAGAGTCTCCTTCCTGTTTCGTATTACAAAATATCGTTTTGCTCGTCGCCGAAAAAAAATCAGTTCCTGTCCACGAGCCGCGTCAAAAAGGGAGTTTCACCTTTTCATCGGCCCGCCGGGCGGCCCGTTTTTCGGAGTAGCCGAGACGCTTTGAAATGCCGGAGGCGATATCGACGACGTACCCCGCGAGTTCCTCGGGATTCACCTTCGAGTTGTACATGCTCCATACGACGCTGATCGCGGCGATCGCGGTCCCACGGTAATCGAAGAGGGGGGCGCCGATGCACTGAACTCCGGGCTCGTATTCCTCGTCGTCCATGGTCCATCCCCGGGCACGGCACTTTTCGAGCTCGACGAGAAGGGCGGGAACGTCGGGTATGGTTTTTTCCGTGAACCGTTCGAAGACCGCTCCCTCGAAAAGCTTCACGATTTCCTCTTCGCTCCTGTGCATGATCATGGCCTTGCCCAGCGAGGTGCAGTAGATGGGCCGTCGCTGACCTATGACGGAGTATTTGCGAAGGCTGCTGAACTGCTCGAACTTGTCGAGGTACACGACCTCGGTATCCTGGATCATGGCGAGGAAGACCGTTTCCTTCGTCATCTGCGAGAGCTTCCGAAGGTAGGGCTCGGCCTCAGTCTTGAGCTCCACGTTGTTGAGATACATGCTGGAAAGTTCGATGAAACCGGCGCCGATCCTGTAACGGTTCGTGGATTCGCTCTTTTCTATGTAGCCGCGCTTCCTGAGCACGGCGAGGAGCCGGTACACGGTGCTCTTGTGCAGGTCGAGCCTTCGCCCGATCTCCGTGAGCTGAAGTCCGTTCTGCTCCTTCGAAAGAAGCTCGAGGATGTCGAATACCCGTTCGATGGATTGTACGGTCATGACTGGTTGATTCTACCAGAGAATTCCCCGTTTGACAATAAACATATCCCATCACCCATACCGCCGGAGAAACGCCTCCGCGGCTCCGATGCCGTCCACGGCCGCGCTCATGATGCCGCCGGCGTAACCGGCGCCCTCGCCCGCCGGAAAGAGCCGCCTCACCGACGCCTCGCCCGCCTCGTCCCTCGGTATCCGCACAGGGGACGAACTCCGCGTCTCGACGGCGGTGAGCACCGCATCGGGAAAGTCGAAGCCCCGGAGCTTGCGGCCCAGGACGGGAAGGGCCTCGCGCAGGGCGAAGGCGGCGAATGCGGGAAGGCAGCAGGCGAGGTCGCCGTAGACGACCCCGGGCCTGTAGGTGGGCACGACCTCGCCCGGTCCCGAGGAAGGCCGTCCGGCGAGGAAGTCTCCGAGCTTCTGGACCGGCGCCCGGTAGCCTCCGCCTCCCGCGGCGAAGGCCGTCCGCTCCCAGCGCCGCTGGAACGCGATTCCCGCGAGCGGGCCCCCGCCGCCGAAGTCCGCGGGATCGACACCCACGAGGATCGCGCTGTTCGCGTTCCTCCCGTCCCGCGCGTGCTCGCTCATGCCGTTCGTGACGAGGCCGTCGGGCTCCGAGGCCCCGGGCACCACGTATCCGCCGGGGCACATGCAGAAGGTGTAGACCGACCTGCCGTTCCCGCAGTGGTGGACGAGCTTGTAGTCCGCCGCCCCGAGCCGGGGATGGCCGGCGTAACGGCCGTACTGGGCCCTGTCCACGAGTTCCTGGGGATGCTCGATCCTGAGCCCGACCGAAAGGGGTTTCGGCTCGAGCCGCACCCCCCGTGAGAAGAGGAGTTCGAACACGTCCCTGCCGGAATTGCCCGGCGCGAGCACGATGCCGGAGACGGGAAGCGTCTCGGCGCCCCCTCCGGCCGAGGAGAGCGTCGCGGATACCGTCCCGCCTTCCTCCTCGGAGAAGTCGGCGAAACGGGCGCCGAAGCGGAATTCCCCTCCAGCTGCGAGGACGGTATTCCTCAGGTTCTTCACGACTTCGCGAAGGAGGTCGGTGCCGATGTGGGGCTTGGCGAGGTAGAGGATCTCGGGAGGCGCGCCCGCGGCGACGAGTTCCTCGAGGACGAGGCCGCAGCGAGGGTCCCGGATGTTCGTGGCGAGCTTGCCGTCGGAAAAGGTTCCGGCCCCTCCCTCGCCGAACTGGACGTTCGACTCGGGGTCGAGTGCCCCGGTTTCCATGAAGAGCCTCACGTCCGCGGCGCGCTCGTCCACCGGCCTGCCGCGTTCCGCGACGAGGGGCCGGAAACCGTTCCTTGCGAGGACGAGGGCAGCGAAGAGCCCCGCGGGGCCCGAGCCGACCACGAGAGGACGTCGGATTCCGTGCCGGGCAGACGCGCCCGACGCCGGGACCGCGGGCCGTGAAAGGGATCCCTTCCCGATCCGCGGGCCGTCTTCGACCCTCTCCGTCCTCACCGCGCACTTCCGTCCGGGCCTCCAGTCGCCGGGCACTTCGACTACGAGGGTGTAGACGAAGCGGATCCTGTCCTTCCGTCTCGCGTCGAGGGACTTCCTGCGGATCTCGATGTTTCCGGCGGTTCCCCGCCGCAGGCCGAGCGCCCGCTCGACCAATTCAGCGAGTTCGGACTCTCCGGCCTCGACCGGGACCGCCAGGTCGTGGATCCTGATCCGGATCGCGCCGGAACCTCCGCTCACAGCGGAATCTCGATCCGGTTTTCCGCGAGCCCGGGATAGGCCGACGAGGCCTCGTCCAAGGCCCCCTTGCCCGCGATGACCGCGGAGTACCCCCGGGAGAACCCGTCGCGAAGCCGTTCCGCCGCCTTTCGCAGGTCCTCGCGGGAGGTGCCGAGGAGCCAGGCCTGTTGTGACTCTCGCAGCTCGTCGGAAACGCCGTAGAGCGTACGCTTGAACGCCACGATGCTCTTCCCGCTCGGGGAAAGGGGCTTCATGTCCTTTGCCACGGTGCCGATGACCGAGTCCTTCGCGGAAAGCTCGTCCACGCCCGAGACGGCGATCTCTTCTATGGCGGTCCTGAACGCGTCGAGGGTGGAAGCCACGTTCGGATCCCGGTAGGACGCGAAGGAAAAGACCGCCTCGCGGCCCATCGCGACGCTGAAGGCCCCGTAGGCCCCGCCCTTCATGCGGATCGACTCCCAGAGCCTCCCGGTGCTGAGAAGGTGGGCCAGCACGGTCTCGTGGGCGTGTTCCCGGGAGCCGAACCTCGCGGCCGGCACCGCGGTCGCGACGAAGCCGACCGACGACGGAACCGCGAGCCCCTCGATCCGGGGTACGGCCCCTCCATTTTGTACTGCGTCGGCGCGCGCCCCGGCGGAGTCCCGAGGCAACCGCGCTGCGAAGCCCTCGATCGCCCGCCCCGCCTCCGGCCAGAACGCCTCGGGGCAGGTGAAGTTCGCCTTCAGATTTCCCGAAACGAGCAGCGAATCGCGGATCTCGCGGAATTTCGACGCGAGCGTCTTCACCGCTTCTCCGCCGGACAGCCTGGAGACGAAGAGGTACTGGCTCACTCCCTTCCAGAGTTCCTCCAGGTATTCGGACTGCGAAAGGCCGCGCTCCGCCCTCGACGAGGCGAAGGAATGACCGCTCGGCACTATCGCCGATTTGAGCTCGTTCCGGTACTCGAGCAGGATGTCCCGGAGCCTGTCTTCGTCGCCCAGGTCGGGATCGAGGAGGAGGTCGCCGAGAAGGTCCAGGGACTCGCGGAGCAGGGGCTCGAGGCACTTGATCCTGAGAAAGAGAAACCGCCTTATCTTCGGATCCCGCCCCGCCGTGGTCGCCGCCTCGACCTGGGCGCTGAATCCGCCGGTCTTGAGCGAGAGTTCGAGCGCCATCCGGTCGTAGGGCCTGCCGCCCGCTCCGATGCCGGTCAGCGCCATGGCGTAGAGCGGCAGGTACATAAAAAGGTCTTCCCCCGCACCTGCGAGGTCGAAGGCGAAATCCGCGTAGACGATGCCGTTCGTGAAGAGGTCGTGGCCCCAAGCCTCACCGACCCCGGTCAGCGGATACGGGACGGCCGGGATCCTCTCCACCTCCCGCGGAACGTCGGAAAGCGCCAGCGACGGGATCGAGGCCCGCGCCTCGGGAGAGTCCGGGGACTCCTGGAAGGCCCGGAACGCGGCGAGGGCAGCCTCGAGTTCGGCCTTGGCGCCGCCGCTCAGGGCCCGCGCTTCGGCGTCGAGCCGGCCGCGGATCTCCTCCTCCTGCCTGCGGGCGAGCTCCGGATCGGGCTTCACCACGAGGGTCGTCCGGTGCGGATTGTCCAGGAGGTACTCCGCTATGAGCTTCTCGAAGAAGCGCGGATCGGCGGCATGGGCCCTCTTGAGTTCCTCGAAGCGGTCCCGGAAATTCATGGTGAGCTCCGGGCTTCCGCCGTGGAGCCAGCCGCGGAGCGACCTGCGCATGAGCCTCATACCGAAGGCGGCCCCGGCCTTGATCTCGCGGCTGCGGAACTCCACCCGCCTCAGGGCGCCCTCGATCTGTTCCCGCTCGATCCCCTTCTCGACGAGACCTCGGAGGACGTCGAAGACGAGGGACTCGATCTTCCCGCGCTTCGCCGGCGAGGTGCCTCGAAGCCCGACCGAGAAGGTGAGTTCGAGCGTCTCGGTCTCGATCCCCGTGGCAGGGGAGAGGTCCTCGCCGAGGCCCGATTCCACGAGGGCCTTCTCGAGCGGAGATCCCGCGTTCCCGAGCAGCACCTCCGAAAGAATCTCGAAGGCGAGCACCTTGAGGGGGTCGGTGACCGGGAAGAGGAGCCAGTTCACGGTCACGGAGCTCGAGCCCTCGACGGTCTCGCCCTCCCCCGCAGGGTAGGTCCGTTCGAGGAAGCGGGGAGCGTCCCAGCGCTCGACCGGGGCGATGTCCCCGATTTCGGGGCCCGCGGAGAAGCGCGAAAGGAAATTGTCCTCGAGGAAACCGAGATGCCTTTCGGTCGGGATGTTCCCGTAGAGGAAGACCCGGCAGTTGGACGGATGGTAGTGTTTCCGATGGAAGGCGACGAAGGCGTCGTAGCCGAGGCCGAGAACGGAACCGGGCTCGCCGCCCGAGTCGAAGGAATAGGGGGATCCGGGAAAGAGCGACCGGTAGGCCCATTCCGAGGCTATGGAGTCGTGGCTCGAGTAGTTGCCCTTCATCTCGTTGTACACGATGCCGACGGCGTCGAGCCTTCCGTCCGCCCCGAATTCCCGCCTGTGGCCCTCCTGCATGAAGGCCTCCCTGCGGAGGAGCGGAAAGAACACCGCGTCGCCGTAGACGCGGAAGAGGTTGTAGAAGTCCTTCTCCACCTGGCTGCTCGCCGGATACACCGTCTTGTCGGGAAAGGTGAAGGCGTTCATGTAGGTGTTCATGCTGCCTTTGAGGAGGAGGAGGAAGGGGTCCTTCGCCGGGAAGTCCTTCGAGCCGCAGAGGACCGAGTGCTCGAGAATGTGCGCGACGCCGGAGTCGTCCTCCGGCAGGGTCTTGAAGGCGAAGGCGAAGAGGTTGTCGCGGTCGTCGGTGACGACGTGATAGACCTCGCAGCCCGTGCCCCTGTGCTTCGCGAGGACACCGACTGCGTTGTATTCATCGAGCCGGGCGACCGTGAGAATGTCGAATCCCCGGACCACATCTCCGGGTTTGGGATGAGTCATGCTGCAGCCTCCGATCTGGTATTGCGGCGATTCAGGGTTTGTCGCCCGTGACGAGGGCGCCGTTCCATCTGCCTATGCCGCCGAAGTCCTCCACACGGACGAAGCCGGCCGCTTCCAGGGTCTTCTTCGCGATCCCGGAACGGTTGCCGCTCCTGCAATAGACGATGATCAGGGCCTTCTTGTCCGCGGACGGAGGCCTCTTCCCGAGTTCGTCGTAGGGGATGTTGACGGCTCCGGGAATGTGCCCGGACGCGTATTCTGCGGGCGTACGGACGTCGAGCAGGATGTAGGGCTCGTTCTTCTTTTCCAGCAACCCGGCCAGGGCTTCGGGTTTCGTATAGGTGCCTCCGGATTGGCCGAACATGCAGGAAACCGACATGACCAGCATCAGGACTCCTGCTGCAAAGAGCTTTTTTTCCGTCATGGGGAAAATATACTGGAGAAAAACGCCTAGGAAAAGGCCCTCCGCATCACGTGCCGGACGAAGTGGAGCGAATTCCGCGAGGCTTTGGGAAGGAAGGACTTGAAATCCACCTTCGCCCTCCCGTCCGCCTTGTCCGATATCGTGCGTATCAGGAGGAAGGGGACCTTGTTCACCGTCGCGACGAGCCCCACGCTCGCCCCCTCCATCTCGACCGCGTCGCCCTTGAGTTCCTCCGTGAGGTAGCGATGCGACTTCAGATCCTTCTTCGTGATGAACTGGTCCCCGGTGAGCACCCGCCCCCGCACGGTCTTGCCCTCGGGCGGGACGCAGAAGGACCCGGCGTCCACGAGGGTCCGGTCGCAGGCGAGCACCCGGTACGAGGAATACGGGATCTCGCCCCGCTTGAACCCGTGAACCGTCGCGTCCATGTCGTGTTGCATGCAGTCTTCCGCGACGAGAGTGTCTCCTATCTCGACGCGGTTCGAAAGCCCTCCGGCCACTCCGGTGAAGATGATGGCCCGGGGCCGGTACTGGTCGATGAGCCGCTGGGTGACGAGGGCGGACAGCGTCTTCCCCACCCCGGACTTGGTCACCACGACCTCGCGTCCCTCGAGCATACCCGTGTACAGGACGAAGTCGGTCCAGCGTTCCTCTTTCTTCCTTTCGAGAGCCCCGATGAATTCGGAGATCTCCCCGTCCATCGCGCCTAAGATTACTATCATGCCCTAGAGTATATGCAAAACCGCGGAAAATACGAGAAGCGGCCTCTGCCGTTCCTCGGCCTCACTTCCCACGGGGAGGGCGCATGGTATATGCTGAAATCGTATCGAACGTATGGCATAAAACCGAATTCTGCAGAAGGAGACGCATCGTGAAACGGAGAATCGCAAGAATCTCGGCTTTCGCTTTCGTGTTCGCCCTCGTTCTCGGCTGTTCGGCCAAGAAGGAAGAGCCCGCGAAACCCGAAGCGAAGCCCCAGGCGCAGGCCGTGATCGCGCCCGCGAGATTCATCGTGGGCCTGGACGAGAACTTCCCGCCCATGGGCTTCAGGAACGAGAAGGGAGAGATCGTCGGCTTCGACGTCGACCTCGCCAAGGAAGCGGCGAAACGGATGGGGCTCGAGGCCGCCTTCCAGCCCATCGACTGGAAATCCAAGGAGCTCGAACTCAACGGCAAAAAGATCGACGCGATCTGGAACGGCCTCACCATCACCGAGGAGAGGAAGAAGGCCATGGCCTTCAGCAGACCCTACCTCAAGAACCGGCAGATCATCATCGTGGCCGCAAAGTCGACCATCACGAACAAGGCCGGACTCAAGGGAAAGAGGGTCGGGACCCAGGAAGGCTCCGCGGGCTTCGACGTGGTGGAGGCGGACAAGGCGCTCAAGGGCTCCTTCAAGTCCTTCAACACCTATCCGGATTTCACGGCCGCCCTCACCGACATCAAGGCGGGACGCGCGGACGCGGTCATCGGCGACGAGATCCTCGCGCGGTATTACACGACGAAGGAAAAGGACGCCTTCAAGATCCTCGACGACACCCTGTCGGACGAGTTCTTCGGCGTCGGCCTCAGGCTCGACGACAAGGACCTCCAGGCAAAGCTCCAGAAGGCCCTCGACGACATGGCGGCGGACGGCACCGCGGCCAGGATCTCCGAGACCTGGTTCGGAAAAGACATCTTCCTGAAATGAGGACGAGGCCGGGCGATAGCCCGGCCGATTCATTCCTATGGATTGGGGATACGTAATCAGGATATCGGGGCCGATGCTGGAGGGAACGAAGCTCACGCTTCTCCTCTTCGGCGTCACCCTGCTCTTCTCGCTCCCTCTCGGGCTCGTCTTCAGCTTCGTCCGGATAAGCCGGCACGCGCTCCCGAGGAGGATCATGGGCGGCTACATCTGGCTCATGCGGGGGACCCCGCTCCTGCTCCAGCTCTTCTTCGTGTATTACGGCCTCCCCTTCCTGCCCGGCTTCGAGGGCCTCATCGTCCTCGACCGCTTTCCCGCCGCGGCCCTCACCTTCGTGCTCAACTACGCCGCCTACTTCGCCGAGATCTTCCGGGGCGGAATCGCATCCGTGGACCGCGGCCAGTACGAGGCGGCTCGCGTGCTCGGCTTCTCGAAGTTCAAGACCGCGACGAAGATCGTGATCCCCCAGATGTTCAAGGTCGTCCTTCCCGCGGTGAGCAACGAATCCATCACCCTCGTGAAGGACACGGCGCTCGTCACCGCCCTCGGCCTGGGGGAACTCCTCCACTTCGCAAAGGTCGCGGTGAACCGCGATTCCAACGTGGCGGCCTTCGCCGTGGCGGCGGTGTTCTACCTCGTCATGACCGCGGCCCTCACCTGGATCTTCCAGAAATTCGAGAAGAGGTACGGCTTCGAATGACGGAAACGAAAATGCTCGAGATCGCGGGTCTGCGCAAGTCCTTCGGGAGACTCGAAGTCCTCAAAGGCGTGTCGCTCACCGTGGACCGGGGCGACGTCATCGCCATCATCGGGCCTTCGGGTTCCGGGAAGAGCACCATCCTGCGTTCTGTCGTCGCCCTCGAAAAGGTGAACGGAGGCTCGATCTCGGTCGAGGGAGAATACCTCGTGGAGGACGGCAGGTACGCGCCGGAAAAAGCCCAGAGGCGGATCGTCTCCAAGATGAGCATGGTGTTCCAACACTTCAATCTCTTCCCGCACATGACCGTTCGGGAGAACCTCTCCTGCGCCCCGCTCCTCGTGAAGCGGGAACCCCCGGCCGAGGTCGACGAGCGTTGCAGGGAACTCCTCCGCATGGTAGGTCTCGCCGAGAAGATCGACTGCCATCCCTCGAAGCTCTCGGGGGGTCAGAAGCAGCGCGTCGCCATAGCCCGGGCCCTCATGATGAGGCCGGACATCATGCTCTTCGACGAGCCGACCTCCTCCCTCGACCCGGAGCTCACGGGCGAGGTGCTCGCGGTCATGAAGGACCTGGCTTCGAAGCACATGACCATGGTCGTGGTCACCCACGAGATGGGCTTCGCCCGGGAGGCCGCGGACGAGGTCCTCTTCATGGACGGGGGCGTCATCCTCGAGCGCGGCACCCCGACGGAAATCTTCCAGAACCCCAGGAACGAGCGCACGAAGGCCTTCATCGACAAGGTGCTGTAAGGCCGAGCCGGGCCGCCATCGAGCCTCGGGCGCTCAATTCGGCGCCGGGCGGGCGGCTCCGCGCTCAGCGATCCAGGCTGCGGCCAGCCTGCGGAACTCGGGAAGGGTTTCACGGTAAAAGAGCTGCCAGCCCGTGCAGAACCGCGAGAGTCCGCGGCCGCCCGGCCTGTACTTCGGACAGTCCCCCCCGCAGAATGGAAGAAACTCGCAATCCGCGCACGCGGCGTCCCGGTTCGCCTTTTCCGCGGCGAAGCGTCCGTACAGCGGAGAATCCGCGAGGGCCCTCCAGGTGCGGGTGAGGACGTTCCCGAGCTTCAGCTCCGGCCTGACGAAGAAATCGCAGGGATAGACGTCCCCCGAATGCTCGACCACGAAGTAGGACGAGCAGGCTTCGTCCATGAAGCAGACGTTGCGGCGCCCGGTGACGAGATACTCCATGATCGAATCGAAGAGCCGAACCGAAACGATCCTCGTGTCCGCAGGATGCCAGGAGGCGAACACGTCCAAAAGGAAGCGCCCCCAGTCCTCGCCCTCGAGGGACCAGGGCAGGAGGCTTCCCCGCCCGTCCGTTTCCAGGCAGGGGATGTATTGGTGGAAGAAGAACCCCTCGCTCTTCAGATACCGGTAGACGTCCTTCCCGCGCTCCGCGTTCCCCTTGCTCACAAGGGTGAGGACGTTGAATTCCGTGCCCTGCCTCCGGAGCGCCCTGATGCCGCGCATGACCCTGCGGTGGGACCCCTGTCCGCCCGCATCCTTTCTGAACCGGTCATGGACCTCCTCGGGTCCGTCGAGGCTGACGCCCACGAGGAACCGGTACTCCGTGAAGAAGGCCGCGAAGGCGTCGTCCAGGAGCGTCCCGTTCGTCTGGAGACCGTTGGCCACGTTCGCGCCCGGCTTCCCGTACTTCCGCTGGAGGCTCACGACCTTCCTGAAAAAATCGAGCCCCATGAGGGTCGGCTCGCCGCCCTGCCAGCCGAAGGAGTGGATCGGCTGCTCCGTCGCCATGTAGGAGGACACGAGGCGATCGAGGACCTCTTCGCTCATGCGGTGAACTAGGCTGTCCGGGTAGAGGGAGCCTTTTTCGAGGTAGAAGCAGTAGCTGCAACGCAGGTTGCAGTCCGCCCCCGCGGGCTTGACGAGGAGGGAGAAGGGCTTGAGGCCGGGCTTGCGGTTTCCTTTCATCGCGGATGAGTCCGCCTCGACCTTAGCAGAATCCGCACCTCCCCGCAAGGTCGCCTCTTCGGGCGGTCCGCGGGATCGGTTCCGGGCGGTTCTTCATGGTGACGGCCTGCAGGAAGGCCTCGAAGTCCTTCCGGGCCCTGCAATACAGAATCGGAATCCTTCCTTGACGGCGGCTCGGTAATCGTTCCGTTCGCTTTTTTCCCATGCCCAGGGGATTCGCCGTCTCCGGATGGATGAAACGGAATTTCGGATCCGGCGCTTCTTTCATTGCCGTTCACATCTCCGGGGAAATCAAGAGCGCATTTTTTCCCTTCTTCTTCCCTTCCCCAATATTCGGCCGAATGATAAAATCACGGCCCATGAGCGAACTTCTCGGATCCTACAACCTGGACGCGGCAGCCTGGGCTCTCCTCGCCTTCGGCGGCCTCATGATCGGAATCACGAAGACCGGTCTGAGCGGGGCGAGCATCATCGTGCTCCCGATTTTCGCGACGATGTTCGGCGGAAAGCACGCCGCCGGAATCATGCTGCCGATCCTCACCTTCGGCGACGTCCTCGGCCTCCTCTACTATCACCGCCACGCCGATTCGCGACGTCTCCTCAAGCTCCTCCCCTGGGCGCTCGTCGGAATCGCCGTAGGCCTCGCGATCGGCCGCTGGGTGGAAGACGCCACGTTCAAGCGCCTCATCGGCGTCTTCGTCCTCGTGGGCCTCGTCCTCATGGTGCGCAGGGAGTACAGCGGAAAGGAAATCGCCCTGGACCGTCACGCCTGGGTCGCCCCCGCCATGGGGATCGCGGGGGGCTTCGTCTCGATGATCGCGAACGCGGGCGGAACCATCATGGGCCTCTACTTCCTCGCGATGAAGCTCCCGAAGAACGTGTACATCGCGACGAACGTCTGGTTCATCTTCATCCTCAACGTCGTGAAGATCCCGTTCCAGATCCTGCTCTGGGGTTACACCGACCTCCAAACCCTCGCCCTGGACCTCGTGCTCGTCCCCGCGGTCGTCGTCGGCTTCCTGCTGGGTCTCGTCCTGCTCCGGTGGATCCCGGAGAAAAAATTCCGCCTCGTAATAATCTGCCTTACGGCAATCGCGGCGGTGAGGCTGCTGGTCTGAAAGGCTGAGTCGGCCCGGAGCCCGTCTAAAAAGTACCGAACCGAAGCCGAACACCGATTCATACGGAAATGTTTCATTGATTCTTCATTCCGACATTTGCGTCCGAAAATCCGCTGAATTATCGAAATCAATAAAAGCCATTCGCCGATATTTCATTTCTCCAGAAAGCAATACGTAGCTTGGCATAAGATTTGCATTTTGATGCAGCAACCGAGAGGACGATAGTTCGATGCCCTTAAAGGTCCGGATACGGGCAAGTCAGAAAAAACTTGACAACATCAAAAATCATCCGGGATAGTTGAGAGAGGCAGGCGGAAACTCGCGTGAAGGAAAGGAAACCTTACGACACCAAGGCTCTCCTCGAAACGAGCATCGATCTCACCAAGGCGAAGGATTTCGACACCATCGCGGAGATTCTCTTCGATTTCGTCGAGGATATCGTGCCGATCAACATGTCGGTGCTCTACGTCATCGAGGCCGACGGACAATCCCTGAAACCTCGATCCTGCAGGGGGGCCAAACTCGAAAACCTCCTCAAGCGGGACATCTTCCGCCTCGGTGAGGGAGGGGTCGGGTACGTCGCGAGGGAAAAACAGGCACTGCTTCTCACCGACGTGAAGAAAAGCACGGATTTGCCAATCCGCATCCGGCAGGTCCGAGGCGAAGACCCCCATATACGGTCCTTCCTGGCGGTTCCCCTGATCGTGAACAACCAGGTCACGGGAGTCCTGAGCGCGTCCTCGTCGAAGCCCAACCGATACACGATGCACGACGTCGAAATAGTCTCCATAGTCGCGAACCAGGTCGCCGCCCTCGTGGAAGTCTACGCGCGCATGCAGGACACCCAGAGGTTCTCGGATCTGATTCTGGAGAACATGAACAGCGGCGTCGTCGTGACGGACAACGCCGGGACCGTCATCATGATGAACCGTACCGGCGAAGCGATCACGGGGTACTCCCAAAGCACGACACGGGGAAGGTCGATCCTCAACCTCAAATTCCTCGATCGAGAAACCAAGAACCGCATCAAGGCCTGCCTCGAGGGGAAGGAGGATCTTTTCGAGTCTTCGGGGACCATCTTCGTCCGCAGGACGGGAGAAAAGCGTTCCATAAAAATGAGCTCGTCTTCGCTCTTCACCGGCGAGAGAAGTCGAAACGGCATCATCATCATTTTCCGCGACGTGACGGAGGTCGAGGCTCTTCAAAGGCGCCTGTCCCGATACGAGAAACTCACCGCCCTCGGGAAATGGACGTCGAGCATTTCGCACGAGGTCTTCAATTCACTCCTGCCGATCCGCACGTCCATCGGCCTCCTGAAAAGCAAGCTGTCGACGGGCTGCGTCGACGGCAACGTCGCCGAACTGCTCGGAATCATCGAGGAGGAAGGCGAGCGACTCAACCGCTTCCTCAACAGGTTGAACGAGGCCGACCGGCCAGGGAAGACCGGGACCTCACGCCTCGATCCCGCGATCGAGGAAACCGTGGCACTCGTCGCGCCGAAGCTCCATGAAATGGGCATCGCGCTTTCGGTAGGCCGCCCGCCCGACTGCGATCTGCCTTTCTCGAAGGATCAGCTCAAGGAAATGCTCCTCAATCTTTTCTACAATTCGATCGATGCCTTCGACGGGGTCGGAGACGACCGGCAGAAACTCATCAGCATAGACGTCAGGTCCGCAGAAGCGCGGATCGAGATCGACTTCTCCGACAACGGCATAGGGATACGGAAGAAAGACCAGCCGGATATCTTCGAACCCTTCTTCACGACGAAGGACAAAGGGACGGGCCTCGGGTTATACAACATCCAGACTCTTCTCGCGTCCGTCGGCGGAACCTTGAGCGCTTCGAGCGACTACGGAAAAGGAACGACGATGCGGCTCACGCTAAAGACGGCCCAAAGGAGCGAAATCCCATGACCGAAGAAAAACGTTCCGTACTCATAGTGGACGACGAGCGATCGATCCGCGTCACGCTGAAGATGCTGATCGAAGAGGCCGGCTACGACGCCTCCTGCGCGGGAGACGGCGAGGAGGCCCTCGCCCTCCTCGAGGGCAGGAACTTCGATCTCCTCATCACCGACCTAAGGATGAAGGGGATGGACGGTCTGGAGTTGATGCAGGCGGCGTTCCTGAAGGACCCGACCATGGAGGTCATCTTCATCAGCGCCTACTCCGACGTCAGCAGCGCGGTGAAGGCCATCAAGATCGGCGCCTTCGACTACATCCTGAAGTCCTTCGACAACGAAGACCTCCTTTCGGCGGTGAAGAAGGCGATGGAAAGAAAAAAACTCCGCCACCGCCCGGCGGACGAGTCCGTCGCGACGACCGGCTATTATTTCCGGGAACCGAAGATGCTCCAGATCCTTTCGGAAATCGAGAGATTCGCGAAATCGTGCGCTACCGTCCTCCTCACGGGCGAGAGCGGAACGGGGAAGGAGGTCCTCGCGCGCATCATCCATCAGCAGAGCGGGAGGCGAAACCGGAAATTCTCGATCATAGACTGCTCGGCCATCCCCGCGGCCCTTCTCGAGAGCGAGATTTTCGGTCATGAGAAAGGGGCCTTCACGGGAGCCTCGGAGAGGAAGATCGGCAAATTCGAGGCGGCGGACAAGGGAACGCTCTTTCTCGACGAGATCGGCGAACTCTCCCTCCCCATGCAGACGAGCTTTCTCCGCGTGCTCCAGGAACGGGAATTCGAGCGGGTAGGAGGCAACAATACGGTCAAGGTGGACGTACGCATCATCGCGGCCACGAACAAGGACCTCGAACGGGAGGTGAAGGAAGGGCGCTTCAGGGAGGACCTCTTCTACAGGCTCAACATCTGCAGGATTTCCGTCCCCCCGCTCAGGCAGAGAAGAGAGGAGATTCCGGTCCTCGCCGAGAACTTCCTCAAACAGTTCGCGGGCGAATACGGGAAGAAACTCCGATTCATCGGGACCGACGCGCTCCTCTACCTCATCGAGCAGCCTTTCCGCGGGAACATCCGCGAGTTGAAGAACCTCATCGAGCAGGCCGTCATCCTATCGGATGACGGCGAGGAAGTCCTCACCCTGAAGACGATCGCGAGAAAACCGGCAGGTGCGGAACGGGAAGATGCTCGCATCCCCGGAGACGGGTCCTCGCTGGAGGACTACGAGAAATACCTGATCGAGAATCTCCTCACCCGGTACGAGGGAAACAGGAATCGCATCGCGAAGACGCTCGGAATCAAGCGCCAGACCTTGTACAACAAGATGAAGAAGTATGCGATAGAAACCAGGGCCCGCCCCGAGAAGCGGGCCCCGTGATCGTCACGGCAGGTCCTTATTCGCCGCTTTCTTGTCCATCGTAAGTTCGTGGGTTCCCTGGATGTAGAATCCCAGCATTCCGACGACCGATCCCGCGGCCGAAAGAGGAATCGCCCAGTTCATTATCGTCGCACCGAATATCGCGCAGGCGGCGCCGACCTGCCCGCCCGCCACGAATCCGATCGCGTAGACGACCGCCGACACGGCGCCTATGAAAACCGCCACGAACAAGCATGCACCGAAAATCGAACTCAGGAAATCTACCAGCTTGTCTTTCATAGTTCTCCTCCATCAACCTTGGACGAAAATAGGAAGAACGCCCATGAAGAGCAGCACGGTGAAGAGCATGTGCCCCCCTATCCATACGTAGCCGAGCTTTGCCGTCGGCCAGAACTCTGATTTCGCGATGCCCATGGCCGTGAACATGGCCAGGGCGAGCGGAGGCGTCATTCCCTCCATGACGCCCGTAATGGCCGGCATGACGGCTGCCACGAGGAACGGATCGATTCCCACGGCCGCTCCGGTGGAAATGATCGCGCCTCCGAGGAGGGCGACCTGGGAGGAGCCGGGCATCACCATGCCGAGGACTCCCGTGAACAATACGATGAGGACGACCCATCCGAACTTGGAGAGACCGAAGCCCGTAACCCAGGTCTGGATCGCATCGGCGACCGCGACTTCCCTGAAGACAAGGGATATCGCGTACGCGAAGTAGATCGTCGCCCCGACCGGTACGACCGACCGCAGGCTGTCCTTGAACATGCCGAACACCACCTTGAGGTTCAGCGCGCCCTCCGACTCGACGACCGCCTTCCTTCCCGTGTACAGGGCATAGACCGCGCAGACGCCCACGGTGAACATGAGGACCGTACCGGAGAAGGCCTTGTTGCCGTCGACGCCGAACCGTGATTCGAGCAGCGGTTTGAATTTGGAGGAAACGACGATGGGTAGAAGGATGAAGAGCGGCAGGAGAATCGCGCTCCACCCCTCCCTGACGGCCTGGCCGACTCGAGGTCTTTCCGATCTGGCCACAGGTCTCACGCCTTCCTTCTTGCAGAGCAATACGAGCGTCAGGAGCCTCTGGAGGATGAGCCAGGCCCCGACGATCCAAAGCGCGATCCAGAACGTTCCCAGGTCGTAATGCTTCGCGGGATAGAGGCTCGTCAGAATTCCGAAACCGACGATGTTGAGCCCGGGACCCATCTGGTTGCCCATCATGCTCGCCGACATTTCCGTGGTCGCCGCGAGTTCACGGGAGAATCCGCTCTTGATCATCGCGGGAATCGTGAACACTCCGGTCGCGGCAACGTTCCCCGGACCGGTCCCTGTCATCATGGCGAGCCCGGAGGATGCGAAAAGAGCCACGTATCCGGCGCCCCCGGGAAGCCCGCCGAAGATCGCGAGGATTATCATGATGAGTTTCTCTACGACCCTCGTCTTCTGGAGAATATAGGCCAAGGCGAGAAAGGCGACGATGATGTAGAACAGGCTGCTTTGCGTCGCCGGGAACAGGAGATACTTCATGAAGATGTCGTACCGCTTGGTCATCACGATCGAGAAACAGAATGCGAGGAACATCACCTCGTAGATCGGCCTCTTGAACGCCACGAAGAGCAGGAAGACGAAGCCCAGGAGCATCAGGAGATAGAACACCTCCAAAGGAAATATGCCCACCATCTGCATTTCGATCACCTCCCGAATCTTATTTGGAGAACGCTCACGGTTCTCCGAGATTTCGTTTCAGATTCGCTCGCGGACTTCCTCGACCTTGCCGAGAAGGCGCTTGAAGAACCCATCCCAGGCAGGGGATCCGATGATCTCGGGATGGAACTGGACTCCGAGCGTCGGTCCGCCGCCATCCTTCTCGATAGCCTCGACCGCGCCGTCCTCGGATACGGCCGCGACCCGGAAGCCCGGAGGAATCTTCTTCACCGCCTGGCGGTGAAAGCTGTTCACCATGACGAGTTCGGATCCTACGAGTTCCAGGAGAGTCGTCCCCGGCAGGATCCGCACGGAATGAACCGCCCTGGACGGAGGTGCGATCTGTCCCTGCTGGTGAATGATGAAATTCCCCGCATCCACGTCCTCGTCCGCGACCGAACCGCCGGTCTCCGCGGCGAGCACCTGGAGTCCTCGGCAAATCCCGATGAGCGGCAGTCCCCGCGCGGTCGCCGCCCGCACGAGCGCGGCCTCGTTGTCGTAGCGGAGCGGGTTGCTCGCCCTGAGTACGTTCGTCTCGTGCTCGTCGAAGACGTTCCTCTTGATGCTGAGGACCTCGCCCGACAGGATGAGGAAATCGAGAACCTCGACCTGGCGGTCGATCAGGGAAAAATCTTCCACGATGGGCAGCACGAAAGGCACGGCGCCCGCGCGCTCCACCTTCTCGACGGCGCTCTTCACCGTGTAGACGAGCGGCCACCCCTCCACGATCCTGCCGGATTCCCATCCGCTCGAAATACCGACTCTGAGGGGCATATCCGTTCCTCCCTATAACCAGATGAGGCTGAACACGACGGCCACGAGAAGCGCCGCGAGGACGGTGAAGACGATCCCCGCCTTTGCCATCTCGTAGGACTTGAAGTAACCCGATTTGTAGACGATGGCGTTCGGGGGCGTATTCGCCGGCAGCATGAAGGCGCAGCACGAGGCGAGACCCGCGACGATCCCGAGCGGGACGGGATTCATGCCGAGGACGAGGGCGAGACCGACGGTGACGGGCACGAACGTGGTTGCGGTCGCCGTGAGACTCGAGAAGATCGTGATGCTGAGAGAGGTGATGAGGGCGACGGCTCCCGCGATGACGTAGACGCCCGCTCCCTTCAGGAAGACCGAGAGGTAATTCGCGATGATCTTGATGACCCCGGTGTCGTTGAGACCCGAGCCGAGGGCGAGACCGCCGCCCACGAGGATGAAGATGTCCCAGCCGATATCCGGCGCCGCCTCCTTCCATTCCACGACCCCGACGCCGGGCGCCACGAACAGCAGGGCGATGGCGATCGAGGCCACGTAGAGCCAGCCGGGAAGCAAAGGAAAGAAGGAGTCGGAGATCCAGAGCAGCACCGCGACGAGACAGAGGACGAGCACCTTCTTCTGTCCGAAATCGAGGGGACCGAGGGCCCCGAGCTCCTTCCTCACGCCCTCCGCTCCGCCCTGTATCCGTTTCGTCTCCGGGGGATAGAGCTTGAGGAGGATGTACCAGCCGAGGGGAATGAGCAGGAGGACGATCGGGACGGCCCTGAGGCACCAGTCGAGGAATTTGATCTCGACCTTCGTCAGGTCGCGGATGAGGGCTATCGTGATCGAGGATGCGGGAGTTCCCGCCGGAGTCCCCATCCCTCCGATGTTGGCCGCGTAGGCGATCCCGATCATCATGATCTTGCCCAGGTTGCTCCTGCCGGGCTCGTGTCCCGTCATGTTCACGATGCCGAGGGCGATCGGCATCATGATCGCGGCGCTCGCGGAATTGGAAATCCACATGGACAGGAAACCGGTCGCCGCCATGATGCCGAGGAAGAGCATGTCGGTCCGTTCCCCCATGGCGGCCACGATATTCAGGCTGATCCGCCGGTCCAAGCCGTATTTGGAAAGGGCGGTGGCCATGATGTAACCGGCGAAAATGATGCTGTTCACCGGATTGGCGATGTGCCTGAGCCCTGCGGATATTCCCTGGATGCCCGTGACCGCCTCGAGCAGGATGACGACCAGCCCGGTGAGCGCGATCGGAATGCATTCGGTTATCCAGAAGACCGCGCTCACGAAGGTGATCGCGGTCATGAGGACGGCCTTTCTCGAAAATTCGTCCGGGAACGGCAGGAAGGTCACTCCGACTCCGAGGACGAGGGTTACGACGACGATGACCGAATCGCGTTTTCCGGTGTTCATGCTCCCGGGACCTTTCTGCGGGCGAGCAGCCTCGCGACGAGGAGGCCTGCAGCGACCAGGGCGACGCCTATAAGCGACATGACGTGGTCCGGGAAGAGCAGAAACAGTCCGCCCGCGAAGATCATGACGCTCAGAGGCACGGTGATCACGTTCTTCGGGAGGCCGAACAGCCCGTAGGCTATCGCGATCGCCCCGACGGCGGCCGTGACGCCGTGGGATAGGATGTCGCTCCAGCCCGAACGCCCCACCAAAGAAGGATTGATCATGAAGAAGAAGGGGAGGATGAACGCCACGGCGCCGAGCTTTACCGAATAAATTCCCGTCTTGACCCAGTTCGCCTTCGCTATTCCCGCGGCGGCAACCGCGGCGGTGCAGGTCGGGGGCGTGACCCCTCCGAGAATCGCCCAATAGATGAAAAAGAGGTGCGCCGCCACCGGATCCACTCCCAATTTGAGAAGAGGCGGAGCGAGGATCGAGATCGAAAGGACGTAGACGGGAACGACCGGCAAGGAAGTGCCGAGCAGGAAGGGCACGATGGTGGCCACGATGAGGGAGAGGAGGAAATTGTCTCCGCCGATGCTCAGAATGAGGCCGCTGATCTTCGGGGCGAGACCGGTTATCCCGATGAGATTCACGAGCATGCCGACGGAAACGAGTATGGGCACGATCCTGGCGACGTCGAGCCCGCCCTCGGATATCGCATCGACGATGAGACCGATGCTCTTCTTCAACGACTTGTTCTTGAAGCCAAGAAGCAGGAAGACCGCGAGGGACGACATGCAGGCGTAGAAACCGGCGGCGATGAGGGGCTGGCCGGTCCCGATCATGGCGAGCAGGATGCCGGTCGGCACGAGGAGGCCGGCGAGACGATCGAGGTTGAGGACGTCCTTTCCCTTGGGGATCTCGTTTTCCGGAACCGCGGCGAGACCCAGGAGTTTCGTCTGGAAATGGACGCCGAAGAAAACGCCCAAATAGTAGATGATGCAGGGAAGCGTGGCGTAGGCGACTATCCGGAGATAGGACATGTCGAGAAATTCCGCCATCATGAAGGCCGTGATGCTCATGATGGGGGGTGTTATGCCGCCGCCGCTCGAAGCGATCGCCTCAACGGCTCCCGCGAATTCCGGCTTGTAACCGAGCCGCTTCATCATCGGGATCGTGTAGTTTCCGGTCACCATGACGTTCGCGACGCTGCTCCCGGAGATGCTGCCGAAAAGCGCGCTCGCTATGACCGCCGTCTTCGCGGGGCCGCCCGTGAACCTTCCCGTGAGCATGAGCGCTATGTCGATGAAGGTCTGCCCTCCTCCGGTCGCGGACAGGAAGGCGCCGAAGATGATGAACATCGCGATGAACGTCGCCGACATGCCGGTTACGCTTCCGTAGATGCCGAGGGGCGAGTAATAGACGGAGTTCACGATGTAGTCGAGGGATATTCCCCTCAGTTTCCACATCCCGGGGAAAAAATCGCCCGCCATGATGTAACCGAGGATCGCCGCCACCATGATCGGTATCGCCCATCCGACGCTGCGCCGCGCGGAGTCGAGTATGACGATCGACAGGGCGGCCCCGATCACGAGGTCGAACGGTTCCGCCCCGCCGGGATTGGCGTACATGTCGAAGGCTTTGAAGATGGTGTTGAAATTCGCCGCTATCACGACGAGGATGAGGACCAGATCGACGGTCGAGAATCGGTTCTTAGACTTTTCCTCGTTCTTCTTTCTGAAGGGATAGTTCAGAAGGGCGAGGGACACGCCGAAACCGATATGGACCGCCCGGAACTGTATGTCTATGACTTCGAAGAATATCGGAACGACGAGTTGAATGAGAGCGAGAGCCAAACCTCCGAAGAACAGGATGTTTCGCTTCGTTTTTCCGGCATCGAAATTCATGGGAAACCTGCCTTGTGAGTGCGGCGGGCTTCCCGGGAAGCCCGCCGTCGTATGTTCCGGTGTTGAAGGTATCGGCCCCGAGCCGATCATTTGTCCTTGTATTCCGGAGGAATGAATCTGGGGGGAACCTTGATGCCGCGCTCCTTGGCGAACTGGACGAGCCCGGCATGGGCCGGAACGACGTCATCTCCCGTGTACCAGAAGTAATCTGCTATCGGATCCCAGCCCTTCGAGGGCCCGTAGGCCGCGTTGATGTCCGCGAGGTTCTCGAAGTAGGCCTTGACGATCTTGTACCCGATTTCCTGACTGAGCTTCGACGTAGCGACGCCTCCGGCGACGGCCGATTCCTCGTAGAAGGGACCCGCATCGGGAAGCTCCTTGATGTCCCCCTTCTTGGTTTCGACGAAACTCAGGTAGGGAACGGCTTTTTGAACGCGTTGCGCCTCTTCTTTGGTGAAACCGATCGCCGTTACGGGCGTCGTCATGTTGACCTCGATCATAGCGGAGTCGATGGACTTGAGGCCGCCGGACTTCTGGACGCCCACGATGCGGTTTTCCTTGAGCGCGTTTATGGCGTCGCCGAGGGCCATCGGGACGAGGTTGATGTTCGTATTCAGGATCCCGTTCATCCGCGTGACGTAAGACGCCGCGGCCGAGCCGGGAATGCCGGGGCAGAACCGCTTGCCCGCGAGGTCCGACCAGGTCTTCACCCCCGAGTCCTTCCGCACGTACAGCCGGTCGGCGAGGATGTTGCGGACCAGGAGCCACCGGAGCTCCGGATTGGCTTGACCCGCGAAGGTGTCGATTCCCTTGTACATCTGGTACGAAGAAGGGACGTCGACCGCCAAGGCGAAGTCGAAGGTCCCGGCCTTTATCTTCTTCAGGTTGTCGATGCCTGCCCCGCTCTCCACGACGGTGACCTGGATGTCCGTTCCCGACTTGTTCACGGCGTTGGCCGCCGCGACGCACCAGGCGTAGACTCCGGAGGAGGACGAAGTGCTTCCCATGTTCAGGTACACCTTTTCCTGCTTGGCGGAGGCCGCCGCGCCGGTGGTCTTCTTCTCCCCCTCGCCGCCCGCGAAAACGAGTCCGACAGCGGCAAGGACGAACAGAACGAGAATCAAGCCTTTTTTCATTTATCGCCTCCTTCTATTTCGATATCCAAGAGCGGCGGATACTGCTGGCAGCCGAAGATGTCCGTCTCGCCTGCGCTTCCGCTCGGTTCCGTGCGGGAAATCGTGAATTTGACGGCGTAGGCGGGATCGAATTCGACGAAGTCGCAGATCCTCTCCATGGGAATGCCGTAGAGCTTCGCGACCGATTCCTTCGTCAGCGCCCCGCTCTTCTTCACGAGTTCGTAGTTTTCCTTCTCCCTGAATATGATGTCGAAAGTTATCCTATCGGTTCCCGCGTTCTTGCTTCGTATGGTTTTCGCCAAATCCACCAGTTTTTTCTTCATTTCCCGTCTCCTTTCAGCCGATCGTCATTTCTTTAACCGTGAAGAGTTCCATCGGATCGTCCACCGGAACGACGTGATTCATGGTCCACCGATAGGCGGGCGAAGCGTGAATGACCTCGTCGAGAACGAAGGCGGCCGTGCCGGCGGTTCCCTTCACCTCCGGAAGCCGGGCGTAGAAGATCTGCCGGGCGCCGATGAGCGTGACTTCCTCTGCGATTTCCTTCGTCGGAGCGACTCCCTCCACGACTATGCAGAGTTCGTGGGACCGGATCTCCTTGACCGGCTCGAGATCGCCCATGACCCCGTTCTTGCCGTAGATGTGGTAATGGAGCCGATACTGTTTCCCCTTGAAACGCTCGTCCACCTGGCTTTTCGCCCAGTCGATGACCTTGTCGATGTTCTTGATCGTATAGGGATCCCGGACACCTACGATGCCCACGTAGCGTTCTCCGACCTTGCCGGACCCTTCGAGCTTGACCTTCACCTTTCCGGGTATCGGTATGAACTTCGGTCCCGTTATGCGCGTCGTCCGCTCGTCGAACTGTTCGTATCTGCATTCCCGCATATCCAGGTGTCCGCCGGCGAAATGTTCGTAATAGGGATTCGTCCGCTCGTACATCGCATGCCCCGCCACCGAGGCGACCGTGCAGCGCTGAAAGGGAGCCATCGCCGTCACCTTCACGTCTTCCTGGGTGATCGTCCCGATGACGGACTCCTTCGCTCCGTACGGCTCGGCGCAGAACGATGCGCATTCGAGGACCTTGCCGAGGTAATAGGAAAGGCTTTCCGGGAATCCTTCGTAGATCGCCGCGGCAGCGAAGATCGCCGCGTCGCTCGACCTGCCGCCCAGGACCACGTCGGCTTTCATCTCCAAGGCCTTGATGAACGGATGGACGCCCGCTACGGCTACGATCCGCTCGGTCGCGTCGAGTTCCTCCAGGGTGAGGTTCGGCCTCGAATCGAGCCCCTCGACGACGGTTCCCGCCATCATTTTCCTGCGCAGGTATTCCTTGTCCACGTTGGAATAATAGTAGACGAGCTTGAAGGGCTCCATCTTGTGCTGCTTCGCGAGATCCTTGATCATGCCTATATACCGGTCGACCCTGCTGTCGGTTCCGGTATCGCCGCATGATCCGATCATCATCGGGACCTTCTGTTCCCTCGCCGCGAGCAGCATGAGCTCGAGGTCGTGTTTCTGATGGTCGTAGTGGCTGGCGCACGTGTCGGATCCCAAAGGACCGGGCCCTATGTCGTCGCTTCCCGAATCGCAGCAGTAATAATCCGGACGCGTTTTCGCCCCGATCCAGAAGCTCTCCTCCTTCGTCGGCGCGAATCCCAGATGCCCGTTCGGGCAGATGATCCGCAGTTGATTCTTCTTCATTTTTCACTCCTCGTTGGCGAAGTACGCACTATTCAATGCAATTAACATGCCAGCGGCGCATAGGCCCGGGAACGCCGCGAGAGAGGTATCGGGTCGTTCCCATATCTCTTTTCAAAGGAATGAATAGAATCAGATCATACGGCAGTTGCCGTACCGGCCCGGATCGAAAGCGGAAAAAGCTGCCGTTCCGGATGCGAGATCGGGTACGAAAACTTGACGAACGGAGGGATGCGCGGGGAGGATTATGTCAAAAAAACGGACAACCGGAGGTCATCGGGCCGAGAAAAGCTTTGCGATCCTCAGCCCGATCGGCTTGATTCGTTCCCAAGCGTAGAGCCTGAGCCCGTCGAAGTAGAAAAATCTGAGCGAAGGCGAAGGCTCCACGGGCCTCACCTCCTTGAAGCGCCGGAAGAGCGCGAGGAAGACCGCGATCCGCACCGCGAAGGAGATCGCGAACACGATCGGAATTGGCCCGTACCCGAGGACGGAAACGCCCTCGCGGGCGAAGAAAGCGGCGAGCGCCCCGCCCGTTATCGATCCGAGGAAAATGCAGAGGGTGTTGAGCGTGTTGTAGTAGGCCATGATCTTGGACATGTTCACGGGCCGGACCGCGTCGAAGATGAAGTTCGTGACGCAGAGGTTGAAGCCGGCCCACGCGAAGCCGCTCGTCACCTGGATGAGGAAGAGGAGGCGGATGTCCTTGAAAAAGACCCAGCCGAGAATGAGGAAGGGGAAAACCATGGCCGTCGCGAGGAGGATCTTCCGATTCCCGAAGCGGTCCGCAAGCGGCCCCCAGTAGGGCATGAGAACGAGGGCGAGGATCGTGGAGGTCATCGTGAGGAGCGTGAAGCCGAGGTAGCCGATCTTGAGTTCCTTCATCATGTAGACCGGAACGAGGGCGCCGCCGATGTAAACGGCGAAGTTCATGAGCATGACGAAGAGCACGAAGCGGCCGAAATTCGTCGTGACCAGCTTGGCGAGGAAGACATGGAAATGGAACTCGTCCCCGCCCTTCGGCACCGGCATGGGATCCTCGTGCTGGCGAGAGAGGGGCACCGAACAGAAGAAGCGGAAAATCCCCGAGGCGATGAAGAGGAAGCCGAAGGCGTAGACTTCCAGATGGTATCTTCTCGCGATGAAGAGGGTTACTCCCGCGAAGGTGATGGCGGTGAACTGGGCGAAGCCAACGATCCGATTCCGCCCGCCCCAGTAGAAACCGCGCATCTTCTCCGGCACGAGCTCGTTCTGCCAGGAATTCCAGGCCGGAGCCCCGAAATTGGTCGCGAAGAGCCCGATGGAAAAAGCGACGATGGCGGCCCAGACGCTCCCCGTGAGGACCGTGGCGAAGAAGGTGAGGATCCAGATGATTCCTTGAATACGGACTCCCCAGATCGCGAGCTCGCGCCGTTTGCGGAAGCGGATGATGAATTTCGCGCCCGCGAGCTGGCCGATGCCGAGGCTGAGCTGGGAAATTCCGGGAATGAGGCTGGTCTGGAACACCGTAGCCCCGAAGAGCAGGGCGAAGGGAACGATGTAGTTCTCCGCCATGCCGTACATGGCCGACCACAGGATACCGTCGATGATGGAATAACGCAGGGACTCCCGCACTCTTCCATCGGAAACCTTTTGGAGAATCTTCCGCATATCTTATGGGACGAGATTAGCACATTGAGAGATTTTAGAGAATAGGCTCCCGGCGGGGGCGAGCGCCCGGATCGACGCCCGTTCCGGGCCGGGGTCCGTCAGCCTTTCCCTTCGTCCTTGCCGAACCGATACACTTCCTTCGCCCAGGCCTTGGACCATTCGCCGAAGGGACGCAGGATCTCCACGAGTTTTGCGCCCCTCTCCGTCAGCCTGTAGCCGTCGACCGTGCGCTCCACGATCTCGGCCTTCTTCAGCTCCTTGATCCTGCCGTTCAGGATCGCGGGGGAGATGGACTCGCACCGTTCCTGGAGCTCCCGGAAGGTGAACGGCCCGCCCTGGAGCTGCCAGATCACGCCGATGGCCCAGGACCTGCCGAGCAGGTCGAAGAGCGCCATGATCGGTACCCCTGTCTTGGAACCCCGTACGGGCTTTCCCGGAATAGGATTGGCCATGTCCCCTCCTCCCTCTTTCTGCAGTTCCGCTCAGGCACGCGCTATTTCTTCTGGAAAAACTGGACGATGAAGCCGTTCGGGTCTTCGACGCAGAAGAACCTCGAAGTCGGAGTCTCGAAGGGTCCGCTCTCAATCGGCACGTTCCGGCTCCGCGCCCTTTCCATCATCGCCTCGAGGGATTCAGCGGCGAAGCCGATCGACACGAAGCCGCCGTGGGAGACCGGCCCCTTTTTGGCATCCGTGATGAGCTCGACCAGGGTCTCGTCCTCCTCGCCGTTTCCCAGGAAGGCGAGCTCCATTCCGGGGCCCGCGGGGAACCGCCTCAGAGTTTTAAGCCCCACGAAGTCCGAATAGAATGCGATCGACTCGTCCAGGTTCTTCACATAGATCGTCGTCCATAACAATTTCATGATTTTCCTCCTGCTATCTTTTTAGTAGCATGCTATGTAATATATAGCATCGGGCTGTGAGAATGTCAAGGAG
>CAYNKA010000018.1:0-70325 GCA_964397655.1 uncultured Spirochaetaceae bacterium | reverse complement strand
CGGCTCGAATCTCCCGCCGCTTAACTTCTCACGTCGATTTTTGAAAGAGGCTCAACTATATTATTAATTTTGCATTAAAGGATCTAATAAGTATGACACTAAATCAACTATTAGAACGAAAAGGGCTACGCTTTTTCCAAACAGATAAAATGTCTTTAGATAATTATTACTATGAACCTTTCCAGGATGATAAAGAGACTTTTGAAGATAACCGCATATTTGAAACAGAAGCAGTTGTTGTTAAAAAAGTTAAATCCGTTGATTACTCTATATTTAGCTACTTTCTTGATGGCTCAAGAAAGCCTTACAAGATAGGGGATATGATAACAACTGACAATAAATTTGCACCCGTAGTAGCCGGTCAGGTTGGCGCTGCATGCTGCCATCGTATAGAAAAGAATATGCATCAATTTTCCTATAATCAGAAAAACTACATTCTATTTTACGACAGCATTAATGATGATGATTTCATAGATATTAAAAAAGTATATACAAATACACTTCATTTTCCTATCGAAATGGGAAAATATACATTTGATCGAATACGAGATGATGCTCCAACCAATGCAGCTGTTGCGTGTATTCATAAAAAAATGCAAGATATGGAAATCGATATGCTGAATAGCATCGTAAACCAGCATTGCCTATCAACAGATTCGATGCTTGTAATTGATGGGTCACTTCAGTTCATGACACAAAAGTTCGATCCTCGTATTTTTTATAATGTCATTGGCATTTCTAAATCGTTTAACCCAAATTTAACGGGTATTTTAAAAGGTAAAAAACAAATTGGAGTGTTGTTAGCGAATCTCGAATTCGGCGAGCGTACAGCTGTATACAAATATGATACAGATAAAAGTCGATATACTATTGGCGCATGGTACTTAAGAATTAGGCAGAAAACTCATATACGAAACCCTCTTGATGGAATAATAAAAATTGAGAAGATGGCGATGGATGATGAAAAAGAGTGTGGCTTTGATACTTCTGTAATTGATAATGTTTCATCATCAATACTCGGTGAAATATATCCTACATGTCATGGGAATGACTCAAGATGGAATAATCATCTTTATCCGATTTTCCTCACAGAGAAATACCTTAAATCAAAGTTTATGAGTGATCTACTTTTTATTAATGCTATTAAATGATACTGGAGGGAAACATGGCTAACAGAAAGATTGGACGAGTTTCAGCGACTGAGAAAAATCCATCCTCCTGTGATGAGTTTATGTTTTGGCTTGATGCTAATGTCATAATCGGTCCTTTCGATATCATAAGGGTAGAGAACACTATTGCTGGCAGAAATTCAATTACTTATGGCATCGTTCAAGATATATTTCATATCACAGACAGCCCTGGACATCTAAGCAATTTTGTGTCTTCTGACTTTGGTAATATTGAGGTCATGGAGCAAACTAATAAGCTGGCTCTATCATATGCAAAAGCGTCTGTTATTTATAACGACCAGGAGATTTACATGCCTATGCATGATGGCTCCATCGTTTTTGATGCTAATGAAGAAGATATAAAAAAGGCTCTTGGTCTTGAAGATATAGATGCTCAGAATGCAATATGTGCAGGAATCCTTAAGACATCTTCAGGGGTTTCCGTACCGGTTGCTTATAATTCAACATTTTTGATTGGACCGGAAGGGGCTCATATTAATATTTCTGGCATCTCAGGATTAGCAACTAAAACAAGCTATGCAATGTTCTTACTGCAGGCGATTGCTCAGCGAAATAAAGATGTAGCGATGATTATTCTAAATGTTAAGGGAGATGATTTACTCATGTTGGATATGAGAAACCCAGTAATTTCCGAATCACAGATAGCTGACTGGGAAAAAGCAGGACTGAGCTGTCAGCCATTCTCCAGCGTTAAATATCTCTATCCTTACCGGAAAAGCCGAGAAGAATATTTTTCAAACACATCTCTGCCTAAACATATGGTTGAAGCTCAAATTGAAAATGGAATAGCTAAAAATTATGTTTATACATATGAGCATGATAAAGAAAAGCTTGATTTGCTGTTTTCGAATGTAGATGATCCAAATTTTACTATTGAATCCATCCTTAATTTCATAGCTGAAAGCCAGGAGTTTGAAAGTCTTACATGGGAGACATTTAAACAAAAATTAAAAGACTTCACAAAAGTTGAAAAACATCGTGTAGGAGAAAATAAAGAAATTCCAATACAATCTTGGAGAAAGTTTTCTCGCCTAATATCAAATTCAATTAGTAATGAAATATTTCAATCTTCAGAATCACGAGATAAAAAAAGAGCTCATTGTTCAATATCAACAGAAATAGCCAAACTGAAAGCTAGCGAAACTTTAGTTGTTGATATTGCAAAACTTGATGAGCAACTTCAGTGTCTCGTCTTTGGGGACATCATAAAAGCTGTTTATGACATCAAACATGGTGAAGGGGAGGGAGATACAATTGATACATTCCCAAGGAAAGTTATTATTTTTGTTGATGAATTAAACAAGTATGCTCCATCAACTAGCCCAAAAAACTCACCGATATTGAATTATTTGCTTGAAATTACGGAAAGAGGTAGATCGGAAGGAGTTGTTCTTTTCTCAGCTGAACAGTTTAGGAGCGCTGTTCATGAGAGAATAAAAGGTAACTGCTCTACTAATGTATACGGACGTACAAATGCAATCGAGATTTCTAAACCTGATTACCGGTATATTCCGACTGTTTTCGCCAATATGATGACTAGACTTGGTAAGGGGGACCTGATCATACAGCATCCGATATTCAAGACGCCACTAAGAGTGCAATTCCCGTATCCGTCATATAGACAAACAAGTGAGGAACAGAATGTCTGAGAATACGATACCTAAGATAGGGAAACACACGCTCGAATCACTTACCGTTGGTATGTATTCTGATCCTTTTACAATTTATCGTGAGTATATCCAAAACGCTAGTGATGCAATTGATATCGCTGTTAGAGAAGGAATACTTTGTAGAAATGATGCTAGGATTGAAATAAATGTCTCGGATGCAAATAGGTCGATTTTAATCATTGATAATGGAATTGGTATACCTTCAGGAAGGGTATTTTCTACTCTTTGTGATATTGGTAATTCGGAAAAGAACTATCGCTTTACTCGTGGGTTTCGGGGTATAGGCAGGTTGGGAGGGCTTGGGTACGCTTCTAGGCTTATTTTTAGAACTTCATTTAAAGGCGAAAATGTTACAACTGAAATAGTGTGGGACGCATATAGGTTAAAGCAGTTTTTACAGCCAGGTACGAATCGAGAGCTTGATTTGGTTGGAGTTATTTCTATAGTAACTAGTAAACGGACAATTGAAGCTTCGATTGATGAGCATTTCTTTTCTGTAGAGCTTGAAGGCGTAGATGACAATTTCCCAGAACTAGTCAATGAGGATGAAGTGAGAAAGTATCTTGCTATGGTTTCTCCTATTCCTTTTGATTGCCAGAAATTTATTTATGGAAAGGCAATTAAAAAATACTATTGCGACATGGGTTTCCCACTTGAGGAATATTCAATATATCTTAACAACTCCCCGCAGGAAATAACAAAGCAATATAAAACCAACTACACAACGGGAAGACAAGAAAGAACCAGCAAACGAAACGATATTTATGAAATTGAATACTTTTCTGGTAGTACACCAGACGGGAAGATTGCGTACATTGGCTGGATTGCGATCAGTGATTTTTCAGGGACCATAGATGATGATTATATGAGGGGTATTAGGGTTAGGAAGGGTAATATACTCATTGGTAATGAGAGTACTTTTAATCAGTTTTTCTCTTCGGAACAACATAGAGCAAATGGTGTTTTTATTGGAGAAGTGCACATATTCTGGCAGGATATTATTCCAAATGCACGTAGGGATGATTTTGAGTCCAATGAAGCCTTCGGATACCTAAAAAGTAAGTTAACAGAATATGCAGATTCAATTAATAAGAAATACAGACGTGGATACTCGCAACTCAATTCAGCATTAAGAAAATACGAAGAAGGCATGCGCTCTTTATCGGATGTCGAAGGAGAGATTATTAATGGGGGCGTAACTTCCGAGGTACATAAAGATAAACTTTTGGATGCTAAAGCAAAGATAGAAAAACAGCTTTCTACTGCGGCTTCAGAACTTGAAAAAGTAAAATCTAAGATTGGTCAAGACTTAAGGAGAACAAATCAAATAGATGCTGCTTTATCTAACTACGAGGAAAAAAAGCGTGAAATTGTTACTCTCGAGAATAAAATAGTAGATTCAGAGTTCAAAGGAAAAGATGAGCTATCATTTCTAAGCAGAGATGAAAGAAAACTATACCGAAGGATTGTTAAAGTAATAGACCGAGTATTACCAAAGGAAGTCGCTCGGTCGCTTATTGATCAAATTATTGATGAAATTATTCCTGGAGAGAAAAACAATTGAAAATTCTTCTTGTTGAGCCCAGCTATAGAAACAAATACCCACCATTAGGACTAATGAAAATAGCTACATATCACAATAAGCGAAAAGATGAGGTCTTTTTCGTAAAAGGTGAAGTAAAAGATTTACCTTATGAAATATGGGACAGAGTGTATATCACTACATTATTTACTTTTTATTTTGATATTACAATTCATACAATTAGGTTTTACAAGCGTTATGTAAAGAAAGTATCAGATATATATGTTGGTGGAATCCTCGCGTCTCTAATGAAAGATAAAATTAAGGAGGAGGCTGGTATAGAGAATGTTATTACAGGATTGCTTGATAATTCGTCGGTCTTGGGATTATCTGATAAAATTTGCATTGATTCACTTGTACCTGATTATTCTATATTAGATCATATTACCTACAAATATCCAGCGACTGATTGTTATATATCTTATACGACAAGAGGCTGTCCGAATCATTGCTCATTCTGCGCAGTACCTCTTTTAGAACCATCTTTCAAGACCTCGGGTAATATTTATAAGCAGATTCACTTAACTGATCGTTTTTTTGGTACTAGAAAGAATTTACTGCTTCTAGACAATAATATTTTAAATACTCCGAATCTTAGCTCAATTATTAATGCACTAAAGAAAGCAGGTTTTTTAAAAAAGCCTACTTATATTAAAAAAAGTCCTCTTGATTTTTTCATACAGGATTTCGAAAGTGGCAAATGTTATAGACGACAATTCGCTCGTTCAATCAAGTATTTAGAAGGAAAAAAAAGTGGAATTGAAAACCAGCAGCGCGCTGAGTTAACAAATCTTCTTGAAAGAATTCGAAAATCGAAAAACCCTTTTCGTTATCTTTATAATAAGGCAGATAATGTTCGTACTATTATTGGTTCTACTTTGAAACAAAAGCCAAGTCAACGCTATATTGATTTTAATCAAGGACTTGATGCTTCTCTTCTTTCAAGTGAAAAGCTATCGTTGCTTGCTGAAATACCAATCAAACCTCTTAGAATTGCTTTTGATAGTATCAGAGATAAGGATGATTATTGCAAAGCTGTCAGATTGGCCCGAATGCATGGTTTTAAATCAATATCAAATTATTTATTATACAACTATACAGATCGTCCAGAGGACTTATGGAAACGAATTAATATAAATATGAAACTAAGGTATGAATTAGGAATAAGTATATTCTCATTTCCAATGAAATATTCACCTGTAAATATGATAGACAGGAAATACATTGGAAAGCATTGGAATAAAAAATACCTCAGAGCTATAAATGATATTTTACTAGTTAAAAAAGGTATTGTTTCTTCAAATAAGTCATTTGTAGAAAAAGCTTTTGGGAAAGATGTAGATGATTTCTTTAGAATCCTTTCTATGCCTCAAGATTTTATTATTTATCGTATGTATTTTGAAAATAATGGAATGACTGCACTCTGGAATGATCTATATTCCGAATTATGTGACGATGAGAAAATTGAATTGATTAAAATAATCTCTGATGGACTAAATGTGTCTGTAAATAAAAAAATCCGAAAAATTCTAAAACTATATGAAATAACATATGAAGAGGAAATTGAGCAAAATTAAGAAAATCGGTTACGGGTTGTTGTCATATAATTACATAGATAGTATTTTCTGCATATATCTACAAAGCTAGTAATTCCCTTACATCCCCTCTTTGACCATTCTCTGCTTACGGATTAAAATACCTTACCATGAACTCCTAAAAACCGACCTGATCATCGGCTCACCTTCCATCTGTGAGTCATAATTTTCATCCAAACGAATCTTCCTGCAGGTACAGTGCTGGAATTATAGGAGCTTCTATGAACGCTTCGGAACTTATCCGGCTTTCCCGAAAGCCTTCGCCGTACGAGAACGGGACCTCCGTAATGTGGACCGATCCCTACATCTCTGAACAATTGCTGAAATGCCACATCGATCCGGACACCGATACGGCAAGCCGCAGCGGTAAGAAGATCGACTTGATTGTGAATTGGATCTTGTCGCAAACGTCGAAAAGCGAAATTTCCCTGTTGGACATGGGATGCGGGCCGGGGCTTTATGCGGAGAGATTCGCCGAGAAAGGGCTGAAAGTCACCGGGATTGATTTCTCGGAAAAGTCGATCGACTACGCGAAATCCGTTACGCTCAAAAACCGATCCGAAATAGAATATCGCTGCATGAATTATCTCGCTATGGATTACGAGAATCGATTCGATGCGGTTATCATGATCTACCTGGATTTCTGCGTCTTGCGCCCCGGAGAGCGGACTGTCGCGTTGAACAACATTCATAAAGCACTGAAGAAAGGAGGGATGTTCTTTTTCGACGTCGTCAACTCCAGGAACATCGAAGACAAAATTCTGAAGCAGTCCTGGGAAATGGTTCCGAAAGGTTTTTGGAAGGACGAGCCGTACCTCGCATTGAATTGCGGATATCACTATCCGGAGAACAACGTGCTGCTCAATCAGCATGTCGTCATCGACGGAAACGATGCCGTCGATACCTACCTGTTCTGGAGCACGTATTACGAGTACGGCGATCTCGAACCGATCATGACCGCAGCGAATTTCCGCCGGCTCAAAAAGTTCGAAAACGTATTGCCGCAGGGCGATGCCTGGAATGGGGAGAATGTGACGTTTTACCTGGCGGAGAAATGAAGGTCAGGAGTTGCCGAAGACTCGGCGAAAACCGTTCCCTGTCCTTCGGGATCGGATTTACCTGCAGCACCCCGGAAAGCTTTTTTAGGATATTTGGATGGGGCGAAGAGAAAAATGCACGACACGATGAACTATACTTACGAATGGAAAGCGAAAAGGATGTGCTTGAATAATCGCTGACCCTGTCCCCGTGAGTATGCCTTTCGATGCAAAGGAGGAGCTATGAATAAAGCACTCATCCTTTTTATCATACTGCTGAGTTCCTTGACCCCATTAAGCGGGCAAAACAAAAAGATAAGATTTATAACCGACGAATCGCCGCCATATACCATAAACGGCAAAAACGAAAATGATTATAAAGGGTTCATGGTCGATATCGTTCATGAAGTATTTGAGAAGCTCGGATTCCAGGTAGAGATAAAATTTGCGCCATATAAAAGATCAATTCAGGAGATATACAGAGGAAACGCGGACGGCGTTCTTCTTCTATCGCCGAATTCCGCCCCCGACTTTATCTTCCTGAAAAACCCCATTTACATCGATCATGTGGTATTCTTCACCGCGAAAAACAGTGATTGGAAATACGAGGGCATATCGTCGCTAAGCGGCAAGAGAATCGCCAGCGGATTGGGATTTGATTTTGCGGATCCGGAAATCAATGAGTATATAGCGAAAATGAGCAGGGAGCGATCGCCCTTGCTGGAGCTGATATCCGGGGAAGACATCAATCTCAGGAACTTCACCAAGTTGCTCATGGGGCGGACCGATGTTGTTATAGCGACGGAAGCCATCGGTGTGTATGTGGCGAGACAAAACAATTTATCCGAAAAATTGAAAATAGCGGGGAAAGCGAAGGTTTTGATTTCAGCTCAAACAGGATTCAATCCCAACGACCCCGATGGTTTTGCGTATGCGGAGATGCTTTCCCATGGGGTATCGGAATTGAAGAAATCGGGAAGGATCAATGAAATATTCGGGAAGTACGGCCTCAATGGAGATTGAGGACTTGGCATGTGCAAAAAAGGTATTTCCTTGATAGTCGCCACGGTAGGAGATCCGAACCCTTATGATTGCAGACTGCGACGATAATCATTCGGGTTTTTGTGGCAGAGTTTTGTGAACATCTTGTAGAAGTTGCTCAGCGATCCAAAGCCGGATTCCATTGCGATATCCACGATTTTCAAATCGGTTGTGAGTAAAAGCCGCTGGGCTTCGTAAACACGCAACATGGTTATCAGCTCCACGATATTAACTCCGCACTTGGATTTAAAGAGCGAAATTGCGTAATTCGTATGAAGATTCGCGACTTTCGCGATTTCTTTAATTCTCAAGGATTTTTTGTAATTGACCGTGATGAAATCATACATGTCGAGAAAGGCGTTCTTCTCTTTCGGAATGAGATAACGAGGTTTGGATTGGGATTCTTCAAGGGGTTCCCCGTATCGCAAAGCCAATCTGCGAATGCGCGCTTCCACGGAAAGATTGAGCGCTTTCTTTTTTTCGAGATTTGCTTGAGAAGCTTCGTCCTTCCAAATCGGGAACGTCATGAGGTCTATATCGCGGAGTTCCTTATCGATTTCAACGATCATTTTACCGTCGAGCACATCCTTGACCAGATATGAAGGAAAATTCCACTGGAGAAAGGTAGTGGGGGGTATCGTAAGCCAATATTGGACGTTATCTTCGGAAATCTCCACAAGCTGATGGGGAATGGCCCCCCAGAAAAGGATGGACTGGTCGTGTTGTATTTCAACGACTTTGCCGCCGAAGCGATATAGTATGTTGTCCCCTTTGGGAAAGAATAAAAATTCGATCTCGTCATGGCGATGGAAACAATTCCATTCCTTTACTCGTTCCCAACCGCAGTTAAGCCCGAATTTCAAATCAAGGATAGGTCTTCGTTCCATTGAATCTTAGAATAGTGGATAAAATTGTAATAAACAAGGAGGAGCTATAAAAAAAGTCGCGTTATTCTTGTAATAACTTATGCTTTTTTGGAGGTCTTCATGAATCATCGGGAAAGGATGCTTGCCGCTATAAAAGGACAATCATCCGACCTAATTCCCTGGGCTCCTCGAATGGATCTCTGGTACATAGCGAATAATTCCAGAGGCACCTTGCCGGAAAGATATCAAGGAATGAATACCGTAAATATAGCCGAAGAGATGGGAGTCGCCTGTCATGCGGTCAGGGCCGATTATACATTGCCGAGATCAAAAGAGGATTTGATTCTGCGAGGTTTCGGCATCGATAATCATCCGGATTACCCGTATAGGGTCGAATTGAAGGGTTTTCCTGTCCGCTTTGAGCACGATGAGGAAAATCTGAAAACATGGATAAAAACTCCGGTCGGGGAAATTTTCACTCACATAAAAACATCGCAAGAGATGATTAAGGACGGCATTTCTCTTCCTTTCATTATGTCTTATCCTATCCGTTCCAAAGATGACTTCGAAGCGGTCGCGCGAATTTTCGAGCACCTCAAAGTAATAAGAACGCCCGAGAATTATCGATCTTTCAAAAAGCGTATCGGGAATCATGGCCTTGCGATAGCTAACGGCATGCCGGTTGCATCTCCCGTTCATTTCATGCTGCACGACCTCGTAGCAATGGACAACTTTTTCTATCTCTACATGGACAGTCGGGAAGAATTGTATTCCATGGCGAAAAGGATGGAACCGTTTTTCAATGACGTTCTGGACGCCGTTCTCGATTCCGATTGCGAGGCCTTTCTCTGGGGAAGCAATTACGATCAGAACACGACCTATCCCGGTTTCTTCAACCAAGAGATAAAACCGTGGATAGATAAGGTCGGGAGAAAAGCAGAGGCTGTCGGGAAATACGCTCTTTGCCACACTGATGGCGAGAACCGCGAGTTGCTCGACTGTTACCGCAATTCGGCTTTTCATGTTGCGGAGTCTGTCTGCACGGCCCCGATGACGAAGCTCACTCTTCGGGAATTCAGAGACGGTGTGGGGAACAACATCACGACCTGGGGCGGGATTCCGGCTATTTCATTGTTGCGAAGCTCCATGAACGACAGCGAATTCGACACGTACATCGCCGAACTGTTCAAGGATTTAGGATCAGGCAGTCGATTGATTCTTGGAGTGTCGGACAATGTACCTCCGGAAATGAGTTTCGAGAGGATGCAGGAAATCAAGCGGAGGATTCAAGCTTTCGGTTCGGTGCAAGTTTAGGGATTTCATACTGTTTCGTTGAAACAGGAAAAATTGCAGGAGGTTTGTGATGAGAACGAAAACACTGGTTTTCTCCTTGACGGCACTGCTTTGTGCGGCTTTTGCCGGTTTTGCGGGCGGGAAAACGGAGGCGGTTGAGTCGAAACAGTTCAAGTTCATTTATGGCGGTTCCGATACGGTTGGGTCGCTGTTCGATGCTTCGAACTCTCGCATGGTTGAGCTTCTTCGCAGGCAGGGAGGCGGGGCTTTGACCGTCGATTGGTTTCCTGCCGACCAGTTGGGAGGCGATGTCGATCAAATACAAAGCGTCATAGCGGGAACGCAGACCTTTTACGGCGATGTTCTGGACTGGCTCGCAAACTGGGAAAAGGATTTCAGCGTTCTTGGCTGGGGCTTTACGTTCCGGGATAGGGAGCATCTTCAGAAATTCCTGAAAAGCGATCTGTTCGCGGGTATGGCCAAACAGTTTGAAACGAAGCACAAAGTGAAGATACTCGGCGCGACTGCGACGGATGCGCGGATATTCTTCTCCAAAACCCCGGTAAAAAGCCTGGCCGACCTGCAAAACAAGAAAATGAGGGTTCCGGAAATCGAGAGTTATCTTCGTCTTTGGGAGGCTCTTGGGACTCGACCTACACGCGTAACTTGGGCCGAGGTATATATGGGATTAAAGCAGGGCGTAATCGATTCGTGCGAAGGGCCTACAACCGCTTCTTATCAGGCAAAACTGCACGAGGCGGCTCCCAATGTGACGCTTACAAGGCATTTGCAGTCCACGTTCTTCATCCTCATGAACGGGGCTGCATGGGAGAAGCTTCCCCCGGAAATGCAGAAAATCGTACAGGAGTGCGCAACGGAGGCCTTGGCTTTCTGCGATTCCCAAGCTCTCAAACGTGAACAGGATTCGATCAACAAGATGAAAACAGAGGGAGCAACAATCCTGACACTCGACAACGTCAAAGAGATGCAGGACCGGGTAAAGGGAGCAACCGCATCAATGGAAGAAAAAGGCATGTGGAGAAAGGGCCTTTACGAGGAGATTCAGAGAATTCAGTGATGAACCCGGAGTAAATTCAAAGAGCGGACAAGCGATGTCCGCTCTTCCTAATTCACCGAGGACATATTATCGGTCCTCCGGAAAAGGTTGAATCATGAATAAGTTCTTATCAATTTTCAAGGCGATAATCGATACTATAGCCGCCATAATGAAATGGGTGGGTGTATTCCTGATAATTGCGATCGTCGTCTCAATTACCCTGCAAGTTTTTTCCCGCTATATTTTAGGACGACCGCATCTCTGGGTTGAGGAATTCGCCACATACTCTTTTATTTGGACTGTATACGTTGGAGCTGCTTATGCTTTGATAAAAAAGCGGCACATTATTGTAACGACGGTAATTGATTTCCTTTCTCCTCGTTGGAAACTGGTTCTCGCTATTTTTGCAAATTGTGTCATGTTGTTCTTTCTCTTTTACGCTGTACGGTTCGGTTACCGTCAATTCCTCGTAGAAGCACCGCAAAGTACCATCGCGTTGCCGATTAAGTTACCTCGCCGCTTGTTTTATTCCCTGCCCTTTATCATCTCGACTGCATCAATGTTCATTACGACGATTTTTCACCTCATCCAGAATATGCTGGCTGTCAACAAGTTGAGAAAGAAGGAGAAACCATTATGATCGTCCTCCTGATTTTCTGCCTTCTTTTCCTTCTTATCTTTCTCGGCGTACCAATAGTGTTTTCTATCGGAGCGACGACGCTTTTCGGTCTTATACAACATTCCGGCGTTCCACTTACGATAATGATTCAGCGTATGGTCAACGGTCTTGATTCATTTCCTTTTCTTGCAATTCCTCTTTTCATTCTCGTAGGGAATTTAATGAATCAAGCGGGAATAACCGATAAAATATTCACCTTCGCCCTCAGTCTCGTCGGCCATATTCGAGGAAGTCTGGCTCATGTCAATGTCGTGGCAAGCATTATTTTTGCAGGGGTGTCGGGGGTTGCCCAGGCTGACGCCGCAGGCCTCGGTGTTATTGAAATGCAAGCAATGGATAAGGCTGGCTATGACAAGGCTTTTTCCGCCGCAGTAACGGCAACATCCTCAATAATCGGGCCGATCATACCGCCCAGCGTAACCATGGCCGTCCTCTCAGTTGTTTCCGGAATATCGCTTGGAAGACTGTTTGTCGCGGGCTTTATCCCCGGTCTCATAATGGGCGGGAGTCTCATGGTTCTCATATATATTTTTGCTAGGATCGGAAAAGTCACAGGAACTGTTTACCCTCGGCCTCCATTCACGATCATTCTAAAACATTTCTGGGGCGCCTTCCCCGCCCTGATTACACCGGTAATTCTAGTGGTCGGTATGCTCGCAGGAGCCGCAACTCCCACGGAATTAGGTGCTATTTGTGCGGTATATGGACTATTGCTTTCTATACTCTACAGAACCTTCTCTTGGAAAATGCTCTTTTCCGTACTCGAAGAGACCTTACAGATGATCGGCATTCTGGTTTTTGTAATCAGTGTAGCGTTTCCGTTTTCATGGCTCATAGCCATTCATAATGTACCGACGTTGCTCATTTCGATAATGCACCCTTTTATGGGAAGCCCATGGTTGATTCTCCTGCTTATGAATATTGCCCTTCTCGTTTTGGGAATGTTTATGGAGACCACGGCGATTATGCTGATCATGGTTCCGGTTCTTTATCCGCTCATCCTTCAAGCCGGAATCGACCCTGTCCATTTTGGGCTCATTGTCGTGGTAAATCTCTTAATCGGCGCAGTCACTCCTCCATTCGGAATGTGCTTGTACATCGTAACCGACATTGCGAAAGTGCCCTTCGGAAAGGTCGTAAAAGCTACGGTACCGTTTCTGATTCCTCTTCTTTTCACGCTTTTCCTTATCACGTATGTGCCGCAGATAGTTCTATTCTTGCCCAATCTATTATTCAAATAGGCAGAAGCGATATACTCCTTATGCAGAGGCTGCTCCTGGAATCCGGGGCCGCCTCTGCCTCTTAACGGAATAAGAGCGCTATTCTGTCTTTCATGGATTCAGACCTGAGGGGAATGACCGCGGGAAGTGTAAGAGAATGGCTGTACTGCGTTCTGCCGGAATCGAAGACTATGAATTCATTCTGCTTCTTAAGCTCGATGTTCACATGAAGCATGTGAAGGCTGAACCTAAGTTCTATAAATCCTCGGAGGACATTCTTCCGCGGAGTGTTTATGAAGACGAACTTAAGAAGAATCATATTTTTGTCTTGGAAGATAAAGAATATATCATAGGCTATGTTTTCACGACCGAAATAACCGTCAAGGACCATCCGCTCATCCAAGACCAAAGAATTCTTTTACTTGAGGATGTTTGCATTGATGAGAAATGCAGAAATAAGGGATACGGTTCGGAACTTATGCGAAAGATGTTTGATTATGCAAAGGACCACGGATATTCTTCGATTGAATTGAATGTTTGGGAATTCAATGAAGAAGCCCGCAGCTTCTATAAAAAAGCGGGGATGAGAAACACGAGAATTCGGATGATCAAAGAATTTTAAGAAATGATTTATGAGGCAAGAAATCGCGATTCGGTCCCGGCCGTCATGGGAAGCCGGGATATGGATAACCTTCATAAAAGGAAAGAGGGAATTCACCGCGAACGACGCATCGGAGGAATCCCTCCGTTTCGGGTGGATCGACGGACGAAATATCAAAGCATGGCGGACTGCGGATCGATGACCGGGGCGGGATCGGAAGCGTGTAGGGCCGAAAAGAAGGGCGAAAAGCCGACGACGGACAGCGGCGAAAAAACACGGATTTTGAGAATGGCGCCGGAAACCGAAAGGTCGTCATTTCATGTCATGTTGAATGGTGCCGCTCGGCGACGGGCGTTTTACGCCGAAGGCCAGGAGCCAAACGATTATGCCGATCTCGGCGACGACGGAAAGTAATAGGAAATTTTCTGAAACGCCAGGCGAGACGATCCGGCAGGCTGCATGAATCACGTATCCCGAGCTCCCGATCATGACGCCTATCCCCAAGGTTTTGGGCATGAAACCGGACTTGAGGAAGAGGTAACCGAGGGGCAGCATCCAGAGTCCGTAGAATACCGCGGCCGGGATGCCGAGCGCATTGAACACGCCGAGCAGAAGCAACCCGTGGACTTGATCTCCGGCCGCAAAAAGATTGATCGCCGCCGTTTCGACGCCGGTGTTGAAGATCGTCATGGCGACGGCGATGACGACCAGGGAGAGCATCGCCCGGGCGGCGCTTCGCCTCACTTCTTTGAGCAGGCTGTAGAGACAAAGCGCCAGGAATAGAAAGGCGATCTCCGTCGCGATATCGCCGAGTATGCTCACCTTAAGGATCGCGAGATCGGACAAAACGTTCTTGCTCGTCGCGACGGGATCGTTCATGACGAAATGCGTTTTGCGCAGCATGTCCGGAAGGGCGGCGAAGGCGAGAATCAGATAAGCGATTCCCGCGAGTCTTGCCTTCTTCCTGCGACTTTCATAAATCTCGTTTTCATCCATATGTTTCCTCCTTATTGGCATCATTCATGACGAGATGCCGTTCTTATAGTAAACTATACAGTGTAGTTTAATAATAATCAAGACAAAAATACACTGATCGGTGTACAATATGGCGACACAGAGGTGGGACGTTGGACGCTCAAATGACAAATCGAAGAAAACGGGACAAAAGCACGAAGCGAAAATCGATCCTGGATGCGGCGGTGAAAGTTTTTCTGGACGAGGGTTTCGAGAGCGCAAGCATGGACCGCATCTCCGAGGTCGCCAAGGCCTCGAAACGAACGGTCTACAATCATTTTCCTTCCAAAGAAGACCTCCTGCGGGCGGTGATCGAGCTGTTCACCGATGAGATGAGAAGCCTGAAAAACATACCCTACGACAAAAACAGAACCCTGGAAGAGCAACTGGGCGAGTTCGCCGACGTCGAGATTCGAGTCGCTCAAGACCGAACCTGGATGGGGATGATCAGGTTTTTGCTCACGGTTTTCATGAGGTATCCCGCCGTCGCAAAGGAGGCGGTGGCCAAACATGCGAGGTCCGAGAGCGGGTTGACCGCTTGGATGCGCGCCGCATCGAACGACGGCAGACTCGCCGCCGGCGATTGCATCCTCGCCGCCCGGGTTTTTTCCGCAATGCTGGGAGGGGCCTTCACCTGGCCGGCGGTATATCAAGGCGAGCTGCGCGGTCACAGGGAACTGAAGCGGGAAATCATCAGAACCTTCCTTGCCGGATACGGTAGGTGATCGAACTGGATTCGGATCTAGCAATTTAGTCGGTGAAAATCGGAAAGCACCATGAATTACCGATGGCTGAAAGCATAATTCATGCGACTACAAAGGAGATAAATTGTTTCCTTTGGACACAGGACGAACATTTCAAGGGATTGGAGTCGGTCAGATTCCTATCTCCGAAAGGACAGCTCTTTAATTTCCTTTCACGTTTTACCCGGACATGATTTTTCCTGTCGAATGAAACAGCCTTCGGGTGGCTTGCGCTATTTTAGTTGGATGGTTCAAAGCTCGAAGAATGGACTTCACCCGGTCGCTGCCGTTGGGAGGTAAAATCAGGATCCTCCCATACCGTCATTTCATCCGGAGAGGTTTGTACGAGCCGCCGCCGACCGCCGCGAGTTTTTTCATTTCAGTCTGGATGTCGAGTGTGTAGGTCTTCATAGTATCGTTCTGGAGCTCGATGATAGCGACCGCCGTGGTGCTCGGCAATTCAGTGAACTTCATCACCGGCGTCATACCAGTGAAGGTCTTCGGCGTCCCGGTCGAGCCGTAGGTGATGATCAGGCTGTATTTCCTGGGGAGTTTGCCCGCTTCGAGGCGGATGGTGACGGGCTTGTCGGAGACCCAGTCCGGAAGGATGACGTGACGGGCCGTGGACGCCGAGTAGGTGTGGGCGGCTCCCGGAGGAGAAACGATGGTGAGCGTCACCGAGCCCCCGCCAAGCTTCTTGTCCGTTCCGTATCGGTCCTGCTGGATCGCCGTATCGTCATGGACGTAAGCGGTCCAACAGGAAAGTGGCAGATCCTTGGCGCTCACCGATGAAACGGCGATCAACGAAAAAAGCAAGGTGAAAGTTCTTTTCACGGCAGTCCTCCATTTGGGTAGACGCCCGTGCGTGCAACCGAAGCTCCGGTCGTCTTTTATTCAATGTATTGAATATTAGTAATACAGTCAAAAAACGATTGCTCGAAGAAACAGAGGAAGGAGAGGTGCGGAGGCTGCATCGAATGCATGCGGATCTGCCCTGCCGGCGCCGTCAAGGGGGTGAACTACGAGGAGGTTTCCCGCAGGGAAGGAAGTGACGGTTTTTCCCGAACCCCCGGAAACGGCCGGGTTTCCGCCGCGATTCGGATTGATTTGATTTTTCCTTTCAACATTACTAAAATAGTCATATATGTCTTGCATAAAGGAGCCGGTATGAAACGTTGTATCAGTTTCCTTTTCGTTCTTTTCTTTCTTGCTGTCGCGATTCAAGCGGACTGGGGACCTTGGATGAAGTCGAGAGACTTCAAAGGAATCGAATTCAGGGTCGAAAACCGCGGTCCGACCACCGATAAGAAGAACACGAAATGGGGCGTTCAATTCCGGAATCTCTATCGGGATACCGTGATCTTCAATTACGAGGTGAAGGATACGGGGTCCTCTCCCGTCGTGACAACGAACAGGGTCAGCCTGGCGAGCGGTCAAACTTCGAGTTCCATGCGGGACTTCTACCTCAAGAGCAACAATCAGGTATTCGTTTTCGTTGACAAGGTCCGCTTCGGAAAGGACGATCTCAAGCCGTACGCGAAGCCGGATCATTGAGGAACCGACGGACCGAACCGCCCCCGACCCTGAACGCGGCCTTTCCCTCGGTTCGTTGCCATGAAGCGCAGGAACCGGTATAAAAGACGGTGAAGGTTCGCAGCAGGCGCGATCGGGGGAAGACATGAGAAGAAAAGACAGGGAACTCACGGAGAAGGAGGATCTTAGGTCCGTCCTGGACCATGCCGACGTGTGCAGGATCGCGATCAACACAGGGAAGGCGCCCTACATCGTCCCCTTGAACTTCGGCTGGGCCTGGGACGGGAAGCTCGTCCTCTATTTCCATTCAGCGGCCGAGGGCAGGAAGATCGGACTGCTCGAGAGGGACCCGAACGTCGGGTTCGAGCTCGATGCCGGGCACGAGCTCGTGACGGGCGAGCGCGCCTGCACCTGGAGCATGAGATACGAGAGCCTGATCGGTACGGGAAGGATCGTCTTCATCGAGGACGAGGCGGAAAAGAAGGCCGCGCTCGATACAGTCATGAGGAAGTACGGCTTCGCCGGCGAAGGCTCGTTCGATCCCGCCATGATCGCGAAGATGAAGATCTACAAGCTCCTCGTGGAGGAAATAACGGGCAAGCGGAAGAAGTGACCGGTCGCGGCGGCGGTTCGGGCCGTACCGTTTTCACGTTCCGCCGATCCGTGCTAATTTCTTGCCATGAAAAACATCTGTGTCTTCAGCGGCTCGAGCTTCGGGAACGATCCCGTCTACAAGGAGGAAGCCCGCAGGTTCGGGTTTCTCGTCGCGGAGCGGGGCTGGAGCCTCGTCTTCGGCGGGGGGAATGTGGGCCTCATGGGAGAGATCTCACGGGCCGTGCTCGAGAGGGGCGGAAAGGTGACCGGCGTCATTCCCGAGCACATCCACCGGAACGTGGAACACGTAAGGCTCACCGAGCTCATCGTCACGAAGACGATGCACGAACGGAAGGCGAAGATGTACGAGCTCTCCGACGCTTTCGTCGCCCTGCCCGGGGGGATCGGCACCCTGGAGGAGATCATGGAGGTCTTCACCTGGAGCCAGCTCGGCTACCACGAGAAGCCCGTCGGCCTCCTCGACACGGCCGGTTTCTACGGCGGGCTCCTCTCCTTCCTCGACCACATGATAGCCGAAGGCTTCCTCAAGTCCGGCCACCGCGAGAATCTCGTAGTCGCCCGCGGCCCCGGAGAAATCCTCGACGCGCTCGAGCGTTTCGAGTACCGGAAAATCCTGAAATGGGACAGGCCCGAGGCTCAGAAGGCGAACTGAAGCGGGTTCCTCCGAATCCGATCGATCGGCCTTTCTCAATCGGCCTTCCTCCGTCCCCGTGCGCTTCCGAGGTAGAGGGCTGCGAGCACGGACGCGATTCCCGCGGCGTGAACCGTCCTGAATGCCTCGCCCAGAAGCATGCATGAAAGAAGCACCCCGGAGACCGGCATGACGCCCATGAAGAGGGCCGCGGTCCCTGCGTCGACCTGCTGTGCCCCGCCGAACCAGAGCAGGTAGGCGATCACCGCGAGGAAGACGGCGGAGTACAGCACGGAAAGCCACCCGGCGGCTCCCGCGGTCCGCGGATCGAAGCCGGGAAGCTCGGCGACGGCCAGGGGCAGGGTCATGGCGAAGGCGAAGAGGTTCACCCAGGCGGAGATCGCGAGCGGCTTGACGCTCCTCGGCACCATCCTGAGCAATACCATGAACAGGGCCTCGCCGGCCGAGGCGCCGAAGACGAGCAGGTTGCCGAGGAGCGGCGAGGAGCCGCGCCCGCCCGCTTCGCCCGGCAGGGTGAGCAGCAGGATCCCGGCGACGCACGACGCCAGAGCGGCCCACTTCCGGGGTCCTATCCGTTCGCCCAGGACGAGAAAGGAAAGGAGGGCGGTCAGGGCGGGCGTCGCGCTCGTGATGATGCCGGCCTCGGCAGCGCCCGTGTACCGCAGGCCGTAGAACAGAAAGGCGTTGAAGAGTACCGCCCCCGAAAGCGCCTGGAGAGCGAGGACGAGGAGCGTCCTCCGGCCGGGAGGCCTCCGTTCTTCTCTCGGGACCAGTACGAAGAGGATGGCGGCTGCGAGGCCGAAGCGAAGCGCCGAGGCGACGAACACGGGAATCGTCATGGTGATGACTTTCCCGACCGTCACCGAGCTCCCGACGATCGCCATTGCGGAGGAAAGCATGAGATAGGCGGAGGTCTTGGACGCGGGCATGGGACTTCCTCCTTTCGCGGAGGAGGATAGCCCCGTTCGCTTCAGGCGTCTTGGATGAAATTGCGGTAATCTCCGGGCGTGAGTCCGAGGATCCTCCGGAAAAGCCGGTTCATGTGGCTCTGGTCGGCGAAGCCCGCTTCCTGGGCCGCGTCCGCGAGTGAGGCTCCCCGGGCGATGAGGTCCTTGGCTTTCCCGACCCGGAGCTGGGCGAGATAGGCGTGGGGCGGGAGCCCGTAGCCGGCTTCGAAGGTTCTTATGAGATGATAGGGGCTCGAGTCCGCTTCCCCGCTCAGCTCCTTCAGCGTAACCCGGCGGCCGCTGTTTTCTTCGAGATATTCCGACGCCATGCGCGCCCTTTTTCCCGGTCTCCGCGGTTCCGTTCCGCGCGGCGGACGGCTCGCCTCGACCGCGCCGACCCGTTCCAGGACCCGCCTGACGACGAGGGCGAGTACGGTCTCCGCTTCGAGCGGGTCGACCGGGCCGGAGGCGCAGAGGGAGTGGAACGAGCGGATGGTCCGGCCGAGCTCCGCGTCGCGGAGCACGCCGGCGCGGAAGAAGGGAAGTCCCGTTCCGCACCTCGGGCCGGAGGAGGCCGCCTCGGCTACGAGATCGGGGGAAAGGTAGAGCATCCTGTAGGTCCAGCCTCCCTCCGCCGCCGGGTAGCCGGTATGAGGCTCCCCCGGCACCGCGAGGTTGACGTCTCCCGCGGCGGCAGTGAGCCTTTCGCCGAGGTAATCGAAACCCAGGGCGCCGCTCTCGATCACGCCGACGGCGTAGCAGTCGTGGAAATGCCGGGAGAAACGCTGCTTCGAGTACCGGGCCGTGAGGATCTCGACGCCGGGGAAGCCGGGAATCCTTCGATAGCGGACGTAGTCGGAGGACATGGAGACGATTCTATACGCTTCTCCGCGGTTTTCATAGCGCCTGAAAATCGGGAAAACTCGTATGCGAACGCCCTGGGCGCGCCCCCGGGAGCCTCGGGCTTCATTTTACTTTCGCGACCTGCCTTATGTGCCGGCGCTTGTGGATGCCGGTTTTTTTGTAGAGGTTCTTCACGTGGAATTTGATGGTATTCTCCGAGACTCCGAGCCTGCCCGCCGTTTCCTTGATCGAGAGGTTGTTGAGCAGGCATTCCATGACCTCGATTTCCCGGTTCGAGAGCGCCGTGTCGGCGTTCAGCGTCTTCGATTCCCGTTCCGGTTCGGAATGGAGGATGAGGTGCCAGGCCGTGCCTCCCAGACCGGAAAGGGCCACGGGATGACAGTCCACGAGAAAGGACGACGCGGAACCTCCGCGAACGGCCGCGACGAGCCGCTTCCCGGAGACGCCCTGCGGCGCGGCGCTCAGGGCTGCGAAGAAACCGGGAAAGATCGTGTCCAAGGACGCGTCGCGGAGCTTTCCGAGAGACAGGCCCACGGGCGCCAGCACGAGGAAAAGCTGATATTGGTTCATAGGCTATACAGCAGTCTCTCCAGTCGCCCTAGTCTCCGGGAATTCGGCAGGCGCGTCAATCGGTGATCGCCGAGGCCCGGTCCGCGTTGCCTTGACGATCCTCTTGACTCTTTACGGCATAATATATATTTTATTATCGATAAATATTATCTTTTAGAAGGATCGATAAACCGGTCCGCTGCAGGAGGAAGGCCTTGAACAGGATCGTAACGAAGGAACAGCTGTCCGCGGACGTGTTCCTCATGAAACTCGATGCCCCGGCGATAGCCCGGGCGCGCAAGGCCGGCCAGTTCGTCATCCTCATGACGGACGACCGGTACGGGGAGCGCATCCCCCTCACCATCGCGGACGCCGACGCGGAGAAGGGCACCGTCACCGTCGTCTTCCAGGCGGTCGGCGGCACGACGAAGGCGTTGAGCATGTTGAAGGAGGGCGACATGATCGCCCATCTCCTCGGCCCGCTCGGCAGGCCGACCCGTATCCGGAAGCACGACGCTCCCGTCGTCTGCGTTGGCGGCGGCATCGGCGTCGCGCCCCTCCATCCCATCGTACAGGCCTTCAAGCGGGCGGGGAACAGGGTCGTCACCGTCATGGGCGCGAGGAACAAGGGGCTGCTCGTCCTCGAGAGGCAGATGAGGGCCTGGTCCGACGAGCTCATCGTCTGCACCGACGACGGCTCCTACGGAAGGAAGGACCTCGTCACCGTGCCGCTCGAGGAACTCTGCGGCATGGAGCCGAAACCAGCAGAGGTCGTAGCGATCGGGCCGCCGATCATGATGAAATTCTGCGCCGCCGCGACGAAACCCTACGGCGTTCCGACGGTCGTGTCACTCAACACCATCATGGTGGACGGCACGGGCATGTGCGGAGGCTGCAGGGTCACGGTAGGCGGCGAGGTGAAGTTCGTCTGCGTGGACGGGCCCGAATTCGACGGCCACCTCGTGGACTTCGACGGCATGATGAGGCGGCTCGGCTCCTACAAGGACCAGGAAGCGGACCACGTATGCAGGATTACCGAACGGGCCAAGGCCGCGGCGGAAGGCAGGGCGTCATGAACGAATACCGGAATCCCGTCGAGCTGTTCCGGGAGGCGAGGCTCCTCCGCGCGGAAATAGAGGGGAAGAAGCTCTCGCCCAAGGAGAGGTCCGCGATTCCCCAGCAGGACATGCCGTCCCAGGATCCCGAGACGAGGAGAGGGAACATGAACGAGGTGGCCCTCGGCTACTCCGAGGACCAGGCGATCGTGGAGGCCTCTCGTTGCCTCCGGTGCAGGACCGCGCCTTGCGTCGGCGGTTGTCCGGTCGCGATCGACGTCCCGGCCTTCGTCGGGGAGACCGCAGAGGGCCGATTCGACGAGGCGCTCGAGATCATACGGAAAAGCTCGATGCTGCCGGCGATCTGCGGCAGGGTGTGCCCGCAGGAGAAGCAGTGCATGGCGGCCTGCACGGTCGGCAAGGCGCTCAAGGACCCGGAGAAGGCGGTCGCCATCGGCAGGATCGAGCGTTTCCTCGCCGATCGCGCGAGGGAGAGGGGAGCCGTCCGGGCAGGCACGGGAACGGGCGGGGCGGAGTTCCGCCCCGGAGTCGGCGCTTCTCGGACCGGCACGGGCGGGGCCGCGAAGCGCGTGGCGATCGTGGGGAGCGGTCCGTCCGGCCTGACCGCAGCCGCTGACCTCGTGCGTCTCGGTTACCGGGTCACGGTCTTCGAGGCCTTCCACAAGGCCGGAGGCGTGACGGTCTACGGCATTCCCGAGTTCCGCCTGCCCAAGAGCATCGTCGAGGAGGAAGTGGAGGCCCTGAAGAGTCTGGGCGTGAACTTCGTCCTGGACTTTCTCGTGGGAAGGACGCGGACCGTGGAGGAACTCATGGGCGAGGACGGCTTCGCCGCGGTGTACGTGGCGAACGGAGCCGGGCTCCCGAAATTCATGGGCATCGAGGGGGAGAACCTCGTAGGCGTGTTCTCCGCCAACGAGTTCCTCACCCGGAGCAACCTCATGAGGGCCTACGACCTGGGAAACGCGGCGACGCCGATCTTCCGGGCCAGAAGGGTCGCGGTCTTCGGGGGCGGAAACGTCGCCATGGACGCGGCGAGGACCGCGGTGAGGCTCGGAGCGGAGGAGGTCCGCATAGTCTACCGGCGGACCGAGAAGGAGATGCCGGCCCGTGCGGAGGAGGTCCGCCACGCGAGGGAGGAAGGCGTCGTCTTCGACCTGCTCGCGAACCCGGTCCGCATCCTCGGCGACGGGAAGGGCGGGGTCCGAGGCGTCGAGTGCCTCAAATACCGGCTCGGCGAGCCCGACGCCTCGGGCCGCGCGAAGCCGGTCCCGATCCCAGGGAGCGAATATGCGATCGAGGCGGACGCCTGCATCACGGCGCTCGGCAACGAGTCGAATCCTCTCGTCACCGGCACCACGCCGGCCCTCGAGACCAACGCCCGAGGCAACATCCTCGTGGATGAGGAAGGCATGACCTCGATTCCCGGCGTTTTCGCCGGAGGGGACATCGTGCAGGGGGCCGCGACCGTCATTCTCGCCATGGGCGACGGCAGGCGCGCGGCCCGCGGCATTCACCGGTACCTGTCGAAGGCTTCCGTCGGGACGGACCGGACCTCAGGGACGGAGGAGCCCGCCGCGGAGACGGCGGTGAAATCAGTTGGCGGCCGGACGTAACCGCTCTATAATGGTGTGGATGGGTACCTATGTCGAAATACCGTTGTCCATCCTGAAACGGTTCCCGCTCTACATCCGGCTCCTCAGAGAGTACAGGGACAGGGAGGAGCCGTGGATCTCCTCCGCCGACATCGCCCGCAGGCTCGGCCTCAAGGACATCCAGGTCCGCAAGGACCTCGCGTGCACGGGCGTCGCCGGAGCACCGCGCCGGGGCTTCCCCGTCAACGAGCTTCTCAAGGCCGTCGATTACTACCTGGGAGGCGACAACTACTCGGACATCTTCCTCGTGGGGGCCGGTCCGCGCGGCCTCGCGCTGCTCGATGACGAGGGGATCGCCGCCCACGGCTTCAAGATCACGGCCGTGTTCGACGCCTCCCCCGAGCTCGTCGGCGCCAAAGCAGGCAGGCTCACCGTGCTTCCCCTCGAAAAGTTGGAGAATCTCGTCGGCAGGATGGGAGTCAAGCTCGCCGTCCTCGCCGTTCCGGAAAAGGACGTACAGGCCTTCGCCGACCGCCTCGTCGACGCGGGCGTCAAGGGCATCTGGTGTTTTTCCAGCGTCTACGTGAAGCATCCGAAGGACGTCATGGTCCTGCAGGAGGACCTGGGCGCCCGTCTCGCCCTCCTCGCGGGGGAAGTGAGCAAGTACGAAAAGGACCGGATACCCGCCGACTGAGAATCGAACCGACGTCGACCGGAGGTGAGCGATGATTCAATTACCGAATTCCTCTCTCGTGCATTTCGAGAAGGGCGAGACTCTGTTCCGGCAGGGCGATCTGAGCAAGGAGCTCTATCTCATCCACTCGGGTAAGGTCCAGGTCAGGATCGAAAAGAACGGGAAGGAAATCCCCATCGTCACGCTGGAAAAGGACAGCTTCGTCGGCGAGATGTCCTTCATCTCCGGCATTCCCAGGACCGCGACGGTGACGGCCCTCACCCCCGTGGTCGCGAGCGCCCTTTCCGCCGACCTTCTCTCCGACGAGGTGTGCGGCCTTTCGGACTGGTGTCTGAGCATCGCGAAGGGACTCGTCCAGAAGCTGCACAGGGCGACTTCGCTGTTGAGCGGTCTGAATCCCGCGCAGAACCTGGGCCCTGAGCAGATCTGGGACAATCTCCTGGTTCATCAGAAATCGGAGCTGGCTCCCGGAAGGCTGTATCTGAACGGCTACTTCCACGCCGGAAGCGTCAACATGGTCAAGGAGAAGATCCGCGAGCTGAAGCTGAAGGGCCAGAGGCCGATCGTCCTGGATTTCTCGAGAGTCGTGGACATCGACATAGAGGTTCTCGATTACGTATCGGCGCTGACGCAGATGGGCGGCAAGGAAAGCCCCGAAATCCTCCTGGAAAACGTCCAGCTCATACGCGACAAGGTCGTCACCCTCAAGGGCATCCGCAACATCATGTCGAAGACTGCGATGCCCCGCCGCCGCGTGGAGCAGGGGGAATTCCTCATACGGCAGGATCAGACCGATGCGTCAATGTACGTCGTCAGGAGCGGGAGATTCAAGATCTTCCGTTACGTCGACGGGAAGGAAGTCCTCCTGAGTTACGCCGAGCCCGGAGAAGTCGTCGGCGAGATGGCCCTGATAAAGGAGGGCTCCCGAGCCGCTTCGGTCCGGGCGGAGAAGACGTCGGTCGTGTACGTCATCGACATCGAGGCGCTGCACCACAACAAGTTCAACGTCCCCGAGTGGTTCATGAAGGTGCTCGAGACGCTCACCGCGAGGATTCGGAACACGAATCTCATGACGGACGAAATCATCAAGAACCGGGGGAAAAGAAGGCAGAAGGTGGATTTCGCCCACCCGATCGGCCTGATCCTGGACCACGACAGTCCGGGCCTCATCGTGCTCCAGGGACATCTGATCGTCGAGAATATGGAATTCCTTTCCTATCTTATACACGGTTCGCTGGCCAAGGACGTCAAGCAGTTCACCCTGGACCTTTCCCGGGTGAAGTCCATCGATCCGGACGCGATCCGTTTCCTGATGACCCTTTCCATGAGCGTCAAATCCGCGGGCGGAAACGTGGCGATCCGAGGCCCGCACAAGGATCTCCTGATGCTTCTGAAGCAGTACGATCTCCAGGATTGACGGCGAAATTCCGAGAGCGCCCGGCAGAGGCGGGAGCCGTCAGCGGCCCCGAATCGCCTCCTCGCCGGTGACGAGCTTTGCGAACGTTCCGGAGAGCGCCGCGAGGTAGGCCGTTTGGACATCCTCGGCGCGGACGGTCTTCCCGCCGTACGAAAGGTCCTTCGTGGCGCATGCGTCAGAGACGAGCTCGACCGAGAAGCCGAGGTCGAAGGCCGCCCTGACCGTCGTGTCCACGCACATGTGGGTCATCATCCCGCAGACGACGATGGCGGTCGTGCCGGCGCCGCGGAGATCGTGATCGAGCCCGGTGTCCCGGAAGCTGTTGGGGAAATTCTTCCTGACGACGGGTTCGTCCTTTCCGGGCTTGAACGCCGGATGAAGCTCGACTCCCGGCGTTCCCGGAACAAAGAAGGTCGCGCCCGGCTTGACCGCGATGTGCTGGATGTGGAAAATCCGCCAGCCGCTTTTCCTCGCATGGTCCAGGACCTTCAAGGTCGCGGCGAGGGCGGCCTCGCTCCCGACGAGTTCCATCCTGCCGCCGGGGAAGTAATCCATCTGCTCGTCGATGATGATGAGCGCTCGATTCAAGGTTTCCTCCTTTGTTGGCCGCGGTTGTGTCGGTTTCCCGGTCGGGAGCCGCTGTTCCCGGCCGGACCCGTTCCCCGGCCGGGTATCAGGCATTTCGGGCCCGGCCCGATGAGGTCGGTTCGCCCCGCCATCACGAGGGCTTCGCGGACGAGGTCGTGATTCTTCGGGTTCCTGTACTGAAGCAGGGCCCGCTGCATCGCCTTTTCGCGGTGCGACTTGGGAACGTAGACGCTCTTTCCCGTCCGCGGATCGACGCCGGTGTGGTACATGCACGTCGCGAGGGTGCCGGGAGTCGGGTAGAAATCCTGCACCTGCTCGGGGATGAACTTTCGATCCCGTAAATACTCGGCGAGCTCGATCGCCGCGGCGAGATCGCTCCCGGGATGGCTCGAGATGAAATAGGGAACGAGATACTGCTTCTTTCCGAGTCGGTCGTTGATTTCCCGGTAGCGTTTCTCGAACGTCCGGTACACATCGGCCCGCGGCTTTCCCATTGCCGCGAGCACGCGGTCAGCTACGTGCTCGGGAGCGACCTTGAGCTGGCCCGAGACGTGGTGCTCGCAGAGCTCCTCGAAGAAGGTCGAGTCGGGATCGGCCGCCAGGTAGTCGAACCTGATCCCGGAGCGGATGAAGACCTTCTTCACCCTGGGAAGGGCCCGGAGCTCCCTGAGGATACCGAGGTATTCCGAGTGGTCGACGACGAGGTTCCTGCAGGGCCCGGGGAAGAGGCATTGACGGTCCGGGCAGGCGCCGCTTTCAAGCTGTTTCGCGCAGGCCGGCGACCTGAAGTTCGCGGTCGGGCCTCCCACGTCGTGGATGTATCCCTTGAAGTCGGGGAGACGCGAGAGGGCCTCGGCCTCCTCGACGATCGATTTCCGGCTCCGTCCGCGCACGATCCTCCCCTGGTGGAAGGTGAGGGAGCAGAAGGTGCAGGCGCCGAAGCAGCCCCGGGAACTCGCGATGCTGAACCTGACCTCCCGGATGGACGGGACTCCTCCGTCCCCTTCGTACATCGGGTGATAGGTCCGGGCGTAGGGAAGCCCGTAGACCCGGTCGAGTTCCTCCGGGGAAAGCGGTTCCGCGGGCGGATTCTGGAGGACGAACCTTGCGCCTGCGGGCTCCGCCAAGGGCAGGCTGCGGAAGGGATCTGTGTTGTCGTATTGGATCTTGAAGCTCTTCGCGAACGCATCGGGATCGGCCGCCGTCTCCTCGTAGGTGGGAAGCACGATTCCGCGGAAGCCCGGAGGCAGGCTCGACGCGGATTCGACCGTTCCCGGGATGCCCGACAGGATTTCTCCGATTCGCCGCGCCTCCCCGCCGCCGGGCCGGACTTCCTCGGCCGCGGCCGAAAGCCTTCGAGCGATATCGAGGATCTGCCGCTCACCCATGCCGTAGACCACGAGGTCGGCCTTCGCGTCGAGGAGTACGGATCTCCTCACCTTGTTCTCCCAGTAGTCGTAATGGGCAAGCCGCCGGAGCGAGGCCTCGAGTCCGCCGAGAACGATCGGGACACCCTTGTAGGCTTCCCGAGCCCGGACGGAATAGACGATCGACGCCCGATCCGGCCGCAATCCGGCTTTGCCGCCCGCTGAGTAAACGTCCTCTTTCCGAGGCTTCCCCGATACCGCGTAGTTGGAGACCATGGAGTCGATGTTTCCGGCGGTTACGAGGAAGGCGAGGCGCGGCCGGCCGAGTCTCTTGAAGTCCGCGGGGCTCCGCCAGTCCGGCTGGGCGATCACGCCGACCCGGTAGCCCTCCGCCTCGAGGAGGCGGGACACGATGGCGACGCCGAATGACGGGTGGTCCACGTAGGCGTCGCCCGTGACGCAGACGAAATCGAGACGGTCCCATCCGCGGGCTTCCATGTCCTTCCGCGATACGGGGAGAAAATCGGTCATAGGGCCCGAGTATAGCACGCTGCGAGCGGCGGAGTCAGGTGGCGCGGCGGGGGTCGTCTCCCATGTCCGCGGACCGTCCGTCCGGCGTTATTCCTCGAGCTCTTCGTCGAATACCAATCTCTGATCCATGCCCTCGCCGCTCGAGGCCGCAGCGGCGATCAGGGGCGGCCGCTCGCCCGCTTCCGTCATTTTGGCGACGAGTCTTTTCCGGAGACGTTCGCGCACCCCGTCGTGCGACGAGAAATTGACGAGGTTCTTGAGTTCGTAGGGATCGGACTTGAGGTCGTACAGGAAGGTCTCTTCGTATCGGTCGGACGCCGGCAGGTCCATCCCCGAGAGGCCCTTCGCCGTGACGCCGTATTTCCATCTCTTCGTCCGCAGCGCTCGGCCGACGCTGTCCTCGCTGATCTGAATCAGAATTTCGGAAGGCCAGGCCGTTTCTCGCTTTTGCGCCAGGGGCAGGAAGGAACGCCCCTGCATGGAAGCGGGGATTCGGATGCCGGCGGCATCCAAGAGGGTCGGGGCGAAGTCGACGATGCTGACGAGTTCGGTGATTCTTCCGCCGCCGTCGAAGCCCGGTCCCTGCAGGGCCGCCGGAATGCGGATCGAGCTCTCGTGGCAGGATCTCTTGTATTCGCTGTTGCGCGTGCGGAAATGGTTGCCGTGGTCGGACGTGAACATGACGATGGTGTCGTCGAGCTCGTCTCTGCTCTTCAGGACGTCGAGGAGGCGGCCGTAGGCCTCGTCGAGGCGCTTTACCATGCCGCAATAGCCGGGCAGGTCCCCGGCGGCGGTTCCGCCCAAGGCCTGCAGGTCGGGCGGCATCCACTTGCCGACGTAGGGCGTATCGTAGCCGTCGGGCGCGGCGAATGCGTCGCGGTGGTTCTGGTGGTGGGGTTCCAGGAACGAGAGGAACAGGAAGAAGGGTTTGTCGCGCTCCCGGGCGACGAAGCGGACGGCGGCGTCCGTGTACGCGTCGACGCGGTAGCCGGGGAGCCGCACCTTTTCGCCGCGTTCGTCGAAAAGGACCGTATGATACTCGTCCGAGACGAATTCCGGGAGGTCGACGGCCAGCCAGAAGTCGTAGCCTCCTCTTCGATTCTTCGGGACAGGCTGCTGTTTCTCCCAGTCGAAAAGGCCGGGCTCCACCCCTCCGAGGTGCCATTTCCCGATGTAGCCGGTGTCGTAGCCCGCCTCGTTGAAGCAGGTCGCCAGAGTCACGGCGTCTTCGCGGATCGCGAGAAGGTTCTTCCAGACTCCGGTCGTCGTCGCGTATTGCCCCGTCTGGAAGCAGGATCGGGCCGGGGCGCAGACCGGCTGGGGAGTGAAGGCGTTGCAGAGATGGGTCCCCCGCAGGGCCGTGCGGTCGAAATTGGGCGTCAGTCCCAAGGGGTTCCCGTGGACGCCCGTCGTGTCCCAGCGCTGCTGGTCCGTGAAGAAGACGAGCACGTTCGGTTTCTTGTTTCGTCGTTTCATGTTCTACTCCTTGATCGCGCCCGAAAGTATGCCCGCTACGATATGTCTCTGGGCGAAGATGGCGAAAAGCAATCCGGGAATCGCTCCCAGGACGGCGGCGGCGGTCATCCCGCCGTATTGAATGCTGTAGCTTTGGATGAAGGCCGATATCTTCACGTTCAGGGTCATGGCCGCGGGCGTGGAGGTCAGGTTCAGGGCCATGAGGAAATCCTTCCAGGAAAGGATGAACGCGAACAGGGCGGAAGTCAGCAGAATCGGCTTCGTGAGCGGAAGCATGATCTTGAGGAACAGCGTCCATTCCCTGGCTCCGTCCATGAGGGCGGATTCCTCGATCTCCTTGGGTATCTGTTTGAAGAACGAATGCATGAGCATGATCGTGAAGGGAAGGTTGAGCAGCGAGTAGACCAGAACGAGCAGGCCCTTCGTGTCGATGAGGTCGAAGGCGTTCGCTGCCATGAAGATCGGGATGACGATGGTGATGGCCGGAATGGTCTCCAGGGCTATGGCCCAGCCGAAGAGCGACCGGACGAAGAGCTTGTTCCATTTGAAGCGGCTGAGGCCGTAGCTGCCCAGGACCGCAACGGAAAGACATACCAGGGTCGCCCCCGCGGATATGATCAGGCTGTTGGAGAACATGCTCGGGAAATGCTCGTCCTCCGTGAAGAGGGTGACGAAGTTGTACAGCGTCGGAGTGAAGGAGAACCTGTTCGAAACGATGTCCTTGAAATACTTGAGCGAGGTCGTGAAGGTCCAGAGAACGGGCACGAGGGTCAGCAGCACGGGGAGGGCGAGGAAGAGATGAATGAAGGCCTGGCTTCTCGTTTTCGTTCTCATTGCCTCTCCTCGCCGCCGGAAGCGATCGCCTTGCGGAACAGGAAGGCGAAGGCGCCGATGATTACGATGCAGACGACCGACAGGGCGCTGCCGTAACCGATCCGCCGTTCCGTCATGAAGACCTTCTGGATGTAGGTGTTCAGGATTTCCGTCGAGTTGCCCGGCCCCCCTCCCGTGAGGACGTAGAAGAGATCGAATACCTTGAAGGCGTGGATGGACCTGAACATCAGAATGACCAGGAGGGTCTCTTTCAGCATCGGGATGATGATCCTCGTCGTGCGCCTGAAAAACCTCGCGCCGTCGATCTCCGCCGCTTCGAGGACGCTTTCGGGGATCATCTGCAGGCCCGCGGAGAACAGGAGGAAGGTGTAGCCGACCCACTGCCATAGGCTCGTGGCGACGACCGCGTTGAACGCGGGACCCGCGGCGGAAAGCCAGTTCTGCGGATTCAGGCCGAAGGACTTGAGCGTCATGTTGATCAGGCCGAACTGCCCGTCGTAGAGCAGTTTCCACATGGTCCCGTTCACGATGGGCGGGATGAGGAAGGGAAGCAGGAAGACCGTGCGATAGAACGTGTTGCCGCGCCGCAGGCTGTTCACCATCATGGCGAGGGTGAAGCTGCACAGCACCTCCAGGCATACGGACGCGAAGGCGTACTTCGCCGTATTCGAAAAGGCGAGCAGGAAGACCGCGTCCTTCGCGGCGTCCCCATAGTTCGCGAGGCCGATCCATTCGACGACCTGCCTCCCGCCCGCGACGGACACCTTGGCGAAGCTCAACTCGACGAGTCTGACGAGAGGATAGACGCTGAGTCCCAGCAGGAGGAGGATCATGGGAAGGATGGAAAGGTACTTGAAGTGCCGGTCGGCGAACCGGGCCGGGATCGGCCCGGCGTCCGCCTCGAGAACTCCGGAGCGTCCCGCCCGTCGTCCGCGGAACGCGTTCGGAACCTTCATTTCAGGTAACCCTCCCGCTTCATGATCGCGGTCACCTCTTTCTGCATCGCCTCCATGACCTGGTCGGTCGTGAGCGTGCCCGCTACGTACTCGTTCAGTCTGCTTTCGAGTATCGCGTCGATGGAGGTGTAGATGGGTATCCTCGGAAAGCTCACGGTATAGGGGGCGCTCGCTTTAACGGCGTCGAGGAAGCGGAGCTCCTTCTTGCCTTTGGAATCCATGGCGTCGCTCCTTATCGGCACGCCGCCGTTTTCCGCGAAGAACTGCTGGGAATCCTTCGAAGTGTACCATTTCAGGAATTTCAGGGCTTCCGGCTTCCTTCCTTTTTCCGTGTTGTGCGGAATTCCCATGCAGAGCACCCCGGTGTTCGCGGCATGCCTGCCTCCCGAGACCGCCGGCACGACTGCGTAGCCGATCTTGAAGGGGACGGAGGACTTCTTCTCGTCGTCCATCTGCGCGAAGGCTCCGGCGACGACCACCGCCTGGAGAAGCTGACCGGAACTCAGGAGCGCGATCTGCTCGGACTGTCCTATGTTCGCCACGTTGGGAGGCGAGTACCGGGCCGCCAGCTTCTTGTAGTCTTCGAGGGCCTTCTTCGCCTGTGGAGTGTCGAGTGTGACGGTGTAGTCAGTGGGAGCGTTCCTGAAGAGGTCTCCGCCGTTGCCGCGAAGGAAGGGATACCAGTCCCACGAGATCGAGAGCGTCGCTTTCTGTCCGCGGATGCTGTAGCCGAAGAGGTTTTTCGACCTGTCCTGCAACTTGTCCGCCGCGGCCATGACGTCGTCCCAGGTCTTGGGTGCCGGAATCCCCGCCGCGTCGTAGAGGTCCTTGCGGTAGTAGAAAATCTGGATGTTGCCGTTGATGGGCAGCGAATACAGGATCCCGCCGTCTTTAACGGTGAGCTTCTTCGTCTTGTTCCAGTAGGAAAGTCCGTCGTAGTCGAGAATCTCCCTGTCCGGTTCGTAGGCGGGATCGATATCCTTGAGCGGCGTGAGCAAGCCGCCGTCGTAGAAACGGGGGGCGATCGTTTCGTTCATGGTGACGATGTCGAACTCGTTCTTGGGCGTCATGGCCGCGTTGAGCCCTCGTTCGATGAGCGTTCCGAACGGGAAGGCACGGATGTCTATCTTGATGCCCTTCTCCTGTTCGTATTTCTTGGCCAGGCTCCTGAAGCCGGGCAGCCACGGGGCCTCGTTTACGGCGACGACGATCGTCTTCACGTCGGACGCTGCGGGTTGAGTGGCTTCCTGCTTGCCGCCGCCGAAGATCGGCAGTCCGACGAGAACGGACAGCGCGGCGAGCGCCGTGATTGCGATGTTCTTTTTCATAATCCCTCCTTTCAATTTTCGGCCGCCGGAACACGGCGGTCATTAACACGAGTTAACAATCGGGTTGAATCAACCGGTCGATTCTCTCCTGATCCACTCGGTCGCGAGTACGGTTTTCCCCTTCACCTCCTTTCCCTGCAGCCTGTCGATGAGGGCGGTCGCGGCCGAAGCCCCGATCGACTCCTTCCGGATGTCGATGGTGGAAAGGCTCGGGGAGATGTACTCCGAGGACTTGATGTTGTCGCAGCCGATCACCGCTATGTCCTCGGGGATCCTGAGCCCCATCTTTTTGAGGAGCGTGATCGCCACGAGGGCGAATTCGTCGTTTCCGGCGACGATGAGGTCGGGCTTCACCTCCCTGCGTTTTTCTGCCAAGGCCGTTTCCAGTTTGCCGAGATCGCGGAGAAGGTCGTCTATGACCTGATTCTCCCCGAAGGGCAGGCCGATCTCCGCAGCCGCGGTGCGCAGGCAGCGGAAGCGGAGATGCCGGTCCTCCATTCCGACGAGTTTCGGCGAGGAGAGGTACAGTATCCGCTTCCTGCCGGCCTCCGCCAGTTCCTTCAGGGCCTTTCGATAGGCGGAAAGCAGGTCGATCTCTATGACGATTACGGATTCGTCCAGTTTTCCCCGGAATTCCCGGTTCTTGAAAAGAACGACCCCGACGTCCCTGCGGGCGATCTCGTTCAGTTCCCTTTCGGAAAAGAGGTCGGAGGCCACGACCACTCCGGCCACGTTGCTTTGCAGCAGCAGATCGATGTTCTCCTTCTTCGAGGCGTTGCAGACCGAGACGAAGAATCCGCGAGCGTAGGCGACGTCGCTCATGGCGTGGGCCATTTCAGCGAACACGGGATTGAGGAGGTCGTTGCCCAGAAGGGTCAGGTGGTTGGTTCTCTTCGTCCTGAGGCTGCGGGCGACCAGATTCGGCCTGTACTCGAGGTCGCGGATCGCCTTCAGCACCCTTTCCCGGGTGCTGTCCTTGACGTAGTTGGAGTCGTTCAGGACGAACGAGACGACCGCAGGAGATACTCCCGCGCGTTCCGCGATCTGGTTCCTGGTCACCCTTTTTTTCGCTTCCATCAGGATTCCGGCTCCGATGTTAACACGAGTTATTATCAAGTCGCTCCTGGCGTTTTGTCAAGCGATTTCCGGTCCGGCGTTTTTGGGTCCGCGGCATCCGTTATCGTGCGGGACGCGGTCGCCGCGAAGACAGCCGACGACGCGGCAAAGGCCGCGGACAGGATCGGAAAAGAAGGAGCGGCCGTCATCGGGGCCGGACTGGCCTTCGAATGAGACGATCTTTCCCCGGCATGAGGCCCGCCGGTCCGTTGCGGAATTATTGCTCGGGTTTCGTCGATCCTGACCGGGGAGCTGGGGGGCCGCAAGAAGGAATGACCGCCGTGCGGGGTGCCTCAGTCCGTCACGACCGCGGTCCCGCTCGCCGCGACCATGAGCATGCCGTTCGTGTGGCCGAGGATCTCGTAGTCGAGCTTGACTCCTACGACGGCGTTCGCTCCGAGTTCCCCTGCGCGCTGCTCCAATTCCTGCAAGGCCGTCCGCCGCGCATTTTGAAGCTCCTGCTCGTAAGCCTCGGATCTTCCTCCCACTATGTCCCTTATTCCGGCGAAAACGTCCTTCAGGATGTTTACGCCGAGGATGGTGTCCCCGGTCACGATCCCCAAATAGTTTCGTATTTTCCTGCCTTCGATGTTCGATGTCGTAGTGAGCAACATGCCGCTCCTCCTTTCGTTATATAATCCGCTCACGCATTCTTCCACAGAATGTAGCATCTCCTGCTCGGGTGCTCCTTCCCGATGTAGGGATAGCGGACTATCGCTTCCTCGTAGGCGATGCCCATGTCCTGCAGGATGTCCAGCACCGCGTCCGCCTTGAAAAGGTTCCACGTAGCCTTCGCCTTCTCCTTGCCGAGGAATTTGTCGATCCTGATCGATTCGTCCTCGCCGACGTGAAACGAGAAGAGGGCCCTTCCCCCGGTTTTCAGGATTCGTTTCCATTCCGCGAGCGCTTTCCTGATTTCCGCATAGGAGAAATGCACGATCCCGTAGAAACAGACGATTCCGTCGATCGACCCGTCCGCGTACGCCGTCGCCGTCATGTCTGCGTATTCGAAACGGATCATGGGGTAGGCCGATCTGCCGACTTCGAGCGAAGGCTCGGAAATGTCGGTGGCCGTGAGGTTCCTGAGTCCTCGATCGTAGAGGAACTTCGAGACGTGGCCGGAGCCCGCGCCGAATTCCACGACCAGGTCCTCGGGGGCCAGGGAAGCGGCGAAGCGGGCGAGGATGTCCCGGTCGAAGGGCTTGCCGTCGAGTTCGCTCTTGAACTCCTCGTGGTACTCCCGGGCCGTCTCGCCGTAGCAGGTTCTCACTTCTTCGAAATCGTACTTCATGGGCACGCCTCGAAGGTTTCTACCGCGGGGCAGGCTCGGGATCCAGGTAACGTACCTCGGTTGCGGTCTTCGTCCCGTCGATTTCCAAAACCCTGAATCCAATGCGTTCGTCGGCGATTTCCAGGTGCGGCGACACCGTGTGCTTTTTGATTTGGTACAACACGGATGGCGTGACGAACTGGACGACGTTGCCGAGCCTGACTGCGGATTCCGTGTGGTAATGGCCGCAAAATAGCGTGACGTTGAACGGCCTGCCGGCGATCGCGTCGAGTGTTTTTTCGCGGTTCTTCAGGGGGTATAGTCTGTCCATCTGCGTGTCGCCGCAGTCGATGATCGGATGATGGACGAAGAGTAGGATGTCGTCGTGGTTGTCCCGAAGCTCGGCCTCCATCCAGGCGAGCTGCTCCGCGTCCACGGAATAGGCGCTTGTGTCCAGGAACAGGACCTTGAAACCTTCCATCCTCGCCGCGGAATAGGCGGTCGGTCCCCGTACGATCCCCGTTTCCCTGAACGATTCGAAGACATCGTGGTTCCCCGGCATGAGACTGAAGTCGAAGCCCCGTTTGTCGAGTTCGCCGATGAACCACAAGAGGCCTTCGTCGGAATCCGAGACGTCGCCCATTGCGATGACCTTTCGCAAGCCGTCTCGCTTCAACGCGTCGAGCAGGCGGACCGCATTGCGCCGCGGGTCGAGGTGCGCGAGAGCCGGGTCTGCGGTGTCGATGTGGAGGTCGCAGATCAAGGCGAACTTTTGCATGGGGAACCTCTCTTTGACCTCGATGGTAGGGAATATCGAATTTCCTGTCAATGCGGGTGGAATCGGATATTTGCCTTCTTTTTCGTATGTCCAGGGAAATTCGTCTACGGGAACGTTGAATTTTTTCCCATTTCCTGATAGGCTGATATCTCTCGTGTTTCCAATTTGAGGAGCTGACAGAATGATCGTCCAGGCCATCATCAACGGCGTACTCTTCGGCGCCGTGTACGCCATGATAGGGATCGGCTTTTCGCTCGTGTGGGGCGTCATGAACATCGTGAACATCGCCCACGGATCCTTCATCATGATCGGCGCGTACGTTTCCTTCACGCTGTTCGCGGCGTATCATATCGATCCTTTCCTTTCCATTCCGCTGGTCATGGCGCTGCTTTTCGTCGTCGCTTACGGAATCCAGCGCTACCTCCTCAACCGGGTCGTCCGGGGAGCGTCCTTCATAACCCTGACCTTCACCTTCGGTCTTCAGATCCTGATCGCGAACGTCTGTCTCCTCATCTGGAGCGCGGACTACCGGAGCGTCAAACTGCCGTATTCATCGGAAGCCTTGCAGGTGGGCGGCACGGTGATCCCCAAGGTGCGCCTGGGAATTTTCCTGGTCGCGATCGTCATCACCGTTCTCTTCTATCTCTTCATGCGGAGGACGAAGACCGGCATAGCCATCAACGCCACGGCGCTGAACTACGAGGGCGCAAAGACGGTCGGCATCGACGTCAAGCAGATCTATGCGGTCACCTTCGCGGTGAGCGCGGCCCTCGCTGGCGCGGCCGGAGCCCTCATCTCCCCCATCATGAGCGTCAATCCCTTTCTCGGCGGCCCTCTCGTGGCGAAGGCCTTCGTCATCGCCATTCTGGGCGGCCTGGGGAGCACGGTCGGCGCCCTGGTCGGAGGCATGACCCTGAGCCTCGTGGAGACCGTGGGAACCCTGATCTTCCCGTCCTCGGTGCAGGAGCTCCTGGGCTTCATCGTCCTCGTGCTCGTCCTGGTATTCAGGCCTCAGGGGCTGCTCGGAAAGAGGTTCTACTGATGAAACGCGGCATACTGCTGTTGAGCGGGGTTCTCGTGATCCTCGCTGTGGTTCCCTTCGCGGTGAGCGGTTTCTGGGTCCGCCTCATAACCCAGATCTTCATGTTCGCCCTTCTCGCCTCGGCCCTCAACATTATTTCCGGCTACACGGGATACGCGGCCTTCGGCAACATGATCTTCTTCGGAAGCGGCGCCTATACGGTGGCGGTGCTCATGACCAAGGCCCAATTTCCTTTTTTCCTCGCCTTCCTCTGCGCGGGCGTCGTGGCCGTCGTCATGGCGATTCTCCTGGGCTTTCTGCTGCTCAGGCTCAAGGGCCACTACTTCGCCCTCGGAAGCCTCGGCGCTATGGAAGCCATGCGTCACATCGTGGACAACCTGACGAGCGTGACCGGCGGCAGCCAGGGGATTTCGGTTCCCTCCCTGCCGGGGACCCCGTTCTTCCTCAACGTATTCTTCTACTTCGCGATGCTGATTCTGCTCATCGTGACCATGGTCGCGGTGTGGCGGATCTCCAAGAACCGCCTCGGCTACGCCTTCAAGGCAATCCGCGCCGACGAGGAGGCCGCGAGCGTCATGGGCATCGACACGACGAAGTACAAGATCATCTCCTGGTCCGTCTCGGCTCTCTTCACCGGGCTGACCGGGGCTGTCTACGCCTACTGGTTCAGCTACATCGACCCGCCCACGGTCTTCGACGTCATGTGGGTGGTGAAGATGTTCGTCATCATCCTCATCGGAGGCATGGGCACGATCTTCGGTCCCGTGGTGGGAGCGGTCATCCTTGAGACCATATCCGAACTCGTATGGTCGAAATTCATCAACCTGCACCTCGGCATCCTGGGGGCGATCATCATCCTCGCGGTGCTCTTCATGCCCCAGGGAATACTCAATCTCAAGTGGAAGGGTCTTCTCGGCCTCTTCGAGCGAAAGGGGGAGAAGGCATGAGTGAGATACTGTTGAAAGGGAACGGCGTGACGAAAACCTTCGGGGCGCTGAAGGCCGTGTGGAACGTGGACTTCGAGGTGAAGCGGGGGGAGATCCTCGGCATCATCGGGCCCAACGGGGCGGGGAAGACGACCTTCCTCTCGCTCATCAACGGAACCCTGAGTCCGACACGGGGCGAGATCTTCTTCAAAAGCGAGAAGATCACGGGACTCAAGCCGCACGAGATCGCCGAGCGCGGCATTTCCCGGACCTTCCAGATCGTGAAGCCGTTCCCGGGAATGACGGTGCTCGAGAACGTCTCCATAGGCGCACTTTTCGGCAAGGACAAGATCCGCGACGCGCGCGAGGCCCGCGAGAAGACCCGTTCGATCCTCGCCAAGGTCAACCTCGAGGGGAAAGGGGACGTCAAGGTCGAGCACCTCAACATCTCGGAACGCAAGCGGCTCGAGCTGGCCAGGGCCCTCGCCATGGATCCGGAGATCCTGCTCCTGGATGAGGTCATGGCGGGGCTCAACACGGCGGAGGTGGAGTCCGTCATGGAGCTCATCAAGGAGCTGAACCGCCAGGGCAGGACGATCCTCGTCATCGAGCACGTCATGAAGGCGATCATGGGCGTCTCCCATCGGGTGCTCGTCCTGCACCACGGGGAAAAGATCGCCGAAGGGAGCCCCGAGGCGATCACGAACGACGAAAAGGTCATTTCGGCCTACCTCGGCGAACGCTACGCGAAGATGCGGGGGAAAAATGCTTAAGGTTGAAAACTTGAACGCCGGCTACGGCGACGTGCAGATACTCTGGGACGTGAACATGGAGTCCGAATCTGGGGCGATCACCGCACTCATCGGCGCGAACGGGGTGGGGAAGACCACCTTCATACGCTCCCTCGCCGGTGCGATCGAGCCGAAGAGCGGCAGGATCGTCTTCGAGGGCGAGGACATAACCCGCATGCCCCAGCCGAAGCGCGCGGCGCGGGGCATCATGATGGTCCCCGAGGGGCGTCAGCTCTACTCGGGGCTCCCCGTGGAGGACAACCTCATGATGGGAGCCTATACGAGAAAGGACAGGAAGGCCGTGAGGCAGGACCTCGAATGGGTGTATTCCATTCTTCCCAGGCTCAAGGAGCGGCGCAAGCAGCTCGCGGGAACTCTTTCCGGCGGGGAGGCCCAGATGTGCGCGGTCGCGAGGGGGCTCATGGCGGATCCGAAGCTCCTCCTTCTCGACGAGCTCTCGCTCGGTCTGGCGCCCGTAATGGTGGACACCCTTGTGGCGGTCATAAGGGGAATTCACGAGGAAAAGAAAATCACCATCCTTCTGGTGGACCAGGACGTTCAGGTCGCCCTGAACCTGGCCTCCAAGGGATTCGTGTTCGTCCACGGTCGCGTGGAGATGTCCGGGGAGTCCAGAAGCCTTCTGGAGAATCCGGAAATCCAGAAAGCCTATCTTGGCTTGTGATTCTGGTGACCAAATCGATAACGGAGGAAACAGCATGAAAAGATCGTTTTCCTTGATCGCCGTCCTGCTCGCCCTCTCCCTCGTCTTCGGCCAGGCGGCCTTCGGCGCCGGCAAGAAGGAAGCGGAGAAGAAGGAACCGAGCGTCGTCAAGTTCGGCGCTTCCGTGGCCATGACTGGCGGGCTTTCCCGCTTCGGCAACATGGTGAAGAACGGCTACGAGCTCTGGAAGGAAAAAGTGAACGCCGCGGGCGGCATCAACGTCGGCGGTAAGAAGATGAAGGTCGAGATCGTGTACTACGACGACCAGTCCGACAACCAGACTTCCGCGAAGCTCACCGAGAAGCTCATCACCGAGGACAAGGTGAACTTCCTCCTCGGACCGTTCGGCAGCGGACCCACGTTCGCCACCACCGCGATCGCCGAGAAATACAACATCATCACCATCGCGACGCTCGCGAACGCCGGAAACATCTACACCCGCGGCTTCAAGAACGTATTCTCCGTCCTTCCCCCGGGCACCGTCATCTTCAACAGCTTCATCGACATGCTCGCCGCCCAGAACCCGAAGCCCGTGAAGGTCGCGATCATCACCCCGAACGACAACTTCCCGCTCGCGGTCGCCAAGGGCGCCACCGAGTACGCGAAGAGCAAGGGTTTCGAGGTCGCCTACTACGAGGAATACCCGAAGGGCGTAAAGGACCTTTCCTCCACCATCCTCAAGATAAAGACCTCCGGCGCCGAAGTCCTCATGGGTTCCGGCTATCTCGAAGAGGCCATCCTCACCGTCCGCCAGCTCAAGGAACAACAGGTTCACCTCAAGGCCATCGGCTTCACCACCGGTCCCGAGCTCAAGGACTTCTCCAAGGCCCTCGGCGACGACGCGAACAACATCTACGGCGTCGCCTGGTGGATGCCCCAGATGAAGTATTCGGATCCGGTGTTCGGAACGGCTCAGAATTTCGAGAAGGACTTCACCGCGAAGTTCGGCGAAGGGCTTTCCTATCAGGGCGCGGGCGCGGCCCAGGGCGCTTACCTCCTCCAGCTCGCCATCGAAAAGGCCGGTTCCATCGAGACCGACAAGGTGCGCGAAGCGCTGAAGAGCTACCAGGGAACCACCTTCTGGGGTCCGACGAAGTGGGACGCGACGGGCCAGAACATGGCCGGCGGAGCGGTCACCTTCCAAATCCAGAAGGGAACGATCCAGACCGTGTATCCGGAAGGCGCGGCAAGCGCGAAGCCGGTTTATCCCAATCCCTGACGAAACTTCATTCACCGTCCTGCGGCCCCGGCCTTCAAGCCGGGGCCTTTGCTTTGGGCTTCGATCCCCGATACATAGCGAAGCGGAATTCATTTATTCGAAAAAGTGGATATATTTAATATATTAGTTATTCGGTTGTTTTCCCGGGAAATAGTGTGTATATTGCAGTAAGTTAAACATGTAGTCGAGGTTTCGTTTTCATGTCCAAATTCGAATCGAATGGAGGAGACAAGAAACGCGTCCCGTTGCGCTTTCTTCTCATCTTTCCGTTCATCGCCGAGATCGGCATCTTCGCACTGCTCGTCGGATTCATCTCGTTCAGAAACGGAGAGAGCATCGTGAAAGAACTCGTGACGGTTCTCTCCGCCGAGATCTCCGGAAGGATTGAGTCCCAGCTCCGGATCTTTCTCGGGACTCCACTAAGGCTGAACGGAATCACCGCGGAATTCGTACGTGACGGCATCCTGAATCCGAGGGATCAGGAGGCAATGCAGCGGTATTTCCTGCACGTCGTGAGGCAGAATCCGTCGATCACCAGCATCTATTTCGGGAACACCGCCGGAGGGATCGCGGGAGCCGGCCGCGAAGGGGCGGAGGAATCCTTCTACGTCACGGGGTCTCCGGGTTTCGAGAAAGGAGCGTTCAGGAAACATGCCGCTGACTCCGACGGGAACCCGGGTAGACTCCTGGTCGACGTTCCTTCCTTCGACGTCCGGAGCCGGCCTTGGTACAGGAACGCGGTCGACGAGAGGGGTCCCGTGTGGAGCGGCCCTTACGCGCTGACGACGGGACAGGACATGGCTCTGGCCTTGAGCCTCCCCGTTTACGACCGTGCCATGAACCTGGTCGGGGTCGTGTCCGTCGATCTTTTCCTCTCCCACCTTTCTTCGTTCTTCAGCAGTCTCGAATTCGGGAAAACAGGGGTCGGTTTCATCCTCGATCGAACCGGCAGACTCATAACGTCTTCGTTCGGTTCGAGAGGGATCAAGGACGGAATCGGGTCTGCGGCCGTCGATTCCTCCGTCCCCGAGATCCGAACCGCGGCCTCTTTCCTGTCCGGTTTTCCGGGCGGCCTCGGCTCCTTCGACGACGGCTTCCATGCCGATCTCGTCTCGGAGAATCGGAATTTCTTCCTCTTCGTCTCGCCGCTCCGGATCCCCCACGGCTTCGACTGGCTCTCCGTGATGATGATACCGAAATCGGACTACATGGGGCAGATAGACGCCAGCCTGCGCTCCACCGTTCTTCTCGTGTTCGCGGCGCTGCTCGTGACGGCGGGCGTCGGAATTATCACTTCGAAGATAATTCTCAGGCCGCTCACCGTCCTCGCCGCGAGAACGAGAACCCTGTCCGTCGGGGACTGGAACGGACCCGAGTCCCCCAGCCGCATCGAGGAAATCGACGAGCTGAACTCGGCGTTCAACCGCATGTCCGAGAGGTTGAAGAAGAGCCACGAAAAACTGCACTCGGAGATCGAGGAGAGGAAGAACATCCAGCACGCCCTTCGGGAATACAAGGACCGTCTCGACCTCGCGCTCAAGGGCGCCGATTTGGGGACCTGGGACTTGGACATCGAGTCGAAGGAGATGCTCTTCAACGACAGGTATGCCGAGATGCTCGGTTACTCTCCGGGGGAACTCGAGGAGAACTTCGACATCTGGAACGGGCTCATCTGTCCCGAGGACGCCGATCGCGTAATCGGGCTGCTCGTGGCCCATCTCGAAGGGGAGTCCCCGCACTACGAGGCCGAATACCGGCTGAGGTCGAAATCCGGCGAATGGATCTGGGTGCTCGACAAGGGAAAAGTCACCCATCGCGACGGGGCCGGGACCCCTTTGCGGGTCGTCGGAACGCACCTCGACATCACGGCGAGGAAAAAGACCGAGGAGGCCCTGCACGAACTCCTCGAGGCCAAGGACGTGTTGATGAAGGAACTCCAGCACAGGGTGAAGAACAACCTCACCATGATCGACAGCATCCTGTACATGGAGTCTCAGACGATGAAGGATGAAAAGGCGCTCGCCGTCCTGAAGGATACGCAGAGCCGCATCCGCTCGATGGCGGGGGTCTACGAGATCCTCTACAAATCATCCGGAGGGGACAAGGTCGACTGCGGGCAATACGTCAGGAGCATCGTGGAATACCTTTCCCGGACCTTCCTGCCGGACGACGGGAGGATCGATTTTTCCGTGCGGCTCGACGAGATCAGGATCGACCTCAAGAATGCAGTACCCTTGGGTCTCGTCGTGAACGAGCTCGTGACCAACTCCCTGAAATACGCGTTCCCGGACGGGGTGGAGGGCCGGATCGAGATCGACCTAAAAATCATGGACGAGGGATGGGTGGAACTGAGGGTGGCCGACGACGGCGCCGGGTTCCCCGAAGGCTTCGACCTGCACAAGACCTCGGGCCTGGGCCTGAGCCTCGTCCTTCTGCTCGCCAAGCAGCTCAGAGGGTCGGTGACAGCGGGAAGAAACGAACTTCGAGGCGCCTTCGTACTCCTCAGGTTCAGGCCCGGCGAGGCGTTTTCCGATTACGGGATTCCGACGGTGAAGACTGCGTCCTGACCGTACGCCGACTCGTCGGAGGAGTCCCGCCGGAAACTACCGGTTCCCGGCCAGAGCACGGTATTCCGGAAGGAGAAGGTCGGAGATTTCGTCGAAGGGAAGGACGAATTCCGCATGACCGCCGAGGTCCGGCGGCATCCAGACGCTGATGATCAGGGCTTCCGTCGACATGCCGCTGAAGATTTCCGGCTCCCTTTCCGTCCCGATGAGATTCGTCCTGTCGGCCCCGAAGAGCAGTTCCACGATGTAGGCGTCGTCCCTCGACCGGATCTCGGCCCTGACCGCGTCCGCGGGCAAGGGCGGGATGCCGTTTTCCGAATCCAGGATACGGGCCTCCTTCAACCTCTGCGCGAGGCGTTTGTCGATCAGGACGACGTCGGGAAGGGAGAGCCGCTTGAAGGATCGGAGGTCGAGGCTCGTCGTGTAATACAGGCTTCTCCTCGTCGCGCTTCCGATCGTTCCGCCCTTGCCCGAATAGGCGATGCTGAGCAGGCCCGGCGATTTCCTGAGGATCGAGTAGGAAATCGACAATTCGAGTTCCTTCCTTCTCTCCGGACCGAAGAATTTCAATGCGGACATGGCCTCGTCCCGGATGCGACCGTTGACCGTCGTCTGCGTCCGAACGTCGCCGCTCGAGACGAGCTGCGGGAAGCTGATCTGGATCCCGTTCTCCCGATAGTTCGTCCTCACGATTTCGTATTCGTTCTTGTCGGCGACGGAGCCGGCCGTGAAGGCCGCGAGCGCCATAAGGAGCGCGATGCGGTGTTTCATGATTCCCGGAGGATGGTAGCACCGGCGGAAGCCGGAGGTCAACGATCGGGTCGCGAGATCGGGCCGGAAGAAACGCCGGTGTGTGCCTGGCGATCTTCACGCTTGTTTGAATTCGTGCCGCTTTCGGGTAGAATGGAGAAAGGAGGTGTCTCGATGAACTTCAATGCGAGGACCGTGCTCGTCGCTCCCTGCGGGATCGACTGCGGAATCTGCGAGCTTCATCAGTGCAAGGACGACGAAAAACTGTACGACAGGCTCGTCGAGCGCGGAATGCCGAAGGAAAAACTCCCCTGCAGGGGCTGCAGGCCGACCGGCGGCGACTGTCCCGTCATCCAGGGCGAGTGCAGGACCTATTCGTGCGTGAAGGGGAAGAAGATCGATTTCTGCGGCGACTGCGACGAGTTCCCCTGCAACAGGCTCCAGCCCTGCTCCGACCGGGCGGGAATTCTGCCCCACAACATGAAGGTGTTCAATCTCTGCGTCGTGAAGCGAGACGGAGTGGAAGGTTTCACGAAGCTGACGGCCGAATTCAAGAAGAAGTATTATCTAGGCAAGATGGACGTAGGGAACGGACCGCAGGCGAACTAGGCTCAGCCTCTGCTGGAAGAAACGGCCGGGAAGAAGTCCCGGCCGTAAGGAGCAGGCTTGGCGAATGCGCGTCATTCCTGGTTCTTTTTCAGTTGAATGACGTCCTTCTCATCCTGATGCACCGTCTTTTCCACGGCTTCCTCCTGCTTCTTTTCCTCAACGAAGGGGACCACCCATTCCTTCTCCGGAGCCCCGTTGAGGACGGCCGCTATCCTGAGGAGGGCGGTGTCCACGGAGGCGGGGATGGTGAAGGATGTCTCGATCTTCTTTTCCTCGCCGGAGATCACCTCGATGACGACGGAGTGCGACGATCCCATGAGGTTGTCCACGATGACGCGTTCCACGCGGCCCATTTCCTCGGGCTCGCGTCCGTTCACGCTCACCGAGATCGCTTCCGCGGAACGGAGTTCCTTTCCGTCGAGCTCGACCATGTTGGTATCGAGGAGCAGAGTGTGGCCTTTGCCGATGCGGAAGAGCCAAGCCGCGAAGAGCGCCGTGAGCAGGAGCAGGACGGCACGTACGATGGTTCGTCTCGTCATGCTTCGCCTCCTTTTGACGGCTTTTCTTCGTCCGTCGTCGGCGAGGCTGCGCCCCGGAGGGCGGCCCTCGCCGCCGTCGCGTGGGCCTTGCGCTTCCATGCGAACAGGACGAGCGATACGGCGATGATGCCGTAGCTCACGAACTGGCGGAAGAACTCGCCGAGCTGGGCCGAGCCGATGAGGTTCTTTCCCGCCATCGGCGAGACGATGAACATCAGGTGAAAGAGGATGACGCCGAAGATCACGTTCGGAATCGAGGCCCTGCTGACCGAAGCCCCGCCGATGAGGAGGGCCGCGATGGAGAACATGCCGGTCTGCTCGTGCGAGTTGTAGGTGTTGAGGGTCCCGAGGTTCTGGAGGAAGATGATCTGGCCGTAGCAGGCGAGCACCGTCGAGATGATGATCGCGACGATCCTGGTCTTTTCGACGGGGATCCCCGACGCGAGGGCCACAGCCCTGTCCTGGCCTACCGCCCTCATGTCCTGGCCGAGCTTGGTCTTGCGGAACCAAACGATGAAGGCGCACATCGAGGCTATCACCAGGAACGTCGCGAGCGGGATCTTGAGGCCGAATACCTCGGGCTGGAGGAGCCGGTCGAGCGACTGCCTGATTCCGATCAGGTTGACGACGTTGCGGATGCCGTATCCCCGCGAAAGGAGGAGCTCCGGATTCCGGATCGGAATCAAGCTTCCCATCGAATAGAGGACGAGGAACTGGTAGATGCCGTTCATGAAGAAGCCGAGGATGTAGCCGGTCACCATCTCCTTGCCCTTCGCCCGGTTCAGGACCGATCCGCAGATCCAGCCGAGGAACACGGCGATCGGCGTGGAGAGTATCATGGCGAGCCCGACTCCGGGCAGGCCGATGACGTTCCAGTTCGTCACGAGGATGAGCCCGATCTGCCCGGCCATCGCGCCGAGAACCATGCCGAAGTTGAGACCCATTCCCGCCATGATGGGAAGCAGGAGCGAGAGCACCAGGAAGGAGTTGCGGCCGAGCCGAGTGACGACCTCCTGGGCCAGATACGAAAGAGGCATTCCCGCGAAGGGGATGGCGGCCGCGATGATGGCGATGAAGAGGAAGACGACGGCATTGTCGATGAAGAGGAGTTTGATTTTCGTTTTCATTTCGCCACCTTCGCCTTTCTGGTGAGCGCGTAAAGGATCATGCCGTTCGAGATCACGATGCGGATGACCTCGGACATGTCCGCCTTGAGAACCGAGTTTATGACCGACGGCGTCATGGTGAGGATGCCCTGGAAAAGAAAGGCCCCCACGAACACGTTCGCCATGGTCACCTTGTTGACGCTCGCTCCCCCGATGAGGATCGCAGCCACCGCGGGGAAGGCCATGGAAAAAGGACCTTCGTAGAGCTGGATGAAGCCGAAACTCTGCTCGTACACGAGGATGCCGAAGGCCCCGAGCATCGTGGACATCACGACGCTGATGGTTCTCATCCTGTCGACGTCGATTCCGGAGGCGCGGGCGTAGGTCGGGTTGGAACCCGCGGCCCGCATTGCGGTGCCCGTCTTCAGGTGGAGGAAGAACCAGACGAGGGCGGCCGTGAGCACGAAAACGAGGATCATGCCGGTGGGGAAAACGAATTCGTCTCCCACTTTGATCGCGAGGAAGTCGCTCAGGATTTTCGACCAGAACGCCTCCACCGAGATCGTGGTCCGGAGGCCCTCTCCGGCGAAGCCCCATATCATCACCGGATGCTTGTAGGGGAGAACGATCCACGCGATGCACATGAACATGACCGACGAGAATCCGACGTAGGTCGCTATCATCATTTCGTCGCCTTTCACGCGGTTGAGAAGTTTGCCGTAGCCGTAGCCGAAAGCCGCCGCGAAAGCGAGGGCGATGACGATCGCGACGGCGAAGCCCGCGGCCCCCGTCAGATTCATTTCGATGCTTATCGTCGCCCCGAGGAGGCCAGCGATGACGCCGAGGGGAAGGCCGAAGTTGAGCCCGCAGCCGGAAAGGATCATCGGCACCATGGCGAGGACCATGATGCCGTTCATGCCGAAACGGGCTACGGTGTTGGACAAGGAACTCGCAACGCTCACCCCGACGAGGGGCGCCGAGGCGAAGAGTGCCCCGAGGAAGAGCGCGATGATGATCCTCGTGAGGCCGAAATCAGCAATGAAGTTCTTTACTGCATTCATGATCAATTCACTCCAACGGTCCCGGACATGAGCAGCCCGAAGTCTTCGATCGGGGCCTCGGGCGGAAGTATGCCCGCGACCCTGCCTTCGTCGATGATCGCGATCCTGTCGCAGATCGCCCTGAGCTCCTCGAGTTCGCTCGAGATCATCACGATGGTGGTCCCGTTCTCGCGGTTGCGGCGGCGCAGGGTGTCCAGAACGAGGCGTTTCGCGCCCACGTCGATCCCCCGCGTAGGCTCGGATACGAAGAGGAGCCTGGGTTCGAGCGCGAAGGCCTTGGCGAGACAGACCTTCTGCTGGTTTCCGCCCGAGAGGTTTCCCGCCCTCTGCCTGTGGCTCGTGCACTTTATGTCGAGCGCCGCTATGTACTCCTCCGCGAGGGCCTTCATCGCGGCGTCCGAACGCCACTTGAAAAGCCCGCCCAGGAGGGATCGGAGGCCGGTGCCTTTGACCTGCATCGCCGTGAACGCGATGTTCCAGTCGATCCCCTCGTCGAGGAGCAGTCCCACGCCGCGCCTGTCCTCGGAAACGAAGGCCATTCCCGCCTTGAGGGCCTCGTGCGGGGCGTTGAGCGGAACCTCTTCGCCTCCCACGCGCAGCGTGCCGCCCGCGGGATACAGGCCCATGAGACCGTTCGGGATGCCGAGCTTGCCCTGGCCTGCCAGACCTCCGATGCCGAAGATCTCCCCCTCGGCGGCCGAAAAGGAGACGTTCCTCACCGTTTCGCCCGGCATGTCGACCCAGAGGTCCTCGACTTCGATGTAGGGTTTCCCGACGGGACGGTCCGCCTTATCCCGGACCGCGGCGGCTCCTTCCAGCGACCTTCCCACCATGAGCGCCGCGACCTCGCGGAGGGTGGTCCCCGCGGCCTGAAGCTCCTTCACGAGCTTTCCGTCGCGAAGGACCACGATCTTGTCGCAGATCTCGAGAACCTCGCGGAGACGATGGGATATGAACACGATGGCTATCCCCTCCGCCGCGAGGATTTTGAGCGCCTTGAGCAGGGACTCGGCCTCGCTTTCCGTGAGTACCGCAGTCGGTTCGTCGAAAATGAGGAGCTTGACGTTTTCGCGATTGAGCTCGCGCGCGATCTCCGTGAACTGCTTGTGCCCGACCGGCATCTCCTTCACGATCATGTTCGGATCCAGGGGCACGCCGAGGCGCTCGATGGCTTTGCGGGCCTTTCGTTCCATGACCGCTCGGTCGAGCACGCTCAACCGGTCGCCGAAGACGTCCACGAGGACCGTCTTTTTCAGGTCCTCGCGGTTGAGCAGGATGTTTTCCGTGGTGGTGAAACCCGGAATGAGGGAGAACTCCTGGTGAACCATGCCGAGCCCGGCGTCGAGGGCCTCGAAGGGACTCTTGAATTTGACTTCGCCGCCGGCGAACCGGATCGTTCCCTCGTAGCCGCCGGTTTCGGCGATGACGGTCATTCCGAAGAGAATCCGCATGAGCGTCGTCTTGCCGGCGCCGTTCTCCCCTACGAGGCCGACTATCTCGCCGGGCAGAACGTCGAAGGATACGTCCTGGAGGACCCGCGTGCCGTTGTAGGCCTTTCCGATGCCGTTAAGACTTAGGATAGGTTCCATCTGTTATGCCACTCCCTTTCAGGTATTTCAAAAATCGCCGAAATCCCGCGATTTCGGTGGTTCTGCGGAACGATTTCTGAAAGACCGAATCGATCGTTTCGAGCGGCGACCGCATCGGGCCGTCCGCCGCTCAAAGAAAGAGGCCGCCCTTCGGGACGGCCTCTTTTTTCTCGAAAGCCCCCTATTTCTTCTTGAGGCCGGAGGAGATCTTCAGGTATTTTTCGGGAACGTCGATGTCGGCGGACTTCATGTAGCCCTTGCCGAAGATGTAGGTGTCCTGAAGCAGCATGAGGAAGTTCTTCAGCCTGGCGCCGGTGGATGCGTCCACGTACCAGGAACCGCCCCACTTGGCCCCGGGGGTGTACTTCCCGAAGGCCTTGAAGATGTCCTGCAGGTTGAGCATCTTCGATTTTCCCTCGATGACGTTGATCGCGTGCTGGGTGAGCCCGGCGGTGGCGCAGTAGCCGAAGGAATAGGACCAGGTGCCGAGACGGCCTGAGGCGCCTTTCTGCTTGATGACGTTCTCTATCTTGTTCATGATGGCCGGGAAGTTGCCTTTCTCCGCCTTGAGGTCGATGCCGAGTGCTCCCGGGAATCCGAGGAGCGGGGAGGGAAGGCTTGCTTCCACGAAGATTCCGCCGTACTGGACGATCTGCTTGATGAGCGGTTCGGTGTGCGCGTCGTTCGTGGCGTAGAAGGCGGTGTCCTTGCCGTATTTCTTCACCCACTGGGGAACGTTCTCGAGCATGAACTGCTGGGCGCCGACGACTCCGACGTCGCTCGTCGGGTCCGGAGCGGTCTCGAAGACCCACTTGATCCCGAGGTCCTTGCACGCCTGCTCGAAGATCATGCGGCGGCGGGTGAGGGTCTCGACGCTCATGTGGCGCGGGAAGGAGATGTGGACGAAGGTCTTGGCGCCGAGCTGCTTCGCGGTCCAGATGACCCGGTAGCCTGCGGACACGAAGTCGTTCCTCATGACGAGGTCTGCGATGGAGCAGATGACGATGGGATCTTCCTGGGGAACGCCGGCGAGAAGAAGGATGTCCTTCCTCATCTCGCGGACCCGGCGGAAGCCTTCGGTCGCCCCGGGGACGGCCTGGTTCATGATGATGGCCTTCATCTTGGGATCGTTCGCCAGGGAGACGATCTGCGAAATGGTGGTCTCCTGCTCGGCCATGAAGTTCGCCGGGTAGGTCAGATGCTGGATCATCCCGCCGTCCTTCACGTCGCCGTATTCCTTGATCATCGCCTCGGCTCCGCGAAGATCGTCTTCGGACTGTGAAACCGTTCCGGTGATGATGCCGATATGATACTTCGCCTCGGCGGTCAGACCTCCGGCCGCGAAGAGCATCATCGTCGCCGCCAAGGCGGCCAATGCCAATTTCTTCATAAATACCCCCTCTTCCTTATTTGAGAACTGCCGAGATTTCTCGTCCGCCGCCCTTCCGTTCGGATGGAATTCGTGAACACCGTGGATTCGGATGTTTCGAATTTTCGTCCTTCGGGATCGAGCGGCCTCGATACCACCTCGAACGTACCATGATACCTAGTTTTAATTCCGCGCGCAACAAAAATTGGATGAAACCTCGCTGATTTTCCGCATCCTGGAAATGGATGACCTTCATTTCCATAGAATGTTTCTCGCAATAAGAACGGCAAGAAAAACGAGATCCGCGAATACCGCGGCGGAAACGAAAATCAGAATGATGGACATTCCCGCCATCCCCGCCTTGAGCTTGTCCGAAACGAGGAAGGCCGCCAGCATCGCCGCGAGTACGAGCGGTACGAGGAGGACGGCGGCGGCGAGAACGCAGACGGCCACGACGATGAGGTTGTAGAGCGCGGTATTGCCGCAGACGCTCGGCGGAAGAAGCCTGGCGAGAAACGTCAGTTTCAGCACGCTTCCAGTGTACCCCGGCTTCGCCTCGGGCGCAAATGCGGCGAGACGCTTCGTTGAAATCCTCGCGCGGCGCGTAATATTGTTGCATGCTACCGTAACGCTCCGCCGCAGCACAGGATGCCTCGTGGACGGGGCCGCCCGAACCATGAACGCGGCCTGACAACCGCGGTTTCGCCGGACGTCCCGACGATCTCGGATTCCGGCAATCTCAGGTTTCCAAAAACCCGAAAATATGCTATAGGGATTTCCTTATGTCGTGCTCATCTCCCGTTTATAGAAAAGCCGAGGTCCTCGCCCGATACGAGAATCCTCCGGGATACGTGTATCTGGTCATCAAGGAACCGGAGATCGCCAAGACGGCCCTCCCCGGCCAGTTCGCGATGATCCGCGGATGGCCCGCTCGCGACCCGATCCTTCCGAGGCCCTTCGACATCGTCCTCACCGACGAAAAGGAGGAATCCTTCAGCTTGTGCATCAAGGTCGGCGGTCGGGGCACCTCCATCCTGGGTGGACTCGAGCCCGGTTCCCCCGTATTCGTCACCGGGCCCCTCGGCAAGGGCGCGGCGGACGCCTCGGGCAGGGGAACGGCCCTGCTCGTGCGCGGCGTCGGCGCTGCCGCGGTGGTATCGCTCGCCGAGGCCGCCTACAGGAGAAAGGTTCCCGTGTACACGATCCTTTCCGCGTCGAGGAAGGACCGTCTCGTCTGCCGCGAGCTTCTCGAACGGTTTTCCGCCGAGGTCCTCGTCGCCACCGACGACGGATCGGACGGGTATCGCGGAAACGGCACCGACCTCCTGGACCGCCTCGCGGCCGAGGGCAAGATAGACCGAGCCTACACCTGCGGATCCCGGAGGTTCGCCCGCCACGTGAAAAGGCTGGACGCGGAAGGCACGGTCGAAGGATTCGTGTTCCTCGAGGAACTCATGGCCTGCGGCCTGGGCGATTGCCACGGCTGCGCGGTGAAGAAGGAAAAGGGAGAGGGCTACTTTCTCGTGTGCAGGGACGGCCCCGTCTTCCGGGCCTCCGAGGTGGTGCTGGAATGAGCGCAACGGAACGCAATCCCGCCGGACGCGGCCCCGCCGCATCGAAACCCGATCTCTCGGTCGAGATCGCGGGGGTGAAGCTCCCGAATCCGGTCATGCCGGCCTCGGGCGCCTACGAACTGGACGACATCCACGCGGAGTTCTTCTCGGCGTCGGAACTCGGAGCGGTCGTGAACAAGACCGTCTTCATCGATCCTCGTCCGGGGAATCCTCCGCCGAGGATCTGGGAAACGCCCTGCGGCATGCTCAACTCCATCGGCATCCCCTGCGAAGGGATCGACCACTTCCTGAAGAACAGGCTGCCGGCCATGAGGCGCCTCGGCCCGGCCGTGATCGTGAGCATCGCCGGCACCACGATCGAGGAATGGGGCCGCATCGCCCGCCTCGTGGAGGAATCGGGCATGGCCGACATGATCGAGCTCAATCTCTCCTGCCCGAACCTCTCCGAAGGCATCCCCTGGTCCACGGAGGAGAAGACCCTGAAGCGGGTCATCACCGAAGTCGTCTCCCGGGTGAAGCTCCCGGTGATCGCGAAGCTCTCGCCCGTGGTCACGGACATCACCGATATGGCCAAGGCCGCGGAAGACGCCGGAGCATCCGCCCTCGCGATGATCAACACCTACAAGGGCATGGCCATCGACATCGTGAAGAAGCGCCCGGTCCTCGGCAACGTCACGGGAGGCCTCTCCGGCCCGGCGATCAGGCCCCTCGCCGTCTGGGCGGTGTACTCCTCCTACGAGACTGTGAAGATCCCCATCATCGGCATGGGCGGAATCGATTCGGCCGAGTCCGCCGTGGAGTTTCTTCTCGCCGGGGCGACCGGTCTCGGGATCGGCATGTTCAACTTCATCGACCCGTTCACCATGAAGAACGTGATCGAGGGGATAGGACGTTACCTGGAAAGGGAAGGCTTCTCGTCGGTGAGGGAGATCATCGGCCTCGCGCACCGGAAGGGGTGATTAATCAATAAAAATGAAATAGTTACACAATTTTCAACTTTCGTTCTTTTTCTAGCAGGACCAATTGTTCTTTATGGTTTTTTCCTGATTGAGAATGATTCGCATATGTCGACCATGTGGGAGAATAATCCTCCGATTGATTTCCCCAAACATCCCACCCACTAATGGGTCCTCTGGCAAACAACTCTAAGAATGGACCACTACTACACGCCTCTATTAATTGATATTGCTCGTCGGGCTTTCTGCTATGTTCTCTTTTCTGAGAGATTAGAATATTTTCCTGCGATCTACCGGGCTGTAGAGTTCTAGCATTTCTCCCTTTAATACCGAATAGAATCATCTCTGTTACATTCCTGAAATAAAAACCTACACCTCTTCTATCAGGCCCTCCGTCTTTTCTTATCTTGTACCAAATCAAATTCGTTTTATATCTGAATCCCCATGCTTCCATTACTCGTAATCCATCAGGCAATAAAGCGTTGGGTACCCAAAGATATAAATGCGCAATAGGGGATGTAATATCATTAACCGGGAGACTACATATATCTTCAAGAGCCATAGTCGGATATCTATTCAGCCGCTTGTGTTCCGGTGCCATTTTCCCGGTTCTGTTATTAAACTGCCAAGGAGGATCGGCAAGGATTGTGCCGTATTTTTTACCATTAACGTGATTAATCAAATCATTTATAGGATTAACCATGGTGTTCCTCCCCATCATAGAGGTTTCTTGTTATTCCGAATACAAGTATTGGGCATCCAGCGCCGCTTCCGCCTTCGATTCTTGGAAGAAGCTTACTCATATGGGTTGTTGAGGCTCCGTAGGATGCGCCTCTGCCTAATTCATTGAAGATCTCTTGGAGTTCATCACATCGTGTAATAATAACTCCAACGCTTATCGCACGTAGATCGAAAAGCAAACGAAAGTTATTCAAATCTCGGTCATAGAATGGATCTTTATTGTTCCATTCGATTTCCAAAGCCACTTTATTTTTGAAGCAATCGACCTTATGAGTAGGCGTAACCATTGAAACATCATCAACTACCACTTGAGTCTGAAATTCCTTCTCGATCCAACCCCGTTTGTAGAGAAAACTGTCAATATGTTCCGATACTTTAGACTTTCTCCCTCCAGGATCGGTAATCCAAGATTTCTGCAATCTGAATGAGCTCAATACGTCAAGTATATCAATCCATTCGTTTGGGAAGTCTTGTGATAAAATTGCAATAGAATGTTTCCACTCATGAATTTCATAATCTTCGCGTATTTTAACCGGTATTAAATCTATCGGCATATCATCCCCTTATTTCCAACGATCTTAACACTCTTAATCCTGTAGTTCAATGTTAAAGGATTTAAGAATAATAACGAGTTAAAAAATTTTAGAAAATTTTATTCGTCTGCATCATTTTTGTTTATTCCGCGAGCCTCTTCATCGTGCCCGCAAGCACCGAGGCTCCCCGGGCAAGATCTTCGGGGCTCGAGAACTCCGCGGGGTTGTGGCTTATGCCTTCCCTGCAGGGGATGAAGAGCATTCCCACGGGGATCGGTTTCCCGTCGCTCCTCGTCCTGTTCGCCACGACCGCCGCGTCGTGGAGGGCTCCGCTCGGCATGCAGAGGTATTCGATTCCCAGCTCCCGGCAGACCGCCTCCTCGATTCCTCTGATCTCGGCGTCCAGCCTTTCCACCGGCTTCAGGCTCATGAGCCTCTGGATCCGCGCCTCGACGTTGAGACGGGCGGCGGTTTCCCCGATGAGGGATTCGATTTCGTCGGCGTAGGCGAAGAGGAATTGCTCGTCGTCGCTCCTTATGTCCAGGGCGAAGTAGCCGTAGGGGCTCACCTTGGTGATTGCGTTCTCCCCGAGTTCCGGCCGCATCTTGTTGAAGTCCGCGTCCGCGTTGACGATCCCGACGGTCTGGACGAGGTCTTTCCCCGCCGCGACCGCCTTCTCGGCGCGCTCGTCCATGGCGACCTGCATGCGGGCGATCGCGAGGTTCGCGTCCTTCCTGAATTCGGTGCCCATGGGCGTCCCGCCGGAGTGGTTCGCCTCGCCCGTCACCTCGACCCTCATCCTCACCGTGCCCCGGATGCTCGTGACCACGCCGATAGGCTTCTTCCTCGTTTCGAGGAGCTTCGCCTGCTCGATGTGGAGCTCGACGAGCGCCGCGATCGAGCCGATCCCTTCCGCTCCCAGCGAGGGGACGCGGTTCGCTATGGGGCCGGGATCGCAGCCTTGGCCCAGGATCGCCTCCTCCAGGGTCTTCCCTCGGAATTTCCTGCCGAGAATGGCAGGGTCCGACAGGCCGAACGCCGCCTGGCTTCCCTTGCACACTGCCGAGTAGCAGGCCGATTCCTCGCCGCGCCAGACGACGAGACCGAGGCGCTTCTTCAGCTTCGGCCATTCCGGCTTCAGCGCGAGGACCGCCTCCAGGCCGCATACCACGCCCGCGGCACCGTCGTAATTGCCGCCCATCGGTACGGTGTCGAGATGCGAGCCCGTGTACACGATGTCCGAGGCGCCGCCGGGCGTCGCGACGTAGAGGTTGCCGACCGCGTCGCTGAAGGAGGTCATGCCCTCGGCCTCGGCGGCGCGCCTGATGTGGTCCATGGCCCGGCTCTCCTCGTCGGACCAGGAGGCGCGGAGAAAGCCGTCCTCGCGCTTCGGTCCGAGGTTGCCGATTCCTTCGAGTATTCGGAAGTGTCTTTCGATGCGGTCGGTTCGTACGTGGATTCGGGACATGGGATACCTCATGGAGAACTATGGGCGGAAGCTCGTTTCATGTCAAGAAATGAAACCGTGGGGAACGCGCCGGTCGGAGGTACTGCGCCGGGGAATTCGAAAAGTTGTCTTTCCTCCGACGGCGTGGTAGATTGATCCATCGGCCGGCCACGAGCGCGGCCGTGAGGAGGCCATCCCGTGTCCCTGTACGATCTCGACCGAGAAAAACTCGTCGCCTATCGCCCCGACATGACGGAGCCTGGGGATTTCGACCGATTTTGGGCGGAAACCCTTCGGACCGCGAGAAGTCGTCCCCTCGATGCACGGTTCGAAGAGGCGGATTTCCTGCTCGAGGGCTTCACGACCTGCGACGTCACCTTCTCGGGCTACGGCGGGCAGCCCATCAAGGCCTGGCTCGTCCTTCCCGCCTGGAAGAAGGGGCCGCTTCCCTGCGTGGTCGAGTATCTCGGATACGGCGGAGGCCGCGGATTCCCGACGCAGTACCTCGCGTACGCCGGGGCCGGCTACGCCCACCTCCTCATGGACACCCGGGGCCAGGGAAGCGGCTGGCAGAACGGCGACACGCCCGATTTCGAGCCCGACGGAGGGAATCCCCAATTCCCCGGCTTCATGACCCGCGGTGTGCTCCGGCCGGAGACCTACTATTACCGGCGGCTCATGACGGACGCGGTCCGCGCCGTGGAAGCGGCCAAAGCCCATCCCGCCGTCGATCCCGGCCGGATCGCGGTAGCGGGAATCAGCCAGGGCGGAGGTCTCGCGCTCGCGGTCGCCGGGCTCGTTCCCGAGGCGGTGAAGGTCGCGATGCCCGAAGTCCCCTACCTCTGCCATTTCCGTCGCGCGACGCAGATCACCGACGTCGCCCCGTACAACGAGATCGCGAACTACTGCAAGACCCATAGAGACAAGGTCGAAAGGGTCTTCGGAACGCTCGCGTACTTCGACGGGGTTTTCTTCTCACGGCGGGCCGGGGCCGCGGCACTCTTTTCCGTGGGGCTCATGGACACGATCTGTCCTCCTTCCACGGTATATGCCGCGTACAACAACTATGCGGGGCCGAAGGAGATCCGTGTTTACGAGTACAACAACCACGAGGGCGGCGGCCTCTACCACGTCGTCGAGAAGCTGAAATTCCTGAAGGCCCATCTTTAGGTGCGGCGGCCGCGGGGCCGATGTTCGGTCAGCCGAAGGCGCTCGCTAGGCGGCGACGGAGTCGCTCGCCGGGCGGACTTCTCTTGACCGTAAAAATACCAGCATGATAGTATGAAAACGCGGTGGAAAGGAGGTTTCCATGGCACTCCGCCAAGGCACTCCGAAGCAGGCAGGTCGGACTTTATCCGCGGATATCGACGATTGTAAAATATATTGCGCGAACTGCGTACACTGCAAGCTGAAACCGGAAATCCTGGGAGAGGGGCGGAGATATCATCTTCGCGTACGATGCAACGCGGGGAAATGGAAAAAGAAGCTCGGTGAGGAGAAATTCTACAAATACTTCACCGTGGCACGTCGGAGCATCAAGTCCTGCGAGGCCTACGAGCCGATGGGGGATACGAAGGAATTCCTCAGGGATCTGAAAAAAAGCCTTCCGATCAAGGACGAAGTCTATAATAACTGAAGACTGACGAGCGCCGTCGGAAAAAACAATCGAAGAGGATAGTGGTGCATGAAAGAAAAAATCAGGGCCTTCGGTCTTTTCGTCGCGATTTTCCTCGCCATGGCGGCCTGCAAGAGCGCGCCGCCCGTCGTTCCCGAGGATTTGAGCCCGCCCGAATACTTTCAAAGGGCGCAGGAGGAGGCGGACAAATACAAATGGGACAACGCCCTCGTCTATTACCGGACCTTCCTCGAGAGATTTCCCGACGATTTCGTCAACGGCCTGTTCGCCCGCTACGAAGTCGCCTTCGTACTCTACAAAAAACAGGAGTATCAGGATTCCAAGAAACTCTTCCAGGAGCTGCTGGAAAGCTACAAGAAGATTCCCAACCCCCTGTCCGTACCGCAGTGGCCCAAGGTGCTTTCTGAGAAACTCATTCAGAAGATAGACCAGAAGCTCGAGGCCCTGCTCCCGACGAAGAACGAGCCGAAAATTCAGGAGCAGCAGCCTCTTCCGCCTCAGGTGCCGGAAGGAATCAAAAAGTAGCGATAAAAAAACCGCCCCGAACAGGGCGGTTTTTTATAGAGCGAAGTCGCGCGACATCACTGAGGCAGGATGATCGAATGGATGAGGATCCCTCGCTCCTTCGCGTCCGCTTTCACGTTTTCCTCCGTGATCGCGCCCCTCGGCCTCGGATGGGGCGGAGCGTCCCCGATGAGGATGAGGAGCCTGTTTTCCGCCTTCCAATCGTATCGTCGAATCGCAAAATGGAGAGCTTCGTGCACAGCCTCCGGAATGTCGCGGCCTCCAGATACGCGGACCGCGTCCAGGTACCGCTGGAACGCGTCCAGATTCTCAGTGAACGGAAAATTCCTGACGAGGTATTCCTCCATGTAATCGCGGTACAGCACGAGGCCGACGCGGTATTCATCGAATCTGGACAGGAGGGGTTTCATCGCCGGCACGAGGAGTTTCCTGAGGTAGGGAATGTCGTCTTCCATGCTCTGCGTGGTGTCCAAGGCGATGACGAGATCGACGGTCTTCCCCTTCTGCCGCTCGATGAGTTTTCCGATCCGGTCGATCATGTCTTCCTTGCCCGGCGTCTTAACGGTTTCCCCCTCGTCAGCAAGTCTCGTGAATTCCTTCACCGTATCCGGCATGAAATTCCCCTCCGGCGGCCCCGCGAGAGGCTTCTGGCTGATCCTGAGGACGAAGGGATTGTCGCGGTAGGGGCCCGAGTAATCGGCGTAGGGCTTGGCGAAGGCCCTGACGCTGAGATAGGTGCCGTCGACTACCATGACCTCTCCCCTTCTGCTCCAGGGGTAACCGTACTCCACGACATAGGGGATGAAGATGTGGAAGGCGGCCCCGAATTCCGCGTCCGGCTCGGGCGTGGAGTCGAGAAGGAAGTAGGCGCCCTCCGCCTTGAGCTCCTTGCCGTTCAGAATCCGCCGTTCGTCGCCGTTCACGGGATTTCGTTCCGACGTCCTGTAGGCGAATGTTTCCGGTTTCTTCGAGGGATCTTCGGTCGATTCCGTGAGCAGGATGGAGCCGATGTCGGGTTTCCTGCGTATGCGAAGGTGATAGCCTCCGTCGGCCGAAAGATCGATCCGAAGGTCGCCGGGCCCGACGAGAAGGTCCTCACCCGAAGAGGCGGCGGCGACGGACAGGAGAAGGAGGAGAGACATCCAATGCTTCATGCTAGTTTATCGGAAGAAAAAAAGCGCCTCCTTAGGCGGACCGCGGCCGACGGACCGTCTAAGGGATCTTCACGTCGAATACGGCAGGGAGCGGGAAGCCGGAATCGGCCTTGAGAAAGAACTCGACCCGTTCGAGGAAGGCTCCGATGAAGGGACAGGTGTCCTTCTCCTCCTTCGCGAACACGAAGATCAGGTACCAGTCCCTCCCGCTCGCGTAGAGGAAGGCGGATTCGCTCTCGCCGCCACCGGGGAGCAGGGAAAGCCGGGCCGCGCCGCAGTCCCTGGCGGCCCATGAGGGGAGGATGGGGATGTAGCTCCGGATGTAATAAGCGTTCACGGCCCGTCCCCTGTACGAATATTCCGCCTGCTCGTAGGGTATGGCGTTGGGTCCGAAGTATTCGATGCCCTTGCCGGGTTTCGGACCTTTCCGGAGAAAGACCTTCTCCGTCTCCGCCGGGAAGCCCGAAGCAGTCGCGAAGGCAAGGAGAAGAACGACCGGGAGGAGGACTCCGGACGGCTTACTCCACGGTGACGCTTTTCGCCAGGTTCCTGGGTTGGTCCACATCTCGTCCGAGCTCCAGGGCGCAGTGATAGGCGAAGAGCTGAAGGGGCACGACCATGAGGAAGGGATACATGTATTCGTTCGCCTTCGGAATCACGATGAAATCGTCGGCGATGTCCTTGATCTCCTCGTCTCCTTCCACGCAGACCGCGATGACCTTGCCTTTCCGGGCCTTCACTTCCTTCATGTTCGAGACGACCTTTTCCCGCAGGCCGTCGTCCGGCACGAGGAAGAGGCTCGGCGTCTCCTCGTTGATGAGCGCGATCGGGCCGTGCTTGATCTCGGCTGCACTGTAGCCCTCGGCGTGGATGTAGGAGATCTCCTTCAGTTTGAGCGCCCCCTCGAGGGCCACGGGATAGCAGAGCCCCCGGCCGAGAAAGAGGAAATCCTGGCAGGAGGCGTACTTCTTCGCGAGTTTCCGAATGTGGTCGTTCCGGCCGAAGGTCTTCTGGACGAGGTCGGGCACCTCTTCGAGGGCCTTGATGAAGTACTTGCCGGCCTCGCCGGACATGTCCCGCATCCTGGCGATGAGCAGGCTGAACAGGTAGAACACCGTGAGCTGGGACGTGAAAGCCTTGGTGGACGCCACCGCGATCTCCGGGCCGGAATGGATGTAGACTCCGCCGTCGGATTCCCGGGGAATCGTCGAGCCGACGACGTTGCACACGCCGAGCACCCGGGCCCCCTTGCGCTTGAGCTCGCGCATGGCGTAGAGGGTGTCGGCGGTTTCACCGGACTGCGAGACCGCGAAGTAAAGGGCGTTCCGCTCCACGATGGGATTGCGGTAGCGCAGCTCGGAGGCGAGCTCCGCGGAGCAGGGAATGCGGGCGAGGGCCTCGAGAAGATAGGAGGCGACGAGCCCCGCGTGGTAGGAAGTGCCGGCCGCGATGATCTTGACCCGCTCTATATCGAGGAGCTCGCGGTTCGTCATGTTGAGGCCGCCCAGGTGGCTCGTCGAGTATTCGTAGTCGATGCGGCCCTTCATGGCGCGCTTGATGGACTCCGGCTGCTCGAAGATCTCCTTTTCCATGAAATGGGAAAAGCCGTCCTTCTCGATCGCCTCGAGCTCCCAGGAGATCGTGTCGATCTTCTTGTCCACCGGACGGTTCCTCGCGTCCGTAGTCCTGAAGTAGTCCGGAGTGACCGTGACGACCTCCCCGTCCTCGACGTAGACCACCTGCTTGGTGTAGGCGATCATGGCGGTGACGTCCGAGGCGAGGAACATCTCGCCGTCGCCCACGCCGAGCACGAGAGGAGACCCGTTGCGCGCCCCGACGAGGCGGTTGGGCTCCTTGGCGTGGATGCATACGATCCCGTAGGTCCCCTTGATGATGGACAGGGTCTTCTTCAAGGCCGCCTCGAGGTCGCCCTCGTAGAACCTGGAGACGAGGTGGGCGATGACTTCAGTGTCGGTCTCCGTCCTGAAGACGCAGCCTTCCTCGATCAGCTTCCCCTTGAGGGGCGAGAAGTTCTCGATGATTCCGTTGTGGACGATGGCGATGTCGCCGGCCATGTTCACGTGGGGATGGGCGTTCACGTCGTTGACTTCGCCGTGGGTCGCCCAGCGGGTGTGGCCGATGCCGTAGGTCCCGGGAATGTCGTCCGGAACGATGGCCCTGAGGTCCGCTATCTTGCCCTTTTTCTTCAGAATCGTGAGCCTGCCCGCATTCCCCACGCCGATGCCTGCGGAATCGTAGCCGCGGTACTCGAGCCGTTTCAATCCCTCGATGAGGATCTTCCCCGCGTCCCTCGGGCCGCAGTATCCGATTATTCCGCACATTCAGGTCGTCCTTTCCGTTCACCGGCTATGGAGCATGACGTTTCGTAACGATCATATCCCGGCGGAGACGTTTTTTCCAGGAGTCGCGCTAGACCGATCCCGCCGTTTCGGAAGCTCCGCGGAGTTTTTCCTTGTCGAGCAACCTGAGCTTCCCCCCTTCGGAGGCGAGGATGCCGGAGTCGACGAACCCGTCGACGATGTTCTTCACGTCGCCCGCCGGAGCATCGAGGGAGAGCGAAATCTCTTCGGCCGTGGAGTCGAGAGGTATGGCCGCATCGTCGCCCGCAGCCTCTTCGAACGCGTAGATGAGGGCGAGGGCCACGAGGCTTTTCTCGTTCTTTCGCTTCAGATGCTGGATCTGCGCGTTGGCGTTCTGAAGCCTTCGGCAGAGCTTGTCGATGATGTTCATGGCGATCTTGGAATTCTTTTCGATCATGCCGTGAAAGCCCTGGCGGTTGAAGGAAAGAAGATGCGTGTCCGTCACCGCGGTCGCGGTCGCGGTGCGTTTCACGCGGTTCACGATCGCGGTCTCGCCGAAGAAGTCGCCCTTGCCGAGGACCGCGAGGATGTGCTCGTTCCCGTTGATGGTCCGGCTGATTCTCACTTTTCCGTCCTGGATGATGAACATCTCCTCTCCGTCCTCGTTTTCGCGGAAGATCACCTGCCCCGCGGGGACGAGATGACCGTATTTGTCGAAGAGTTGACTGTCGGCCATACTTTTTCTCCTGTGGACACATTATATGTTCTATGATCGGCAGGTGTCCAGCTTCGAAGCATCGGAAAAATCCGGGGCGTAGTGGGAATCGGAGGCGGATATGGTCCGGATCCGAACGATGTGGTCTGTCTTTTTCCTGTTTTCGTCCGTACTTTCGGGCTGCGGCACGGAAACCTACGAGGAACTCGTCAAGCTCGACCCCGGCGATCTGGTTCCCCCGAAGATCCAGGAGGTCGCTGCCGTGGGATCGAGGACGGTAGAGGTCCGTTTCGACAAGGAAGCGTGGCTCGTGGGGGATTCCTTCCTCATCGCGCCGTCGCTCGGAGTTGCGGGCGTCGAGGACGGCTCGAAGATCGTCAAGGTCCTGCTCGCGGAGGACGGACGGCCCGGGGTGCGCTATTCCTGCGAGGCGACGGTGCGCGACGCCAAGGGCAACAGCTTGAGCTTTCTCTATCATTTTTACGGCTTCAACGAAAGGGTGCCGCGCCTGCTCGTCAACGAATTCGTCACCACGGCCTCGTCCACGGTGTCCACCATGGCGGAAATCGTCGTGCTCGCCGACGGAAACATGGGCGGGGTGGCCTTTTTCGAGGGGACGAAGTCGTTCGCCGACAAAACCTTCGTGTTTCCGTCCTTCGAGGTGAGGAAGGGGGACTTCATCCTCCTCCATTTCAAGCCTTCGGGCGCGGCGGGCGAAACCGACGAGCTATCGGCGAAGGACGAAGCCACTGCGAAGGGATCGAGCCCCGTCGCCTGGGACTTCTGGGCGAAGGACACGGGGAACCTGTCCGAGGACAACGACGTTCTCTCGATCTACGACAATCCCGAGGGCAGGCTCCTGGACGGGGTTCTCTATTCCACGAAGGTCTACGCCGCGGGCATGAAGTACAACGGGTTCGGAACGAGTCTCATGTTGAACAAGGTCAGGGAACTCGTCGCTGGCGGAGGCTGGAAGACCGCAGGCGAGGACCCCTATCCGCAGGACGGCGTGAATTCCGGCGCCGCCACCTCGACCCGCTCGATCTGCCGCAGCTCCTCTTCCGTCGATACGGACGCCGCCGCGGATTGGCACATCGTGCCGACGAAGAAGTCGAGCTTCGGGACGGTCAATTCGGACGAGGTCTACGCTCCCTGAGGCCGGGCCTCAGGCGATGTACGGCTTGAAGAGTTCTTCGAGCAGGTGCTTCGGCGCGAGCCCGACCTGCTGTTGCTTCATTTCGCCCTTGTGGAAGACCATGAGGGTCGGGATGCTGACGATGTTGTATCGAGAGGCGAGATCGGTTTCCTCGTCGACGTTGATCTTGCCGATCTTGAGCTTTCCGGCATAGGTTTTGGCCAACTCCTCGAGGACGGGCGCGACCATCCTGCAGGGCATGCACCATTCCGCCCAGAAATCCACGAGAACCGGAATTTCCGATTTCAGCACTTCCGTCTCGAAGTTGTCTTTCGTGAGGATCACTTCGCTTCCCATACCATCTCCTTGTAAATCGTCGGACTGTTCAGTATTACTACATTCGGGGCGGCGAATCAACTCATCTCTTGACAGCTTTCGAAAAACGAGGTATTTTGACGTCATGATCGTTTCTACCAGTAGAAACAATATGAAATCTTCGACTCGAACCGCGTGGTGGTTCCGGGGTGATATCTCGGGACCTCGGTGAGAGCCATTCCGCATCGCCGGTTCCCGAAGGGGAAGCCGGCGGTGCGAGCCTGAAAGAGCCGTACCGAACGTACGGCTCTTTTTTTTCCATGGAGGGCAGGAGGGACCATGACGAGACAGGACGGAATCATCAAGATAGTTCCCGGGGAACGGTTCACGCCGTTCAGCCTGGCGAACAAGCTCGGGGCGGCGGTGCTTCTGGAATCGTCGTCGTTCGTCAAGGGCAAGGAACGGTACTCCTTGCTCATGGTGAAGAAAGCCTTCACCCTCGAACAGCGCGCCGGGGAGGTGTTCTACATCGACGAGGTCAAGCGGACGAAGCTGACGAAGCCGGACATCCTCGATGCCCTCGGGTATTTCGCGGACCAGCACCGGACGTTGGGCCAGGATTTCCCCTTTCCTTCGGGCGGCCTCGGCTTCCTTTCCTACGAATTCGCGCGCTACTGCGACAAATTCTCCGTCAGGGACCGCCCCGATCCTCTCGGCCTGCCCGAGGCCTGCTTCATGTTCGGCCACGTCTTCGTCGTGTTCGACCACTACACCGACCGGCTCTACCTCATCGGCATGAACTACGCCGAGCACGAGATCGACCTGGACGCGGCGGTGAAGGAGGTCGAGACCCGCATCGAGGACATGAACTTCAACTACCTCAAGGAGGATACCCGGAAATACGAGGCGGTCGTCGTGGAAGGCGGGGACGGGAAAGCGGCGTACATGGAGAGCGTCGAGAGGATCCGCGAGGAGGTGATCGCGGGGAACCTCCTCCAGGCCGTTCCTTCCCGTCGGCTCGTCGTGAAGACGGACATCCCGGCGCTCGAGGCCTACCGCAGGCTCAGGAGCGTGAATCCCTCGCCCTATCTCTTCTATCTCGATTTCGGCGATTACCAGCTCTTCGGCGCTTCGCCGGAAATGCACCTCAAGATCAAGAACGGCGAGGCCGCGATCAAGCCGATAGCCGGGACCCGCAGGCGCGGCGAAACGTCGGACCAGGACAAGGCGCTCGAGAAGGAACTCCTCGAAGACCCGAAGGAACGCGCCGAGCACCTCATGCTCGTGGACCTCGCGCGGAACGACCTCGGCAGGATCTCGGTCCCGGGTTCGGTCAAGGTGAAGAGCTTCATGGACGTGGAACGCTTCTCCCACGTCATGCACATCGTCTCCGAGACGACGGGAAAGCTCGCCGAGGGGATGACGGTGTCCCGGGCCGTTAAAGCTACCTTTCCGGCCGGGACGGTGAGCGGAGCCCCCAAGATCCGGGCGGTCGATACCGTGGACTCCCTGGAAGGGCATCCGAGGAGCTTCTATGCCGGCCTCGTCGGGTACTTCGAGCCCGACGGCGGCCTGGATTCCTGCATCACGATCAGGAGCGCCTTGAAGAAGGGCGACCGGCTCGTGCTCCAGGCCGGAGCCGGAGTCGTGTACGACTCCGATCCCGAACGGGAATACCGGGAAACCGGTGAAAAACTCCAGGCCCTGCTCGCGGCCGTAGGATTGGAGGCGTGACATGATCCTTCTCATAGACAACTACGATTCCTTCACGTACAACCTGTACCAGTACCTCAGGGAGCTTTCACCGCTTCCCGTCACCGTAGTCAGGAACGACGAGATCGACCTGGAGGGCATCGAGGCCATGAAGCCGTCCTTCATCGTGATATCTCCCGGCCCCGGGAGGCCGGCGGACGCGGGCGTCTCCGTGGACGCGGTCCTGAGGTTCGCGGGCAGGATTCCCATCCTCGGCGTCTGTCTTGGGCACCAGGCCATCGGCGAGGCCTTCGGAGGCAGGATCGTCGCCGCGAAGCGCATCGTCCACGGCAAGACCGAGCCCGTCGTGACGGACGGCAAGGGCCTGTTCCGGGCGATCCCGAATCCGGCGGCCTGCGTGCGCTACCATTCTCTGGTCGTGGAGGAGGCGAGCCTCCCTGCGGTTCTGGAGGTGACTGCACGGAGCACGGACGGCGACGTCATGGGCGTCCGCCACCGCGAGCACCTCGTCGAGGGCGTCCAGTTCCATCCCGAGTCCGTAGGGACCGACGCGGGCAGGCTCATGATCAAGAACTTCCTCCATTACCGGCGGGAGCCCTTCGAACCGAAGAAGTCCCTCACCGCGGTCATGGCGAAGCGCCACATGTCCCGCAACGAGGCGGAGAATTTCATGGAGGAACTCACCGAAGGCAATCTCAGCCCGGCCCAGATCGCAGCCTTCCTCGTGGCACTCGGGGCCAAGGGCGTCACCGGCGAGGAGATCGCCGGCTGCGCCGAGGTCCTCCGGCGGAAACGAAAGGTGGTGAAATGCGACGTACCGGTACTGGACACCTGCGGCACCGGAGGCGACGGGTTCGGCACCTTCAACATCTCCTCGTTCGCGGCCCTCATCGCGTCCGCCGTCGGGGTCAAGGTCGCCAAGCACGGGAACCGGGCCGTGAGCTCGAAGAGCGGCAGCGCCGACTTCTACAAGGCCCTCGGCATTCCCGTCGAGCTCGACGAGAAGGCCGCGGCGGATTTCGTGAGCAGGTACGGCTTCGCCTTCCTCTTCGCCCCCATGTACCACGGCGCCATGAGGTTCGCGGCCCCGGTCCGGAGAGACATCGGCATCAAGACCATCATGAATCTCCTCGGGCCCCTCGTGAACCCGGCCGGCGCCCAGTACCAGCTCATCGGGGTCTACGACCCGGTCCTCTCGCGGCCCATGGCCGAGGCCGCGGCCATGCTCGGCGTGAAGCGGGCCTTCGTGGTCCACGGCATGGACGGGATCGACGAGATTTCGGTCTCAGCGAAGACCAAGATCGTTCGCCTCGAAGAGAGCGGGAGGATTTCCGAGGACACCTTCGATCCCGCATCCCTCGGCATACGGACCTACCCCGCCGAGGAGATCCTGGGAGGCGACGCGGAAGCGAACGCCGAGGTGGCCATGGAACTCGCCCGGGGCAAGGGGCCCGAGGCCGTCCGGGAGGCGGTCCTCGTCAACGCGGGGGCCGCGATCATGCTCTACGGAAAGGCCGAAAGCCTTGCCGACGGATACGAAAGGGCGAGGTCGGCGCTGGATTCCGGAGCGGTCCTCGGGAAGATCGAGGCCCTGAGGGCGAGCCTGATGCCCGCCTCGGCGGCGGGCGCGTCATGAACATTCGAGACGTCATCGCGGAAGGCCGGAAGCGGCGGATCGCGGCCGAGGGCCACGAGTTGGGCGCTCCGGTGCCGGCGACGCGGCGGACGCCGGTCGTTCCCTTCGGGAGGGGTCCCTTCCTCGTCTGCGAGATCAAGCGCCGCTCTCCCTCCAAGGGCTCGATCGACGAGTCCCTCGTCCCCCGGACGCAGGCGGAGCGTTACCTCCGCGGAGGAGCCTCCGCCCTCTCCGTCCTCACCGAGGAGGACCACTTCCACGGCTCCCTCCGGGACCTCATGGAAGTGAAGGCCGCCTTCCCCGAGGCCTGCGTCCTCCGTAAGGATTTCCTCGCGGACGAGGAGGACGTCCGCGTGTCGTACAGGGCGGGCGCCGACGCGGTGCTCCTCATCGCTTCGGTCCTGGGGACGGAGGAACTCGCCGGGCTCCGTGCGACGGCCCGAAGTCTCGGTATGGAGGCCCTCGTCGAGGTCCACTCGCCTGAGGACGTCGAGAAGGCGAGGCGCTTCCGGCCCCGCTTTGTGGGCGTCAATTCCCGGAACCTCGAGGATTTTTCGGTGGATCTCCTGCACCCGGCCAGGATAAAGCGGCTCGTCGACTGGGACGCGAGCGTCGTCTTCGAGTCCGGAATCACGGGAGGCGAAGAGGCCCGGTTCGCCGGTTCCCTCGGCTTCGGCGGGCTCCTCGTGGGCGAGGCCGCGGTGAGGGACCACAGGAAGGTGCCGGAGATCCTCGCGGGTTACGAAGCGGGTCTCGCCTCGCCCTCGGAATTCTGGGCCCGCGTCGCCAGGGGGGGGAAACGCGACAGGCCCCTCGTCAAAATCTGCGGCATTACGAACTCGGAGGACGTAGCGCTCGCGGAGGCGCTCGGTGCCGATCTCCTCGGCTTCGTGTTCGCGGATTCCCCGAGAAGGGTCGATGCCTCGTTCGTCCGCGGCCTGCCCGAGACCGGGGCGCTCAAGGTCGGTGTCGTGGTTCTCGGGGAGGGCGAAAGGCGTCTGCCGACCGATGTGGAGGCCCTCCTTTCCGGAAGCTTCCTGGACGCGGTCCAGCTCCACGGCGAGGAGACGCCGGAGATCTGCGGTTCCCTGGGCGTGCCGTACTACAAGGCCCTGAGACCCGCCTCCGCAGCGGAAACCGAGACCTCGATCGCGGCCTACCGTTGCCCGAGGGTCCTCGTGGACGCGCGGTCCATCGGCGCCTACGGAGGGACCGGCCTCCGGGTGCCGGACGACATCGTGCGGGCCGCCGCTGGGGCGGGTCCCCTTTGGCTCGCCGGGGGCCTCGGCCCGGACAACGTCCGCGAGGCCGTGGAGACTTGGCGGCCCGAACTCGTGGACGCGTCGAGCCGTCTCGAGGAGAGGCCGGGAAGGAAGTCCCGCGACCTCATGGAACGTTTTTTCAGGGAGATCGATCATGCAAGCGAACGATGAGCGCGGTACGTATCACGGGAACTTCGGCCCCTTCGGCGGCAGGTACGTGGCCGAGGTGCTCAGGAGAAACCTCGACGAGCTCGAGGCTGCCTTCCGTTCCCTCGCGGCCGACGCCGGTTTCAGGGCCGAGTACGAGGGACTCCTCGAGGACTTCGTGGGCCGGCCCACGCCCCTCGTGTACGCGGAAAACGCCACGCGCGTCCTCGGGGGCGCGAGGATCTTCGTCAAGCAGGAGGGGCTCGCCGCGACCGGGGCCCACAAGATCAACAACGCCCTCGGCCAGGGTCTCCTCGCGAAGCGCATGGGAAAGAAGCGCGTCGTGGCGGAGACCGGAGCCGGCCAGCACGGCGTGGCGACCGCCGCGACCTGCGCCAAGCTCGGGATCCCCTGCCGGGTCTACATGGGGGAGATCGACATGAGGCGGCAGAAGCCGAACGTGTTCTGGATGGAGCAGTACGGGGCCGAGGTCGTTCCGGTGGCGTCCGGCTCCAGGACCCTGAAGGACGCGGTGAACGAGGCCTTCCGCGACTGGGCGACGAATCCGGACGACACCTTCTACATTCTGGGTTCCGCCCTCGGCCCCTCGCCCTACCCGGACATGGTGCGGGAGTTCCAATCCGTGATCGGCAGGGAGACCGAGAGCCAGCTCGCCTCGCGCGGCCTCGCGCCCGACGTTCTCGTGGCCTGCGTGGGAGGAGGCTCGAACTCAATCGGCTTCTTCGCGCCCTACGTCGACCGGAAGACACCCCGGCTCGTCGGCGTCGAGGCCGGCGGCAGGGGAAGAGGCGCGGGCGACAACGCGGTGCGCATGGGAGGCGTCGGCAAGGTCGGCGTGGTCCAGGGCTACAAGAGCCGCTTCCTCCTCGACGACGACGGCCAGGTGCTCCCGACCCACTCGGTATCGGCCGGCCTCGACTATCCGGGCATAGGTCCCCAGCTCGCTCATTTGGGCGAGACCGGAAGGATCGAGTTCCAGTCAGCGACCGACGCGGAGGCCATAGAGGCTTTCCGCTTCTTCGCGCGGAACGAAGGGCTCCTCTTCGCCCTGGAGTCGTCCCATGCGGGTGCAGCCGCTATCCGAATGGCGCCTGAGCTCCCGAAGGAGGCCGTCCTCGTCGTCAACATGTCGGGAAGGGGCGACAAGGACCTCTTCATCACCGCGGCGGCGGTGGACCCCGCGAACTGGAAGGCCTTTCTTCAGGAAGAGGTGAACCGAATATGAACCGAATCATGTGCCATCTCGTTTCCCACTATCCCGACTTCGAACGTTCCCTCCTCGTCGCCGAGACCTTCGCCGAGGCAGGCGCCGCGTATCTGGAAATTCAGTTTCCCTTCACGGACCCCATGGCGGACGGCCCGGCGATCCAGGAGGCCTGCACCCGGGCCCTGGAGGCGGGCTTCACGGTGAAGGAAGGCTTCAGGCTCGTCTCCGAAGCGGCCCGGCGCGGCGTTCCCGTCTTCCTCATGACCTACGGCAGCCTCGCGGTCCGGCGGGGCGTCGGCGACTTCCTGAAACGGGCCCGCGACGCCGGGGTCGAGGGCGTCATCGTCCCGGACCTGCCCTACGACCAGGACGAGGGCCTGTACGATGCCGGGGCCTCCCTCGGCGTGGACGTGGTCCCGGTCCTCATCCCCGGCATGCCGGAGCGGCGGCTCGAAGGCGTCCGCGCGACGAAGCCTCGCTGGGTCTACACCGCGCTCAGGACCGGAATCACCGGGTCCAAGACCGAACTCGGCGAGGCGAACCTCGGTTTCCTCGACCTCCTTGCGGACTGGGGAACGAAGATCCTCGCGGGCTTCGGCATCTCGAGCAGGGAACAGGTGGAGGCTCTCATGGGCCGCGCGGACGCCGCGGTCGTGGGGAGCCGCTTCGTGCGCGTCATCGCGAAGAATGCGGAGGCTGGCGCCGAAACCCTGCGGCGGGAACTCGCTGCGACGTTCGGGGAATTGGTTTGACGAAGAGAGGCGGAAAAGGTGAATCCCGTGCACCGGAGGAATCCGCGAGTTCAAGCGGTTCGCCGGTCTGAACCTCATTCGAGGTTGTCAGAAGCTCTTGTGTAAGCAAGCGGCCGCAAACTTACATAAGGCTTTTGATTATGTAAGGAAGGCGGTCTCTTGAAATGCCCCCGCGGCGTCCTTCCGAAGCTCCACGGGGAATAGCTGCCGGTTCAGTCCTTCTTCGCGATCTTGACGCGGGCGGAGCTTCCGAGTCCCCTCAGAGCGGTCGCGTTCGCCTTGATCTTTCCGAGCGGCACTCCGGGGGAAGCCATGGTGGGAGTGTCGTCCGCACTCGCGGGCGTGGGCCCGAAGAAAACGCAGAAGGCCTTTCCGGGGGGCCAGAAGGCGATTTCGCCGACCTCGTAGAGGTCGCGGCTGCAGCAATTCTCATTTTGAAGCGGGGGCGGGCGGGAATCGATAAAAAAGTATCTAC
>CAYNKA010000017.1:0-73118 GCA_964397655.1 uncultured Spirochaetaceae bacterium | reverse complement strand
CCCGCGCCGGACTTATAGCGGCGCGGGATCGTCGCCAGGCTTTTTCTTTTATAATCCAAAATATTGCGATTGAAATAAAAAGAATGATATCTTGGTGAGGATAAGAAACTTTTATATAGAATAAATCAAATAATTCTTTTTAAATTAAATAGTTCTTGCCAATCAAGACCTGCTTGAATAAGAGAATGGTTTTATGGTCTAATAAAGGAAGTACGTTCGCCCGGTTGAGAAGCGACGAAACGGCCATGTGTGGAAGCAGCTGGGAAATTGGCGAAAGAAATGATCACGGTTTGCGGATTGAAGAACGATAAATTCCGTCGAGAAACTGATTAGATTTCGAAATACTGACCGTAATCCGAGCCGGTTTGATTTTCTTTTGTGAGAGGAACATGTAGCGGTATGCAGCAATTCGTTATCATAGGTTTGGGATCATTCGGACGGCGAATGATCGAAGAACTTTTTTCGATCGGCGTCAGGATTCTTATAATCGACAAAAGCAAAGAAAGAATTGGTGCATATAAAAGCATGGCTTCCTCGGCATACATCATTGACGTAACGAGCCCGGATGCCTTGAAGAAAATCGTCCCGGAACACATAGACACTGCTGTCGTCGATGTGGGTAATAATCTTGAGTCTTCCGTGCTTGTTGTCAACAATCTCAGAAAAATGAATGTCGGACGAATCGTTGTACGTGCCGAAACGGACGATCAGGCGGAGATATTGAAGATCGTCGGAGCGACGCAAGTTGTCTTCCCGCATCAAGAGGCTGCGAAACGGATTGCTCCGCTCCTGGCTGCGTCCTCGCTTTTTCACCATCTTCCTGTTGCCGGCGGAATGACGATCTTTGAAGTGCAGATCCCGAGCAGGTATGTCGGGAAGACTCTGGTCGAAGCGGACTTTCGGAGAGAATATAAAATCAACGTCGTTGCCGGAAGAAAAGAATTCGAGGAAGACTTCCGGTTCATTGCGCCCGACCACAGGTTTGCGGAAAATGACATCCTCATGATGGCAGGAGAGGACGCGGGAGTCGCCCGATTCGTCGGCAATGGTCCTGGAGAAAACAGGCAATTTGTGGTCTTGTTCAAACGCTTTTTCAGCAATTGACGCGGCAGGTGGGAATATGAAGGTTGTAATTATCGGGGCCGGAGTCGTCGGCCAGCATGTTGCAAGGGAACTCACGGAGGAGAAAAGAGATGTGGTTCTCGTCGAGAAGAATCCCGAAGTCACACGAACCGTTACCAATGAACTCGATTGCATGGTGATAAACGACGACGGAAGCCGACTCGACGTTCTGCAGAAGGCCGGAGTAGAGGACGCGGATTATTTCATCGCCTTGACGGGCATGGATGAAGTGAACATGGTGACTTGCGGCATGGTTTCGGGCGAGTTCAACAAACCTAAGACCATCGCCCGTGTTCGTAATCCTTATTACAGCTCGCTCAGCATATCTAAACGGACCTTCATGGGCATCGACCATATCATCAATCCTGAAATAGAAGCCGCGAACACCATCGTAAGGACCATAGAAGAAGGCGTCATGAGCGATCTCTACACGGTCCACGAGGACAAGCTTCAGCTCCGCACCTTTCAGGTGCCCGAAGGATCGGTCCTCGCCGAAAAAGAAATCAAAGCCTTGCGGCAGGAACTTCAGATGGATTTCCTCATCTCCGCGGTCGTGAGGGATGAAGTTCTCATCGTTCCCTCGGGAGACCTCGAAATCCTCCCGCGGGACATTCTCTATATCTTGGGAAGCCCCGAAACGCTCAACCACCTTTTCGGAACCCTGAGGGATGCCGAGCTCAAGCTTCAGAAGATCGCGATTGTTGGCGGTACGAGGATTACTGAGTACATCATCCAGGCATTGAAACGCGAAAAAGGGAACAAGAACAGGTCCTTCACCAATTTCCTCTCTTCGTTCGCGAAGCTGAACGCCCGCGACATCACCGTAATCGAGAAATATCGGGAAAAAGCGAAGTATTTTTCACAGCTTTTTCCGGACATCACGGTCTTGAATCGGGACGCGGCCGAGGAGGGGATGCTGGAAGAGGAGGGGATCATGGATTACGACCTTCTCATCACTGCAACGGAATTCCAGAGCTTGAACTTCATGACGGCCATGCTGGGGAAACATCTCGGGATCAGAAAAACCATGGCGCTTTTGATAAACAACAGCTATGCAAAACTATGCGACAAAGGCGGAGTCGACGCTATCGTAGGTCTCAAATCCGCGCTGGTCAATTCGATCCTCAACATAGTGAGAAAGGCCAACATCAAGACTCTGCATTCATTTTACGAGGATGAACTCGAACTCGTGGAACTCAGGCTCGCCCAGACCTCGAAGCCGGTCGATAAAAGCGTACAGGACATCAATATGCCGAAGGGAGCTCTCATTCTTTTCATTTCGCGGAACGGCGAACCATTCATTCCTTCGGGCTCGACCGTTCTGAGAGCGGGAGATCAAGTCGGAATCATCGCCAAGAAGGACGCCATCAACAAACTCGAATCGATTTTCGAGAACGAGCATGAACGTTAAGATCGTACTCAAACTTCTCTCCCTTCTGCTTCTGCTCATATCCTTGTTCATGGGAACCTCGGTCGTCGTTTGCCTTATCTACCATGAGCCTCTTCGGAACATCCTCTCCTTTCTCCTTCCCGTAGGGATCATCCTGTTTTTTTTCGGATTCATGTTTCTAATTTTCAGAAGCAGGGAAAAGCCGGTACTTTCCCCGAAAAGCGGCTTCCTTTTCGTGACTCTTTCATGGATTACCGCTTCCGCATTCGGTGCATTGCCGTTCGTAATTTCCGGAGCCATTCCGAGCTTCACCAACGCTTTTTTCGAGACCATGTCAGGATTCACGACCACCGGAGCCTCGATACTTACCGATGTGGAAATCCTCCCTCGTTCGATTCTCTATTGGCGTTCCATGACGCACTGGCTCGGAGGTATGGGTATCGTTGTTCTCACGGTTGCGATCTTTCCGCTTCTCGGTTTCGGAGGTCTGAGCCTCATGGAAGCTGAGGCGCCGGGTCCGTCCGTGGACAAGATAACGACCAAGGCTGCGGGAACCGCGAAAATCCTGTGGCTCATCTACATCGGATTCACCGTGGTGGAAGTGACGCTCCTCATGTTCGGAGGCATGTTGTTTTTCGACGCCCTGTTGCACACTTTCGGGACAGTCGCGACCGGGGGGTTCGGAATCAAGAACACCAGCATCGGTTACTATCACTCCGGATTCATAGACGGAGTGATAACCACCTTCATGACGATCTCTGCGATGAACTTCACCCTGCATTATAAAATCTTGACGGGAAAAATAAAGGAAGTATTCAAAGATACAGAGATGAAAGTCTACCTCGCCATCTTCTTCGGAGCGAGCCTCGTAATGGCGTGGAACCTTCTTTCCCACGGTAATTACAGGAGTTTCGGTGAGAGTTTTCGCTATGCGAGTTTCCAGGCCTCTTCACTGTTGACTACGACCGGATTCGCCACCGCCGACTATACGAAGTGGCCGAACCTCTCACAGTTCATCCTGTATGTTCTGCTTTTCATCGGCGGCTGCGCCGGATCCACCGGAGGCGGCATCAAGGTCATCCGCATCGTGACCTTGTTCAAGATGGCCATCACCGAGATAAAATTTCTCGTCCGCCCTCGAGGGGTTTTCGGCGTCTTCGTGAATGGACAGAACGTCAACAAGAACGTCGTCTACGATTGCGCCGCCTTGGTCGTTTTGTACTTCTTCGTTTTTTTCTTCATCACATTCATCGTCGCGTCGGGAGGTTATGACAGCATCACCTCCACCTCCGCTACGATCGCATGCTTGGGAAACATCGGACCCGGATTCGGTCCGATCGGTCCTACCGGAAATTACGAGTTCTTTCCGGACTACATAACCTGGGTTCTTAGTTTCGCAATGCTCGTCGGCAGGCTGGAAGTATATACCGTGTTGGTTCTGCTGACTCCTACTTTCTGGAAAAGGTGAGCCGTAGGGAAGGAGATGCCGCCGAGGCCTACGGATGGGAACGATGTGATGTACGGCGGAGTTCAGGCTTATGAACGTTAAGACGATCTTGAAACTGCTTTCTATGCTGCTTTTGGTCGTGGCTTTTTTCATGATCCTATCCGCAGCGGTCTCTGTGTTCTATCGGGAGCCCTTTATTTTCCCTATGGCGTTCTTCATCCCGGTCGGAGGGATCTTTGCGTTTTTTCTCTTCATCTTCCTCATCACGCGTGACATCCAATCCCCGTATCTATCCCCGCAGAGCGGCTTCATTTTCGTCGCCTTGTCGTGGATAACGGCCTCTGCCCTGGGCGCGATACCCTACTATCTCACGGGAGTTGTTCCAAGCTATACGGATGCGTTCTTCGAGGCGATAGCCGGCCTGACGACGACGGGCGCTACGGTATTGTCCGATCTCGATTCGCTTCCCAAATCCATGGTTCTATGGCGCTCCCTCACCAACTGGATGGGCGGCATGGGAATCGTCGTATTGACGATCGCCATTTTCCCTTTTCTTCGCATAGGCGGCATGAACCTGATGGAGGTGGAGACTCCCGGGCCCGGGATCAAGAAGGTCAAGCCGAGCGTCAAGGGAAACGCGAAGACTCTATGGAACATCTATATTTTCTTCACGTCGCTAGAAATCGTTCTTCTTCTGTTCGCTGGCATGGATTTCTTCGATGCCCTGACGACTTCCCTGGTCAGCATTTCCACCGGTGGGGTAGGAAACAGAAACGGCGGCATCAGTTCTTACAACTCCGTCTACATCGAGCTCATCGTCCTCGTTTTCATGCTGCTCGGAGGCATGAATTTCCCGATGCATTACAAGCTCATACGAGGAAAGTTCCGGGAGGTGATCAACGATACGGAAGTCCGCGTCTATTTGCTGATTTTTCTCCTTGCGAGCCTTTTGATAACCAATGACCTTTTTTCGAACAACATATACTCCGAGGTTTCCGATTGTCTCCGTTATGCGTCTTTTCAGGTTTCCTCGCTGCTCTCGACAACCGGATTCTATTCGATAGATTACCAAAAATGGTCGTCTTTTTCACAAGTGATATTGTTCTTGCTTCTGTTCGTCGGCGGGTGCGCGAGTTCGACGGGCGGGGGTATCAAGATAATCCGTTTCATCATCCTGTTCAAAATGGCGGTGGCCGAGATGAAGTATCTCGTCCATCCTCAGGGCGTTTTCGGAATATTCGTGAACGGGCAGTACCTGAAGAAGAACATCGTTTACGATTGCGCCGCTTTCGTCTTTCTCTACGTCCTCTTCTTCGGCGTCGTCGCTTTCACCGTAGCGACCGGAGGCTACGATCTGATCACCTCAATAAGCGCTTCCATCGCCTGTATCGGAAATACGGGAATCGGTTTCGGTTTTGTGGGACCGAACATGAATTTCGGTATCTTCCCGGATTACATAATCTGGGTACTCAGCGGCGGCATGCTCATCGGCCGGCTCGAGGTTTATACTATTTTGATCCTCCTCATGTCGACGTTCAGATCAAGATGAGGAAGATGGAGTGTTCACATGAGTTCACCGGTTTCCAGGCTTGAATCGATGATTTCGATCGTGTGAAAGAGGGTATGGGGGAATGTCATGAACTTGAAAATGATCGTTAGGTTGCTCTCTCTCCTTATGCTGATTTTATCGACCTTCATGGGGCTTTCCATTCTGATTGCGGTCTCGTACGACGAACCGTTCATTAATATCTATTCTTTCCTGGTGCCGATGATTCTGAACATCTGTCTCTTCCTCAGCGTGTTCTTTTCCGCGCAAAAAAAAGAGCTCCCCTATTTGTCTCCTAAGAGCGGTTTCCTGTTCGTTACCTTCGCGTGGATAATGGCTTCGGCCGTCGGGGCTCTTCCTTTCTACATCTCCGGAGTTCTTCCGAGTTATACGAACGCCTTTTTCGAAACCATGGCGGGCTTTACCACGACCGGCGCCTCCGTCATCAGGGACGTGGACTTGGTCCCGAAATCGCTACTTTTTTGGCGATCGTTGACTCATTGGCTGGGCGGGATGGGAATCGTAGTCCTCACCGTCGCGATCTTCCCCCTTCTCGGTTACGGCGGACTCAGTCTCATGGAAGCAGAAGCTCCGGGCCCTTCGGTGACGAAGATTTCGCCCCGTGCCACAAGGACCGCGAAAATCCTCTGGATGATCTATATCGGGTTCACATTGATCTTGGCGATCCTTCTCTATTTCGGAGGGATGGACGTCTACGATGCCGTTACCCACGCCTTCGTTACGATTTCCACCGGCGGGTGCAGCGTCAAGAACGCCAACATCCGCTATTACCATTCAACGTTCATCGAGATAGTCCTGATAGTCTTTATGCTGCTTTCCGGCATCAATTTCCCACTGCATTACAAGATTTTTACTGGAAAGCTCCGGGAAGCTTGGAAAGACTCCGAATTGAGGGCGTATTTCGCCATTTTCGTCATCTTCTCTCTGCTCATCACCGCCGATCTGCTTTACCTTGGAGTCTACCAGGATATCGGGACGACGCTGCGTTATGCGGGATTCCAAGTCTCGTCCATCCTGACGACCACGGGATTCATCGTCGACGATTATATGAAATGGGGGAGCTTTTCACAGATCCTGCTCTTCCTCCTGCTCTTCGTCGGAGGCTGCGCGGGCTCAACCGGCGGAGGCATCAAGGTCATCCGATTCATCACGATCTTCAAGATGGCGGTTACGGAAATGAAGTATCTCGTCCGTCCGCGCGGAGTGTTCGGCATTTTCGTGAACAATCAATACTTGAAGAAGAACATTGTCTATGACTGCGCGGCATTCGTGTTCCTCTATCTGCTCATATTCATCCTGACTTCTCTCGTCGTGGCCACGGGCGGTTACGATTTCATAACGACGCTGAGCACGTCGATCGCGTGCCTCAGCAACAACGGCATCGGCCTGGGCTCGGTCGGCCCGAACTACAACTTCAGCCTCTTCCCCGACTATATCGCCTGGACCCTGAGCTTCGCCATGCTGGTGGGAAGACTGGAAGTGTATACGGTCCTGATACTTCTCACGCCGACGTTCTGGAAGCGATAGAGCCGTTCATGGACCGTAACCGTCGATTCCCGATGGCCTTTGGACAGGGTGCCGGGAGAAAGGGAAAACAATGAAACCTGAAGATTTGTCGCGCGCGATTCGCGCCGGAGAAAGGGTGTACGGGACGCTGGTGAGTTCCACTTCGCCGAAATGGCTCAAGCATATCGGGAAGGCCGGACTCGATTTCGTCTTCATCGACATGGAGCACGAGGCCCTCGACCGGACCATCGTATCCTGGATGTGCTACGCGTACGCCGGCAGGGGGATCTCTCCGATCGTCCGCATTCCCGCGCCTGATCCTTTTCCGGCCTGTCAGGTCTTGGACGGAGGGGCCTGCGGCGTCCTGGCTCCTTACGTCGAAACGGTCGAGGAAGTCAAGGCTCTGCGCGGGGCGGTCAAGTGGCGTCCGCTCAAAGGCGACAAACTCCGCCGTTTTCTCGACGGAGAGGTTCCGCTGGAGCCGCAGCTTCACGAATATCTGCGCAAGCAGAACCAATCGAACCTGCTTCTTCTGAACATAGAGAGCGTCAAGGCGATGGACAATCTCGACGATCTGCTCGCAATTCCCGATGTCGACGGTGTCGTCATAGGACCTCACGATCTTTCCTGCAGCCTGGGCGTACCGGAAAGCTACGGCTCTCCCGTATTCGACGAAGCCGTCCGCCTCATTCTCCGCAAGGCACGGGAGCACGGGATCGGCGCCGGCATCCATTACCTGCACGGAATCGAGGATGAAAAGCGGTGGATCGGGGAAGCCGGATTGAATCTGGTCATCCACGGCTCCGACCTCAACCTGTTCTTCAAGAACATGAAGAAAGAAACCGACGAACTTCGGAACGTTTAAGGAGACGGCCTCGGATGGAATTCATCGGACTAGATCTGGGCACGAGTTTCGTGAAGTCGGCGGTTCTCGATCTCGAAGGGAATGCGATCCGCGCCATAAGGAAGACGAAACCCGCGGATTTTCTCCCGAACGCGAATCCTCTGGTCCGGGAGCTGGACGTAGACCGGATCGTGGATTGCGTCGCAGACCTCATCGCGGAGCGTATCGATGAATCCGTCGACGTACGGGGAGTCGTTTTCTCCACGCAGATGCACGGCTTCGTGCTTACCGATCTCGCCGGAAACCTCCTCACCGATTACGTGACGTGGCTGGACGAGAGGGCGACCGAACCCGTCCCGGGCGGCGAAGAAACGTATCTCGATCTCGCCGTCCGCCGGACGGACCCGGGCGACGTCGTGAAATCCGGCATGAGGATGAAACCCGGTCTTCCCATAGGCAATCTGTTCCATTGGATGATGCATAATGCACCTGAAGGCCGCATTCGTTGTCACACCCTCGGCGATTACGTCATCTCGAAGCTCACCGGCTCCCCTTCGCTCTGTCACCCCACCAACGGTGCCGCGACCGGCATCATGGATCTCGACAAGGGATCCTGGAACGAGGGAATCGTCCGTTCCCTCGGATTCGAGAACATCGAATTCCCGGGGATCGTGGAGGAGGGGACTTGCTGCGGGATTTTCCGGCTTCGGGGCAGGGATATTCCTCTTTACGTCGCGATGGGAGATCATCAATGCGCGCTCCTGGGGGCGATGATCCGCCCCGGCACCGACATCTCGATCAACATCGGCACGGGATCCCAGCTCTCCATCCTCGGCGACGTTCCCCGATACGGCGATCATGAAACCAGGCCGTTCTTCGCGAACCGCTACCTGAAATCGATCACTCATATTCCGGCCGGCCGCGCCCTCGACGTCCTCGTCAGGTTCTTTCTGGATGCAGGGAAGAAAGTATACGGACTCCGGAACGTCGACGAGGGGGAGGTCTGGAAGAACATCCTCGAGTCCTTGAACGGCATGAGGCGGACGGATCTCAAGCTCGACATATCCTTCTTCAAAGGATCGGTTCTGCCCTACGGGGGGGCCATCTCGAACATCAATGAAAGCAATTTCTACGTCGAGCACCTTTTTCTCGGCGCATTCCGCAACATGGCGGAGAACTATCGTTCGCTGTTCCCCAGGATTTCAGCCGGCGAGGACCGTCTGGAAAGGATAGTCGTCTCGGGCGGCGTAGGCAGAAGAAGTCCTCTGCTCCGTGACTTGATATCGGAGGCTTTCGGGCTTCCCGTGGAGCTGTCGCTCTGCGAGGAGGAGGCTCTCGCAGGGCTTTTTCAGGTTGCGCTCAAGGCCTCGGGGATGTGCCGAAATACCGACGAAGCTCTGACTCATGCGGAAAAGCTGCGGATTTTGGGATAGAATCGTAAGGATGTTACGAGGAGTTTTTCAATGAAGATCGTCCGCAACGGATCACTCGTCGCCTTTTCCTTCCTTTTTTTTTCGATCTCCTCAGGGATGCTTTTCTCCGATGATAAACCCGGTTCCGATCCCGTCGTGATCGGGTGCATCGTCGATCTGACCGATCCGTCCTCCCCATGGGGCCCGGCCGTGAAGAAGGGGGCGGAACTCGCGGTCGAAAGGTTCAACGCCGCGGCGCAGGCGGGCGGGGTGAGGCTCGAGCTCAGGGCTTACGAGGTGAAGAGCGATCCTCTGGAATGCCTCAATTATTACATACGGCTCGCGGATCGCGACAGGGCCGCGGCCGTGATCGGTCCCCATGCAGGCGCCGGCAGCCTCGCCCTCGCCAACCTTTCCTACGCGAAACGGGTTCCCGTAGTGAGTCTCAATCCCGATCCGCGCGTCCTTGAGCGGAAGGACGGCGCCGTACAGCCCTACATGTTCCTCATCCAGCCTTCAGGCGTGAGGGTGGCCGAGATCCTCGCCGACTACGGGCTCTCGATCCGGGGGTTCAAGCGGGCCGCAGTGCTGTACGATAAGACGAGTTCCTACGCGTCGCTTCAGGCGAAAGCCTTCGCGGCGTCCTGGGAAAAGAGCGGAGGAAAGGTCGTGGCCGACCTCGCCTTCAAAGGCGGTGAAAAGGACTTCAAGGCGAACCTGCTCAGGATCAAGGAGGCGGGGGCGGATTGCATCTTCGATCCGGCCGAGCCGGAGGATCTCGCCCTTGTGCTGGGGCAGGCGGCCGAGCTCGGGCTCGGATGTCCGATTTTCGGGGGCCTCGCTCCGGCGAAACCTTTGAACGAGGCTTTTCCGGGAGTCAAGGCCGACCGGCTCTACTTCGCCGAGAATTATACCGCTTCCGAACAAGCCGCGGCGGAGGTCCTCGCGGCGTACAAGGAGAAATTCGGGGAAAATCCCGTCAACAAGGCCTTTCTCGGCCATGATGCCGTGCTCGTCATAGCGGAAGCCCTGGCAGGGGCGAAATCCTCGAATCCGCTCGCGGTGAGGGATTTTCTGGAACAGGTGAGGGGGCTGCAAGGGGCGACCGGTGTTATCACGATCTCGCCGAAGACACATCAGCCCGAAGGACTTACCCCGGTCATCACCGCCGTGGAAGGAGGCGTCCTGAACGACCTCGGACGATATCCGCCCGAGGCTGCAAAACGCTGACCCAAGGTCTCCGAGGATTCATTTCCGTCCTTCGCCATATTGTCCTTGCGTATTGTACTTGCGGAAGGTTATACTAATTGCAATTGGAATAATGGAATGGTCGATATCACCGAAAGAAAACGCCTTTTGAGCGTAACGGAGCTTTTCGCGCCTCTCGACGAAGCTACGATGAGGATAATCGCCGGATTCTGCTCGGTCTACCGGTACCGGAAGGGGAAGACCGTTTTCAGGGCGGGCGATCCGAGCATCGCGCTCTATATCGTGAGGACGGGAGAGATCGCCATCAGCCGTCCGGATGAACAGGGAGTATCCCAGGAAATCGCCCGCATGGTGGCGGGAGATTCCTTCGGAGATCTCGACCTCATGACCGGAACTGCGAGGAACGCCGAGGCGAAGGCGGCCGAGGATTCCGAGCTCCTCCAATTTCCGGGGAAGGGAAAGCGTTTCGAAGACCTCCTCGCCAGCCATCCGGAGGTCGGAGCGAGACTGCTCCATTCGTTTCTGAAGGTCACGGCGGGCAAGATACGGAACGCGAACGCCCTTCTCAAGGACAACTCGCCCTGGGTTCAGGAACTCAGGAACCAGGTCTACGGCGACAAACTCACCGGATTGTACAACCGTACCTTCCTGGAGGAACGCCTGCCCGATTACCTCAAGGATCCGAAGAAGCCGGTCGGACTCCTCATGGTGAAGCCCGACAATTTCAAGCATATAAACGACACCTATGGACACGAGGCCGGCGATCAGGCTCTCGTGGTCATGGCGGGGAAACTGAAAAAACACCTCCCCGAGACGGCCGTCGCCGTGCGATTCATGGGGAACGAACTCTCCGCCCTCATTCCCGGAGCGGACCGCATCGCCGCGATGGAGGCCGCGAAAGGCATCCACGAGATGATGACCGGGCTGGATTTTTCACAGCAGACCGCGGGGAATCCCTTCAAGCTGAGCATGAGCATCGGAATCGCGGTGTTTCCCGACCATGCCCAGAAGGCTGCGGATCTCATCGCAAAAGCGCACGAGCTGCCCCTCGTCGGGAGGGAACGCGGGGGGAACAAGATCCTTTTCCCCGAGGACAAGTAGGGTGCCGAAGTGAAGGAAATCAGGGACATTCTGAATACCGTCGAGATTTTCTCGGACCTCGGAAAGGAGGAGCTCGATATTCTCGTCGCGAGAATGAAGAGCCGCGACGCGGCTTCGGGGGACGTCATCTTCGGGGAGGGAGAGGAAGGGAACGAACTCTTCATCATCCTGAAGGGATCGGTGGTCATCTCGGTCAAACTGCCCGACGGCAACGATCTCCGCATCGCCGAGGTCCGTGAAGGTAATTTCTTCGGCGAAATGGCCATCATCGAACGCGCGCCCAGGTCCGCGACCTGCAAGGCGGGGGACGATTGCAACCTCATGAGCCTGCACGCCGACGATTTCTACGGACTCATCCACGATCACCCGAAACCGGCGATGAAGATCCTCTACCGCATGATGAACATCGTGAGCCGCAGGCTCATGAACACAGGCTCGCTTCTCTCGGAAATGGTGAGGTGGGGGGAGGGGGCCCGGAAACGCGCCATTACGGACGAGTTCACCGGCTTGTTCAATCGCCGGTTCCTCGACGAAGCCCTCAATACCCAGGTTTCCAGGGCGAAGGCGGACAACAAGCACCTTTCCCTTATAATGGTAGATCTCGACCATTTCGGAACGTTGAACAAGAACTACGGGCAGGATTTCGGAGATCAGGTCATCCTCGCGGCGTCGAAGGTATTCAAAGGGGGGTTCCGCGAGACGGATATCCTCGCCCGATACGGCGGGGACGAATTCACCTTCCTCCTTCCGGATACGGATTCGAAGGACGCGAAAAAGCTGTGCGATGCCGTCTGCGAAGGCCTCCGAGGCCTGAAATTCCCCGAGCATCCGGAGCTTAAGGTGACGTCGAGCATTGGTATCGCGACCCTGAACGAACATGCAGCTACCCTGAACGAACTCAAGGAAAAAGCGGATGGGGCGTTGTATGTCGCTAAAGAACAGGGACGTGATAGGGCAGTGGCAGCGGCGGGATAGGTCCCGCATGACAGGCGGAAGCCAACATGGAAATGAAAGTCAAAAAGGAGATCGAGACGATCGCCGCGAAGAACCGGATCGTCGACAACATCATCGGCGAGATCGTCGCGCGGGATTCGTTTCTTCTCGTGGGACACAAGAATCCCGATGAAGACTGCATAGCCTCCCTCGTGTCCTTAGCGCTCATGCTCAGCAAGTTCTCGAAGAACGTCACGGTTTCCACCTGCGGGAAAATCCAGGAACAGCTTCATTACCTCCTCAACATCTGCAAATACAACTCCATCAACATCATCCAAGGCTGCGAAGCGGACCTCAATCGAGTCGCCTGCGTCGTCATCCTCGACACGCCGAAGCCCGAGATGATCGACACCAATGATGCGATTCAGGCCCTCCTGGACGATCCCGAAGTCAGAAAGATCGAGATCGATCACCATCTCGCTTCCGACGCGGCCTATTCCGGGGACGAAGGGTACTGTCTCGTGAGCAACGCCTCGAGCACGTGCGAACTCATAGGTTTCCTGGGACTCAAAATGGTCAAACGGAAGGACATCCTCGCTCAGTTCGGCATCGATTCCCTCTTTTCCCGCAATCTCGCCCTCGCGATCCTGACCGGCATCATCGGGGATTCCAAGATGGGCAAATTCCTCAAGACGAACAGGGAGAGGTGGTTCTACAAGACCTTCAGCAACATGTTCGGCTCGATGCTCAAAGAACTCACCGTGAAGGGAAGCAGCAACTACGCCTCCATGGAGGACGTCTTCAAGGCGATCGAGAGCCTTTCCGCCGAGGAGAACGAATGCTTCACGAGGGTCATCGGAAACAGGAAAACGCGCTTCCGGATAGGCTACAGCGTGCTTTCCGAGAAGGAATCGCTCGAGATCTTCAGGAAGTACGGCAACGAAATCGTGGTGACCGTCACGAAGGCGGTCGCCGACAAGCTTTCCGAGGAAGGCGGCAGGCTCGGCCTTTCGGTGTATTACGACGCCCCCGAAATCTCGAACTTCATCCAGTTCAGGCTCAGGAGAAACCACTACTACACGGATCTAGACCTCAGGACCGTCCTCGAGAAATTCAGCATCGCGAACGGCGGCGGTCATCCAGGAGCGATCGGTTTCAGGATCGAGAAGCAGGAAACGGACGACATCGACGCCTACGTGGAGAAACTCGTGGACGGCGTCGCCGGAATGATGAAGTCATAAGGACGGCATTCATGGGCATCCGCGTCATCATCACGGGCGGCACCTTCGACAAGCAGTACGACGCCATTCGGGGAGTTCTCACCTTCAACGACACCCATCTACCGGAGATCATCCGGCAATCACGAATCACGATCCCTGTCGAGCTCGAGCTCAACCAGCTCATCGACAGCTTGGAAATGCAGGCCAAGAACCGGCTAAAGGTCCTGGAGTCGTGCAGGGAGGCCCCTGAGGACATGATAGTCGTGACCCACGGCACCGACACCATGGCGGAAACGGCCCGCGTCCTCGGCTCGGCCGGCCTGGCCAAGCGGATCGTCCTCACCGGAGCCATGGTCCCCTATTCGGTCACCGGTTCCGATGCACTTTTCAACCTCGGTACCGCATTCATGGCGGTCCAGCTCGTGGCGCCGGGCGTCTACATCTGCATGAACGGCCGCTGTTTCCCCTGGGACAGGGTCCGGAAGAACCGAAGCGCCGGAGAATTCGAAGGCGCGGACTGAATCCCCGGACTAGACGATTTCGGTGATGCCTCCGCGTTTGCTCCTGCCCGGACGCGAGCGTAGATCGTGGAGAATTTCCCGCCGGTCGTCTTATAATTACCGTGACATGCTATCAAGGAGGGTTATCATGAAGAGGAAAATCCCCACTTTTTCAGTGATCGTGCTTTCGGTTCTCTTCCTGTTTTCTTCCCTCGGCCAGACCTCGGCCCAGGCGAAGAACGTCATCCTGCTCATAGGCGACGGCTTAGGCCCTGCGCATTTCTGGGCAGCCAACCTCTACAGCAGGACCGTTCTGGGGAAGGAACTCGGGATGATCGAGATCATGAACGCCGGCAGGACGGCCTACCTCGTGAACGACACTGCAGACGCCATCGTGACCGAATCCGCCGCGGCTGCGGGCCAGATTGCGACCGGCAGGCGAATGACGGCCCGCGCCATCAGCATGGCCGCGGACGGAAAGACCCCGGTCGAGACCATCCTCGAGATCGCGAAGACGAAAAAAGGCATGGCGACCGGACTCGTGACGACCTCGGGTATAACGGACGCGACGCCAGCGGCCTTCGCTTCCCACGTGGCGCATCGGTCCGACGAGACTTCGGTCGCCGAACAGGAAATCAAGCTCGGCGTTGACGTACTCCTGGGCGGCCGCAAGATGTACTTCCTGCCCGAGAGCGTCCCGGGCGGCAGACGAAAGGACGGCAGGAACCTCATGGACGAGGCGAAGAAGGCAGGCTACGCGATCGCGGAGGACAAGGCCGGTCTCACCGCCGCGAAGGGGCCGAAGATCCTCGGCCTCTTCAGCACGAACAACCTCGCCTACGAGATCGACCGGAAGGCGACGAAGGAACCGAGCCTCGCGGATATGACGGCAGTGGCCTTGAAGACCCTCGCAGGCAACCCGAGGGGCTTCTTCGCCATGATCGAAGGCGGGAGGATCGATCACGCCTCCCACAGGAACGACGCGGCCGCGATGATACAGGACGTCCTCGCCTTCGACGAAGCGGTAGGGACGGCCTGGGATTTCGCGAAGAAGACTCCCGGTACCCTCGTTATCGTGACCGCCGACCACGAGACCGGAGGCATGAACCTCATCGGTCACAGCAAGGAGAGCAAGGAATACATCGGCTTCGACGCGAAGGCTGTCCGGAAGGCGACGAAGTCCTTCGAACTCCTGGCGGAGGAATGGGGAAAGTCCCCGAAACCGGAAACGATCAAGGCGAGCGTGAAGAAGGCCCTCGGGATCGACCTCACGGACCAGGAGTCCGAATTCGTCGCCGAGGATCGGCTCAGAAAAGGCGATCCGTACAATTACACCTACGCCTTTCTCCATTCGCTCGCCTTCGTGCTCAGGCCCTATTATCGGGTGGGTTGGGGAAGCCAGACCCATACCGCGTCTCCGCTCTTCCTCTTCGCCGCAGGACCGGGCGCTGACAAGGTGAAAGGCCTCATGCACAACACCGAGGTGTTCACGCTGATGAAGAGCGCGCTGCAGCTGGAGTAGGGGACGTTTTAACCGGCGCCCGAGCGGAACGAATGACCTGCGATAACGAGGCCTCGAGGCCGGGAGGTTTCCCGGTTTCGGGGCTTTTCATTTTCTAAGTCATCACGGTTTTTTCCCTTCCCCATAGCACGAAAGCGGGACCCACCTGAGGCCGTGCTTCTCGTACGCCTTCGCGGGATCGATTGCGGCAGGGTCGGGCGAGACGGAGCGGAGAAGCGCGATCATGCCGTCGAAGTCTTTTGCCCCGGGCGATTCGGGGATGAAGTCTGTGTTGCTCGAGAGGAGGGGAGCGAAAGCCATTCTGTTTCCTTTTTCCGAGACCTCGAGCCCGACGATGAGCCGGTATCGGGTCTTCACGTCCTCCCACTGGTCGAAGATGAAATTTCCCACGCTGTAGAAGATCGGCCTGTCCTTGTAGACCTCTATCCCCTGCAGGACGTGGGGATGGTGGCCGAAGACGCAGTCCGCTCCTGAGTCAACGAGGAGGCGCGCGAGGTCTTGTTGCCACGCGTCTTGGCGGTCCTCGTACTCCATGCCCCAGTGCAGGGAAACGACGGTGAAGGCCCCCTCCTTCTTCGCTTCCGCGAGCCGGAGCAGGATCCGCTCCTTTTCCAGACCGGCGATCCCGGGCGTTTTCTCGCCCGCGTAGTAGGCCTCGGGGTGGGTGACGCCGAAACTCAGGAACGCGAACTTCCTGCCGCAAACCGTGAGAACCGCGGGTCTCGAGGCCTCGGCCGCGTTCTTTCCGGCTCCCGCATGGAGGATGCCCCGCTCGTCCAGGGCGGCTATGGTCCGTTCGAGTCCCTCGTACCCGTAGTCCATGACGTGGTTGTTCGCGAGGCCCGCAACGGTCCTTTTCGCTTTTACGAGGAGGGAGAGGAACTCCGGGTCGCCGAGGAAGTTGAATTCCTTGGCCACCTTGGTCCCGGCGTTCCCGACCGCGGTTTCGAGGTTGAAGAAGAAAACGTCGCTTTCCCTGAGCGCGGATTCCGTGTCCTTGAGGAGGTCGACTCCGCGGCCGATCCTCGTGCGTATTCCCCGGTCGAGGAGGACGTCGCCCGCGAAGCAGATTCTCGCCGGGGCGGGGGAAGCTTTCGCAGCCGGCGCGGCTGACGGTTTCGCGGCCGCAGGCGTTGCCTTCCCGTCGCGGCCTCGGGTTTCGGCCGCCTGCGGGGAAGGTTCGCCGGCCTCGGCGCGGGGCGGACCTTCCCGTGTCTCGCGGACGTCCGGCGTTCCCGCGCACGAGGCGAGGAGCGCCAGCCCGACGAGAATGATGGTGAATCCATCGACTTTCGAATCGCGCGCGGGGCTCTGGCCCCGCGGCTCGTCGCCTGCATACGCCATGGCTGTCTTTTCGAGTATAGCCCGGAACCTTCGATTTTCAAGTACCCGGGCCGAATGCTGTCTCGAAAAAAAAGGCCGCCCGGTTTTCCGGACGGCCTCTGCATAAAGGCGGCTCCCCGCCTCATGGTCCGAATCCGATCAGATGAAGACCCGCTTGATGTGCCGGTCCCAGAGGTTCTCGAACACGTTCTGGGCGATGACCTTCTCGTTGTCTTCCACGGCCCGGAGATACCGGTCGCCCATTTCGGAGGCCACCTTGTAGCCCACGTGAAGGAGCTGGCGGAAATGGAGGTTGTAGGCCGGGTTCGACTGGACGTGGCGCAGGGTCTCGGCGTACTTCTTCCCGTCCCATTTGTCCACCTCATCGGGGGAAGGGAGCTTGTTCCTGTCGATGTCGATGACGCTCGCGTAGGGCCCGCAGAGTTCGTCGTAGCGACCGAAGGCCTTCCTATAGACTTCCTTGGAGATCTTGAGCCCTTCGCCCTCCGCGCAGGCGAGGCCGATGAGTTCCTCGAGCCAGGTCGTTCCCGCGGTCTTGAGATGGAGGCCCGCGCCGTGCTTCTTGATTGCCCGCTTGATGGGCTCGTAGATCGAGAACTTGTCGCTCCCGGAGTGGACGCTGAGCTTGAGGTTGGCCGGCAGGCCGAATTCCTTGACCGCGAAGGCTATGACGCAGAGGTCGTCGTTGAATTCCTTCTCGAACTGCTTCACGTCGCCGACGTAGTCGACGCCCTTGTTGAACCTTCCGGTGAACTTCGGCGCAATGGTCTGTGCGGGGATGCCTTCCTTGGCGATGGCCGAAAGGATGAAGAGCATCTCCACCGGGATCTGGGGAAGGTCGGTCTCGTCGATGGACACCTCGGTGATGAAATTGCCCTTGCCCTTCTTGGACTCGACGTGGCGGTAGATCTTGCCCGCTTCCTGGACGGCAAGGAGATACTTGCGGGCAGCGGACTCGATGAGGGTCTCGGTGATCTCGAGAGGCCTGTCGATCCCGGGGATGGTGAGCTTGCCCACGAATTTCTTATTCAACTGCACGAATGCCTTGATGCTCGCGTCGTCCGCGGGCTTGCCCGAGAAGTCAGCGACGTCGAGGGTGTAGAAGTCGCTCGCGTCGAGGAAGATGTCCACGGTCTTCATGCTTATGTGGTCCGCGTCCACGTAGTAGGAATCCTTCCAGCCGAGGGCCTTGACCGCGGCGTCGGCCTCCGTGCGGACCGTGCCGGGCTGTGTATGGATGATGTTGTGCTCGCGGAAGGACTTGTTCCAGACCGGGACGATGTTCGTTCCCTGGCCCTTCGCCTTGACGAGGGCTTCGAGCTGGGCCTTGCCCTGGCGGGCGAAGCGGTCGCCCACCCCGAAGGAATACTTTTCGATAGTTTTCGCCATTCTCTTCTCCTTGTTCAATCGACGGGGATCTTGAAATACTTCGCCGCGTTGTTGAAGCAGATGTCCTCGACCATGCCGCCCAGGAGTTTCATGTCCTTGGGAGCTTCGCCGTTCTCGACCCACTCGCCGATGATGTTGCAGAGGATGCGCCTGAAGTACTCGTGCCGGGGATAGGACATGAAGCTCCGGGAGTCCGTGAGCATGCCCACGAATCTGGAGAGGAGCCCCGTGTTCGCGAGGATCTTCATCTGGGCCTCCATGCCGTCCTTCTGATCGTTGAACCACCAGGCGGAGCCGAGCTGCATCTTCCCGGGCTCGCCGCCCTGGAAGCAGCCGATCGCCGTGGCGAGGGCCTCGTTGTCGTTCTGGTTGAGACTGTACACGATGGTCCGGGGAAGGAGCTTCTCCGCCTCGAGGACGTCGAGAAATTTCACCAGGGGCTGTGCGACGGAGAAGTCCGAGGCGCAGTCGAAGCCGGTGTCCGGCCCGAGGGTCTTGAACATCCTCGAGTTGACGCTCCTGAGGGCCCCGATGTGGAGCTGCATGGTCCAGTCCCGCCTCGCGTTCATCCTGCCGACCTCGAGGAGGACGGCGGTGCGGAGGGTGTCGGCCTCCTGCTTCGTCGGGGCCTTGCCGCCCCTCACCTTCGCGAAGATCGCCTCGAGTTCCTTTTCGGTGAACTCTTCCGCCACGGGGACGAGAACCGCGTGGTCGGTGAGGCGGCAGCCGTTCGCGTGGAAGTAGGCGTGCCTCTTTTCGAGGGCTTCGACGAGATCCTTGTAGGTCCTGATCGAGACGCCCGCGGCCTTGCCGAGAGTCTCGAGGTAGGCGTTGTAGGCCTCTGGATTGTCCGAGTTCATGGCCTTGTCCGGCCGGAAGGCGGGCAGCATCCTGGTTTTCGCGGACTTGTCCGCGGCGACCTGCTTGTGGAATGCGAGATCGTCCGCGGGGTCGTCGGTGGTGCAGACCACCTTGACCCGGTAGCTTTCCATGATCGCACGCGGGGTGAAATCCTCGCCCTCGAGCAGGTCGTTGGCGCCTTCCCAGACCTCCTTGGCGGACGACGGCTTGAAGACGTCGTAGAAGCCGAAGTAGCGCTGAAGCTCGAGATGGGTCCAGTGGTAGATGGGATTCCCGATCGTCCGGGGGACGGTGTCGGCCCAGGCGTAGAATTTCTCCTCGTCCGTGCCGCTTCCCGTTATGAATTTCTCGTCGATGCCGTTGGCCCGCATGAGCCGCCACTTGTAATGGTCGCCGCGGAGCCATATGTCCGTGAGGTTGAGGAAGTTCTTGTTCTCCGCGACCTGCCTGGGCGGAAGGTGGCAGTGATAGTCGAAAATGGGCGCTTCTTCAGCATAGGAATGGAAGAGTTCCTTCGCGGTCTCGCTTTTCAGCAGGAAATCCTCGTTCATGAATTCGGGCATGGTCGTCTCCTTCGAATCAGATGTTGTGGACGAGGTAGCCGCCGTCCACGGGGAGCGACACGCCGGTCACGAAGCCGGAAGCCGCGTCGCTCAGGAGGAAGATCGTCGCTCCCGCGAGTTCGTCGTGCTTGCCGAATCTGCCGAAGGGGGTATGCGCGATGACCGCCTTGCCGCGTTCGGTGAGTTCGCCCTTTGCCTCGTCCTTGATGAGGAGGGCCTTGTTCTGGTGCCCGACGAAGAACCCTGGCGCGACCGCGTTCACCCTGATCCCGTAGGGGGCGAATTCCTTGGCCGTCGCCATGGTGAGGTTGAGCGTCGCCGACTTCGCCGCGCCGTAGGCCCAGGTGCCGGAAAGGGGGATGTAGGAGGCCATGGACGTGAGGTTGACGACGGCCCCCTTGATCTTCTTCTCGATCCAGTAAGTGCAGATCACCTTCGTCGGGATGACGAGGCCCGCGAGGAGGTTCATCTGGTAGATCTCGTTGAAAAGGTCGATGTCGATGTCGACGAAGGGGGCCTTGCCCTTGTTTCCGCCCGCCGCATTGATGAGGGCGTTCGGCGCTCCCATGACCTTCTCGGTCTCGGCGACGGCCTTCTTCACGTCGGCTTCCACGCCCGTGTCCACGGTGACCCCGAAGACCCTGTCGGGCTTGCCCGTCGCGTCGGCGATCTTCTTCACGGCCTCGCTCACGGGGTGATGGGTCCCGCGGCCCCAGAGGCAGACCTTCGCGCCTGCCTTCACGAGACATTCCGCCATGGTGCCGGCGATCACGCCGGCGCCGCCGGTGATCACGACGTTCTTGCCCTCAAGATTGAACATGTTCTCTACGTAACTCATGATACCTCCCGATGTTGTGGTTGAAAATCAATCGCCGAAGAGGACCTCGATTCCGAGGGCCCTGAATGTTTCGGCGTCTTTGAATGCCGCATCCGTAATGAGAACGTTGACGTCCTCCGGTCTCGCGAAGACGGAGAAGGCGGCGATTCCGTACTTCGAGCCGTCTACCAGCATGATCCTCCGCCGCGAGACCCGCATGGCCTGTTTCTTCACCTCGGATTCGAGGATGTTCTGCGAGCTGAAAAGGCCCTCCGAGGAAAAACCCGTCGCGCCCATGAAACAGGTATCGATCTGGAAATTCTTCAGCGATTCGAGGGCGATGGGGCCGATGAAGGATCCCGCGTCCTTGCGGTAGCTCCCTCCGATGCAATAGGCCGCTACTCCCGGAGAATCCGCGAGGGCGAGTACGATGTCCACGGAATTGGTGACCACTCTGAGGCTCATGTCCCTGAGAAGGGAGGCCAGGGAGACGGCCGTGCTTCCCGAGTCGAGGTAGATCGTGTCTCCCTCGCGGATGAACTCCCTGGCTTTTCGGGCAATGGCCTTCTTCGCGTCGAGATGCTCCTTCCTTCGGACCGTGTAGGGTCTTATGAGATTCTTGTCCGCCGCGAGGGTTGCGCCGCCCCGCGTTCGTACGAGGAATCCCATTTCCTCGAGGATGGAGAGATCCTTTCTTACGGTTACCTCCGAAACGCCGAGCCGGGCGGTGAATTCCTGGACGCTGAGCTTGCCGCGGTTCGACAGAATCTTCAGAATTTCCTCTTGTCGGCTGAGGAGCATCAAACGGATCAACCCTCTCAAACATGGAATCGGTGCTTACGATCTCTTTCTTTTTCGAGAATATATCGAAAGCGAAGGGGGTGTCAATCGAAGTCTCTGGCGATCTCGCGGTAGATGTCAATGGCCTTGCGTCCCTCGTCGGAAATGGCGTAGCGGCCCTTACCCGTGCGCGAAAACCAGTTGTAGTAATTCTTCAGGAGGATGGCGCCGGTTTTTTCCCCGGCGCCTCGTTCGCGGATTTCCCGCGGCGAGAGGTCCTCGGCCTTGGAGAGAATAACGGCTACCTTGAGCGCCTGCATCCGATACGCCGTCATGAGGGCCTTTCTCGTCGATCCGCCGGCGTTGAAATTGTGCCCGCGCTCGCTGATTTCCTTCAGCATCGAGGCCTTGAGTTTCCGGCTTTTCCTGCACGGGGCGTCCGGGTCGGCATCGAGAGCGGATTCCACGACCGGATGGCCGGATGCGGGGAACCGTACCAGCAGGATGCCGATGCCGAGTCTCCGGCAGATCCGCCTGACGTCCGTCCATCGTGAGGGGAATTTCCTCGAGGCGGGAACCGGAACCGCGATATAGACGAAGTCGGCTGCCTCCTGCCGCCTGACGGCCTGGAGGAGAACTTCGATGTTGAACCTCGTTTTCATTTCCACGACGAGAAGCTCGCCTCCCTTCACGGCGGAAATGTCGGACAGCAGGACCTCCGCGTGGACGGTGTAGCCGTTTTTCTTGAGGAATGACTCGATGGGCGGGTAAAGGTCGGTTTCAAGCATGGGTCTGGACATGGCGGCGACTAACCTCCCGAGCGGCGGCACTTTTCTCAAATATACTATGTTTATCGTCGAGGTTGAAGAGGCTCGCCCGGTCCGCGCGACTTCTTTCCTTGACGGACGGGTCGTTTCATGGTACAAGAAATTCTTAGGAAAACCATCAAATTTCGAAAGGAATCAAAGCCATGAGTTCACCCCAAGACCTGAAAAACCTCAAAGTGGAAAAAGAGTTTTTCATCGGAATCGATTCTGACGGATGCGTCTTCGATTCCATGGAAGTGAAGCACAAGGAATGCTTCTGTCCCGCCTTCATCAACAATTTCGACCTCCAAGCCGTCGCCAAGTACGGCCGGGAGGCGTGGGACTTCGTGAACCTCTACTCCCAGAGCAGAGGGTGCAACCGCTTCCATGCGGTGCTCAAGGCCCTGGATCTCCTCCGCGATCGGCCGGAGGTCGTGAAGCGCGGGGTGAAGATCGTGAAGCTCTCCAAGCTCGAGGAGTGGACCAAGCGGGAATCCAAGCTCGGGAACCCCGCACTCAAGGCGGAAATCGAGAAAACCGGCGACGAGGAGCTGAAAAAGGTCTACAAATGGTCGCTGGACGTGAACGAAGCGGTGGAGAGGATCGTTCGCTCCGTTCCTCCGTTCCCCTATTTCCGCGAAAGCCTGGACAAGATGATAAGGAAGGCAGACGTGATCGTCGTCTCCCAGACTCCGACGGAGGCCTTGGTCCGGGAGTGGGCGGAACTCGAGATAGACAAGCTCGTCAAATACATCGCGGGCCAGGAAATCGGCACCAAGTCGGACCATCTCAAGCTCGCTGCCGAGGGAAAGTATCCCGCGAACAAGATCCTCATGATCGGCGACGCCCCCGGCGACTTCAAGGCGGCCCAGTCCGTGAACGCGCTCTTCTATCCGGTCATCCCCGGAAAGGAGGACGAGTCCTGGAAGCGGTTCCTCGAGGAGGCCCTGGACAAATTCTTCTCGATGACCTACGAAGGCGCCTATCAGAAATCGCTCCTCGACGAATTCCAGAAGTATCTGCCCGAGAAGCCGGCCTGGCAGGTTAAGTGATGCTGTACCACGCGCGGGGCTCCGCCTCCGACGATATCTCCGGACAGGACTTGGAAAAGGCCCTCACCGAGGCCTTCGATCGGATAGGACCGCGGAAGAAGGTTCTCGCGATCCCGCCGGACATAACCCGGCACCATTCCCGGGCAGGGGAGATCACCAACTTCCTTTGGCGGTACTACGGCGGCAGGCTAACGGACATCCTTCCCGCCCTGGGTACCCACGTCCCGCTCACGGAAGCCGAAATCTCCCGCATGTTCGGCGATACGCCGAAGGGACTCTTTCGCGTGCACAACTGGAGGAAGGATCTCGTCACCCTGGGTACGGTGCCGGCCGAATACGTCGAAAAGGTCTCGGGCGGAGCGGTCTCCTACGACTGGCCGGCCCAGGTGAATTCCCTTCTCGTTGAAGGAGGCCACGACCTCATCGTATCTCCGGGGCAGGTCGTCCCGCACGAGGTCATCGGCATGGCGAACCACAACAAGAACGTGTTCGTGGGTACGGGCGGCCAGGAGGGGATAAACAAGAGCCACTTCCTGGGCGCGGTCTACGGCATGGAAAGGATCATGGGGCGGAAGAGTACGCCCGTCCGCGACGTCATGAACTACGCCTCGCGCAACTTCGCGAGGGGACTTCCGATCGTGTACGTCCTCACCGTGCTGAGCCGGAGGGACGACGGCAGCCTCGCGCTCCGGGGCCTCTTCGTCGGCGACGACGAGGAATGCTACCTCAAGGCGGCCGATCTCGCAGCCGAGGTGAACATCACCCAGCTCGACGAGCCGCTCGACAAGGTGGTGGTCTATCTCGATCCCTCCGAATTCAGGAGTACCTGGCTCGGCAACAAGAGCGTATACCGGACGAGGATGGCTATCGCGGACGGCGGCGAGCTCGTCGTGCTCGCGCCCGGCCTCAAGGAATTCGGGGAGGACAGGACCATCGACGGCCTCATCCGAAAATACGGATACATGGGGACTCCCGCGACGCTCGAGGGCGTGAGGAAGAACCGGGATCTCGAGGAAAACCTTTCCGCGGCGGCGCATCTGATCCACGGTTCCTCCGAGGGACGCTTCTCCATCACCTATTGTCCGGGGCACCTCTCCAAGGCCGAGATCGAAGGAGTCGGATTCAGGTACGGAGACCTCGGCTCCATGCTCGGGAAGTACGATCCGAAAATTCTGAAAGACGGCTACAACGCCCTGCCGGGAGGGGAGAGGATCTTCTACATCTCCAATCCGGCGGTCGGGCTTTGGGCCTGGAAGAAGAAATTCCGGGAGAACGGATAATACCTGCATGCCTCTTACCGGCATGAAACCAAACGAACGAGGAGACTACGACATGGCGAAGAAAGCGGATATCGGATTAATCGGCCTCGCGGTCATGGGCCAGAATCTGGTCCTCAACATGAACGACAAGGGATTCACCGTCGCGGTTTTCAACCGCACCGTATCCAAGGTCGACGAATTCCTGGCGGACGCCGCGAAGGGGCGGCAGACCATTCTGGGCGCCAAGAGCCTCGAGGAGTTCATCGGCCTCCTGGAGCGGCCCAGAAAGATCATGCTCATGGTGAAGGCCGGAGAGGCGGTCGACGAGTTCATCGAACTGCTGATCCCCCACCTCGAGAAGGGCGACCTCATCATCGACGGCGGGAATTCGCACTTCCCGGACACCATCAGGCGCACGAAGTACCTCGACGGGAAAGGCCTCCTCTACGTCGGCACCGGAGTTTCCGGCGGAGAGGAAGGGGCCAGGAACGGCCCGTCCATGATGCCCGGCGGCAACCCGAAGGCATGGCCTCTCGTGAAGAAGATCTTCCAGGCGATCTGCGCCAAGACCCCCGCGGGCGAACCCTGCTGTGATTGGATCGGCGAAGACGGCGCAGGCCACTATGTGAAGATGGTGCACAACGGGATCGAGTACGGCGACATGCAGCTCATCTGCGAGGCCTACCATCTCATGGGAACCCTCCTCAAGATGAAGGCCCCGGCCATGCACGAGGTTTTCGCGAAATGGAACAAGGGCGAACTCGACAGCTATCTCATCGAGATCACTCGGGACATTCTCGCGGTGAAGGACAAGGACAAGAAACCCCTCGTGGACAAGATCCTGGACACCGCGGGCCAGAAAGGCACCGGAAAATGGACCGTCATCAGCTCCGTCGACATGGGAATTCCGATCACCCTCATCGGCGAAGCAGTGTATTCCCGTTGCCTCTCGGCGCTGAAGGAAGAGCGCGTCGAGGCCTCGAAGGTCATCAAGGGGCCGAAGCCGAAGTTCGACGGCGATCAGAAAGCCTTCATCGAGGACATAAGGCGGGCCCTGCTCGCGTCCAAGATCGTCTCCTATGCCCAGGGCTACATGCTCATGCGGGACGCCGCCAAGGAATACGGCTGGAACCTCAACTACGGCGGGATCGCCCTCGTCTGGCGGGGCGGCTGCATCATCCGGAGCGCCTTCCTCGGCAAGATCAAGGAGGCCTTCGACCGGAACAAGAAGCTCAAGAACCTCCTCCTCGACGATTACTTCCGCAAGGTCGTCAAGAAGTGCGAACCCTCCTGGAGAAGAGTCGTGGCGGCAGCGGCGATGAACGGCGTCCCGGTTCCCGCGCTCTCGACGGCCCTCTCGTTCTACGACGGCTACCGGAGCGAGAGGCTTCCGGCGAACCTGCTCCAGGCCCAGCGCGACTACTTCGGCGCCCACACCTACGAGCGCACGGACAAGCCTCGGGGCAAGTTCTTCCACACGAACTGGACCGGCACGGGCGGCAACGTCTCAGCGAGCACCTATACGGTTTAAGCCGCCTCCCCTTCGGCCCGCCGCGGCGTGAAACATTCACGGCCCCGCCTTTTCCGGCGGGGCTTTTTTTTTCATATCTTCGTCATGGTAGAATGGATGTCCTCCTCGAATCTTTTTATTGCTACAATAATGTATCCAAATAAGAAAAATATGACAAAAACGTATTTAAATATTTGATTAAAGAAAAATATGTAGCTGAAGGAATCGAATATTTCTTTTCCGTCGATGAAATAATCCTTTCGAACAAAAATGGCATATTTTGGCATGGATCTTGCATTATACGGGCATACCGCGGACAACATTGCGGTTTATCACAATTGGAGGATGGTTATCATGGACGAACAGGCGTTGAAAATCGCACTCGACACCCTCTGGGTTCTGTTCACCGGCTTTCTCGTATTTTTCATGAATCTCGGCTTCGCGATGGTGGAATCGGGCCTTTGCCGTGCCAAGAACACGGTGAACATCCTGGCGAAGAACTTCATCGTTTTCGCCGTGTCTTCGCTCGCGTTCTATTCCATCGGTTTCGGCCTGATGTTCGGAAACGGAACTCCCTTCGTGGGCCTGGAAGGGCTTTTCGCGATGACCGGCGCGGACAACAGCCCAGCGACCGGAGAAGCCTACAAGGGCGCGTATTCGGCGCTGAACTGGACCGGAGTCCCTCTCGCCGCCAAGTTCTTCTTCCAGCTCGTGTTCTGCGGCACCGCCGCTACCATCGTATCGGGAGCGGTGGCTGAGAGGATCAAATTCCTTTCATTCATCGTGTTCTCGTTCCTGATGGCGATGTTCATCTATCCCGTTGCGGGACACTGGATCTGGGGAGGAGGCTGGCTCGGCTCGATGGGCATGTTCGACTTCGCCGGTTCTACGGTCGTTCACTCGATCGGCGGGTGGGCCGCCTTGGCCGGAATCCTCGTTCTCGGTCCTCGGATAGGGAAATACAAGTCCGACGGCTCGGTGAAACCGATGTACGGGCACAACATGACGATCGCCACCCTGGGCGTCTTCGTTCTCTGGTTCGGGTGGTTCGGATTCAATCCGGGTTCGACCATGGCTGCCAATCCCGGGGCCATCGCGCACATCGCCCTCACCACGAACACGGCGGCCGCCGCCGCTACTCTCTCGGCCACCCTCACCGCTTGGATCGTTCTCGGCAAACCCGACCTTTCGATGATCCTGAACGGATGTCTCGCCGGTCTCGTGGCGATCACGGCTCCCTGCGCCTTCGTCTCCGTTCCCGCCTCGCTCGTGATCGGACTCGTCGCGGGGATTCTGGTAGTTCTCGCCGTCACCTTCTTCGACAAGCTCCGGATCGACGATCCGGTCGGCGCGCTTTCCGTTCATCTCGCGAACGGCGTCTTCGGGACGCTGGCCGTGGGCCTCTTCGCCGACAAGGCGGTTTCGGCCGCCATCGGAACCGATTCCGATTCCCTGTCGAACGGCCTTTTCATGGGAGGCGGTTTCGGACAGCTCGGCGTCCAGCTCCTGGGTGTCGTTTCCGTCGGGGCTTTCGTCTTCGCGGTCGCGTTCATCGGCTGGTACGTCATCAAGCTGCTCATGGGCGTAAGGGTGAAGAGGGAAGAGGAACTCATGGGGCTCGACATCGGCGAGCACGGCATGGAAGCCTACAGCGGATTCCAGATCTTTACGAACGTATAGCGCGACGAGGAGGAACATCGTGAAATTGATCATAGCTTATATTCAGCCCCATAAGCTGAACGACGTGAAACAGGAGCTCTACAAGAGGGAAATCTACAAGATGTCCGTCACGAACGCCCTCGGCTGCGGGCAGCAGAAAGGCTATCACGAATCCTATCGCGGGGCGGACGAAGAGGTGAACCTGCTCAAGAAGGTGCGTCTGGAGATAGCCGTGAACGATTCCTTCGTCCAACCGACGGTCGAAGCCATCATCCTTTCCGCCCGCTCCGGGGACATCGGCGACGGGAAGATCTTCATCCTGCCCTTGGAGGAGTGCATCAGGATCAGGACCGGCGAGAAGGGTTCCACCGCCATCGGATGAGGGGCGGACGAGCGGCTCGGAACCTGTCTCCGGATTTCCGTTCCGGAGGCAGGTCCGCTCTTCAGAAGATCGTCGGCGTTTCTTCGGGCGGTTCGAATCCTTTTTTCGTTTCTTTCTTGATCCTGCGGAAATAGGCGCTCTCTTCCTCTTCGACCGCCGCGATGAGTTTTCCGGTGATCCGCTTGAGCAGTATCCTGGAGGTTTGGGGGAAATAGAAGATCTTCCTCGCGTGGGTTCCCCCGACGTCCGAGGATTCGACCGGGATTCCCTCGGTATTCAGGTAGGTGAAGGCGAAGTCGATGTTGCTCTGCGGGATATGGCTGCCGAATCCTCCCGCTTTCTTGAGGACGGACCCGCCGCCGAATACCTTCGCCGAGAGATCCTGCTTCCTCGATCCGAGCTTGAGCATCGCGTTCACGAGGAATTCCATGGCGAAGAGGCCGTATTTTCCGCTCGAGGTGAGGAATGCTCCGTCGGGATTCAGGGTTCCGGGCAGCATGAAATGGTTGAGTCCGCCGAACTTGTTCCGCTTGTCGTAGAGCGCAACGGCGACGCAGCTACCCAGGACGGTGGCGATGATCACCGGTTCCTTGGTCGCATGATATTCGCCGGGATGAATCGTGATGACTTGGGAATTGAATCGGCTGTAGAAATGGGTGTACATTTTTAATTCCTAATACAAGACGTCGGACTCGATTCAGAACATCGTGATTTCGCCTGGAGGAACTCCGTCCTCGACGACGAATCCTCCTATGTTCCCCGCCGTCTTTTTATGGGTGAAGATCGTGAAACGCTTGATGATGTTCTGGAGCTTTTTGTTCTCGATGTTCCAGTCGGTTTTTCCGAGATTTTCCAGGAGAGGCTTCATCTGCGTTTCCGACTTTTCCTTGATTTCCCTGAGCTTGTCCTTGAGCCTGTCGATGTCTTCGAGGAGGATGGAAAGGCCGTCCAATTGTTTCCTGCCTTCCGTGAAGAGGTACACGAACTGCCCCGTAAAAACGGAGAAACCGGAGAGCGAACTCCCGATGGTTTCCCTCGCCTGGAACAGGGTTTCGTAGGAATCCCGTATCGAGGTCTCGAATTTCCTGATCATTTCCGCTTCAGCCTGGAAAACGTCCGTATAATCACGGATGGATGCGTTCGTCGTCTTGATGAATTCCTTCGTTGCGTTGAGCGAATCGCCGACGTCCTTCTCTATCCGTCCGGTGAGAGCCGTCATCTCTTCCACGGTTCCCGTCATCTTACGCAATATCTCCTGCTTAGCCACTTCGATCCTCGATGCGATGTCCACGGAATGGAATCTGCTCACGATGGTCTCGAAGGTCTTGAAGGTCTTTTCCATCTGGAGGACCTGTTTGGTGAGGGTCTTGCTCTCGCTGGTTATTTCGTCCTTGTGCCTGATGGAAATGGCGAGGTCCTCGAGCAGCTCCTTGAGGATGCCGGAGGCGTTCGCGAAAAGGTCGGACAGCGAATTTCCGGCCTTCGTCCTGGTTACGCTCTCGAGGAAATTCCGGCGTTCGATTTCCAGGTTTTCTATGATGTTGCGCGCCGTCTCTTCCTGTTCGTGGAAGACGGAAAGGCTCGATTTCAGTTTTTCCTGAACGTCGTCGAGCAGGCTCGTGCAGAGATCCGGAAGAGAATGGAAGAACGAGAGTTCGTCGAGAAGCTCCTCCTGAGTTCCGGACTCCGATATTTCCCGCAATTCCTGAAGAGAAATGATCACATGGTCGATGGACTGTCGGATGATGTCCTGAAGCTGTATTTCCTCCATGATCCTGAGCAGGGGCGCCTTGGTCGCTTTCGCCTTTTCCACGAATTCGGAGATGACGGAGATGAGCTGACCGATGCCCTTGCTGAGGTCCTCGAAGCTCGTCCTGAGCCTTCCTTCGATGTCCGCGAAGAGATTTTCCTGGAAATTCTTCACTTCCTGCATCCTGCCGCGAAAGCGTTCGAAGGTGTCGAGCAGGAATTTACCCTGATGCGTGAGATCTTCGGTGAGACCGATCGTTTTCGTGGAGAGCCTCTTCAGTTCTTCGGTGATGTACGAGAATGCCCGCCCCGCGCTTCCGGCCTTGAGCGCCACCGTCATGGCGTTGAGCGAGATTATCTCCATGGCTTCCGAGTCTTCATGGATCCGGGAAATGTAGGTCTCGAGCTCCGTGAGCCTTCCGATGCCCTCCTCGATGGTGGAGAAAAGGCGGCTGTCTTCCTCGTGAATTTCCCGGAAGGTTTTGGATGCGTCCTCGATGATCGCCTGCGTTCTCTGGATCGTCGCGTCTATGCTTGCGCCGCCTTCCGCCGTAGACCGGCTCCCGGCGCCCTTGAAATCTTCGACGAACTGGTTGGAGTTCTGGATGCTCTTCTCCATCTCCTTGAGCAGTTCCGGAAACTGCTTCGCCAGCGTGAGGTAGATTTCCTCGGTATGCTTCACGAGGGTATTGAGTTTTGCGATGATCTCGTCTCGCATGAAGACCGTTGTTGCGTCCATATGGTTCGAGTATAGGCCATAAATGACGGCTTTTCAATTATTTAGTGAGAATATCGCCGATGCGAAAAAAGAGGCCGCCATTTTCTGGCGGCCTCTAAAAACAGGGAGGGAAATCGTTTCCCTCGAGTGGTACGTCGAATCAAGCGAGGATCGCCTTCTCCGTCTGGATGTCGAAGAAGATGGCTTTTTCCATATTCGGGATGAAACTCGCCGCCTCGTTGACCTTGAACGAATGATGCGGAGGGACCCGGGCGATGATTTTGTGGCTCTTCGTGTTCACGTACAGGTGGATCTCGGCGCCGAGCGGTTCCACGACTTCGATCGTCGTCTTTATGGTCTTGCCGGCCTCGTCCTTGTCGGTGTAGACGAGGTCTTCCGGCCTGATGCCGAAGGTCACTTCCTTGCCCGCGTAGGGTTTGAGGAGGTCCGTGTTCTTGCCGGTGACAGCGATCTTGAAGTTGCCTTCGTCGGCCATGAGCCTTCCTCCTTCGTCCGTGATTTTCACGTTGAGGAAGTTCATGGGCGGGGAGCCGATGAAGCCTGCGACGAACCGGTTGATCGGATAATTGTAGAGATGGAGAGGATCGCCGATCTGCTGGATGAAGCCGTCCTTCATGACGACGATCTTGTCGCCCATGGTCATGGCCTCGACCTGGTCGTGGGTGACGTAGATCATGGTCGCCTGGAGCCGGTTGTGAAGCGCGGATATTTCCGTCCTCATCTGGACCCTGAGTTTCGCGTCGAGGTTGGAGAGCGGTTCGTCGAAGAGGAAGACTTTCGGCTGCCTCACGATCGCGCGTCCGACCGCCACGCGCTGCCGCTGCCCGCCGGAAAGGGCCTTGGGCTTGCGCTCCAGGAGCATTTCGATGTCCAGGATCTTCGCCGCCTCACGGACGCGTTTTTCGATCTCCGCCTTGGGGAATTTCCTGATCTTGAGACCGAACGCCATGTTGTCGTAGACGGTCATATGGGGATAGAGCGCGTAATTCTGGAATACCATCGCGATGTCGCGGTCCTTGGGGGGGACGTCGTTGACGATTTTGCCGTCTATCGTCAGCTCGCCTTCGCTGATGTCTTCCAGACCCGCTATCATGCGGAGGGTCGTGGTCTTTCCGCATCCCGACGGCCCTACGAGGACGACGAATTCCTTGTCCTGGATGGTGATGTTCGCGTTGTTCACCGCACGTACGCCGCCATCATAGACTTTACAGATGTTCTTCAATTCAACTGTAGCCATGAAAGCCTCCTGAGGATTTATTTTATGGATACCATGGTAAATTACAAAACCCCCGTTGTCAATTGAAACCTCGAAGGGGAATTACGATGGAAACCGGTTCAGTCCGTGTGCTTGAGCAGCCACGCCTTGTAGAAGGTTTCGAGGTCCTCGATGGAGCCTGAGCCGGTTTTCTTCGTCATCCACGGGATGAGAAGTCCGTCCTTGAGATCTTTCCAATTTCCCGGAAGCGGAGGGGGGAAGGCCAGGATGTCCGCGGGCGGCGTATGGCCGGCGAGGAGGGGGTAGAGGCGGGGGAATTCCCTCTCGTTCACCTTTTTTATCGACGAAAAGCCCGATGCGATCCCGAAACTGCGGCCGGTTTTCTTCGCTCCGTCTTCGAGGAGCTTCTTTTGCGTGCCTGGATCCAGGAGCCAGAGGAGGAAGGCCTCGGCCCCGCGCGGATTCCGGGCCTTGAGCGGAATGCCGGCGAAGAGGACACATTCCAGGGCCGTGATCCTGCCCTTGAGGGAAACCCAGCGGAAATCCAGAGAGAGTCTTCTGTTTTCCGGAAGCAGAAAGAAATCCGAGGCCTTGCTGTAGGCGAATTTCACCCTGCCAAGGGACGCCCAACGATAAGGGGGATCGTAGAGGTATTTTTCGGCGAAAAAAGTCTCCGTGTTTTCGCCGCCGTTCGTTTTTTCCGACCAGTCGTCGATGTAGGCCATCGCCTGCCTCAGGCCGCGCTCGTTCCACGAAAGGGGGCCGTTCGATCCCTCCGTGAAGTCCGCCCCGAGTATCGAGATCGCGTGATAGAGGAATGCCGGATCCCATCTCGGGGAGAATCCCATCTGGATCGTTCTCCCGTTCTCCTGTTTGTTGTATTTTTCCCCGATTTCCCGGATCTTGTCCAAATCCAACGAGAAGAGACCGTTCTCCTCTCCGATCAGACGGTTGTCGTACATGAGGAGAGGCAGGTCGAAGGACAGAGGTATGAGCATCTGCTGTTTGTCCTTCTGCCCCATGGCGAGCAGTGCCGGGTAGAACGAGTCCTTCGTCACGTTTTTTTTATCCAGGAGGTTGTTCAGGGTGTGGAATTTGCCGAGGAGGGTCTTCCCGGTGATGCAGTCGGAAACCACGAGATCCGGCGGAATCTCCTCCTTCGAGACCGAATCCGAAGGCCTTTCCCTATAGTGGATTTCAGCCTGGTAATGTTCCTGGGCGGCGTTGAAAGCCTCTGAGTATTCTACGAGTTCCGTGCGGTTGGTCACGAGCGTGATCTTGGTGTGGGAGGGAATCCTGCATCCGCTCGAAAACGCTGCGATCAGCAAAAGAGCGGATTTCAGCGAGGGTTTCATGGATTCCGAATTTAGGCGAGACTCTCCGGGTTGTCAATCCCGGACGCGAACGGATAATATGCGGCTATGGACAGATTCGCCTCCTACTCGAAGTATCTTCGTGAACGTTACGGCGAAACGACCTACCGGGTCGCCGTCGACGCGGGCTTTTCCTGTCCGAATCGGGGCCCTTTCCGCGACGCTCCCGGCTGCATCTTCTGCGAGCCGGCAGGCGCCAGATCCCCCTACCTGGGAACCCTCGAAGACGTCGAGTCGCAGGTGAGCCAGGGGATCGATTTTCTCAAAACCCGTTACGGCGCGAGGATCTTTCTGCTCTACTTTCAGGCCTATTCGAACACCTACGCCGCGCCGGATACTCTCAGGAAGGTCTGGGACCGCGCGCTTTCCCTCGGGAATTTCCGCGAACTCATCGTCTCGACGCGTCCGGACTGCCTGGACGAGGAGCGGGCGAACCTCCTCGCCGAATACAGGAACGGGGACCGGGACGTCTGGGTCGAGCTCGGCCTGCAATCGGCGAGCGACGGAACGCTGCGGCGCATCAGGAGGGGGCACGGAATCGAGGAATTCGACGCAGCGGCGCGACTCCTCAAGGAACGGGGAATCAAAACCGCCGTCCACCTCATCTTCGGGCTTCCGGGAGAAGGGGAGAGGGAAATCCTCGCCACGATGGAATTTCTGCGCAGATACGAGCCGGAAGGGATCAAGATCCACAATCTGCACGTGCCCCGCGGCACCGCGCTTCTCGGCGAATTCGAGGACGGCGAGCTCGCGCTCCCGTGCTGGAAGCGGCATCTCGACTATGTCGTGAAGGCGCTCGAACGCCTTCCTCCCGATACCCTCGTCATGAGGCTCACCTGCGACACTCCGGCGGCCAGGCTCGCCCACCCTCGAAATTACCCGGACAAAAGCCGCTTTCTCGGCCTGCTTCGCCGGGAACTCGAAGCCCGCGACACCCGCCAGGGGCGTCTCTGCGGACGGGCAGACGAGGCGCGGGAGGTCATCTGACCGGATGACCTGGATTTTTTCGGAGAAACCGGATAGTCTTGCTTCATGCGTTTGCTCCTCGTGGAAGATGAAGAAAAGATCGCCCAGTTCATCTGCAGGGGGCTGAAGGAAGAGGGGTATGCCGTGGAGATGGCCCCGGACGCCGAGAAGGCTTGGGAGCTCATCTCCGGATCGGTCTTCGATCTTCTCGTCCTCGACATCATGTTGCCCGGAATGGACGGCGTCGCCTTCTGCGGAAAGCTCAGGAAGAGCGGTTTCACGCTTCCGATTCTCATGCTGACGGCCAAGGACACCGTTCTCGACAAGGTCGCGGGCCTCGACTCGGGCGCGGACGACTACATGACGAAGCCCTTCGCTTTCGAGGAGTTTCTCGCGAGGATACGGGCGCTTCTCAGAAAGAACGAACCGAACAAGACGTCCTCGCTCCGCATAGCGGACCTCGTCCTCGACCTTCTCACGCGGAGGGTGACGAGAGGCGACAAGGAGATCCAGCTCTCCAACCGGGAATACGCCCTGCTCGAATACCTCATGAGGAACGAGGGCAGGATCGTGACCAGGACCATGATTTCCGAACACGTCTGGGACATCCGATTCGACACCTTCACCAACGTCATCGACGTGTACATCAACTATCTCCGCGGGAAGATCGATTACGGTTTCGACAAGAAGCTCATCAAGACCGTCCGGGGGAGAGGATATACGCTGGAAGGATGAAAGGGATCGCTTTCACCGTAAAGAGGAAGATCGTACTGCTCTCCCTGCTCCTCAACGTGGTCCTTTGGGTCGTCTCGGGAATCTCGATCTACCAATTCATCTCGCGTCAGCTCTACCAGAACCTCGATGCGTTCCTCGAGACCGAGGCCCTCGGGACCGTCGATTCGATCGTCGCGGTGCTCTCCTCGGAATACCGCGGCAGGGACGGCTCTCCTTCGCTCTCCGAGATCACGCGCAGTCTCGACGATCCGGCTTTTTTCAAGACCGCGCTTTCCTGGTTCGACGAGCGAAAGGACCAGCCGAAACCTTACAAGACGACGGTGATCATCTACGACATGAACGGGAAACCGCTCGTGTCCTCGAACTCCACCTTCTCCCCGGAGAGGCTCTCGGAGTATTTTCTGGCCGAACTCGCGGGGGAAGACAGGTTTTTCACGAGCACGGTGTCCATGGATCGCACCTCGAGACGGAGTCACGAAGTGAGGCACGCCTATGCAGTCGTCGCCTTCAGGAACATCGACGCGGCGATAGTCGAGGTGTTAACGCTCGGCGACTCGGTCAACGCGTCGCTCGCGAGCCTTGCCCGGGGTTTCTTCCTCGCGCTCCCGATCCTTCTTTTCCTGGCCTTTTCCATCGAGCTCTATCTCCTGAAGCAGGCCTTCAAACCCGTGCAGGACATCATCTCGGCGGCCAGGAGCATCTCCGAGCGGAACCTGAAGCTCCGCGTACCTCTTCCTTCGGCCAGCGACGAGATACGGGACCTCGCCGAAACCCTCAACACCATGCTCGATCGCATCGATCAAGCCTTCGAGTACCAGACCCGGCTCGTGGAGGACATAAGCCATCAGCTCAGGACTCCGCTCTCCATCCTCAAGGGAGAGCTCGAAACCGGGCTCCGAAGGGTTCGGACCGCCAAGGAATACGAGGAGATCCTGTCCAGCAACCTCGACGAGGTGAACAGGATCATCCGGGTCACCGAAAATCTGCTGCTCATCGTGCATTACGAGAACGGCTCCGCGGTCATGGACCTCGATCGGGTCGATCTCGCGGCTCTCGCCGAAGAATGCGCGGAGCATATGATGCCGGTTCTGAAACAGAAAAGGATACGAGTGGAGCTGAATGCCTCGGGAAGAGCGAGGATTTCGGGGGACAGACACAAACTCAGGCAGGTCGTGCTCAACCTGCTTGACAATTCGATCAAATACAGCGGAGAGGATTCCCTCATCCGGATCCGTACGGAATCATCGCAGGACCGTGTGCATTTCCGGATCGAGGACCAGGGGATAGGGATATCCGCGGAGGACATTCCCCACGTTTTCGAGCGTTTTTACCGGTCCAGGGAAGCGAAGAAGGAAAAAGGGTTCGGCCTCGGCCTCAACATCTGCAAATCGATCATAACCCTCCACGGAGGGTCCATCTCCTTGCAGAGCGAACCGGGGAAGGGGACGACGGTGACCTTGGAGTTTCCCGCGACGTCCCCTTCGGTCCCCTAGCGGGTCCCGGCGAGTTCGTCCGCGGCTCGGAAGATCTCCTCGTACAGTTCCTTCATGCCCGACGCCTCTATGCTCGCGAATGCGATCCTGAGGAATTTGTCCTGAAGAGATATGGTGCCAATCCCGCGCTCGAGGAGTTTCTGCCTGAGCTTTTCCGCGGAGATCCCCTCGCAGCGGAAACTCATGAAGTATCCGGAGTTGAAGGGAATGACCTCGAGAGCCTTGCCGGAGGTCCTGGTCTTGAGGATCTTCCGTACTTCGGCGTAACGCCCCCTCAGGATTTCGGCCTTCTGCCGTTTTTCCTCGTGGTAGGTCGGGGACTTCATGGCCTTGATCATGATGCTCTGCGCCAGCCTGGATGAGCTGGAAACGACGGTTCGGATGTTCCCGGAGACCTTGACGTTGAGCGCTTCGTAATGCTCCTGGCGGAGACCCTTGGAGCCGAAGGTGAGAAACGCGACCCGGAAGCCCCAGACGTAATCCTCTTTGGTGGACCCGTCGACCTTCGCCGCGAGGACGCGCTCGTGAAGGGAACTCATGACCGAGAAGAGCGATTCCGTCTCGGTTCCTTCCTCGTAGAAAAGCCCGTAATAGGCGTCGTCGGAGATCACGAGGATGTCGATTCCCCTGTCCGCACAGGCGCGGATCGCTTCCGCGACGGCCTTCGTTTCGCTTTTTTTCGGGGAATAGCCGGCCGGGTTGTTGGGGAAGTTGAGGAGGAGGATCACCTTGCCCCTGGACGCGTTTTTCAGGATCGCGTCCTCTATCGCGGCGACGTTGAGGCCTCCCGCTTCCGTGAAGAAGGGGAAGGGCACGAGTTTCGCCTGCAGCCTGTCGCCGAAGATGAGTTCATAGTTGTCCCAGAACATGTCCGGGATGACAACGACGTCGTCCTTGTTCACGAAAAGGTCCGCGACCGTGGAAATTCCGGCGGTGAGCCCCGGAACCACGACGGGGAGAGAGCAACCCTCCGCGGTCAGCCCGGGATTCTTCTTCAGCATCTCGTCCTTCCAGAGCTTCCTGAGCTCCGCGTCTCCGGTGACCGGGGCATAGGACACCGCTTCCGCGGGAGTAAGTCCCGGCGTGAAAGCCGCGACCGAGGGCAAGATCATGGGTTTCCCGTTTTCCGTGGACAGTCCGATGGTCGCGTTGAAGCGCTTCGCCGCCTTCCCCGCCTCGACGGATTGGGCGATGATGCCTTTCGGGAAGTACAATCGTCTCCCCAGTTCGGAAAGGAGCCGGTAGGCCGAAGTGTCTTTGAGGACCGCATTGAGTTCCTGGGCTAATTGGTTCATGGATAAGATATAGCGCCCAATACGGTCCTTGTCAATCTTTTCGGGAGCGGGACGGATGTTTCCGCCCGGAAAGCGTCATTCCTTAACCGGCTGCTTGGCCTGCGGCCTCCTGTAGGATCCCAGGAAGAAGAGGACGAGACCGATGAGGCCTACGCCTATCTTCACCATCTGCTGCTTCGAACCCTGTTCCGTCGGCACGATGATCGCCAAAGCGAAAAGGATTCCGCCTATGATCATGAGGATGTAGGCTTGCTTTTTCTTCGCGTCGAGTTCCTGTCGGTTATCGTTCATGTTTGACTCCTTAGTGAACGTCGTTGATACAACATTAGCATGAAAACAAATTCATGTATTAAAATGTTGGTATAATTAATAAGAATTAATTCAGAGACATGTCCGGAGGATTGAGGCATTGATCGTTCCTTCGGTGTCTGTTATCATTTTCCGGCGAAATGAAGGAAAAGAGGAGTCGATGGCCGGTTGGACTTTCATTACGAATCATGCTGTCGTGCTGAGCCTCATAGCGAGGGAGCCTTCCATCACCGCGAGACGGATCTCGTCGATCGCGGGGATCACGGAACGCGCGGTGCGGAAGATCCTGTCCGACCTGGAAAAGGGAGGATTTCTCGGAAAGGTCAAGGAAGGCCGGAATCTGCGCTACACCGTGTACCGCGGCGCCGCTCTCCGACATCTGACCCAGAAGGACAAGGCGGTCGGCGTATTGCTCGATATCCTGAATCCTGATTACGACAAGGTCGGTTGACGCGAGCCTTCCTTTCCGTCGGACGAATCCCCGGATGATCGCACGATTTTCTCTTTCCGCATTTCCATCCCGCCCGCCTGTGGATTAGAATAGGTGGGGGAGACTCATATGGCAACCTACAGTCTTACCGGGGGCACGGCGAAGATGACGACCGGGAGGAACGCCTGGCATCTTTTCCGGCCGACCGTCGCTTCCTTCGCGGTGACGACCGCAACCATGCTCGTCGCTTTGGGGCTCGGCTCTGAGCGCATGAGCATGACGACCGTGGTCGCTTTGTTCCTCGGAGCGATCGTGTTCGTCGGCACCGTTTTCGAGGGCGTGCAGGGCATCTTCGCGGCCGTTTTCTTCTCCATCGCCATGCCGTTCTTCTTCCTCGCGCCCTATCACAGGTTTTCCGTGGAGGCGGAAGGCGATCGCTGGATTTTCAGAGTCTTCTTCGCCGCGGCCTTCGGCATCGCCTTTCTCGTCTCTCGGACCAAAATCCAGGTCATCAAGGCGCAAGAGAAGGCCAGGAGGGCCGACCTCCTCTACCGGCTCAACAGCAGCCTCGCCCAGACGAGCGGGAAGATCGGCATTCTCTCCGTTTCGCGGGAGGTCATGCGACAGGTGCTTCCGGACCGGTTCGAGTTCTACGTCCCGGACGGAAAGGAGCTGTCGAGACTCTACGACGGGGACCTTGTGCCGGTGGACGAGCATTTCAGGACCCTTCCGGACTGGGTGTTCCGCAACAACGAACCGGCCGGAAGGGGAACCGATTCCATGAACGGGGCCGACGCTCTGTACCTTCCTCTCGGCGACGGAAAGCGCGTGTTCGGAGTTCTCTCCGTGCAATTCCGCGATCCGCGGGATTATTATTCCAGGGAGAGGAGGGAACTCCTCGAAACCGTGGGCTCGCACGTCTCGGCGGTCCTCGAGAGGGAGGAGCATTCGGAGAACGGGCATCAGGCGAACCTCCAGATGGAGGGCGAGAGGCTCAGGACATCGCTCCTCAGGTCGATTTCGCACGATCTCAGGACTCCGCTCACGAGCATCGGAGGGTCCGCGGAGGCCCTCCTGGAAAAACTCTCGGACGGCGACACCCGCGAGAACAGGGAACTCCTCGCCGACATAGGGGAGGAAGTATCCTGGCTCACGCGGATGATCGACAACATCCTGAGCCTCACGCGTTTCGAGTCCGACCGGATCGTCCTGCGCAAGGAGTCCGAATCCGTGGAGGACGTGGTGAGCTCGGCCCTGCGCGTCCTGGCTAAACGGCTCCAGAACCATGATGTCGAGGTCCGGCTCCCCGAAACCCTGCTTCTCGTTCCGATGGAGAGCCCTCTCATCGAACAGGTGCTCGTCAACCTCGTCGACAACGCGGTGAAATACTCGGAGAAGGGAACGAAGATCGAAGTATCCGCTGAAGCAGGAGAATCGGAAGTCGTCTTCGAGGTCGCGGACCGAGGCCGGGGGATACCGCCGGAAGAGGCCGGCAGGATTTTCGAAAAATTCTACCGGGGGGACGGCGCGCACACCCGCGGCGTCCGCGGGACTGGACTCGGACTCTCCATCTGCAGGGCGATCGTAGAGGCTCACGGCGGAAAGATCGGCGTCCTTCCCAGGGAAGGGGGCGGCTGCCGTTTCCGGTTCACGCTTCCTCTGGAGGTCTCGTCGAATGGATAACAGCCCGCTGCTCCTCCTCATCGAAGACGAAAAACCCATCCGTAACTTCCTGAAGGCCTCCCTGTCCACCCAGGGGTACCGGCTCCTTGAGGTCGAGACGGGCAGGGAAGGCGTCGCCATGGCCGCCTCCCACGTCCCGGACCTCATCCTTCTTGACCTCGGCCTTCCGGACATGGATGGGCTCATCGCGATAAAGGAAATCCGCTCGTGGTCGGCGATCCCGATCATCGTCATATCCGCCCGCGGGCAGGAGCGCGACAAGGTGGCGGCCCTCGACGCGGGGGCCGACGATTACCTCACCAAGCCCTTCGGTACCGGCGAGCTCCTGGCCCGCATCCGCGTGGCCATGAGGCACGGCGCAGCCATTCCCGCGAAGACCGCGCAGGAGGTGAACGTCTTCGAGGTCGGGGACCTTCGCGTGGACCTCGAGGCGCGGAGGGTTTTTCTCGGGGAGGAGGAGATTCATCTGACTCCCATAGAGTACAAGCTCCTCGTGGTCATGGCGAAACACTCGGGAAAGGTCCTGACGCACAACTTCCTCCTTCGCGAGGTATGGGGGCCGGGAAGCGGAGATCAGAACCACTACGTCCGGATCTACATGGCCGGGCTGCGGAGGAAAATCGAGAAGGAACCCGCGAAGCCGCGTTACATCTTCACCGAAGTCGGCGTCGGCTACCGTCTCGCCGACGAGTGAGGACGACGCCTCAAGCCGCGCCGGGACCGGCGGGTTCGTCGCGCCCGGCATCCGACTCGCCGTGTTTTCCCTCGTCGGACCTTATCTCGTACAGGTCGATGAAGATCTCCAGAGCGGCGAAGAAGAAGATGATGATGAGCGGGCCGAGCACGATCCCGTGGAAACCGAAGAAGATCACGGCCCCGAGTATGGAGAAGAAGATGAGGAGCGGATGTATCTGGATCCGGTCCTTGAGCACCATGGGGCGGAGTATGTTGTCAACGGTCGAAACGAAGAACCAGCAGAGCGCCGTCATGACGAGCGAGGTGGCGATGTCCCCCGAGAGGAATTTCAGCAGCACGATGGGGATCCAGATGCCGGCGGCGCCGATCATCGGGATGAAGGCGAAGAAGAACAGGATGAGGGAGAGGAGCAGGAATCCCGGCACGTCGAAGGCGAAGAAGATCACGCACGCCGCCGTCGCCTGGTAGAGGGCCACGAGAACGTATCCCGTCGCCAGGTGCTTGACGGTTTCCTTGAACTTCAGGATGAAGACCTTCAGATGCCCCGTTTTGATCGGAATCGCGCGCACGAAGATCCCCATGAGATAGTGGCCGTCCACCAGGAGAAAGAAGAGCGTGAACACGATGAGGCAGAGGTTGATGACGAAACTGGCGATGTTCTTGATGACGAAGGTGGAGGCGCTCACGATCGTGTCGAGGCTCTCGCTGAGGAGAGAGAGGAGCTGCTTCGTGATGTCGACGGTGGAGAGATCCAGGGCGTTGGAACTGAGGTCCTTGAAGAGAAGTACGATGTGATCGTCCGGTTTGAACACGATGAGATGGTGATACTGTCTGACGAAGCCTTCGAAAAGCTTGACGATCTGGAACGATTGCCTCACCGCCTCCTTGCCGATGAAAAAGAGGGGAACGACTATCAGGGAGACGGTTAGGAAGGAAATGACGGCCGCGAGCACGTTTTTGTACACCAAGAATCCTCTTGCCCGTTCCGGGTACGGACGAAGGAGCCGGACGAACAGGGGATTGACGAGGATGAAGAAGAGAAGCGACCAGAGCATCGAATAGAAGAACGGGGAAAAGATGACGACGAGCAGAAGGAACAGCAGGGCGAAAAGCCCGCCGAAAAGGTATTTTTGGAGCCTGAATCCTTCCATAAGAAACGATACCCTCCGTCTTCGGCGCATCGTCGGAACCCGAGGCTGCGGGCCCGGCGCCGGCCAAGCATAACAAATTCCGCGCAATTAGGATATAATCGAATGGAGGAGGAACCATGAAGAAAGTAATGGCGGCAGGCTTTTGCGTACTGCTCCTGTCCGGATGCCTGCAGATGGAGACGAAAGTCAAGGTCGACAAGCAGGGGGCGGGCACGATCGAGCAGACCGTCGTAATGAGGGCGGACATGCTCGCCATGATGAAAGGAATGCAGGCCGCGGATCCGTCGAAAAAGGATGCGGGCCTCATCGACGAGAAGAAACTGAGGGAATCCGCGGGCAAGATGGGAGCGGGCGTGCGCTTCGTGAGCGTGACGCCGATCAAGAACGACATGGGCGAAGGCTACAAGGCCGTCTATGCGTTCGACGACATCAACAAGGTGAGCGTCAGCCAGTCTCCCGGCGAGGCCCTGCCTCAGGCCGGCATGAGCGGCCAACAGAACGAGGGGAACGAGGAGATCGTCAGCTTCACCTTCAAGAAAGGCAATCCCGCGAACCTCACGATCAAACTGAACCGAAAGGACGCAGGCGAGAAAGGCGCGAAGCCCCAGAAGCAGGAAGAGGGGGAAAAACCCGAAAAACCGGACATGGACCCCGCAATGCTCGAGCAGTTCTACCGCGACATGAGACTGTCCATGTCGCTGGACGTCGCCGGGACCATCGTCGAAACGAACGCCGACCACCGGAAGGGATCCACGATCGTGATCATGGACCTGGATCTCAACGCTCTGCTCAAGGACAAGGGGGCCATTGACACCCTCATGAAGGGCCAGGTCGACTCGATCGAAGGCATGAAGGCGTTCACCAAGAAGTACCCGGCCATCAAACTGGAGACCAAGGAACAGATCCAGGTCCGTTTCCGCTGATTCGAGAAGGACGCACGATCGATCGGAACGAAAGGCCGAGGAGCCCGGCTCCCCGGCCTTTCGCCGTCTTCATGATCCCCGGCGAAGGCGGCCCGCCGCCCATTCCGCGATTTCCGCGAGGAGGGGCTCCGGATGGGTTCGATACCGTTCGACGAGGGGAAGGATTCCGACGGCTCCCTGATGCGCCGCGGCGACGATCGCGTTCCGTTTGAGGGCGATGGGGGAAATCCAGCCTCGGTCCAAGGCCGTCCCGCGGAAAAGACTCTTTCTGAGTTCCTCGTCCCCTGCCGACAGCACCGCTTCCACGGGTACGTCCGGGCCGATGGCTCCTCGATCGCATTCCGCGGCGGGCGGCGCCTTCTCGTTCCGCGGACACGCATCCTGGCATATTCCGCAGCCGTAGAGCATCGTCCCCCAGGCGTCACGGACGTCCTTCGGGAGGGGCCGGTTCTCCGCGGCGTAGGCCTGCAGGCAGCGGTCCCGGTTCACGAAGCCGGGAGCCTCGATCGCCGAGACGGGGCAGGCCCGCATGCAGAGGTCGCATTCCCCGCAGAGCGAGAAGTCCTCCATCGGTTCGCGGCCCGTCCCGCCGCCCGGGGAGATACCTTCCGGGAAGACCAGACCTCCGAGGACGAAGAGCGATCCCGCTCCCGGAATGATGACGAGTCCGTTCCTGCCGCGAACTCCGAGCCCCGCTTCGACCGCCAGCCGCTTTTCCGGAAATCTCGAATTGCAGAACACGCGGAATTCCTCGGCTTTCCGGCCGGATTCCGCCGCGAGCCGCCCGCGAAGGTCCTTGAGCCTTTCCGCGAGCTCGCGGTAGAAGTTTTTCTGGGCGAAGGGAGCAATGCCCGCAACGGGGCGTTCCGCCGACGGATGCGAGGGTTCGCCTCTTCCGTACGGCAGGGCGGTAACGAGGACTGCGTGCCCCTCATAGGTCGTGTATCCGGGCGGCCATACGGATCCGACGTGCCCGATCCGGCCGATGGACGGTATTAAATTCATGTCAGATAACAAAAAACTCGCACCTTCCGGCTCTCGGGCTCCGATTGCTCCGTTGACAGATGCCGGTATTTCTCTTACGATATAGTACCATGGGTTTGGATGAACGGGAACTGGACCTCGATCCCGCGAAAAAGGCGAAAAGCTCCGACGAATCGGGTTTTCTCGGAAAGATCCTCGCGATCTTCATGGGAGCTGGTGATCCGGAAAGGGAAAAGAAACGGCTCCTCAAATTGATCGGCAAGGAACTCAAGAAGTCCCGCCACAAATTCTACAACTCCAGAGGGGAGCAGGCGCTTCCGGGCCTGGCACGTTTCTTCTACGAAATTTTCAAGGTCGTTGGACCCGCTCAGACCCTCCTCCAGAACGCCGAGACTTCCGCGGCCCTTAAATCCATCGTCATCGAAATGTATCTTACGGACGAGCAGCTGACGCTGAAGGATTCCCTGTCCGAGGAGACGATCCGCGAAAAAGCCAAGACCATGGACACGAAGCAGCTGGCCGAAGAGATCAAGGACACCATGATCGGCCTCTTCGCGTACTTCGACAACGATCTGATGAAGCGGATCAATTCGACGTACAACCTGTTCGCGGTTTTTCACGCCTTCGTGTGCTACGATTTCTATTTCCTCCTCAAGAAGTTCGACTCGAACCTGTCCGAACGGGATTACAATTACACCCCGAAATTCGATACCATCAACGGCGAGTACATAGGGGACGATCTCAAGGATTTTCTCGAAGTCTTCCTTCCCCTCGAAAAGGACGCGGAGTGGGACACTCTGTTCGACATACTCAAGGAATACCGGAACGTGGACATCGTGTCGCGGCCTGCCTGGAAGAAGATCATGAATCTGATGGACGAGGTCAAGAGGAGCGGGGTGCTCGAACTCATCGTGCGTCATGTGGACAAGGATCCGTATTTCAAACCGACGATGGCTCTGCCGAACGAGAAGATCGTCGAACCGTATCTGAACAAACTCAAGACCCAGACGGAGATGCTCATCCAGAAGATCCTGCAGGAGAAAAAGGGCCAAAAGGTCGAAAAACTCGCAGCCATGGTTTTCGGTTCCTCCGCGGTGTCCAGGATGAAGAACTATACGGACAGGGCGAACGCGACTTTTTCGAAGAAGATGCTGTCCGGGTACATGCACACTCAGGCGACCAATTATCTGAAGGCGTTTCTTCTCGACTACGTCAAGAAAGACGCGCGCGAGCTCAGGGATCTTCTCATCGTCCGGGGAAAGTGGACGACGAACCTCCTGTCCCAACAGCTGTCGGATTCCTTTCATGCGATCATGGACGTCTCCGACCAGCTCATCGCCTTCGACGACGCATGCGCCGACGAAGGCGACTACGGCATCCGCATCCGCAAGGTCATCAACAGGACCGAACGCGACCCGGCCGCGATGAAGGCGCTTCGGGATACGGTGAAGGAGATAAACGACAGAGCCTCGGGAATCGTGAACGAGTCCGCTCACAGTCTCATCGCCTTCGGCAAGAACCTGAAGAGCCTCATAGACGATTACGACAAGGCCCCCCATTGGGAAATCCTGATAAACTGGAAGGAAGTCGACACCGCTTCGGAAAACAGCGTGAAATCGAAGATGGTGAACGTCTACAAGAAGGTTTATTACTTCGTCCAACTGCTGCAGCTTTTCGTGAAGCCGGAGAATCCCTGACGGCGCATCCTTCGCGCACCGCACGGCGGACGCGAAGAATTGACTTTGACCGCTGAAGGGGATTACAACTATGTCCGGAAGGCAGTTCCTTTAAAATTCGAAAAATCATCCTTCCGGAGGAGAATGTTTGTGGAACAAGTGCTTCATGCCATGCTTGAAGGCGTCTATGCTCTGCAGTGGCAGCATTTCGTCATGTTCGCGATCGGCGGAATTCTCATCTATCTCGCCGTCGAGAAGGAATACGAGCCCATGCTGCTTCTTCCCATAGGATTCGGGGCGATCCTGGTCAACCTCCCGCTCAAGACTATTCTTACCTTCGAGGGAAGCGACGGCGTGCTCGCCATACTTTTCAACGCGGGCATCCTGACCGAACTTTTTCCGGTGCTCATCTTCGTGGCGGTCGGAGCCATGATAGACTTTTCACCGCTCTTTAAGATGCCGGTCATGATCTTCTTCGGAGCGGCGGCCCAATTCGGCATCTTCTTCACCGTTACGGGCGTACTCCTCCTTGCGCCCTTCGTCCCGCAGCTGGCCGCGATGGATCCCAAAGAGCTCTTCAAGCTCGCCGCCTCGGTCGGCATCATCGGGGCCGCCGACGGACCGACGTCGATCTTCGTGGCTTCCAAATTCGCCAAGGACTACCTCGGGCCTATCTCCGTGGCCGCCTATTCCTACATGTCCCTCGTCCCCATCATCCAGCCTCCGGTCATCAGGCTGCTCACGACGAAGAAGGAACGGGCCATGAAGATGACCTACCACGAGGCCGACGTCTCCAAGACGATCAAGATCCTCTTCCCGATAACGGTCACGATCATCGCTGGCATCGTGGCGCCGATCAGCGTGCCCCTCGTCGGCCTGCTCATGTTCGGCAACCTGATCCGGGAATGCGGCGTACTCGAACGGCTTTCGAACGCGGCGCAGGGCGAACTCGCGAATCTCGTCACGTTGCTCCTCGGCATCACCATCGGAGGCACCATGACCGCCGAGAAATTCCTCTCGCCGGCGACCCTCCTCATCCTCCTCATGGGACTCGTGGCCTTCGTCTTCGACACCGCGGGCGGAGTATTGTTCGCCAAGTTCATCAACCTGTTCCTGAAGAACAAGATCAATCCGATGATAGGGGCGGCCGGCATCTCTGCCTTTCCGATGTCGGCGCGGGTCATCCACCGCATGGCGCAGGCAGAGGATCACCAGACCTTCATCCTCATGCAGGCGGTGAGCGCGAACGTGTCGGGGCAGCTCGGTTCGATCATGGCCGGGGGGCTCGTACTGGCCCTGGTTCCGGTGCTGATCTCCAAGTTCCTGTGACGCGCCGCCAATAGGAGGAAGGACAATGAGCGATATCATTCAAGCGAGTTTCGTTCTCATGGGTGCCGGAATGGGGGTGGTTTTCATCACCCTCGCGATATTCTTCGTCATGATCGTCGTCTTCGAGAGACTCTTCAAGAACGGCGCCGAAAAAAGCGGCGACAAGTGACGTCGGAGATCTCCATCCCTGATTCGTCCGCCCCCGGAAGGGGGCGTTTTTTTTGCGCCGGAAGAAAGGGCGGGCCGGATCGATCGGTCCGTCCCGTCGCGGCGCCGCGGGAAATCACCTGATCAACAAGTTGGGCAGATACATGACGAGCGGCGGAACGTACGCGGAGAGGATGAGCACGATGGTGAGAGGAATGAGGAAGGGGGCGGTCGCCTTCGTGCATTCCTCGAAGGAAATCTTCGCGATGTTCGCGGTGATGTAGAGGACCACTCCCACGGGCGGCGTGATGAGCCCGATCATGAGGGTCAGGACCATGACGAGCCCGAAGTGCACCGGATCGATGCCGAGCTGCATGACGGGCGGCACGAGGATCGGCGTGAGCAGGATGAGGGCGGCGGTGGTTTCCATGAAGCAGCCGATGACGAGCAGGAAGGCGATGATGATGAACATGATGACGTGGGGATTCTTCGAAATGTCGAAGAGCAGCATCGCCACTGTCTGCGGAACCTGTTCCCGGCCGAGGAGGAATCCGAAGATCGCCGCGGCGGAGATGATGTACACGACCATGCTGGTCGTCTTGATCGTCTCGATGATGATCGAGAAGAGGTCCTTCCATGTGATTTCCTTGTAGATGAAGACCCCCAGGATCAATGCGTAGCTGGATGCGATGATGGCGGCTTCGGTGGGGCTGAAAATGCCTCCGAGAATTCCGCCCAGGATGATGGCCGGCGTCATGAGGGGCAGGAACCCGTCGAGCAACGACTCGAAGGCCTCCTTGAGATCGAAGCGGGAATGGACCGGGTATTTGCGTGCCTTCGCCATTATGAAGATCATGATCATGAGGGCGACGCCCATGAGAACGCCGGGTACCGCTCCCGCGAGAAAGAGCTTCCCCACCGAGACGTTCGCTATGGACGCGTAGATGACCATGGGTATGCTCGGCGGGATGATGGGGCCGATCGTCGAGGATGCCGCGGTGACTCCGGCCGAGAAATCGATGTCGAAGCCCTCGTCGTTCATCGCCTTGATCTCGATCGTACCGAGCCCTCCCGCGTCCGCGATCGCGGCGCCGGACATGCCGGCGAAGATCATGCTCGCGAGGACGTTGGCGTGTCCCAAACCTCCCGGGATGAATCCGACCAGGGCGGAAGCGAAGCGGAAGAGCCGTCGAGTGACTCCTCCCATATTCATGAGGTTGCCCGCGAGAATGAAGAAGGGGACCGCGAGCAGCGCGTAGGTGTCGATGCCGGAGATCATCTTCTGCGCCATCGTTATGGCCGGGATGTCGTAGGTGACGAGGTAGAAGAACGAGACGATGGCAAGGGAGAAAACGATCGGAAAACCGAGAACTATGAGGAGGAGAAACCCTCCGATTAGGAACAGCATTTCGCTACCTCCTCCTTCAAGCCTTTGTAAGCGATTTTATTCTTTTCACCATGAGGTTGAGGGTGGAAAGGATGATGAGGAAGGACCCGACGGGCAGGGATATGTAGATCACCGACCAGGAAATCGCCATCGCGGCGGTCTCCACGGTCCGCATCTTGACTGCCAAGGTCGTTCCGAGGTTCATCAAGGCGGCGAGGAGAACGAGTATGACGAGCCCGCGGGCGACGTAGAGCACGTCCTGGGCCTTCTTCGGCAGCAGTCCTACGAAGTACGTCACGTTCGTGTGTTCGTCCTTTCGATTGACGATGGACGCGCCGAGCATGCAGGACCAGACGAAACAATACCTGGCCAGCTCTTCGGAAAAGAAAATGGGAGTCTTCAGCACATAGCGGCCTATGATGTGGAAGAATGTTATGAGAAACGCCACGCTCATGAGGAATACGCAAGCGTAATCCGTTGCTTTAACGATACCGTCCAAAACCTTTTTCATAACGGATCCTCTTCGTCGCCGATCGAAGTCCAAAGCGCGGCAGGAGCGTGATCCTGCCGCGTATCCGAACGGTTCGACCGATGGAGCTTGATTGATTACTTTATCGCCGCGAGCCTTGCCGCGGTATCCTTGCCCCACTTGTCCTCGAATTTCTTCGGGATGTCCTTCGCCGCTTCGCGGAAGGCCTCGACGTCGGGCTGTACTACCGTCATGCCGAGTTTCTTCAGTTCTTCGAGCATGTCGCTTTCCTGTTTCAGGGTGAGATCGTTGTTGTACTTGATCGCTTCCTTCAAGGAATTGTTCACGAGCGTTTTGAGGTCGTCGGGAAGGCCGTTGTACCAGCTCGCCCCTGCGCCGACGACGTTGACCCTGAGCATGTGGCCGGTCATCATGATGTACTTCTGGGCCTCGTAGTATTTGTAGGTGTAGATCGTCGGGATCGGATTTTCCTGGCCGTCGACCACGCCCTGCTTGAGGGCCATGTACAGGTCGGAGAAGGCGACCGGGGTCGGCGTGGCGCCCATTGCTTTCACGGCTTCGAGATAGACGGGCTGGTCGGGAGCACGGATCAGCATGCCTTTGAGGTCGGCGGGGGACTTGACGGCCTTGTTTTTCGTGGTGAGGTGCCTGGCTCCGTAATACATGTCCGCGGCGAGGATCTTGACTCCGCGGTTCTTTTCGAGCTTGTCGCTGAGTTCCTTGATGACGCTGCTGTTCGCCGCCTTCATGAGGTGGTCGAAATCGCGGAACAGGTACGGGCAATCCATGACGCCCCATTCCGACTGGAATAGGCTGGTTTCGGAGGTCCCGCCGATGTACATGTGAACGCTGCCCGTCATGATGTATTCGATGACGTCCTTCACGTTTCCGAGCTGATTGGCGGGAAACACTTCCACCTTCAGTCTGCCGCCGGAGCCTTTGTTCACGAGTTCGGCGAATTTCAAGGCCGCCATGTTGTTGGCGTGATCGGGGGCGACCGGCGTGGAGAACTTCACGATCTGTTCCTTCACGGGCTGGGCGCCTTTCTTTTCCTCTTTGGCGCCGCCGGCGAAACTCATGCCGGAAAGCGCCACGAGGAGCGCGATTGCGAGAACCATGCTCCGGGTAAAAAGTCTGTTCATACGACCCTCCTCCTGGGTGACGTGATTATTTGCACGCGTTCGCCGACGCGAACAGCGCTGCACGACAAGGTAAAAGTGTGATTCGTTCGTAGGGAATTTACAAGTTCGATTGCGATGGCAGCGGAAATCTCCGATAAGATCCGAGCACGCGAGGTGTAGTTCCTTTTGATATGCCACATATATATCTGCAACGATTCCATCCAGCTTATCATGGAATATCGGATTGTCAAGTCAAACGTGGTTCTCATGAACGTCTTTGCTTGACAAAGGATTTACATACCATCATGATGTATGATGGTATTACCAAATTATGGATGCATTATTCGACGAAGTCAAGAATTTATCGCGATCGAGGCAGATCGTCGATAAATTCCGGAAAGCGATCGCGGACGGTTCCTTGTGCATCGGGGACAAGCTTCCTCCCGAGCGGGAACTCTGCGTTCAATTGGGCGTGAGCCGAACTTCTCTCAGGGAGGCGGTCCGCATCCTCGACGCCTACGGTATGGTGGAATCGACTCCGGGCGGAGGCACCTACGTCACGGACCGGTTCTCCGAGAACGTCTTCGAATTTCTCGGTTTCGGCAACAATCTCACGATGCGGAATTTCGAGTACATCCTGCACACCCGCATGGTGATCGAGACCGGGGCGGTGGATCGAGCCCTCGAATCCGCGGATGCCGCCGGAATCGAAAGGCTCCAAAACCTCGTCGACGAGTTGGAGAAGGAGTCGGATTTCGAGCGGCTCGGATTTCTGGACGCCCGGTTCCACGAGAGCTACATCGAGTTGGCAGGAAATCCGATCCTCACGACCTTCTATCGGATGATATTCAAGATACTGCTCAAGGGAACCTCGCAGGTGATAACCTTTCCGACCGCCCGCGGCGTCGCGCTCGAGGACCACAGACGGATCCTCGTTGCGGTCAGGCGGAAGGACAAACCGGCCTGTGCGGACCTGATCCGCCGACATCTTGAGCATACGGAAGAACTCATTTCCAAATATCTCAAAGAGGAGGCCTGAAGTGCCTGTTTCGCAATTCATCGATCCCGTGGAGACGCGAAAGAAAGGCGCCCTGCGGTTCGGGGAAATTCCGCTCAATGCGTACTGCAAAGAATTGCGCGACGTGAAGGACGAATTCCATCGGGACGACCTGCTGGGCTTTTTTCGCGACATGAGGCTCATTCGCGAGTTCGAGAACATGGTGCAGGCGGTCCGCACCGTCAAGACCTACAACGGTGTGGAATACTCGTACACGGGACCGGCCCACCTGTCCCAGGGGCAGGAGGCGGCGGCGGTCGGACAGGCCTATGCGCTCGACCTTTCGGACTGGACCTTCGGCACGCACCGGAGCCACGGGGAGGTCCTCGCCCGGGGGCTCGCAGCGATCCGGAGGCTCGACGAGTCGGCGCTTCTCGGCATCATGAAGGGCTTCCGCGGCGGAGCGCTCCTCGGGAATACGGAAAAGTTCTCCAAGCGGGCCCGTGACGTTCGGTCCCTCGCCCTGGATTTCCTGCTCTACGGCTTCATGTGCGAGCTTTTCGGCCGGGAGATAGGTTTCACCGGGGGCCTCGGCAACTCGATGCACGTGTTCTTCATCCCCTTCGGAGTGTATCCGAACAACGCCATCGTGGGCGGTTCCGGCGGCATCGGCGCGGGCGCCGCGCTCTACAAGAAACTTTCCGGCGGGAAGGGCATCGTCGTGGTCAATTCGGGGGACGGATCCCTGAGCACGGGCGCCGCGTGGGAGGCGATCAACTTCGCCGCCATGGACCAGTATTCGAAGCTGTGGGACGCGAAGTACCGCGGCGGGCTGCCCGTCATATTCAATTTCATGAACAACTGCTATGCGATGAGCGGCCAGACCTCGGGCGAGACCATGGGTTACGACGTCCTCGCCCGTGTCGGAGCGGCCTTCAACGCGGACGGCCTCCATGCGGAGCGGGTGGACGGCTACAACATCTTCGCGGTCATCGACGCGTTCAGGCGAAAGAAGGCCCTCCTGCTCGAGAACAAGGGCCCCGTCCTGCTCGACACCCTCGTATACCGCCATGCGGGTCATTCGGCCACCGATCCCAACGCCTACCGGTCCAAGGAGGAGATGGACGCCTGGATGTCGGCGGACTGCCTCGCCGGATACCGGAGGGACCTGATCGCGGAGGGGCTGCTCGATCCCGCGGAAGCCGACGGCATCGAGGCCGAGATCAAGGAAAAAATCACCGAAATCCTCCGCCGCGCGACGGACGCCGAGTTTTCGCCTCGGATGGACTTCCGCAAGGACCCCGACGCCATAGCCAAGTGCATGTTCTCGAACCTGTCGATACGGAAAATGAAGGACGGGATCCCGGAAGTAACTGGCCGCAAGGAGGACAACTCCAGGCTCAGGAAGATAGCGGCGAAGTGCCGCAAGGGACTGGACGAAGACGGAAAACCGGTTTCGCCCCTCCGCGTTTACTCCTACCGCGACGCGGTATTCGAGGCCCTCCTCGACAAATTCTACGAGGACCCCACCATGATCCTTTTCGGCGAGGACGTGCGGGAACACGGCAACTCCTTCGGCGTCCTGACCGGCCTCTACGAATCGGTCCCGAGACACCGGCTTTTCAATGCCCCCATCGCGGAAGGGTCGATCGTTTCCGCGGCGGTGGGTTACGCGATCTCGGGCGGCCGCGCGGTCCCGGAGATCATGTGGTGCGACTTCCTGGGCCGGTGCGCGGACGAGCTCTTCAACCAGCTCGCCAAATGGCAGGGGATGAGCGCCGGGATCCTGAGGATGCCCTGCGTCGTGCGCGTCTCCGTCGGAGCCTTCTACGGCGCCCAGCACTCCCAGGATTGGAGTTCTTTCGCCACGCACATTCCGGGGCTCAAGGTGCTCTATCCGGCAAGCCCCTACGACGCGAAGGGCCTTCTCAACTCCGCCCTCGCATCCAGCGACCCCGTCATGTTCTTCGAGAGCCAGAAGCTCTACGACATCGGCGAGCTCTTCGCTGAGGAAGGCGTGCCGACAGGGTATTACGAGGTGCCGATCGGGAAGGCCGACGTGAAAAGACCGGGAAATGACCTCACGATCGTCACCTTCGGACCGACCCTGTATCCGGCCCTCGATGCCGCGAAGGATCTCTCGGCGGAATGGGGCCTCGAGGCCGAGGTAGTCGACGCCCGGACCCTCGTACCCTTCGATTACGACACGGTCCTCGCCTCCGTGGCGAAGACGGGCCGGGCGGTCGTCGTAAGCGACGCCTGCGAGCGCGGGGGCTACGCGAAGACCGTGGCCGCCAACATCGCGGAATTCGCCTTCGACGATCTCGACGCTCCGCCCGTGGCCCTCGGTTCGCACAACTGGATCTCGCCCTGTCCCGAGCTCGAGAAGTTCTTCTTCCCGTCGAAGGACATGATCCTGGACGCGGTGCACGAGAGGATCAAGCCCCTTTCGGGCCGCAGCCCGACCTTCGATCTCTCGCTCGCGGAGAAGCGCAGGCACGAGAGACTGGGCATATAAGGAACAACGACATGGCGGAGTTCGTACGCATGCCCCAGAAGGGCCTGACCGAGGAAAGCGCGATCCTGAGCAGGTGGTACGTGAAAAAGGGCGACGAGGTGAGGGCGGGACAGCTGCTCTTCGCCCTCGAAACCGGCAAGGCGACCTTCGACGTCGAGTCGGAGGCGGCCGGGACCGTCCTGGAACTCCGGGGAAACGAGGGCGACGAAATCGCGGTGAAGGCCGTCGTCTGCGTGATCGGCAGTCCGGGCGAGAAGTACGTCACGGATGCGGAGGTTCAGGCGGCGGCCGGAGTCTCCGCGAACGTGTTCCCTGCCGCGGGAGAGACCGGCGGTCTCGACGCGCCGAGCGCGCTTCAGGTCGCGGCTTCCCGCTTCTTCCGCCCGAGAGGATCCGGGAAACCGAAGATCTCGCCGCGAGCGAGACGGCTCGCGGCGCAATCCGGAATCGACGCCGCCTCCGTGGCAGGGACCGGTCCCGGCGGGCGGATCATCGAAGAGGATGTCCGTTCGGCAGCTGCGGCGGCGAGCGGGCGGGCCCGGGCGGAAGTCGCCGGCGCCTTCGAAGCGACCGGCCCGGTCGGAGAATACGCCGCGGTCCGTCACAGCGGCTTCAGGAAGGCCGTGGCCACGAACATGATGAGGTCCCTTCACGACACGGCTCAGTTCACCATGACCTCGAGCTTCGACGCGACCGAGCTTCTCGGGTATCGTGAACGGTTCAACGCCGGACCCGGCGGTCCGGGCAGGCTCACGATCAACGATCTCGTCGTCTTCGCGGTTTCGCGGGTCCTTCCCGCCTTTCCGTTCATGAACGCGCATTATCGCGAGGACGAACTCAGGACCTTCGCCAGCGTGCACATAGGCGTCGCCGTAGATACGGAGAAGGGCCTGTACGTTCCTGTCCTCAGGAACGCGGACAAGACGTCGCTCGTCGGAATTTCCGCGGCAGTCAAGGATCTCGCGGCGCGCTGCAGGGAAGGGAGAATCGGGGCCGAGGAACTCTCGGGAGCGACCTTCACCGTGACCAACGTCGGGGCTTACGGGATCGAGTACTTCACACCGATCTTGAATCCTCCCGAGGTCGCGATCCTCGGGGTCGGCAGAATCGACTACAGGAGGAAGAAGACGCCTGCGGGAATGGCCGATTATCCGGCCGTCGGGCTTTCGCTCACGACGGATCACCGGGCCGTGGACGGGGGTCCGGCCGCCCGGTTCATGGCCGCGCTGATTTCGGAACTCGAGAGCTTCTCCCCGCTTCTCGCGAGGTGACCTTTCTTCGGGCGGCGCCGCCCGCTCGCTTGCCCCCCGGCCGCGTCCGGCCTGAGGCATACTTGGGTGAGAGGCGCGGTGCCGGCGGGGTGCCCCGCCGCTCCCGCGGAGCGAGCGGACTTCGGGCGAGCCGGCCCGAACGGAATGCGCCGTGCTCGAACGAGCCGAGCGGCGGATGGCGGCGCCTTCGGCCGCGGGGCTCAGGCTGGAGGTTCTCCCCCGAAGCGGAACGAGCTCAGGCGGTCGCGGGTTATCTTCGAGGCGAAGGCCCCGTCGTCGATCCTTACGAGCCTCGGCAGGTCGCCCTTCATGCCGATCTTCTCACCGAGGATGACGAGCGCTCCGATGACTCCCGGTACGGAGCAGACCCGATCGAGTGCGGGCCCGATGTCCCTTTCCGTCCTGACGAGGTTGCCGGCCAGGGTCGCACACGCATCCGCGAGCGCTCCGTCCCGGGCCACGACCGTCGCGAGGTCGGCCCTTCCGAAGCTGATGGAGTGCCCCATGGTGCCCGAGGATGAACAGACCGCGACCGGAGTATCCTCCGGCAGGACGGATAGGCCCAGTCTGCCGGACAGCGAGCTTTTTCCCGCGTAGAGTCCCACGACGACCTCCCGCCTCGTCGCGAGAAAGATGTCCCCCCCGTTTTCCACCACCGCTTCCGGCTTCGCGTCTTTTCCGCCCCTCCCTTTTCCCTCCAGGACCGCCCGGACCGCCGCTTCGGCGATCGCTCCGGCGACCGCGGCCATCGGCCCCACTCCGGCGAGACCGGAGGCCCGGTGCATAGCGAGGGCGATGGCGGGCGCTCCCGAAAGCGCGGGGATCGGCTCGAGCGAGGAGAGGAAGGCAGGGTACGAGGCGATGTAATCTTCGAGGAGCCGCCTCTCGAGAAGGATGGACTCCCGGACGGCTCCGGGATCCGTCGAGGAGAAGCGGACGTTGGTTTCCTTGTGGGAGAAGGTCTCGTAGCCCATGCTCTAGAACACGGAGGTGCAGGCTCCGTAGGGGCACATCGCGAGGCAGTTCATGCATTCGATGCAGTCGTCGGGGAAGAAGACGATCTTCATGGACGACCTGTCCTTCACGCGGAGCGCCTTGGTCGGGCAGTGGGTCACGCAGTTGCCGCAGCTCGTGCAGCCTTCCTCGTCCCAGCGCATGCCCTTGATGCCCTCGCGGATCTCGACCCCGAGGGACCGGATCCAGTCGCAGGCGCGGGCTATGTCGCCGTCCTCGCCCGAAAGGTCGAGCAGGAGGTATCCTTCCTCGTCCGGAGTGACCTTCGCCCGGAATATGTTGACGAGGAGGTCGAAGTCCTTCACGAGGCGGTAGACGATGGGTTTTTCGGTTTCGCTCTTCGGGAAATAGAAAAGGACTTTCTTCGTCGTACTCATGGATGTTTCCCCCGTATCGTCATGGATCCCATCTTTTTCCCGAGCGGGAGCCTGTCCAGCGGGCGGGACAGCAGAAACTCACCCCGCCGAATCTCGTCCTTGAGGATGTGGGAAATTTCCTGGGCCATGGAATAGGAGGACATGGATCCGACTTCGACCTTCTTGCCCCGTACGGTGATTTCCCCGGATTTGAGCTCTTCGTAGCTCACGCGCGCGAGGTATTTCCCCGAACATTCCGGATAGTCCTTCGAATAGTCGATCACCGTCGCCATGATGTCCCTGTCCCGCACGGTCGTGCGCTTGAGGATGCCGGCGTCGAGGATGGGGATGGGGATGCCGACTCCCAGTGAAAGGGACACTCCGTATCCTACGAGGCTTATCCCGCGAACGAAGCGTTTCCTCATCTTCTTCATGTCGGCGGTGAGGGCGAGCGTTCCCGCGCTCTCCATGGGAACGTCGTTCGGCCCGCGCTCGCAGATCGACGCGAACTGGGTCCCCTCGGCGTAGACGTGGCCGCGGGCCCCCGCGAGCCATACCGCGGTTCCCACGCCGATCGTCTCGTAGAGGGGGTCGTTGAGCAGGGGCGAGAGCTGTCCTGCCGAAGAGTAGGTCGCGTTCTTCATGTTCGGCTTCAGCATCCCGAGGTAGGTGTAGATGGGCCTGTCCGAACAGTTGACCGCCACGTTGTAGTTCTGGTAGCAGTTCCTCGGATTCGTCATGATCGCCTGGTTGAGGTCGTTGATGGTGAAATAGGTCCTGAGTTCCCGCTTCGGGTAGTCGTCGGTCCCGTAGGAGAGCGCGAAGAGCTGGAGTTTCTCGCCCGCGACGAGCTTCTCGATGACGTGGCCGCCGCCGAAGCGGAACTCGCCCGGGTAATACATGTTCGCGGGATCGTTGTGACGGAGCTGCGTAGCTCCGAGATACGCGTCCACCGCAGCGATCCCGGAATAGGCGAGGACGTCGTCGATCCAGGCTTCGGTGATCCTGATCCGCGGTCGGGCGTGCCCGAAATTCAGGAAGCAGCCGGAGGAGCACATGGGGCCGAAGGTAGCGGTCGTGACGACGTCTACCTCCTTGGCGGCTTTCTCGAGGCCTATTCTGTCCACGTAGTCGATGATTTCCTCGGCGGTGAGGACGACCGCCTTCTTGGCTTCGATCTTCGCGTTGATTTCTTCATAGGTCTTCATGGTCTACGGAGTATACCACGCGGGTGCCGGAGGGGTAAACCGAGTGAAGATTCGAAGCTGTTACTGGCAGGCGGGGGCCCATACTCCGGAGCTTGCTCCGGGGTTCTTCATTCGGGGATTCAGACCTCAGAGGTAGGCATCCCGCACGCGATCGCCGATCCGGAGGAAGGACTCCAGGACGCGGGGATCGAATTTCCCCTGCTTCAGGCGATCGTCCCCTTCCTTCATGACGCGCAGCGCCTCCTCGTGGCCGAGCCCGCGCCGGTAGCTCCTCGTTCTTCGCAGGGAATCGTAGACGTTCAGCACCGAGACTATCCTCGCGGAATAGGGGATTTCCTCGCCCTTGAGCCCTTCCGGGTAACCCGAACCGTCCCAGTTCTCGGAGATCCCGATGGCGATCTCCTTCGCGACCGCGAGCCTGGGCAGGTCGCTCAGGATGACCGAGGCGAATTCCGGCATCTTTCGGATGATTTCCTTCTCGTGCTCGTTCAGCGGCCGGTTCTTGATGAGGATGTTCTGGTCCACGATGATCTTCCCGATGTCGAAGAGCCGAATGGCGTCCTTGAGGCTTTCGGAATAACCTTCGCTGCAGGAGAGCTCCGTGCAGAGGATCTCCGCCACCGCGCACATGCGTTGATGCCTACCCGCGGCCTCGTCCTTGATCTCGATGATCCTGCTCATGGTGTTCATGAGCGCGAGGTATTCCTTTTCCTTGCGGCTCATCTTTCCCATGAGGGAGATGATCGCCGTTCCGTAGTGAAGGATGTGGCGGAACCAGGTCAGATCGAAGAGCTTGATCTCCTTCGGATAGTTGATGAAGGCGATTTTGAGGCTCTCCGACTCGCAGTAGAGGAAGTTCTCTATGTCCGGGCATTCTTCGAGCACCCATGGGGGGAATTTCGACCGGTACTCATCCTGGCTCTTGGCAACTTTTTTCCAGTTCGAGAGCAAGACTCCGTTCACGAGGATCCCCAGCCCTTCCTTCTTCGCGAACCCGAAATCCGAGGGGACCTTTTTTTTCACGAGTTCGTGTTTGACCTTCGAAAGGATCATGGGCGGACAACTGAAATCTTCCATATTGAATTCGCAGTAGATGTACCTGGGCTTTCCCTTCTCGTCGTGCCTGTTCGCGAGGTTGACCTCCATGATGTTCGAGACGACGCAGTCCATGTCGCAACCTTTATGCTCGTCGTCCTGTTCGAGTTCCATGGTGAGCTTCGCCACGCGTTCGCTGAGGGCTGAGCTGTTGTTCATGTACTCGTCCAAGGCGCGGATCTTGAGGATCGTCCTTACGCGGACGAGCAGCTCGTTTACGTCGACGGGTTTCGTGATGAATTCGTCGACCCCACATTTGATGCCCCTGAGCACGTCCTCGCTGCCGTTCAGGGCGGTCACGAGGACGATGGGTATCGAAGACGTCCTTTCATCGGCTTTCAGCTTCGTCGAGACCTCGAAACCGTCCATGACCGGCATCATCACGTCGAGGAGGACCATGTCGGGGAGTTCTGTCCCTGCGAGGTCGAGTGCCTCCTTGCCGTCCTTCGCTTCGATGACGGTGAATCCCTGTTTCTTCAGCATGGTTGCTATCACCAGTCGGTTGATGATCTCGTCATCGACCACCAGGATCGTTTCCGCCATTTTCTTCGTTTCCCCCTTCTTTCGGTAAGACGCCTTCAATCATTGTAGTACAAATGCGTTTCACCTACCAATCCCGCGGTTTTCCCTCCGCTTTCGTCCGGGAAGCGAGTTCCACGCGGAAAGCGGACTCCGCCCGGTTGCCGTCCTCGTCCACGACGACGAGCCGGTGGTCTCCCTGCGGGAAACTCCTCGCGAGGTAGTGTTTCCCTCGGGTCTCCCCGATGAAGGTCCCGTCCACGTACCAGTAGAGGCGTTTGTCCCTCTCCTGATGCCCCGCCTTGAGCATGAGCTTCTGCAGGCTCCCGTCGAGCTCGCGGGGCAGGTAGAATTTCGCCCCGCTCTTCGGGTAGAGGACGGAAATGGGGGATCCTCCCTCGTCTCCGCCCTCGAGGAGCGGGGGAAGCTCCGCCAGGGGCCTCCCGGAGTTCCTGAAGAACTGCGCCACGTCGGGCGGATAGATGAGGCGGACGACGCGCTTGTACGCGCCCGGAGTCCAGGTTCTCGAGGTCACCCGGAAACGCCCGTCGGCGGTCACGAACATCGCGCGATGGAACGGACATTCGGCGAGGGGGCGTGCCGAGGACGGGGCGGAGACCGCGCGCGTCTTCGGGCAGTCGGGACCGGCTCGGTAGCCGCTGTCAGCGCAGATCGTTACCGGAACGAGCGCCCCTTCGGGCGGGGCGAACCATGACGATCCTCTCCGGGATGCGAGCACGTTCCAGATGTCGAAAAGAAGGGGCGCCGCGGATTCGCCGCTTCTCAGGTTCGGATTTTCGCGGCCGGCGAAGTTTCCGGTCCAGACGACGATGGTCCATTCGGGGCTCACGCCGGCCGCCCAGGCGTCCCTCTGGCCGTAGCTCGTCCCGGTCTTCCAGGCGAGCGGCCTCGAACCGGTGAAGTCGCGCCAGAAGAATTCCGCGCCCGGCCTCCTCAGGTCCTTCAGGATGTCGAGAACGAGGCAGGCCGCGCCGGAGCTCATGAGTTTTTTCCCCTCGTCGGACGGATCGCCCTCGGTGAGCCGCAGCCGGGAGAACCTTCCGTACCTTCCCAGCCCCCGGAAGAGCGCTGCCATTTCGAGCGGACTCGCCTCCGCTCCTCCGAGGATGAGGGGGAGGCCGTAGTCCGAAGGGGCCCTGAAAAGATGCGAAAGCCCCGCTTCCTTCAGAAACGACGCGAATTCCTCCAGGCCGAATCGGTTCAGGACATGCGCGGCCGGGACGTTCAACGAGAGGATGAGGGCGTCGCGGACCGGGACAAGGCCCGAATATTTCTCGTTCGCGTTCGCCGGGGAGAAGGCGCCGAACCAGGAGGGTATGTCCTTGAGTTGGGTGTCGGGAAGAAGGAGGCCCTCGTCCATAGCGAGGCCGTAGAGGAAGGGTTTGAGCAGGGAGCCGGTCGAGCGGGGCGCCCGCAGGCCGTCGACCTGGCCACGGGCCTCGACGTCGAAGAAGTCGCCGGATCCGATGTACACCCGGACCTTCCCGCTTCCGGTCTCCGCGACGACGACGGCGAGATTCCGGATTCCCGATCGTTCGAGGATCTCCGCGTGCCGGGTCGCCAGGCCTTCGACGGTTCTCTGCAGGTCCGGGTCGATGAAGGTGCGGATCGGTCTGCGGGTCGTGGATGCCGAACTCTTGAGATGATCCGAGAGATGGGGTGCTTCCCGGGGAAAGGGTTTCGCGGCGTCGGGGACCGGTTCGCGGACCGCGTCGGCGAAGTCGGCTTCGGAAAGCAGACCGCGGTTTCTCAGGTTGGAAAGGAGGCGGTCCCGCTTGGCCTTCAAGGCCTCCGGGGACGAGGAAGGAGAAACGAGTCCCGGGGAATTCGGAAGAACCGCGAGCGTCGCCGCCTCCGCCCAGGTGAGCGCGGTCGGTTTTTTCCCGAAATACCTCATCGCCGCCGTTCCGTACCCGACGACGTTTCCTCCGTAGGGCGCGTGGTCGAGATAGAGCTTGAGGATCGCGTCCTTGGGCAGCAGGAGTTCCATCTTTGCCGCCTGGAATACCTCCAGGACCTTGTTCGCCAAGGTCCGTTCCTTCGGCCTGAGGAGCCTGGCCACCTGCATGGTGATCGTGCTGGCGCCGCTCATTCGTCTGTTCGCGCCGAGGTTCTGGCTCAGGGCCCGAAGAGCCGAAAGAGGATCCACTCCCGGGTGGAGGAAGAAACGCCTGTCCTCGAAGGCGGTGACCGCCAGGACGAGCTTCTCCGGAACCTCCTCGTCCGACGGCGGCAGATGCCACTGTTCCCGTCCGTCGGGGAAGACCCGGAGCACGGAACCGTCGCCCGCGAGCACCGTACAGCTGTAGTCGTCCGGGAACGGAGGATCGGGGAGGGGAATGGCCGCGACGACGCAGAGGAAGATCGCGAGAAATACGAAGAGGGAGAGAATCATCTTGCGCGGCAAATGAGCGACTCTCATAGATAACTTCATACTATGTCGGAAAAAAGCATCTTTACAACCCCGGGGAATCGTGCCATAGTTGCTGTAGGTACGCGGTTCTTCAGCTCTTTTACATAAATATTGGTTTCCACGATGTGCTTTCAAAGCGGTGATATTTGAAAACGCATCATTTCATGTAAAACAGGAGAAATCGGTGAGTTTAAAAGCAGTTAAAAAAAACCAGTCTATCGGAAAGGCCCTTCAGATCATCGAAGTAATGGCTGCCCAAGGCGGGCCGATGCGGCTCCAGGACATCGCCGGCAAGGTTTCGCAGCCGCCGAGCACCACGCTCCGTTTCCTCAACACCCTCATGGATTACGGGTATGCCGGCCAGAACGACGACACCCTGCAGTATTTTCTGACCATGAAGTTCAGCCGGATCGGCGATCTCGTCTCCCGGCAAGTCAAGATACGCGACGTCGTACGGCCGTTCCTCGAGGAACTCTCGAAGAAATTCGAAGAATCAGCCGTTCTCGCGGTGGAGCAGAGCATGAACGTCGTCTACATCGACGTCGTGGACGGCCCGGACCATCTCCTCCAGACCCTCCAGCGCATCGGCAAGATCGCTCCCCTTCACTGCACCGGCGTGGGCAAGTGCCTCATGCTCGATTTCGACGACAAGAAGATCGGAGAGCTCGTCAAGACGCGGGGACTTCCCGCCTTGACCAAGAACACGATCAAGACGAAGGACGCGTTGTCCGTCGAGCTGTCGAAGGCGAAACAACAGGGGTACGCGGAAGACAGCGAGGAATGCGAAATAGGCGTCCGCTGCGTGGCCGCCCCGCTCCGGGATTACAGCGGGAAGGTTGTCGCCGCGATCAGCATTTCCTGTCCGATTTCCAGGCTGCCGCAGGAAAAGCTTTCCTTCGTGCGCAAGGAACTCTCCGCGGTGTCGAAGGAAATCTCCAAGCGGCTCGGCTACAACGGCGGAAGCGTCTAGGATCGGGAAACGAAGAAGGCCCTCGGCCGGTGTACTGCTCCCGAACGCTTAGAAAAGCCTCGCCGATCGCCCCCAGTCCCGGTGGCGTTTCCTGATCTCCTCGACGGGTTTCATGGGGTAATGGACGATCGATCCGCCGTCGCCCACGTACACTCCGCCGTCGATGAGGCCGTAGACGAAGCGGTCGACGTGGAATCGGTCGACAATCTTGTTGCGTTTCGATTTCAGTTCGGTCACCGATCGGATGCAGTCGTCGAGGTGTTCGAAGTTTCCTGCGTACAAGGGCGCCGAGAACAGGCGGGTGATGGGATTCGGTTTCGGGATCTTGAGGTCTGCGAATACGATCTTCGGCACCCAGGTCTTGTTCGCCGGATCGGTCATGTAGCCGGCGAAATCCTCGGGCCGAAGCGTGCTGACCGCGAGCGGCCTGATGGGGCAAAGTTCCTGATATACCCAGTACGGGCGCTGTTTGCGTTCGGTCGGGAGTTCCGACCGTCCTATTTCGAGCGTCCTCCCGTTCCGCGTCGTCAGGAACAGGGACCGAAGGGCCGACAGCGGGACGTTCTCCAGGGTCCGGTAGACGGAAAGATAAAGGGAGTTCTTCGGATCCCCGTTCTGATGAGGAACGCATTGCTTCGTCGCATATTCCCAATCGAAGGCCGTCCCGAATCCTCCGTCCGTTTCGATGAACATGATGTCCTCGTAGGAGCCGACTTTCGATCCCGTCGCCATGTACGATCCGAACCTCGCGGGATCCAGATTCGACGCAATGAAAGCCTCGATCGGGAACAGGGAAAGATAATAATGCAAGTTCATGAATCCAACCTTCCTGCCTCATAGTCTAAGCGAGGATCGGTCCTCTGTAAAGAAAACCGGCTAGAACCGGCAATTCCGGTGATCCGCCCGGCGTGAAACGCCTGGACAAATCCGGCCGATTCGGTTACAAGGGTTTTCGAGGTTCAGCATGAAAGTACGTGTGGAAAAGAAACAGCAGAATTCGCGCAAGTGCTTCGTATGCGGCGTCGCCAACGCTTCCGGCCTGCATTCTTCGTTTTTCGAAGTCGAGGGAAAGGAGCTGGTCGCCCTCTTCACTCCGCGCGACGCGCACCAGAGCTACCCCGGCCGGCTTCACGGAGGGATCGCGGCCGCCATCCTGGACGAAACCATCGGCCGGGCGATCATGATCGACGGGGGGGAGGGCGTCTGGGGTGTCACCGTCGACTTTTCCATCCGATACCGCCAGCCTATCCCCCTCGACGTCGAGCTTCGCGCGGTGGCCCGCATCACCAAGGACGGCGGGCGCGTTTTCGAAGGAAGCGGGGAGATCCTCCTGCCGGACGGAACTAAGGCGGCGGTGGCGAGCGGAAGATACCTCAAGATGCCGTTGGAAAGGATAACCGCGGATTATCCGGACCTCGACTGGCACATCGTTGAATCCTCATCCGACAGGACGGAGGTGGAACTCCCCGATCGGAACGCGGATACGGATTGAGCGCTCCCGGCCGTTCGACGTGCGACCCGTTTCGGCCCGCCCGCCGAGGCGAGACGCCCGAAACAGGAGGCCGGTTCTTTCAGGCGTCCGACAGGTAGTCGAGGCTTTTCCTCACGGCGACAGCGAGGGCGTCCGGCGCCATGCGACGGACTTCGCTCCCGAAAGGTTCGAGCGCCACGTCGCCTTCGTAGCCGAGCGCGAGGAGCCGCCTGAGCTGTTCCTTGCTCTGCATCCTGTCGGCTGGCGAGGGGAGGCCCCTGTGCTCGTCGAGGCATTTGTCCTTCGGAAGATCGGCCTCGACCGAGGAGATGTGGACGAGCCCCGTAAGGCCGACGTCGTAGTCCTTCCCGATCACCGACGGCGAGTCCGGACCGAGATAATGATGAAAGGTGTCGATGAGGATCCGGTAGCATCTGCGCCCCGAATTCCTGATCGCCTTCTGGGCCGTCACGATGGACGACAGCGACGATATCCCGAAGCCCAGGGGCTCGACGTATCCGAGCAGCCCCCTCGAATCGAGCTCGGGTGCGAGGGCTTCGAGGGCTTCGGTCGTCTCGGCGAGACGGGTTTCCGGAGAACGAAGATCGGACGGATCATTGTTCGGGCAGAACACGATCGCCCTGCATTCGATGGCCGCGGCGAGATCGGCGAGACGATCGAGTTCGGCCTTGACCGACGATCTCATCGTCGCGAGGTTGAATTTCTGCAATGCGTTGATGGTGAGGACTTCCATCCCGTGATCCTTCGCGAGCCGGAGAGCCGAGGAAGGCGCGAGCCCGTCGATGATCGCCCCTTCCCGGATGTCGTTTCGGAGCTCGACCTTTCTCATGCCGAGAGAAGCTGCGAAGTCGTAAAAGGCGCCGATTCCGAGACCCGGCGCGATTATCCTGTTCAAGGCGAACCTGTTCATGTTCATCGCGGAAACCTCCCGAACGAGGCGCTGAGCGCTGTTTCGGGAAGTGTAGCATTGAAAACGTTTGCAGTCAAATGCGAGGGGGAAACGATTCCGGAAAAAGTCGCTTGTCAATATTGCAAACGTTTACTATAATGGAGGCGGAGTCAGTATGGATCCGACGATCAAGGACATAGCCAGGAGAGTGAACGTTTCCTTCGCCACCGTTTCGCGCGCTCTCAACGACAAGGACGGGGTCAGGGCTGAGACGAAGCGGAAGATTCTCGAGGAGGCTCGGCGGCTCAACTATCGTCCGAACGCGATCGCCAGGGGGCTCGTGAATCGCAGGACCCATACCATCGGGCTCATCATCCCCGACATCACGAACCCGTTCTATCCGGAGGTGGCGCGGGGCGTCGAGGACGCGGCACAGGCGGCCGGCTACAGCGTCTTCCTCTGCAACACGAACTGGGACAGGAAGAAGGAACTCAAGTACCTGAACCTCCTCACGGAGAAGCGCGTGGACGGGATCGTGCATGCGCCGGTCTCGAAGAACTCTTCGGGTTTCGAGAAGGTCCTCGAGCGGCTTCCCGTGGTCTATGTGGGCCGTTCTCCGAAGATCTCGGAAGTGAGCTTCGTATCGATCGACAACTTCCGCGGAGGCTTCCTCGCGACCGATTACCTCCTCGGCAAGGGCTATTGGCCGGTCGGCTTCATCGGCGCTCCGGAAGACTCCAAGACCCTGGAAGAGCGTCTCAAGGGATACAAGACCGCCCTGAAATCCCGGGGCAGGGAGATCGACGACCGATACATCCGATTCGGCGACTTCAAGCGTGAAACCGGCTTCGACATCATCAAAAGCATGATCCAGGAAGGACTTGCCCCGAGAGGCATCTTCGGTGAGAACGACATGCTCGCGATAGGGGCCATCCACGGAGCCAGGGAGCTGGGACTCTCCATCCCCGACGACCTCGCGGTCGTCGGCTTCGACGACATCCCCATGGCGGCCTTTCCGGAACTCGGGCTCACCACCATCGGCCAGCCGAAGTACGAAATGGGAAAGCTGGCGTTCGAAATGCTGCTGGAGAAGCTTCGCAAGGGCGAAACATCCCAGGCCGAGGCAAAAAAGGTCATACTCGAACCCCGCATAATACAGCGCACGAGCGCATAGACGCGGATAAAGGAGGATGAGAGGCCAGGTAATTCGATTCATTGAAAACGTTTGCATAAAAACCATGTCAGTTGAGGAGGAAGGAAATGAGCGATAAGACGATGAAGGCTGTGAGACTCTATGCCGAATGGAAACCGAAGCCCGATTTCCAGCTCGGCCCGAAGGACATCGACAAGAAACAGACCTACCTGGGAAGCAAGGTCTGGAAGAACCCGAAGCTGAAGATCGAGGACGTACGCGTCCCGAAGCCCGGTCCCGGCGAGGTCCTCATCGAGGTCAAGGCCTGCGGGATCTGCGGAAGCGACGTCCACATGGCCCAGGCCGACGAGAAGGGGTATATCTGGTATCCCGGCCTCACCGGCTTCCCCTGCACCCTCGGGCACGAACTCGCCGGGGTCGTGGTGGAAGCGGGCAAGGGCGCCTTCGACAAATATACGAACAAGCCCTTCAAGGGCGGCGAAGCGGTCTGCGCCGAGGAAATGGTCTGGTGCGGACGCTGCCGGCCCTGCGCCGACGGATGGCCGAACCATTGCGAACGGCTCGACGAGATCGGCTTCAACATCGACGGAGCCTTCGCCAAGTACATCGTCCTCGACGCCAAGCTGCTCTGGAATCTCGAGCCTATGAAGGCCCGCTACAAGGGGATAGATCTCTTCAAGGCCGGAAGCCTCTGCGAGCCTACCTCCGTCGCCTACAACGCCGTCATCGAACGCGGCGGCGGAATCCGCCCCGGCGACACCGTGGCGATCCTCGGCGGCGGACCCGTAGGGCTCGCGGCCTGCGCGATTCTGAAACGGCAGGGAGCCGCCAAGGTGATCCTTTCCGAGCCCGAACCCGCGAGGGCGAGGATCGCGAAGAAGCTCGGCGTGGACTACATCATCAATCCCAAGAAGGAGAGCTTCGCGGACAAGCTGCTCGCGATCACCGACGGCATGGGAGCCTCCCTCTACCTCGAAGCCACCGGACTTCCCACGGTCGTATGGCCGGAGATCGAGAAGGCGATCTGGTTCGGCCGCATCCTGAACGCGACCGCGGTCATCGTCGCGAGGGCCGACGCGAAGATCCCGGTTACCGGAGAGGTCTTCCAGGTCCGCAGGGCCAGGATCGTCGGATCCCAGGGGCATTCGGGTCACGGGACCTTTCCGCGGGTAATCGAAAGCATGGCGTCCGGCATGAACATGCTCCCGCTCATCACCAAGGAGATCAAGCTGGAAGAGGTCCCCGAGAACATCATCAGGCTCCAGACGGACCGGGCCGAAACCAAGATAACCTGCATCATGTGATCAATGGAGGAAATCTATCAATGGACCAGAAAAAGTGGATAACCACCGAGCACCCGGCCATAGTCTTCGAGGACAATACGGTCGGCAGGCTCAAGAAGAAGATTTGGGACGCCTCCGAGGCCGAGCTCGACGCGATTCTCAAGGATTACGGCGTCCCGGCTCCGTCGGAACTCGGCAAGGCCGGCTGCTACATCCAGAACACCCCGCGGCACATCTGCATCCAGAAGCGGAGGAAGAACGACCTCGTCTTTCTGCCCATCGGCTGTACCGAGAACCACGGCCTCCATGCCAACTCGGGCCTCGATACCTTCATGGTGACCCAGATCCTCGAGGGCGTCAGGCGCTACACCGCGAAGAAGGGAAAAGAGGTCAGCCTCGCGTTCCCGCCGCTCAACTACGGCGGACATCCCTACCATCACATGGGCATGCCCGGCACCGTCATCATGCCGAAGGAGGTGGTCGAGGAGACCCTGATCTACACCATGCTCGGCCTGTGGAACGACGGTTACCGGAAGATCGTCATGATCAACAACCACGGCCACCTCTGGATGCTCGAATCGGCGATCCAGGAATTCATGAAACGCTTCCAGCTTCCTGGCGTTTTCCGGGTCATCGACTGGCACCGCGCGGTCAGGGAATTCTTCTTCCCCGTGGACAAGCCGGACAACCTCGAGACCAACTTCGTCCACGCCGACGAGAGCGAGACCTCGGTCGCCCTGCTCCTTTTCAAGGAGATGGTGGACATGGGCGTGGTACAGGACGCCTCGGGCCAGCAGTTCCTGCCCGAGGGCCATTTCGACACCTCGGTTGAACCGTTCAGGCGGCCGAGCCGATGGAGCGAGGGCGAGGGACACTTCGCCATCGAGCGGTACGCCACCCCCGAGGGCGTCGTGGGCAAACCGAGCCTCGCGACCGCGAAGAAGGCGAAGCGGCCCATCGCGGCCATCCTGTCCTACCTGACACTCGTCGCCGACCAGATCCTCGAGGCCTTCCCGGCCGGGACCGTTCCTCCCGTGGAGAAGGTCACGCTCAGGGACCCGAAGGAGCTCGAGCCCTTCCTCAGGGAGCCGTTCAGCCCCGGGTGGAAGAGCGTGTACGAGCTGCCGCACGTCGGGCCCTTCCACAAGCTGTAGGAGAGCGTCATGAGCAAGCAGGTGAACATCGGCGTCATCGGCACCGGGAGGATCGGGAAGCTCCACGCGGAAAACCTGGTGTACCGCGTGGCGGAAGCCCGGGTCGTCGCGGTATCGGACGTGAGGCTGGAGGCGGCGAAGCAATGCGCCGCCTCCCTCGGCATTCCGAACGCCTACGAGGACCCGCGGAGGATACTCGACGACAAGAGCGTCGATGCGGTCCTCATCTGTTCGAGCACGGATACGCATTCGCCTCTCATCGAGGCCGCGGCCGAGGCGGGAAAGCACGTTTTCTGCGAAAAACCCATAGACTTCGACCTCGGAAGGATCGACCGGGCCCTGGAGAAGGTGAAGAAGGCGAAGGTGAAGCTCCAGATCGGGTTCAACCGAAGGTTCGACCACAATTTCCGGAAGGTCCGCGACGCCGTGGCAGAGGGGAAGGTCGGCAAGGTCTATTCCCTCAGGATAACGAGCCGCGATCCGGCCCCTCCTCCCATCGAGTACGTGAAGGTCTCCGGGGGCATGTTCCTCGACATGACCATCCACGATTTCGACATGGCGAGGTTCCTCATCGGGAGCGAGGTCGAGGAAGTGTATACCCTCGCGGGCGTCATGGTTGACCCAGAGATCGGCAAGGCGGGGGACGTGGACACCGCCCTCGTAACCCTGAAATTCGCGAACGGGGTCATCGGCTCGATCGACAACTGCCGCAAGGCCGTCTTCGGCTACGACCAGAGGGCCGAGGTGCTCGGGTCCGAGGGGATGATCCTCACGGAGAACGACAGGCCCAACACGGCGCGGCTCGCGACCTCGAAGGCGGTCTTCGAGGACCTCCCGCTCAACTTTTTCCTGGAGCGGTACACCGAGAGTTACGTGGCGGAGATGAAGTCCTTCATCAAGTGCGTGGTGAACGACGCCCAGCCGGAAGTCACGGGATTCGACGGCAGGATGCCGGTGGTCATGGGTAAGGCCGCGCGCCTTTCCTACGAGCTCGGCCGTCCGGTAAAGCTGTCGGAAATCCGCTGAGCGGCTTTGAACGAAAAAGCCGGAGGACTTGTGTCCTCCGGCTTTTTTTTCGGGCCGCGTTCCGGACGGCTGATCGGCGGCGTCCCGCGGCGCGGGCTCCGGTGCCGGTACGCCTCGGACGGATCCTCAGGACTTCTTCACGTTCTTCCTTACGTCGATGATGACCGCTACGACGATGATGATCGCACGCATGACCTGCTGGAAGTCGGCGGAGACGTTCAGGATGTCGAGGCCGTTCTTCATTACCCCGATGATGAGGGCCCCGACGAGGGCACCGGCCGCGCTGCCGATTCCCCCGGATAGGCTCGTCCCCCCGATGACCGAGGCCGCGATCGCGTCGAGCTCGTAGCTCATCCCCAGGCCCGGCTGGCCGGAGCCGATGCGGGCCGTGAGGACGATCGCGGAGACCGCGCTCAGGAAGCCGGCGTAGGTGTAGACGAGCATCAGATACTTGTTCGTGTTGATTCCCGAGAGGACGGCGGCCTGCATGTTGCTGCCGAGTGCGTAGGTGTAGCGGCCCCAGAGCGTGTGCTTGAGGATGACGTGCGTGGCTATTACGCAGATGATGAGGATCCACGCGGGGTTCGGTATCCCGAAGCTGGAGCCCTGGCCGATGACCTCGAACGCCGGGAGGAGGCTTCCCCGCGGTCTTCCCTCCGAATAGATGAAGGCCCATCCCCTGGCGAAGGTCATCATGCCGAGGGTGGCCACGAAGGGCGGGATGCTCATCTTGGCCACGAGGAGACCGTTGGAGAGCCCCGCGGCGGCCCCGATGAGGAGGCCGATCACGAGGACGACGAGGATCGGCCAGGGCGCCCCGCCCTTGAAGAGCCTGTCCGCGGCGTCCGGCTGCTGGAGGAGGCTCGCCGTCACCACCGAAACGATCGCGAGGACGGCCCCCGAGGAGAGGTCGATGCCCGAGGTGATGATGACCATGGTCACGCCGAGGGAGATGATGCCGATGACGCTGATCTGCCTGAGAACGTTCAGGAGGTTGGTGATCCTGAGGAAGACTCCTCCCGAAAGGACGGTGATGACGACGACGAGCCCTATGAGAATGAACACGATGCTGTACTTCTTGACGATGCTCGCGGCGGTCAGGAGCGGATTCTTTCCCGATGCGGTTGTCTTGTCGATCACGGCTCACCTCCGGTGCTTCCATGGAACGTTCCGAGAGGCTCGCCGGTAGCCATGTGCATGATCTTCTCCGGCGTGGCCTCCTCGTGGGTCAATTCGCCAATCTTTTCGCCTTCGTGCATGACCAGGATCCTGTCCGCCATCGCGAGGATCTCCGGCATTTCCGACGAGACCAGGATGATCGCCTTCCCGGCGGATGCGAGACGCGACATGAGCCGGTATATCTCCGCCTTCGCCCCGACGTCGATGCCGCGCGTGGGTTCGTCGAGGATGAGGATGTCCGGCACGGTCGCGAGCCAGCGGGAGACGAGGACCTTCTGCTGGTTTCCCCCGCTCAGGAACATGACGATCTGATCGAGGCTCGGAGTCTTGATGCTCAGGGAGTTCACGGCTTGTTCGCAAACCGCCTTGACCTCCTTGTGCTTCACGAGGAAGCCCCGGAGATGATCCTTCATGCTCGCTATCGAGATATTGTCGCCGACCGAGAGGTTGAGGTAGAGTCCGCTCCTCTTGCGGTCCTCGGTGAGGAAGGCCATTCCGTGTCCGATGGCGTCGCAGGCGCTCCTTATCTCGACTTCCTTCCCCCGAATCTCGACGCTGCCGGACAGTCTGGGAGCCACGCCGAAGAGGGTTTCCATCACCTCGGTCCTGCCCGCGCCGACGAGCCCGGCGAAGCCGAGGATTTCCCCTTTCCGCACCGTGAAGTCCACTCCCCTGAAAACTCCCTTGCGGGAAAGCCCCTTCACCCTGAGAACCTCTTCCCCGGGTTCCGTTTTCTCCTTCTGGAAGAACTGATCTATGGACCTGCCGACCATCATCTTGATGAGGACTTCCCGATTCAGTTCCTCGGTCCTCCTGCATCCCACGAGTTCGCCGTCACGGAACACGCTCACCTCGTCGGTTATCGCGAAGACCTCGTCGATCTTGTGGCTGATGTAGATGACCGCGACCCCGCGCTTTTTCAGGCCGCGTATGATTCCGAAGAGGTGCTCGACCTCCTTTTCGGTCAGCGCCGAGGTCGGCTCGTCCATGATGACGAGTTCCGCCTTCCTCGAGACCGCTTCCGCTATCTCGACGAGCTGCATCTGAGCGACGCTGAGCTCTCCCATGATCTTCGCAGGCGGAATGCGGATGTCGAGTTCGTCGAGGATTTTGCCCGCGGCCCGGTCTATGGCCTTGTGGTCGATGAGGCCGAACCTCGTGAGCTTCTCCCTGCCGAGGAAGATGTTCTGGGCCACCGTCATGTAGGGGAGGGGACTCAGCTCCTGGTGGATCATGGAGATCCCCTTGCTCAGAGCCTCCTGGATGGACCTGAAAACGACTTCTTCGCCGCGGAACCGCATCCTGCCGCCGTCGGGCTGATAGAACCCGATGGCTATCTTCATGAGCGTCGATTTCCCGGCCCCGTTCTCTCCCATTACGCCGTGGACGGTGCCCGCCCGTACCAGAAGCCGGATGTCCTTCAGGGCCTGGACGCCGGGAAATGATTTCGAGATGCCTTCCATCTCCAACACGTATTCGCTCACCAGCGTGCTCCTCGTTTCGGGACCGGAAGGACCCGGCCGAAGCAGCCGGGTCCCGTTCCCGTTGCCGGGTTATTTTTTGTATTTCGCGTAATTTTCCCTGGTGACCGGTTCGAAGGGGATCTCGAGGAACTTCGGCACCTGCTCGCCCTTGATGAGCTTCATCGCCGCCTGGACTCCGCCGCGGCCCTGGGCCCCGCCGTTCTGGAAGACGGTCATGTCGAGGCGCCCTTCCTCGATGAATTTCAGGGCGTCCGAGGTCGCGTCCACTCCGGTGACGACAACCTTGTCCTTCATCTTCTTCTCTTCGAGGACGAGCAGCGCTCCGATCGCCATCTCGTCGTTGTTGGCCACGATCGCGTCGATCTTGTCCCCGCTCGCGAGCCAGTTCTCGACGACCGAAACGGCCTCCGGCCTCTGGAAGTTCGCGGTCTGTTCGCGGATCACCTTGATCCCCGGGTATTTCGCGAACACGTCCTTGCTTCCCTTCGTTCGTCCGATCTGCGGCGCGGACCCGAGGGAGCCGAGCAGGATGCCCACGTTTCCCTTTTCGCCGATCTTCTTCACGACGAATTCCGCCTCGAGCCTTCCGGCCACTTCCTCGGGTGACGCGACGGCCACGACCTTCGCGCCCTCGAGTGCCTTGTCCTCGGGCTTCCGGTTCACATAGACGAGCGGGATCTTCGCGTCGGTCGCGAGCTTGGTGACGCGGGGCGCGAGGGTCTGGTCGATCACGTGGATGATGATGGCGTCGACGCCCTGGGTGATGAAATTCTCTACCTGCTTGATCTGCTCGTTCGGATCGCGTTTGCCGTCCGCCGCGATGACGTCCGCCCCGACCTTGGCCGCCTCGTCCTTCAGCTGATCGAGGAGATAGCGCATGAACACGTCGTTGAAGTCCTCGATCGTCACTCCGAGTTTGACTTTTTTCGGACCTTTCGATTCCGACGTTCCCCCCGCGAAGAGCAATGCACACATGGCGGTTAGCAGTA
>CAYNKA010000016.1:0-80210 GCA_964397655.1 uncultured Spirochaetaceae bacterium | reverse complement strand
CCACCGCGGCGGAGATCGCGCAGTTCCAGAAGGCTTCACAGCAGCCCGTCATCGATTGGATCAAGACCCAGATCGATCCGAAATGGGTCGACGGTTTCTTCGCGGCGGCAGCCGACGCGACGAAGGGTCTCGCGGCTCCCTCCGGAGACGCAGCGGGCGCCGGCCAAGTTCTCCAGTATTGATATTCTTCGGATCGAGAGCGTTCCCCCGCGTCGCGGGGGAACCTTTTTTTCGAGCAGGAAGTCGTCCGCCGGAGGCTTCACTCCCGGCGGACGTCCCTTTTTGCACACAATGAACGTTAATAGACAAGGTACGGTGGTTCATGTTGAAAAAAGCCATCCTTTTCCTGGGCCGTATCCTCATTTTCAATGAGAAATACCTTAAACCATTCTTGAATCTGCTCATGATTCTCATGACCGTTTTCGTCCTCTATGCCGTCTTCATGCGCTACCTACTGAACGCGGCACCCACTTGGTCGGAAGAAGTCACCCGCTACCTCATGGTCTGGGTCGCCATGGGCGCAATGGGCGTCGCGATGCGGAGAGGAAAACACATAGGTCTTTCAAGCCTGGTGGAGATGATCTGGAGGAAATTCACGCCCTACGTCCTCATTTTAGCGGATGTCCTCAACCTGCTTTTCTGGGTGGTCGTCCTCATCCCCGGAGTGACCATGACCCTGATCGTCGCCTCCCAGCGCTCGCCGAGCATTAACATGCCGATGTGGATCGGCTACATATCGGTTCCCATCGGAGGTTTCTACTTCATCCTGGAGATGATCCATCGGCTTCTCCGGAAAATAGCGCACGACCCGGCAATAGAAGAGGAGTATAAAGAATGGGACTCGGTTTAGCGGTATTCACGTTCGTATTCACCCTGATCATCGGCGTTCCGGTCGGGGTAAGCCTCGGTTTGACGGGGCTCGTCGGGGTCATCGCGATCGATTCTCCCCTCGTGGTCGTCGCCCAGAGAATGTTCACCGGACTCGATTCCTTCCCCCTCATGGCGATCCCCTTCTTCATTCTCGCCGGTGAATTCATGAATCACGGGAAGATCACCGATCGGCTGATCAAGTTTTCGGACCTCATCGTCGGACGCGTCAAGGGCTCCCTCGCCTACGCGAACATCATCGCGAGCATGTTCTTCGGCGGCATCACCGGTTCCGCGGCCGCGGACACCTCGGCAATCGGAGGAATCCTGATACCCGCCATGCTGAAGCAGGGCTATGACCCCGACTTCACCTGCGCCGTCACGGCCTCGTCATCCCTCCAGGGCCCGATCATCCCGCCGAGCGTACTCGCGGTCATCTTCGGCGCGACGATGGGCGAATCGATCGGCGCTCTCTTCGCCGCGGGAATCCCGATCGGCATCCTGTTCGGCGTATCGGACATGGTCGTGACTTACATCATCGGACGGAAACGCAATTTTCCCGTGACCGTCATGAATCTGACTTTCAAGGAAAAAGTGGAAATCTGCTCCCAAGCCGTGGTCGCTCTCGTCATGCCGATCATCATGCTCGGAGGCATCCTCACGGGAGTCTTCACCCCGACCGAGGCCGCCGGCGTCTCCGTCGGCTACGCATTCATCGCGAGCTTCTTCATCATGAAGACCATGACGGTCAAGGACATCCCGAGAATCGTGTACAACGCCGTGCTCATGACCGGAGCGGTATTCCTCCTCCTCGCGACCGCCAGGCTCTTCGGCATGGTGCTGTCGACCTATCAGGTTCCCGTCCTGGTCAAGAACGCGATCTTGTCCATCTCCGGAAACAACGCGTTTCTCGTAATCTTCCTGATCAACATCATCCTGCTCCTGGTGGGCTGCGTCATGGACCCCGGGGCCGCGATCATCATGCTCGCCCCCACCCTCGTGCCCCTCGCCCTCGCGGTGGGGATGAGTCAGATCCAGTTCGGCATGCTCATGATCACCAACCTCACGCTCGGCCTCATAACGCCCCCGGTCGGGCTCTGCCTCTTCATCGCCGCCGACATCGCGAAAATCTCCATGGAACGAGTGGCGAAGGCCTGCGTGCCCTTCTTTCTCATCCATCTCGTCGTCGTGGCTCTGGTTTCCTATTGGCCCACGGGCGTCATGTTCTTCCCGAAACTCTTCGGCTTCGTTCAATAGATGATCAGCGCGGAAAAAATCAGCCGCCGCTTCGGAGCGGCGGCTGTTCTTCACGACGTCAGCTTCACGGCGCCTTCGGGCGAGGTCGTCGGGCTCCTCGGTCCGAACGGCGCGGGAAAGACGACGACTATCCGCATCCTGACGGGCCTGCTCGATCCCTCCGGCGGCACGGTAAGGATAGACGGGATCCGCCTGGACGAGGACCCGCGCGCCGTGAAGCGCCGGATAGGCTATCTGCCCGAGAACAATCCGCTCTACCTCGATATGAAGGTCGCCGCGTATTTGGATTTCGCGGCGGAGGCGAAAGGGGTTCCGAAGCGGCGCAGGTCGTCCTCCGTGGCCGAGGCGATCGAGACCTGCGGCCTCGCCGGCCACGAAAAACGGACGATAGGCAAACTGTCCAAAGGATTCAGGCAGCGCGTCGGCATAGCCCAGGCGGTCGTCAACGATCCATCGGTCATCATCCTCGACGAGCCGACGACCGGTCTGGACCCGGCCCAGATCGTGGAGTTCAGGAACCTGATCAGACTGCTGAAACAGGACAGAACCATCCTCCTATCCACCCACATCCTGAGCGACGCCTCGGCCGTGTGCGACCGCCTGGTGATCCTCAGGAAGGGGCGCGTAGTCGCGGAAGGCTCGACGGAAGCCCTCGGGCGGCGCATCAAGCCCGTCACGGAATGGGCTCTCGCGGTGGAGGGGCCTCGCGCGAGCGTGGACGCGGCGTTCGGGGGCCTGCAGGGAATCCTTCGCGTCGACGTCGGCGCGGGGAAGGCCCCGAATCGCTGGGAAATCCGCGCATTCACCGAAAACGACGCAGATCCCCGGAGGGCCTTTCTCGCGACGATCGTTGCGTACGATTTGAAACTCCTGGAACTTCTTCCGGCGAAAGTAGATATCGAAGAGATATTCCTGGAATTGGCCGTCCGGCGGGACGTCTGAACGATCACGAGGGAATCGATGGGTTTTTTCTGGGCTGTATTGAAAAAGGATTTTCGCTCGCTCTTCGGGTCGCCGGCGGCCTTCGTCTATCTCACGGTCTTCACCCTTCTGTCGGGCGTTTTCTATTACCGGGGCTTCCTCTACTTCAGCTCGGTCTGCGCGGAAGCCCCCCGGGGCATGGTCCTGAGCGTCAACGAGGCGGTGTTCACCCCCCTGTTTTCGAACATGGTCCTGCTCATCGTGCTTCTCGTCCCCCTGCTCACGATGCGGCTGCTGGCGGAAGAACGCAGGTCGGGGACCCTGGAGCTCCTCCGCAGCTACCCTTCCTCCGGGGAGGGTCTCGTCGCGGCGAAATTCCTTTCCGCCCTCCTCGTCTTCTTCATGGGCGTCGCCGCGACCTTCGTCCTCCCGGTCTACACTTCCGCCCTGGGCCGCGTCGACTGGGGCCCGGTCCTCTCCGCCCTGCTCGGCCTCGCCCTGGGCGGGGCCTTCCTCGTCTCGATCGGACTCTTCTTCTCCTCGGTAACGGACAACCAGATCATAGCCGCCCTCGCATCCATGGGAACGAGCCTGCTCTTCTGGGTCCTCGGCTGGATCGGCCGTTACCTCCCGTCGGGTTTCGCCGGTTTCGTCGGAGCCTTCTCCCTCCACGACAGGCTGCTCGACGCCTTCCGGGGAGTCCTCAATACGGGCGACGTCGTCTTCTTTCTGGCCTTCATCCTGGCCGTTCTCGCGCTGACGGGAGTCGGCGTTTCGAGAAGGGGGGCAGTGGTCCTCCTCCACGGTTTCCTGTTGCTCGCCTCGGCCTTCGTCGCACAGGACCTGGGGTCCCGCCTCGTCGTCCGGTTCGACCTTACGGAGAAGAAGATCCACAGCCTCGCCCCGATCACGAAGAAGACCCTGTCCGAACTCGACGGCTCCCCGCTCGACGTGACGGTCTTCATGGAGGACGACGAAGAGGGACGCGCGGATCTCGAGACCCTTCTCGGCATGTACAAGGCGGAATATCCCGGCCTGAATCCGGCCTTCCATTCGCCTTCGAGGAATCCTGCGCTGGTCCAAAGATACGGCATCGGTAGCCACGGCGTCCTGGTGTTGCGCTATCGAGACCGGGACCTCAAGGTGACCGGCTACGATGAAGAGGCGCTCACGGGAGGCATCCTGAAACTCCTTCATCCCCGCAGTCCCGCCGTGTACTTCCTTTCCGGCCACGGGGAGAAGACGCCGGCGAAGGGTCTCAGGGCCCTCTCCCTCAGGCTCGAGGCCCTGGGGTACAGGTTCAAGGAGTTGGCGCTCCAGAAGACGCCTTCGATACCCGAGGACGCCGCGTGCCTCGTCGTCGCGGGTCCGAGGGAGGACCTCCTGGACCCGGAACTCGGACTCGTCCGGGACCATCTTCGTCGCGGAGGCTCCCTTCTGCTCCTCCTGGATCCGTACAACGACGGAGGGTTCGCCCCCTATCTCTCGACCCTCGGAATCGGGCTCTCCCAGGACGCCGTTGTCGACGAAGGCGGCAGGCTCTTCCGAGGAGATTCTCTCTTCCCCAGGGCGGTCAGCTACCCTTCGCACGAGATCACGCGGACGCTCGACCGCGTCGCCATGTTTCCCGTCGCCAGGTCCCTCTCCCTCGATCCGAGGGAGAACGGCAGGATCGACCTCTCGCCGCTGGCGCTTTCATCGAACAAGGCGTGGGCGGAGACCGACCGGGCGTCGCTGTCCGCGGAAAAGCCGGTCTTCGATCCCGCGACCGACAAGGCCGGACCTCTCGTGCTCGCCGCCGCGGCCAGGCTCAGGGCCGAGGACCCGAAATTCGACGGCAGGATCGTCGTGGTCGGAGATTCCGACTTCGCGACCGACGCCTACCTTTCCTTCGCCGGAAACGAGGAATTCTTCCTCGATGCCCTCGCCTGGCTCGCGAATTCGGAGGAGAAAATAGGCCTCGCGCTCCGCGAACCCGGCCATCATCCGATCGTCCTCTCCGAACGGCAGGTTGTCCTCACGGGATCGATAGCCCTGGTTCTCGTCCCCGGCCTGTTCGCGTTCATGGGCGTCCGCGTGCTTCTTCGGAGGAGGAAGGAAACGTGAAGAGCCTCACGCTGAAGCTGACGGTCCTTCTCGCAGTCCTCGTCACGGCAGACGTCGCGGTCCGCTTCCTGCCGCGCGGCCGGGAATCCCCCGCCGCCACCCGGCCGTCCGTGACGCGGATCGACGTCTCGACGGTGCGGGAAATCGCCGTGCGCGGACGAGCCGGCAAGTCCCTCGTCATGGCCGCGGACGACTCCCCGGCCGCCGGACTCCTCGAAGCCGTCTCCGGGATGGATCCCGACTTTCTGCTGGAAACCGAAGACCTCCGCGAGTTCGGCCTCGCGGGCGACGAACCGCTCATCCTCGAGCTCCGCATGCGGAACGGAACATCACGCATCCTTCGGTTCGGAAGAACGCTTCCGCTCGACGTAATGTATACGTATTTCTCCTCGGACGAAGAAAGGAAAGTGTACAAGGTGCTGAAAACCTATCCCGGCAGAATCGATAAGCTTCTGGAAACCGCCGGGAAGAAACCTCTACCGTAATCGCCGTTTTTGTGGAAGAATGGCCGCCGAGGAGCATCTCCATGAACGACCGAATAGCCAGATTGAAGCAGCTTTTCCTGTCCAGTCCTCGTCGGGTCGACACGGAACGCGCGGAGATCGTGACCCGATCCTACAGGGAGAACGAGGGCAAGCCGCCGATCCTCAAAAGGGCCTTGGCCCTCCGAGAAATCCTCACCCTCATGACGCTCGACCTGCGCGACGACGAGCTCATCGTCGGCAACCAGACCAAAGACCGAAGGGGCGTACCGCTTTTCCCGGAATACGCCGTCGATTGGATCCGCTCCGACATGGACGAGTTCACGACGCGGAAGGGCGACCGTTTCGGAATCACCGACGAGCAGAAACACCTGATAAGGGAGATCCTCCCCTTCTGGGAGGGCAGGTGCCTCCGGGACCGCATCAAGGAGGCAGTACCGGAGCCCCTCCGTGATGTTATCCGTCACGGGGTTTTCGTGAACGAGAACTACACGATGTCGGGGCCCGGACACATGGCCCCGTCCTACGCCCGGCTCCTCAGGACGGGCCTCAGGAACAGGGCAGGCTTCTGCGCCGCGAAGGCCGCGTCCCTCGATCCCGTCCGGCCTGACTACGCCGCCGCCCACGCCTTCTATTCGGCCTGCAGGATCGTCTGCGAGGCCCTCGTCGCCTATGCGGAACGCTTCGCCTCCATGGCGGAGGCGGCCGCCGCGGAGCGCGGAGACGACGCGAGGAAGGCCGAGCTTCTCGAGATCGCAAAGGTCTGCCGCAGAGTCCCCGCCCATCCCGCAGAAACGTTCCACGAGGCCCTCCAGTTCGTCTACTTCATCCAGGTGGCGCTCCAGCTCGAGGCGAACGGTCTCGCCATCTGCCTTGGCCGGCTGGATCGGACGCTCATGGATTATTATCGGAAGGACGTCGCGGAGGGAAGGCTCACGCGGGAAGGCGCTCTCGAGCTTCTCGAGTGCTTCTTTCTCAAGATCAACGAGATCGACAAGATCTACTCGAACCAGGCGACGCGTTTCCTCCAGGGACCGGCTCACGGCCAGTGCATCACGGTCGGCGGAGTCGACTCGGAGGGCGAGGACGCGACGAACGAACTCTCGCACCTCATCCTCGAGGCGGACCTCGACGTCCGGCTCGTCCAGCCCGACATCGCCGTACGCGTGCATGCAGGTACCCCGGAGGGGCTCCTCGTGCGGGCCGCCGAGAACGTGCGGGCGGGGATCAACAAGATCAAGGTCTTCAACGACGCGGTCGTGACGGACGCCCTCGTCGACCTCGGCGTCCCCCGGGAGGAGGCCTGGGACTTCGGTTTCCTCGGCTGCAGCGAGCCCGTCGTCCTGGGGAAGATGAACACCTGGGGCAACTCGGGGCATCTCAACCTGGCGAAATGCCTCGAGCTCGCCCTGAACGACGGGGTCTGCATGCTCACGGGAAGACGCATGGGCCCGGCGACCGGGGACTCTGCGCGCTTCGAGGAATTCGACCAGGTTCTCGAGGCGTTCAGGAAGCAGGTCGAGCATTTCGTCCGCCATCTCGTGGCCTTCGACAACGTCATCGACGTGTTCCAGGCATCGGAAACACCGCTGCCCCTCTACTCCGTCGTGACGGACGGCTGTCTCGAGAAAGGCCGCGAGTTCAACGCGGGCGGCGCGATCTACAACACGACCTCGCCCCTCGGCGTCGGCCCGATAACCGCCGGGGACTCCCTCGCGGCGGTCAGGCGCCTCGTTTTCAGGGACCGGAAGCTCTCCATGAAGGAACTCGTCGAGGCCCTGAGAAGCGACTTCGCGGACAAGGAACCTCTCCGCCGAATGCTCCTGAACCGGGCGCCCAAATTCGGGAACGACGAGGACGAGGCGGACGAGCTTTCCAACGAGGTCCTCAAGATCTTCTGCGACGAGCTCCGCGTCCATCGCAACGCTCGGGGAGGCCCATTCGTCGGAGGGCTCTACTATCTCTCGGCGAACATACCCTACGGCCTGGCCACCGCGGCGACCCCGGACGGCAGGAGGAGCCGAGAACCCCTGAACGACGGCGGCATCTCGCCGAGCCACGGCATGGACAGACACGGAGCGACGGCGGTGGCGAAATCCGCGGGCAAACTCGACAATCGCCGCGTGCCGCACGGCTCGGTCCTGAACCAGAGGTTCCACCCTTCCATCTTCGAAGGCGAAGGCAAGCTGGGACTCTTCGTCGACTACATGAGGACCTTCATGGACCTCGGCGGCTGGGAATGCCAATACAACGTCGTGACGAACGAGATGCTCAAGGAAGCGCAGAAGGCCCCGGAAAAATACCGCAACCTGGTCATCCGTGTGGCGGGCTACAGCGCCTATTTCACCGAGCTCGAGAAGGAACTTCAGGATGACATCATCCGCAGGACCGAACAGCGGAATTTCTGAACCGGACGGCAGGGAAGGCCTCGTCTTCAACATTCAGCGCCACTCGGTCCACGACGGACCGGGCATAAGGACGGTGCTCTTCCTGAAAGGCTGCGGGCTCCGATGCCTCTGGTGTTCCAACCCGGAATCTCAATCCTTCGAGCCCGAGCTCTTCTACAACCCCGACGCGTGCATCGCCTGCGGAGCCTGCATCGGCGTCTGCCCCGAGCGCGCGATCGGGAATGCCGGCGGCCGGATCGAATTCAGCCCCGTGCTCTGCTCGGCCTGCGGTGCCTGCTGCGAAGTCTGTTACGCGGAGGCCCGGATCATGGAAGGCCGCCGGATGACGGCGGAAGAGGCCGCCGATGAAGTCTCCAAGGACGCCCCGTTCTTCCTGCGCTCGGGCGGGGGCGTCACCCTGAGCGGAGGCGAACCGCTCGCGCAGACGGATTTCGCCTCAGAGGTCCTCCGCCTCTGCAAGGAGCGGGGTTTCCACACGGCGATCGAAACCGCCGGACTCGCCCCCTGGAACGCGGTGGAGAAAGTCCTTCCCCATACGGACCTCTTCCTCTACGACGTGAAACACCCGGACGCCGGAGCCCACGAGCGGGGAACGGGGACCGGCAACGAGATCATCCTCGGCAACCTGCGCGGGATCGCGAAGGCTGGCGCGGCCTTCATCGTCAGGACTCCGGTCGTACCCGGCTTCAACGACGATCTCGGGACGCTGTCCCGCATCGCCCGCCTGGCCGCCGAACTCGGCGCGCTGGAGCTCCACCTTCTCCCCTATCATCGCTACGGCTCGTCGAAATACCGCCTCATGGGAAAAGCGTACCCCATGGGGACGGTCCCCGATCTTCCCCGGGAGAGGGCGGAGGAATTCGCCCGGGAGCTGCGCGGCGAAGGCGTGGACGTCAAGGTCGGCGGATAAAAAAGGGAGCGGCCGTCGGCCGCTCCCTTGCTGTCTATGCCGGAAATCCGTCAGTTGATGAATCCCGTGACCCTCGGCAGGAAGAGGAGAAGCTCGGGAATGTAGGTGATGAGAAGCACGACGATCATCTCGACCCCGACGAAAGGCATGACCCTCGGGATCATCTTTTCCATCGGGATCTTCGCGATCGGAACCGCCGTGAAGAGGCAGACTCCTACCGGAGGAGTAGTGAGGCCGATGTTGAGGTTGACGAGCATCACCAGGGCGAAATGCAGGGGATGGATCCCGTAGCCTATCGCCATCGGCAGAAGGATGGGCGTCACCATGATGACGCTCGCCGCCGTTTCCATGACCATGCCCAGGAAGAAGAACAGGACGTTGGCGACGAGGAGGAATACGTACTTGTTCGTGATGAAGGACGTCATCACCTTCGCGACCTGCTCCGGAACCCTCTCCATCGTGAGCACCATGCTGAACACCTGACTCGTGGATATGATGAGCAGGATCGTGGCCGACACGATGCCGGCCTTGATGAGGCTGTCGACGAGGTTCTTCAGCGTGAGCGTCCTGTAGTAGAATATCCCGATCAGGGTCGCGTAGAAGCAGGCGAAGGCCGCAGCCTCGGTGGGGGTGAACAGTCCCGAAAGGATTCCCCCGATGATGATGACCGGCACGAGTATCGCGATCAACGACCTGCGGACGATGAGAAGCGCCTCCTTGGGACTGATCTTTTCAGTCCTCTTGGGGTGGTTCTCCTTCACCGCGTAGTAATAGGCGAGGATCATGAGGGCGATTGCGATCATGATGCCGGGGACGAATCCTCCCATGAACAGCGCCCCTACCGATTCTCCCGTGACCGAGGCGTAGATGACCATGATGATGCTCGGCGGGATGATGGGGCCGATGATGGAGGAGGTCGTCGTGACCGCTGCGGCGTATTCCGGCGTGTAGCCTTCCTCCACCATCGCGGGAATCAGGATCGATCCGATGGCGGCGGTGTCGGCCACCGCGGCGCCGGTGAGCCCCGCGAAAATGACGCTGACCACGATGTTGACGTGAGCGAGAGCGCCCCGCACCCTTCCGACGAGAAGACGGGCGAAATTGACGAGGTCCCTCGTGATTCCCGTATAGTTCATGATGTTGCCCGCGAGGATGAAGAACGGAAGGGCGAGAAGCACGTAGTTGTCTATTCCCGCGTAGAGCTTGGTGGCGATCGCGATGAGCGGGATGCCCTTCACCACGATAAGATATATCAAAGGGACGAGACCCAGAACGAAGGCGATGGGTATTCCGATCACGAGGGCGACCACGAAGATCGCGCCCATGAAAATCAAAGCGAAATTCATAAGTTGATCTCTCCTTCTATTCCGCCGCTCACGAGATACTTGCGGATATCGTCCTTCTCGCCGGCGAGGCCGACCATGAAATAGGTCATATGGACCAGCATGAAGATCGCGCCGAGAGGAATGTTCATCTTGACCCAGATCATGGGAAGCTTGAGGATGGCGCCGTATTGCATGCGGGCGTTCATCGCGGCCTCGAATCCGTACCATACGACGAGAACCAGAAAGACCATGACGGCGGCGTATCCGAAGAGAACGCAAGCCTTCCTAATGCGCGTATTCATTTTGGTCAGAAAGAATTCGATTCCGATATGGTTTCGGGTCCGGATTCCGACCGAGGCTCCGATGTAACCGAGGGAAACGAGAAGCCAGCGCATAAGCTCCTCGTTCCAGGAAAGCGACTGCCCGATGCTGCGGAAAAAGATTCCGATGATGGCAAGGACGGTGACGCTCAGCATATAGACGAAAACGATCCATTTGGCGACGACATAGCATCCGTCGCTCGCTTTTTTCAGCATTCCGATCATAAACACCTGCCATTGAAAGCAAATCGGCGGTCCGCCCCACGGGCCGGACCGCCTCGATCAATCAGAAAAACAAGCGAAGCGAAGTACTACCGTCTCCAGCCTGCGCGAGCTTCGGCCAACTTGACTTCATTGATGAACCGTTCGACGGTTTCTTTGCCGACGGTGCCGCTGAGGTACTCGATGACCGCGGGTTGGGAGACGTCGCGGAATTTCGCCTTCTCGGCGGGGGTGGGATTGTAGACCTTCATTTTGCTGGCGATGACTTCGTACTTGACGATGTTCGAAACCATGCGTTCGGCGACGTTGTTGGCCGCGACGCCGAGCTTCGCGCCCGCAGCGAGGATCTGCTGGGCGGCGATCGGGAGGCTGGCCCACTTCTTGGAGTTCATGACCATGATGTTTTCGCTCCAGATATGGCCGTCCATGGTGATGTACTTCTGGACTTCGTAGATCTTCCCGAGATAGATGGAGGAGATCGGGTTTTCTTCGCCGTTGACGACTCCGGTCTGGAGTGCGGTGTAGAGTTCGTTCCAGGCGATGGGAACCGCGCTGGCTCCGAAGGACTGGATCATCTTCACGTAAACCGGGCTTTCCATGACGCGGAATTTGATTCCCTTCATGTCCTCGGGGGTGCGGATTTCGCGGGTGTTGTTGGTGAAGTTCCTCCAGCCGTTCTGCCCGATGCCGAGGTAATGGAATCCGTTTTCCTTGTCCATCTTGTCCATGAGTTCCGCCCAGATCTTGCTGTTGTTGAAGAACTCTTCGGCGACGTCGTCACTCTGGAAAACGTAGGGAATGGTGATGAGTTCGAGGGGCTTGAAGAAGGAGCCCAGCGATCCGGTGCCGATGTTGATGTCGATCGATCCGTTCTGCACCATTTCGCAGGTCTGCCGATAGGAGCCGAGGGATCCCGAACCGTAGGTTTCGATCTTTATCTTGCCGCCCGAGGTCCTTTCGACGTAGTCCTTGAACAGAAGCGCGAAGGCGTGTTCCGGGTCCGGAACGTTCGCGGTCTTCGGCCATACGGTCGGATCGTCGTAGGAAACCTTGAGGACGATCGGCTTGTCGGGAAGAGTCATGTCGATCGTGGAGGGGACGTTCGCCGTCGGGGCTGCCTGCTGCGCGGCAGGAGCGGCCTTCTGTTCCGCCTGTTTGGGTTTTTCAGCTTCACAGGACAGCGCGAAGAACGCGACCGCGACGACGAAAATCGAGGAAAGAGTCTTCAATGCAAACCGTGCTTTCATCAAAATCACTCCTTATAAACGGGTTTGGTTGCAGGAAACATCGTATACCGATAATATTTTACTGTCAATTTAATATCTCCAAAAATATTATTATAAGTCGGCGACATCGCTGAGATGTTTGATACTTTCCATCAATTTATCTTTCTTGGGGTGACGGATCCGGCTTGGATCTTGATTCGCGATTCGAGGCATATTAGGATTCTCTCGTTCACCCGGGCTGTCGGCCCGGCAGGATGCGAAAAACGGAGGTCCGTCATGAAAGGTATTTCGAGTTTCGCGAAAATCATCTGGGTCTTGGTCGCCATACCCGCATACGCGGATGCAGGATTCGAACGCGACGTGATTCCGACGTCGAAGGGCCCGCTCGAAATAACCTGCATAGGCCACGGGACTCTCATGCTGGCATGGGACGGCAGGATGGTCCACGTGGATCCGGTGGGTCAGTACGCGGACTACTCGAAGCTCCCGAAAGCCGACCTCATCCTCGTGACCCACGAGCACGGAGACCACCTCGACGCGAAGGCGATCGGTCTCGTCTCAAAGGCGGACACGAAAATCGTCCTCAATCCTTCGTCGGCCTCGAAGCTCGGCAGAGGGGATGCGATGAGGAACGGCGAGAACCGTGATGTCCTGGGCATCCTCATTACCGCGGTCCCCGCCTACAACACGACTCCCGGCCGGGATAAGTTCCATCCCAAGGGGAGGGACAACGGCTACGTGCTCGCGTTCGCTGACAAGAAAGTCTACGTGGCCGGCGACACGGAGGACATCCCGGAAATGAAGGACTGCGCCGGAGCGGACGCGGTCTTCCTTCCGGTGAACCAGCCCTATACCATGACCCCGGTCCAGGCTGCAGCCGCGGCCCGGACGATCAAGCCGAAAATCCTGTATCCGTATCACTTCGGAGACACCCGGATCGAGGAGCTGAAGGGCCTTCTCAAGGACGAGCCGGGAATCGAGGTGAGGATCAGGAAGATGAAATAGCGCCGTGGCTCTCATCCCCGGCGCGGCGGCGGAAAGGTTTTCGGCGCTGAAGATAAGGACGAAAATCTTCCTCGCCTTCATCGTCGTCATATTCCCTTCCATACTCCTCGTGAGTACCGTCCTGATGAACACCTCGAAACGCATCATCGAGACGAACGCAAGGGAATTCTCCCGGGAACTCGTACGCCAGACCGCCGCCATCGCGGACTGGAGGGCGAAGGACTTCGAGAAATCCGCCTTCGGCACGACGGACGACAGCTTCTTCAAGCGGAAGCTCCGGGAATTCGACGCGAGCGCAAAGGCCGAGCGGCAGGTCATAGCCCACAGCCTCATCGACGGCGTCAACCGTCAGGCGGCACTGGCCGAGTTCATCGTCTCCTTCTCCATCCTCTCGCCCTCCGGGAAGCTTCTTTCATGGGACAAGAAGAACAACCTCTTCCATCCGGACAAGACTCCCTCTCCGGCCTACCCCGACCTCGGCGGACTGTATCGTTCCATGCGGAAATCCGGGGAAAAAACGACCTGGATGGGAGCGGGGGGCGAAGGGGGCCGGGTGATCTTCGCGAGAAGGATCATCGACTCGGAAAGCTTCGACGACCTGGGACTGTTCGCCGCGGAAATCGACTCCACTTATTTCGACCTGGCGATGCAGGAGGATTCGCCGCTCCGCGAGGGGACCCTCGTCATAGCCGACGAATCGGGAAGGATCCTCTTCTCCAACGGAAGGACGGGGGCGAGGTCCGCGACGGTGCGGCAGGCCCTCGCCTCCGCGAGCAACGCGGAGGTCTCGCTGGAGGAGGACGACAGCGTAATGGCCTTTGCCATCCAGACCATGGTGAAACGCTGGAAGGTCGTCTGCGTGCTGCCTCTGGCCTACCTCCTCCGGCACGAAGGCTCCACGAGAATCGCCGTCATCCTCGTGAGCATCGCATCGCTTCTCTTCTCCGTCGCTCTCAGCCTCGGACTCTCGTCGGGCATCACCAAGAACATCAAAGCCCTCGAGCGGAGCATGCGATCCATCGAAACCGGGGATTTCAACATCCGGATCGAACCCCACAGCCTCGACGAGGTCGGGATGCTCGGGCTCCGCTTCAACCTCATGGCGAACAAGATCGACGAGCTCGTCAACACCGTGTACCGCGAGCGGCTCGCCAAGAAGGAGATGGAATTCAAGGCGCTCCAGGCCCAGATCAACCCGCACTTCCTCTATAATACTCTGGGATCGATCAAATGGCTGGCGAGAAAAAACGGCGGCGACTCGGTCGAAACCATGATATCGACCCTGATCAAGCTGCTCCGCTTCTCCGTGAGCACCTCGGAATTCGCCTCCGTCGAGGAGGAACTCCAGTACGTTTCCAACTACCTCCTCCTCCAGAAGCTCCGGTACGAGGACCGGTTCTCCTTCGAATTCCTGAAGGGAGAATCGACCGCCGGGCTGAAGGTGCTTCGCTTCGTGCTCCAGCCTCTCGCGGAAAACGCCCTCTTCCACGGCATAGAGCTTTCCAAGGGAGGAGGACACATCCTCATCGGCGCGGAGAGGATGCCCGATTCCCTCGTCCTCAGAGTGGAGGACAACGGCGTCGGGATCGACGAGGCGGAGATCGCTCGGCTCCTCGAGGAACCGAGAAAGGAATATCCGGGCTTCAACAGCATCGGCATCAAGAACGTGAACGACCGCATCAGGCTGCATTTCGGAGACGAGTTCGGACTCGCCTTCTCGGCCCGCGAAGGCGGCGGAACCGTCGTGAAGGTGAGGCTTCCCATCCTCACGGAGGCCGGGGAGGAAGCGTGCACACGATCCTGATCGTGGACGACGACGTCGCCTACCGGTACGCGGTCCGTGCCCTTCTCGGCAGGATCGAGGGGAAGTACGAATTCCTTCCCGACGCGATCAACGGGAGACACGCCCTGGAGATCATGCGGGAAAGGAGTCCGGACGTCATCATCACCGACATCAGCATGCCCGAGATGAACGGCGTGGAACTCATCAAGGCCGTGAAGTCCTCCGTGCCGGGGATCAAGATCCTCGCCCTGAGCGCCTACGACGACTTCGCCTTCGTGAAGGACGCGCTCAAATCGGGGGCGGAGGACTACATCCTGAAATACGAGATCGAGGAAACGGACATCGGCGGAATGCTCGACTCGATCTGCGCGAAGATCGACGAAGAGCGGATGGAACGGAAATCCGCCCTCGCGGAGGAACTCCGCCGGACCCTCAGGGGAGAATTCCGAGACTCGGCGAAGGCCGGAGAAGTCCTCCGCGGCCTCTTTCCCGGCAGGGAGGTCGGGCCCTACGCCGTCGCCGCGATCCGCCCGCTCGCGGGGGGCGCCGTTCCTCCCCGGACCCTGGAGGCGGCGGAAGGCCTCACCGAGGAGAATCCCCGGTGCTTCTTCGTCGACCTTCCCGAGCGAAAGGCCGTCGCCGCGGTAATCAACCTCTCGGCAATGGAGGGAAATTCGGCCGGGGAGGCTCTCGACGCCTTGGCCAGACGCATCGTGAACAGGTTCGAGCGCGCGTCGGGACCGGTATGCCTCGGCCTCTCCCGCGTGCTCGCGGGGACGGATGATTCCGCGGACGGCTTCCGGGAGGCCGAGAGACTCCTCGAACGCGGCTTCTACCTCGATTCCTCCCGCTTTTTCCGTGCCGGCTCCGATCGGGAGGAGTCCTCCGTCCCCGAGGATACGGCCTCGGCCCTACGGACGAAGACGGCGGAGATCCTCCGCAGCCTCGAGATCCTCGACGAGGAGAACGCAGCGCGGCACACGGCTGAATTCTTCGGCCTTCTCAGGGAAAGGAAGCCGGGTCTCGATCTCCTGGACGAAATCACAGCGGGTCTGTTCGCCGGCCTCCGGCTTCTCCTCGAGAAACGGAAGCTCGATTTCGCGGATGCGACGGGCCTGGACCGCCGCCCCGTCCGCATCGAGGACCTGGCCTCCTCGGAGAAGGAGCTCGAGCGGAAGGTGTCCGACTGTTTCAGGCGCTTTCTCGAGACCGGGAAGGAGCGGCCGGAAATCCGGAGACGCGAGGTCGCCGCGGTCGTGGACTTCCTCAGGAAGAACTACCGAAGGGACGTCGAGCTCGCGGAGATAGCCGGATCCCTCGGCCTGAGCCCCAACTACCTCTGCAACCTCTTCAAGAAGGAGACGGGCATGCGGATCTTCGAGTACCTCAACAGGGTGAGGATCGAGGAGGCGATCAAACTGATCGGCGCGGCGAACCTCAAGGTGTACGAGATCGCGGAGAGGACGGGCTTCCGGACGGCGTCCTATTTCTGCCGGACGTTCAGGGAGGTCACCGGCAGGTCGATCTCCGAATACCGCAGAAGTCTCGATTGAGCGCGGGCGGGACGCGAGGCGCGGAGTCCGTCTAGGGAAGCCACGCGAGGAAACGGCGGATCGCAGCGTCCCAGAAGCCCCACTCGTGTACTCCGGGCCATTCCTCGTAAGTGAGGTCGACCCCCTCCTTCCTGCAGAAGTCGCGGAAATTCACGTTCGCCTGGTAGAGGAAGTCCTCGGTGCCGCAGCACTGGTAGATAGGAGGAATCCGCGCTCCCGAAGCCTTGAGACTCCGGACGAGATGGAAAAGATCGTCCTCCGTCCCCGCGACGGCGGGAGGGTCGCCGAAGCAGTTCCCGAAAAGCTTGCGGTGCATCGCGCTCTCGTTTTTCCTGCACAGGTCCATCCAGTACAGGATGTCCACGGAGCCCGAGAAGGCCCCGATGCGGGAGAAAATCTCCGGCCTGCGGAGCCCTATCTTCACGGCGCCGTACCCGCCCATGGAGAGGCCCGCGACGTACGTGTCCTCGCGGCGGTCCGAGAGGGGGAAGAAGGAACGCGCCACCGCCGGAAGCTCGTCGGCAACGTAGGTGAAGTAGTCCAGCCCGTGCTTCATGTCGGTGTAATAGCTCAGGTGAACCTCGGGCATGATCACCGCGATGCCCTTCTCCTCGGCGTACCGGTCGATCGAGGTCCGCCTGAGCCATATCGTGCGGTCGTCAGTCCTGCCGTGGAGGAGGAAGAGGGTCCTGTGCTTTTCGGTCCCGGCGGAGAATTTCCCGGTTTCGGCGAAGGGGCGCTTCTGCGGCACCACCGCGCAGAGCGAGGTGTTCATGTCGAGGGCCTCGGAGAAGAAGTTCACGTGAAAAAGAGCCATGATTCCTCCATAAATCAGCCCTTCACCGCCCCGACCATGAGTCCGCTCGTAACGTACTCCTGGAGCAGGAAATACAGAACGAGGATGGGGATCATGGAAAGCGAAAAGAGCGCGAAGGCGAGGTTGAGCTGGATGCTGTTCTCGCCGAAGAAGTAGAACTGCGTGAGCGGCAGGGTCCGCACAGCCGCCTTCTGGAGCACCAGGATCGCGGTCTGGAAATCGTTCCAGAGGTAGAGCGAGTTCAGGATGACCGAGGTGACCACGATGGGTTTGAGGAGAGGGAGCACGACGAAGCCGAAGATCCGGTATCTGCCGGCGCCGTCGATCTCGGCCGCCTCTTCTATGTCGCGGGGGACCGTCTTCACGAAGCCCGTCACGATGAGGATCGTGAAGGGAATGAGGAAGCCCATCCTCGTGAGCGTGAAGCCCGTGAGGGAGTTGAGCATGCGCCAGTCCTTGAGGTTGGAGTAGAGGGGCAGCATGAGGGTCTGGAACGGGATGAGGATGGTCCCGAGGAAGGCGTAGTACCATGCGTCGTAGAAGCGGTTGTTCCTTCTCGCGATGATGTAGGAGGCCATGGTACAGACCGCGGTCAGGCCGGCCACGCCCGGGATCGTCGTGAGGAGGCTGTTCTCCAGGGCGAGGAAGAAATTGGACATCTCCGTCGCTTCGGCGAAGTTCGACAGGTGAAAGGAAGTCGGAAACGCGAGGCCGGTGAAGGCGATCTCCTCCTTCGTCTTCACCGAGTAGCAGAACGTGATGTAGAACGGCGCGAGGAAAAGGACGGCGAAGAAAAGCTTCGCCGCGAGGAGGCCGGCCTTCCCGATTCTCGATGACGCGATCATAGGTCGACCTCCCTGCGCCGCATCGCCCTGGTCAGGAGAAAGCTCGTCAGAAAGATGAAGAGCGTGAAGACGAGGGCGACCGCCTGGCCGTATCCGGCCTTGTAGTAGTGGAAGATGTTGTTGTAGACGTACAGGGCGAGGGTCTCCGAAGCCCTGCCGGGCCCGCCGTTCGTCGCCGCCATGGGGTAGTCGAAGACCTTGAGGCCCCAGGCGAGGAGCAGGGTGACGTTCGCGGTGAAAGCGGGCATGATCATGGGAACCGTGATCGTGAGGAAGGTTCTCGCCCTGCCCGCTCCCTCGATCTTCGAGGCCTCGTAAAATTCCGAGGGCACGGACTGGAGCGCCGCGATGTAGATGACCATGCAATACCCCGAGTCCCTCCAGATGGAGATGAACGCGAGGCCGAGTACGACCCAGGTCGTGCTCCCGAGCGGGCTCGGTATCTTCAGGAACCGGTAGAGTACGTCGCTGTAGACGTAGGACCAGATGAAGGCCGACAGCACGAGGCTGATGACGAAGGGCATGAAGAAGATGGTCCTGAGGGAGGCGTGGAACCTCGATTCCCTGTGGACGAGGAGCGCGAAGACGAGTCCGAAGAGGTTGGAGAAGAGAACCGTGTAGATCGTGAACTCGACGGTCTTGGCCAAGGAGTCACGGAGGGACGCGTCCTTCGTCATGAGGACGAAATTCTCGAGGCCGTTGAAAACTCCGGTCCTGCTGAAGCCGTCCCACTGCCGGAAGGCCATGGGGATGCCCTGGAAGAAGGGCAGGAAGACGAAGATCAGGAAAAGAAGCGCCGCGGGAAAGAGAAAGGAAAGGCAGACGAGTTCGCCCGATAATCTGCGTTTCATCGTTGCGTAGGACATGTGAAAGCACCACCGGGAAAAAGATGAGGCGACCCGAACACGGGCCGCCCGAAAACGTCATTTTATGAGCGCGAATTCCGCGTCCAGATCCTTGACGAATTTGTCGATGTTGCGTTCGGCCGGGGTCATGGCAGCGAAAAGCTGAATCTTGGCCCGCATCTTCTGGCGGTACTCGCCGGCGAACTCGGAGAGGTTGCTGCGCTGGATGTCCTTGCCGCCGTTGAGGATCGCGGCGATGTCCTGCTGCACGTCGTTGTTCTTCGGGATGGGGGCGCCCTTGACCGCGCTCAGCATCTTCGCCGTCTGCATCCAGATCCTGCTCCCCTCTTCGGAAACGACCATGTCGAAGAAGGCGTCGACGCCTCCGGCGTTCTTCGTCTTCGCGTAGGCCATGAACACGTCGTCGAGTCCGCTTCCGGCCCGGTTCTTGGCGGGGTCGTTGGACCACGGCGGGGCGAACATGCCGAAACGTCCGTTAGGATTCGCGGCGTACAGGTCGCCGACGATCCATGCTCCGTCCGTGGTCATGGCGCGTTCGCCCTTGGCGAGCTTCATGATGCCCTGAGCCGGATCGAGTCCCATGTCGCCGGGCTCGGTGTACTTGAGGAGCCTGTCGTAGATCCTGAGGGTCTCGACGAAGGCGGGATAGTCGGCGAACTTCGCCTTCTTCTCGAAGATGCTCCGCCAGAGGACGTTGCTCGTTGAGGGGTCCTGGCAGAGAAGGGGATAGGCGAAGCAGGTGTACTCGACCCAGGGGAAGTTGGCGTTCTTGTAAGACCGGACGAAAGGATAGACCTTGTTCGCCATGAGCGTGTCGCAGACCTTGACGAGCTCGTCGAAGGTCGTCGGCACCTTGAGGCCGTACTTGTCGAAAACGTCCTTGTTGTAGAAGGCGCCGTACATCTGCACGTCGAGCGGAATGCCGGAGAGCTTTCCGTCCACGGTGCATTCCTTGGCCAGCCAGGGGATGATCCTCCGGCCCGGTTCCTTGGAGGACAGATCCATGACCTGGCCCGCCCGGATGATCTCTACGTACTGGTTCGGCCAGCCCGTGAAGAGGTCCGGCGCGTCGTCCGCGGCGAGCCTCGTCTTCAGGATGCCGGTGTACTGGGCGTAGGCCACCCCTTCTATTTCGAAGACGACGTTCGGATTCTTGGCGGTCACCGCGTCGCAGATCTGCTTGAGGCCGTCCCGCTTGGTCTGCTCGCCCATGAAGTGGAGCAGCGTGACCTTCTGGACCGCAGCCTTTTTTGCCTCCGGCGCCGTCTTCTCCTTCCCTCCTCCGGCATGCGCGAGGGACAGGCTTCCGAGAAGGAGAATGCACGAGCACAAGATCGTCAATCGGTTTCTCATTCGATACCTCCTATTCGTACGTCCAGTCTAGGGGGCCTGTTTCGGAATTGTCATTCCAGTATTTTACGATTCCTTTCGCGATATTACGATTTCTTGTAGAGCACCGCCGCTATTCCGCAGAGGACGAGGATCGAGCCCGCGATGAAGGCAGGCGACAGGACCTCGCCGAGAACGAGGGAGGCTCGGGAATCATCGATCGGCGCTTCCGCGTTTGCTCGCGATTTTCCGCTGGATAACCAAGGACCAAAGGATGAAAAATGCGGTGAGAACCACGAAAACCAAGGCGATGGGACGCGTGAACAAAGGAGCGAGGGAACCGTCGCTGATGACGAGGGTCTGAATCAGGGAAGTCTCGAGAAGCGATCCGAGGATATACCCCATGAGCAGGGTCGAAATCGAAAATCCGAATTTCTTCATGAGATACCCGACCAGACCGAAGAGAATCATGATGTAGACGTCGAAGAGGTTGCTGCTCCCGGAATACGCACCTGCGACGCAGATGATGACGACCGAGGGAAAGAGCAGGGATCTGCTGAAGGACAACAGGCGAATGAAGAGTTTCAGTCCCGCCAAGGCTATGAAAAGATGGAGAATGTTGCCTGCCAGGAGTGTGATGAACACGGCGTTCACGAGATCGGCGGACTTCGTGAAGAGTTCCGGCCCCGGAATTATTCCGTGTACCAGGAAGACTCCCAGCATTATCGCCGTAATGGCGTCTCCGGGAATGCCCAGGGTAAGGAGCGGAATGAGTGCCCCTCCGCACACCGCGTTGTTGCCGGTTTCCGGAGCGAACACTCCTTCGAGCGACCCCTTGCCGAAGGCCTCGGGATGTTTCGAGCCGTTCTTCGCCGCTCCGTAGGAAACGAAGGCGGCGATCGAAGAGCCTGCCCCCGGCAGGGCTCCTACGCCGATGCCGATGAGCGTTGACCGGATGATGTTCCAGAGATTGTCGCGCAGCTCGCGCAGCGACACGTAATTATCCTCCCTTCGACCGGACAGGGTGACCGAGGCCTCCATGCCCTTCGAGGAGGATTTCTTCTCGATCTGCGAGAAAAATTCGGAAACGGCGAACAATCCGATGAGCATGGGGAGGAAGGATATGCCGCCCGTCATAGTTACCATCCCGAAGGTGAAGCGGGAGGCCCCGGAAATGGGATCGGAGCCCACGGAATAGAGGAAGATTCCACAGAAACCCGCGGCTATCCCCTTGAGCTTGTCCTCGCTCGAGATCACCGCGATGGTGGAGAGGGCGAAGACTACGAGCGAGAATTTCTCCGCGGGGCCGAACTTCAAGGCGAATGCGGCGATCTGGGCCGCGACCGTTATGAGAACGACATCCGCGAGGAATTCCCCGATCACCGAGCCGTAGACCGAAGCGCGAAGGGCTTTCCCCGCTTTGCCTTGCGATGCCATCGGATAACCGTCCAGGACCGTAGCCGCGGCGGCGGGAGCCCCCGGAGTATTGATGAGTATCGCCGATATGGAACCTCCGTAGGTCCCGCCCTTATAGACGCCGAGCAGAAGAGAAAGGCCAGTCAGGGCGCTCATCGTAAAGGTAATCGGAAGGAGCAGGGTAACCGCCATGGGCACGTTCAACCCCGGAATGGCGCCGATTACGATTCCGATGAAAAGACCTACCGCTACCGCAAGGATGTTTTGAAAGGTAAAAAACAGTTGGAACCCAGTCAACAAGGAATCGAACATGACCCACCTCTGTTAATAAAGCAATCCGTGAGGCAGAGGAATGACGAATACGAGCTCGAACAAGATCCATACCAGAACCGGTATGACCACCATGAGGGACACGAGCTTCAGAGGATTCCGTTGTCCGAATTGGAACGACAGAATGCCGATGAAAAGGACGCTGGTAGAAACGAATCCCAATACGGGAAAGAGAATCGCGTAGGCCAAGAGGTAAAGCGTAGAGACGAGAACCCGGAGGAACTCCTGCATCTTGAAGACGGGGTTCCCGTCTTTTTTCCTCGCCAACGCCGCTGAGATGGAAACGATCGTCCCCACCGCGACGATGCCGATTCCGGCAATTCGGGGAATGAAGGATGGAGACAGGCTTGCCTCCATCCCTCGAACCGCAATGACCTGAAAGGGAATGAGGGCCAGGATCGCCGCCCCCATGCAGAGAAGGAAAATTCCTTCCATGAATCGCCGGTTCATGAAAGGCTTCATTGACCGAGCCCCATCTTCTTGGATACCGCGGAGTACCCCTCGAAATCATTCTTCCAGATCTGGAAGAAATCGTCGCCGTACTTCGGATTCAGGTTCTCTCCGGCATTCTGCATGATCTTCAGGAATTCGGGATCGGCCATGACGCTCTTGAACGCTTCGCGAAGTTTCGACAAGACCTCCTTCGGCATTCCCTTGGGGCCCGCGATTCCCGTGAAGGGGCTCGCGACGACCTGATACCCGAGCTCGACGACGGTCGGCGTTTGGGGAAGCGCAGGATCGCGCTTTTCCGAGAACACCATCAACGCGTTCAGCTTCTTCGCGTTGACGTGGGAGATTATCGTCGCGACGCTCGAGGTCATGGCGAGATCCACGTGGCCTCCCAAGGCCGCCTCGACGGCCTGCGCGTCGTTCCCTACCGGGACATGCTTGAACTGCAATCCCGCCTTATCAGCCCACAGCAGGAAGCCGAGCTGAGGAGCGTTCAATGCGACGCAGGCGTAGGTCACCTTCCCCGGATTCTCCTTGGCATATTCGATGAGCTCCTTCGTCGTCTGCCACGGTTTACCCGGATTGGAAGCGACCGCCATCGTGCTCGAACCGATCTGTCCGATCGCATCGAAGTCGTAGGGACCGTAGGGGGCCTTCTTGTAGAGGGGCGGCAAAATGTTCGTGCCGGGCGTAATGGCCATCAGAGTATACCCGTCGGGTTTCGATTTCGCCACGAAGTCCCCGCCGATCATGCTCGCCCCACCTTCCTTGTTCACGACGACCACGGGCTGGCCGAGGTATTTCGGGGCGACCGAGGCGAACATCCGGGCGTTGATGTCGGTCCTGCCTCCGGCCGCCCAGGGCACGATGAGCTGGATGGGCTTCTGTGGGTAGTTCGTTTCGGCGGCACTCGCCGATTTTTCCTTGGAACCTTCCGCCCAGCCGAAGCCAGTCAGGAATGCAGCCGTCAACACGAGCACTAAGGCCTTTTTCATACAACCTCCCTCCTTCGGAAAACGCGAGTTCTCCCGCGTCCGCTTTCATGCGGCGCAATTATCATCGCCGACGGCTTGTCCGGATGAACGCCGCCGGGAGAAGCCTCTCGTACGAAGCGCAGGTCCGGAATATTCCGCCGGAAATTTCAAAAAACGAGTCGTCGGTTCTGTACATGCCCTCAGCGGGAGCGGTCCACGGGGCGCCGGGAATCGGAAGCTCGCCGAGAAGGTCGTTCCAGGACGCATAGTGCTCTTCACCGTTCGATTCCAGAACGCCGCAATCGAGACCGGGGAGCGCGGGAAGCCGGGCGGCGACGCATTTATTCCATTCGACGAGGAGCGGCACGCACGCGGAATCGGCCACGAAACAGGGGATTCCGAGCCTGCGGGCCTCCCGAACGGTCTCCAGGGAGACGCTGAGAGTCTTCCCCGCGGGTTTTATCGCGAAGGCCCCGTAACCGAGCGACGCCCTCGCGGCCGCGTCCTGAGGCCCGTGGACCGATTCGTCAGCCGCGACTCGAACCGGAAGCCCCGAGACGTCGAAGGACGATGCATCCACGTAAGGCTCTTCCAGCATCAGCACCCGGGGAAGCATGCCGATCGCGTCGGCGTGGTCCAAGAGGCGAAGAACGGTCTCCTCGCTCCCGTACCGGCCGTTCGCGTCGAGGTAGTACAGGATCTTCTCCCGCGACCTCAACGTATCGTTCACGAGGGACAGCCGCTCCCTGTCCCTTCGCAGCATCTCCGCCTGGTCCCCCGCGGAACCGAGCTTGACCTTGAAAATGAAATGGCCGTCGTCGGCGAGCGAGGCGATCTTGCCCGCCGGCATTCCGTAATCGACGAGGGGAATCCTCGCGATCTTCCCGTGTTTCTCGGAGAGGGATTCCCGGCTCCATCCGGGAAGAAGGTCGTCCAAGCGTTCCGTGTTCCATTCCAGAGCGAAGAGTTTCCAGAGAGCCATATCCAGGCTCACGAGGCAATTGAGCACGAAGGTCCTGCGTACGCCGCCGAGGCCGGTTACGTTGCGTGCGTACGTTCCGAGTTCCTCGGCAAGAAGGCCGACGGCCTCGAAGGGAGAATTCAGTTCGACGCCGACCAGGGAGCGCGCAGCTTCCTCGGCGATCAGTGCCATCGCGAGATTGCCTCCGGCTTCCGAGCGGGAAAAGAAGACCTCGGAGTCGGACCAAAGCACGGCGAGCCCGCCGATTCCCGTCGCCGACAATCCGGAAGCGGAAGCGAGCGACGTCACGGTCAACCACTTCTCGGTGAAGGCTCCGCCCTTGAAGCCGAAGGGGTGCGCGAGGGGTTCCCGACGCACGGCGAATCGATAGCCCGATATCCTCATCATCCGACCCACACCGGGCTCGACCAGGCCAACTGACCGTTCTCCTGGGTCGCCCTAACGTAGTACCAGTCCGCTCCCGAGGCTACGGGGACCTCATCCTCCCACATGACCCGTGTTTCATATTCCTCGGAGGCGACGAGGCGGTGGAAGATGAAGCTTTCGGTGGTGAAGACGCCGGTGAAATTGACGGAATTGTCCTCGATCAAATCCCCGAGCCTCACTCTGACGGAAAGCTGGGAAGGCGTCGACAGGTTGAGTTCCAGGACCGTTCCGAGGTCGCCCTCCAGCTCGAACACCGCGGACTTGGTGGGATCTTCGAGATAGGCCTGATTCCGCGACGTGAACGAGCGAAGACGGAACCTTTTTTCGTCCATCCTTTGGAGTCTGTCGCGAAGGTCTTCGGCGAAAGGACCCGACTGAAAACAGGGAGATGCATCCAGGAAACGGCCGCCCTCGATGCTCAGCGTCATGTCCCAAAGGCAGGTCCTTTCGAGCTTCAAGGTCGACCAGGGCCCCCAGCCGTATTGCAGGCGGCACTTCGCCTTTCCCGGGAGAGCCGGCCGGCCCGAGGCCTCGTCCGCCGGGAAGTGCCGCCCAAGGACTTTTCCGTTCCTGACGAGTTCGATCATCTTGATCGGATCCTGCCCGGTCGCGGAAACTTCGATCCGACGCTCCGGCGTCGCCGGCAGCTCCGATCCCATGGGCTCGCCGTTCACGGCGAATTCGAGAGCGATGCGGTCGCCGGTGGCGGCGATGGTCCTTCGCTTCCGTATCGCGTCGAAAATGGAGGCGGGAGAAAGGTCCTCGGCCCATACTCCGACGACCCCCTCTCCCCAGGCTCCGGGATAACCGAAATGATCGTCCGTCGAAGCCACGAAGCCGAATCGCCTTCCCCGCTCGAGCTGACGCTCGACCGTATTCGAAGTCGATCTTCCACCGTTGCTGTGCAGGATCATCGGATACGGGGACCTGTCCGATTCGGTACAGCCATGTTCCGAGAATATTTCGACGACCGGAGTCGTCTCGGGATCGAAATAGTCCCAATTCGCGCCCCTCCATCCCCGCTTGTACGCCACATGGTGAGGAATGGCGAAGGCGCCCTTCGCTTTCGCAAAGGAAAGAAGCTTCGAAACATGGTCCGGCAGGAAAAGCTCCGGCTGGTCTTCGGGAAAGATGAGGCAGTAATCGCCGAATTCGCTCGAATGCCATTCGTAACCGAGGAAGGCCGCGAAGTCCGGCTCGTTGGCCTCCTTCAGCATGCTCCTCGTTCGCTGCCAGTGGTCGGCATGAGCCTTGAACCCGTTCACCCAGTGCATGTGCCGGTCTCCGGGCATCATCGGCATATCGTGCCAGGCTGCGTGCCCGGTAAAGGCGAAGAAATCCAGGTGCTCCCGAGCGATTTCAATGGATCGTTGTAGCGATCCCTTCGCATAGCCGACCGCGTTGTGATTGTGGAGATCGCCCCAAAACAACTGAAAGTTCTTCTCCATTCTCCCCCATCTCCTCTATCGGGATTTCTTCAGTCCGGGAAATTCCCCGTCGCGCAGCCGCTTTGCGAGGGTGGCGAAGGTCGTTTTCCTGCCTTCGTCGTCGGCGTGGCGGCCGCCTCCGAATCGCTTGACCCGACCGTAGGCAACCAGCCGGCGGAGCAGCTTCTCGGACAGGGACCGCCGGATTTCGGACCATGCCGGATCGCGAAAGTGATTCGCCACCTCCGGCTCGGGTTCCGCGAGATCGTACAGTTCGCCGTCGCCGTCGTCGCAGACGACGAGTTTATGGAAGCCGTCCGTCACCATGGCGCAACCCGGGAGTTCGCTGAAAGCCTCTTCGCGAAGCACGAGGCCGGGATCCGCGAGAACCGGCGCGAGATCGCAGCCCTGGACATGGTCTCCTGGAATCAGGCCCGCGTACGAAAGGAAGGTCCGATGAAGGTCGATCCAGTCCGTGAAGGATGCGCTTCTTCTCCCCCCGGGGATGCCGGGACCTGCGACGATCAAGGGCACCTTGAGCGCCCCTTCATAAAAGGTCGATTTGAACGGCAGGCCGTGGTCTCCCAGGGTGTCGCCGTGATCCGAAGAAAAGACGATCAGCGTGGATTCCGAAAGCCCACGGGCATCGAGGAGGGACAAAATCCGGCCGATCTGGCGATCGACGAGCGTCAAGGTCGCGTAATAATACTCACGCATCCTCCGGATGCTCGACCGAGTCATCTGCGAATAGTCGGTAAGATAGAGCAGGTTGTCCCTAAAGAAAGGAATGACGGATCTCTGGTAGGCGGGTTTCACGGCCAGTTCCTCGGCGGACCCGATGGCCTCCGGGATCGGAGCAGATCGATACAAGGAGGACAGGGAAGCGGGAGGATCGTACGGATCGTGCGGGCTGTTGAAGGATATCCAGCCGAAAAACGGCTTCTCCGGCTCGATGGAATCGATCCATTTGAGCGCTTCCTCCCCGATGAAGGAATCGATATGGCATTCTTCCGGAAGAGGGCTCACGATCGCGCCGAGGTCGGCTTCATAGCCCTGCACCGTTGCCGGGTGTTCCCGTTTCAATCCCCGGGACTCGAGAAAACGGGTATAATGGTCCGGGCGGAAGAAATGGCGCTTGTCCTCCGCGATGACCCTGTATTCAAAACCTTCGGACTCGTCCCAGGGATGAAAATGCATCTTTCCGATCGCCGCAGTCTGCGCGCCGGCGTCCCGGAACCGTTTGGCTATTGTGGGAGTCCCGGGACCGATCCACTGGAAATTGTCCGTCACGCCGAGGACCGAGGGATACTGCCCGGCCATGAACGCGGCCCGTGCAGGCTGGCATACCGGGGCCGAAGAAACGCAATTGTCGAACACGATGCCCCGCCTCGCGAGTCCGTCGAGGGCCGGGGCCCGGACGAAATCCGAACCGTAGCAGGGGAGAGAATCCCTCCTCTGCTGATCCGTCGTGATGAAAAGAACGTTTCTGCGATCTGACTTTTTCACGACCGTTCTCCGATGTCCGCCACGCTGTGTCGATCGTTCAACATCACGTCCAGCCGATAATCCACGCGGGAGTCGAATTCGAATCTGCAATTCTCCAAGGCGATCACGGCAGCCAGCCGGCCGATTTCGAAATGCGGGGTCCGGATCACAGAGATCGGCGGCTTGTGCTGATAGCCTACGAGGTAGTCGTTCGTCGAAATGAGCGACAAGTCCTCGGGAATCTTCATTCCCGCTTCGTCGAGGTGCTTCAAGACCCCCTCAAGGAGTATTTCGGCGGTGACGTACACCGCGGTGATCTCAAGCTCGTTCTTTCTGAGGCAGGCCTTCGCGAGGTCGTAGGCCTCCATCGGATCGGCGGCCCGGGTATTGCGGAAGACGTACCCGTTGCCGTCCTTTCCGGCGGCCTTGCGAAAAGCCCTTTCCCGTTTCTCGAAATACGTGAACTCGCGCGGACCGGAAAAAACCAGAACCTTCCGATGGCCGCGGGAAAGAATGTGCTCGTAGGCCAATCGTCCGACCTTCACGTCGTCGAAATAGATGCAGTCGGCCCGTTCGCTCGGCACGTCATCGGGAGACCTTCCCAGAAGATAGAGCTTCAGCCGCCCTGCATACTGAGCGAGACCGGCATGATCCGCTTTCTGGGTATGGATGATGAAGATGCCGGCGATCGATCCCGCATAATCCAGCCGTTCCAATTCCTTCAGCTTTTCCAGGATTCGTCCGCTTTTATAAGACGAAAGGAGAAGATATCGCTCGATTCCGTCCTGCGAGTTCGTGGTGTCGAAATGCGATTTCACGCCGGCCAAGGCTCGGGAGAAGAAATTGATTTGCGTCAAATGGAGTCTCTCGTTCACGTGGGCAGGCGAGAGAAAAACGAAAAGATTCCTGGTCCGCTTCTTCTTCTGCTTGAAATCGGGATAGAAGGGGTGCTGCGACAGTTCGCGGAGGACACGGTCCCTAGTCTCGGGATCAACCGCTGGCTCTCCCTTGAGCACGCGGGAAATCGTGGCCACGGATACTTTCGTAATTTCGGCTAACTTGCGTACATTCATTTTATGTAACATAAAATACTTTTATTGTTACACGAAATGCTAAACCCGGGAATCCGATTTGTCAAATTCATTTTTACGGCCGGCGAGGAGCCCCGGGGGTCGGCCGAACGGTCCCGACATCCGGAAACGGAAGTCTCCTTTCCGCTGTTCTAGGATTTCTTGTAGAGCACCGCCGCTATTCCGCAGAGGACGAGGATCGAGCCCGCGATGAAGGCAGGCGACAGGACCTCGCCGAGAACGATGGCCGCGCAGACTCCGGCGAGCACCGGTTTGAAGAAGAAGACGAGCGAACCCTTGCTCGCCCCGAGAATTTCGAGCCCGCGGAAGTAGGTGTAGTAGGCGAAGCCCGTAACCAGGACCGTGAGGTAGGCCAGCTCAGGAAGGACGGAAGGATCGAAGTCCAGGATCGGAGTCTTCATGAATGCCATGAACGGAAGCATGGCGACGCTTCCCAGGAAAAAGGTCCAGCCGTTCATCTTGAGGCTTCCCATCCTCACGCTCGCGCCCCTCGCGAGGACGGTGAAGAGCCCGTAGGTGAAGGACGCGGCGAAGGCGAGGACGAGCCCGAGGTTGAACCTGAGTCCCGAGAGAATATCAGGGAGGAAAAGCACGGCCGTACCGGCTACGGAAAGGAGGGTCCCGATCACCCTTCTCGCCTCCAGCCTGTCCTTACCGAGCGCCACGGAGAAGAGATAGACGAACACCGGATTGCCGGAAAAGACGAGCGCGGAGATCGAAGCCTTCGCTCCCGGGACGCAGAGACTGATCTGAAGCAGGTTCATGACGATTCCGACGTTGAGAACGCCGAGCAGAAGGAGTTCGACGAAGTCCCCGCCGCTCACCCGGAGGTCTTTCTTGGCCGCGCAGACGGCGAGGAGGACCAGCCCGCCGAGCGCGAAACGGATGAAGGTGAGCTGGAACGGATCGATGCGGCCGGCGATGAGTTTGGCGACAACTTCGAAAGTGCTGAAAAACAAAATCGTGAGAAGTACGTAAGCGTACCCCTCGAGATGCTCCGACCTGCGCATGGTATGCAATTCAATCAAATCGGAGGGTTCGTGTCAAAGGCTCGCCGGCCGCACACCTGCCGGCCTTATCGGAATTTTTCTTGACAAACGGAAACGGAGGCCGTACCATTCGACTAGTTGTCCGACCTCGGATGTCTAGTTTCGCTTTCAGCATCCATTATGAAAAGAAAACGGAGGCCGTAGTCACGGACCGACCGGCGCGGGCCAAGGACGCCGGACAAGGAGAAATACCATGAAGGCAGCAGTCAAAATCGACGAGAGACCGCTTTTCGTCCTGGAGGACGTCCCGATGCCGCAGCCCAGGCCCGACGAAGCGCTCGTCAAGGTGAGCTCGATCGGACTCTGCGGTACGGACGTGGCGATCCGCAACAATACCTTCGTCGGAAGACACGGAATAGTGAAGACGCCGGTGATCGCCGGCCATGAATTCTGCGGGGTGGTCGTCGAAACGGGAAGTCAGGTGAGGAAACTCAAACCCGGCGACCGCGTGGTCACGAGCGCGATCAAGGGCTGCGGGAAATGCCATGCGTGCAGAACCGGGGTCTACAACAGGTGCCAGAGCTGGGACCACGTGGGAATCGATTCTCCGGGCTGCTTCGCGGAATACGTCGCGGTCGCCGAGGAGATCCTCTTCCAGGTTCCCGACTCGATACCGGACGACGAAGCCGCGGTGCTGGAGCCTCTCACCACGGCGGTCAGAGCGTTTCGCGCGAATCCCCTTCCTCTCGGGAGCTTCGTGGCCATCCTCGGTCCGGGCCCCTTCGGGCTGTTCATCCTTCAGGCCGCGCTGGCTGCGGGTGCGAAGACCGTCGCGGTCATAGGCCTGAGCAGGGACTCCGAAAGGCTGAACCTGGCAAAAAGCCTGGGAGCGGCCGAGGTCATAGAAGCCGACAAGACGGATCCGGTCGCCGCGGTGAAGTCCCTGACGAGGGGGAAAGGCGCCGACAGGACGGTGGAGGCGACCGGCAGAGTGGAGGCTGTCACGGCGGGCTTGGAGATGACGGCCCCGGGATGCCTCATGCTCATGGGCGGGAGCGGCTTTTCCGGCCGATCCGTCTCCTTCAAACCCTGGAACGTCGTACGGGACGAGAAACAGATCAAGGGCCTCCAGGGATTTTCCTGGGACGATTATCTCACGGTCCTGGATCTGTACGAGAAAGGCACGATCAGGATCAAGCCTCTCATCAGCCGGACGCTTCCCCTCGAGGGGATCAACGAGGCCTGCGATCTCGCCGAGACCCGGAAAGCCTTGAAGATCGTCCTGCATCCGTGATCCTAAAGGAGGTCCGAACTTGGCTAAATCCGAAGGTACGGAGCTCTTCAGCGAACCGAAGCGGGAGAACGCGGTTGATCTCGTCATAAGCAGAATCAAGCAGGCGCTCGCCGACAAACGCCTGCGTTCCGGAGACAAGCTGCCGACCGAGAAGGAACTGGCGGAAGGCCTCGGCGTCGGCAGAGGTTCCGTGAGGGAGGCGATCAAGATTCTCGCGGCCCTCGGCGTCGTAACCACCCAGCACGGGGACGGAACGTACATTCGTCCCGACGTGTCGGGATCTGTTCTCGGGCCCCTCCTCTTCAGCCTCATCATAAGCGGACCGGAGGCTAAGAAGCTGATAGAGTTCAGGGAGATGCTCGAGTTCGGAATCGTCAGGCTCCTCGTAAGAGGGATCGGCGAATCCCGGCTCGCGGGCGTCGTCTCGGCGTTCCGCGCCCTGGAGGAGCTCGCCCTGAACGAGAATCCGAGCGCATCGGAATTGACGGAGGCGGACCTCGCCTTCCATCGGGCACTGGGGGAGGCCACGGGCAACGAGCCGGCGGCAAAGGTCTATTCCTTCATCCTGGAGTATTTCAGGCCGTTCATGGAGAGACTCCACGCGAATCCCGAGTACCGGGGCGCATCGATGCAACTCCACGAAGCCCTGTTCCGGGCCGTCACGGACAAGGACCTCGGAACCGCGGAGAAAGCCCTGGAGGCGTTCGATCTCGAGTGGGAGAAGCTTTTCTGATCCGCAGGGGGCAAGGTTGCGGATTCAGCGTCCGATCCCCTCGCCTGCGCCGGGCTCCACGGCGAGTACCAGGAGAACGTCGTCCAGCAGCTTACAGAGGATCCGATGGTCCTCGACCCGGTAGCGCCAGACGCCCCAGATCTTTCCCGTGAGTTCCGCTCCCCTCTGGCGGGGATCCTCGAGCCCTTCGATCTCCCTCAGATAATCGCGTATCCTTCGAGCGGAAGCCCCTGCCGTCCTTTCCAACTGCCTCCGGGCCTTCTCGGTCAGACGTACGGTCATGGCCGGTTCCGCACCTCGTCGAGCGAATACGTCCTTCCGTTTCCCGCCAGGTGCTCCCTGTAGGAGTTTTCGGCGGCATAATAATCCTCGAGCTCCTCGATTTTCTCCAGAATGGCCCGAGTCGCGTAGTACGTCTTCGTCCTGCCCGTGGATTTCGCGAGCGCTTCCAGTCGAGCTTCGACGTCCTGAGGAAGGCGAATCGCAAGCATAGCACCTCCTTTTTGCTATACAAGTATAGCATATTTCGAAAAAATCCGTAAAATTATATTTTCCAAGAAAAATTCGCGAATTTTAAAAATTTTCCTTCCCAAATCGCGATTCATGCCCTATAATCGATTCAAGACTTTTTTATCGGTAAAATTTTACCGCAACTTTGTGAAGCTCAAGCCGACATCGTACCAGGAGGTCCTTATGAAGGAAACCGTACGAAGGGCAGCTTCGGACCAGGAAATCCTCACCGTCATCGATCGACACCGCAACAGACCGGGCGCCCTCCTAGGGATTCTCGAAGAGGTTCAGAACCTGAACCGCCACAAGTATCTGCCGGAAGAAACCCTGCGTTTCATAGCCGAAAAGGCGGAGGTGCCGCTCTCGCGCGTCTACGGGGTCACCACCTTCTACTCGTTCTTCAACCTCACCCCGCAAGGCGACCACACGATCCTCGTCTGCCGGGGCACGGCCTGCCACACCAGGGGATCCCGCCTTCTTCTCGAAGACCTCTCCTGCCTCCTCGGCCGGCCGGATTTTCCGGACAGCGGGGAGACCTTCTTCACCACGGAAGACAACCGCTTCACCGTGAGAACCGTGGCCTGTTTCGGCCAGTGCGCACTGTCGCCGGTCATCGCGATCGACGGCGTCATCCACAGCCGCGTATCGGCGGGATCGCTCAAGTCCATGCTGGACAAGGCGTTGAAAGGAGGTCGACGATCATGAAACTGGAAAGCAGAACCGGACTCGCCGACCTCGCCCAGGCGGCGTTCAAGAACACCTTTCCCGACAGGCCCGTGCTCTCCGTCGGGTACGGAACCTGCGGATTGGGCAACGGGGCCGACGAGGTCATGGCCCGTCTCGAAAAGGAAACGAAATCCAAGAAACTCGGCCTCGCCGTGAAGAAGACCGGATGCTTCGGCTTCTGTTCGGCCGAGCCGCTCGTGAACGTCTACATCCCCGGAGCGCCCATGCTCATGCTGTCCAAGGTGAAGGGCAAGGACGCGGGGAGGATCGTCGAGGCGCTCCGGAAAGGCAATTCCTCGTCCCTGGAGCGGCACGCCCTGTGCAAGATAGAAGACTGGGACTTCCGCACTTCCCGATTCTCCTTCGGGAAGGGGCTCGCTGCGGTGCCGAACTGGAACGAAATCTCGTTCTTCAAGGGACAGGAAAAATTCGTCCTCCGGGATTCGGGGCTCATCGATCCCGAAAACATCGAGGACTACATCGCGGTCGGAGGCTATTCCGCGCTCGCGAAGGCACTCTTCGACATGACCCCGCGTTCGGTCATACAGGAGGTGAAGGAGTCCGGGCTCCGCGGCCGCGGCGGCGCCGGATTCCCCACGGGAAGGAAATGGGAGCTCATGCACCACTCTCCGGGCGAGGAGAAGTACCTCATCTGCAACGCCGACGAGGGAGACCCCGGAGCCTACATGAACCGCAACGAGATCGAGAGCGATCCCCACATGCTCCTGGAAGGCATGATCATCGGCGGCTACGCCATGGGAGCCTCCCGCGGCTTCGTGTACATCCGCGCCGAGTATCCCCTGGCGGTGGAGCGGCTCAAGAAGGCGGTCGCCGACGCCCGCGAATACGGACTGCTCGGCGACTCGATCCTCGGATCGAACTTCGGTTTCGACATCGAACTCGTCGAAGGCGCGGGCGCCTTCGTATGCGGCGAGGAAACCGCGCTCATCGCTTCGGCCGAGGGGCGCTCCGGCAGGCCCGTTCCGAGACCTCCATTTCCCGCACAGAAGGGCTACCTCGGCCGGCCCTCCACGATAAACAACGTGGAAACCCTCTGCAACATCCCGCTGATCATCGCGAAGGGGGCCGACTGGTTCTCTGCCACCGGAACGCAGACGAGTCCGGGCACCAAGGTCTTTTCCCTCGTCGGCAAGGTGAAGAACACCGGCCTCGTGGAACTGCCCCTGGGAACTCCCCTCGAGGACATCGTCTACCGGATGGGAGAAGGAGCGGGAAAGAAGAAAAAGATCCGAGCGGTACAGACCGGCGGTCCCTCGGGCGGCTGCATCCCCTTCGAGTTCTTCAACACCCCGGTCGACTACGAGTCGCTCACCGCCCTCGGGGCGATCATGGGCTCGGGAGGCATGGTCGTACTCGACCAGGACAACTGCATGGTGGACACGGCCCGCTACTTCGTGGAATTCACTACGAACGAATCCTGCGGGAAATGCACTCCCTGCCGCGAAGGTCTGGCCCAGGCCCTCTCCATCCTCACACGCTTCACGCACGGGGAAGGAGACGAAAAGGACATAGACAAGCTCGAGGCCCTCGCCAAGGTCATCAAGGACTCGAGCCTCTGCGCCCTCGGCCAGACGAGCGCCAATCCCGTGCTCACCACCCTCCGCTATTTCCGCGAGGACTACCTCAAGCACATCAAGGAGAAGCGCTGCGAGGCGGGCGTCTGCGACAAGCTCTTCATGGCGCTCTGCGAGAACAGCTGCCCTCTCCACATGAACATCCCCGGCTACCTGCAGCTCCTCAAGGAGGAACGGCTGGAAGAGGCCTTCGAGCTCACCCTCAGGGACAATCCTCTCCCCGGAAGCGTGGGAAGGATCTGCCACTTCCACTGTCAGATGCGCTGCCGCCGCGAAACCCTGGACGAGTCCGTGAGTCAGGGTGAAATCCATCGTTACCTCGCGGACACCATGTACAAGATGGGCAAGGAAAAATACCTCTACGAGAAGCTGAAGAAGGAGAAACTGCCCAAGACCGGAAAGAAGATCGCCGTCGTCGGCGCGGGGCCGGCGGGGCTGACCGCAGCCTACTACCTCGTCCGGCTCGGTCACGAAGTCACCGTCTACGACTCCCACCGGAAGGCCGGCGGCATCATGCGGTACGGAATCCCTGCCTATCGCCTCCCGAAGGACGTTCTGGACAAGGAACTCGAACTGTTCAAGTACCTCGGAGTCAAATTCCGCTTCAATTCCTTCATAGGCAAGGAGATCACGCTCGCCGACCTCAACGAGGACTACGACTCGATCCTCATCTCGGTCGGGGCTCAGAAGGACCTGGAGCTCGACCTGCCGGGCCGCGAACTCGGAGGAGTTCTTCCCGGCTACGAGCTTCTCGAGAAATTCGCAGAAGGCAAGGCCAAGGGCGTCGGAAAGAAGGTCGTGGTTCTCGGCGGCGGCAACGTGGCCATCGACGTCGCCCGCACCTGCATAAGGCTCGGCGCCGAGGTCACGGTGGCCTACCGCCGGGACCGTGAAGCGCTTCCGGCGAACCCGCAGGAATTCGCGGGGGCCGAGGAAGAGGGCGTCCGTTTCGTCTATCTCGCCGCGCCGAAGAAGATCGTCGGGAAGGGCGGCAGGGCGACGGGCGTCGAGATCGAGGAGATGACGCTCGGAGACGTGGACGCCTCGGGCCGGAGGAGGCCCGTGGATACCGGGAAACGGAGAATCATCCCCTGCGACACGGTGGTCGTCGCCATCGGCGAGCGGGTGGATTCCGAGTTCCTCAAGGTCTTCGAGGTCAAAACGAACAAGAACGGGACGGTCAAGGCCGACGAAATCACGCTCAACACCGGCCTTCCGAAATTCTTCGCCGCCGGCGACGCGGTCACGGGTCCGGCGACCGTGGCCGAGGCGATGGGACTCGCGAAAAAAGCGGCGGTGGCCATGGATTTCTTCCTCACCGGGGAACGCCGCTTCCACAGGCTGTTCGTGGACTTCGTCTACAAGAACGAGGCTCCGACTCCGGTCTCGGGCGCCGGGCAGAACAGGCCGAGAGCGGTACCGGTCCAGGACCGGGTCTCGAGCTTCGTCGAAATCTCCGGCGGCTATACCGGGGAACAGGCACGCATGGAGGCGGAGCGCTGTCTCCGCTGCGACATCCGGATCTCGGGGCGATAAGGAGGCGAGTCATGGAAACCAATTGGACGAAACCCGTTACGATCACGGTCAACGGCAAGCGCTTCGACGTTCAGCCGGGAAAAACCATTCTCGAAACCTGCTCCGCCCTCGGCTACGCGATACCGACGCTCTGCCACCTGCCGGAGGTCGTCTCCAACGCCTCCTGCGGGATCTGCGTCGTGGAGGTGAAGGGGGCGAAATCCCTGATCCGCTCCTGCGTCACCCCCGTCGGGGAGGGAATGGAAATCCAGCTCGCTTCCCGAAGGGTTCTCGAGGCCAGAAGAATGAACATCGAGCTTCTCCTCGCGAACCACCCCAAGGACTGCCTCACCTGCCTCAGGAACAACAACTGCGAGCTTCAGGCCCTCACGGCCTCCCTCGGCGTCACGGAGGTGAGTTTTTCTTCCCTTTCGCCCGCCATGCTGCCGCTCGACCGCAGCTCCGAATCCCTCGTCCGCGACCCGAACAAGTGCATCCTCTGCGGCCGCTGCATCGCGGTCTGCGCCGACGTGCAGAGCGTGCGCGCCATCGATTTCTCGGGCCGCGGCAGGAAGAGCAAGGTCGCCACCTACCTCGACCGAGGGCTCGGGAATTCGGTCTGCACGAACTGCGGCCAATGCGCCCTCGTCTGCCCGACTGGAGCGATAACCGAGGTCGACCATACCGCCGAGGTGTGGAAGGCGCTCCTCGATCCCTCGAAGACCGTCGTCATCGAGACGGCCCCGGCGATCCGGGTCGGCCTCGGCGAGGCCCTCGGGCTCGATCCGGGCAGCCTCGTCACGGGCAAGATGGTGGCCGCGCTCCGGCGGCTCGGCTTCTCGCGCGTCTTCGACACGCAGTTCACCGCCGACCTCACCATCATGGAGGAGGGACACGAGCTCATCGAGCGCATCAACGAGGGCGGCACGCTCCCGATGATCACCTCCTGCTCGCCGGGCTGGATCAAATTCATCGAGCATTTCTACCCCGAGGCTCTCCCCCACGTCTCGACCTGTAAATCGCCCCAACAGATGTTCGGGGCCGTCGCAAAAACATATTACGCCGAAAAGGCGGGACTCGACCCCCGCAACATGGTCGTCGTTTCCATCATGCCCTGCACGGCGAAGAAGTACGAGGCCCGGCGGCCCGAAATGACGGGGGCCTTCGAATACTGGAAGACGAAACTCTCCCTGTTCAAGAAGGACTTGTTCTACGACGTGGACTTCGCCCTCACGACGAGGGAACTCGCGAGGATGATCAACCAGGCGGGAGTCCGTCTCGATTCTCTGCCGGACGAGAAATTCGACGATCCCCTCGGCGAGTCGACCGGAGCCGCGGTCATCTTCGGGGCGACGGGAGGAGTCATGGAAGCCGCGCTCAGGACGGCCTACGAGGTGCTCACCCGGAAGCCGCTGCCCGAACTCGAGTTCCAGCAGCTCCGGGGGCTCGACGGCATCAAGACGGCCGATATCGAGATCAACGGCAAGACCCTTAAGGTGGCTGTCGCCCACACCCTCGGCAACGCCCGGAAGCTCCTGGACGAAATCAAGGAAGGCCGCTCGCCCTATGCCTTCATCGAGGTGATGACCTGCCCCGGCGGGTGCTTGGGAGGCGGAGGGCAGCCCATTCCGACGAACAGGGAAATACGGAAGAAACGGGCCGAGGCCATCTACTCCGAGGACAGGGGGATGAAGCTGAGGAAGTCACACGAAAACCCGAGCATCGCGAGGATCTACAAGGAATTCTTCGGCGAACCGCTGGGCCCGAAATCTCACGAACTCCTCCACACTCACTACGAGGCCCGCGGGGCCTACTGACGGACGAGGGCCCTTCCGGAACGCGATTCTAGGAAGGGCCCTTTCTTTTTCCGAGACCGCTGCGGACGAGATAGAACGCGAAAAGTACTCCGAGCCCGATGAAGACGTACGAAATTTCCGCGTAGTACTCTTCGAGGAGTTCCTTCCGGCTGTACAGGTAATACCCCAGGAAGGCGAGTATGGTCGTCCATAGTCCGGATCCGAAGGCGGTGAAGACCAGGAAGGATTTCATGTCCATCTTCGCGAGCCCGGCGGGAAGGGAGATGAGCTGACGGATCGCGGGGATGAACCTGCCGACGAAGGTGGACGACCTGCCGTGCTTGCGGAAGTACTCCTCGGCTTTTTCCACCGAGGCCCGGTCCAGCAGCATGAAATGCGCGAAGCGCGTATCCGCGAACCGATAGAGCAGCGCCCGGCCCAGGTAGAGCGCGAAAAAATAGTTGAAAAGCGCGCCGAGAATGCTCCCGAGAAGACCCGAGAGGATCACGAGGACGAGGTCGAGTTCGCCCTGGGCGGCCTTCCATGCGGCGGGAGGAATTACGACTTCCGAAGGAAAGGGAATGAACGAGCTCTCGACGGTCATGAGGAGAACGACCATGCCGTAGCCAACGTGGTCCATGTAGAAATCGACGACACCCCGAAAAAGCTCCGCGATCATGCAGTCATCCCCCGAAAGAAAAGGTGACCTCTTCTTACCCTATTATCGATAGATGTTCAATCTCGGCCATAGCCGCTAGGTACGGACCGACGCCGACGGGGAGGACTTCCCCGGCCTCACTCAGCCATTTGATTAAAATCTTCCGTTGAACTAAGATCACCCTATTGAAAAAAATCGGCCATTCGTTTTGCGCTGATGAATACATGGGAGGATCCGGCTCCATGCGCACGATCAGGGGGAAGCTCCTGCTTTCCGTTCTTTCTACGATCATCGTCCTCTTCCTCGCGACTTTCACCTTCGTCATCTATCTCGCCCATGCTTCGCTTACGCGTTATTCCTACGAGAACATCGAAGCCACGGCGAGGAGGTACGCGGCGAGCGTCGAGAAGATCTTCGCGACGACATCGGGCAACGCCGTGTCCATTGCGAAAACCCTCGAAAGCATGAGGAACAACGGGACCACCGACCGTGCGTTCCTCGCACGCTACCTCACGGACCAGCTCAAGGCCAACGGATCCCTCCTCACCATCTGGGCGATGTTCGAGCCGAACCGGTGGGACGGAAAGGACGGAGACGACCACTTCCTCCCCTTCGCCGTGCGATCGGAGAAGGGAGTCGAATGGAAGGCCGAGAACACGAAGGAGTCCTACGAAGCGGAGTACGCGAAGGATTACTACAAGCTCCCGAAGCAGTTCGGCAAGATCACGGTCCTCGATCCCTACGTCGACGATTCCGCGGGCATCGGGAAGATACTCATGACCTCGATCTGCGTTCCGATGAAGACCGACAAACGCGAATTCCTCGGGGTCGCCGGCGTGGACATCGAACTCGGCGTGCTCAATTCGCTCATCAAGACCTTCTCGATCTTCAAGTCCGGCTACGCCATGATACTCTCCAAGGACGGAGAGATCGTCGCGCATCCCGAAGAGAAGCTCCTCGGGGAGAAACTCGACGCCTGGGAGACGCCCGAGGGGCTGGAATCCTTCAGAGAGGCGGTGAATTCGGGAACGCCCAGGGCCCTCACGACCTATTCGAAGGTTCGCGAGACGAAGGTCCACAGGATCTTCATGCCGATCGAAATCCTGAACACCGACGCTCGTTGGGTCTTCTCGGTGTCGGTCCCCATGAGCGAACTCCTGGAGAAGCCATTCCAGGTCACCTTCGCCATCATCCTCGCGGGAATCGTCATTCTGGTGCTCACGAGCTTTCAGGTCGTCGCCATCTCCTACCGGCTCACGAAGCCGATCAGGGCAATAACGTCGTCCTTCGAGCGCATCGCCGACGGAGACTTCACGGTGCGGGTAGACGTCAAGACCAGGGACGAGATCGGACGGCTCGCCGAAGGCTTCAACCGGCACACCGAGCGGATGAGGGCGTCCATGAGCGGAATCCAGACCGCGGACGCCCGGCTCGCGGAAATCGGCCTCGACCTGTCCCGCAGGATGGAAAGCACGTCCGCGTCCGTGACCCAGATCCTGGACGGCATCCGGCTCGTGAAGGACAAGATCGGCAGTCAGTCGCGGAGCGTCGGCGCCACGTCCTCCGCCGTGGACCTGGTATCGGGAAACATCGAATCGCTCAACGCCCTGATCGAGAGGCAGGCCGACGGCGTGTCCGCCTCCTCGGCCTCCATCGAGGAGATGGTCGCCAACATCCAATCCGTGACCAAGAACATCGAAAAGGTCGGCGAGAATTTCGAAAGGCTCCTCTCGTCGTCGGACGAGGGCAAGCACCGCATCGGCGAAGTGACCACGCAGGTACAGTCCGTCGCCCGGCAGTCGGAAGCCCTCCTCGACACCAACGAGATCATCGCGCAGATCGCATCGCAGACCAACCTCCTCGCCATGAACGCGGCCATAGAAGCGGCCCATGCCGGAGAGTTCGGCAGGGGCTTCGCCGTGGTCGCGGACGAGATCCGCAAGCTCGCCGAGCTCGCCGCCTCCCAGTCGCAGGACTCGGCGAAGGAACTCAAGTCGGTGAAGGGGACCATCGATTCCGTGGTCGAGTCGACTCTCAAGGCGGAAGAGGCCTTCGAGGAGATCTTCGGACGCATCGAGGCGGTGAACAACCTCCTCAGGGAGGTGAAGTTCGCCATGGAGGAGCAGAGCGCGGGAAGTCGGCAGGTCCTCGACGCCCTCGTCACCATCAACTCGACGACGAGCGAGGTCAGGTCGAGCGCGGAGGCCATGAAGGAGAGCAGCTCCACAATCGTGGACGAGATGAGTACTCTTTCGGGGATCACGAGCGAAGTGAGCGGCAGGATCGACGAGATGGCCCAAGGCACCGGAGAGATAACCCGCGTCGTGGAGGACGTGAGCGCGCTCGCCAAGGACAACAAGGCCCAGATCGAAAAGGTGAACGCGGAGCTCCGAAAGTTCAGGGTTTGAGCGGCTACTTCACGAGGTCCCGGTATTCCCTGAAGAGTTCGTTCTTGAGCTCGATGCCGATGCCCGGCACGTCCGGGTTCATCACCATGCCGCCCTCGACCTTTATGCCGTCCGCGAAGCCGCCGAAGGGAAGGAACACGCCGGGGTAGGATTCGTTGCCGCCCAGGCCCAGGCCGGCGGCGATCTGGAGCGCGAACTGGTGGCCTCCGTGAGGGATGCATCTCCTCCGGCTCCAGCCCAGGTCCTTCAGCACGTCGAGCGTGCGCAGGTACTCGACGAGGCCGTAGCTCAGGGCCGGGTCGAACTGCAGGAAGTCCTTCTCCTTCCTCATGCCGCCGTAACGGAGCAGGTTCCGGGAGTCCTGGTGCGAGAAGATGTTCTCGCCTGTGGCGATCGGAGTCTTCACCTCGGCGCAGACGTCCTTGAGGATCTCGAAGTCGAGGGGGTCGCAGGGCTCCTCGTACCACTTGAGGCCGTAGGGGTCCATGGCCCTGCCGTACTCGAGGGCAGTCTCGAGGTCATAGCGGCCGTTCGCGTCCACCGCGAGGCACTCGCCCCTCGGAAGCAGAGAAAGAACGGCCTCGATCCGCGCGAGGTCGTCGGCGAGAGGCACCGCCCCGATCTTCATCTTCACCGTGGTGTAACCGGCGGCGAGGTAGCGCTTCATCTCCTCCTTGAGCTTCCCGAGGTCCTTCCCCGGATAGTAGTAGCCGCCTGCCGCGTACACGTAGACCCTGCCCTCCGCCTTCCCGTCGCCGTAGCGTTCGGAGAGAAGACGGTAGAGGGGCTTGCCTTCGATCTTCGCCGCCAGGTCCCAGAGGGCCATATCCACGATGCCGACGGCTACGGACCTTTCACCGTGGCCGCCGGGCTTCTCGTTCGACATCATGAGCTTCCACGCCTTGAAGGGATCCACGTTCGAGCCGTCCTCCGTAAGGTAGTCCTCGGGTCTTGCCCGCATGAGGCGCGGGATCGTCCGTTCACGGAGGATACCGGCCTGGGCGTAGCGACCGTTGGAATTGAAGCCGAAGCCGGTAACGGGCCTTCCGTCCCGTATGACGTCGGTTTCCACCGCGACGATGGACACGGTCATCTCCGCGAAGCTGATGTAGGCATTGGCGATGTCCGACTTGATGGGGACGGTTTTTTCCAGGATTCTCGTTATGTGCACGGCGGCTCCTCCTGCTGGTAAGGAACTGATATATCACTATACCACGGCTTCACCGGCCGGGAAAGCGGAAAACGTCATCCGGGGCGTAAGGGAGCCGGTGCGTAACCGACAAGACTTTTTTGCACATTCTCGGGAACCGTACTATACTTATTTCACTGCGGGTTTTACCGCAGAGCCGTGCTGCCCTTTCTCGTTTCGAGCAGGCAAGAATTCGCCATGTAAAAAGGACAAAGAAACGGTCTGCACTATCGTAAGGCCGATGCTTGCCGAAAGGAGGCTTCCTCATGATGCATCTCCTTGGGAAACTTTGTTTACTGTGCCTGTCCGCATTCACGCTTTTCACCTGCGCGGATTTCGTCGCATCCCCTGACGATTCGGTTCCGTCCTACACCGTCACCTACGACGGAAACGGGAACACCTCGGGAAGCGTTCCCGTCGATTCGTTGAAATACGCTACGCGGGAAACCGCCGCCGTGAAATCGAACTCGGGAGGCCTCGCCAAAACCGGCTGCACCTTCTCAGGCTGGAACACGAGGAACGACGGGAGCGGGGACAGCCGGCTTCCCGGCACGGTCTTCACCGTGAGGCACGCGGACGTGACGCTGTACGCGAGATGGATTTCTCCGGGAGACGCACTCTGGGCCCGGTCCGTCGCCTCCGGTCCCTCCTACTCGTATTTCGTCGACGTCGCGACGGACTCCTCGGGGAACGTCTACGCCGCGGGGTCCCAGGTCGGAAATACCGCCTTCACCTATGGGCGCACGAACGTCGCGGGAGCTTTCTCGGAGGGGACCAATGCCGTCATCGTCAAGTACGGTCCCACGGGCACGGTCCTCTGGGCCAGGTCCGTCGCCGCCGGGGCCGGCAGCTCGGAGTTCTTAGGCGTCACGACCGACTCCTCGGGGAACGTCTACGTCGTGGGAATTCAAAAGGGAAACGCCGCCTACACTTACGGCACCGTGAGCGCAACGGGAGCTTACTCGGGCGGAGATAACGCCGTCATCGTGAAGTACGATCCCTCGGGAACCGCACTCTGGGCCCGGTCGGTCGCCGCCGGGAACGATAGTACGAACTACTCCGGCGTCGCGGCCGACTCCTCGGGGTACGTCTACGCCGTGGGGGTTCAGCAGGGAAATTCCGCCTACACTTACGGGACCGTGAACGCGACGGGAGCCTCTTCGTGGATCAATTCCGTGATCGTCAAGTACGATCCCTCGGGCACGGCGATCTGGGCTAAGTCCGTCGCCGCCGGTTCCTCCGGTTCGGATTTCGTCGCCGTCGCGACTGACGCCTCGGGAAACGTCTACGCCGTAGGGGTTCAATTCGGAAACGCCGCTTACACCTACGGGACCGTGAGCGTGACGGGGGCCGCCTCTTCGGCGGCCAATTCCGTCATCGTGAAGTACGATTCCTTGGGCACCGCCCAATGGGCCCGGTCGATCGACGCCGGTTCCTCCAATTCGAATTTCACGGGTGTCGCGGCGGACGCCTCGGGGAACGTCTATGCCGCGGGGATTCAGCAGGGAAACGCCGCCTACACCTACGGGACCGCGAGCGTAACGGGAGCCTCCTCGAACGGCAACGCGGTCGTCGTGAAGTACGATCCCTCGGGGACCGCCCAATGGGCCCGGTCGGTCGCTTCCGGTTCCTCCAATTCGAATTTCTCGGGTATCGCGGCTGACCCCTCGGGGAACGTCTACGCCGCGGGGATTCAGCAGGGAAACACCGCCTACGCCTACGGGACCGCGACCGTTACCGGGACCTCTTCGGACGGCAACGCCGTCATCGTGAAGTACGATCCCTCGGGAACCGCCCAATGGGCCAGGTCGGTCGCCGTCGGGGCTGGTCATTCGTATTTCTCCCGTGTCGCTGCGGACTCCTCGGGGAGCGTCTACTCCGCGGGGTCTCAGCAAGGAAATTCCGCTTACTTCTACGGGAGCGCGAGAGCCTGGGGAGCCTCGTCAGAGGAAAACGCCGTCATCGTGAAGTACGCGCAATGACCGTGAACGGACATCCTCTATGCCCCGAGGCCGGCGCTTCGGTGCGGCTCGAAGCTCCGAATATATGTTGAATCGAGATATAATTCAATGTATATTTGATGTATGAAACCGATAACGGTCAACATATCCGAACCCATATACCGGCGATTTCTCGAAGAAGCGAGGAAACGGGACAAGAAAGCGGCGGAGTTGATCCGCGAGGCCATGGAATTCTACCTGGAAGAGCGGCTCCGGAAATCCGCGGATTTGGATTCCTGGACGCCGCTTTCCTTAGGAGCGGTCCGGGAGGACTGGAAAGACGGTTCGTTCCGGGACGAACTTCTCTCCCAGCGGTATCCCGAATGACCGGCATCGATACGACCTTTTTGGTGGATCTGGAAGTCCGGGAATCGCCCCGCCATTCGGGGGCCCTGAACCTGTTCAGCTCATGGCGCGAAGAACGGACCTCGGTCCTCGCCGTCTACTATCATGTCTTTCTGGAGTTCCAGCACATCGTCACCGACCTCCGGCGCTTCGAGCGCCCGCTATCCATGAAGGCGGCTTTGGAACGGGTCGACTTCTGGACGGGTCAGGACCGAGTACGTATCGTCTACCCGGAGGAGGCCTCGTTCAAGCGGGCTCAGCTCTGGCTTTCCGCGTGGAACCTGGGCCGAAAACGGCTCATCGACACCCACATGGCGGCGGCCTACGCGGAAGCCGGGGTCGACCGCCTGTTGACGGCGAACCCCGCGGATTTCGCCGTCTTCGGGATCTTCGAGCTGCCTGCCTACTGAACGACTATCGCCGTTAGCTCAAGGAGTCCCGTCTCACCAGCCTCCGGCCAAGCGCTGAACGAGAAGCGAGGTGCAGGCGACGGCCGCCCAGCAGGAAAGGCCGAGAAGGATGGGTTTGCGGCCGTTGCCGAGCAGCTTCCGGATGTCCGTGTTCAGGCCGATCGAAGCCATGGCGGTAATGATGAGGAACTTCCCGGCCCGTACCAGGGCCGATTCGACCTCCGGCGGAACGACTTCCAAGGTGCAGACCACCGACGCGAGGATGAAGCCGAGGACGAACCAGGGGAACACCTTGGAGGGCTTGAAGCCTCCTTCCTTTCCCGGTCTCCTGCGTGCAGTGACGAACGCGAGGACCAGGGTCACGGGGACGATGAGCAGGGTCCGGGTGAGTTTGACGATCGTCGCGTAGGCGCCCGCGGGGCCGCTGAAGGAGTAGGCCGCCGCCACCACCGAAGAGGTGTCGTTGATCGCCGTGCCGGCCCACATGCCGAATCCCGTGTCCGTCATGGCCAGGAGATGCCCCGCCGCAGGGAAGAGAAAGACGGCGGCGACGTTGAAGAGAAAGATCGTCGAGATCGAATAGGCGACCTCCTTGTCGTCGGCCTCGATGACCGGCGCCGCGGCGGCGATCGCCGAGCCTCCGCAGATCGCGGTCCCCACGCCGATGAGAACCGGAGTATTCCCTCGAAGTTCGAGGATCCGCGAGACGAACCAGGCGGTCAGGAACGCGGCGGCCATGGTGAAAATCATGACGAAGAGGGACTCGCCGCCGACCTTGAGCACGTTGAAGAGGTTCATCTCGAAGCCGAGAAGCACGATGGCGCCCTGCAGGACCTTCTTCGAGGTGTATCTGATCCCGGCCTCGAAGCGTTCCGGCCGTTTGCGGAACGCCGCGAGCATACCGAAGAGAATGCCGAATACCGGACCGCCCACTACGGGGATGGTCCTGCCCAAGAACAGGGCGGGAACGGCGAGAAGAAGAGAGAGACCCAGGCCCCAGAGAATTTTCATGTCGATCCTCCACCATGCAATACCGGAAATCTAACACATGCGGCGAAAAATGGGAAACCTCGCAATTTCGTCGCCCCCGCGGTTTCGGACGCATCGATCGGCCGCTTGCCCCGCCTCCCCTTCCGGCGATATCCTGGGCCTATGAAGCTCTTCATCCTCTCCGACATCCACGGCTCGGTCGACGCCTTCAGGAAGGCCGAAGCCGCCTTCCGGCACGAGAGGGCCGACATCCTCGTCCTCCTCGGCGACTACCTCAACCACGGTCCGAGAAACGCCCTGCCGGCGGGCTATGCACCCGGCGAACTCGCACCGCTCCTCAACGCCCACAGGAACAAGATTCTCGCAGTCCGCGGCAACTGCGACAGCGAGGTGGACCAGATGATCCTCGAGTTCCCCATGATGGGAGACAGCGCGATGCTCCTGCTCGGCAACCTCCGCGTCATGGCGGTCCACGGTCATCTCTACGGGCCGGACCGGCTGCCCCCGGCAGGCTCCGCGGAGGTCCTTGTCTCCGGCCATACCCATGTGCCGATGCTGGAAGAGCGCGGCGGCCTGCTCCTCCTCAATCCCGGCTCGCCGAGCATCCCCAAGGGCGGCAGCGAGGCCGGCTACGCGGTCCTCACCGAGGGTTCGGCCGAGCTCAAGACGCTCGGAGGAAAAACCGTGAAGAGCTTGAAGCTGCCGACGTGAAGCTGTTCGACGTGAATTGACAGCGAAAGGGATTCCGTCGTAAGATTCAGCAATCGAGGCCCTGGGCCCCGGACTTCTTCAGATAGAAAGCGAGGTAGGTTGATGTCCGTGCGAAGACCGAAAAGGTCGGAACTTGTCGTTATCCCCGGCGGGGCGGCGAACTAGGACGTAGGCCTTTCCTTTTCCGAAAATCTCGTCTTGTACCGATCTCCCGACCGAGGAAAACCGTTCCCCTTTTCAATCGACTACAGGGCCGAAAAAAGCGCCGATGGATGCGCATTCGGTCACGGTTCCGTGCGCCTACTGAGGCTGCGCGGAATGGGCTCAAGACTCGTACGGGAGATCATCAGCCATGCATCGCACGTCGCCCAAGGGCGAGAATTCTCTTTTCAAGAAAAACCTCAAGGAAGGTATCGTATCCTGGACCAGCAGGCGGACCTGTCAGGTCCTGTCGGACGGATTGCGCTTCGACTGCATCGTCAAGACCAACCTCGCAGCGGACAGCGCCGAGACCGATGTCGCAGTCGGCGACGCGGTCCTCTTCGCGCCTTCGGGCGCTTCTTCGGGACGCGTCCAATCCGTCCTTCCACGCCGGACCTGGTTCGGCCGCGTCGATCCTCACGACAAGGGAAAGATGCGAATCATCGCGTCGAACCTGGACCAGGCGGCGGCAGTCGTCAGCATATCCGAACCTCCGCTTCATCCCCGTTTCGTCGACAGATGCCTCGTCGCCGCGGCGAGGGGAGGGACGGAACTCATCCTGGTCGTGAACAAGACCGATCTTGCGGGGACGGAGGAACGGGCGAAGTGCGAAAAACGGCTCGAAACCTACCGAACCCTGACCGCGGGAATCTTCTTCGTCTCGGCCTCGACCGGCGAAGGGCTTGAAGCCCTGCGGGAACGGTTCGAGGGAAGGACCACGCTCCTCGTGGGGCAGAGCGGCACGGGGAAAAGCACCCTCGCGAACCTGCTCGCAAAGGGCGCATCGGCGAAAACCGGCGGAATCTGCGCGAAGTCCGGAAAGGGCAGCCACACGACCTCGGATTCGAGACTCTACGAGATCGACGCGAGGAGCCGGATCGTCGATTCTCCCGGCGTCAGGGAATTCGACCCGGGCCCCCTCGAGGCGTCGGACCTCGCCGAGGCTTTTCCGGATTTCCGGCCCTTCGCCGCCGGCTGCGGCCGAGCCGACTGCAGGCACGGCCCGGAAGAGGACTGCGGAGTGAAGCGGGCGGTAGCAGAGGGCGGGATCTCCAGGTCCCGCTACGAAAGCTGGATGCGCCTCCTCGGCGGGGAGTCCGGCGCGGCGCCGGCGGCCGGGGACGGAGGATACTTCGATTGCGTACGCTGCCGCTCCTCGGTTCCTCTCGCCGCGCCGGGCACCGAGCATCGCAACCACTGCCCACGCTGCCTCTGGAGCAGGCACGTGGATCACCTGCCCGGCGATCGGGCGGCCTTCTGCGGCGGCGCCATGGAACCCATCTCGGTCTGGGTGAGGAGCCGCGAATGGGTGGTCATCCACCGCTGCACGGCCTGCGGCACCCTGCACGCCAACCGTGTCGCGGGCGACGACAACGAAGCCCTCCTTCTCTCGCTCGCGGTGAAGCCCTTGGCGAACCCGCCCTTCTCCCTCGTCGCGAAAGCGGGAATGTCCGCCATTCCGGAGGTTTGACGACATGCCGGAAAAATATCGAATATTTTTCGTGGCATCCGGCCCGTATCTCGGCTATAATAAGGTCGATATCGGACATCCCGGAAAAAAACGTGTAACTTATGCGGCGTCATGCTTGTTCTATAAAAAAAGCAGAGGGGTCAGTGGACGAATTTTTCGGACAGAGGAATTCGTTAATTTAATAACAAGGGGTGACCTAAATGAAAAAGCTACTCTCTCTTCTCGCAGCGCTGGCGATCGCGGCACCGCTCTTCGCGCAACTTTCCCGGATCGAACCCCAATTCGCTTCGGGCAGCTGGGGCTACAGCGGCCTCAGGCTCATGCAGAGCGACGCGAACGCGAAACTGGCGAAGGCGAACATCAAGCTCCCGCAGAAAGGAATGATGGATTTCGAGTTCACCGCCCGGTACGAAGGCGGAGCCGAAGACGGGCACGGCGGTTTCGGCATTCACATCTTCGCCGATTCCGCGTACCCGAAAGCCTCCTGGGGATCCGGCCGCTCCTACCTCCTGTGGCTCAATTACGACGAAAAGCCCGTGAGCGCGTCCATTCCGAAGGGATTCAGCGCCCAGGTTTACAGAAGCACCGCCCATTACGACATGACCCTCCTGCACAGCGTCGACCTGAACGAATTCAGGAGCCTCATCACCCCCGAATCCCTTTCCCAGGCGCTTCCGATCCACATCCAGGTCGACGGCGACTCCGGCACGGTCAAGATCTTCAATCCCCTGGATCCGACGAACTACTTCTCCTTCACCGTCGACAAGAAGGACATCCCCATGAAGGGCTCCTGGATAGCCCTCAGAACGAACGGCATGAAGGTTTCCTTCGGCATGTGAGCGCGACCAGCCGCGACTGGGCCGCCCGAGCGAACGCTCGGGCGGCTTTTTTTCGCCCTAGGAATCCAGCAGCCTTCTCATGAAGGAAGAGGCGAGCGACTTCGCGTCCTTCATCGGTATGCCGAATCGGCCCGAGAATATGTCTCTCAGGAAACTCACGAATTTCGCCGCCATGTTCGCGTCATCGGGGAAGAAATACACGTATTTCGACAAATGCGGGGTCAGGATTCGGCTCCGGAAACGATGTCGGACCTTTTTCCTCGCGAGACTCACCGTGCAATTGAAGTACGAGAATCGTTCCGGCTCGTTCGCCCGCGCTCGGAACGAGTCGAGATGCGACGGCTCGGGTCTCCCGGAGGCCGGAGTCGTCAGGCAGTGAAGCCATGCCGCGGAAGAGGTGAGGGCAACTCCCGCGTCCCGGTATTCGATCTCGGTAGCCCCGTCCTTCCATGCGGCGTCGAGCCTTCCGGCTCCGTCCTTCTCGGGAGGCTCGAAGCAGAGCAGGATGCCCTCCCCCTGAGGCGCGGATTCCGGGCGGTAGAAGCCGAAAAGCGGCAGGCCGCGGCCGCGCCTCACGAAGGAACTCCCGAGATTCTCCTTGATGAGGGCGGCCGGCTTCGGGACGACGTCCTTCGGAGCGCCCGGCTTCCTGATCTCCGGCGGCAGGGCTTCGAGGAGCCCGCCGAGATGCCGGGAGAGGTCCGCGAGCTGAGCGCGCAGGGCCTCGTCCTTCTCGGTCAGGGGCTTTCCCACCATGAGTTCGTAGGCCCGGATCATCGAGAGCAGCCGCCTGAGCAGCGAAGCCTCAGGCCTCGCGTCGATCGAAAGCAGCTTCTCGAATTCCATGGAGGCGGCGTGCCGGAAACCGTAGACGGGATCGTCGAAAAGCAGAGACTGTATGCGGAGGATCAGGGCGGCCCGCCGGAGTTTTTTCCTTTCCTCGTTCGAAGCCCTCGTCATGACCGCAATTCTATCATTCATTCGATCCCGGCGTCACGGACGTTTCAGGAGAGAGCCGAGGCCCCCTGCGAGCCCCCGCGGAAACCGGGTGATCATGATCATGAGCAGCGCGCCGTACGCTATGAGGCGATAGTCGTCGAGGGGCTGGAACACCTCGAGAAGGACGACGAGGATCCCGGCGCCGGCCAGGCTGCCGAAGACGCTTCCCATGCCCCCCACGACGACCATGCAGAGCACCAATACCGAAAGATCGAACTGAAAGGTGTCCGGCGAGATGAAGCGGTCGAAGTGGGCGTAGAGCGCTCCGGCGAGGCCCGAGTAGAGGCCGCTCACGAAGAAGGCCGCCATTTTGTTCGAGGCGCAGGGTATCCCGATCGAGGCGGCCGCCTCCTCGGAATCTCGGAGCGCGGGCAGGGAACGGCCGAAGCGGGAGCGGGTGATCCTGAAGAACAGCAGGACGAGGAGTGCCGTCGCCGCGTAGAGGAAGTAGAAACGCCCGCGCTCCGTCGTCAGGGGGATCCCGAAGACGGCGAGGGGCGGGATGCGGGAGATCCCGAGAGGCCCGCCCGTGAGCCGTTCGAGGTTGATCGCCAGAAGCCGGACGAACTCCGCGAACCCCAGGGTCACCATCGCGAGATAGATCCCGGATATCCGCAATACGGGCACGCTGACGGCGTAGGCAACGAATGCCGTGAGGAGGCCGGCGCATGCCGCCGCGGCGAGGACCGGAAAACCCAGTTTGGTCGAGAGGATGGCCGATGCGTAGGCCCCCACGGCGAAGAATCCGGCGTGGCCGAAGGAGGTGATGCCGGCATAACCCGTCAGGAAGTTGAGGCCCAGGGCGAAGACTCCGTAGATCATTCCGAGGTTGACGAGCCGGAGATAATAGACGTTTCCCGCCGCCAGAGGCACGATCAGGACCGGCAGGACGACCGCCGCCGCGCGGAGCAATCTTCCCCTCATACTTCCTTCCTCCTGCGTTTCGGGGAAAAACCGGAAAGGAGGCCCTCCGGTTTGAGGAGCAGCACGAGGACGAGGAAGAGGAGAGAGATGCCGTTCTTGTAGGCCGAGGAGATGAATCCCGAGGACAGATTCTCCACGACGCCGAGGAAAAGCCCTCCGGCGATGGTCCCCGGTATGCTGCCGAGCCCGCCGATCACGGCGGCCACGAACGATTTCAGGCCCAAGATGGTGCCCATGCTGCCTCCGATGAAGAACAACCTGCCCACCATCATTCCGGCGATTCCCGCGAGGACGCCGGACAGGAAATACGTGACCGAGACCGCGAACGACACGTCGACGCCCATGAGCCGAGCCGCGTACCTGTCCTGCGCGAGGGCCCGGAGCGAACGTCCCGTCCTCGTGCGGAGCATGAAGAGCTGAAGTGCCGCCATGAGGAACACGGCGGTTCCGAGAATGAGGACGTGAATCGACACCTTCAAGGAGCCCGATACCGGCGGATAGCCGAGGGGCTCGGGTCCCCAGACCAGCTTCATGACGATCTTGAGGACGATCGACAGGCCGATGGTCGAGATGACGAATTTGAGGGGCTCGGCTTGTTGGAGCGGGCGGAGCAGAAGTCGTTCGATCGCTGCGGAGAGGAGCCCGACGACGAGCGGAGCCGCGATATAGGCGAGGAGCGGAGCCTCCGGAAGCAGCCGGAGGCTCACGAGGCCTATGAAGCCTCCGAGCGTCATCACGTCCCCGTGGGCGAAGTTGATGCGTCGGGTGCCCGCGAAGATCATGGTGAAGCCGAGACCCAGGAGGGCGTAGACGCTGCCGATTCCCAGGCCCCCGACTATCTGCTCGAGGAACTGCATGTTCAAGGCTCCCCGAAGACGAGACGATGAGGATTCACCGATGCCATGGTCTCGAATTCCGCGTCGGAGACTCCCCGCGACGAGAGCAGGCTCCGGTAATCCAACCAGCCCTCGGTGAGAGTCTTCCTGTTCACCTGACCGAGGTCCGAGGAGAGCACCACCTTGTCGGGGCCGACGGTCCTCACGACCTCGAGGTAGGCATCGATCGGCAGGTTGTCGATCTCGAGGTTGACGTACGAGAGTTCGGTGAAGACGCCCTCGTACCGGCAGAGGTCGCGCTGAGCGGCGGCGGAAAGGGCCGTCGCCTGATAGAGCGGGTGCGTCAGGACGATTCGGCGAACCCCTCGTTCGACCGCGGCGGGAACCAGGGCCTCCGTCTCGGCGGCGGACAGGTGCCCGGTCGCGAGGACGAGGTCCTCCGCCGCGACGAGGTCGAGGACTTCCAGGGTCCGGCGGTTCAATCCCCTCCCGTCTTCCGCGAATACCGTGAGCCCGGAGCCTTCGGGGAAGCGGGTCTGGAAACGGGGAACGCCGCCCCACTCCGCGAGGATGTCGAAGCGTTTGTTGTGCGCGAGGTGGGCCTCGGCGTGGATCGTCGGCATCCACACGACGAAACGCACGGGATCGAGTTCGGCCTCCGCCGCGTCGGTCTTGCAACCGGAAAGGGCCCCGCGGACGGCCTGGGCGTTGATCCCCCCCACCGCGAGATTGAGCACGACCGAGCCGACGACCGGCACGTCCGCATCGCCGGCGAGCCGGACCACGTCCGCCGTGGTCGGCCGGAAATGGTTCTTCGCGACGAAGCCGATGCGGGAACTCCTACCCTCCGCGGCGAGGGAGTCTACCGTGTACCTTCGTTTGACGAACTCCGGCCCGACATGGACGTGAAGATCCAATACGGGCCGGGCGAGTTTTCCGAAAACCACGATTCACCTACTCGAAAAGGGTGTAATTGCCGTCCTTGATCCGGATCACCATCATGTCGCGCGGCGAGTCGCCGGTCGAGTCGAAGGTGATCGTTCCCGTCATTCCGGGGAAATTCTTCGTCGCCGCCAGGGCGTCCCGCACCTTGGCCCGGTCGAGGCCGGCCTTTTCGATCGCCGCTCCGAGGATCATCACGGCGTCGTAGGTCTGGGCGGCGTTCGGATCGGGATCGCGGCCGTACTTCGCCTTGAACCGCTTCGTGAAATCCGCGATCCTCGGCTCCTTGGAGCTGGGGTGGTAGGTCTGGCACATGATCGTACCCTCGGTCGCGGGACCGCCGAGCTCGACGTACTTGTTGTTCGTGAGTCCGCCGGAGCCCAGCAGCTGCACCTTCATCCCGGCGGCGGCCGCCTGCTTGGCGATGAGGGCGGCCTCCTCGTAGAGGCTCCAAATGACGAGGGCGTCCGGTTCCGCGGCCTTGATCTTCATGAGCTGGCTCGAATAGTCCAGGTCGCCCTGGTTGAAGGTTTCCGCGGCGACCGGCGGAAAGCCGAGTCTGGTCGCGACTTCCTGCACGACCTTGTAGCCGTCCTTGCCGTAGTCGTTGGACACGTACATGACCGCGAGGCGCTTCTTTCCGAGCCTGTTGAGGGCGATCTTCACGATGTTCTCCGCCTGCACCGCGTCGGTCGCTGCGGTGCGGAAGATCCACTTGTTTCCCTTCTGGGTGATCGCCGGAGAGGTGGACATGGAGGTGATCTGCGGAACCCCGGCCTCCTTCGTGACCTCCATGTTGGCGAGCGTGCAGGAAGACTGCACGGCGCCGAGGACTGCCAGCGCGTTCTCCTTGTGCACGAGGCGGGTCACGCCGCTGATGGACTTCGTTGGGTTCGCCTCGTCGTCGACCACGACCATCTTCAGGGCCGTCCCCTTCAGCTTCGCGTTCAGGTCCTCCAGCGCGAGCGCCGTAGCGTCGCGGAGCGTGTTCCCGGACTGGGCCCCTGGCCCGGTCATGGGGCCGATGACGCCGATGACGGCTTCCTTCGTCTCGCTCTTTCCGGCGGCGAACAGGTCGGCGCCGGAGAGAACCGTCATGAACAGGGCCGCCGCGACGATCGACATGATTGCTTTCTTCATCTTCGTTTCTCCTTTTTTCTATGATTACGACGATTCTCCGAGATAAATATCCCGGATCCTTCGATTCCGAAACAAATCTTCGCTCGGCCCTTCCATGACCGACCGACCTTTCTCGAGGACATAGGCCCTGGACGACGTCTTCAAAGCGAGCCTCGCGTTCTGCTCGACGAGAAGGACCGTCGTGCCGCTCCGGTTTATCCTCCGGATTATGTCGAAAATCTCCCCGACGAGAAGAGGAGCGAGGCCGAGCGACGGCTCGTCCAACAGAAGCAGAGACGGCTTCGCCATCAGCGCCCGGCCGATCGCCAGCATCTGCTGCTGCCCGCCGGACAGCCCCCCGCCCGGATTCCGGCGGCGCTCCTTAAGCACCGGGAAGAGCTCGTAGACCTCGGACAGGCCCTTCTCCCTCTCGGCCTTGCCCGTCTTGCGGCGGTGCGCCCCCATGAGGAGGTTCTCTTCCACGGAAAGGATCGGAAAGATCCTCCGTCCCTCCGGGACCATCGAGACGCCGCGCGCGACGATTTCGTGGGAATCGAGGCATTCGATCGCCTCGCCCCGAAAAAGGACGGACCCCTCCGTCGACGCGTAATCGGGAAGAACGCCGCAGACCGCGTTGAGGATCGTGCTCTTGCCGGACCCGTTGTTGCCTATGAGCGTGACGATCTCCCCCTCCCCCACGTTCAAGGACAGGTCGGAAACCGCGGGAACCTGCCGGTATCTGCACGTGAGGCCTCTGAGCTCGAGCACGGGCCCGCCGGTCATACCGCCTCCGCCTCGCCGAGGTAGGCGGCGATCACGTCCCGGTTCCGCCTCACATCCTCCGGCGTTCCCGAAGCCAGGACGCTGCCGTAGTTCATCACCCACACGCGGTCGGAGATGTTCATGACCACCCGCATGTCGTGCTCGACGAGCAGGACCGTGACGCCGGAGGCCGCCACCTTCCTGATGAGCCTCGTCATCTCCTCGGTCTCGCCTATGTTCATGCCTGCGGTGGGCTCGTCGAGCAGGAGAAGGCTCGCCCCCATCGCGAGGGCGCGGCCGAATTCGAGCCGCCGCTGGAGCCCGTAGGGCAGGTCCACGGCGAGAACGTCGGCGAACTCGGTCAGGCCGAGGAAATCTAAAACCTCTCGGGTTTTCCCGTCGCGGCGGATCCCGTCGGCGACGGACGCACCGAGGCCGAGGATTTCCGAAAGAAACGAGGCTCCGCATCCGAGGTATTGGGCGACGTCGATATGCTCCCGCACCGAATGGTGCCGGAAAAGCTGGATGTTCTGAAACGTGCGGCCGACGCCGAGGGCGGCTATCCTATGGGAAGGAAGGCCGTGGATGGGCTTTCCCTTGAAGAGAATTGTCCCCGCCGCGGGCCTGAGGGAACCGGAAATCAGGTTGAAGATCGTAGTCTTTCCCGCGCCGTTGGGGCCGATGAGACTCGTGATGCTGCCTTCCTCGACCCGCATGGAAAAGCCGGAAACGGCCGCAATCCCGCCGTAACGGAAATCTACGTCGCGAAGCGTCAATACTTCCATTTGAATTTATACCGTTAACTTGTATAATTATTCGCACCCCTTGTCAAGGCGACGAAAATTTCAGGCACGCGGACGAACTTGCAGGCGAAGGACGCGACGACTGCCGCGCCCTCCGCGCCGGTCACATTCCCTTCGGATAGTATTTCTCGAAAGCCGCTTCGTTCATCCTCATCCCCAGGCCGGGCTCCTGCGGCACCGGAACGAACCCGTCCTTGTCCACCATGCAGCAGTCGCCGTACAGGGCCCGCCTGAGGTCGTAGGACCCGCCCGAAGTGATGTACTCGGCTGCGAGGGCGTTCGTGCTCGACGCGAGGAGATGGATGCTCGCGGGAACTCCCACCGTTGCATGGATGTGAGGCGCGATGGGGATGTTGTCCGCCAGGGCCATGCAGGCGATCTTCTTCGTTTCCGTGATTCCCCCCGCGTGGATGATGTCGGGCTGGGCTATGTTGACGGCCCGCTTCGCGAAGACGTCGCGGAACTCGTAGCGGGTGTAATAATTCTCGCCCGCGGCGATCGGGGTCGAGATGGTGCGTACGAGCGCGGCCATTCCGTCCAGGTCGTGGATGGGGAGGGGCTCCTCGAGGAAGGTGAGATCGAAGGCTGAGAGTTCCTCGGCGATCTTCATGACGCCGTGGTACGAGTAGCCCTGGTTGGCGTCCACCATGATTCCCAGGTCCGGGCCCAGGGCCCTGCGCACCGCCTCCAGGTTGCTGAGGTCCCGGGCGCGGCCGAAGCCGACCTTCATCTTGACGCCCTTGAAGCCCAGGTCGGCGTAGCGCTTCGCCTCCTCCGCGCATTCCTCGGGGGTGAGAGGCCTTCCTTCTTTTCCGAAAAAGCCGGAGGCGTAGGCCGGTATCCTGTCGAACACGCAGCCCCCGAGGAGCGCATGCACCGGTGTCTTCAGGATCTTCCCCGCGAGGTCCCAGAGGGCGATGTCGATGCCCGCGATGGCGGTCACGATCGCTCCCTTCTGCCCGAGGGCGTACGAACCCGTGCCTCGGCCGAGCATCTTCTCGTAGAGCCGTTCCCGGTCGAAGGGATTCTCTCCCAGGACGAGGTCCTTCAGCTTGTGGTCCACCATCGCCTTGAAGATCTGGATCCCGCCCCCGTGAATGGGACCTATTTCCCCGTAGCCGGAATTCCCGTCGGACGCCGTTATCTTCACGATGACGGTGTTCCAGCTGTCCCAGACCCCCGTCGCGTCCCGTGCGGGGACCTCGAGGGGAAACGCGATGGGAAAGGCTTCGACTTTCGTGATTTTCATATCCTTCATCCTTTCTGCGGTTCAAGATTAGAACGCGGCGGGATCACCGGGATGCGGCCGCAGCTCGCCGGGCGCGGCCGGACCGAAATTCATTCCGACCACCGTCGTCCACTGTAACCAGTAAACGGGAAAATGTCTCCCGTCCGACGGCGGAATTTTCGCCGCATTCCGGTCGCACCCGCACGGCATATACGGCTCGGCCTCAGTGCCGGTCCCGCCAGCGGCCGATCTCCGCGAGGAAGCGGCCTCCGTAGGCCTCGAGCTTGTGCTCCCCCACGCCCGACACTTCGAGCAGTTCCTCGCGGGTCTCGGGGAGGAGGCGGCACATCTCCCTGAGAGTCTTGTCCGAGAAGACGACGTAGGGAGGGAGGTTCTTCTCCCCGGCGATGTCGAGCCTGACGAGCCGGAGCCGCTCGAAGAGCCCTTCGTCAGCCCCCGCCCTTCGGAGTCCGGCGGCGGACTTCGCGGCCGCATCGCCCTCGGTCTCCGCCCCGCCGCGGATCTTCGCATCGGCGCGGGCCTCTTTTCCTGGGCCTTTTCTCCCGCCGCGTTTCTTTTTCGCCGAACCCGGCTCGGCCCGCTTCAGGACGCGGAATTCCTCCCTGCCGAAGAGCACGTCCCTGCCCGAAGCGGTGAGTTCGAGGGCGTTGTACCGATCCGGGTTCTGCCTCAGGCAGCCTTGGGCGATGAGGTCTCCCGCGAGGCCGAGCCAGAAGCCCTTGGGTCTGTCCCCGCCCACCCCGAAGGTCCTGAGCCGGTCGTGGCCGAAACGCCGCACCTTCTCGGTGTCGGCGCCGGTCACGACGTCGACGACGTGGACAAGGCCGAACCTCTCGCCCGTCCTCGCTACGGCGGAAAGGAGCATCCTCGCCTCCTCCGACGCGGAGATCTCCTCGGCGACGCCGGTGCAGACGTCGCAGGCCCCGCAGTTCCCCGGATGAGGCTCGTCGAAGTACTCGAGGAGCTGCTTTCGCCTGCAGACGTTGACCGAGGCGAAGTCCGCCATGCGGCGGAGCCGCTTCCTGGCCCGCTCCCGCTCCTCGGCGTCCTCCGTCCGTTCGATGAACCAGCTCTGCCTGGCCACGTCGCCGCGCCCGAAGAGGAGGAGGCACCGGGAATCGAGACCGTCCCGGCCTGCCCTGCCGGTCTCCTGGTAATAGCCCTCCACGCTCTTCGGCAGGTCGCCGTGCACGACGAAGCGGATGTTCGACTTGTCGATCCCCATGCCGAAGGCGATCGTCGCGACGACGACGTCGGCCTTGTCGCGGTTGAAGAGGTCCTGGTGCTTCTCCCGCCTGGCCTGGGGAAGTCCCGCGTGGTAGGGCACGGCTTTAATCCCCTTCGCCTTGAGGAAGGCCGCGGTCTTCTCGACGTCGGCCCGCGAGGTTCGGTACACGATGCCGGCCTCGCCCGGTCTCGCCTCGACGAACTCGAGGATTTGACGCAGGACATCGACTTTCGGGGCGACCTCGTAGAAAAGCTCCCTGCGGTCGAATGAGGCCCGCACGACGAAGGGATCCTTCAGGGCAAGCAGGCCGATGATGTCCTCCTGCACCTTCGTCGTCGCGGTCGCGGTGAAGGCCGCGATACGGGCCCGCGGAAAGACGTCGCGGATCGCGGCGAGCCCGAGGTAGTCGGGCCGGAAGTCGTGCCCCCATTCCGAGAGGCAGTGGGCCTCGTCCACGGCGAAGAGGGCGACGTCGAAGCCGGAGAGCTTCTCGGCGAAGCCCTCGAGCGAGAACCGTTCGGGCGAGATGTAGAGGAGCTTCAGCCTCCCGGCGAAGAGGTCCCGGTACACCTCGCGGGCCTCTTCGGCGTCGAGGGCGCTGTTCAGGAAGGCGGCCGGAAGGCCGAGCTCGCGGGCCGCGTCCACCTGGTCCTTCATGAGGGCGAGGAGCGGGCTCACCACCACGGTGAGGCCCGGCAGCAGGAGGGCCGGAAGCTGGTAGCAGATCGACTTGCCGCCGCCCGTGGGCATGGCGGCGAAGACGTCGCGACCGGCGAGGACCGCCTCGACGATCTCCTCCTGGTTCGGACGGAATTCCGTGAAGCCGAAAACGTCCCGCAGGACCGCACGGGGGCTGCTCATGGCCGGGATTGTACCATCGAACAGACGGATTCAAAAAGCCGCCCTGAGCCTATACCCACAGAGGCGAGTCCCAGAGTTCCAGCTTCGTACCGGTTCAGTACTCCCAGCCTTCGGGGTGGATTACGCCTTCCGCGACGAAGCGCGCCCCGCCTCCCAGGAAGACGCGGTCGAAGGAGGAGCCCGACCGCTCGAAGGTTATCGTGAGTTCGCCTCCCACGACGCGGACCTTCACCGGGGAATCGGCGAGATCGAGGAGACCGCTCACCACGGCGGCGGCGGTAGCGCCCGTGCCGCAGGCGAAGGTCTCGCCCTCGATGCCCCGCTCGTAGGTCCGCTGCAGGAGGGAATGCCGGTCCTTCACCTCGATGAAGTTGACGTTGGTCCCCTTGGGAAAATACGGATGATAGCGGAACGCGGCCCCGAGCCGGTGGATGAGGTCCGCCCGAGCTTCGAAGGCGCCGTCCAGGTAAACCACGACGTGGGGAGCGCCCGAGATTTCCGCGGTGTGGGCGGCGTACTTCTTCCCTTCCACCTCGAGCTCGATGCCGGTCTCGGGGCCAGCGGTGACCTGGAGTCCGACGCGGACCGTTTCGTCCTCGACGAAGGCCTCCACCTTGCCTCCCAGGGTGTCGATCATCTGGTGCCTGCCGGCGATGCCGCGGACGAAGGCGTAGCGGGCGACGCAGCGGGAAGCGTTGCCGCACATCTTCACCTCGGTCCCGTCCGGGTTGATGGTCCTCATGGTGTAATCGCCGCCCGCGGAGGGCTTCTCGATGAGCATGAGCTCGTCGCCGCCCACGGAATAGCGGGCCCTGCAGACTTTCTCCGCGAATTTCAGGGCGCCGTACTCGTCGAGGATTCCCGAGCGGTTGTCCACGAGGATGAAGTCGTTGCCGAGGCCGGACATTTTCGTGAAGGGTACGGATTTCATGCCTTTCCTCCCATAAGACCCTCCGCGTACGCGAAGAGCGCGGCCGAGCCGCCGGTGTGCCAGAATAGAAGCGTCTCGTCCTTTCGGAACTCGCCCTTCCGGACGAGGTCGACGAGACCGGCCATGGCGCGGCCGGTGTACACCGGGTCGAGGAGGAGCCCCTCGGTCCCGCCCGCGAGCTCGATGGCCTCCTTCTCGGGCCCGCCCATGACTGCGTAGCCGCCTCCTAGGTAGCCGTCGTAGCCCACGATCTCGCCGGGGGAGAACTTCAGGCCGAGGCCGAGGCGCGCGGCGACCTTGGCCGCGAGCTCGGCGACGCCTTCCCGGAGTTCCCGGCTCGGACTGTCGATGGCGATCGCCGCGATCTGCGGTTTGAACCCGATCGCTTTCGCTCCCGCCACCATTCCGGCCTGGGTGCCGAACGAGCTCGACGCGAACACCACTCGGTCGGGCGCGAGGCCGGTCGCCCGGAGCTGGCCGGCGAGCTCCTCGATCGCGGCGACGTAGCCGACCGAGCCGTACTCGTCCGAGGCGCCGACGGGGATGAGGAAGGGCTTCCTCCCGGCGGACTTCTCCCTCTCGACGACCTCCGCGGCTACGTCCTCCCTCGTCCTCGCGCCGGAGAAGACGACCTCCGCGCCGACGATGCGGTCGAGAAGAAGGTTTCCGTTCCATTCCGCGGGCGGGGTTCCCCGGAGGACGAGGACGCACCGGAGGCCGAGTTTCGCTGCGGCCGCGGCGGTCTGACGGCAGTGGTTCGATTGGACGCCGCCCAGGGTTATCAGGGTGTCGCAGCCCCGCTTCAGGGCCTCGGCGACGCTGAACTCGAGCTTGCGGGTCTTGTTCCCGCCGCCCGCGAGACCGGTCTGGTCGTCGCGCTTCACGAAGATGCGGGGGCCGCCCAGGGCCTTGGAAAGGCGGGGCAGCTCCTCGACGGGCGTCGGGAAAAAGCCGAGATTCACGCGGGGAAGTCTGTCGGTGAGCATGATGTCCTCCGTAGGATCAGTTTTCGAGCAGGATTTCCGTGTGCTGGCTCACGCCGAGGTAGGCGGCGCGGACCGCGGGATCGTCGAGGAGCTTCCTGCCCGGGCCTTCGAGCACGATCCTGCCGACCTCGAGCACGTAGGCCCTGTTCGCGATCTCGAGAGCCTCGAGGGCGTTCTGCTCCACGAGCAGGATCGTGGTCCCCGAGGCCGCGATGTCCTGGACCGCCTTGAACACCTGGTCCACGAGGACCGGGGCGAGGCCGAGCGAGGGCTCGTCGAGGAGGAGCACCTTGGGCCGCGACATGAGGGCCCGCGCGATGGCGACCATCTGCTGCTGCCCGCCGGAGAGCGTTCCGGCGTACTGGCGAAGCCGCTCCTTGAGGACCGGGAACAGGGCGAAGACCCTTTCCTCGTCCTCGAGCAGGCCGGCCCGGTCCCTGCGGCGGTAGGCCCCGAGAGCGAGGTTCTCCCTCACCGTGAGGTTCGGGAAGAGGCGCCGGCGCTCCGGCACGAGCGAGATGCCCGAGGCAACGGCCTGATGCGGCACGGGCTTGATCTGCCTTCCCCTCATGACGACGGCCCCGGACTGGGGCTTGAGGAGGCCCACGAGGGTCCACATGAGCGTCGATTTTCCGGCGCCGTTGGCCCCGATGATCGAGACGATCTCGCCTTCATCGACGGCGAAGCTCACGTCCCTGAGGGCGTGGATCGCCTCGCCGTAGTATACGTTCAGCCCTTCAACCGACAACAGCATTTATCTTGTCTCCGAGATAGGCCTTCAGCACCGCGGGATCGGACTGGACGCTCTCGGGCGTGCCTTCCGCGATCTTCCGGCCGAAGTTGAGGACGACGATCCGCCTGCAGAGGTTCATGACGACGTCCATGTGGTGCTCGATGAGGACGATGGAAATCTTCCCCCCGTCGTGGATCCTGCGGACGAGGTCCACGAGCTCGGCCGCCTCCTTGGGATTCATGCCCGCCGCCGGCTCGTCCAGGAGGAGGAGCTCGGGTCTCAGGGCGAGGGCTCTGGCGATCTCGAGCTTCCGCTGGAGGCCGTAGGGGAGAGTTCCCGCCACCCGGTCCGCCCGGTCCGCGAGGCCGACGACCTCGAGCAGCCTGAGGGACTCTTCGCGGAGTCGGCGCTCGTCCTCCCACACGGTCCAGGGCCAGCGGAGGAAGGCCTCGACGAGCCCGTAGCCGCCGGCGTCGTGGAGTGCGGTCTGCACGTTCTGGAGCACCGTCATCTTGCCGAAGAGCCGTATGTTCTGGAAGGTGCGCGATACCCCGTCGAGGACGATGTCCGTGGGAACCGAGCCGGTGATGTCCTTGCTCCCCAGCCTAATCTCTCCCCCGTCGATCGGATAGACTCCGCTCACGAGGTTGAAAACCGTGGTCTTGCCCGAGCCGTTGGGACCGATGAGGCCGAGGATCTCGCCCCGCGCCACTTCGAGGTCCAGGCCGTCCACCGCGACGACGCCGCCGAAACTCTTGCGCAGGCCGCGGACGGCGAGGACGGGCCCTGAGAAACCCTCGACGTGGCTGCGGTCCGGGACGGCGAAGCCCGCTCCGGCCTTCTTCTTCGGCGCGAGCAGGGGGTCGAGCCTGCGCACGAACCGGGCGAAGGCCGCCTGCCAGGCCCCGCGCAGGCGCGGCACGACCGGAGCGAGGACGTGCGCAAGGCCCCGGCCGAGGAGTCCGAACAACAGGGTGAGCGCGACCGCGGTCGCGCCGGCCGCCAGGAAGGCCGCGATCTCGTAGGCGTCCGCCTGGACGAGGAGCTTGTACACGACCGTGGCCGCGGTGAGGCCCAGGGTCAGGCCCATGATGACGAAGAGCTTGGGCAGGTTGCGTACCGAGAGCTCCTCGTAGCCGAAGAGCCCCTTCGGCCTCCAGTTGATGATGACCACGAGGAGCATGCCGTAGAACACGAGGCGCCACAGGGCGAGGCCGCGGAAGAGCTCGGGTATCACGACGAAGAGCGTGATCGCGGTGAAGGGGCCGGTGAGGCTTCCCATGCCGCCGCAGACGACGCCCGCGGTGATCAGGCTCGAGAGGTCCATGTTGAAGATCGAGGGCTGGATGAAGGTCGTGTAATGCGCGAGGAGACCTCCGGCCAGGCCCGAGAAGCCGGCGCTGATCCCGAGCGAGAGGAGCTGGTTCGGCAGGAGCTTGATGCCGATCATCTCCGCGGCTATGTGGTCCTGGCCGATCGCGATGATCTTCCTGCCGTAGGTGCTGCGGAGGAAGTTGCGGCAGAGCCAGACGGAGAGGATCATGAACAGGGCGGTGTTGACGGGGTCCGCGAGCTTCTGGATGCCGGGCAGGCCGCGAGCCCCCTGGGTCATGTCGAAGTTCTCCAGGATGACCTTGACCGCCTCGCCGAAGCCCAGGGTCGCGATCGCGAAGTAGTCGGACCTGAGGCGGGCCCGGAGCGTCGGGTAACCGATCACGAAGCTGGTGAGCACCGAGAGCACGACGCCGGCCGCGAGCGAGGGAAGCAGCGGCCATTTGAAGAAATAGGTCAGGATGGACGCGGCGTAGGCGCCGACCGCCATGAACGCCGCGTGCCCGAGACTGAAGAGCCCCGTGTAACCGGTGAAGACCGCGAGTCCCATGGCGGCTATGATGTAGATGGCCGCGTTGATGAAGATCGCTTCTGCGTATGCCACGATCGTCCTCCTACAGCTTCTCTTCGAGGTTGCGCCCGAAGAGTCCCGTCGGCCGGACGATGAGCAGCACGACCAGGATGCCGAAACTGAAAACGTCCCGGAAGGTGGACAGGCTCGTGTCGCCGATCGATGCGATCGAGACCAGGGCCTCCAAAAGACCGAGGAGGAGTCCTCCGATGATGGCGCCCGGAAGGCTGCCGAGGCCGCCTATGACAGCCCCGATGTAGGCCTTGTTCGTGATCCAGCCCATGCTCGGGTAGACCATGTACTTCATGCCCATGAAGACCCCGGCCATGCCGCCCAGCCCCCCGGCGATGAAGAAGAGCACGGCCACGAGGACGTCGAGGTTGACGCCGAGGACCGAGACCATCTCCATGTCGTGGGACGCGGCCCGGATCGCCATGCCCACCTTGGTGCGGGTAAGCACGAGGTGCAGGACGGCGATCGAGATCGCGGAAAAGACGAAGGCGAAGAGGTCCATCTTGCTCACCGTGAGTTCCCCCCAGGTGAAGGTGTCCTGGGCGAACACCGGAGGCAGGGCGTAGAGCTTCGCCCCGATCGTGGCGTACAGGAGGTTCTGGAGGCAGATGGCCACGCCCATGGCGCTGATCATGAGGTAGAGGGAGGGGGCGTGCCTGCGACGCAGGGTCGAGTAGGCTATGCGCTCGTTCAGGAAAGCGAGGAAGCCCGCCCCGGCTATCGAAAGCAGGAGGGCCGGGAGAAAGGGCACGGAAAGATACCCCACCATGATGGCCCACGCGATGTAGGCGCCGAGGGTGATGATCGCCCCGTGCGCGAAATTGGAAAAGTTGAGTACGGAAAAAACCAGGGAGTAGCCGACGGCCATGAGAGCGTAGACGCTCCCGATGGACAACCCTGTGATGATGGTCTGAAAAAACACGAAACACTCCAATCGTCCGGGCCGCAAAACAAAAGGCCGGCGGGAGAAGCGGAGCCCCTCCCCGCCGGCCGTACCCGGACTAGTTGATGTCAGTCGCTCGTCACGAAGGTCTTTACGTAGATGAACTTCTTGTCCTTGACCTGCTGGATGGTCGCGGGCTTGTTGAGCGGATTGTGGGTCGCGGGGTCCACGGTGAGCTTGCCGGTGAGGACCTGGAGGTCCTTGGTGGCTTCCATGGCGGCCTTGAGCTTCTCGCCGTCGGTGCCGCCGGCGCGCTTGATCGCGTCCGCGATCCAGATCATGGCGTCGTAGGCCATGAGCGGGTTCGGAAGCACGGGGTCCGCGTTGAACTTCGCCTTGTATTCCTTGATGAAGTCCTGGATGGCCGGGTCCTCGAGGGCGGCGATGTTCACGAAGTAGGAGCCTTCGATCGCGGGGCCAGCGAGGTCGATCAGGTCGGGGCTGGCCCAGCCGTCGCCGCCGATCAGGGTCGAGGCGATCTTGAGGTCGCGGGCCTGCTTGGCCGCGAGGGCGGCTTCCTTCTGCATCGTCGGGATGAAGATGACGTCCGGTTTGCCGGTCTTGATCTTGCCGAGCTGGGCGCGGAAGTCGAGCTCGCCGGAGCGGAAGGCCTCGTTCGCGGTGATCTTGCCGCCGCCCTTGGTGAAGGTCTCGACGAAATACTTGCCGAGGAACTGCGAATAGTCGTCGCCCACGTCGTAGAGGATGGCTGCGGTCTTCGCCTTCAGGTCCTTGAGGGCGAACTGGGCGGCCACGGTGCCCTGGAAGGGATCGATGAAGCAGACGCGGAAGGTATAGGGCACGACCTTGCCGTCGTCGGCCACGGTCACCTTCGGGTTCGTGGCGGTGGTGGCGACGACCGGGACCTTGGCCGCGTTGTTGACTTCGCGGATGGCGTTTGCGACGCCGCTCTGCGCGGGCCCGATGATGGCCGCGACCTTGTCCTGCTCGACGAGCCTCTTCGCCACGTTGACCGCTTCCATCCTGTCGGCGCGGTTGTCGTAGGCGATGACTTCGAGCTTCTTGCCGAGCACTCCGCCTCCGGCGTTGATCTTGTCCACGATCATCTTGAGGGCGTTCGCTTCGGCCTGTCCCCAGGTGGCGTTCGGACCGGTCAGGGCGACGGTGTGCCCGATCTTGATGGTTTCCGTCTTCGCGGGCGCGGCGGCCTTCTCTTCCTTCGGCTTGCACCCGATGACGAGCGCTGCGGCCGCGAGGGCCAGAACGAGGTAAAAGGCGATCTTTTTCATAGTTCTCCCTTTTTTGAATTGCGGGCTCGATGGCCACTAAATTCAGGTAATAGTACGACGAAACCAAAATGCTCGTCAAATCCTCGAATGACATTCCGGGGAATTTCAGGGGAAAAAGTGCATAAAAATCGAAGATTTATACATTCCGGGACGCCCGATTGGGAGCGCCCCGAATATGCGGTTTCGGCCTAGGGCGCCAGACCGCTCGGCATGGTGAATCCGTAGAGCTTGTAATTCGAGGTGTCCCGGATCCAGAGGAGGCTCCCGTCCCAGGTCACGCTTCCCGGACTGCCTCCGGGATAGCCGCTCCAGCCAGAGTAGGTGAAGCGCCGGACGATCTTGCCGTCGGTCGACCTCATCTTGTAGACGGTCCCGCTTCCTCTCGCCGTTACGTAGAGATCGGAACCCGCCGCACCGAATCCGCCCGGCATCAGGAAACCGTCCTCGATGTCGGACGGCACCGCGAAGCTCCCGAGGGAGGCCCCGGTCGACGGATTCACCTTGTACAAGGTCCCGTTGCCGGTTCCCGCGTCGGAGGGCCGGAAACAGCGGAGAGCGGATCCGTCCCAGGCGAGGCTGAGGGCCGAGGGACTCGAATTCGTCGACGATCCGTCGGGCGGGCACGGCAGGGGGGTCGTCGGCTCTCCCGTGGTCCTGTTTATCCTGAAGAACATCGCCTTCGTGGAATCATCCTGCAATCCGTCCTCGAGAGCGAGGAGCTCGGTCCAGCACAGCGAATGGAAGTCGTGGAGGGGCATCGGATCGCCGTTGTACATATAGGAGGCGAGGACGGTTCCGTCCGTGCCGAGCTTGGTTATGTTCTGGCTGTCCGAGACCCAGAACGCGGTCCCGTCCCAGGCGATGCTGTGGAACGATGAGGTGAGGGGCAGCGTGACGGTCTTCTGCAGCGCGAGTTCGCGCGTGCAGGCCGCCGTCCAGGTGCCCTTGTAGGTCGAGCCGGAATCCTTCACGGTGAAGGTGCCGGAGGCCGCGTCGAAGACGTCCGCCTCGCCCGAAAAGGACACGATGCCTGAGATGTCGCCGAAGGTCACGTCGTTCCCCGTCACCGTGCCGGTGAGGGGAGCGTCGCTCAGGCCGGCCTTGGCTACCGTGATCGTCCCGCTCAGCTTGCCGGAAGCCTGGGAGGCCTTCACGGAGAAGCTTCCCGAATAACCGACGGACTCGAGGTTCCACCTCCCCTTCCACGAACCGGTCGCGTCGAAGGTTCCGGCGAAATCGTCGCCCGAGCCGCCGCCTCCGGAGGAACAGCCTGTAATGGAAAAAAGAGCGGCGAGCGCGAGAACGGCCGCCGCAAGGCCCGAATTGCGCATCTTGTTCATGATTCACCTCTTTTTTCACGCACGGCGGGTACAGCACGATGTTCGAGAGGAATTATATCGCAAAATGAGAAATTCATCCGAACCGCCGGGACGCGCGGGCTCCGGCCGCACGTTGCGCAGGGGCTATGATGGGGGTACTATCGGGACATGGCGACCATTCCGGTATTCTGCGGAAAGGACTGCGGCGGAAACGCCTGTCCGCTTCTCGCGACGGTGGAAGGCGGCGTCGTCACGCGCGTGGCGAACAATCCGGCGGCCGGGCCCTTCCTCACGGGCTGCGGCCGGGGGTACGGACTCCCCCGCGAACTCCACTCCCCGCGCCGCATCCTCCGTCCCCTGATCCGCAGGGGGGACCGAGGCTCGGGCGACTTCCGCGAGGCTTCCTGGGACGTGGCCCTCGCTCTCGTCGCGCTCAGGCTCGGCGAAATCCGGGCGAAGCACGGCCCGGCCTCGGTCCTCTCGCTGGACAGCGACGGGTCCACCACGGCCATGCACAACACGAAGAAGGTGCTTCCCCGCTTCCTCAACCTCTCGGGCGGCGCGACGTATACGAAGGGCAATTACAGCAACGAGGCGGCGAGGTTCGTCCTCCCCTACCTTCTCGGCACGGGCGCAAAACGCGCCGGCTTCGACGCGGCGACGATGAAGTACGCGAAACTCGTCGTACTCTGGGGGGCGAACGTGTTCGAGGCAAGGCTGGGGACGGAGGTGGAGCCTCGACTTCTCGAGGCGCGCGAAAGGGGGGCAGAAATCGTCGTCGTGGACCCGCGGCGCTCCGCCACCGCGAAACGGCTCGGCGCCCGCTGGCTGCCCTGCCGCCCGGGAACCGACGCCGCCCTCATGCTCGGGGTCCTCCACGTCCTTCTCACGGACGGCCTCGTCGACCGGTCTTTCGTCGAGACCCGCGCGACGGGCTTCGACCGGCTCGAGGCCTACGTTCTCGGCAGGGCGGGCGGCTGGCCGAAGACCCCGGCCTGGGCCTCCTCGATCTGCGGGCTCCCCGAGGCCGAAATCGTCTCCTTCGCGCGGCTCTACGGGACGGCGAAGCCCGCCCTCCTCTTCCCAGGCTACTCGATCCAACGGGTCTTCGCGGGCGAGGAGCCCTACCGCCTCGCGGTCGCACTCCAGTTGGCGACCGGGAACTTCGGCGCCCTGGGAGGCTCGACCGGGGCCTTCAACAACCGGCTCCCTGCTCCGAAGGTCGGCGTCCTGCCGGTGCCTCCGTCCCCCGTCCGTGCGGCCGTTCCCATCCTCCGCTGGCCGGACGCGATCCTGGAGGGAAGAAAGGGAGGCTACCCGTCGGACGTCCGCGCGGTCTACGCGGCGGGCTGCGACTTCGTGAACCAGGGGGGCGACGTCAGGAAGAGCACGGAGGCGTTCAAATCCCTCGAGTTCTCGGTCTGCCACGAGCTCTTCATGACGCCGACCGCCCGCCTCGCCGACGTGGTCCTGCCAGCCGCCCACACCTTGGAGCGCGAGGACGTCGGCCTTCCCTGGGCGGGCAACTTTCTCGCCTACAAGACCGCGGCCGTGCCGCCCCGCGGCCTCGCTCGCACGGACTACGACATCCTCGCCGAGCTCGCTGACCGGATGAGCTTCGGCGGGGAGTACACCGAGGGCCGCGACGACGCTGCCTGGATACGGAAATTCATGGACGAGTCCGAGGTCGACGATCGGGAGCTCTTCATGCGCACGGGGGTCTGGTTCGGCGCCGAGCGGGAAAGGACGGGCCTCGCGGACTTCGCCTCGGATCCCGAGAGGTTCCCCCTCGACACGCCGTCGGGCAGGGTTGAGATCGCGAGCGAGGCCTACGCGCGCGACACGGGATTCTCCCCCTTCCCGGTCTGGCAGGAGCGGCCCGCGGATCCAAGGTGGCCGCTCCTCCTCGTGACGCCGAAGTCGGCCCGCCGCACCCACTCCCAGGGCGGCGACCTGACCGAGCCCGGCACCCGGAGGGACGACGACTCCCTGGAGATGCACCCGGCGGACGCCGCGGAACGGGGCATCCCGGACGGCGGACGGGCGAAAATCCTGAACGGGAACGGCAGCTCGGTCGTGACCGTCCGCCGGAGCGGGGACCTCATGCCCGGCGTCGTCTGCCTCAGGCAGGGCGTCTGGGCCCGGCTCGACGCCGAAGGGACCGACCTCGCCGGATCGGCCAACGTCCTCACCTCGACCGAGGGCACGAGACCGGCCGTCGGGAACGTCATGCACGGCGTCGCGGTCCAGGTCGAGGCCGCGCCGTGAAGCGGCACTCCGCGCGGGCCCGCGACGGAGGAAAGGAAGGCCCGGGAGCCGGACACCGAAACCCGGTCCGGCTCACCTCCCCGCGATCACGTCGGAGGCGAGGGCGCAGCCCCGCTCGATGAAATTCCCGCATCTGCTTTTATAGAGGTCGGCGTCCCGATTGTACTCCTCGGACCCTATCCTGACGCCGAGCAGCGACAGGCATTCGGTGTTCCCGAATTCGGCCCGGAAACGTTCAACGAAAAGCTTGGTCTTCGCGTACACCCTCGCCTTCGATTCGGGATCGCTCTTTTCGCCGGGCTCCCCGGAGAAGGCCGTGCCGATCGCGAGGATGCCCCCGGTGAGGGCTCCGCAGGGGCCCTGCAGCCCGCCGAAGCCCCCGCCGAGCCCCGAGGCGATCTTCTTCGCGGACTTCTCCTCGATCCCGAAATCGGGCGCGATCGCGGCGAACACGCACTGGGCGCAATTGAAGCCTTTTTCGCGCAGGTCCCTTGCCTTCTCTCCGTGGTTCATAGTCCTCTCCTTGCATCATGGGCATTCATTTTTACCGCATCCTGGGCCGAGAGGCCCAGCGGGCGTAATCCTCGGGCGTGTTGAGGTTCGGGATGCCGTCCGGCATCGGCGCGTCGACGAACCGGGCGCGCAGGCGGGGAAACACGGCTCGGACCGAACGCTCTCCGCCTGCGAGCGCCGCCTCGATCTCGGGGAGGGCGCTTTTCCGGTAGAAGGCGAAGAGCGGCTCGAGGCGGCCTTTCCCCGTGCGCGGAACGACGCAGTCTGCGGGCTCGCCGTTCGGCCCCCGTTCCGCGGCGGCGTGATGCAGCAGCTCGACGAGGCCGGCGTCGAGCTCCGGCATGTCGCAGGCGACTACGAACACGAGGTCGAAGCGGGCGGCCTCGAGGGCGGAGGCTATCCCCATGAGGGGCCCGAGGCCGGGATCGCGGTCCGGAACCACCCGAAGCCCCGCCGCCTCGGCGATAGCCTCCCCGCCACCAACCGCGAAGACATCGGGGCCGCCGCCCGCAATGAAAACCTCCGGGAAAAGCCCGGCGAGCCGGCCAGCGACGTACGACACGAGAGGCCTGCCGTCTACGAGGAGCAGGGCCTTCGGCGAACCCATCCGCGAACTCGTGCCGCCAGCGAGAATCGCGGCGGAGGCTTCGTACATTCCTTCTCCTCTCACTCGAGAGACGCCGCTTTTCCCTCGAGTTTCTTCCATTTGTCCTTCATCAGGAAGAACGTCCCCGCCGCCGTCAGAAGCACCGCGACCCAAGCGTCTGCCATCTGCGGAACGCCCGCGACCAGGCGCACGGAGTCCCGCATGCCGTCGTAGGCCGCGTGATACACGGTCGCGACCGCGAGGCATGCGAGAAACCGTCCGGTCCATGCTCATCTTCCGAGACAAGTATACTCCGTCTTTCTTCTCACCATCCATCTCGTCCTTACACTCCGAGCCATGATCGTCCGAAAATAGAAAAAAGGAAAAACCCGTGAGCCAATTCGAACGCATCGCCTTTATTGACCGGATCCTTCGCGAACGAGGCCGTATGAAATGCGACGAGGCGGCCCGGCGCTTCGAGGTGTCGGACCGCCAGATCAAGCGCGACATCGAGTATCTCCGTGACCGTCTTTCCGCCCCCGTAGTCTACGACCGGCGGGCCAAGGCATACCGGTACGGCCGCCCCTTCGAACAGCTCCTCTTCGCGGACGAGAAGCTCCTCATCTTCTCCGTGCTCATGAAGAGCCTCGCGGCGAACGAGCATTACGTGCCCGTCGCGTCGGACCTGATCGTCGAGGAGATCGAGCGGCACGTCTCCCGCGACTACCGGTCCGTAGCCGACAGGATAAGCTACGAGCTTCCCGTGGCGGAAAAGGTCGACATGGAAAGCGTCATGCTGGTCTGCCAGGCCCTCATGCTCCGCAAGCGGCTCGACATCGCTTACCGAAACGCAAAGGGCGAAGCGTCCGAGCGGGCGGTGGAGCCCGAGCGCCTCGTCAACTACGGAGGCCGGTGGTACCTCGTCGCCTATGACCTGCTCCGGGGCGAACTCAGGACCTTTCATCTTTCGAGAATCGAGGCGATCGCCCTGTCGAAGGAGCGCGCCGCCCCGGCGAACGATCCCGTGCGCAGGAAATCCGTCGAGGCCTACCTCGCCTCGGGCTTCGGCATCTTCAAGGGGAAGGCTACGAAGCGGGCCGTCATCCGCGTCCGCGGGCAGGCCGCCGCCCTCATCGCACGTCAGACCTGGCACCCGGCGCAGAAGATGCTGCAAGGGACGGAGGACGACGGTACGCCGTACACCGACGTCGACCTTCCGGCCGCGGACTGGCGGGAACTTCTCGGCCGCGCGCTCTCCTTCGGCGCCCAGGCGGAGGTCCTCGCGCCGCCCGAGTTTCGCTGGCTGTGGAAGGAGGAGATACGGAAGATGGCGGAGATCGCGGAGTAGAGGCCCTGAAGGAAACAGCCACACTTGCCTCTACACATTGTATTGTGTAATCTTGAATGGGGGGAAGACTATGGCCACCAATCTCGCCATCGACGAAACCTTGTTGAATACAGCCCAAGAAATCAGCGGACTGAAGACCAAAAAAGAGACCGTCAATACGGCCTTGCGGGAGTTCATCCAGCGCAGGAAAGTCGACGATCTCGTCGCACTCTTCGGGGAAATACCCTATGACGCCGATTACGATTACAAGAGTTCGAGAAACCGCTCATGAAAGTTCTCGTCGACACCTCGATCTGGTCGCTCGCGTTCAGGAAGAAAGCGCGCACGCTTGAAGCAAGAAAAATAGTGGACAGCCTCACGGAACTGGCCCGCGGCCTCAAGACCGTGATGATCGGACCGATCAGGCAAGAAATTCTTTCGGGGATAGCCGATCCGAACAAATACGACGAACTACGGGAAAAGCTCTCCATACTCGTCGACCATCCGATCGCGACGAACGACTATGAAACGGCGGCCCGTTTCTTCAACGAATGCCGCAGGAACGGAGTACAAGGTTCGCACATCGATTTTTTGATCTGCGCGGTCGCCGGCAACAATGACTTCGCCATCTTCACTCTGGACAAGGACTTCCAAAATTACCGGAAGTACCTGCCTGTTTCGTTGTATAATTTTCAACAACAAGAGGGAAAAGAATGACGAATCCCGACATCCGATGGATACAGCGGTTCAATAATCTTTGACCTGGATGGACATGATCCAGAGCCGTAACCTCACCACGCATACTTACGAAGAAGCAACTGCGGCGCGTATCGCGGATTCCGTCATACTCTCCTATTTCCCAGCCTTCGGGACTTTCCGGGAAAAGATGCAAACGCTCGAGGCGGAAGAACGACCATGAACCACGTCGACCTCTCGCTGGCGAGCGATCTTCGCGAACCGGCCCTCCCGGAACACATCGAACGGGCCGGCGTTCCGCTGTACGGGAAACGGCAGGTGGAGCGGGCCGCGGTCCGGCGCCTCCGCCGCAAATCCGGATAGAAGCCTGCATTCTTGAAAAATATTTACCGGGACATTCCGTGTCATTCGACCCATGCTAATCTTGCCGTCATAGGAGGCTAATCATGGAAATCCATGCTCTGTATACCATAGAATTCCCCGAGTCCACCCTGATTTTCACCGAAAGCGCGAGCGGGGCCCTCGAATACGACGGAGCCGCAGACTCCAAGGCCGGTCGAGCCAGAGTAAGGGAGCTTCTGGGCCGCGAGATTGAACCGCTTGAACTCGTTTTTCCCGACGAATTGCGGCGGCCGCTGTACCACCGGGCCGAAGCCTCGAGGGGACGGGTGTATCGTCACGAAAAGACGGTAGGCCAACATCATGGAGAGGAAGCGGTTTTCGGGTTTCTCGCCCGCTTTCCCGAGCTCTACGCGCTTTTCCTGAGCGGGGACTACGCCGCCGCGGGCCGCATCCTGCAATTCTCCAAAAAGCTCCGCCCGTTCAAGAGCCTCCTCAGGCACATCCTCGGCAGTGCCCTGTTCCATGCTTTTCTCTCCTACTATCTGAACGATTTCTCCGACGGGAAGGACTCGGCACTCGCGGCCCTGCTCGGAGGACACGCGGACGCGGAAACGAACTATCTCACCGTCTTCGAGTTCGCCGAGCCCTTCATCGAAGCCGGGACGCCGGAGGAATTCGGAAAAGAGGCTAAGCGCAAGTTCGAGCATCTGCTCTTTACCGAGAAAAGGCGGATCGTGCTTCCCGTCGTAGGCACGAATTTCCACAGCACCATCGGAGAAATAGCCGGAACCATCGCCTCGGCGAGGAAAGCCGGCGAACGGCAGTCGATCGTGGAAGGGATTCCCGCGAAGGAGATCGATGCGCGCATCCGCGGTTACGTGGAGGACTTCTCCGTGCACCTCACGCCCGAGCCGTACAATCCCGCCGATGCGAAGGCCGTCGCGGTGACGGTGCGCGGCCGCTCGGGTCATACCTCCCACGCCGGGTATCTGAAACGAGAGACGGCGGCCCTCTTTTCTCGGTTCTCTTCGAGCCCATCGAGCCTCTCGGCGCGGTTCTTCCGCATAACCGAGCATGGAGCCGACATCGAGGTGCGGGCGGGATAAAAGGAGTGAATGAAATTCTTTTGCATTCGTACCGCGAATGAGCGAGAATTGCAGGTGAAAAACCATCCGAAAACGCCCCGAAAAGGAAAACCGAACACCGGGACACCATACGTCGTTGCACGGATGGTAGTATCTCAAAAAAGGAAGGTGACGGGCGTGGAGTATTGGGCGCATTCAAAGGAAGATGAGCTATGAAAAAACCATTTATAGCTCACCGCCGAAAAAAGGACGGAGAATTTCAAGATTTATGGATTCATCTCCAAGAAACATCCAACATAGCTGGCACGTTTGCAGCGAAAATAGGTCTCAAAGATCACGGAAAACTATTAGGGATTCTCCACGATCTCGGTAAGGCAAGCGACGAATTCGATAAGTATATCCGATCGGCCGAAGGGCTCATCGATCCCGACGAAGACGATTACATTGATGTTTCTGAGAAAAAGGGCAAAATCGATCACTCATCTGCCGGAGCTCAAAAAGTGTATAAGAATATATCAAAGCACGGCCCGGAAGGAGCGATCACATCGCAGTTCCTGTCACTGTGCCTCGTTTCCCATCATTCGGGGATGATTGACTGTATTTCTCCTGACGGAAAAAACAATTACGAGCGGCGGATGGGAAAATCCGAGGAGAAAACGCACACGGAAGAGGCGTATGCAAATCTGGATGATTTCGAGCGCCGGATCGTGGAAGGTTTTTTTACAGAGAAATTGTCCGCGCGATTTCTAAACACCCTCCAGTCGTTGAAAGAAGAAAACGATTCCAAAGAAAGCCTGATGTTCAAGTACGGGCTTCTAGCAAGATTTCTCTTTAGTTGCCTCATAGACGCGGACAGACTCAACACCGCCGATTTCGAAAGACCCGGGAATGCGGACATTCGGAACTACAACGTATATACGCCATGGGAAGAGTTGATTGAGCGATTCAATGCGAAGAAATTCGACAAGAAAAACGAAGTTGACGAGTTGCGGGAAAAAATCTCCCGACAGTGCCTTGAATTCGCAGGGAAGCCGAAGGGCCTTTATCAGTTGACTGTCCCGACCGGCGGCGGAAAAACGTTTGCGAGTCTTCGGTTTGCCTTGAATCACGCTGCAAAATATAAACTGGATCGCGTCATCTACATAATTCCCTACACCTCGATCATCGATCAGAACGCCTACGAGGTCAGAAAGGTTTTTGAAGAAATGGATAGTAGCGGTAAATATTCCGACGAAATTGTTCTGGAACATCATTCCAATCTGACACCGGAGGAAGAGACGCACCGGCAAAGCCTTCTATCGGAAAACTGGGATGCGCCGGTTGTCTTCACGACAAGCGTCCAGTTTCTGGAAGCGTTGTTTGGTTCCGGAACGAGAAGCGCACGGAGAATGCATCAGCTCGCGAACGCGGTTATAATCTTCGATGAGATTCAGACGATTCCGATCCGGTGTGTGCATATGTTCAATGTCGCCCTTCGTTTTCTGATAAAGGGATGCGGATCGACCGTCGTCCTTTGCACCGCTACCCAGCCGTTGCTGGACAAAATTGAAAAGAAAGAAAGGGCGCTTGAAATCTCACCAGAGCAACAGATGATCCGGGATGTACGGCGTTTGTTTCGCGATCTTAAGCGCGTCGATGTACATGACAACCGAAAGCCGGGAGGCTGGCTCGAAAGCGAGGTCTCAGAACTTACGTGCCAGGAACTGGTAGAGCTTCAGAAGTTAAATGAAAACGCCGGCGTTCTCATTGTTGTAAATACCAAAACATCTGCAAGGAATCTTTTTCATCTGTTGAAGAACTCCGCTCCGGCAGCGGTCTTCCACTTGAGTACCGACATGTGTCCCCAACATCGGCTTAACGTCCTGAATACCATCAAGGACCAACTAAACAGAACGCAGCCAACGATATGCGTCAGTACTCAGTTGATCGAAGCCGGCGTTGATATCGATTTCGGTTCGGTTATCCGATATCTGGCGGGACTGGATTCCATAGCGCAGGCAGCCGGTCGTTGCAATAGGCACGGCCAACGAAAACAAGGGAATGTCTTTATTGTAAATCCCAAGGACGAAAACTTAGACAGTCTGCAAGAGATAAGAATCGCATCGGAAACGGCACAAAGAGTCCTTGATGAGTTCAAGGCTTCGCCCGGGCGATTCGACAACGATATTCTTTCTCCGGCGGCGATGGAACAATTTTATACATACTACTTCTACGACCGGAAAGACAAAATGAGCTATCCCGTAACGAGCGCTTCTCCTGTCGGAAGAGAAGACAACCTGTTCGACCTCTTGTCGACGAACCCACTTTCCGTCCGGGAATACCAGCGGATAAATAGGAGTGTACCCGATCCCTTTCTGAAGCAGTCGTTTCAAACAGCTTCGAAAGCCTTTCATGCGATCGATTCGGCTACCAGGGGTATCGTCGTTCCCTACGGCGACGAGGGTAAGCAAATTATCGCTGATCTCTGCTCGGCATTTGAAATAGAAAAGCAGTACAAATTACTGAAGAAAGCCCAACGGTTCTCGGTGAATGTGTATGAGAATGCTTTTCGCAAGCTTGCCGAAAACGGAATCATCAGCGAAGTTCAGCATGGAACGGGAGTGTTTTTTTTAAAACGTGAGTATTACAGCGATGAATTCGGATTGAGCAAGGAGATCGTAAACGAAATGGAAGTCTTAATAACGTGAAGGAGGCACCATGGAAAACAAGGTAGAGTTCACGATTCACGGGAAATATGCGCTTTTCACGGACCCGCTCACGAAGATCGGCGGAGAAAAGTGTTCATATCAAGTACCGACCTACGAAGCGCTCAAGGGAATTATCAGCTCCGTATACTGGAAACCGACGATCCTGTGGATCGTCGACGCGGTCAGGGTGATGAAACCGATAAGAACGCAGTCAAGAAGCGCGAAGCCGATCAAATACGGTGGAGGGAACGATCTTTCCATCTATACCTATCTTTCCGATGTCGAGTATCAGGTGCAGGCGCACTTCGAGTGGAATCCGCATCGGGAGGATATGGCAAAGGACAGAAACGAAAACAAACATTACTTCGTCGCCAAGCGCATGATCGATCGCGGCGGAAGAAGGGATGTGTTTTTGGGTGCGCGAGAATGTCAAGGGTATGTCGAGTCCTGCACGTTCGGGGAAGGGACCGGCTTCTACGACGGCTACGGGAAATTGTCATTCGATCTCATGTTTCACGGTTTCGACTATCCTGATGAAGCAGGGAAGAACGAATTCTATTCCCGATTTTGGCGCCCCGAAATGGTAGATGGTGTGATTAGGTTTATACGTCCGGAGCAATGCACAATCCGCAAATTTGTCCGACCGATGACGGGACAACCGCCTATATCGGTTGGCTTGAAGGAAGAAGGTTTACTGGAAGGGTATAAAGACGGGAGGTAGTACATGGGATGGATACAGAAGCTATACGAAACATACGAAAACTGCCGGGGAGCAATTGGGAACGAAACTGATGAAAGCAAAGTCCCCCTTCTTCCGATTTGCCACACCACGCAAAAGGTACACATCGAAATCACTATCGACGGAGAAGGCAATTTCAAGAGGGCACGGGTTGTTCCTAAAGAAGAGTCCCGGACGATTATTCCGTGCACCGAAAGTTCAGGGGGAAGAACAAGCGGGCCGGCGGCCCACCCCCTTTGTGATAAATTACAGTATATTGCTCAGGATTATGCCGCATACGGGGGTAAGAAAGATTCTCATTTCGATTTGTACAAAAAGGAATTGGAAACATGGTGCGAAAGCGGACATTCTCATCCGAAAGCCCGTTCAGTCTTGAAGTACATTCAGAAAGGGAACGTTATCAGGGATCTGATCGGTCATAATACGTTGTTGGCAGACACCGACGGAAAACTTTTCAAAAAAGCGGATTATAAAAGCGAAAAGAATATCCTGACAATATTTGACACCATCGATTCCCAAGAGGAAGCGTTCGTGCGTTGGGTAGTGGAAATTCCTAACGAGCGCGAGTCGAAAGTATGGAAGGATGAGTCCCTCTGGGACATGTGGATAAAGTACTATTCCACGACAAAAACCGATACAACGCTTTGTTATGTTACCGGGGAAACAGGGTTCGCCGCGGACCAGCATCCGGCAAAACTGCGAAATGATGCGGATAAAGCCAAGCTTATTTCTTCGGGAAAAACAAAAGGTAAAGACGGTAAAGTAAAAGTTGATGATGGATGCGGGTTCACATTTCTTGGGCGTTTTACAAATGCGGAGCAGGCTGCCGGAGTCGGTTTTGAAGTAACGCAGAAAGCTCACAGCGCTCTCCGCTGGCTCATCAGTCGCCAAGGATATCGAAAAAACGATCTGGCTGTTGTGGCGTGGGCGACGTCGGGAAAGGACATTCCGCAGCCCCTGTCTGATCCGCTTGAAATTCTCGGTTTAACGGATTTGCCGAGTGATGAAGTTGATATGGCGTACACGGCACAAGATATCGGGATTAAATTCAGGAACCGCATTACGGGATATGGTAAGGAAATCGGTAATACGGATGGCCTGATCGTCATAGGTCTCGATTCCGCTACCCCTGGAAGAGCATCGATCACTTTCTATCGTGAGCTGACCGGTTCGGAATATCTTGCAAGAATCGACAACTGGCATGATACCTGTAAATGGCTTCATAAATACAGATCCGTTGAAAAACAGGAAAACGGTAAATCCAAAAGAATATCTTTGCCGTTCATCGGGGCACCGTCACCGAGCGACATCGCTGAAGCGGCTTACGCGATAAACAACAATGGAAAGTATCATGTCGACGAAGCACTGCGAAAAGCCTGTGTAGAACGTCTACTCCCATGCATCATTGACGGCCTGCCGATCCCTCGGGATATCGTCGAGTCAACGGTAAGGCGCGCCTCGAACAGGGTAGCTTTTAAAGAATCGGAAACCTGGCAGTGGGAAAAGACGTTGAGCATCGCATGCGCTCTGTTCAGAAAATTCAAAGAAAAGGAGGAATATTCCATGGCACTCGATCCTGAAAGAAAAACGAGAGACTACCTCTACGGGCGGCTTCTTGCTCTCGCGGACAGTCTTGAACAATGGGCCTTGAGCAGAACCGGCGAGGACAGACAAACAACCGCCGCCCGCCTGATGAATCGTTTTGCGGAACGCCCTTACAGTACCTGGAGAACCATCGAACTGGCTCTTTCTCCATACAAAGCACGTCTTGGCGGAAAATCGATAAAACGGCAAAGGATGATGGATGCGGTGAAAAATATTTTTGATCCCGACGATTTCATCAACGATAAAAGGCTGAACGGAGAGTTCCTGCTCGGCTATTCCTGCCAGCGGGAGTATTTGCGGAACACTCGGGATGAATCCGAAGAGGAAAACGAACAAAATTCGGACGATGACAATAACAATCAAAACAAAAATAAGGAGAAAGAACAATGAATCCACTGAAAAACAAAATCGACTTCGCCGTTATCGTAAGCGTAAACAGAGCGAACCCCAACGGTGATCCGCTGAACGGCAATAGGCCACGGGTGAACTACGATGGACTTGGCGAGCTTTCCGATGTTTGCATCAAGCGGAAAATCCGCAACCGCCTGATGCAGGAAGGTCATTCGATCTTTGTCCAATCGGATGATAATAAGGTGGATAATTATCCGAGTCTAAGGGCCCGGGCAGAGGGAGAAATAAAAAAGGATGACTGGAAAGATGAAAAAAAATTCCAGGATGCCGTCTGCAAGAAATGGATAGATGTTCGTGCCTTCGGACAGGTTTTCGCCTACGGAAGTGAAAAAAAAGGCGAAGGCGTTTCCATCGGCATTCGCGGACCTGTTTCGATTCACCCCGCCTTTTCGATAGCCCCGGTCAGCGACCGTGTTTCCAGTATCCAAATCACCAAGAGCGTCAGCGGCGAAGGGGAAGGCAAAAAAAAAGCTTCGGATACCATGGGTATGAAACACCGTGTCGATCACGGAGTGTATGTATTCTACGGCAGCATGAATCCGCAGCTCGCCGCAAAGACGGGATTCGCGGAAGAAGACGCGGAAGCGATCAAGGAGGTTGTCAGAACACTCTTCAGGAACGACGAATCTTCCGCACGGCCTGCAGGCAGTATGGAGGTCAATAAGGTCTATTGGTGGACGCATAATTCAAACAACGGCCAGTACTCTCCCGCGAAGGTCCACAGGTCCGTTGCAGCCAGGATTCGGGTGAAGGACGGAGTCAATGAACCAAAAGGGATCGAAGACTATGTAATACCCGAGAAAGCTGAAATCGACAAAGACCTGCCGGGCTTGAAGTGCGAAATACTTGATGGGGAATGAGAATATTGTGCCGGTATTTCCGCTGGGGAATATCCCCGAGGGCGTTGCGGGGGAAGGCGGCGGGAAAGGCGCGGAAGCGGGGACGGAG
>CAYNKA010000015.1:0-85114 GCA_964397655.1 uncultured Spirochaetaceae bacterium | reverse complement strand
TGGCCTCTTTTAGAGGCCTCAGTAAAGCCACCGCCTTTGGCGGTGGTTGTTTACTCGAAAAAGAATTGTCCTTTACGCCTGCGCAGAATCGTGGTCCAGGACGAAAAGACGAAAAAGAAAATCGCTATTTTGACGAACCAGTTTAAATGGTCGGCGAAAACCATAGCGGGGGTCTATCGTGACTGCTGGCAGATCGAATTGTTCTTCAAAGCGATCAAGCAATTCTTGAAGATCAAACGATTCTTCGGTACCAGTCGCAATGCCGTTTTGATTCAAGTCTGGACTGCTATGATAGCTTACCTCCTGATGTGCTATCTGAAATTTGTGACGAAGACCGCTTCGCGTTTCGCCCATATGGCCGCTGTTCTCACAACCATCCTTTTTCAGAGACGCGACCTCACGGAGTTGCTGTGTTATGCTGAAAGTCCTCCGTTCTCTCTCGGATGCCCGCGCACTCTTCAACTGGAGTTCCTATGATTGTTTTAGACACTACTGATTCGATATAAAGCTTCAACTAACAAAGAGAAAAATGTTATTGTATTGCGAGGAGACCAAATAGATCAAATTCAGGATAAATGCATAGATGTTGCATTAATGTATGACGTTTTAGAACATTTAGAAAAACCGTCAGAAATAATGATAAAGGTGTATACAAAACTGAGATGTGGCGGGTTGTTAATTTTACGAGCTCCCTGGGGAGATACTTTTTTTGGTAAGCATCCAGATCATAATCTAAGGCTTCCTGAAAACGGAAATGGATGAAAAAGCTTAAAAAGGCGTGCACTTCGGAGAAAGGGATATACCGAAAAGAGAAGCAGCTTGAGTTCGCGGAACTTCGAATGTATATCCAAGGAGAGCTTGATTATGAGAACCGGTGGGTACGCTTAGCGGACATCATTCCCTGGGAAAGAATCGAGCGGGAATATGAAAAGAACTTCGATTCGGTCAACGGGGCCCCGGCGAAGAGCAGCCGGATAGCTTTTGGAGCGCTTTTTATCAAAGAGAAGTTCACGGTATCGGATGAGGAATTGGTGGAGCAGCTGAAAGAGAATCTGTATCTGCAGTATTTCATCGGGCTCAAGGAATATCGGAAGGAAGCGCCTTTTAATCCGAGCATGAGGGTGCATTTTCGTGAACGCCTTGGACCGCGGGAGATTGCGCGGATAAACGAATGGATTCACAAAGAGCGGATAAAGAGGGAAGGCCCGGATAATGAGCATGGACAGGGCGGAAATAAAGGACAGCTGATTGTGGACGCGACCTGCGCGCCGCAAGATATCCGGTTCCCGACGGACGTGGGACTTTTTAATGAGGTGAGGGAAAAGACCGAAAAAATCATCAACACGCTCCATGAACCGCGGAAGGGCACGGAGAAGAAAGCGAGGACGTATAGGAAGAAGGCCAGAAGAGCCTTTTTGTGTTTCATCAAGAAGAGGCGGCCAAAGGAACGGGATGTGAGAAAGGCACTGCGAGAGCAGCTGCAGTATGTGAAGAGGAACTTACGGCATATCAAAGAGTTTTTCCGGAAGAGTTCGCTTAGGGTCTTAGCGAGACGGGACTATCGAAATCTTCTGGTTGATTCGCAAGTCGTGAGGCAGCAAGAGTTGCTGTATCGGGCAGGGACGAAGAGGCTCTCGGGAAGGATCGTGAGCGTGGGGCAGCCGCACGTGAGGCCGATAGTTCGGGGGAAAGCGGCGGCACCGGTGGAGTTTGGAGCGAAGCTATCGGTGAGTTTGGTGGACGGATATAGTTTTGTTGAGCGGATCGGCTGGGAAGCGTATAACGAAAGCGGGGATCTGATCCCGCAGCTTGAGCGGTACAAGGAGCTTTTGGGTGTTACCCGGAATCGGTGCATGCGGATAAAATCTACCGAACGCACGAGAACCGGGAGTACTGTAAGAATCGAGGCATACGGATCTCGGGACCGAAGCTTGGCAGGCCGTGGAAAGACCCCAAGAGGACCCGAGAAGAGGAACGTCAGACGAGGGACGATGAGGCGAAGCGGGTGGAGATTGAAGGAAAGTTCGGGCAAGTGAAACGGCGGTTCAATCTGGGGCTTATCTATGAAAAACTGAAAGAAACCAGCGAGACCGCGATCATGCTGTGCTTTCTGGTGGCGAACTGCGAGAAGGTCCTGAAGGATCTTCTTTTTGGCCTCTTTGAATACCTGAGGAAAATCTTCTTTTTTCTCTCACGAACACGCAACGTCCATGCGTGCTTGGATTGAAAGTCGATGAAATGAGGTTTTTCAGGAAGCCTAATTATTTTGGAGAAATTAAGTGCATCGTAAAAGTATAGATAAATTGAAAATAATTACATTTTTAATTTTTTTTCTTTTTGCTTTTTGGAAATTCTCCAATGCACTATTAATAAATAATTACTCTTTAACAAATAAAGGAGATGGATTAGCTACGCTTTCTTTGATATATGAAGTAAATCAAACGATAAATGAAAAGGGATTAAAAGTTCTTTTTGAAAATACATTTTCAACAGAACGTGTAGGATTTGGTATTACGGCTCCAGTTAGACTTAATCCTTTTTGGAAAATTCAATATTGGATTTTAGGAAAATTTTTTTCACCGAATAATGTTTATGATAGTATTGCGTTTTTTGGTTATTTATTAATTGGAATGTTTGGCTTTTTGGTCTTAAAAGAATTAGGAATCAGTTTTTTTGTTTCTGTGATTGGAGGATTACTTTTTTCAAATCTAGAACATTTTTATACACGAATTCAAGGGCACTTGAGTTTAGCTGTTTACTATATGCCTTTAGTTTCATTGTATTTTCTAATTCGAGCAATTAAAAATAAGTCAATAAAAAATATTAGTATTTTTGGAATAATTGCAGCAATCACTTTCTTACATAATGAATATTATGGTTTCTTTAATAGTATTTATTCTTTAGTTATTTTAATATTGTTTCAAAATAATGAAAATAGAAATATCTCTAATCAAAAAAACAGATTTGTATTAATAATAAAAATTTTTATTGGAATTATCTTGTTTATAATAGTAATGATTATCTTTTATTCAGATTTATTTTTAATATATTTTGTTAATAAACCCATTATAGAAATTCAAAATGGCAAATTAGCATATACAATTAATGAATTTGTATATTTTTCCGCAGATAATATATTGGCATTATTTAAACCAGGCTCACAAAAAATTTTCAATGTTTTTGGTGGTTCATGGTGTAAAACGGATGTTAGAGAATTTACTTCATTTAGAATTGGAATTATAATACCATTTTTGATTATTATATTTATAATTTTTCTATTCTTTGTTAATAAAAAAATTTTTAAAGAAATAAAAATAAAATCGAAATGTTGGATGATTGCTGCAATTTTTTTAGTAATGCTTGGTACAAATCCATTAAAAGGTATAAGTTTGGTGCCTTTTACACATTATTTAGCACCTATGTTTCGTGTTGGAGCGCGTTCTTTTCTTTTTGTGGATATTTCAATTATAATTATATTTTGTTATTGCTTAGAAGAAGTAATAAAAAATCTTAAAGTATTATTGAATAATAAAAGAAGAAAAATAAATGTTTGTATATTTTATTTTATTATACTAACAATAAATTTCTCTATATTATGGGAAACTAACAATGGAAGATTTTTTAAGAAAGTAGAAACAGTATCCCTTCCTGATACTACAATTTATAAAGTAATTGCTAATAATGATGAAGGATCAGTAATTGAATTGCCATTCTATTCTCCCATTACATCTTCGCCAGAGCAAAATTATAGATATATATATAATAGATGTGCTTATGGATATACTTTAATTAACACACCATATCATTTACCAGAAAATATTTTATTACGAGATCAAATTGATGATTTTGCAAAACTAATTAATAATCCAAATGATGAGTTAGTGAAAGATTTATCAAAAACAGGAGTGAAATATCTGATTTCTAATAATAATTTTAATAGAAATTTATTAAATAGATTAAAATTAATAAAAAAAATAGCTGAAAATGATGAAAAAGCAATATATAAAATAAACAAATTATCTGATTATAATACAGAATCTTTTTTAGAAACATTTTATTATTCAAAACCAATTTTATATTTCTTAGATGGAGTTTACGATAAAGAATTGAACGATAGTATTTATTTTCGATGGATAGAAAATATTGCTAAAATTAAAATATATAATCCATCAGAAATTAAAAAGCATTTCAGTTTCATAGTAGATTGTTTTATTCCTAATGGAGCAAGTTTCATAAAAATTGATTATGGTAAAGAAAAGAGGACATATAATGTTAACGGAAAGGAATTTCGAATCGATGAAGAAATGGAAATAGACGGAAAAGGTGATATAACAATAAAGATCGAAACAGATGCTAAGCCTATAATTGCAGATGATCCTAGAATTCTTGTAGCAATGTTAAAAAATTATAAAATTGTAATACTAAAAAAAAATTAAATTTTAGAAATAATTGATCCTATTTAAAAAATCGAGGTGAGAAATTCAGCGGCGGGAGATTCGAGCCGAAAGAAGGCGTTTTTTTCTTTCTTCCTTGCTCTGAGATGATCAGAAGGAGGCTAAAAGACTCGAATAAGATAAAAGCAGCCGGTCAAACGATCATCTCTTATATACGCCAACAAAAAGCGCAGCTGAATACTGGACCCCGGAAACTGGACAGGCGGCATAGATTAGTGTTTGCTTGTCTGGAAGGGGAAAGAACATGGCGGAAGGAAAACGAGCGAAGTACAGGAAGGAATTCAAGTTCAAGATTGCCTTGGAAGCGATAAAAGGCGAGAAGCAAATCAACGTGATCGCCGCGGAGTACAAGATCCATCCAGAAGCGGACGAGCACTCGATAACGTCGTGGTGGAACGGTTCTGGAGGACGTTGAAATACGACGAAGTGTACCTGAAGGAGTATGAATCGCTGCCTGACGCGAAAGAGCAGATCGGGCGGTTCATCGAGACGTACAACAACTTTCGTCCGCATTCGGCCTGCGGGGGGAGACCTCCCATGAAGGTGTATACCTCACGTTGTGAGGGAGAACGGGTAGCGTAAGGAATAACTTAGCTACCTGAAAAATATGTCTTGACATCGGGATCCACTATAATGGTCGCTGTTCTCCCAACGATCCTTTTTCAGAGACGCGACCTCACGGAGTTGTTGTGTTATGCTGAATGTCTTCCGTTCTCTCTCGGATGCCCGCGCACTCTTCAACTGGAGTTCCTATAATTGTTTTGGACACTACTGATGGCGGATATAATACTATTGATAGAAAGTATAAATGCATAAAAAGAATTTCGATTCTCGTTTTTTTACAATCAAGGCGTCTTTCGAAAAAAAAACAATAAAGGGTACGTCTTAAAACTCACTGAACAATCAACTTGGAAAAATATGGAAGGCTCAATTATACTGAATCCAAAATTTATACAAACAAAAAGGAGTGTCTTATGAAGTATTTTTGGTATTCCACGCTTTGAGCTCCTGAGAAGCTGCGTGAGGATTGTGTTTTTTCTAGGAGGTGAAGCGGATGAAACTCAATTTAGGCTGCGGGAAAGTCCTTTTAAGCGACTGCGTGAATGTAGATTATAAAAATCTGGAAGGAGTAGACGAGATAGTTGATCTTGAAGAAACACCCTGGAAATGGGAAAAGGATTCCGTCGATTCTCTTTATCTTCTGCATTTCATCGAACATGTCAGAAATCCGCTCGCGGTTCTTCTGGAATGTCATAGAGTTTTGAAACCAGGCGGTACGCTGTTTATAAAGGTCCCTTTCTATCGAGGCCTGTACGGCATACCGCAATTGGACCACCATTCCTATTGGGGCTACATGACGTTCGCCAATCATTTGCTGAAACCGACATATCTGAACAATTATAAAGAATTGTTCGATACGGTTTTGTATAAATACCATTATTTATACGGAATGGAACTAGATCCAATAGAGCACATTCAATACAAAGACGGCCGCCAGCCGGGAATGCGAAGAACGTGGCAGAGGATGATTTATTACGTTCCCTATAAAATTTTGCAGTTCATTATAAACAGCTGTCCCCTTTTCTATGAGAAAATTTTGGTTGAATTCTTGGGTGGAGCGGATGAGATCCTTTGGATCGGAAAAAAGAAATAATAAATTCGAAAACGGATAGAGTGAAATAAATGCGGTATTTGGTAAAAAGAATCTTTAAGAAACTAATTAAGGTACTGAGGGGCTCAGGCTTGCGGATTTTCGAGAAAGTACCGCTCGAACTGCCCCAGGGAGAGACCTTGGAAAGCATAGACCGTTATCTGCGCTCTTTTACTCCGGAAGGCGCCCGCATTGAGGAAATGGACGGATACCTTCGCGAGTCGCTGAGGAGGTTCCTGTATACGCTTTCCCTGATTCCGGACGGCAGCGGAAATCTTCTGGAGATCGGCTCCAATCCGTATTATATGACACTGCTCGTGAAGAAGTTTAAAAGTTATGAAATCTATTCCACCAACTTCTTTAGCGAAGCGTTACCACCCCGGTCAAGGCAATCGCAACGAGTCGTCGATACGGCGACCGGAGAGATGTCGACCCTCGAGTTCGAGCATTTCAACGTCGAGCGCGACGAGTTCCCCTATCCCGACGGGTTTTTCGACGTCGTTCTGTTCTGCGAGGTACTCGAGCATCTCGTGTACGATCCGATGTTCACCCTGAGGAACATACACCGGGTCTTGAAGAAGGACGGCGTCTTGATCGTCACGACGCCGAACGTCGCGAGATACCAGAACGTCGAACGCATGCTGAACGGAGAGAACATCTACGATCCGTATTCCGGTTACGGAGCGTACGGAAGGCACAATAGGGAATATACGCGCGACGAATTGCACCGGCTGCTCGCTCAGTTCGGTTTCCTGTCGACGAGGCACTTCACCGCCGATTCGGTCCCCTTCGAAAAAGGCTACCTTCATGAGCATGATATAAATCGGGTCATGACTCGCACGCCGCTCAGGGCGAACGACCTGGGACAATACCTTTTTTTTCTCGCGAAAAAGAGCGGAGCCGCGATCGATGAAGAGAGAAAGAGCTGGCTGTTCAGAAGTTTCGAGAAGTAGGCACATGAAGAAGAAAATCGCACTCGCATCGGTTCTCGTTCTCTTCGCTCTCGTCGCAGCCGTACGATTCAGGGACGTTTTCAAGCCGGGGCTCGCATTGACGAACAACGGCGACGGCTTGGGGACGATCACCTTGATTCAGGACTTCAAGGAAGTCTCGAAGAGGGAGCCCCTCTGGAAAATGTTGTTCGAATCGACGTTCTCGAACGACAGGATCGGTTTCGGCATCAAGGCCCCCGACAGGTTGAACGTTTTCTGGAGAGTCCAGTACCTCGTCTTCAACGAGTTCTTCAAGGCCGACGACGTGTACGATTTCATCGCGGCGAGCGGCTTCGTCCTGATCGGTTTGGCCGGATACCTCCTGCTGCGCGAATTGGGGCTCGGTTATCTCGTATCGCTCGTCGGGGCCTTGTTCTTCGCCAATCTCGACAATTTCATGTGGAGGATCGGCGGGCATCTTTCCCTCGCCGTCTATTACATGCCCCTCTTCTTCCTCGTTTTCTGCGTCCGTGCCGGTAAAAACCCGACGAAGAGGAACATGGCGCTCGCAGGCCTTTTCGCCGTCCTCATGTTCCTGCACAACGAGTACTACGGCTATTTCGGGTTCTTCTTCGGAGCGGTCGTTCTCGTGATGTATTTCCTGCAGGGGAGAAAGCTGCGCAGGGTCCTTTCGGAAAACCGGAGGGAGCTCGTGAACGCCGGCGTCGGCTTCGCCGTCTTCGCGGCCGGCCTGCTCGTCCTGTATCCCGACCTCTTCGTCATGAAGCTCGTACACGTCTTCTTTCCGGGCTTCGCAACCGAGGGCGCCGGCTCCGGGGGCTCGGTCGGGCACCATTTCGGCGCCTTCATCGCCTTCGCCGTCGACAATCCGCTGGCCGCCTTCCGTCCAGGGACTGAAGCCTTCGCCGATCTTCTGGGAAGGAATTGGGGAAAGACCGGAGTCGGAGAATTCATGACGATGCGCTTCGGCTTTTTCGCCCCGCTTTTCATTCTGGTTTTTTTCCTTTCGCTTTGGCTTCTCCGAAAACACGGCAAAATCCAACTGTCGCTTCTCGTCCGCGACGCTAAAATCTGGGTTGCGGCGGCGATCGTCGCCGGTTTGTTCGCGAACAGCCCGCTTCGCATCCTGAGTCTCGCCCCGCTCACGTACCTTGCTGCGCCCATGTTCCGGGTGGGTGCGAGGGCCTTCCTCTACGTCGACTTCGCCATGATCGTCGTGTTTTGCCTCTATCTTTCGTTCGTGCTCGAGGTGGTCCTCGAGGCCGCAAAGAAACGCGAGATTTCCCGGAGCGCCGGATTTCTGGCGTTGGCCGTCGCTGGAGTCGCGTTTTCGTTCTGGGACACGAGCGGGGGACGTCTGTGGAAGAAAATCGACGCTCTTCCCCTGCCGGATTCCTCCGTCTACAAGGCGATCGCCGAAAGTCCCGAGGGCCACGTGCTCGAGCTTCCTTACTACTCCCCGCTGACGAGCCCCCCTGAATTGAATTACGATTACATCTACTTCAGGGGAAGCTACGGGTATACTCTCGTCAACACACCCTACCATCCGCCGCAGAACGTCCTGTTCACGGCCCAGCTCGACGAATTCTCCAAGCGCGCCAACAACCCGAGCGACGGTTTCCTGAACACCTTGTCGAAAACCGGAGTCCGCTACATCGTCGTCAACAAGGGTTTTGACCGCGCCGTGGTCGAGCGATCGAAGCTGACGAGAAAAATCGCAGAAGGGTCGGGCAAGACGATATACGAGCTAGTTCCCGTTCCCGGATACGCGACCGAGTCCTTTCTACAGACTTTTCTCTACCAGGAACCCGTCGTCGAATTCCTAAACGGCGCGTACGGCTACGAAGCGGGCGACAAGTCGTTCTTCCGGTGGATGGACAAGAAGGCCGGTGTGCGCGTCGCCAACCTCACGGGTGGAGACAGGACGCTCAGGATGAAAGCGACTTTCGCGATTCCGAACAAGGGCACGTTCCTGAAGATCGATGCCGGCGGAAAGAACGAAACGGTGAAGATTCCGGCCGTCTATTTCAACATAGACAGAAAGTTCGTCATCGAGAAGAAGAAGTCCTTGGACGTCGTGTTCGAGACGGACGGACTTCCGATAGAGCGCAGGTTCTTCAATTACAAACCGCGCGTCATGATGTTCGTGAATTATCATTTCACTTGGGAAAATGAATAAGCGACCGATACAGTTCGTCTTCAACAGCTTCTCCCCGACCGGTCTTGACGATTACGAGCGATTCTACGCTTCGTATTTTTCCGACTTCGTCGCGCTCGTGTGGAAGTTCCCCCACAGCAAGGGGAAGCATTCGTCGCGCCTCTCGGTCTACTCGGCCGGGAAGAAGCTGGAGGAACGGGCCCTTCCCTCCCTCAAGGTGAGGAGCGGAGCGGCTTACTTCCTCACGCTTCCCTTCCATTACCTGCTCTATCTTCTTCAGGCGCTGACGAAGCTTCCGCGCCGTGAGCCCGGGGTCGTAAGGATCTACATGGGGATCAATTATTTCTGCGCCCTGTGCGGGATAGTCCTGAAGAAACTCGGGAAGGCAGATCACGTCGTCTACAGGGTCATGGATTTCTTCCCCACGCCGGACCGGGGGGCATACCGCTACCTCATGTGGATTTTCTACGCCATCGACAGATTCTGCCTTTCGAGGGCGGACGAGGTCTGGTTCACGACCGAAGGCCACATCATCGGAAGGGAAAAGTACGGTTACTACGACAGGAACAAGGCCCGTTACAGCATGATTCCCCTAGGGGTCGACACTTCGCGCTACGTCTGCATGCCGTTGAACGAGCGCCGGCCTAACAGCCTCGTCTATGTCGGGGTGGTGAGCCGTTATCATCTCGTCGACCTGCTGTTCGACGTCGTCGCCCGGCTCGTTCCCGAGTTTCCGGACGTCGGGCTCGATATGATCGGTTCCGGTCCCGACCTGGATTTTTTCCGGGAGGAGGCGGCGAGGCGGGGACTGCGGGATCGCATCGTCTTCCGCGGATTCATGGACGAAGGCGAGGCCTTCACCCACATCGTCGCCGGGAGCCTTCTGGGCATCGCCTTCTACCGGGACGAGGAAGGTTTCATGAAATACACCGAGCCCGCGAAGGTGAAGTACTATCTGAACTACGGCGTCCCGGCCGTCGTCTCCCGGGTGCCGCGCATCGCGAGCGAGCTAGAGACGGAAGGCGTCGCCTTCGCCTGCGAGAACGACGCGGAAATCGTGGCGGCGGTCATACGGCGGTTTTTCTCCGACCGAGAGGCCGCGCAGAAGACGATCGACGCGATCGGCCGCTACATACGCAAGGTGGACATTAATACCATGCTTACCGAAACGACCGGGGCAATGCTCCGGCGTTTGCATTTGAAGGACTCCGATTAAGGACGCTATATGAAGATCCTCATCCTGAATTTGCCCGGGCGCGTGCTGAAGAGCGGCTCGCGTTGGTACAACGTCATCAATTTCAGCCCGGCGCGCATGCGTTATTATCCCTATCCCTGGTTCATGGGTTATGCGACGAGCCTGTTGAAGAAAAACGGCTTCACCGTCAAGCTCATCGACGCGCTCGCCATGGAGCTCTCCGACGACGAAACCTTGCGCCGCATCCGGGAATTCTCGCCTACGCACGTGGTCTGTGAACCGACCTGGGCGAGCAAGTCGGCGGACCGGGAATTCCTCGGCAGGATCGATCCGTCCGTGGAGATCATCGCCGTAGGCAACTACGCTACGAATTACCCGAAGCAGTGTTTCGAATCGACGGGAGCCGACGTAGTCGCGGTCGGGGAATACGAATTTGCGCTCCTCGAATACTTTCAGTCCGGATGCACTACGCTTCCTCGAAGTTTCCTGAGCGATGGAAAGACGACGTACGAGATGCCTGAGCTCGTCGAGGACCTCGATCTCTTCCCGTTTCCGGAACGTGACGACGTTCCCTTCGAATGCTTCAACGAACCCTCCTGCTACGGCAGGAACATCGTGATGGTTTCGTCGCGAGGCTGCCGCCTGCGGTGCGGATTCTGCAACGTGGAAAGCCTCTACGGCAGCCATGTGTATCGCAAACGATCGCCGAAAAACGTCGTGGACGAGATCGTCGATCTGCGGAAGAGGTTCGATTTCGACGAGATCTATTTCGACGACGACAACATGGTCGCCCACAAGCGGCATATCGACGAGGTATGCCGGGAGATCATCCGAAGGGGTGTCAAGGTCCGCTGGCTGTGCATGGGTGACGGCCTCGCGGACGACGAGACGCTCGGCCTCCTCGCCCAAGCCGGCTGCGTGACCTACAAATTCGGCCTCGAGCACCTGGATGAAGGCGTTCTCGCCGCGATCCCCAAGCCTTACAAGCCGGAAAGGCTACTCGAGGTGATCCGGCGCTGCAAGGACCTGGGAATGAGAAGCTACGTGAACCTCATCATCGGCCTGCCCGGCTCGACCTTCGAGAAGGACCTGGACATGGTGCGAAAGGTGATTGCCGCGAATCCCGATCTCATGCAGTTCGCCATCGCCACGCCGTATCCGGGGACTCCGTTTTTCGCGAAAGCGAAGGAGATGGGTTGGCTGCGAGGCGACGACCCCGCGTTCTTCGACGCGACGGGAAGTACGGCCGTCTCTTATCCTGATTATCCCTCGGAGAAGATCGAGGAGATGTTCCATCTTGGATGGAACCTCTGGTATCGGCGGCTTCTCACCCGGAAATGGGGCACCCTGTTCTTTTTCCTCCGAAGCGAAATCCGCCGTCATGGAATTTTGATTGTGGGAAAAAAGGCCGTTTCCTACCTGGTGAAAATCCTGTCCTTCATGATGAAGCGCAGGAAGTCCGAGGCGGAGCGCACGAGATGAAGCGTTGCATCGTGACCGGGGGTACCGGCTACATCGGGGGCCATCTCGTACGTTATCTGAACAAACAGGGCTATAAGGCGACAGGTTTGAGCAGACCAGTCGACAAGGACGAGCTGAGCGTCGATTTCGACGACGCCGGGGCGCTGAAAAAGGCGCTCGCGAAGGAAGCCCCCGAGATCATCGTCCATACCGTGGCGATCAGTAGCATCGCGAAATGCGAAGCGGATCCTGCTGAGGCTCGCCGCGTGAACGTGGATTGGGCTAGGAAGCTCGCCGAGGCTGCCGCCGCGAGCGTACCCGAGGCCCTTCTCGTCCTGCTCTCCTCCGACTACGTGTTCGAAGGAGTCGAGGGCCGGTACGGCGAGGATTCCTCCAGGAAACCGAACACGGTTTACGGAAAGACGAAGGCGGAGGCCGAGGACGTTTTCGGAGGATGCTCGAATCCATCCCTGATCGTCCGGACGTCCAACGTGTTCGGGATGGGCGGGAATTTTTTCAAATTCATCCTTGAATCCCTGCGGAACGGGAACGAGGTAGACGTGTATTACAACACCCGCTTCACGCCGACCTACATCGAGTATTTCCTCGACAGCGTCGAGCGCCTCCTGAGCCGAAGGGAGACCGGGACGATCCATGTGGCTGGTCCCGACAGGGTTTCCCGCTACGAATACGCCCTCTCCATGGCCCGGGCCATGGGAGCCGACGAGACGAAGGTCGTTCCCGCGGCTGCAGGCCGGGACCTGGGCATTTCTCCGGACAGCTCGCTCGATTCCTCGCGCCTTAGAGCCATGCTGAACAATTACTGCCCGGGGTTTCCCAAGGCGGTCCAGTATGCCCTCGGCAGATTCGTGTATCCGTATTTTTCCTTCACGGACCAGCGCGGTGCGATCTACGGCGTCATGCAGGGGGAGCCCTGGAAGGAGATCAATTACATCGAGTCGAGACGCGGCGAGACGCGGGGCAACCATTACCACGAAACGACTCGTGAGGGATTCTACATCGTCGACGGAAGGGTGGAAGTGACGCTTCGGGCGTTGGACGAATCCTCGCTCCGCGTGTTCGTCGCGGAAAAGGGAGACACCTTCGTCGTGGACCCCCTGACGATCCACACGTTCAAGGTGTTGGACGATTCCTGCTGGATCAATTTCCTGTCGGAACCGATCAATCGGGAATTTCCGGACATAAGGCGTCCCTGACCCCATGCGCCTGCCAAGGATCGCCTCGCTGCTCGGGACCCGTTTCTTCCGGGACAACATGATCGTGCTGGTCATCAACAACCTGACGAACGTGTTCATGTATCTGGGCCAGATGGTGCTTTCGCGGTCGCTTTCCCGGGACGATTTCGGCATTTTCAATTCTGTCCTCAATCTGACGCTCATCGTCTTTTCCTTTCTCAACGTCGTCAGCTTTTCGACCGCGAAAACGGCGGCCAACCTTCCTACGGTGGAGGAACGCAGGAGCTTTTCCCGCCGCATGCTGAACTATGTGGTCCTGTTCGCATTTCTCTCCTCGTTCGGTTTTCTCATCGCATCGGGAGAGATCAGTGATTTTCTCAACCTGCCTTCGAGAATACCGGTTTTTCTCTGCATCGGTGTGACGTTCATTTTGGTTATTCAGTCCTTGTTTTCCGGTCTCGTTCAAGGAGTGGGCGAGTACGTTCGCTTTTCGGTCGGCATGTTTCTGCAGTCCGCAACTCGTTTTCTCGGCTTCCTCGTCATTCTCTGGATAGGCTCCACCTATAACTTCGCGCTCGGCGCAGTTCTCCTGTCGGTTTTGGCTACCTTGGTCTACTATGCTTTTTCGGTCCGCGGCCTGTTTCGCGGAGCATCGAAGCCCGTCGAGAAAGGGACTTTCAAGACGATGGGTTTGAACGCGGTGAGCATCCTCTTCATGGGTGTTCTCGTGGCCCTGATAACCAACACCGACTTGATCCTCGTCAAGCACTTCTTCTCCGGGGAGGAGACCGGCTTTTTCTCGGTGGCGGCGTTGATCGGGAAGATTTCCTACTATCTTCCGGGCCTCTTAATCTACATTTTCTTCGCGGAGGTAGCCAGGAACGACGCCGCCAACAAGAGCCCTCTTCAATCGCTGTTGATAACCGGCGGTCTCACCGCCCTTTCCGTGGGCGGTTACGTGGTCTTCGTCGCGGTCTTCCCGGAGTTCGTCATTACCCTGCTTTTCGGGTCGCACTACACAGGAGCCGCCGATCTGACGATCGTCATCAGCCTGTCGATGGCGATTTTCTCCCTTACGAACATTCTTTTCAACTTTTTCACGGCGCGCGGAGTCTCGCTTTATCTCTATCCTTCCTACGGCCTGTTCATCGCGACGGTCGCGGCGGTTTTCGAATTCTGTCACGACTCCCCCATGCAGATCGCCCTCGTCCTGCTCGTCGGCATGGGATCGATTTTCGCCGTGAACGTGATCTTGGCCGGCGTGCTTTACCGGAAGGACATTCGGAATCTATTCGCATCACGAGCCTCGTGAGCGACATACCATAAACTATCTCACCTGCAAGGAGCCTCTGAATGAGCCAGAATTTCCCGAAAAAAGCCCTCGTCACCGGCGTGACCGGACAGGACGGGTCCTATCTCAGCGAGATGCTGTTGAAGAAGGGCTACGAAGTCCATGGAATAAAGCGCCGTGCGAGCAGCTTCAATACCGAGAGGGTCGACCACCTCTACCACGATCCCCACGAGAAGGACGTCCGCTTCTTTCTCCATTACGGAGACCTGACCGACTCGAGCAACCTCGTCAGGATCATCCAGGAGGTCCGGCCGGACGAGATCTACAACCTCGGCGCGCAGAGCCATGTCGCGGTGAGCTTCGAGATGCCGGAATATACGGCGAACAGCGACGCGGTGGGGACCCTCCGTCTTCTCGAGGCGATCAGGATTCTGAAGATGACGGACCGGGTCCGTTTCTACCAGGCGAGCACGAGCGAGCTTTACGGGCTCGTCCGCGAGACGCCGCAAAAGGAGACGACGCCCTTCTACCCGAGGAGCCCCTACGGGGTGGCGAAACTCTACGGCTACTGGATCACCGTGAACTACCGCGAGAGCTACGGCGTTCATGCGAGCAACGGGATCCTCTTCAACCACGAGAGTCCGCGACGGGGCGAGACCTTCGTGACCCGCAAGATCACCCGGGCCGTGGCGAGGATCGTGCTGGGCCTCCAGGACTGCCTGTACCTCGGCAACATGAACTCCAAGCGCGACTGGGGCTTCGCCGGCGATTACGTCGAGGCCATGTGGATGATCCTTCAGCAGGAAAAGCCCGACGACTACGTGATCGCGACCGGGGAGACGCGGACGGTCAAGGAATTCGTGAACGCGGCCTTCGAGTTTTCCGGCGTGCGCCTCGAATGGAAGGGCGAGGGTGTGGCGGAGCAGGCGACCGTTTCCGAGATCGTGAAAGGAAAGGCCGCCGCGGAGGCGGGCAAACTCGAGCCGGGAGCGCGGGTCGTCGCCGTCGATCCCCGGTATTTCCGCCCCGCCGAGGTGGAGCTCCTCCTGGGCGATCCGACCAAGGCGAAGACCAAGCTGGGCTGGCAGCCGAAGGTCGGGTTCAAGGAACTGGTCGAGATGATGACCGAGGCCGACCTGAAGGGGCAGCAGAAGGAACTGTATCTCCACCAAGGCGGCTACGAGATCAAGAACTGCAGCGAGTGAGCCGGTGCGGATCGCGATCGACTGCAGGATGATCTCCGGTTCCGGGATCGGGGTCGTCACTCGGGGAATAGTTTCCCGCCTGCCGGCCGGCCACGAATACGTCCTGATCGGACGCCCGGACGAGCTCGCGGAATTCGAGCGGCCGGGAGTCGCCGTTCATCCCTGTTCCGTCGCGCCCTTCTCTCCCGAGGAGCTTTTCTTCCGATCGGGACCCTTGAAGGCGGACGTCCTCTTCCTGCCCAATTACAGCCTGCTCGGCTTTCTTCACGAACGTCGCTTCGTCACGGTGCACGACCTGCTTTTCCTGGACCGTCCCGAGTTCTGCGGCGGTCCGGTCGACCGTCTCGTGAAGACCCTCTATTTGAGGCTGTCCTGCTTCTTCTCCCGGAAGATCTTCACCGATTCTCGATTCTCGCGGGAGAGGATTATCGATTCCTTGGGCTCGGGGCGTCCCGTGACGGTCGTACCCCTCGGGATCCTGGACGAGGATGGCGGCTTGCCGAGCCCGGGAACGAAGAAGGACCCGAACCTTCTCGTGTTCGTCGGCAATTTGAAGAAACACAAGAATTTGCGCGTTGTTTTCGACGCCCTCGCCCTTCCCGACGTCGTGAAACGAAAGCTCCGTCTCGTCGTGGTCGGATCGGGGGAAGGCATGAGAACGCACGACCGGGAAATCTTGGGGCACCCGTTCGTACGGGAACATCCGAACGCGGTCGGCTTTGCCGGAAGGCTGGATCGCCGCGAAATGCTTGCCCTCGTGGCGTCGGCCCGGTATTTGATCCAGCCTTCCTTCTACGAGGGCTTCTCCCTTCCTCCCCTCGAGGCCTTCGCCTGCGGCACCCGGCCGATCGTCTCCGACATCCCGGTGCATCGTGAAATCTACCGTGATTCGGCGGCGGCGTTCTTCGATCCGCGCGATCCCCGAGCCCTCGCGGAACTCATGCTCCGGGAGCCGGACCCGATTCCCGAAGGATACGGTCTCGATTTCGCGAAAGAGCGCGGATTCTCCTTCGGGGATTGCGTCTCGCTGATCGTGAGGGAAATGACCCCGTGAAGAACACGAAGGACTCGAATCGAAAAATGAAGAAGGTGCTTCTCGTCAACAAATTCTATCCTCCCGTAGTCGGCGGCATCGAAACGGTGGTTCGAGGCTACGCCCTTCTCCTCCGGGACCTGGGTTACGAGGTGACGGTCCTTTCCGCCAAGAACGGATTTTCCTTGTTCACCGACATTCGCCGCGAGGAGGGAATACGGGTCGTGAGGTGTTCGAGCCTCGGCACCTTCTTCAGCATGCCGCTGTCCCTCGCCTTCGTCCTTTTCTTCGTTCTCGAGTATCGACGTTTCGATTACGTTCATTTTCACGAGCCCTTCCCCCTGGGATCCCTGATGTCCGTCTTTCCGTTCGGAAAGTCCCGGAAAATCTTCGTCACCTGGCACAGCGACATCGTGAGGCAGAAATTCCTGAAGAAGCAGGTCGAAGTCCTGCAGCGGCTCCTGCTCCGAAAAGCGCATACCATTACCGCGACCTCGCCTCGCCTCATCGACGTCTCCGGCGTCCTCGGCGCCTTCGCCGATAAAACCGTTCCGGTTCCCCTGTCGATCGATTCCTCGGCCTACCGGGACCCGGGAGGCCGGCTGCCTGAAGGGATCGTCCCGGGCGGTTATATCCTGTATCTCGGCCGGCTGAGTTACTACAAGGGGATTCGCGTACTGCTGGACGCGTACAAGGCCTCGAGACTGAGTATGCCCCTGGTCATCGCCGGCTGCGGCGAGGAGGGCGGGTCGGTCGCGTCCTTCATGTCGGAAAATCCGGAGGCGCGCATAGTGTTCGTCAACAGATTCGTCGATGAGGAGGAGAAGCTCCATTTTCTCGCCAACTGCGCCTTTTTCGTTCTTCCGTCCGTCTACATGTCCGAGGCTTTCGCGATCATTCAGCTCGAGGCCATGGTATTCGGGAAACCCGTCGTCAACACGAACCTGCCGACGGGAGTTCCCTGGGTCAGCCAGGACGGCCTCACGGGGATCACCGTGGATCCGGGAAATCCCGTGGCCTTGGCCGCTGCGCTTCGGGAGTTGTCGCTCGACGAAGCCTTGCGGGCTCACCTCGGGGAGAACGGACGCCGGCGTGTCGGGGAGCTCTTCGACGACCGGATCGTGAAGGAAAGGCTCGAAGCCCTGTACGGCGGTGCTAAATGATCACGATCGTGGGGGGGGCGGGCTTCATCGGCTCGCGGCTCGCGAAGCGACTCGAGGAAAGCAATCTGCCGTTCGAAATAGCGGATATCGGGTCCGATCGGCGATCAGTGGACGTGAGGGACGAAGCGCGCCTCGGCGAGGCGGTCAACGGGGACACCGTGATCAACCTCGCGGCGGTACACCGGGACGACGTCAAGCCGGAAAGCTCGTACTACGAGGTGAACGTCGGCGGAGCGAGGAACCTCTGCTCCGTAGCCGAAAAGAAGGGCATCGAGAGAATAATCTTCACGAGCTCGGTCGCGGTCTACGGTTTCGCCCCGCCGGGGACCGACGAGTCCGGCCGTTTGAATCCGTTCAACGACTACGGAAGATCGAAGCTGCAGGCCGAGGCGGTCTACCGGGAATGGCACGCAAGGGCGCCGGAAAGGAGGACGCTCGTGATCGTCCGCCCGACGGTGGTATTCGGCGAGGGGAACAGGGGCAACGTCTACAATCTGCTTCGGCAGATCGCGAGCGGAAGGTTCTTCATGGTCGGGAACGGGAAGAACGTCAAGTCCATGGCCTATGTCGAGAACGTCGCGTCGTTCCTCTCGTACTGCCTGAGATTCGAATCCGGGCTTCATGTATTCAATTACGTCGACAAACCCGACTTCGACATGAACACCCTGGTCGCATCGGTCAACCAATGTCTTGGAAGAAACGGGAGACACGCGGTGAAGCTGCCGTACCTTGTCGGGCTCGCCGGCGGATATTTCTTCGACCTCCTGTCCGCCGTAACGGGGAGGAAATTTCCCATAAGCTCGATCCGCGTGCGGAAGTTCTGTTCCGACAGTTCCTTCGAGACGGCCGCATCGAGGATCGGTTTCGTCCCTCCGGTGCCGCTTGCCGAGGCGTTGAGGAGGACGGTCGCCCACGAATTTCCGTCCGTGCGCGACCGGTAGCGGGGGATCGTTCGAGAAGGCATCATGAAATTCATATTCATCAAACTTGCGGTGAGAAATCTGTTCCGTCATCCCCGTCAGACGCTGACCCTCGGCTTCGTGATGGCCCTGGGGATTTTTCTCCTTTTCCTCGGCAACAGCATCTTCGACGGGACCGACTCAGGCATCGAGGAATCCTTCGTCGCGAGCTTCACCGGGCATCTCGCGCTGCGTGCGAATTCGGAATCGGAGTTCAGCATCTTCGGAGACCAGACTCCCATCGTCGGGGAGCTGTTCAGGATGCCGTCGCTGCCTCAGTACCGGGAAATCCGCGATTACGTGGCGTCTCTGCCGGGCGTGGACTCCGTTACTTCCGTGCTGTCCGGCGTTGCCGTCCTGGAAATCGGCGGGTATCGGATGCCCGCTCCTCTCTTCGGCGTCGATCCGGAGACCTATTTCAAGACCTTCCCAGGGATCAGACTCGTCCGGGGCGGCTACATTCAAAAGGGAGAGAAGGGCGTACTCCTCACCAGGGCACGAGTCGAGGCGGCGGAGAAAATCACGGGCACGCGAATCGACCTCGGATCGGACGTCCAATTCTCCGTTGCCGATGGGAACACTTTCCGGATCCGTTCCGCTCCCTTGGTCGGTATCATCGAATATCCGCTCCGGAACGAGACGCTGGACTCGCTCGTGCTGACCGATCCCGCGACGCTGCGCGAGCTCTACGAATATCTCGTTCTTTCCGAAGGAAAGCGGGACGGCAAGCCGACGGAGAAGGCGATCGAAGAGGAAGACTTGAATTCCTTGTTCGACGCTCCGCAGGAAGACATCGTCGCGGAGGCGGTCGGCGTGCAGCGGGAAAAAATCGAACGTGAATTGATGGATGCGGCGAAACAGGCCAGGCCCGTGGTGAACGAAGGGGCCTGGAACTTCATCCTGATCCGGGCCGAAAAAATGGAGACCGCCTCGATTCTTCGGAGGGAAATCGAGGCGAAAAAACTCGAGAGCGGCTGGGAGGCCGTCCTGCTCGATTGGAGACGGACGGCGGGAATGAGCGCCCTTTTCATCTATTGGATGAGAATGATCTTCAATGCGGGCTTTCTCGTCGTGGCCTTCGCAACCCTCATTATTCTCATCGACAGCTTGATCATCGCCGTGCTGGAACGCATTCCGGAGATCGGAACTATGCGCGCCCTGGGCGCATCGAAGGGTTTCGTCCGTCGGCTGTTTCTCGCCGAGACCACCATGCTCACGGCCGTCTCGGGGGCGATAGGCGTCCTTGCGGCCATCGGAGCGGTCTTCTATTTCAAGCAGTTTCCACTCAGATTGCAGAATCCTTTCCTGATCCAGCTTTTCGGCGGCGATGTGCTCGTTCCCAGACTCTCGCTGTACCGCATCGTCCTGTCCCTGGGCGCGGCGTTGTCGCTCGGGCTCGTCGGGTGGGTGTATCCGGTAAGGCTCGCCTTGAAGGTCCAGCCGAAGAGCGCCATGCAGAGGAACGTATAACCGTGCTGTTCAGAATGGCACTTCGAAACCTTTTCCGGCGGGGGAACCGGCTCCTTTTCCTGGCCTTCCTCCTCGCGTTCAGCTCGATGATCATCTTCATGCTGACCTCGGTCTTCGATACCATGATCTACAACCTGAAGCAGAAAGGCTCGATCTATTACGGAGGCGACATCGACATCAAGGGAATAAAGGATATGTTCGACCTGATCATCGACGATCCCGAACCCCTGATGAGCGAATTGCGGAAAACCTTGCCGTCCGGTTCCGTCGTCTCGAGGCGGATCAATTACCGCAATTCCGGCATATCGCTTTTCTTCGCGGGCGACTCCATCCGTCAGCGAATCGTGAACGGGGTCGATTTTCGCTTGGAAGAGTCCATTTTCAAGCAGATGAATTTCCGGGAAGGTAGTTACGAGGGGATGATCCGTACGGTAGGATCGACTCCCGGAATCCTCATTTCCGAACCGGCCGCCCGGCTGCTGAAGGTAAGGGCGGGCGACGACCTCCTTCTCTACATCCCGACGGTGACCGGACAAATCAACACCGCGACCGTGATCGTGAAAGGCGTCTTCAGGGATTCGAGCCTTTTCGGGTTCTATACCGCGTACATGGACATCGAGGTGCTGCAGGACCTGATCCGGCTCCCGAAGCCGCAATGCACGGATATCGCGGTTTACTTTCCCCGGAAGAAATTCTCGGAGGAAGACTTGGAGGTCCTCCACGGCTCCCTGGAAAAGAAATTTCCCTTGACTCCGCTTTTTCCCCGGCTGCAGGACCTCTGGGCCTTTCGGGACGCGAACGGATGGAGCGGCATGAAGTACGCTTTCGTGTCATTGAAGACGAATTTGGAGCGGGTGAACGAGCTTCTGAACGCGATGCGGCTCATCGCCTACGGGCTCTACGGAATCCTTTTGGGAATCGTGTTTTTCGGCGTAACAAATTCCTACCGAATTGCCTTTTATGAGAGAAGGAAGGAAATCGGCACGCTTCGGGCCATGGGAATGAGGAAGGCCTCGATCGTCGGGCTCTTCCTTCTGGAGGGTCTTGCTTTGGCTCTCCTCTCAGTATCGGCAGGGGCGATGCTCGCCGATGTCCTGCTCTTGGGATTGGAGAGAATCGATTTTTCCTTCATCGCCGGAATGGAAATCTTTCTCAATGGAGGTTTCTTGAAGTTCAATCCCACGTTCCTCATATTTCTGCATACCCTGGGGCTTTCCCTCGTTGCCGTTCTATTCGCTCTTTTCAAACCAACCTTGATAGCCGCCTCGGTCCCCCCGGTCGAGGCGATGCGGGAGAATCGATGAAACGTATCGCCGTGCTGTTCTTGACGCTGGGTGCAGCGGCCGCCTTCGCCGGGCCGCCGTCCGTCGGCGTCGACCTTCTTAAAAAGATCGACGCGCAGGTATCCTTCCTCGAGGGGGATTTCTCCGCCGAGTACGTCATGGTCCAGCAGAAACCCGGCGAAGGGGCAACGACCACGAATTTCGTCATCTTCAGGCGGGACAAGGAGGAGAAGTACCTCATCCTCATCATGGATCCTCCAGCGGACAAGGGGAAGGGCTACCTCAAGATCGGCAACAACCTCTGGTTCTACGACCCGGCGGACAGGCGGTTCACCTTCACGAGCGCCAAGGACCGGTTCCAGAATTCCAACGCGAGGAATTCGGACTTCACCAGGTCGTCCTTCGCCGTGGACTACACCACGAGCGCCTCCTGGTCGGAAAGGCTCGGCAAGTTCGACTGCACGGTCCTCGACCTCAAGGCGGTGAGCGACGAGGTGACCTTTCCCAGGACCAAGCTCTGGATCAGCAACGACGACCTCCTGGTCCGGAAGAAGGAAGACTACAGCCTGTCCGACCAGCTGCTCCGGACGACCGCGATCCCGACGTACCAGAAATTCGCCGGCCGATACGTTCCGGTTTCCATCCTGATTCTCGACCATCTTCGCGGCATGAACATCGGAGGCAAATTCGTCAACGAGACCACGAAGATCACCATATCGAGGCCATCCCTCGTCAAGCAACCGGACGGCCTTTACACGAAGGGCTACCTGGAAAAATTGGGACAATGAGAAGAATATCCTTCCTTCCGGCGCTTGCCTTAGCCGTGTCCGTCGGCCTTTTCCTCGGAGCGGCCGCGGAAATTCGTGCGGAAAATGTCGACGACATCGATTCCCTGTTCGACAGCCCCGAGGCTGGCACGATCGAAAACCAGGCGGAAAAGGCCCGGGTGGATCAAGCACGGGCGGCCGGAAGCGAGACCCAGGCTCAGCAGCCTCCGGCGGCTCCCGTCAACCTGCTCGACAGGTTCACCCGCGAACCCCTGTCCTTCTACGGTTCGGTGTCCACGGCGGTCGGCGGAATCGCAGGCTATCGGGAATTGCCGCCTTTCGACACTCCGATCGTCTCCGACGTGGATGTGGGAGGGTACGTCAACTTCACCAACAACCTGTCCTTCCGCGCCAGACCGGATCCTTCGGTGAGCATCCAGGGGACCATTCAGACCCAGTACCCGTCTGGAAAATTCTATTTGACGATGAGCGAGATTTTCGTCACCTACGTGCTTTACGACCGGCTCTTCTTTCGAATCGGCAAGCAGGTCATCACCTGGGGGAACGGAAGGATCTACGACGACACGAACCTCACGGCGGGGGCGGAATACGGCTACTCCTTCAAGCTTACGGTTCCGGTATCGCAGGCCGCCTTCACCGCGGTCGTCATGGACCAACCCGATTGGCGGTATGGAGACACGGCGGGCGCCAACGACCTGAACTATGCCGGACAGATGACGCTTCCGGTCGGTCCGGTGGAGTTCCTTGCTATGGGAATCGTACCTTCCGCGAAGCGAAGGAGCGAAGGTACGCCGGTGAAGGGGGTTCTCGGGGCCAAGACGACGATCTGGTCGGTGGATTACTTCCACGAGAGTCTCGTGAATCGCCTGAAACAGTACACGGCCCTTTCCGGTTTCTTCAAGGAATGGAGCGATCCCAATATTCAATTCTACGGGGAACATCGCTACAAGTACGGCCCCGATATACCGACCGACCACCAGACCTCGCTGAATCTCCTCTGGAAGAAATTCTTCCATCCTCAGCTGGACGTAGGCGTTCGGTGGAATCACGCCTGGCGCGACAATTCGGGATTCGTCATCCCGGGTATGAAACTGAAGACGCTTCCGAACCTCACCGTCGGCGTCGCGCTACCGGCCTATTACGGGAACAGCACCTCGGCCGCCGCAGAAGATTACATTTCGGATGTGGACAATCAATTCAGGAAGGGCGCCTACGCCATGACCATGACCCTGGAATTCAGCTATTGACCTGCAATGGAGCCTCAAATTGATCGAGCTCACCAACGCCGTAAAAGAATACCGCAACGGAAAAACAGCGGTCCCCGCCCTGCGCGGAATCACGCTCGCCATCGCCGACGGGGAATTCCTCTCGATCGCGGGGCCCTCCGGTTCGGGTAAATCCACCCTGCTCAACGTGATCGGATGCATCGATTCGCTCACCTCGGGGACTGTCCGGCTCGACGGCAGGGACGTAGGCGGGCTCCGGGACGGCGAACTCGCCGCCCTGCGCAGGGAGAAGATCGGCTTCGTGTTCCAGTCCTTCAACCTGATTCCGGTGCTCACGGCCTTCGAAAACGTCGCCTTCGCTCTCGAAATGATGGGCGGGGCGAAGAAGGAGGTCCGGGACCGCGTCCGGGCGATTCTGGCCGAGGTGGGGCTCGAGGGCCTCGAAAGGAGGCGTCCGGGCGAGCTTTCCGGCGGGCAGCAGCAGCGGGTCGCGATCGCCCGGGCCCTGGTGAAGAACCCGGCCATCGTCCTCGCGGACGAACCGACCGCGAACCTGGATTCGAAGACGGGCGAGGAGATCCTCCGGCTCATGAAGGATTTGAACGATAAGCACGGGACTGTTTTCGTTTTCTCCACCCACGACCGCATGGTCATGGATCACGCGGAAAGGCTCGTCCTTCTGCACGACGGGCTCGTCGTGAGCGACGAGATCAAGAAGAGGAATTCATTCCCCGGTAACGATAATGCAGGATGAGAAAGAAGACGAGCGCGGGAATCCAGGTGAAGGGCAGGAAGAAGAGATTGAAGGTCTGAGGGTAGATGGCCCAGACGAACGCGACCGTGCCGTAGAGGGTGCAGATGGGGTAGAGCATGATGAGGATCTGGAGGGTCGAACAGCCGTGCGCGAGGAGCTTGTGATGAATGTGCTCCTTGTCGGGCGAGCCGATCGAGAGTCCCTTCCTCTTTCTTCTGATGATGGCCGCGAAGGTATCGAAGATAGGTACGATGAGCAGGGTGATCGCTAGGAGAAGGACCCTGCTGCCCGCTCCCTTTTCCTTTTCCACGAGGGGGAGGACGGCGAGCAGGAATCCGAGTATCAGGCTTCCCGAGTCGCCCATGAAGATCTTGGCCGGGGGCTTGTTGTAGAAGAGGAAGCCGAGAACGGCTCCGAGAAGGGCGAAGGCAATGAATGCGGAAAACGTATGCCCCCAGACGAGAGAAATGACCGCCCAGAAGAGAGCGGCGATCGCCGATAAGCCTCCCGCCAGCCCGTCGACGCCGTCGATGAGATTGACCGCGTTCGTCACTCCGACGATCCAGAACAGGGTAACCGCGTAGGAAAGGATCGGTACGGAGACTACGAAACCGAAGGGCAGGGCGAACATCGTGAACCGGTAATCGTACGATACGACGACCGCGGCGGCGAGAATCTGCAGGACGAGCTTGTAACGGGCCCTGAGATTGAAGAAGTCGTCGAGAATGCCGGTGACGAAGAGAATGGAAATGCCGGCGGCTATCGGCATGACGGGGATCGTCGTGAGCTTGTGGGAGAAGCCGGGGATGACCGAGCCGAGGGCGATGACGCCGGCCATGGAACCGAGGAAGGAGAGGAAGATGCCGACGCCGCCCGTTCTCGGAATGTCGCCGGTATGTATTTTCCGAGGATCCCGATGATCGAACCACTTTTGTCTGTGGGAGAAGGCGATAACCCCGGGGATGATAAGCAGGTTGAATATTAAGGCGAGCACGGCGACCGCGATGAATATCATAGAAAAAAGATTATGCTAGAAATTAACGCGATGTCAACGCGAATCGGGATGCGCGGAGCATTCCGACCGGACCGCGTTCTTCGACAGTCTTGTTTTTTATCCTTTCGTATGGGATTATTTCCACCGTGAAGAAAACGACGCAATTCAAACGACTTTTGAATTCCTCAGCCTTGGAATTCATCTGCGAAGCCCATAACGGCCTGTCCGCCAAGATCGTGGAGGAGGCCGGATTCAAGGGCATCTGGGGCAGCGGCCTCTCCGTGAGCGCCCAGCTCGGAGTGCGGGATTCGAACGAGGCGAGCTGGACCCAGGTGCTCGAGGTGCTCGAGTTCATGGCCGACGCGACCTCGATCCCCATCCTTCTGGACGGAGACACGGGATACGGAAATTTCAACAACATGCAGAGGCTCGTCCGCAAGCTCGAGCAGCGGGGCGTGGCCGCGGTCTGCATCGAGGACAAGCTTTTTCCGAAGACGAACAGTTTCGTGAAGGGAACGGCCCAGCCGCTCGCGAACATGGAAGAATTCTGCGGAAAGATCAAGGCGGGAAAGGACGCCCAGTCCGACGACGACTTCTGCGTCATCGCCCGCGTGGAGGCCTTCATAGCGGGCTGGGGGCTCAAGGAGGCTCTCCGGAGGGCGGAGGAGTACCGGAAGGCCGGGGCGGACGGAATCCTGATCCACAGCGCCCTCGCCGTCCCGGACGAAGTTCTCGCCTTCAAGAAGGAATGGGGCGACCGTTCTCCGGTCGTCATCGTGCCCACGAAGTATTACGCCACCCCGACCGACGTGTTCAGGGACCACGGCTTTTCCATCGTCATCTGGGCGAACCACATGCTGAGATCCTCCCTGTCCGCCATGCAGAAAACGGCGAAAATCATCAAGGAGCAGGAAAACCTCCTCGCCGTCGAGGACAAGATCGCGTCCGTGAAGGAGATCTTCCGCCTCCAGGGAATGGACGAACTCGAGGCGGCCGAGGAACTCTACCTTCCGCAGACGGGAAGGAACCTGCACGCCGTTATCCTCGCCGCGTCCCGGGGAAGCGAGCTCGGTTCGCTCACCGAGGACAAGCCCAAGGCGATGGTGGAGGTCGCGGGACAGCCGCTCCTCGCCCACATCGTCGACGGGTACAACGCGGCGGGCATCAAGGACATCATGGTGGTGCGAGGGTATCGGAAGGATACCGTGAAGCTGCCGAACGTATCCTTCGTCGACAACGACGAGTACGCGGACTCCGGGGAGCTCGTTTCCCTCGGGAAGGCGCTGGCCGCCCTGAAAAGCAGGGGGGACTTCATCGTATCCTACGGCGACGTCCTTTTCCGGAAATACATCCCCGAAATTCTGCTCGAGAGCGACGCGGATTTCACCGTCGTCGCAGACGTGAACTGGAAGGAAAGCGCGAACAAGGCCCGCTTCGCGGACTACGTGGAATGCTCCGAACCCATGTCGCGGAAGACCTGGAATTCCCTGGTCACGCTGAAGCGCATGGCTCCGGACCTCGGTCCCGAGCGCGTCCACGGCGAATGGATGGGGTTCGTCAAGGTTTCAGGAAAGAAACTGGATCTTTTCAAGGGCACGGTGGACCGCATCATCGCCGATCCCGAAAACCGGAAGGCGAAGATGGAGAGCCTCTTCAACGAGCTCGTCGCGGCCGGCGAGGAGATCCGGGTCCTCTACACTACGGGCAACTGGCTCGACATCGACAGCGTGGACGATCTCGTCCTCGCGGGGAGTTTCGCATGATCAAGGCCGAAACCTTCGTGAAGGCCGCGAAGGCAAAGGGCTTCGCCCTCTGGACCGGCGTCCCCTGCTCCTATCTCAAGCCCTTCATCAACTACGTGATCGACTCGCCGGACGTGAAGTACGTCACCGCTGCGAACGAGGGAGACGCGGTCGCGATCGCCACGGGCTCGACCCTGGCGGGCTTAAAGGGAATCGCCATGTTCCAGAACTCGGGGCTCGGGAACGCGGTGAATCCCCTCACCTCGCTCAACTTCATCTTCAAGATTCCCGTTCTCGTCATCGTGACCCTCCGGGGAGAGCCGGGAGGCCCGCACGACGAGCCCCAGCATGCGCTCATGGGGCCGATCACGACGAAGATGCTCGAAACCATGCAGGTCGCTTGGGAATACTTCCCCGTGAACGAGGCGGACGTGGCGCCAGCCCTGGAAAGGGCCTGCGGACACATGGAAAGAACCGGTCTCCCCTTCGCCTTCGTCATGAGGAAGGACTCGGTGGACAAGTGCCCGCTCAAGTCCAAGCCTGCGGCCTTGCCTCTGGGCCCGATCCCGTCCCGCGAAGGAAGGTTCAGGCCCGCGGAAGTCCGCCGCGGCGCCATGCTCACGGCGCTTAGGGATGCTGCGGGGAAGGACGCGGTCCTGCTCGCGACGACCGGTTTCACGGGCAGGGAGCTCTACGCCCTCGGGGACCTTCCGAATCAGCTCTACATGGTCGGGTCCATGGGCTGCATCTCCTCCCTGGGGCTCGGCGTCGCGCTCGCCGACCCTGCGCGGAGGGTCTTCGCCCTTGACGGCGACGGTGCCGTCATCATGCGGATGGGGGCCCTCTCCGCGATAGGCCACGAGAGACCGAAGAACCTCGTGCACGTCGTCTTCGACAACGGCGCCTACGAGTCCACGGGGGACCAGGCCACGGTTTCCGCGTCCGTGGACCTCTGTGCGATCGCGGCCTCATCCGGGTACGCGAAGACGCTCGAGGTAACGAAGCCGGAGGAACTCGCAGCCGCGGTCGCGGCCGCGGGGAACGAAGGTCCCCTCTTCATCCTCGCCCGCATCCTCTCCGGAGTGCCGGAGGGTCTTCCGCGGCCCACGATTACCCCCGAGGAAGTCGCGAGGAGACTCGAAGGCTTTCTGAGGAAGCGGTGAGCCGAAAGCGGCCGTCTCGAATCCGGGCTTGATTCATTCGGTCGAATGGGGCTTGGTATGAAGGAAGGCCGGATATGAAAAAGGAACCTTTCGATCCCCTCCCTTATCGGGAAGTGCTTCGCAAACGGGCCGCTTTGGAAAGACGACGTATCATCCGACGCGCGGCACGTGCGAAGGACTTTCTTCCCGCGCTCGGTTACACGATCCACAATATCTATTGCCTTATGGAGAACTATTTCCTGCGCGTGGCTAAAACCTTCGAGAATCAAATCCTTGCCGACTCTTGGCACAAGGACTTGATACGAAGGATGACACTGACGATTGAAGGTATAAGACCTGCTCTCCTCGATGAGGAGACCGCCGAGGATATCGATGAATTGCGGTCCTTTCGGCATGTCTTCAGGAATTTATACCAAAGCGGGATTAAACCGAATAAAGTCATGGAAATTCAGAGAAAGCTGCCCGCCGTCCTGGCGATGTTCGGGAAATGTCATAGAAGCTTTCTGAGAAAACTTCGAACTCTCGTAAAATAGGAAAGGAAAAAATCATGGCTCATCCGATCAAGCGCCCTACAATCCTCCTCAATCCCGGTCCCGTCACGATCACGGAGCGGGTGCGCTCTTCGCTTTTGCGCGAAGACCTCTGCCACAGGGAGCCGGAATTCGCGGAACTCGTCCTGGACATCAAGAAGCGGCTCGTCCGGGTTTACCCCGAGGCGGAGAAGGATTACGAGGCCGTGCTCATGACGGGCTCGGGCACCTGCGCCGTCGAGAGCATCATCCAGAGCCTTGCTCCGAGGGACGGCAAGACCCTCGTCATCGCGAACGGCGTGTACGGCGAACGGATCGCGTCCATGCTCGAGGTTCAGGGAAAACCCTTCGCGCTCGTGCGTTCCGAGTGGCCCGAGCCCATGAACCTCGCCGAGGCGGAGCGCGTTCTGAAGACCGATCCCGCGATCACCCACGTCGCGGCCATCCACAACGAAACGACGACGGGAAGGCTCAACGACGCGGAATCCCTCGGCGCCCTCTGCCGGAAGTACGGCAAACTTCTCTTCCTGGACACGGTATCGAGCTTCGCTGGCGAGGAGATAAAATTCGCGGAATGGAACGTCGCGGCCATCGCGTCCACGGCGAACAAATGCATCCACGGCGTTCCGGGAATCTGCTTCGTCCTCGTCCGCAGGGACCTCGTCGAAAACGGCAGAACTCAGGCCTCTTCCCTCTATCTCGATCTGTTCAAGATGTACAAGGAGCAGAAGTCGGGCTTCTCCCCCTTCACCCAGGCGACCCACGTCTGCGTGGCGCTCCAGGAGGCGCTCAAAGAGCTCGAGGACTCCGGCGGTTGGAAGCCCCGCTGGAAGCGGTACAGGGAAATATCGGTGCGGATACGGAAGGAACTCGCCTCCCTCGAGCTTCCGGCCTTTCTTCCCGAGGAGGCCTACTGCTCGATGCTGTCATCCTTCAAACTGCCGGCGGGCAGGACTTATGCGGAGGTGCACGACGCGCTGAAGACGGCAGGGTTCGTGATCTACGCCGGCCAGGGCGGGCTCTATCATTCGATATTCCGCATCGCGAACATGGGGGACATCCTGGATTCCGACGTGGACCGTCTCGTGGCGGTGTTCAAAAATCTGAACCGAAAATGACGCATGTATTATTGTGTGAGTGGGATAGGATTTTATTCTGGGGAATTGGCTCGCCTGTAGAAAATGTGAGGTGATGTCGTGAAAGGTATAATACTTGCCGGCGGGTCCGGAACGCGGCTGTATCCTGCGACCAAGGCAGTCTGCAAGCAACTGCTTCCTATTTACGACAAGCCGATGATCTATTATCCGCTTTCGACACTCATGCTCGCAGGCATACGGGAGATTCTCGTAATTTCCACTCCGCATGATACGCCGAGGTTTCGGGAACTGCTCGGAGACGGTTCTCAGTTCGGGCTTTCTCTTAGGTACACTGTCCAGGAAGTCCCGAACGGCCTCGCCCAAGCCTTCGTGATAGGGAAGAAATTCATCGGAAACGACACTGTGTGCCTCGTCCTGGGCGACAACATTTTCTACGGCAACGATCTCAGGACGATGCTCGTGAGGGCGGCCGGGCTCAAGGAAGGCGCCACGGTGTTCGGTTATTACGTTCGGGATCCTGAGCGGTACGGCGTGGTGGAGTTCAATGCATCTGGAAAGGTCCTATCCCTCGAGGAGAAGCCGAAGCGGCCGCGGTCGAAGTATGCTGTGGTTGGCCTCTATTTCTACGACAGTGACGTCGTAGGCATCGCCGAGTCTCTGAAACCATCCAACCGCGGCGAGTACGAGATTACCGACGTGAACAAGGAATATCTCCGCCGTGGTAAGCTCGATGTCGAGATCATGGGCCGCGGTTTTGCATGGTTGGATACTGGAACGCATGATTCACTGGTTGACGCCTCGATTTTCGTCAAGGCCATAGAGGACCGGCAGGGACTAAAAATTGCATGTATTGAGGAAATCGCGTATCGTATGGGCTACATTGATGCCGCCGGTTTGAGAAAACTTGCAGAGCCGTTAGTGAAATCCGGCTATGGAGAGTATTTATTGAATATTTTGGAGTACTGAATAATGCCTTTTACTTTTACACGACTTCCTTTATCGGGTTTAATGCTCATTGAACCGAAAGTTTTTTACGACGAACGCGGATTCTTCGTCGAAGATTACAAGGAATCGGACTTCGCCAAATCCGGGATCACCGAGCGATTCGTCCAGGACAATCATTCGCGTTCCTGTCGCGGAGTGCTCCGGGGCCTTCATTATCAGCGCCGGCCTTTCGCCCAGGCGAAGCTCGTTCGCGTCATAAAAGGCGCCGTATGGGACGCCGTCGTGGACATTCGTCAGGATTCCGGCACTTATCTTCAATGGTATGGGATCGAACTTTCCGCGGAAAACCGCAGGATGCTGTTCGTCCCCGCGGGGTTCGCCCACGGGTTCCTCACGATCAGCGACGAAGCGGATCTGCTCTACAAATGCTCGGCCGAATACAACAAGTCCTTGGAAGCCGGTTTCCGTTGGAATGATCCCGATTTGGGGATTTCCTGGCCCGAGGAAGACTACATCGTTTCGGATAAGGACGCCAAACTGCCTTACATCAGGGACTTGAAAGGTGGGTCATGATCTGGGTCATTGGACACGGAGGAATGCTGGGTTCGGAAGTCTGCGCCGCGCTGCTGGACGAAGGACTTCCCTTCATGGGATCCGGCAGGGAAACGGATATCCGCGATCCCGAAGCTCTCGAAGCGAAGGCCTCGAAGCAAAGCATCGATTTCATCGTGAACTGCGCCGCCTATACCGCCGTGGAGAGGGCGGAGCAGGAACAGGACATCGCGGAAGGAGTGAACGCGAAGGGGGCCGGGAACGTGGCCAGGCTCGCCGAGCGGATTGGCGCCCGATTGATTCATGTCTCCTCCGATTACGTTTTCGACGGCAGGGGAAGCAGGCCGTACGAGGAGACGGACCCGGTGAATCCGGTCGGCGTCTACGGGAAATCGAAGGCCGGCGGGGAAGAAGCGGTGAGGCGGGAATGCGGGCGGCACTTCATCGTGCGAACCTCTTGGCTCTACGGAAAGCACGGTAACAACTTCATCCACACCATGCTTCGACTCATGTCGGAACGTGACGAGATCGGCGTCGTCGCCGATCAACGCGGAACCCCGACCTGGACCAAGGACTTGGCAGCCATGTTTCTCCGCATCCTGGCTTCGAAGTCCGTCGATTTCGGGATCTACCATTTTTCCGGAGAGGGATCGACTACCTGGTTCGAATTCGCGGCCAGAATTCAGGAAGAGGCTTTCGATGCGGGGTTGTTGAAGAGGAAGATCAGGATTAATCCTTTGACGACAGACCAATATCCTTCCGCCGTGCGACGGCCCATGTATTCCGTGCTCAGCAAAGACAAGACGAAAAGGGTGTTCGGCGTCACGATCGCTGATTGGAAGGATAGTCTCCGCCTCTACGTACAAGACCTGAACGGCGGTTGCCGTCCGGGGAATCGGGTACCATGAATGAGATCGTTTAAGAGCACACTCGTGACCGGCGGCGCCGGATTCATCGGCTCCAATTTCATTCGATGTCTCCTGAAACAACCGGATTTTTCCGGAAGAATCGTCAACGTCGACATGCTCACCTACGCAGGGGACATGGATAGGCTTTTCGACATCCGTGAAGAGTTCGGCGGGAAACGCTATTTCTTCGAACATGTGAACATCTGCGATCGCGAGAGGATGGAAAAACTCTTCACGACCTACGATATCGATTCGGTGGTCCATTTCGCCGCGGAATCGCACGTCGACCGTTCCTTGTACGGTCCCGAGGCCTTCGTCCAGACCAACGTGTTCGGGACCACGGTGTTGCTGACGATCATCAGAAATTTGTGGAAAGGAAAGGAGGAAGCCCTTTTCCATCATGTCAGCACCGACGAGGTTTTCGGTTCGCTCGACGACAAGGGATTTTTTTACGAGAACACCCCGTACAACCCCATGAATCCCTACTCGGCGAGCAAGGCGGGAAGCGATCATCTGGTGAGGGCCTTCTGCCATAGTTACGGCCTCCCGATCACCCTCAGCAACTGCTCGAACAACTACGGACCCTATCAGTTTCCGGAAAAGCTGATTCCTCTCATGATCCTCAACATGCTGGAAGGAAAACCCCTCCCCGTTTACGGCGACGGCAAAAACATCCGGGATTGGCTTTACGTCGAGGACCATGCCTCCGCGATCTGGACGGTCATGAAGAACGGAAAGATAGGAGAATCCTACAACATAGGCGGGGAGAACGAATGGGAGAATATCCGCCTCATCCGCAAGGTCGCTGAACTGATGGCGGAACGGACAGGGAAGAGGCTCGAGGATTACGAAGGGCTCATCACGTACGTAAAGGACAGGCCGGGACACGACAGGCGGTACGCCATCAATTGCGACAAGATAAAGAAAGAGCTATCGTGGAGGCAGAGCGTGACCTTCGACGAGGGGCTTTCCCGGACCGTCGATTGGTATTTGAACAACCGTCCGTGGACCGATAGAATCCGAAGCGGCGAGTACACTCGCTGGTTGGACGTGAATTACAAAAGCCGATGAACGATGGCTGAAAGGAAGCGAATGACGACGACAGCCGTGATTCTCGCCGCGGGCATGGGCACGCGGCTCAAGGCGTTGGGCCGGGAAGCGCCGAAAGGATTCCTCCGCATCGGAAGGAAGACCATCATCGAGGAATCCCTGGACAAACTGAAGGCTGCGGGGATCGAGAGGGTCGTCCTCGTCACGGGGCATCTTTCGGAGATGTACGACGCCCTGGCCGAGCGCTCCGCGGGCTTCGTGGAAACCGTGCGGAACGACGTGTATGCGGAATCGGGGAGCGGCTATTCGCTCTTCGTCGCCCGCTCGTGGCTCCGGCCGGGGGAAGGTTTCCTCCTCCTCGAATCGGACCTCATCTACGAGGCCAGGGCGCTTCGAGTCGCCTTGGACGAGGCGGCCCCGGACGTGATTCTCCTTTCCGGCCGCACCGATTCCGGGGACGAGGTGTACGTGGAAACGAAGAACGGCTGCCTCGTAGCCATGTCGAAGGACCGTTCCGCGCTCGGGGGCGAAATAGGGGGCGAACTCGTCGGGATAAGCAAGATTTCCGGCCGGTTGTATCGGGAATACTGCGTGAACGCCGAACGGCTCTTCGCCCGCAGTCTCAAGGTGGAGTACGAGGCGGGTCTCACCGAGACGGCGAAAACCTATCCCATCCCCTGCAGGCTCATCGACGACCTCGCGTGGGCGGAAATCGACGACGAAAACCATCTCGCCCGCGCGCGCGAAAGGATCTATCCGAGACTGTAGAGGAACGCGGCGCGTTATTCGGAGGAGTTCGGCAAGGTGATCAGATACTTAAAGATGCTTATCGAGATCCTGTCTCCGAAGGACAGGAAGAAACTCGTCTTCGTATTTTTCGGAATCCTCTTCACGGGCATGTGGGAGGTGATCGGCATCGGATCGATCATGCCTTTCATCACGCTCGCTTCCAATCCCGACGTCATCCGGACGAACAAATACCTCCACTGGGTCTATGCCTACTTCGGTTTCGAAAATACCGTGGATTTTCTCTTCGCCTTCGGGATAGGAGTCGTAGTTCTGCTGATCGTGAGCAACGGATCCCGAGCCCTCGTAGACTACGCCATCAAACGCTTCGCGGCGTTCAGGCAGCATTTCATCTCCAAGGCCCTGCTGAGGCGGTATCTGAACCAGCCTTACCTGTTCTTCCTGAATCAGAACAGCGCCGACCTCGCGAAGAACATCCTGAGCGAGGTCTGGACACTCGTCAACAACGTGCTGATCCCCGGTCTCGAAATGCTGTCGAGGGCGGTGATTTCCCTGTTCATCATCGGGCTTCTCATCGCGGTGGATCCGCTCCTTGCGGTTTCCATGGCGACCATCATCAGTTCGATCTATGCCGCGATCTACATGGTCGCGAGGAAGAAGCTCGAGAGGATCGGACGGGAGCGGCTCAAGCTCAACGGCGTCAGGTACAAGATCGTTTCCGAGGCGATGGGAGGGATAAAGGACGTGAAGCTCCTGGGCAAGGAGCGCGTGTTCGTCGACAATTTCGAGGATCCTTCCAGGAAATTCGCTCTTCACACGACGATGAGCGACATAATCGCGGACCTGCCGAAGTACGCCCTCGAGACCGTCGCCTTCTGCAGCATTCTCTTCATCATTCTGTACCTCATACTCTTCAAGGGCGACTTTCAGCAGATCGTTCCTCTGGTCGGGCTCTACGCTTTCGCGGCCTACAGGCTCATGCCGTCCCTCCAGTTCGTCTTTCGCGGTTCGGTCAAGATCAAGTCGCATATCTCCGTCATCGAGCTGCTTCATCGCCATCTCTACGACGTCGGCGAGCCGGAAAAGTCGATCGAGGAGAATTCCGCGAAGATGCCTTTCGCGTCCTCCATCAGGATCGAGTCCATGAATTTCTCCTATCCGAACACGGCGGATCCGGTGTTGAAGGACATCGACATCACGATTCGCTGCAACACCTCGGTCGGATTCGTGGGAGCGACCGGCTGCGGGAAGACGACGCTCGTCGACATCATTCTCGGCCTGCTCTCGCCGGAAAGCGGAACGATATACATCGACGGGACGGCGCTGACTCCGGAGAATCTCCGGAGCTGGCAGAACAACCTCGGCTACGTCCCCCAGACGATCTATCTCAGCGACGACACGATCATGAAGAACATCGCCTTCGGGATCCCCGAAGGCGAGATAGACCGCGCGGCGGTCGAGCGGGCGGCCGTCATGGCAAACATCCACGGCTTCATCACGAAGGACCTTCCCGAGGGCTATGCAACGATCGTAGGGGAGAGAGGCATCAGGCTGAGCGGCGGTCAGAGGCAGAGGATCGGGATCGCCCGCGCCCTGTATCACGATCCTTCCGTTCTCATCCTGGATGAGGCTACGAGCGCGCTCGACGGAAGGACCGAAAACGTCATCATGGAGGCTATCCAGGCGATGGCGCACAAGAAGACTCTCGTCATGATCGCGCATCGCCTCACGACGGTGAAGGAGTGCGATGCGATCCATCTCCTCGAGAAGGGAAGGATCGTCGATTCCGGAACGTTCGAAGAGCTTTTCGAGCGCAATGAATACTTCAGGCAGATGGCCAAGGGATAGGGATGAGGAACATACTGCTGATACCCTTTTTCTTGTTTTCGGTCCTTTCTCTTGGAGCCCAGGATATGGCCTTCTGGCAGCTCGAAATGACCGGTGAAAAACTCGCGAAAGCCGAGGCTGGCTCCGATGCCGTTCCGGTGTTCCAAGCCTTTTCGAGCCGAAACGGCGGAAATTCTCTAGACGGCTTCAGGCTTTACGAGCCGGAGATTTTCGCCTCCTTCAACTCCGCCCATCCCCTCGGCGGAAACGACGGAGCCATCTGGCAGGGCAGGGGCGCGAACGGACGCCTTTCGGCGGGATTCGAATACGGCTCGGACGTCCTGTACGTTTCCTTTGTACCGGAAATTTGGGGCGCCCAGAACACCGGGTTCGCCGTCGTACCTGGCACGGACGAAACGAAGGATTACTGGTTCGGTTTGGACCGGCCTCAGCGTTTCGGCGGCGGTCCCTACCGGGACTGGTCGTGGGGGCAGACGAACGTCAGGCTCGTCTGGAAGGGTTTCATCGCGGGTTTTTCCACGGAGAACATCTGGATCGGGCCGGGCATTCGGAACGCCGCGATCTTGAGCACGAACGCCGACGGTTTTCCCCATTTCGACATCGGAACCCAGGTCCCGCTGGCCACGGGAATCGGTTCCTTCGAGTTCCGCTTCCTCTGGGGCCGGCTCCGGGAGTCCGATTACTTCGACGATGATTCGTCGAACGACTTCAAGCTCTACACCGGCGGAACGATCGCGTATTCGCCGAGTTTCGTTCCCGGGCTCACCCTCGGCTTCAACCGGTATTTTCTCTCGCCGTGGAACACGATGAACGGATTCAAGTTCTTCCAGTTCTTTTCCGACGGCCTTTTCAAGCAGTTCCGTCGTTCCTTCGACTCGGCGACCGGAGACGACGACGTCGATCAGGTCCTCTCCCTCACCTTCGACTGGGTATTCAAGGATGCGGGCCTCGACCTCTATCTCGAATGGGCCCGGAACGATCATTCCATGGACATCCAGGATTTCTTGATGCAACCCGATCATTCTCAGGCTTACGTCGCCGGTTTGACGAAAAGCTTCGCTCTGGACGACGGGAGATTGATCCTCAACATGGAGATGGCGGACTTCGGGAATACCAGAGGGACGAACATCCGTCCGACCGGCCCCTGGTACAGGCACTACGTCATCCCCGGCGGTTACACGAACGACGGTCAGGTGCTCGGAGCAGCCATAGGAACGGGATCGAACTCCCAGTATCTCGGACTGCGCTATCGTTCCTCCTGGGGGGAGGTCGGGTTGGGATTCGAACGGATAGCCTACGATAACGACTTTTTCTATTCGTTCGCGGTCGCCGACAGTTACTACTATCGACACTACTATCTTCAGTGCAATATGGAAACTTTTGTCAGTCTGACTTCCGCGAATTTCTTCGACGTTTATTTCAAACATACGCTATCCTATACGTTCAACCACAACTGGACCGGCGACAACAAATACAATCTGTCGTTCCAGATTGGACTGCGTTGGAAAACTGATCAACGGTGATATCATGCTGCAAGATGTGATTGTCTTGGTGACGAAGGACGCGATGCGTTGCGATTATCTTCCCGTCTACGGAAACACCTACTGGAAAACGCCGAACATAACCGCCCTTGCCGAGAAGGGGACGGTTTTTTCTCGGCACTACACCAACGCCCCATCCACATCCATGGCGGTCACGTGCATGTTTTCCGGCCTGAACGCCCATGAGCTGGAAAGGCGTTATTATTCGGAAGTGGAGAAATTCACCCAGAAAGAGACGGTGTTCGACGTTCTTGAGAAGCAAGGTTACTCGACCCACGTTTTCTGGACGGAGGACGATTACGGCTCGACCTATCCTTACTCGAAGTGTTACGGCGAAAAAGCGGTTTTTCACAACGTCGGAAACGCCCCCGCGGACATGGAAAAAGAAATCGACGCCTTGACCGGTTCGAAGCTTTTCTTGTGGATTCACCTTCCGGCAGTGTTGACGGGATTCGTTTCCTGGGAAAGCGACGTGGAAGAGACGGATCGTTTCGTCGGGTTCCTCCGGAAAAAATTCGGCGATGACGGCATTTACATTTCCGCCGACCATGCCCAAATGAAGCTGGGAAAGGGAATTCCCGGATACGGCTTCCACGTATACGATGCGGCGATTCGCGTCCCCTTCATCTCCCCTCGGATCATGAATCTTCCGAAGATCGACTTTCCCACCAGCCACAGACAATTCCCGGATATTGTCCTCCAAGGCGAAGTGACGCCTCAGCAATACGTTTTTTCCGATACGCAATATTATCTTCAAGCGCATAGACGGCTGGGCATCATCAAGGGGAAATACAAATACATCTTCAACAAGTATTTCGATTCAGAGGAATTGTACGATCTGGATCGGGACCCCGGCGAAGAAGTCAATTTGTTGAATCTTTTGAAAAATAAACTCGTTTTCGATCCGTTCAGGCTTCGCAGCTTTCCTTTCACCACCATTTACTATTATCCTTTCCTCGATGATGCCTCCAAGGTATATGAAGAATTGAAGGCGGTGAAAAACGAGGTATGGCGCCAGGGCAAGTGGCATCAGGAACTCCCCAGGCGGCTCAAGGCTCGTTACAAGTCCGTCAAATACGGCATTCTGGCGATGGTCAGAAAAAATATCGTGAAAAGTCCGAAATAAAACCGAATATGAAAAAAGATGTTGCGTTTATAATCGTCAATTACAATACGCGGGAAGTGTTGAGGGATTGTCTGGAATCGATTTATCGATTCACCAAGGGACCTTCCTTCGACGTCCTCGTCGTCGACAACGCCTCGTCGGACGGATCGGCCTCGATGGTCAAGGAATCGTTTCCCCGCGTCAAACTCATAGAGAGTCCGAAGAACGTGGGATTCGGCAACGCCAACAATCTGGCCGCCAAACACGCCGATGCCGAATATTTATTCTTTCTCAACAGCGACACGCTCCTCGTCAACGATGCGGCGCAGATCTTCAAGACCTATATAGAAAACAACGGCCATGAAAAAATCGGTGTGTTGGGGACTATGCTGCACGACGATTGCGGCAGATCCGTCACTTCCTACGGCGAATTTCCTCGGATTTCCGATGCCATCAAGAATATGCTGCAGTCTCTGGTCAAGGACAAAATTCGGTTGATTCGCGCCTTCCTGATCGGGAAGAGGGCTCCGCGAAAATCGCAGTCGGGCGCCGAAACGAGAAATCAGCGATATAGAAAATACGTCGATTATGTCACCGGAGCGGACCTTTTCATGAAGAAGGAGGTCTTCGACGAATTCAGGGGTTTCGATCCATCCTTCTTCATTTACTACGAGGAGACCGAACTTCAGCTTCGAATGAAAAACAAGGGCTACAAGCGGATCATAATCGAAGGCCCCGTCATCATTCATGAAAGATGCGGCAGCTCCAAGACTTCCAGTACGAGCCGCAGGGCCGCCCTCGTTCGCTTTTACCGGAAGGCCTTGAGCGACCAGAGCGCGATCATTTATTTTTCGAAACTGAAAAAGAAATCCGCTTTTCTTCTGAAATTGATCTATTTCGTGAAACACGCGGAGTTGCTTTTCGCCTTTTTTGTCATGAAGGGGAGGAAGTGGCATTTTCTTTGGAGATTTAAAGGAAAATGATATGCAGACATCCGAAAACGAACTCATAGACAATCTGAAGAAGAACGTCCGGGAGAGTCACGGCGAGGTGAACAGCGTTCGGTGGAAATTGCTGAAAGACCGGGTGGAGGGAAGGATACTCGACGTGGGCTGTGCACGAGGAGCGTACGTGAAGAAACTCTGCGCCTTGGGTTACGACGCCTACGGCACGGACGTGCTCGATTTTTCCGAGGCGTGGAGGAAGGACGACGAATCGTTCGGGAAACGTTTCAGCGTCATGCGGGAGAATGAGTTTCCCTTCAAGGAGGGGGAATTCGACACGGCTCTTCTTTTCGAAGTGCTCGAGCATATCCGGGACGTGGACCTCTTTCTGGGAAACCTTGTCAAGATCGTGAGGAAGCGGCTGATCCTGTCGGTCCCGAACGCGGAGGACTCCTACGACATGAGGAGGGCCGGCCTCGCCTATCATCATTACGTCGACACCTCGCATGTGAATTTCTTCTCCGAAGGCTCGCTCGCCGAGACGCTCGGCAGGCACGGACTTCGGGTGGTGTTCATGAAGAGGATCCTGCCGATCAATCCTCTGTATCTGTTTCTCAGGTCGCTGCATGTTCCGACCGGCATCGCGAAATTCCTTTCGAAGGCGAATCGGTTGCTGCCGGCAAAGCATCATCTTTCGATCTTCGCGGTCGCGGAAAAGGAAAATAAGGCATGAGGCTTCTGTACGATCTCTATTGCACCCAGCCGAGCAAGAGCGCGGTCCACGGAGGCGGCGTATACGGGCAGACGCTCTTCGAAGCCCTGATGCAGTCCGATAGGGTCGGGTCCGGAGACGTGAAGGTGACCGTCCTTCTGCATCCGGATAAGGAGATCCCGAAAAAGCTGGACGCCCTGCTGACGGAGCGGGGCGTCGTACGCGTGGACTGCAGGAATACCGGGGACGTCGTTAACGCTCTTTCGAGCGGCGGCTGGGACCGGTTCTATTCTCCCCTGCCGAACTACCTCATGGACGGGCTGAAGAAAGCCCCCGAGACTCCCATTTTCGCCACCCTGCACGATGTCCGCGATCTCGACGTGAGATACGATTGGTTCCACCGGAACTACCAGCCGAACGCCCTGAAGAGGGCGAGGCTTCTCCTGCTCCACTTTTTCGAGGAACGACGACTCTCCGGGGTCCGGAAGAACGTGGGGAAATTCCTCCGTCTGATGAGGGGGCGGATCATCACCGACTCCCTTCACAGCAAATACCGCTTCCTCACCGAATTCCCGGAGGCTGCAGGGAATCGGATCGTCGTGTTCTATCCCATCGAGAAGACGCCTGAAATCGTGACCGAAGGGCGTAAAAGCGAAATCCTCGGAAAGTATTCGCTCCAGAAAAAAGGCTTCTTCCTGATGCTCGCCTGCAACCGTCCTGGGAAGAACGCGCTCCGCGTCATCGCCGCGGTAGATAGATGGAAGGCGCTGGACGGCACGGATCTGAAAATACTCTGCGTCGGCTTCCGCCGGGATCAGGTCTCGAGAATCAGAAAGCTGTTTCCGGCCGGTTATGAAAAATGTGAGTTCATTCCCTACGTGACGGAGGAAGAACTCGTCGCTCTCTATGCCGAAGCCTTCTGTTTCCTCTTTCCTTCGATAAGCGAGGGCTTCGGCTATCCGCCTCTCGAAGCGATGAGACAGGGCACGCCGGTCATCGCCGCCGGCGTCACCTCGATACCGGAGGTCTGCGGCGACGCCGTCCTCTACGTGAATCCGTACAGCCTGCAGGAAATAGCCTATCGCATTCGGGAGATGATCGAGGAACCCGATGTGCGCGCCGCCTGCATCGCGAAGGGCGAGAAGCGGATACGGGAAATCGACGGGATTCATGCGCAGGAAAAGGACCGGCTGGTCGAAGAGATCCTCCGGGACGAGTGATCGATGAGGCTCGTTTTCGTTTTTCTCAATCCCGAGATCAGGACCGGAGGCCACAAGAGGTACCTCGAACTCGCCGAAGGCCTGGGGAGGAAGGGACACGAGGTCTTTTTCCTGAAGAACGGCAGGCTCCCGGAGCGGCCGGAGGCTGTCCGCGTCTTCGATCTCGTCTATCCGAAGAAGCGTTTCCTGCCCTACTCCCTGCTGGGCCTCGTCCTGCTGTTCGAGAACGCGAATCTCTTCAGGGCTTCGATCTCGGCCTGCGATTGCGTCGTCGTCTTCGGCGAGACCCATCTGCTCGCCGGCATGTACCTCGCGAATCTTCTTTCCGGCGCCCTGGTGTTCGCCTACCGGAGCAACGGCGTGGAAGAGTGCGCCATATCCTTCGTGGAAAACGCGGGCAGATGGAGGAAGCGCATGTCCATCCGGCTCGCCGCCCTCAAGTATCGGCTGTTCGAGCGGCTGGTCGCGTCCCGGGCCCTGCTCACGGTCTTCCAGAGCGAGCACGACAGGGCGAGCTTCCTCTCGCGCCGCGGGACGCCGAAGACTTCGACCACGGTGATCCGAGGCAACATCGGCGAGCCGAGATTCAGGGCGGAAACCGCCGACCGGAACATGAGCGTCGAGGCGAGGAGGCTCCTGTTCGTCGGGAGCCTGAACGAGCGGAAGGGCATCCTCTACCTGCTCGACGCGGCGGCTTCCCTGAAGAAATCGGGATTCTCTTTCACGCTGGACGTCATCGGTTTCGGCGAGCTGGAGCAGGAGGTCGGCAGGCGGGTAGGGCGCGACTTTTCCGACGGAAGCGTCCGCCTGCTCGGCCGTCGGAAGGACCCCTTTCCCTTCCTGGCTGAGGCGGACCTCGTCGTAGTTCCATCGCTCTTCGACAGCTATCCGAACGTCGTGCTCGAGGCGCTTCACGTCGGCACGCCGGTCGTCGCCTCGAGGACCGGCGGCATCCCGGACATGCTCGTGCACGAGGAACTCCTGTTCCCTCCCGGCGATTCCGCCGCGCTGGCCGAGAAAATTCGGGGGCTCGTGGAGAATCGGGAAGCGTACGCTCGCGTCAAACGGCTGTGCGCTGAAAGGAAGAAGGACTTCCTCTTCGATTGGCCGGGCGAGTTCGAGAAGGCGATGCTCGCGGCCCTTTCCGGCGAAGACGCCCGACAGGACGGCTCCCGCCGGGACCCGCCCGTATGGACCCGTTGAGAAAAATTCTCTTCTGTGACAGTATCTCTCGAATCGAGCAATTGTTGTTCAAGGTAAACCATGAAGAAGGCTAAAATAATCGAATGGAAGAAGCACGGCGATTCCCGGGGAGGTCTCGTCGCGATCGAAGGAGGATCGAGCGTCCCCTTCGAGATCAAACGGATATTCTATATGGACGGCATGGAACGGGATACGGTCCGGGCGAAGCACGCGAACCGGAATTCCACGATCATATTCGTTCCCGTGGCGGGGACGTGCAAGATAGCGGTGGACGACGGAGTCGTGCGCGAGGTCTTCGATCTCACGAAGAACAACGCTGGTCTGTTCTGCGAGCCCATGACCTGGAAGGAAATGTACGATTTTTCCCCTAACTGCGTCCTCATGGGCATCAGCGACAGGATCTATGACGCCGGAGAGTACATATCCGATTACGCCGCGTTCAAGAAGGAAACGGGCCATGAATGAAGCGAAACGCATAGCCGTAGTCGGCTTCGGCTACATTGGTTCCGTCATCGGAACCGTACTCGCCGACCGGGGTTACCACGTCGTCGGCGTCGAGAGGGACAGGCGGATCATCGACGCCGTCGCGAAGGGGAAGAGCCCCTTCAACGAGCCGGGGCTCGAAGATCTGGTCGCGAAGAACGTCGCGGCCGGCAGGCTCGACGTCGGTTCGGATCCCTCCAGGACCGCCGGATGCGAAGCGTTCGTCATCACCGTGGGGACTCCGCTCTCGGATACGTTCGATCCCGACCTCGCGCAGATAACCTCGGCGGCCGAGTCGATCGCCCCCTACGTGAAGGACGGGACGCTCGTGGTGCTCAAGAGCACGGTTCCGCCGAACACCACGTCCGGCGTCGTCGCGCCCATCCTGAAAAGGGCCGCGGACGTGCTCATCGCCTTCTGTCCCGAGCGCCTCGCCGAGGGGCACGCCATCAAGGAGTTCACGTCGATTCCCGTCGTGGTCGGCGGAATCGACGAGCGGAGCACGAAGGCGGCGGCCGATTTCTGGAGGGCCGCGCTCGGCGTCGAGGTGATCGAGGTCGGGGACGCGAAGAGCGCGGAGATGGTGAAGCTCGCGGACAACCTGTGGATCGACCTCAACATCGCCCTCGCCGGGGAACTCGCGAAGCTCGCGGACAGGCTCGGCATCGACGTCCTCGACGTGATCAGGGCGGCGAACACCCTGCCGAAGGGCAGCCACAACGTGAACATCCTCATCCCTTCGGTAGGAGTCGGCGGCTACTGCCTCACGAAGGACCCCTGGTTCGTCCACAGCATCGGGAAGAAGAACGGCGTCGACCTCATCATTCCGCAGATATCGCGGAACGTGAACGACGGCATGCCGGCCTATTCCACGTCTCTCATCGACGGCCTGCTCCGCGGAGACGGAACCGACAGGTCGAAGAAGAAGGTCGCGGTACTCGGAATCGCGTTCAAGAACAACACGGGGGACTGCAGGTACACGCCCACGAAACCGGTCATCGACGAACTCGTCGGATTGGGCTACGCGGTCTCCATCTGCGATCCCTGGGTCGGCCCCCACGACGCCGCCCTCGTGACGAAGATGCCCGTCTCGAAAGACTGCGAGGAGACGCTCCGCGGCGCGGACTGCGCGGCCTTTCTCGCGGGCCACAGGGAATTCCACGACATACCGGTCGAGAGGATGGCGGAGCTGCTCAAGCCGGGCGCCCTCGTCTTCGACGGCCGCATGTTCTTCGACAGGAAGAAGATCGCGGCGATGAAGGCCCTGGGCCTGCGGTATAAAGGAGTCGGACGATGAAGAACTCCGTCGTATTGGTCACCGGAGGCTCCGGTTTCATCGGGAGCCACCTCATCGAAAAACTGCTCGAGAACGGGAACGAGGTCCACGTCTTCGACCTCGCTCCCCTGGAAAAGGCGGACAACCTCCGGGAAGTGAGGAATCACCCCGGCCTCCGCTATACCGAGGGCGACATCCGCGACAAGGCCGCCGTCGCGAAATTCTGGCGGCCCGACGCCGCCGCGGTCTACCACCTCGCCTCGATCGTGGGCATCAAGAACTACATCGCGGACCCGCTCAGGCTCATCGACATAAGCGTGATAGGGACCAAGCAGCTCATCGAGATAGCCCGCGAGCACGGGACGAAGGTGATCTTCTCCAGCACGAGCGAGATCTACGGCAAGAATCCCGCGGTGCCCTGGGACGAGGCAGGCGACCGCGTCCTCGGCCCGACCTCCGTGGACCGGTGGAGCTACTCGAGCAGCAAGGCCGTGTGCGAGCACATGCTCTACGGCGTGAACCGCCAGTGCGGCCTCCCGTTCTCGATCGTGCGATTCTTCAACGCCTACGGCCCCCGGCAGAACTCCTTCTTCGTCGTGTCCCAGAGCGTGTACAAGGCCCTCCGGAACGAGCAGCCCCTGCTCTACGACGACGGCAGCATGACTCGTTGCTTCACCTACGTCGGCGACATCGTGCGCGGCCTCCTCGAGGTCGCTACGAACCCCAAGGCGGTCGGCGAAGCCTTCAACCTCGGCAACTCGGTCGAGGTGACCATGAAGGATGTCGTAGAGACGGTCCTCCGCGTCACGGGAAGCAAAGCGGGCTACATGAAGTTCGACACGAAGAAGGAATACGGCGACCGGTACGAGGACATACCTCGCAGGATACCCAAGGTCGAGAAGGCGGCCCGCCTCCTCGGATGGAAGGCGGAGATCCAGCTCGAGGAGGGCGTCGGCCGCATCGTCGAATGGGCGAGGAAGAATCCCTGGTGGCTCGCCGACGGAAGGAACAAATAATCATGATCGAATACGAAAGCCTCAAGGAACTGAACCGCCCCTTCTTCGAAGAATACCAGAAGGCGCTATCGGGCGTCCTCGAATCGGGCTGGTTCATCCTCGGATCGAACGTCGGGGCCTTCGAGAAGGAATTCGCTTCGTACGTCGGCTCGAAGTTCTGCGTCGGCGTCGCCTCCGGACTGGACGCCCTCATCCTGGCGCTCAAGGCCCTCCATCTCGAGGAGGGAAGCGAGGTCCTCGTTCCGTCGAACACCTACATAGCGACCATCCTCGCGATCGTCCAGAACGGCCTCGTGCCCGTGCTCGTGGAACCGGACCTCGCGACCTACAACATCGATCCCGCGAAGATCGAGGAGAAGATAACGCCGAGGACGAAAGCCCTCCTCATCGTGCACCTCTACGGAAAGCCCTGCGACATGGACCCCATCTTGAAGATCTGCGCGAAGCGGGGTCTCAGGCTCGTGGAGGACTGCGCGCAGTCCCACGGGGCGAAATACCGAGGGAAGACGACCGGGACCTTCGGAGACATCGGCGCCTTCAGCTTCTATCCGACGAAGAACCTCGGAGCCCTCGGCGACGCGGGGGCGATCACGACCGACGACGAGTCCTTCGCCGCCGAGATCAGGACCCTCAGGAACTACGGCTCCCGGGTCAAGTACTACAACGAGCTCGTGGGCTACAATTCCCGACTGGACGAGGTCCAGGCCGCCTTTCTCCGCGTGAAGCTCCGAAAGCTCGACGAGATCAACTCGCACAAGCGAAGGCTCGCGCAGGTCTATCTCGCGGGAATCAAGTGCGACTTCGTGAAACCCGTCGTCCACGAGGACTTTTTCGACGTCTATCACATCTTCAACGTCCGCCACGAGAAGCGGGACGCGCTCAGGGAGCATCTCCTCAAGCACGAGGTGAAGGCAGACATCCACTACCCGGTTTCGCCGAACAGGCAGGTCGCCATGAAGGGCATCCTCGATCACTTCGGCTGCCCCATCTCGGAGGAGATCCATCGCACGACCCTGAGTCTCCCGATCTCCTACTGCCACACCGAGCGGGACGTCGAAAGGGTGGTCGAGGCGCTCAACTCGTTCTGAATAGCGGAGGGGCTGGCATGAAACTGTCGGTTTGCATCCCCGTCTACAACGGGGCGAAGACCATAGGCCCGCTCGTCGATAAGACGAGGAGGGAACTCGGCGACTGCGAGCTCGAGTTCGTCCTGGTGAACGACGGAAGCAGGGACGAGAGCGACGAGGTCTGCGCGCGCATCGCCGCGGAGAGCGACGACGTCCGCTACATCTGCCTCCGGCGCAACTTCAGCGAGCACAACGCGGTCATGTGCGCCCTGAACCACGCGACGGGTGATTTCGCAGCCATCATCGACGACGACTTCCAGAACCCGCCGGAGGAGATCCGCAAGCTCGTCGTCGAGGCCGAAAAGGGCTACGACGTCGTGTACGCGAAGTACCGCAAGAAGAAGCACCATTTCTTCAGGAACCTCGGCAGCAGAATGAACGACAGGATGGCCACCTGGCTCCTCGGCAAGCCGAAGAACCTCTACCTTTGCAGCTTCAAGCTCGTCCGCAGGGACGTGATCGACGAGATCGTCAAGTACAAGGGTCCCTTCCCCTACATCGACGGCCTCCTGCTGCGCGTGACGAACAACATCTCCTCGGTCTACGTCGAGCATTCGGCCAGGCAGGAGGGAAAGTCGGGCTATACGCTCGCGAAGCTCGTCAATCTCTGGCTCAGTATGTTCATCAACTTCTCCATCAAGCCGCTCCGGGTCGTGACCTTCGCCGGGCTCCTCACCGGCCTGGTCTGCGTGGGCCTGGGTCTGTATTTTCTCGTCGACAAGCTGGTCGATCCGGGAAGCGCCCCGAGCGGCTGGGCTTCCCTCGCGGTCATCATCCTCTTCACGGCGAGCGTCCAGATGGTGTCGCTCGGCATCGTGGGGGAATACATCGGAAAACACTATCTCGACAGGAACGGTACTCCCCAGTGGGTGGTGAAAAAAAGGCATTTCTGAGGGAACTCGTCGCCTTCCACATCGTCGGCGTCCTGAATACGGCGATCACCTACGGGATCTATTCCCTGCTCGTGGCGCTGGGGATCGATTATCGGCTGGCGCTCTTCCTCGAGTACTGCTTCGGCACGACCTTCAGCTTCCTCATGAACCGGCGCTATACCTTCAGGCACGGGGGCAGGGTGACAGCCAGGATGCTCGCTTCCATGATCGGCTCCTACGCCGCGGTCCTCGGCCTCAACTTCGTTCTTCTCGTTCTTTTCGTGGAAAGATTCGGCATGAACGAATACGCGGGCCAGTTCTTCGCCCTCGCCGCATCCGTGGCCGCATCCTTCGTCGCCCAGAAATTCCTCGTTTTCGGGAAAGGTAATACGTGATGCGGATCGTTTCCGAAAAGGCCTTCGTCGCGGTCTCGGCCGTCATTCTTTTCGCGCTCCCCCTCGCGCTCATGTTCCAGGGGCTGGACTTCACGGACACGGGCTGGGTGCTCTCGAATTATCAGAATTTCTTCTCCGCTCCCGAAAGCGTTTCTTATTGGTTTCATCTCTGGTTCACGAACCTCGTCGGAGGCTCGTGGAACGCCGTATTCGGCGCGGGGGGGCTCCTCTCGTTCCGGTTCGCGGGCGTCCTCATTTTCTGGCTCACGGCCTTCCTCGTCTTCCTCGTTTACCGCGACACGGTGAAGCCCCGCCATCTTTTTCCCGCCCTGCTCATGGGGATGGTCTTCCATTTCCCGAGCAAGATCACCACGATCCACTACAACAACGTGAGCGCCCTGCTTCTCGTGCTCGGCGCCTTCCTCCTCCTCGGCTGGGTCCGAAGCGGAAACCCGGTCGGGCTCGCCGCGTCGGGCGCCGCGTTCTGCCTCGCCGCCTTCGCCCGCTTCCCGAACCTGCTGGCCGTCCTGTTCGTCACCGTCGTGGTGCTCGCGGATTTCCTCCGCGGCAAGACGCTCAGGGCGGCCGCGCGGGACCTCGCTGTCTTCTCAGGCGGCTTCGCCGCCGCCGCCCTCCTCGCCCTCCTCGCTATGAAGGCCCTGGGACACCTGGACCTGTACTTCGTCTCGATCCGCGAACTCTTTTCGGGATCGAAGGAGGAACTCTCGCACTACGGTTCGAACACGATCGAGAAGAAATTCTTCGTGGACCACGGACGGGCAGTCGCCGCCGCCCTGGCCGGTCTCGCCTGTCTCGGTCTCTATCGGGCCGCGCTCGGGCGGCTCGGCGGGCGGCGGGCCGTCGCTGCGGGACTCGTCGTCCTCGCGGCGGCCGCGGCCGCGGTCTCCTGGACCCATCTCTGGAGCGAGGCCATGCCCGTCGTCTACTTCATGACGGGACTCGTCTACCTGACCGCCCTGGTCGTCCTGCTCCTTCCCGATACGGACGGAGGTTTCACGAAATGCGGCGCCGCCTGCGCCGTGATCCTCCTCATGGTGCTTTCGGTCGGCTCCGACACCGGCATGAAGGTCGGAGCCTACGGCCTCCTCTTCGGGCTTCCCCTGGCGGCGAAATTCTGGCTCGAAGGGCCCGACGTCCGGGCGATCTTCCGTATCGAGGGCCCGGCGGCCTCCGCGGACCGGAGCTTTGCGTCTACCCTTGAGGGCAGGCGGGGCGTCTTCATCCTCATCGTCGCGCTCTACGCCGCTTTTTCCCTGCCGTTCCTGTATCGAGGTTCCTATCGGGATTGGGCTCTCAGGCGGGACATGACGCACGCGGTCGACCATCCCCTGCTCCGGGTAGTATTCACGACCGAGGACCGGGCGCGGGTCGTCACGGAGGCGCTCCGGGCGCTTGAGACCTACGTCGAACCGGGGGACGAGCTCATCGCGTTCGAAAGCATTCCCATGATCCATTACCTGACGCGCACCCGGCCCTATCTCCGCAACTCGTGGCCGATCCTCTATCTGCCTTCGGAATTCGAACGGAATCTGAAGAAAGCCTCGGCCGCCGGAGGGAAGCTTCCTCCCGCGATCCTCGCCAAGATCCAGACGAGAAACGGCAATTGGCCGAAGAGCGGCGGGGTGAGCTCGACGGAAACCGCGATCAAGGACCGGGCGATGCTCGAGGAATTTTTCCGTGAGAGGGGATACCGTCAGGTCTGGGAGAACGAAGCGTTCAGGATCCTCGTTCCGCGTTAGCGGCCGATGCGAGACTCCCTGGCCGCCGCGCGCCCGGAAACGGAGCCCGTGCGGTCATCCGCGCCCGGCGCCGGTCAGTTTTTCGTACACCCCGTACACTTTCCGGGCGCTCGCGTCCCAGTCGAAGAGAGGAAGACGCTTCAGGCCCGCCTCGACGAGCCGCGACCTCAAGGCTTCGTCTCCGATGACCCTGCCGATGGCCGCGGCGAGCTCGGCGTCGCTCGCGGGATCTGCGAGGACCAGGGCGGCGTCGCCGACGACCTCGGGAATCGCGAACACGTTCGAGGTTATGACCGGGCAGCCGCAGGCCATCGCCTCCACGTTCGGCATGCCGAAGCCCTCGGCGAGCGAGGGGAATACGAAGACGGCGGCCGCGTTGAGGAGCTCCACGGAATCTTTCTCGTCGAGGAAGCCGGTGCGGACGACCAGGCCCCCGATCCCGGCCTTTTCGATGAAGGCGGTAACGCGGGGATCGTCCCATCCCTTGCCCCCGATGACGAGCCTGTACTCGCGGTTCCCGGGCTCCGCGGCGACGAATCTCGCATAGGCCTTGAGCAGGGTCCAGGGATTCTTGCGTTCGGACAGCCGGCTCAGGTGGAAGACGAATTTGTCGCCGGTTCCGAAACGCTCGGGCGCGGTGAGCGCGGCCCGGTCGAGGCGGCGGTAGCCCGGCCCGACGCCGTTGTAGCAGACCGTTATCCTTTCCGGGGACACTCGGTAGCGTTCGACGAAGAACCTCTTGCTCGTCTCCGACACGGTGACGATGTGGTCCATGCGGCGTGCGTAGACCGGCACCAGCCAGCGCTCGTGGGCCATCTCCGCCGCGCCGTAGAACCGCGGCACGAGGAGCTGTTCCGCGCCGTGGATGGTCGCCATGCGTTTCGCAGGAAGGCCCCAGACCGGCGAAAAGAACGTGAGCGGAGTGTGGTGGAGGACGTCGAATTTCCTCTTCGCAAGAGCGAGCGTCGCGGCGAGAGGATTCCGCGGTATTATGAGTTCCTCCACCTCGCGGTAGACGGGGTTCCCGCTCGGCTTGTAGTGGATGAAGACGAAGCGGAACCTGTCGTTCATGGCGACGACGCGCTTCATGATCTCGTTGAGATGGTGTCCGCTTCCGCTCGTCCAGTTGTCGAGCTGTTTGGTGAAAACCCCTACGACGGGCCGGTCTTCTTTCATCGGCATGGGCCACATGGTATAATGAAACTTCCCGATCCGCAAGCCGGACGGGATTCGATCACGGAGCAGCCGAAACATGGGAAAGATAACGGTCCTCGCACTCTACGACAGGATAGCCTGTTTCCATACGCTGAAGCCCTTCCTCTTTTCCGCCAGGACGGGGGACTTCCGTTTCACGAATTCGGTCGACTACTGCCTGACGAAGGACCGGAACCGGATCCTCGTCATGGTGAGGTGGTTCATCAAGCCAGACGTGGTCGACCTCGATCTCATGAAGAGGCTCCGGGCGAAGTACGAACGCATCGCCTTCTTCCACGACGACGCGGGCGGAGGGATTCCGCGCCTCGAGGTGCTTCCCTACGTGGACCTCTTCTACCAGAAGGCCCTGTTCAAGGACAAAACCCTCTACTCCCGCAGGCTCTACGGCAAGGAGCTCTTTTCCGACTACTACCACGGGAAGTACGGCGTGACCGACCCGAAGGAGAAGGCGAGGGCGATCGCGGACGATCCTTCCCAGCTCGCGAAGCTACGCCTTTCCTGGAACATAGGGATCGGAGATTTTCCCAAGACGACCTTCCGGCAGCGGACCGCCGTAGCCCTCGCGAGGTCGCTGGGCCTCCGCATCGTGAAGCCCTTCTACCACGCGGAGAACCTCTCCGAAGCCGCCCTGAAGGCGAACTCGGGTTCCCACGACATCCATGCCCGGCTCGGCCTCGTTTCCCAGCCCTCCATCGCTTACCATCGAAAGCTCATATTGGAGAAGATAAGCGGAAATCCGCGCTTCCTCACCGGCGAGGTACCCCAGAATCGATACAACGAGGAGATCCGCCGTTCGAAGATCATCCTCTCGCCCTTCGGATGGGGGGAGCTCTGTTTCCGCGACTTCGAGGCGGTGAGGAACGGGGCCCTTCTCCTCAAGCCGGACATGTCCCATCTCGAAACCTGGCCGGACGTCTTCGTCCCCGGAGAGACCTACGTCCCCTTCTCATGGGACGCGGACGACCTCGTCGAGACGGGTGAGCGTTGGCTCGCCGACGATGCCGGCCGGAAGCGGATCGTCCGGAACGCATTCGAGACCTACAGGGACCAGCTGGGGGGGATCGGGGAACGGTTCGAAAGAATCGTCGCCGAGATCGAAGGCCGTTGAGCCTTTTCCCAAGGAATCCGGTAGATGTCCTCGTGAATTCGTCTCAGCGGCCCGGCCTGAGTGGGGGCTCCGAGAAAAGCAGTTCTTCAGGGATAAATATCGATGACGGCCTGGAATTCCAGGCGCATCGCCGTTTCGAACGAAGCTCTTTCAGCAGGGTGGATTTTCCCGCTTGACGCGCACCGAGGACCGCCACGAAGGGGAACTGGGTTGCCGCTTCAAGGAGAGTAGATTCGATATATCGAGGAAGATACATGCGACAGTATTATTGGCTAACGTTTGAATTGTTATTCGAGCAAGGACGAATAAGATGGTGAAACAATATACGCTGCGCGACATCCGTGCCTCGCTTCCGCCGGAGAAGAACCGGTCCGATTCCTATTGGACGCGGTGGGTTCTCAGGCCGGTTTCGATCCCGACGGCATGGCTGTTCCTCAGGTTCGGGATTTCGGCGAACGCGGTCTCCTACTCCTCGGGCCTGATCGCGATCCTCGGAGGGATTCTCATGGCGTCGGGCGATTTCGCCTGGATCGCGGCCGGAGCCGCCGTCCTGAACCTGTTCGCGATCCTCGACTGCGCAGACGGAAACGTGGCGAGGGTGACGAAGACGACGGGACCCTGGGGCGCCTGGGCCGACGCCTTGGGCGGATACGCGGCCTATGCTTCGGTCCTGCTCGGTTCCGGCATCGCCGCTCAGTACCTGGCTCCCGGAGAGCTTCCGGGCTTGGAAACGCTCGCGATCCCCCTCCCCGAGGGAGGCTGGGCCGCGGTCGGGGGACTCGCGGCGGTCGCGAACCTGTTCATGCGCCTCGCGTACCAGGGTTACAAGAACGTCGCGGGCGGCGGAGCCTCGTCCGAGATCGCGGGCGAGAAGCGTCTGAGCGAGAATCTCGGAGTCACCGGGTTTCTCATCCCCGCGACGTTCGTCGGAACGCTGACCGGGACCCTGCCCTGGATCGTGCTTTTTTATGCGGCCTTCTACGGCGCAGGCTGCGCCTATTCGGTGACGAAGCTCGTACGCAAGGTCGAGCGTCTCGCGAAGGCAGGGCGGAACCCGGAGGGCTGAGCGGAGGAACCGATCTTCAAACGTCTTCCCTGCCGAGAATCTCGCGGTACACCGCGAGGGTCTTCCGGTACATGCTCTCGAAGGTGAAGTTCTCCTTGAATCGTCTTTTTCCCGCGTCGCCGAGCCTTCGCCGCAGGTCCTCGGATTCGACGAGCTCCCGGAGCCGCTTCCGCAGCGCCTCCGCGTCCCCCTTGGGAACGAGGAAGCCCGTCTCCCCGTCGACGACGGATTCGTTGCAGCCTCCCACGTCCGAGGCGATCACGGGAAGCCCCTCGCGCATTGCTTCGAGGATGCTCCGCGGGAAGCCTTCCCAGTTGCTCACGAGCAGAAACACGTCGGAGGCGGCGAGTCGGCGCGCGACGTCGAGCCGCTGACCGGAGAATTCGATCCGGTCCGCCATGCCCAGATCGGACGCGAGTCCCCGGAAGCGATCCATGAGAGGCCCGTCGCCGACGAGTTCGAGCGACCAGGGAAGATCTCCGAGGCCCGCGAGGGCGGCGAAGAGCGTGCCGTGGTCCTTCTGTTCCTGGAACCGGGCCACCATGACGAGCCTCACCGTTCCGTCTCGTCGCGCGCCGGAACCGGGTTCGCCGCCTTGGTCCTCGGGCATGCCGTTGTGGATGGTGAGCATCTTGTCCGCCTTCACGACCCTGCGCTCGAGGGCGAAGCGCTCGTCGTACCGCGAGACCGTGATGATCTTCGCGCAGCGTTCGGCGGTGAAGCGTTCGAGTCTTTCCACGACGAATCTCTGAAGGGCGGGGATTCCCTCAGCGAACTGCCAGCCGTGGACCGTGAAGATCGCGGGAATACCCGCGTAATGGGCGGCGAGCCTTCCGACGAGTCCGGCCTTGGCCGTGTGGGTGGAAACGAGGTCGGGTCCGAGCTCCTTGAGGAGCTTTCTGGTTTCCAGGATCGCGAGGAAGTCCTTTCGGGGATCGATGGGCCGCACGAGGTTCCGGACGAGCCGCCAGGGAACCCCGGCCTCGTCGAGCACCTCGGTGAGATCTCCGGAGCTTCCCGTGAGAACGGTCACGCGGTGGCCGTCCCGGACGAGCCTCAGGGAGAAGTCCTTGACGTGGATCTGGGCTCCTCCTATGGAATCGCCCCGGGTTATCATGAATACTATGTGCATTTCGAAACGGCCTCTCTATGCAAATTATCCGCTTTTCATTAATGTAGCAAGGCGAAATCGAATGCCGAGAGGAAACGAACAATGAAACTACTGGTTACCGGAGCCGCGGGCTTCATCGGCTTCTTCACGTCGGTCCGTCTCGCGGAAAGAGGCGACGAGGTGGTCGGTCTCGACGCGATCAACGATTATTACGACCCGGCCTTGAAGTTCGGCCGGCTCGCCGAGGCCGGATTCGACGCTTCCGCGTGCGCGGAGTACGGCATAACCGCGGCGAGCGCCAAGACGCCCAACCTCCGGTTCGTCAGGCTCGACCTCGAGGACAAGGAAGGAATCGACAGGCTCTTCGCGGCGGAGAAGTTCGACGCGGTCTGTCACCTCGCCGCCCAGGCCGGCGTCAGGTACAGCATCACGAATCCTTCGGTCTACGTCACGAGCAATCTCGTGGGGTTTTCCAACGTCCTCGAAGCGGTGAGGAACGCGGGAACAGGCAGCTTCTGCTACGCCTCGAGTTCGAGCGTCTACGGCCTGAACAAGAAGCAGCCCTTCTCGACCCACGACAACGTGGACCATCCGGTGAGTCTCTACGCCGCCACGAAGAAGGCGAACGAGCTTCTCGCCCACTCCTACAGCCACCTTTTTCAGATACCGACGACGGGCCTCAGGTTCTTCACCGTCTACGGCCCCTGGGGACGGCCCGACATGGCCTACTTCCTGTTCACGAAGGCAATCCTCGAGGGAAAGCCGATCCAGATCAACAACTTCGGGGACATGAAGCGGGACTTCACCTACGTCGACGACATCGTGGAGGGCGTGATCAGGGTGATCGATCATCCCGCCGAGCCCGACCCCTCGTGGAACCCTGACGACCCCGATCCGGCGACGGCGCCGGGACCCTACAGGATCTACAACATCGGGTTCGGGAATCCCGTCGGGCTCATGGACCTCGTCGAGGCGATCGAGAAGGAACTCGGGATGAAAGCCGAGAAGATCCTGAAACCCATGCCCGCGGGAGACGTGCCGTCGACCTTCGCGGACACGAAGGACCTGGAACGCGATCTCGGTTACCGGCCCAAGGTCGACATCGCGACGGGTATCAGGAATTTCGTCGCTTGGTACAAGCGGTATTTCAGGCGGTGATCGAGCCGCTTCAGGAGAAGAGAGCATGCACAGCATAGCCGTCATCGGAACGGGATACGTCGGGCTCGTAACCGGAGCCTGTCTTTCCGACTTCGGGCTCACCGTGACCTGCGCGGACATCGATGAGGGCAAGATCGAGAAGCTCAAGTCCGGAAAGATCCCGATCTTCGAACCCGGTCTGGACGTCATCGTCGAGCGCAACTCTTATTACAAGAGGCTGTCCTTCACGAACGACGTCGAATCCGCCGTTCGTGAGGCCGACGTGGTGTTCATCGCGGTGGGAACTCCGCCGGCGGAGGACGGGAGCGCGGACCTTTCCTACGTGAAGGCGGCCGCGGAAACCGTGGCGCGCGCCATGGGCGGTTACAAGGTCGTCGTGAACAAGAGCACCGTGCCGGTGGGTACGGGCCGCAAGGTGAAGGCCTGGATCGCGGAAGAACTCGCGAGGAGAGGGGCGGGCTTCGAATTCGACGTGGTTTCCAACCCTGAATTCCTCAGGGAGGGATCGGCGGTCTATGATTTCACCCATCCCGACCGCGTGGTGATCGGCTACGAGACGCCGAAGGCCCTCGAGACGATGAAGCAGGTCTACCGGGTCCTGTACCTCAACGAGACGCCTTTCGTGGAAACGAACCTCGAAACCGCTGAGATGATCAAATACGCCTCCAACGCCTTCCTCGCGGTTAAGATCACCTTTATAAACGAGATCGCGAACCTCTGCGAGGCGGTCGGCGCGAACGTCCAGGACGTCGCCCGGGCGATGGGGAAGGACGGAAGGATCGGCGCGAAATTTCTCCATGCGGGACCGGGTTACGGAGGAAGCTGCTTCCCCAAGGACACGAAGGCCCTTTCGGAAATCGGAAGGAAGGCCGGTTCCCCCCTCACGCTCGTCGAAGGGACCATCGCGGCGAACGAGAGGCAGAAGGTGCGCATGGTGAGGAAGATCGAAGCCGCCATGGGAGAAGTCAGGGGCAGGACCCTCGCGGTTCTCGGTCTCGCGTTCAAGCCCAATACGGACGACATGAGGGAAGCGCCGTCCCTCACCCTGGTGTCCGAGCTCGCGGCCGCGGGAGCGAAGCTCAGGGTCTACGATCCGGCGGCAATGGACGAGGCGAAGTGGAGGCTCGAGAAGCTCGGGAATTCGGTGGTCTTCTGTTCGGACGAATACGAGGCGATCGCGGGATCCGACGCCCTCGTCATCCTCACGGAATGGAACCAGTTCCGCAATCTCGACCTCGCGAGGGTGAAATCGGAGCTGAAGGCCGGTCTCTTCTTCGACTTCAGGAACATCTACAAACGGCCGCTCGTCGAGGCCGCAGGACTCGTTTATCACGGAGTGGGGCAATGAAACGTTTTTCCGGACTTCTCGGCATCGTGCCTGCTGGACTCGTCCCTCTTCTGCTCATGGTCGCGGCCGTATCATTCGCGGAGAGCGATCAGAGGATCGTTCCGCTCTCCGATGACGCCTACCGGCTCATCCGGACGCTCTACGTCCAGCAAGGCCTCGGGCTTCCGAGCCAGTCCTTTCCTTACACCCACGAGGAACTCAGGCAGGTTCTGCGAAGAATCGACTACGGCGCGCTCGGAGCGGCCGGGAAGAAAGCCTATCGCGAAGCCGAAAAGCTCCTGAAGAAGCAGCCCGTGTATTCGGAGGAAGGCGGCTTCCGCTTCTATCCCTCGTTCCGCGTCGGCGCGGAGGTTTACCTGCACACGAACCGCGATTACGAGAACTGGGACTACGACGCGTCGAAGCGCAGGCCTTTTCTCGGAATCCTGGCGGACGCTGTCTTCTTCGACGATCTCGACATGTACGTGGATCTCACCGTGCAGAAGGACTCCTGGCAGGCCGGCGGAGATCACGACAACGTCACGAGCGTTCTCACCGACCCCTATCAGTTCGACCTCAATATACCGTACCGCGCGGCATTGAGCTTCGGCGGGGAGCGGTGGAACCTCTGGGCGGGAAGGGACCTTCTCTCCTGGGGGAGCGGAAGGACCGGCAACCTCATGCTCTCCGACGCCGACCTTTACCACGAGGGCGTGCGGTTCACGACCTACTGGGACCGCTTCAAGTACACGTTCCTGCTCCTCGGGCTGGAGTCCTGGATGATCGACGTCGCGGACGGGTTCCCCGATTATCCCTATGTGGAAAAGCCGGCCGCGGAGCGGTTCAAGATGTTCCTCGCGCACAGGTTCGAATTCCGGATCCTGGAGAACCTGCGTTTCACGATGAACGAATCGATCATCTACGGCGGGAAATACCCGGACCTGCGGGTGTTCAATCCCCTCATCGTCTATCACAATCTCTACCTGAAGGAGTATTCCAATTCGCTCGTCACCGCGGAAGCGGACTATACGCCGTCGGCTGGCCTCCTTCTCTACGGCCAGTTCGCCATGGATCAGCTCTCCACGATATTCGAGAAGAACGCTTACGGCAAGGACGAGGAGCCGAACGCCATGGGCTTTCTCGCCGGAATAGAGTATTCCCGGCAGATCGGCGGGGGAAACCTCACCGTGGGTTACGAATTCGTGAAGACCGATCCATGGCTCTACATCAGGGAAACCCCGCTCGTCAGCTTCTTTTCCACGAGGAGGATCCACAGCGAGGCCCGGAAGGAGGTCCTCGGGGACAAGAACTATTACTATCTCAATTCTCCCATCGGCTACAATCAAGGGCCGGACACGGTCATGAACTCCCTGCTCGTTTCCTATTGCGTCGCAGGGGCCTACGAGGTCTTTTTCGAGTACAGACTCCTCCTGAAGGGCGAGAACTCGATCACGTCGCTCTTCCTGACCGGAGACGCGGCATGGGATCTCCGCACCCCGTCCGGCACGCCGGACGTGCGGAACGTGTTCTCTCTCGGCGGATGGCTGCGTTTTTCCGATCGATTTACCGTTTTCCTACAATCCACTTTGGTGTATAATGGCGATGCCGCACACGTAAAGGGAGCCGCCGAATGGGATCTCGAAAACGTCTTGAGCCTTCGGTATACCCTGGAATGAGGTCGTGCGGAGCAATTCCTGTGATCGGGTGACGTATGATCAAAAGATACCGGAAGTCGTTTTATTTCCACCTTCTCATCCTGGACGGAGTGGCGACCGCTCTCGCCTGGCTGCTCGCCTACTACGTAAGGTTCGAACTTCTCCTCGACGAAAGCGAAGGCTGGGAATGGACCTTTTCCCAACTCACGGTTCTCGCCGTCGTACTGAACTGGCTTTTTTTCCACGCGAACCATCTTTATCAGCAGTACCGAATCCAGCCGTGGTATCGTGAAATTTTCTCCCTCTTCCTGGCCATTCTGCAGGGCGCCATTGCGATCGTCGTCCTCTATTATTTCTTCGCGCCTCTCAGAATTTCCCGCGGTCACATCCTCCTCTATCTCCTGTTCGCGGAGGTCCTCGTATCCGTTTTCCGCATCGGTTTCCGGAATCATGTCTACGCGATGTACTGGAAGGGCAAGCTGCTCCACAACGTCCTTCTCATGGGAAACGGCTCGCAGATGGAGAAATACGTCACCACGGTGCAGCAGACTCCCGACCTCGGCTACCGGTTCCTCGGCTGGTATGACAGCGGGGGAAAGGCCTTGAGTCACGGCATCCCGGAGGTCTCGGCGCAGGATATAAAAACGGCATTCGAGGAGTATCATCCGGAGTTTGTGGTGATCGGCTACTCGCACGAACAGTCCACCAAGGTGAACAAGATCCTCGAAAGCAGCTACAATTCCGTCATCCCCTTCGTCGTCCTTCCCGATCTGTCCTACAATTTCATAGGAAGCACCGTGGAGGACTTCCTGGGGGTCCCCCTCATCAAGATCAACCAGCCGGAAGAGAGATTCTTCGCGGGTCTGTTCAAGCGCTTCATGGATATAACCTGTTCCCTCCTCGGTCTCTTCATCCTGTCTCCCTTCTTGCTGGTCATCGCGATTCTCGTGAAGATCACGTCGAGGGGACCGGTCTTCTACAAGCAGGAACGCATGACCATCGACGGCGACAGGTTCTACATGTTCAAGTTTCGGTCGATGCGCGTCATGAGCGACGACTCCAACGAAAAGGGCTGGACCGTCAAGGACGATCCGCGGATAACTCCCATCGGAGCGTTTCTCAGAAAGTCTTCGATCGACGAGTTTCCCCAGCTCTGGAACGTCTTCAGGGGTGAAATGAGTCTCGTGGGACCGAGGCCGGAACGGCCGATGTACGTGGAGCAGTTCCGGTACAAGATTCCCGCCTACATGCTCCGCCATAGAATGAAGGCCGGAATGACGGGCTGGGCCCAAGTGAACGGCTGGAGGGGAGATACGAGCATCGAGAAGCGGCTCGAATTCGACCTCTATTACATCCGGAACTGGAGCGTTTGGTTCGACATCAAGATCCTTTTCCTCACCTTCGTGAAGGGATTCATCAACAAGAACGCTTATTGAAGCCGAATCAGTACGCCTGCTTCGAAAACCAGTCTTTCAAGGCCCGGATGCGGGTGTAGAAGGCGCTCGGGAGGTGGATGAGGCTCTTCACAAAGCCTGCAGCCTCCACCGAGCACGCTCCGTAGACGAGAAGAGCGTCGTCCAACGGGACCACGAGGAGTTCGAACCTGACGTTTTCCTTTCCGATCACGGGAAAGATGTATTTCAGGCTGGTGAGGTTCTTCATGCCGAAGGACATCGCGCCGTCGGCGGTCATGTAAGAAACCTCGTAGTAGCCGCTTCCGAAATTCACGTCCTCGAGATGGATGAGCACCCGTTCATCGGAGGGCAGGTACGAGTAGGTCCTGTCGGGAATCCTTCTTTTCGAATCGAGGCCGTCGATCGCGTAGACGTCGCTGAAGAGGATCTGGGTTTCCTTTTTCCGGTTCGAAAAATAGGTGATCCCCGAAAGCGAGCTGATTGCGCGGAGTTTGTTGTAGAGGAAAAGGCTCGGATCGTCGCGTTTCGCCGGGAGCGGCATGATGAAAAGCGCCTCGTCGGATACGTTGGGATCGAAACCTTCGAATTTCCTCCTTATCCGGTCGGACAACGGGGTGTCGGGAAGGTATTTGAACTCCGTCTTCCCTTCCGTATAGAGCACGAGTTCCTTTTTATCCTTCAGCTTTTCCCGATCATCCCGTGACAGCCTCGGTAGAACGTCGTCGATCGACAGGGCGGCGAGATCGGCGATCGACAGGGCGCACAAAAAAACGACGGTTAGGAGTTTCTTTTTCATTTCTTTTCTTCCGCGTTCATTATCTCGGTTTTCCCGAAATGGTCAATGAGCGGGGTCCATGGCGTGAAACGCTTCCGAATGAAGCCGAAGGACTTTCTCGAGTCGATCCTCACCTGGAACGCCCTCGATCGGGAGGCGCGGGTTCGTATGCTCGGCGGGGAGTCGGTCGAACCGTTCGCAAAGACGGACGGGGGTTTTCTTGAGGACGTTAGATTTCTCCTCGATCTTGGACTCCAGGAGCATCCCCACCGCGAACTGAGCGTTCGTTACGCCGAATCCGTGTACTCCGAAAAGGATCGGGACGTTTTGCTGCGGAGGGGGAGTTCGGAGTGGATTTCGGCGGACGACTTCCTGGATGAAGTCTGCACCTTCAGGTATTATCAGAGGTTTTTCCGGGAACCGGGGGAACTGTCCGCGGAAAGGCTCTCCTCGGAAGGGCAGGGGAACGGTTTCACGCCTTCCTCGTCGGCGGTAGAATTCTCGAAGAAGATTCTCGCTTTCGTCCTGACCTCCTCTCGTCCGATCGAAGTCGGGGCCGTGGCGAAGGTCTTCGATCCGGAGGACCGGGAGCTTTTCGCCGAAGGACTCTCCGCCTCCCTTCGCCTCGCTGTCCTCGTCCTGTATTGCCGGCGTTCCGACCTGAGAATCGGGATCGGCATCTGGCCCGAGCTGCTCCTCGACGGCAGGGTTTGGACCTCGGGCGTCGCCCTCGTGCCCCGCGAGGCGGAACTCATCCCGATTCCCCCCTTCCTCGTCTCGGATATGGATTCCCTTCTCGTTCACGCTTCATTCTTCCGTCTGAGGTTGAGATCGGACGAAGGGCTCCTTTATCGCCGGGACGCGGAGCGGGCCGCCGAGGACTTCGCCGATCACGTGCCGAAGAACCGCAAGCCTCCGGTTTTCCCGTCGAAGAGAGAAAGGCTCGCGAACGCGTTCCGCCTGCTGCTGGAGCTCGGATTCGTCGTGATCGAACGGGAGGGGAAACGGCGAATCTGCCGACCGACCGAGACAGGCACCGCCTGGCTCGGCCTGACCTTCCGGGAGAAATTCGTACGGACCGTCCGTCTCACGCAGAAGGATCGCGGTGACGGCACGAAGGGAAGGATGCTGCTCGACACCTTGGCCGCGCTCCTGGGTTCCGGAAAGTCCTTCGGCCTCGACGATATCGTCGAGTACACGGTCTATCGCTGGAATCCGTGGATCGGAACCGAAGGCCTTTCCTACGTCGGCGCTCTGGAGCGGTGGCGGGAGGAAATCCTCGGATGCATCCGGAATTTCCTTTTCCCCCTCGGCGGCCTGAAATTGGGTTTCGCCGAATGTCAGGCCGTGGTGGGCTTTTCCGATGCGGGGCGGTTCCTCGTCGGAGAATCCCCTCTTCCCACCTTCGATGAGGATTCGTCCCTCCTCGTCGAAATCCACGCCGATTGCACGATTGCGACGAAGTCTCCGGGTTCGGAACGCATACTCGGACGGTTCTGCGACCGGCTCGGTCTTCCCGGCCTTTATCGGATGAGCGAGAAATCGGTGTCGAGGGCGGCGGCGGAAGGTATCCCCCTTGAAGTCCTGCTTATCGTCCTCGAAAACCTGTCCGGAAATCGGGTACCGGCCCGCGCGAGGGACTCCCTCCGCCGCTGGTACGAAAACGTGCACGAGATCGTACTTCTCGAAGGAACCGTGATCGAATGCCGTGACCGGCCGTCGGTGAGCAAATTCCTCGGTCTGCGCCTACGGCCGGAACCGAAGCGCGTGACCGACAGAATGTTCCTGTTGAATCCTTCGGTTTCGCTCGATGAGCTCACGCGGCTCTGCAGGCTCGAGGGTATTTCCGTCAAAGGCCTTCGAAGTCCAGTGTCGCGAAATAATCCCGGACCGTTTCCGCCCTCCTGATCTTCCTCACCGACCCGTCTTCCCGCAAGAGCAATTCCGCACAGCGCAGTTTCCCGTTGTAGTTGAATCCCATCGCGTGGCCGTGGGCCCCAGAGTCGTGGATCGCGACGAGGTCGCCGATCTCGATCTTCGGCAGCTTCCGATCCACCGCGAACTTGTCGTTGTTTTCGCACAGGCTCCCCGTGACGTCGTAGGTCTCCGTCGCGGCGGCATCCTCCTTGCCGAGCACCGTGATGTGGTGATAGGCCCCGTACATCCCGGGCCTCATGAGGTTAGCCATGCAGGCGTCCAGGCCGATGTAGTTCTTGTAAATCCGTTTTTCGTGGATCGCGCGGGAGACGAGGTAGCCGGCCGGACCGGTCACGCAACGTCCGTTTTCCGTGACGATCCGGAGGGGTGCGAGCCCGTTTTTCTCGATGATCCTGCCGTAGGCTTCCTTGATGCCCCGCGAGACGCGGCCCAGGTCCACGGCTTCCTGCTCGAGGCGGTAAGGGATGCCGACCCCGCCGCCCAGGTTGATGAACTCCATGCGGATTCCGTGCGTCTTGTTGATCTCCGCGGCAAGCTCGAAGAGAATGACCGCCGTCTCGATGAAGTAATCCGGATTGAGTTCGTTCGACGCGACCATGGTATGGAGCCCGAATCTTCGGGCTCCTTTTTTTTTGGCCAGCCCGTACCCCTCGACGATCTGGGGCCGGGTGAAACCGTACTTGGCCTCCTCCGGCTTGCCGATGATGACGTTTCCCTGCTTCAGGGGACCGGGATTGTACCGCATGCAGATGAGCTCGGGGAATCCGGCGACCTTCTCCAGGAAATCGATGTGGGAGATGTCGTCGAGATTGACGATCGCCCCGAGTTCCCTGGCTTTCACGTATTCCCCCGCCGGAGTGTCGTTGGAGGTGAACATGATGTTCTCGCCGGTGATTCCGGCGCGCTCGGCCAGGAGGAGTTCCGGAAGCGAGCTGCAGTCGGCCCCCATGCCTTCTTCCCCGAGGATCTTCAGGATGTGGGGATTGGGAAGGGCCTTGACGGCGAAGAAGTTCTTGAACCCTCCGGGGACCCAGGAAAAGGCGTCGCGGAATTCCCTTGCCTTCGCACGGATGGCCTTTTCATCGTACAGATAGAACGGCGTCGCTTCGGTCTTTGCGATGTCCTCCACGAGGCTCCTCGAAAAGGGGAGTTTCTTGGCACTCATCGGGCTTCTCCTTCTTTCTTCGGCGAACGATCTCAGGCGAGAGCGAGCCGTTCGTATGTGGTGGATAGTTTGTCTTCTATTTCCTCTTCCCTGCAGCAGGAGATGATTTCCTCGCGGAATCCCTCGATGCGGGTCATGCTGGCCAAGGTGGAGAGGCATTTGAGATAATCGATGTGCATCGACGGATTCGTGGCGACGACGAAGAGAAGGTGGACCGGAAGCCTGTCCACCGAGTCGAATTCTATGCCGTACTTGGAAATGCCGAGGGCGACTTTTACGTGCTTTATCTCGGCGAGTTTTCCGTGCGCGAATGCGACGCCCCTGCCGAGGCCGGTGCTCTGGATTCTTTCTCTGGCGAAAACCGTCTCTTGGAACAGATCCTTGTCCGAAAGGGAGTCAAAGACCGGAGCGTTGCGTATGAGTTCCCGAAGGGCCGCGAATTTCTCCGTACTATGCAGTTCTATGACTACCGTGCCGGAGTGAAAAATGCTTCTTTGCATGAAATTTCAATTTTCCGTTTCATCATTGCGTAAACGTTGTCTGTCGACATCATAGATCGTCTTTCGGATATCGTCAACAAGGCTGCGGGTCTGTGCTGCGGGCCTGTTGATCAAGGTCCGAGGTTTCGTGTAGGCTTCACTCATCCATGAGAGTCGAACTTGCGTGCGCTTCCCTGTCTCTGGACGGCAGGGGGATGCGGCTATTGAAGAGACTGACATCGTCGCTGGGGCCGGGGGTGGAGAAATGCACCATCCTGGACGTGTATATCGTGGACGGCGTGGCCGGTTTCGGCGCGGCCGCCGCGAGCGATGTTTTTCTCGATCCGGTCGCCCAACGTCTTTTCACCGACGGGCCGGGCGCCTTTTCCCTTCTCCCGGACTGCAACCTTCTCGTCGAGGTCACCTGTAAGCCGGGCGTCGCGAACCCCGAGGCCCAGACCGCCGAGGAGGCGATCTCGCTCGCGCTCGGAAGGGAACTTTCCGGCGGGGAGACGGTCCAGACCGCGAGACAATACGCCTTCGTCGTCGCCGGCGATCCGGAGCGCTGGGGCGGCAGGATAGCAGCCGCGCTCCACAACCCCCTCATCGAGAAGGCAGAAGCGATCTCGATCGAGGCCTGGCGCGAAGGCCGCCGCTTCCCCGCGGTCTATCCCAACGTCGTGCCGCCGAGCCCCGTCGAGGTGAAGACAATCCGGCTCGCCGGCCTGGGGGACGAAGCCCTCGCTGAGCTGTCCGGGGACCGGCTCCTCTTCCTCTCCCTCGACGAGATGCGCGCGGTCCGCGACTATTACCTGAGGCCGGAGACGAGAAAGGCGCGGGCGGAGAAAGGCCTGCCCGAAGAGGCCACCGACGTCGAGCTCGAGATGATCGCTCAGACCTGGAGCGAGCACTGCAAGCACAAGATATTCTCGGCCAGGATACGGTATAGGGAGGATGGGGGCGAGGAGGAGATCGTGGACTCTCTTTTCGCTACCTACATCAGGAAGACGACCGAGGACCTCAAGGCCCGGAGACCGGATCTCCGGTCGGTGTTCCACGACAACGCCGGCGTCGTCGATTTCGACGGTGAAACCCTCGTCTGCATCAAGGCGGAAACCCATAACTCGCCCTCCGCCCTCGATCCCTACGGCGGAGCCATCACGGGCATCGTCGGCGTCAACCGCGATATCCTGGGGACCGGTCTCGGGGCGAGGCCCATCTTCAACACCAACGTGCTCTGCTTCGGCGATCCTTCCATGGAGGCCGAGGACGTGCCGAGGGGTCTCCTCCATCCGAAACAGGTCCTCTCCGGCGTCCACCGCGGCATCGTCGACGGGGGCAACCAATCCGGCATCCCCGTGGCCGCGGGCGCCTTCCTCTTCGACGAGAGCTACACGGGCAAGCCCCTCGTTTTCTGCGGCACGGCCGGCATCCTGCCGTCCAAGATTCACGGGAAGAATTCCTGGGAGAAGAAGATCGAACCCGGCTACCTCGCAGTCATGGCCGGGGGAAGGATCGGGAAGGACGGCATCCACGGCGCGACCTTCTCGTCGGCCGCCCTCGACGAGGCGAGTCCTACGTCCGCGGTCCAGATCGGCGATCCCATCACCCAGAAGAAGCTCTCCGACTTCCTCCTGGAGGCTCGGGACCTCGGGCTCTATCAGAGCATCACCGACAACGGCGCGGGCGGACTCTCGTCTTCGCTCGGAGAAATGGCTCGCGATTCAGGCGGGGTCCGTGTCGATCTCGACGCCTGCCCCCTGAAGTATGCGGGCCTCGCGCCCTGGGAGATCTTCGTGTCCGAATCCCAGGAGAGGATGAGCTTCGCCGTCGCGAAGGAATGCATCGAGGACTTCCTCGCCCTCGCGAAGAAGCGCGGCGTAGAAGCCGCCGTGGTGGGAAGGTTCACCGACTCCGGCAGCGTCGAGGTGTTCCACGGCGGCAAGCTCGTCGCCTCCCTGACGCTCGACTTCCTCCACGAGGGTCTTCCGCGCCTCGACCTCAGGGCCGAGTGGAAGTCCCCGGCCAGGCCGGAGGTCGAAGTGACCGGGAAGCGCGACTTCACGCGCGACCTCCTCGACGTGCTCGCGGAGCCGAACACGGCCTCCAAGGAACCTCTCGTCCGACAGTACGACCATGAGGTCCAGGCCGGCTCCGTCGTGAAACCCTTTTGCGGGCGGAAGGCCGACGGTCCCTCGGACGGCGGCGTCTTCAAGCCCCGCTACGATTCCCGGCGCGGCCTCACCGTGACGCACGGGATCTGCCCGCGCGTGGGCGACGCCGACGCCTACGCCATGGCCCTCTCGGCCGTGGACGAAGCCTACCGCGCGCACATCGCCCTCGGCGGAGACCCCGATCTCGCGTCGGCCCTGGACAATTTCTGCTGGCCCGATCCCGTCGAATCCCCGGAAACCCCGGACGGAGCCTACAAGCTCGCACAGCTCGTCAGGACCTGCCGCGGACTCCGCGAAGCCTGCCTCGCCTACAACCTTCCCCTGATCTCCGGAAAGGACTCCATGAAGAACGACGCGCGCATCGGCGGAAAGAAGGTTTCGGTGAGGCCGACCCTCCTGGTGACGGTGATGGGTATCATCCCCGACGTGGGTCTCGCCGTGACCTCCGATTTCAAGCGCGCGGGAGACGCGGTCTACCTCCTCGGCGAAGGCGACGGAAGGCTCGGCGGGAGCGTTTTCGAGAAGCTGTCGGGAAAGCCGCTCGGACCCTGTCCGGTCGCCCAGCCCGCCAGGGCCGCGAGGCTCTATCGGAGGCTGCACGAGGCCATAGAGAAGAGGCTCGTCGTTTCCTGCCACGACGTCTCCGACGGCGGCCTCGCTGCCTGCCTCGCCGAATCCTGCATCGGCGGAGGCTGCGGCGCTGATGTCTCCCTCCGGGGCCGGGACGGAACCGACGGGATCGTCCGCGCCCTTTTCTCCGAGCCGCCGTCGCGCTTCGTGGCGAGCGTGAGGCCGGAGAACGCTGCGGCCTTCGAGGAGGCGATGGGAGACGCGCCGCTCGCGAGGATAGGCACGGTCATTGACGATCCCGAACTCGTCGTCGCCGTGAACGGCTTCACAGCCGTCAGGGCGGGCCTGGACGAAATCGAAACCGCCTGGAAGCGGTTCGCGGGGGAGCTGTAGACATGAGCGGAAGAATCGTACGAACCTGCGTCATCACCGGCTACGGAATCAACGCGGACCGCGAACTCGAGGAAGCCTTCCGCAGGGCAGGCTCGGAAACCGAACGCGTCCACGTCTCCGATCTGCTCGAGACCGAGGACGGCCTTCGCCGGTACGACATCCTCGCCTTTCCCGGGGGATTTTCGTTCGGCGATCATCTCGGTTCCGGAAAGGTCCTGGCGTATCTCGTGAAGAGCAGGCTCAAGGACGCGCTCGACCGCTTCATCGCGGAAGGCAAGCTCGTCCTCGGGATCTGCAACGGATTCCAGACCCTGGTGAAGATGGGCATCCTGCCCAACCTCTCGGGAGCCTGGAAACAGGAAGTGTCGCTCATCCACAACGAGGCCGGCGTTTTCGACGACCGCTGGGTGAAGGTGAGGTACAATCGGAAGAATCCCTCTCCCTGGCTCGCGGGACTGGACCGGACCTCCTATCCGATCCGCCACGGCGAGGGGAGGTTCATCGCCGCTTCTCCCGAGGTCTCCGCGGAACTCGAGAGGCGGAACCTGGTCGCCCTTCGCTACGACGGCTCGAATCCGAACGGGTCGGAGGCGGACATCGCGGGGATCACCGACGCCACGGGCAGGATCCTCGGCATGATGCCCCATCCCGAGGCCTTTCTCGAGAATTTCAACCATCCCCGCTGGACCCGTGAGGACGTTCGGGACGTGTCGGGGCTCGCGCTTTTCGAAAACGCGGTGTCGCATTCGCGGAATCGATGAGGGGGAGGGGCGGCTCGCCGAGGAACTTCCGCTTTAGGTTTGCATTTTTTTCGGGTATTCTTTAGACTAGAAGCTGTCATGAAGAATGGAATGCTCGTTGAAGCGGAAATTTGGACGGTCGCTCATACTGAACAGGGAAACGCCGTGTTCGTCAAACCCCTCGGTTCCGAACTCGCGGTGCCCATCTTCATCGGTCAGCTGGAGGCGCATTCCATCCTCATAGGACTCGGCGGCGTCCCCATGCCGAGACCTCTCACCCATGACCTTTTCATTTCGCTCATGGAGAAGATGAACATCCTTCTCGAACGGGTCGAGATCACCGATCTGAAGGAAGGTACGTATTATTCCCGCCTGCTCCTGCGTCAGGGCGGCAAGAAGATGATCGTCGATTCGCGGCCTTCCGACGCCCTCGGCCTCGCGGTGCGCGTCAAGTGCCCGATCTACATCGCGGAGCCGATCATCTCGGAAGCGGGAGTTTCCGTGAAGCTGGTTTCCGAAGAGGAATCCAAGGAGAACATTCCGAGTCCCAGGGAGTTGGAAATTTCGAGACTCAAAACGGAGCTGGACAAAGCCTTGGAAGCGGAGAATTATGAGGAAGCGGCTCGTCTCCGCGACCGGCTCAGAGAGCTGGAACAAAACTGAGGAATCCGGGGTAGGAACATGAATTTTTCCGGCTTCTCGCATTATGCCACGGGCGTTGCGATCCCCGTAGCCGCTCTTCGCGGCGAGGGGGGCCTGGGGATAGGCGAATTCGCCGATCTGCCGAAGCTCGGCGAGTGGTGTCGCGACTGCGGACTCGATTTCATCCAGATTCTCCCGGTGAACGATACCGGCTTCCAGGCGTCTCCCTACAGCGCGTTGAGCGCCTTCGCCCTTCATCCCGTTTATCTCAGACTCGTGAACCTTCCCGAGCTCGACGACCGCAGGAAAGCGATGCAGGATCTCAGGAAGGAGATCGTCAAGGCGGGCGGGGAATTGGAGGAACGGCCCCGGGTCGTGTTTCACGAAATCGCGGAAATCAAGCTCGGATTCCTCAAGAGAATCTACGAGCTTTCCAAGTCCTTCATAGCCGCAGACACGGCGTTTTCCGCGTGGCTCGACCGTAATTCCTGGGTGCGGATATATGCCGCTTACAGCCTGCTGAAGGAGATGAACGGCGGCGCCTCCTGGGTCAATTGGAAGGAGTACCGGAACGCTTCGCAGGAGGACATCGAGGCGCTCTGGGCCGCGAAGGAACACGAGAACGAGCTTCTTTTTTTCGCCTGGGTCCAAAAACGGCTCGAGGACCAGTTCCGCGACGCCGCCGTCGAGCTCGACGGTATGGGCGTCTTCCTGAAGGGCGATCTCCCCATCCTCATGAGCGAGGATTCCGCCGACGTCTGGGCCCATCCCGACCTCTTTCGCCGCGACCTCAGGGCCGGGGCTCCGCCGGACATGTTCTCCGAGATAGGTCAGAACTGGGGCTTTCCGATCTACGATTGGGAGGCTCTCGGAAAGCAGGATTACGCCTGGTGGAGGGAGCGCCTCGAACGGGCCGATCTTTTCTATCACGCCTTCAGGATCGATCATGTCCTCGGCTTCTTCCGCATCTGGGCGATCCCCGAAAAGGAAGTGTCGGGCATCCTGGGGTACTTCAGGCCCTCCCGATACATAACCGCGGACGAGCTCCGAGCGAAGGGATTCGACGACGCACGCATCCGTTGGATGAGCCTGCCACACGTGTCGGGAAGCGAGATCCAGCGGACCTTCGGGGTGGACACCCTCTGGGCCGAGCGGGAATGGTTCCAGCGGATCGGAAACGAGGATTTATTCCTTTTCCAGGACAGGGTTTCCGAACGTTTCATCAGGGGGCTTTCCCTGCCTCCGGAACGCAGGTCGGCGCTCATCGGCTGGTACAGGAACCGGACGCTCGTCGAGGCGGAAAAGGATCTCTTCGCCCCCGCCTGGTATCGCGACGGATCGAGGGCTTACGGAACGCTGAACGATGGTGAGAAGCGGCTTTTCGGCGAGATCGTTTCCCGTTATTTCCGCGAATCCGAATCGGATTGGAGCGCCGAAGCCGAAAAGCTCCTCGGCTTCATGAAGAAGACGACGCACATGCTTCCCTGCGCGGAGGACCTCGGCGTAGTTCCGGACTGCGTTCCCGTGGTGCTCGGCAAGCTCGGCATCCTGAGCCTGAAAATTCCGCGCTGGGCGAGGAAATACAAGGAGCCCGGAGAACCTTACATCCCTCCCCGCGATTATCCTTTCCTTTCCGTATGCGCCGCGTCCGTTCACGACACGACCACGCTCCGGGATTGGTGGGAACACGAGGCGGATCGGGAGTCCTTCTGGGGCTCTCTCGGGTATTCCGGCCCCCCGCCGAGGGAACTCGTTCCAGAGGCGGCGGAAAGGCTTTTCGAGGGTTTGTTGGCTGCAGGTTCGGCTCTCGCCATGTTCCAGCTCCAGGATTACCTCGCCCTGTCCGGCACCTTCCGGACGGACGATCCCGAAGAAGAAAGGATCAACGTCCCCGGCACGGTGACGGCGGCGAATTGGTCGTATCGTCTTCCCATGACTCTCGGGGCCTTGAGGAGCGACGAGGATCTGTGCCGAAGAATTCGGAACCTCGTGGAAAGGCGAAGATCGCGGAAAGCACCTCCCCGAGGGTAATCCATTCGCGTGCGGCTTTTCGACGCCGCTTCATCGGCGAGGAGGAATCGTGAACGGAGTGACCGTGCTTGAGCTTGAGCTCCTCTCGCTCGAATCGGGCGATGGCGGAAATATAAGATTCGACGTCCCCAAGGAATTCCACGTCTCCCTCGAAGCCAGGAAGAAATATCGTTTCAACGACGCTCTGTTCTCCCTGAACGGAAACGTGGTCTTCGCCGATTTCCGGGCGTCCCGGGAATTCGCTCAGGCGATGAACTCGAAGCGGAACACGGCGAGGCATCCGGAAAAGGCGGTGAAGGCAGGCCAGATCAACGCGATGGGGCTCATCGACGAGATCCTCCATTACGTCGTTACCCTGTATCGGGAACGCTACGGCGCCGGTGTTTTCAAGGATGCGGTCGAGGCCGTGAAGACGGCCGTCGGCGCGGAAGGTTTCCGGCGGACGCTGCTTTTCTTCGTCGAGGAATTCCCGCCGCTCGAGGTATACCGGAACGGGCTCGATCCGGAGAAATACCTCCTCGGTTCGACCGGAGGCACGTCGAACGAAGAGATCGCCCTCGAGGAACTCCTCCTTCTCTGGCTCGCCAACGACAACCCGGCCTTCGCTCCTTTCGGAGAGCTTTTCGACGACACCGACCTGCGCGGAGGGACTTCCTACCTCAAAGTAGTCGGGGAGATGAGGAAGTTCTTCGCGGGCAAGCCCGCGTTCGGACCTTTCGACGAAACCCTGATCGATATGCTGAAGGCTCCGGCGGTTGCGAGCCCCTATTCCCTGCCCGGTCAGCTCGATTACATCCGCAAGCACTGGGGACTCATGATCGGAAGCCTCCTCGAGCGCCTCCTCAAGGGCATCGGCGTCATCAAGGAGGAGGAGAAGGTCCGCTGGGGTTTCGGCCCCGGTCCCACCCAGGTTCCCGATTATTCGGCAGCGGGTTTCGCCGAGGAGGAGTTCGAGCGGTTCAGTCCGGACAAGGACTGGATGCCGAAACTCGTGCTCATCGCGAAAAGCACTCTGGTCTGGCTCCACCAGCTTTCCCGAAAGTACGGACGGGAAATCAGAACCATCGATCAGATCCCCGACGAGGAACTCGACCTGCTCGCCTCGCGGGGAATAACCGGTCTCTGGTTCATCGGAGTATGGGAGCGGTCGAAGGCCTCCCGTAGAATAAAGGAACTCTGCGGAAATCTGGAGGCGGCGGCATCCGCGTATTCGCTGTACGATTACGACGTGGCCGAGGAACTGGGAGGCTGGGCCGCTTTGGACAACCTTCGAAAACGGGCCTGGGTCAGGGGTATCCGGCTCGCGAGCGACATGGTGCCGAACCATACCGGCATAGATTCCAGATGGATGATCGAGCACCCGGATTGGTTCATCCAGACGCGGCAGCCTCCGTTTCCCGGATACCGCTTCGGCGGGGAAAACCTGTCCTTTCATCGAGACGTGGAGGTCGCGATCGAAGACCATTACTTCGACAGGACCGACGCTTCCGTCGTCTTTCGCCGCATCCATGTACCGAGCGGGGACGTTCGGTACATCTACCACGGAAACGACGGAACCCATATGCCGTGGAACGATACAGCTCAGCTCAACTTCCTGCTTCCGGAGGTGAGGGAGGCGGTCATTCGGACCATCCTGCACGTGGCAAAGAATTTTCCCATCATCCGATTCGATGCGGCGATGACCCTCGCGAAACGGCATTTCCAGCGTCTCTGGTATCCGGAACCGGGCTCCGGCGGCGACATTCCGTCGCGGGCCGAATACGGTCTCACGAAGGACGAGTTCAACAAGCGGTTTCCGGTGGAGTTCTGGCGCGAAGTCGTCGATCGCGCGGCGGTCGAGGCCCCGGACACCCTGCTTCTTGCGGAGGCTTTCTGGATGATGGAAGGCTACTTCGTCCGGACCCTGGGAATGCATCGGGTTTACAACAGCGCCTTCATGAACATGCTGAAGAACGAGGAGAACTCGAAGTATCGCTATACGATCAAGAACACCCAGGAGTTCGACAAGAACATCCTGAAGCGTTTCGTGAACTTCATGAACAATCCCGACGAGGAAACCGCGATAGCGCAGTTCGGCGACGGCGACAAGTACTTCGGCGTCTGCACCCTCATGGTCACTATGCCCGGCCTGCCGATGTTCGGCCATGGCCAGATCGAGGGCTTCCGGGAAAAATACGGCATGGAGTACCGGAAAGCCTATCAGGACGAAGCTCAGAACGAAGGGCTCGTCGCACGGCACGACAGGGAGATCTTTCCCCTTCTCAAGCGGCGATACCTGTTCGCGGAAGTGGAGAATTTTCTGCTTTACGACCTCTTCCGGGAAGGAGGAGGCGTGAACGAGAACGTCTTCGCCTACTCGAACAGAGTCGGGAACGAAGCGGTCCTCGTCCTCTATAACAATTCCCTCGAACCGGGCTGGGGTTGGATCAGGATGTCGGCGGCGTATGCGGAAAAACGCGGCGAGGGCGACAAGGCCCTGGTCCAGAAATCCCTGGGTGAAGGCCTGGGTCTCTCCGCCGACGGGAACCGGTACGCCCTGTTCAGGGAGCAGAGGAGCGGCCTCTGGTTCATCAGGTCCTCGCGGGATATTCACGAAAAGGGGCTTTTCGTGAGCCTCGGGGGCTACGAATGCCAGGTTTTCCTCGATTTCTACCAAGTCGAAGACGACGGGACCGGCATGTACGGGAGGCTGCTTGAGACCTTGAACGGCGCGGGCATGGAAAGCGTCGAGAACAGCCTTCGAGAACTCAGGCTCAAGCCTCTTCTCGATCCGTTCAGGAGAATTCTTTGGGACATGCTGCCGTCCTTCAAGAAAGCGGTCGCAGGGCGCGTCCAGGGACCCAGGCCTTGGGAGTCTCCCGAATTCCTCGGTTCCGCAAGGTCTTTTCTCGAAGAAGCGAAAAAGTTCGCGAACTGCTCGGGCGACGCTGAGAAGGGGATCGACGAGATCCTGGAAGGCTGCGCCGCCGCCGCGGCGGTTCTGGAGCTCGTGAAAGGCGGGAAACTTGAAGCGGTTGAAGGAAAGGCGGCCGGGAGTCCGCGCGAGGAGGAGAAGAAATCCGAGGAAGCCCTGCTCGCCTTCCGTTCGTTCGCGGGAAAGGTCGAATTCGATCTTCGAGCCGACGGCGACCTGCTTTTCACTTGGATACTTCTCCGAGGACTCGGCCCGGTCGGAGCGGAGATCGAACGTGAACGACCGGAGACCGCGAGGCGGCTCACGGACGAATTCGGACTGGACTGGGAGTTCACGAAATACCTCGCATCCGCCGGGATCGAGAGCGAGCAGGCGGAGAGGCTCAGACTCCTCCTCAAGATTCTCCTGGAGCGCGAAGATTGGTTCGTGAAATCGGAGCGCTTCGAGAAGCTCGACGTGCGGGCCCGCGTCGCCCTGGAGGAACTCTTCACCGATCAGGACGTGCGTCAGTGCTCGGGCGTGAATCGCTTCAACGGCGAGCTCTATTTCAATCGGGAAGGCTTCTTGGCCCTGCTTTCCTGGCTGGGAGTCGCGGCGCTGGTGAGAAGCCGTACCGCGTCCCTGAGCCCTGCCGAGGTCCGCGAGGCGGAAACCGGAATCGAAGAGGAAATCGGCCGTTGGTTCGACGCTTTCGGGAAAGCCGATTACCTGCTCGATCGGCTCTTGGACCTGCTGGATCCCGAGGCTTCAGCGCGGAAAGCGGATCTCGAGAAGGGATAGGTCGTCTTCGAAGCGTTCTCCTCCGCCCGAATCCTTCAATCTTTCGAGGATGCAGTCGAGCCGGCAGGTTTCCCTTTCTTTCTGCGTCGCGGCGGCGAGAAGGTCTATAAAGCTGTCGAGTTTCATGACCTCGCCTTCCTTGTCCTGGATCTCGAACGCTCCGTCGCTGAAGAGGTAGAGTCGGTCGCCCGCGCGGATTTCTCGTTCCTTCGTTTCGTAGATCCCGTCGTCCCTGATTCCAATGGCCGTCCCGTCGGTCTTGAGCGGGATCGGGTCCTTTTGTCCCGTCTTCTCGTTGAGGAGTACGGCCGGAGGAGAGCCCGCGCTGGAGAAACGGATCGTGCCTTCGGAGGGACTGTAGACGCCGTACCAGATGGTGAAGAACATGTTGTTCTGGTCCTCCATCCGGAACTTGCGGTTCAGCGATTGGAGCACCGAATGGGGGACGGAGAAGTCCGCGTCCTGGAGCGCTTGATTGCGAAGCATGTTCACCACGCTCACGGCGAGCAGGGCGGCGCCGATTCCGTGCCCGCTCACGTCGAGAAGGTAGATCGCGAACTTCCCGTCGTCGAGTCCGTGGTATCCGAAGGAATCCCCTCCGAGCTGGGCGCTGGGAATGAACCTCCAATCGATCGCCACGGGGTCTTCGATCGGAGGCGGAAGCAGGGACGTCACGTACTGAGAGGCTTCCGTTAGATCGTTGAAGAGCCTCGTCTGGCTTTCCTGCAAGGCCTCGAGATAATATCTTTCCTGATCGTGCAGGTGCTTCTTTTCCAGGGACGATTCGATCCTCGCCTTGAGGAATACCGGATTGAAGGACTTGGAAAGATAATCCTCGGCACCGAGTTCTATGCACCGGACGATCGATTTTTCGTCCTCGAACGCCGAAAGCATGACGACGGGAATATCGCGGAATTTGGCGTCGGTCTTCAGAATTTCCAGCACCTGGTATCCGTTCATCCCAGGCATCATGACGTCGAGGAGAACGAGGTCGACCCTGTGGTCGTTGAGAAGGGTGATCGCCTCGAGCCCGGATTTCGCCTCGATGACGCGATGCCCCTGTCGTCCGAGGTGGCGGGAAAGAAGGAAACGGTTCATGTCCGTGTCGTCGACTATGAGAATCGTCCCCCGATGGGCCGAGAGCTGCGACTCCTCCTCGTTCTCCTCGGAGGTTTCGAGTTTCGTCATGGTCGGGACGTTCGGATCGTTCGGATCGAAAAAAATGAAAACAATCTGTTCCTCGATCAGGTCGAGGATTCTGTCGGCTGCCGAGACGATTAGGCCGACGTCTTCGGACAAATAGGGTTGTTTGCTTTTCTGAAGCGTTTTCAGGAAATCCTTGGCGGCTCCCCGTATTTCCAGGATCGGCGAGGTGAGGGACGCCCTGATGTCGTCCGCCCGGATGTTTTCGCTTCTTTCGGTCGTCTCGTCCGTATAGTACCTGAGGCTGCTTTCCATCATCGCAGTCCTCGCGTCGAGCGTATCCAGGAAAGCGTCGAGCTCGGCGTTCGCTTCGTTCTTCGCGTCCGACGCCAGGAGACTCCTGCATCCGGCCAAGTGCCGGATGTGGGGAACGAGGCTCTTCCTGAAATCGGCCAGAAGTCCTTTCAATTTCATGACGACTCTTTAACCATAGGAGCAGCCTCGGTGGTTGTCAAGGAGGAGGGTATTCGATAGTATGATTCAATCATGGGAAAGACTTTCCTGATCGCGGGAACTTGGGCCGCGGTGACGATCGAGCTCATTCAGGGCGCTCTTTCTCGAAAGGACCGAGTCCTCGCGGCTTTGAATCCGGACGTCGAACAGCCGCCCATCGAGCCGGACTGGGAAAAAAACCTGAGATACATACCTTGGAATCGCAGATCGCCCCTTTCGGCGAAGACCTTCATTCTGGAGGGCGCGAACGCCTTCGAGCGGATCGACGAGGCCTTTCTCGTCTATGCGCCCGGAGGAGAGGGGCGGGTCGTACACGACAGTTCGCTCGCGGATATCGAGGAAACCTTGGACGAGAATCTCAAGGGCTTTTTCTTCCTCCTCAAGGAACTGTTCTCCCGCTTCGAAAAACAGAGAAGCGGGATTCTCAGCTGCGTCTATTACGACAAAGGTATGGAAAATCTTCCTCCCCTCGAGGCTGCAGTGGCGGGAGCCTTTAGGTCACTCGTTCCGACGCTTCAGCAGAATTACCGAAACGAAGGCTTTCTGGTCAGAGGCTTCCATGCGACGGCGGATCAGCCCAGGGAGTTCGCCCAATACCTTCTCGGTTTCTCGGAGCGAACGGAAAAGACCGCTGGACGATGGGTCAAATATTCCGGAAAGGCCGGGTTCTTTTCTTTCGGGAGAAAGCAGCAATGAAAATCTGGATCAAGCTTCTCATCGCGGGCGTTCTCGGCATGGCGATCGGGCTCTATCTTCCGGATTATGCCGGCGAGACCGACAAAATTCTGTCCTATTTCAACCAACTCGCTGTCAGCGTCGGACGTTTCGTGCTCTTTCCTCTCGTTTTTTTCGGCCTCACCGTCGCGGTGTACGAGCTCAGCGCCGAAAAACGACTGCTGAAGACCTACGCCCTCACGCTGTCCTACACCGCAATCACCAGCTTCGGCATGATCGTGATGGGGGTTTTTCTCGTGTCGGTGCTTTCCCCGGGGAGGATACCGATCCTGATCGAGGAAAACCTTCCGGTGCGCAAGCCCGAGCTCGGCGCGATGATCCTTCAGCTTTTCCCGAGGAATCTTTTTTCCCTTTTTCTCGACTCGGGCGACTTTCTCCTTCCCCTCGTGTTTTTCGCCTTTCTTCTCGGGCTGAACCTCACCTTCGACAGGCAGGTCGCGCGCCCGATCCTCGAACTCTCCAATTCGCTCTGCCGCGTCTTCTACCACATCAACGCCCTTGTGAGCGAATTCATCTACATCGGGTGCATAGCGATGGCCGCCTCGCTCGTCTTTAATCTGCGAAGGATCGGAGAGCTGCATCTCTTCTTGGAACTCTTTTTCGTCCTCGGCCTGTTCGTGGTCGTGGTGGGCTTCGGTATTTTTCCCGCGGCGCTGTATTTCATCGGCGGCAAGAAGGCGCCGTTCCGCTGGATGTTCGCCCAACTCGGGCCGGCGATCGGGGCGCTTCTCTCCGGCGACCTTTATTTCAGCACCGGACTGTCCATTCGCCATGGGGCCGAATCCCTCGGGATCCCTCGCCGCGTCGGTTCGGTCACCTATCCTTTCGCCGCGATATTCGGCCGCGGAGGCACCGGCATGGTGACGGTGGTTTCCTTCATCGTGATCCTCAGGTCGTATTCCAGTCTCGAGATCGGCCTTTTCCAGCTCATCTGGGTCATGCTGATTTCCTTCTTCGTGTCTTTCGCCCTGGGCACGGTGCCGGGCTCAGGCGCGCTCGTCGGTATCGCCGTGCTTTCCGGTCTCTACGGGCGGGGCATGGAGGAGGGATTCCTCATCCTGAAGCCGATCGCCCCCATCCTTGTCAGCTTCGGCGTGTTCCTGGATACCATAGCCGCCGGCTTCGTGTCGGTTTTAGTGTCGGACAGGATGAAGCTGACGAGAAAGGTCGAGAGCAGGGATCTGATCTGATGCCCGGTCGCCGCCGGCCGACGGGGCTGCGGGTCCGGTCCTAGAACCTGAGACGGAGACCGATTCCGCCGCCCACCATGAGCTGATCGTAGAAGGGGGAGCCTTCGCCGTCCCATGCATGGAAGACGGGCAAGAGGGTCCTGATCCTTACGGTCAACCCGAACCAGTCCGTGATGTTCCAGTCGAAATAACTCTTGAGCTCGAAATAGAGGAATCGCGCACTGCCGAAGAAGTAGGCCGCCACGTCTCCGCTCGGATCCTCCCCGTGCGGAATGAGGGGTATTTTGAAGGAAAACGCCGGGCCTGCGCCCGCCCCGACCTTGAGCCTGCCCGCGTCGTCGAGGTCGTATTCGTAGACCAAGAGAGGATCGATGAGGATCCCGAGCGTGCCCACCGCGTCAGCGTACTCGATTTCAGCTGGAAGGGCCTTGCCGTTCTGGTAGAAATATTCGATGCCGTAGAACCCGATTTCCGGATGGAACCAGAAGGGTCCTTCCAGATGGAATCGAGCCGCAGCTCCCCAGACACCCAGAATCGGGCTCGGAGCGCTGTCGGCGACCGAGTTGCCGAGCCATACGACGTCGCGGAAGGCTTCGATTTCCTTGAATTGGAATTCCAGCGCTTCCGACGGCAGGGGAATCGAGACGATCGCGATCATCACGATGAGGATTCGGAGAAGTCGGCGGTTCGTTTTTTTCATTCCGATTCTATTATATCACGAGAGAAGAGATTTCAAGAACCGGCTCCGGACGCCGAACGCGAAGAGGGTCTGAATTCGCGGTCGAGGCCTTGATCAGTAGCTCTTCGCGAAAATCGCAAGTTGCTTGGCGGGCTTGCCGCAGCATACGCAGGCGCCCTTGACTCGTTCTTCGTTGCCGAACGGGAGGACCCGAATCGTCGCCTTGGTGGCTTCTTTGATCGTCGCCTCGCATTCCGGGGACCCGCACCAGGGAGATTCGGCGAACCCTCCTTCGCCTTCGAAGTATTTCAGGAAGGTCCGGTAATCCTCGATTCCGATCGTGTTCGCGTTCCGGTATTCGAGCGCCTTCCTGAAGAGGTCGGCCTGGACGTCAGCGAGGATCGTTTCCAACCGATCCGGAACCTCCGACGCGGGTACGGGGATCTTCTCTCCCGTGTCCCTCCGGACGAGCACGGCCTTGCCGGCCTCCATGTCCTTGGGTCCGACCTCGATCCGAACCGGAACGCCGAGGAGTTCCCATTCCGCGAATTTCCATCCAGGCGAGTTGTTGTCGTCCGGATCGTACTCGACGCGGAATCTGTCCTTCAGCGAATTCCTGAGTTTTTCGGCGTACGCGAGAACCTCCGTCTTGTTCTGATTCCTGTAGATGGGAATGACGACCGCCTGGCTGGGGGCGAGCTTGGGAGGCAGCACGAGGCCTTTGTCGTCCGAATGGGCCATGATGATGGCGCCGATGAGACGGGTGGAGACTCCCCAGGACGTTGCCCAGACGAACGAGAGATTTCCGTCCTTGTCCTGGAACGTGACGTCGAAGGCCTTCGCGAAATTCTGTCCGAGGTTGTGGGAGGTCCCTGCCTGAAGGGCCTTTTTGTCCTGCATCATCGCCTCGATGGCGTAGGTGTTCACCGCTCCGGCGAATTTTTCCGATTGGCTCTTCACTCCCGTGTACACGGGGATGGCCATGTAGTCTTCCGCGAATTTCCGGTAGACTTCGAGCATCCTCAAGGTTTCTTCCTGGGCCTCCTCAGCTGTCGCATGGGCCGTATGGCCTTCCTGCCAGAGGAACTCGGTGGTCCTGAGAAAAAGGCGGGTCCGCTTCTCCCAGCGGAGCACGTTGGCCCATTGGTTGATGAGCAGGGGAAGGTCGCGATAGGACTGGATCCATTTCTTGTACATTCCCCAGATGATGGTCTCGGAGGTCGGCCGTATCACCAGAGGTTCCTCGAGTTTTTCCCCGCCGCCGTGCGTCACCACCGCGAGTTCAGGGGCGAAGCCTTCCACGTGTTCCGCCTCCTTTTTCAGGAAGCTCTCCGGGATGAGGAGAGGGAAATAGGCGTTCTGGTGGCCAGTCTCCTTGAACATCCGGTCGAGGGCCTGCTGGATCCGTTCCCAGAGTGCGTAACCGCGGGGACGTATGACCATGCAGCCTTTCACGGGACTGTAGTCGGCGAGCTTCGCTTCGGTGACGATATCGATGTACCATTCGGAATAATTTTCGCTTCTTGGGGTGATGCGTTCGGCCATGGTTCCTCGCAGATAATTTTTGAGAGTGTCTAGAATTAGGCTCCAGCATTATAAAGGGGGGCGGCAAGGCGTGTCAATGGCGGCAGGGGCCGGAGAAGTATGCGTAAAAAAAACGGCCGCCTTCGATCGGTAAGGCGGCCGTCATGGTTCCGTCAGTAGGCCTTGACCGTTTCCACCATGTATCGGATCGACTTGCCTTTCGGGCCGTCCACGTCCTTTTCGATGAGGAAGACGAGGTTCTTCTCGTCCGGCGAAATCAGAATCTGGCGAATCCGGTATTCGAGGACCTTTTCCCTGTAGAAATCGGGAAGTCCGATGGTGTAGGTTTTCGTTCTGCCGTCCTTGAGCGTCGCCGCGAGTTCTATGTGGAAGGCTGACCTGATCTGTCCGTTCTGGTCCTTCCTGTTCTGGAAAAGCTTCACCTTGTACTGCGTAGAGCCGTTGAAATCCCTGAATTCGAGGGTTTCCTTGGTTTTTTCGCCGTTCACCAGCAGGTAGAGCAGTCTTCCCTGTTTCAGGTGATTCACGCCGTATTTCTTCGAGATCGGGCCCGACTGCTCGAGGATATTGTACAACGCGCCGCTGGCGTCCTGACCGGGCTGAAGAGTCGCCGCATAGGATTCTTTCTTGACGCCGCCGGTGATGAATTTGTTCGCCTTGACGTCGACGGTATAGATCTCGGCGTAAGGTTTTCCCGCGTCCGCGTCGGTCCCGTATACGCCGAACATGAAGAAGGACGATTCGTCGGAGAAACCGAGATTGACGAAGGTCGCTATGTCGCCGGCGTTCAAGGGAAATGCGGCGATCACGAGCACGAAGGCTGCCCAGACGGCTGGACGGATTCTCATAGATTTTCCTCCCATCTCTATCTATGAGTATCGAGAGAATCCGCGGTTTCTCAAGCGTTTTTTTCCGATCTTTTCATTTCATGACTGGCGGAATTCACGGTTGATTTTTTGCAGGTCCCTGCGGATAATACCAAGATCATGACATTGGCCCTTCGAAACGTCGTACTTGCCCTCTCTACGGTCGTGGGTTTCTGTTTTTGCGTCCTGTTCTGTGGAAGCATGGTGTATTTCCTGCAGAAAGGGATACTGGACGTGGGTTTGCTCACGACCATGTATTGGCCGCTCGCCGGCATCGGCGCGGTATCCTTTTTTTCCGTCGCCGGCGGCTTCGGATTCCGGCGCCTCTTTCGCCGGAGCGCTTCCCTCGAGATTTTCTTCTTTCTCGTCTTCATAACCAGCCTCGCCTTCGACGCCCTGAAGATCCTCCATCCCCTTTTCACGGTGCTGAACCTTCCGAATTACTACGGCGGACTCATTACGAGGATCGTCTATTTCGGGTATTTTTTCGCGCTGCTGTGCATCTTCGCGAGCAGTCTCTACTCGGGGGACGTCCATTACCAGAAAATGGGAACCGTCATAGGCATGGTGGTTTTCTTCTCCTTTACGATCGCGCATTCCATTCCCGTGGACATCACCAAACTCGCTCCGAATCTCCTTTACCGGGTCGGCGGGAACGAATATATCCTGCTCGTGAGGGTGGGACTCGAATTGCTCACGGTGTTCGGTTTCGGGCGTTCGGCCTTTCTGTCCGCTTCGAGAGACCAGTGGTACATCTTCGGAGCGGTGCTCCTGGTACTCGCCGGCAGGGATTTCCTCTTCTTTCTTTCATCACCGGGCTTCATCCTGCTCGGGATTCTGTTCCTGGTCTCCGGATCGCTGCTTTTCAGTCGGAAGAGTTACTTGAAACACCTCTGGATTTGACGGGGCTGGATGCGCCGTCTGCACGAGCGACTGGGTTCAGATGAGGAAGATGCTCGCGGCGAATCCGCTTCCCATGGGCATGAGAATGTTGTCGAGGTCCTTGGTAGGAACTGCTTCGAAGAGCGTCGCGACCGCGGCGATGACCAAGGCGGCTTCCGAGGACTGCATGATCCTGAGGGCGAGGAAGAAAACCACGACGAAGCAGGCGAGGCTGCCTTCGAGGGTTTTTCCGTCGAGGAGGGGAAGGGAGGTCTTCCCGAACGCCTTGCCGATGATGCTCGAAATACTGTCGCCGAATGCGAGGGAGTAGATCGCCACGACCGAAGCCGGTTCGGGATAGAGCAGAAGGGAGATCATGGCTCCGAGACCCAGCGTGATCGGGCCGAGAACGATCTTACCCCTGTCCCGGTCCCTGGTTGCCGCGTTCGTGAGCCTGGTTATGAGCGGAATATATTTTCCGCGGAATCTCAAGACTTCGGTATACGTGTAGAACAAAACGCCGCCCGCCAGCAGGGCAAGGGTAGGACCTGAACCGAGGACCATCGCCAGGAGCGGAACCAGGGCGATCAATATATGAATGGATTTCCTGATGAGTTCGGTTTGGATTTCTCTGGAAAACGTACGCTGAATTACGAAATAACTGGTTGCCACTAAATCGGCCATGCTCGATGTTCCTTGTTCTTATTTATCCGTATTAATAAAGCAATTTTCATACCATCCGGCATGCACGAATGGAAGAAGATATCTTTATTGAAGGCCGTGAGTTATCCTTGCCGTTCTTGCGCGGGGCGCTTTCGAGGAAGAATGTGTATCATAAATCATACATTAATTTTCTGAATTCGCTATGCTTGATCTTCAATCGTCGCCGAGGCAGGTTCCGACCGATCTCGCGGTCTCGATGAGGGGATGGTCGAACGGAACCTGTTTGAGTTTCCCGGCGACCTCCTCGAGCGGGCGCGAAACGATGGTGTTCCCTTCCAGGGCGACCATATTGCCGTAAGCCCCGGCGTACAGAAGCTCTACCGCCGCGGTTCCGAACATGGTGGCCAACAATCGATCGTAGGACGAGGGAGTGCCTCCCCTCTGTTGGTAGCCGAGGACCGTGAGCCGGGTCTCCATTCCCGAGGCTTCCTGGACCGCTTTCGCGATCTCGTACCCCTTGGAAAAGTATTCGTCTCTTTTTTTCCGTCTTTTTCTCTCCTCCTTGGTCATCGCAGCCTCCTCGCGGGATATGGCGCCTTCGGCCACGACGACGATGGAGAATTCCTTCCCTTGTCCCGCCCTTCGGATAAGGTGGCGGCAGATAGAATCGATCGAGTAGGGGATTTCCGGGATGAGGATCACGTCGCCGCCTCCCGCGATCCCGGAATAGAGCGACAGCCATCCCGCCTTGTGCCCCATGAGTTCGATCACCATGACCCGGTTGTGCGAATGGGCGGTCGAATGCAGACGGTCGATGGCTTCCGTGGCGATGTCCACGGCGCTGTGGAAGCCGAAGGTCACGTCTGTTCCCCAGATGTCGTTGTCGATGGTTTTCGGCAGGCCGATGACGTTGAGTCCGGCCTGTTTCAGGAGATTTGCCGTCTTGTGGGTTCCGTTTCCTCCGAGGACGACGAGACAGTCCAGCTTGAGCTTGTTGTAGTTTTCGATGATCGCTTCGGGTTTTCGCCTTCCCATTTCGGTGTCCCGAAGCGTTTCGTCGTCCTTGAAGGGCTTCTCCCTGGAGGTGCCGAGGATCGTTCCACCCCTGGTGAGGATGCCGCTGAAGTCGGCGGGCTCGAGGCGGCGAGCGTCGCCCTCGATGAGTCCCTGATAGCCGTGGGAAATACCGATTATTTCCATTTCGTATTTCAGGTAGGCTGCCTTGGTCACGCCTCGGATGGCGGCGTTGAGTCCCGGGCAGTCGCCTCCCGAAGTCAGGATGCCGAAAGTCTTGGTCGCCGGTCGTTTCATAAGAGCTCCTCGGTCAGGGGTGCTCGGTGTCCGGATACTTGCTCGCTATCGTTTGGATGTTCGGAAGCACTTCGAAAAAGGCTTCGAGGAGTTCGGGATCGAATTTAGAGCCGCCCATTTTCTTCATCTCTTCCAACACCTTCTCCTCAGTCCATGCTTCCTTGTAGACACGATGGGAGCAGAGCGCGTCGTAGACGTCCGCGATCGCGACGATTCTTCCGAAAAGAGGTATTTCCGCGCCTTTCATGCCCTTGGCGGCCCCCTTCTCGTTCCTTTCCAGGATCTCGCCGGTGTCGATGTCGATTTTTCCCGGATATCCGGTGCCGTCCCAGTTTTCATGATGGGTGAGAGCCACCTTCTGGGCGATCTCGTCGAAATCCGACTGCTTGTCGACGAAAAGCCGAGCGCCCATGTACGTGTGGCTTTTCATGATGGCGTATTCGTCATCGGTGAAGCGCGAAGGTTTCTTCAGAATGAGGTCTGAAATGGCCACCTTTCCGACATCGTGAAGCATGGCTGCCATGCGGAGGTTGTCCCTCGTACGCTCGATTTGCTGGCCCGGCAGGCCCTGCTTGTTCGCCCAGCGCTCGTAGATCTCGACCGCATACCCAGCGACCCGGTTGACGTGGGGGCCCGTTTCCTTCGGATCCCTGAGCTCCGCCATACGGATCATCCTGAGCAGGATGGCGCGGGTCATCTGGGCTCGCTGGAGGGCCACGGTCGCGTTCGCCGCGAAGTGAGATACCATGAGTTCGTCGTCCTTCGTAAAGGCGATCGAGTTTCCTTCGGAATCGAGCGCGTTGAGGATCTGGAGCACGCCGAGGATTTCCCCCATGTTCGTCCTGATCGGAACCGTGAGGTTGGATTTCGTCCTGTAGCCGGAGATGCGGTCGAAGGTCGGATCGAAGCCGTAGGGGGAATCTTTCGGAATTTCGTAGACGTCGGGGATGTTGACCGATTCCCCCGTGGCCGCGACGTAGCCCGAAATGGTCTTCTTGTTGATCTCCACGCTGAAGACCCGGTAGATGAGCTTCTGTCCGGGCGGCAGGGTCTTCTGTTTGGTGTCGTTCTGGGCGTAATTGATGACGAGCCGGTCTCCCTGCTTGATATAGAGCGAGCCGGCGTCCGCATGAACCACTCGTCGAGCCTCGAAAAGAATTCTCTCCAACAAAATGTCCAAATCCTGAATTTTGTGGAGCTCTGAATCGAGTTCGATGATCTTCTTGAGCTTCGAGCTGTTTATCTTAGGCATTCCTGAGTAGATGATACGCAGGCATCATCTTGCCTGTCAAGTTATACCTTTAGGATGAACGGCGAATTCTGCCGGGCCCGCCTCCGTGCGGGGAGGTCCCGAGGGATCGCCGAGACTCTCCAGCTCCTTCGCATTCATGATGAGCATCTGGAGCCGGTTCTCGATGTTCGCGAAACTCGTGTCGGGATCGTAATCCAAGGGCAGGATCT
>CAYNKA010000014.1:0-98084 GCA_964397655.1 uncultured Spirochaetaceae bacterium | reverse complement strand
GCGGGTTGCCTCCTCCGCCTTGCGGGTTGCCTCCTCCGCCTTGCGGGTTGCCTCCGCTATTCTGTTTTCATGATCGAGACTGGTAGAATTCAAATACGAAACGACTTCTTCCAAAGCGCCATTCCAAGTTTCTTGCATGTTTTTTATTTCAGCCGGAAGCGTATCTCCTTTGTTTATTAGTTCCCTAATATACTTGAAACTCCAATTTTCAACTTTTTGGTTCCAAATCGTCCTAACAATATTGTTGTAGGGAGCAGTAAAGCGTGACGGACTTAACGCGATGGTCCTGAAAGGGATAGGCGATTGTACAAATTTAGTGGTTATCTCGTAAAGAAAAATAAAAAATGATAAATAGATATTTCTAGGCCAAGCGCAATCCGTTGGAATTCTATTAATCGAACCGAAATCTATGATCTTTGCGTGCCCGTCTTCCTCGATGATGATATTCCAGGTTCTTAGATCGTTATGATAATATCCTCGTTCTTCCAAATGACAAAGCTGATCTAAAACGTCATTCAATATGGAAGAAACATTCAGTTCCTGCCTTTCGGCAATTAAATCGCATAGTAATCTCCCCTTAATAATAGGAGATTCAATCCACGCTTCTTCCTCGTTTCGTCCATAAATAAAATCCGAAAATTTGAACATTTCACCGTCATAGGCCTGATGGAAATCTAATTCCGCTTGATATTCGCTTTTGTTTTTTTTATCACGTACTTTTCCTAAAAGGAAAATTTTAAGAAATCGATTTTCGGATTGATAGTATCGTCTTGTCTTCTGATGTGTTCCGCTTGCGTGCATATGTGATTCACTAAAAAATTTAACGATGGTCTCCGCCTTATCCTTTATGAACCAATACTTGTTGCTTGTGAAATAGAGCGGCCTTTTGATTTCGCTCAAATGCGTTTGATAGAGCCCAAGCCTATGTACGAAGGAAAATCCGGTGAGAAGGCTTTTAGGATCATCCGGTAAGGAAGGACCCCAATAAACAGGTTCTTCTCTGAGAGCAAGCTCTAGTACTGCACAACAGACCTTTTGGGACAGACAGGAAAGCATAGCTTGGGTATTCTCGATGCCATGCTTGTGCACCATATGATGCAGCACGCTCAAGCCTAAAACCATGTCGTAGTCTTTTGCTGTCAAGGAAGACAGGGTCTCTTCAATCAAGCCTTTCCGGAAAGTCACCTTTAAGTCGGGATTTTCAACGACCAAGGTATTACAAAGGTCTATATTCTCCTGGAGATAATCGATTCCCAAGACTTCCGCACCCATGGAAGCCATACTGAAACTGAAATACCCTTGCGCGCATCCGAGATCAAGGATTTTTAAGTCACGGCCTAACTTGATCCGCATGGCTTCGTAGACTTTTTTTATGATCGCTAATCTATCGTCGCAAATTCTGGAGGAACCTGTAGAAATTTCCGGATACCCATAGATCGGCTGATACTTTTCCGGTAGAGCATCTACGAACGAGGTTATTTTATCATTTCTCCAAGACATGGGAACTCCAAAATATCTATGATAATATCAGATCGGATGAATTATCTCGAACTCCGCTTCAAGATCTATTATTCCCCAGAGAGGAACCGGTCGATGGACCTTGAGAAGGATCGAATCATATCTACGATCTAAGGGGACGAGTTCGCTTGGCGACGATCCCTCAGATATTCCTAATGAAATCAGATAATTCCCGGAATTCAATTTCATGGGTATCGTAAAACGAAAGACAAGAACCTCTTCTGCCTTTGCGACAGTACTTTTCTTTCCTTCGCTGGCAATGAAAGAATTTATGCCATACAGAAAGATTCCCTCCAAGGTCTTGACAAGTATTCCTGGTATGACTGCCGAAACGTCTCTTTCGAACCTTACCTTAAGAAAAAAATCTACACTATCACCACAATTCACTTGATGCGGATAGGAAATTCCAATAGATCGTATCAGATAATCAATGATGACCGCGCCGCCCTGTCCCCATCTATACTCTTCTTTACGATACCCAGGCCTCGATGAGAAAACATCATCATTTCCGGGTAAAAATTCTGGGACTATATCGATACTGGCATTTTCTAGGGGCTTTCTTTTTTCATCTTTTCTTGCTCCAAACAATTCATCCAAATACATATTTGCTATATCACGTGGTAATCCTAAACCGGCGATCCTACCAGTTTTTAGGAATAAGGCTCTGTTACAATGCTTAACAATGTCGTCTACGGAATGTGTAACAAGGATCAACGAAGTACCTTTATTTCGAATATCGTCCAACTGTTTATAACATTTTGCTTGGAAAGAAGCGTCGCCGACCGCGAGTGCCTCGTCCACGATGAGCACGTCGGGGTCCACGCTGATCGCCACGGCGAAAGCGAGACGCACGAACATACCGTTGGAGTAGGTCTTCACCGGCTGCTTGACGAACTCGCCGATGTCCGCGAAGGCGAGAACGTCGTCGAGCTTTTCGTCCATTTCCTCCTTGGAGAAACCCAGGATCGCTCCGTTGAAGTAGACGTTCTCGATGCCGGTCAACTCGGGGTTGAAGCCCGTCCCGAGTTCGAGAAGTGAGGAAACCTTCCCATTCACACAGTAGGTCCCGGAAGAAGGGGTCAATACCCCGCTCAGGATCTTGAGGAGGGTGGACTTCCCGCTTCCGTTCTTCCCGATGATGCCCACGGTTTCGCCCTTCCTCACCTCGAAGCTCACGTCCCTCAGGGCGTAGAAATCCCGGTGGTACTTCTTCTTGAACGGGTGGAGCGATTCCTTGAGCCGGTCCTTGGGATTGTCGTAGAGACGGTATACCTTGGAGAGACCGCTTACGCTGATGGCGATATCGTCGTTCATGTCACAGCACGTCCGCGAAATGGGGTTTCAGCTTGCGGAAGACGAGGGCCCCCGTGACGAAAAGGCAGGCCGTGATTCCCCAGAAATAAATTGTCATCGAGCGATGCTCGAAAAACCAGACGCCGTAGAGGAACGTCTCCCTATAGCCGTTGGTGAGATAGAATATCGGATTGAGGTACACCACGTACTTCAAACTTCCTTTGGTCATCATGGAAGGGTGCCAGATGATCGGGGTGAGCCAGAAGACGAGCTGCATGACCACGCCGACGAACTGTCCGATGTCCCGGACGAAGACGGTGAGCGACGAGGTGAGCCAGCCGATGCCCGTCAGAAATATCAGCATGGCCGCGAGGTAGTAGAGAAGCTGGAGCCAGTGGAGAGTCGGCTTGTATCCATAGACCAGACTGACGATAACGATAAGGCAGATGAAGAAGGCGTGGATGAAAAGAGCGGTGAAGATCTTGATCAGGGGAAAGAAGCTGGAGCGGAAATTCACCTTCTTGATGAGGTAGCCGTAATCCATCAGGGAATTCGTCGAACTCGTCACTGCCTCGCTCAGGTACAGCCACGGCACCATACCGACGATGAGCCAGGGAGCGAAAGGAATTCCGTCAGTGACGAGACCCGTCTTGAAGCCGAAGGTGAAGACGAACCACATGACGCCGATGGAAATTCCCGGCTGGATGAAGGCCCAGGGAAGTCCGAGATAGGAGGCGAGATAACGGTTCCTGAAGTCCCGCTTGGCGAGCTGCAGGATCAGATAACGGTTCGTGACGATATCCGCGAGAAACAATAAAAACTGTCGTATCTTTTCCACTCGAATTTCCTGCATCACTCCGCAAAGGCCCTGAGCAATTCCGTCATGCGAATTGCCGTCTTGTCCCAATCGAACGCTTCCTTAACCTTGCCCGCGCCGGGGATCGGATTGCCGGGTTCCCAGCCGCGCGTTAGCTTTTCCGCGATCGCCCTCTTCCACCTTTCCGGTTCCTCGAGCGAGAGGACCTCCGCCCCGTAAGGCGCGAATTCCGGCAGTGAGGTCCGGTCGCTCACCAGGACCGGGGTCCCGCGGCAGAGGCCCTCGACGACCGGGAGCCCGAAGCCTTCTGCCAGGGAAGGAAGCGCGGCCGCGGCGGCGTGGTCGTAGAGACCGAGGAGTTCCTCGTCCGCGAGCGGCCCCGTCACGACGATTCTCGGGTCGCCGGCGATCGCTTCCAGGATCCGGCCCTTGTTCCTCCAGGCGGCGCTTCCGGTGAGGACGAGCCTCGCGTCGACGCCTGCTTCCCGTACGGCCGCCCGGAAACGGTCTATGAGGAACACGACGTTCTTCTTCGGTTCCCAGTTTCCGACGTGGAGCAGAAAGGGTTTCCCCCCGAGCGGTTCCGCGAACCTCGCGGGAGGGCCGTCGGTACGGGGCGCGGAGCGGAAGGGCTCCGAGACGCCGTTCGGAAGCACGGTTATTTTCGACCTGTCGATCCCGAACGTCGCGGAAATGTCTTTCGCGGAATATTCGGAAACCGTCACGATCGCCTTCGCGTATCGGGTAGCCGTCGGAAGATTCCGTGCGTTCCTCGCGCCTATGAAAGTCGTGGTTCCCCGGTCGTGCCAGGCCGCGATGTCGTGGATGGTAATGATCGACGGATGCTTTTTCAAGAAGCCCGGGGCGACGGCCGCGTGGGGGAAGACGTAGAGGCCGTCCCCCTGCGCGCCGAGGAGCCTCCACCAGAACATGTCGCGGAAGGCGAGCCGGGTGAAAGGATTCGTCGAAAGATCGCCGGGGTTCGCGACCGGAATCACGTTCAGGCTCGGGTCCTCGAGGAGCCTGGCTCCGACCTCCCTGGCGTAACGGCCGATGCCGCTGTGGCCGCGATAGAGCGGCGACAAATCAAAATAGACCGTCTTCATTCCAGGAGGCTCTTGACGGTCGCCTCGATGTCGTAGATCGGCCGCCAGTCGGTGTCCCGGACGAGCTTGGAATTATCGCCCCAGACCGTGTCTGGATCGTCGGCCCGGAGCAAGGCGGGATCAATTTCAATTTTCACGGCGCCTTCGAGGCCCGCTGTCCGGAGGAGAATGCCGAGCAGGTTTTCGAGGGAATGGGCCGTTCCCGAGCACACGTTGTACGACTCGCCGGGCTTTCCCTTCTCGACGATTGCCGCGTAGGCTCGTACCACGTCGCGCACGTCGGTGAAGTCGCGGGCCGCCTTGATGTTTCCGACACGCATGACCGGCTCCTGCTCGCCGCGCTTTATCGCCGCGACCTGCCGGGCGAAATTCGGCAGCACGTACTGAGGAGGCTGCCCCTTCCCCGAATGGTTGAAGCTCCGGGTGAAGAAGATCGAAACCCCGTACTTCCTCCGGTATTCCTGGCCCAAGATCTCGAAGGCGATTCTCGTGGCACCGTACATGTTGTGGGGATCGAGCTCGTCGTCCTCCGCATACTTGACGACCTTTCCTGGCTTCGCTTTGTACTCCTCCGAGGATCCGACGAACAGCACCTTCATGGCCGACCTGCGCCGGGCGCATTCGAGGAAGCTCGCGGCGCCGAGGACGTTCACGCGGACGGCGAGCAGGGGCATTTCGTCCGCAATCCTCGTGTTCGCGACCGCGGCGAGATGGTAGACCGTGTCGATCCCGTGCCTGGAAACGAAGTCCCAAACCGCCTCGAAGGACGTGATGTCGACCTTCTCGTAGACGACCCACGACGCCCAGGGCCCGTCCTGTAGGTCCATGCCGAAAACGGCATTCCCCTGGCCTTTTATGAGCTCGGCGAGGTATTTTCCGACGAATCCGTTGCAGCCTGTTATCAATACGTTCATACGCTTGATTACACGACCTTCTTGAAATACTCGATCGTCTTCTTCAGGCCTTCCTCGAGGGGGATGGTCGGCTGCCAGCCCAATTCCTTCTTCGCCAGGGTGATGTCGGGCTTTCGCTGCAGGGGATCATCCTGGGGAAGGGGCTTGAAGGTGAGTTTGCTCTTCGCCCCGGTCAACTTGATCACGAGTTCCGCCAGCTCGATCATGGTGAACTCGCCGGGGTTACCGACATTGACCGGCCCGGTGAAGCCGTCCCTGCTGTTCATCATCCTGATCATGCCCTCGATGAGGTCGTCCACGTAGCAGAAGCTCCTCGTCTGTTTTCCGTCGCCGTAGATCGTGATGTCCTCGCCCTTGAGCGCCTGTACGATGAAGTTGCTCACCACCCGGCCGTCGTTCTGCAGCATCCTGGGACCGTAGGTGTTGAAGATCCGCATTACTTTGATTTCCACCTTGTGCTGACGGTGGTAGTCGAAGAAGAGGGTCTCCGCGCAGCGCTTTCCCTCGTCGTAGCAGGCCCGGGGGCCGATGGGATTCACGTTGCCCCTGTAGTCCTCGGTCTGCGGATGCACCGTCGGGTCGCCGTAGACCTCGCTCGTGGAGGACTGTAGGATCCTCGCCTTCACGCGCTTCGCGAGCCCCAGCATGTTGATGGCGCCGTGCACGCTCGTCTTCGTGGTCTGAACCGGGTCGAACTGATAATGGATCGGGCTCGCCGGGCAGGCGAGGTTGTAGATCTGGTCCACCTCGACGTAGAGCGGAAAGGTGACGTCGTGCCTGAGCACCTCGAAATACGGGTTTCCGAAAAGGTGGGCTATGTTCTCCTTCCGCCCCGTGTAGAAATTGTCGAGGCAGATCACCTCGTCGCCGTTCTTTATCAACCGTTCGCACAGGTGGCTCCCCAGGAAGCCGGCCCCGCCGGTCACGAGAATTCGCTTCTTCACGATTTCCTCCAAGTGCAGTATTTAGATGATGCTTCTTTCCCTCATGAGGGCGAGCACCGCCTCGGCGCAGTCGTCGGCGGAGAGGGCCGCCGCGTCGAGCCTGAGCTCCGGGCTCTCGGGCGGCTCGTAGGGCGCGTTCACGCCGGTGAAGTTCGGGATCTTGCCAGCTCTGGCCTTACGGTAGAGACCCTTCGGGTCGCGGGCCTCGCAGACGTCAACCGGGGCGTCCACGAAGATCTCGAGGAAGTCGCCGGGTCCGAAGAGCGACCGGACCGAGTCCCGGTCAGCCCGGTACGGCGAGATGAAGCAGGCGAGCACGATGAGCCCGGCCTCGGTCATGAGCCTGGAGACTTCGCCAACGCGGCGGATGTTCTCCACGCGGTCCTGCTCCGTGAACCCGAGGTCCTTGCAGAGCCCGTGCCGAACGTTGTCGCCGTCGAGGGTCATCGTATGCTTGCCGAGGAGGTAGAGCTTCCTTTCCACGAGGTCGGCTATCGTCGACTTGCCGGCGCCGGAGAGCCCGGTGAACCAGAGGAGGGCGGGCCTCTGCTGCTTGAGCCGGGCCCGCGAATCGCGCCCGACGGTGAAGGCTTGCCGGTGCACGTTCTCGGAACGCCTCAGGCTGTGGTCGATCATGCCGCAGCCCGCGGTCGCGTTGGTCCTGCGGTCCACGAGGAGGAAGCTCCCGGTCCACTTGTTCTCGGCGTAGGGATCGAAGGGGAGCGGGCGGTTCACCGCGATCTCGACCTCGCCGATGCCGTTCATCTCGAGCCTCTCGGTCGCGAGCGGGAGGAAGGTCTCCGGGTCGATCCGGTCCACGATGCGGGCGACCTCGGCGAGGCCTCCACCGTAGACGCTTTTCAGAAAATAGGACCTTCCGGCAAGGAGCGGATCGGACTGCATCCACACGATCTTCGCCTTGAACTGGTCGGAACATTCCTGCCGCGCGTCCGGCTTCACGAAGGAGTCGCCGCGGGAGACGTCGAGCTGGTCGGCGATCGTGAAGGAAACGGACATGCCGTCCCGCGCCTCCGTGACCCTGCCCGCGGGCCCGTAGATGCCGGTGATCCGCGACGCGCGCCCGGAGGGGAGGACGACGATCTCGTCCCCGGCCCGGACCGATCCGGCCATGATCCTTCCCGCGTAGCCGCGGAAGTTCGCCTCCGCCTCGGGATTGAAATCGGCGAGGGCGGTCTTCTGCCACCGGTCCCGCACGATGCCCGGCTTCACGACGTACTGGACCGCGAAGCGGAAGGGTGCGTCCCCGCGGAGGTTTCCAGGTTCTACGGTGTCGAGCCAGTCGAGGACGGTGGGGCCATCGAACCAGGGCATGTGCTCCGAGCGCCCTGCCACGTTGTCGCCGGTCAGGGCGGAGACCGGAAGCGCGGTCCATTCGGGCGAGCGGCCGAAACGGGCGAGATCGTTCACGATCTCCGCGCACCGGTCCCTGATCGCGCCGAAAAGGCTGGAGGACCAGTTCACCGCGTCCATCTTGTTGATGGCGAAGGCGATCCGGTCGATGCCGCAGAGCGCGCAGATGAGGGCGTGGCGCCTCGTCTGGGGAAGCACGCCGAGCCGAGCGTCCACGAGGATGAGGGCCGCCGTGCAGTTGGAGGCGGCGGTCGCCATGTTCCTCGTGTACTGCTCGTGGCCGGGCGTGTCCGCGACGATGAACTTCCGCTTCTTGGAACTGAAGTAGCGGTAGGCCACGTCGATCGTGATTCCCTGCTCGCGCTCCGCGATGAGGCCGTCGAGAAGGAGGGAATAGTCGATCGCGTCGCCCGCGTTCCCGATCCTCCTGCTCTCCTCCACCAGGGTCCGGTACTGGTCCTCGAAGACGTTCCCCGTGAGATACAAAAGATGGCCGATGAGCGTGGACTTGCCGTCGTCCACGCTGCCGCAGGTCATGAAGCGCAGGGTGCCCGAAGCGGCCATCAGAAGTATCCCTCCTGCTTCTTCCGTTCCATGCTGCCGGACTGGTCGAAGTCGATGAGCCTTCCGAACCGTTCGGACACGCGCACCGCCTCCATCTCCGCGAGGAGCGTGTCGATTTCGGAGGCCTCGGACTCCACTCCCGCGGTGAGCGGATAGCAGCCCAGGGTCCTGAAGCGGACCTTCTTCATGACGGGCTTTTCTCCCTCCTCGAGGGGGAAGCGCTCGTCGTCGTAGAGGAAGATCTGGCCGTCCCGCTTCACGACCGGTCGCTCCTTGGCGAAGTAGAGCGGGACCACGTCGATTCTTTCGCGCTTGATATAGCGCCACACGTCGAGCTCGGTCCAGTTCGAGATGGGAAACACCCTGATGCTCTCCCCGGGATTCCTCTGCACGTTGAAGAGCCGCCACAGCTCCGGCCGCTGGTTCTTCGGGTCCCAGCGGTGAGCGCGGTCCCGGAACGAGAAAATGCGCTCCTTGGCCCTGCTCTTCTCCTCGTCCCGCCTCGCGCCGCCGAAGACCATATCGAAGCCGTGTTTCCCCAGCGCCTGGAGGAGGGCCTCGGTCTTCATGATGTCGGTGTACCGGGCGCTCCCGTGCGTGAACGGCGTCACGCCGGCCTTCCTTCCTTCCTCGTTCGTGTGCACGATGAGGTCGATGCCGAGCCTCCGGGCGGTCTCGTCCCTGAAGGAAATCATCTCCTTGAATTTCCAGCCGGTGTCCACATGCATGACGGGAAAGGGCGGCTTCATAGGGTAGAAGGCCTTGAACGCGAGATCGAGCATGACCGTGGAGTCCTTGCCTATGGAATAGAGCATGACCGGGTTCCGCGCCTCGGCCACTGCCTCCCGGATGATCATGATGCTTTCGTCTACGAGTTCGTCCAGATCGTTCGCTGCCAATTGAGCATCCTTGTTTTCCGCATCCTCAGCTTTTGAAATATTTCGAGCAATACCGCTTTACCCGGTCGCCGACCTCGAACAGTTCGGGGACCGCATCCAGCGTCTGCCGGAACAGGATCTTGAGGTCTTCTATCTCGTACTCATGGACGATTTCGTTCCGGAGATTCTTCAGCTCGCGCACCCTGGTTCCTGAATCGACAAGCCCGCGTTTCTCCGCCCGGTTGACGGTGTCGATCAAAGTGCCGGAGTCCTCGAGCTCCATCGCGTCGATGCTTCGGAATACCTTCCGGAGAATCAAGTCGCTCGTCCTGGCATAACGGGAAGTGAGGTTCTCGAAGTCGTCGAATTCCTCTTCTTCGTAGAAATCCTTGACGCCGATCCTGCGGCATTTTTCGTACGATCGCCTGAGCCAATGGAGGGATTTTTCCAGGTTCTCGAGGTTTTCCCCGAGGATTTCAAGGACTTCAGGTTCCATGGAGAAGAACCCCCGTTTTTCTCGCCAGGCGGATGAAGGGTTTCGCCTCGTTTTCCGCCAGCACGAGATCGATTTTCTGTTCTCCGAGGAGATCGTAGAGACGAAGCCGAATATCCGCCTTATCGGAAGGTTTGATTTTTTCGGATATCACGGCGAGGTCGATGTCTCCGCCCTTTTTCGCGTCGTCAGCTCGGGAGCCGAACAGGATGATTTTCGCATCCCGATCGAACGAAATTATCACGGAGACGATGGCTTCCTTTTCCCGTTGGGAAAGCCGCATATCATCCTCAAATCAGCGGGATCGTGCGGAGGAGGAGCTTCGTCACCTTCTCCGCGTTGCTCTTGAAGACCGCGAGGATCGCCTCCCAGCTCACCGGCTCCTCGTCGTCCTTCCAGCAGTCGTAGTCCGTGCTCATGGCGACGGCTGCGTAGGGGATCCCGGCCTCCTTCGCGAGGGCGGCTTCGGTGGCGATCGACATGTTGACGACGTCCGCTCCCCAGAGCCGAAACATCCTCGACTCGGCCTTGGTGGAAAAGCGAGGACCGTCGATCGTGACCACCGTGCCCGCGGGATGGAACCGGAAGCCGAACTCGCGGCAGCCTTCGACGAGGAGCTTCCTGAGGACGGGGTCGAAGGGCTCGGCCGCAGGGGTATGGACGGGGTTGTTGGGCTCGAAGGACTCGTGGAAGGTCGAGACGCGGTTTCGCGCGAAGTCGATGAACTGGTCGAGGATGACGAGGTCGCCGCGGCCGATCTCCTCGCGGAGCGAGCCGACCGCGGTGGTAGCGAGGACGGCTTCGCAGCCGGCGTCCTTCAGGGCGCGGATGTTCGCGCGATAGTTCACCTTCGCCGGCGGGATCGTGTGCTCCCTTCCGTGGCGCGCGAGGATGACGACCTCGCAACCTGCGATGCGCCCGCACTTGAGCGGCGATGAGGGCTTCCCGTAAGGCGTCGCAGCCACCAGGTCCCGCGGGTCCTCGAATATGTTCGGGTCGTCGAGCCCGCTTCCGCCGATGATGCCGATCTTTTTCACGCCTGCGCTCCTTTCAACTTGCCGAGAGTCTCACGCACGAGTCCGAGCGCCGCGTCGCAGTCCCTTCCGAACGCGAAGACGCCTTCCTCGTGGCCTTCGATCGCGAAGACGCCTTCCGGGTAAGCCGAGGACGCGACGAGGGCCTCGATCGCCCGGGCGAGCCCCGGGGTACCGAAGGCGGCCTCCTTCGGCGTTCTCGGGTATCCCGCTTCCAGCAGGAAATCGAACAAGACGCGGCTGTGCACGTGGACGACGCAGCCGGCTTCGGGGCTCGCCCGGTACACCGATCCGTGGCTCATCGCCTCGGAAGATGCCGGGACCCGCCCGGTGCAGCGCACCTCGTTCCGCTCAGGATCGAACGATTCGACGAGGCAGTAATCCGTCCTGTCGAGCACGCGCTTGCCTCCGGTCCTCGTCCCGCTCACGACGAACCTGCCGCGGTCATCGTACCGGGCGCTCACGTTGCCGAAGCCGATCCCGTCGGGAAGGACCCCGACGAGGCCCAGATCGAAGAGCTCGGTCCTGATCTCGTTCAGCCGGCCGACTCCGGCGTCCCCGGGCAGATCGCCCGGCTCCAGCACGACGGCGAATTTGACGTAGCCTTCGCCCGGCCCGACCGAACTCATTTCGCTTCCCCGCATGCCACGCGCCCGGCTTCGGGAAAAAGCGAAAGAATGCCTTCCTCGGAGGCGTCGCAGACGCCGCGCTCGCAGATGAGCTTCGTCACGAGGCGAGCGGGTGTGACGTCGAAGCCGTAGTTCCTGGCCTCGGTGCCTTCCGGGCAGAGGAGGACCTCGGCGAGTCCGCCGTCGGCCGTTCTGCCCGCGATGCGCCGTACCTCGTCGCCGTCGCGCTCCTCGATGGGGATCTCCGCGAGCCCGTCGAGCATCGCGAAATCGAAGGTCGAGGACGGGAGCGCCACGTAGAAGGGCACTCCGTTGTCCCTCGCGGCGAGGGCCTTGAGGTAGGTGCCGATCTTGTTCGCGACGTCCCCCCGTCTCGTCGTCCGGTCGCTCCCGACGATGACCATGTCCACCATTCCGTGCTGCATGAGGTGCCCGCCCGCGTTGTCCGCGACGAGGTGGTGCGGCACGCCGTGTTTGCCGAGTTCCCATGCGGTGAGGCCTGCTCCCTGGTTGCGCGGCCGGGTCTCGTCCACCCAGACGTGGACCGGGATGCCCGCGTCGTGGGCCGCGTAGACCGGGGAAGTCGCGGTGCCGTAGTCCGTGAAGGCGAGCCAGCCCGCGTTGCAGTGCGTGAGGATCTCGACGGGCCCGCCGCCCTTGCGGGCGGAGATTTCCCGGATGATCCCGAGGCCGTATCCTCCGATGCGACGGCAGGCCTCGGCGTCCTCGTCCGCTATCGCCTCGGCGGTCCCGAAGGCCGCTTCGATCTTGGCCTCGACGGTTTCGCAAGCCGCCATCGCCGCAAGCTGGCGCCTCACCGCCCAGCCGAGATTCGCGGCGGTCGGCCGCGTCGCGAGGAGCGTTTCTGCCGCGGTCCTCATGAAGTCGTCGAACCCTGTTCGAGGCGCCGTCAGCGCCGCGACGTACATGCCGTAGCCAGCGGCCGAGCCGATGAGGCCGGCTCCCCTGACCTGCATGTCCTTGATCGCGCGCCTGAAATCCTCCACCGTGCGGAGATCCGCGACGACGAACTCGTGCGGAAGCCTGCGCTGGTCTATGACCCTGACGACGCTTCGGTCGTCCGGATCGATCCAGATCGTCCTGTAATGTCTGCCGTCCACGTTCACAAGATCATCCGTAGATTCCGTTCCGGTTCCGTCAATCCGGCATGGCGAGCCAATAATTGTACAAATCGCTCAGCGTGTCATAGATCGAATATTTGACCGTCCATGAGGTGTCTTTCACGATTTTTTCAGGGCTTCCGGAGACGATCGAAGGTTCGCCGTCCCGCAATTTTCCTTCGTCCGTCACGATCCTGACATCTTTTTTTCCTGTCAGGGAAACGAGATGATTCAGCAAGATCCTCAGATTGTACGAGTTTCCGGAACACACATTGTAGGCTTCACCGCTTTTCCCCGATCTCATTATCATCTCGTAGGCGGAAACCACGTCCCTTACGTCGAGGAAATCCCGAGACAGATCAACGTTGCCGACTGCGACTTCAGGCGGTCTTTTCCCTTTTTTTATTTCGGCACACTGCTTCGCGAATTCGGACAAGACATAATTATCCGCCTGCCCCGGTCCCGAATGATTGAACGATCTGGTGAAGCAGATATTGCATCCGTACTGACGCACATATTCTTTGCCGATCACTTCGGACGCTATTTTCGTAGCTCCGTATATGTTATGGGAAAGCAATTCATCTTCTTCCGAATACCGTATTTCCCTGCCGCTCTTCCGCTTGTACTCTTCGGCGGACCCCACCACCAGCAATTTTATCGGAAAAGGAAACCTCGGGACGCCAACCGAATTAGTCTCTGGCCTTTTTGGAATCACCGATCAATACATCGACTTCGGCGGGCCGATAATAATTTTCGCTTATCCGCAAAACGACTTTACCGGTTTTCCTGTTCACCGCGGTCTCGTTCAGGCCGGAGCCTCGCCACTCGATGGGAATTCCCGCAGCCTCGAAGCTTCGCTCGCAAAATTCCCTCACGGAATGCGTCTCTCCGGTAGCTATGACGTAATCGTCGGGTCTGTCTTGATTGAGCATCAGATGCATGGCTCTGACGTAATCGCCCGCAAATCCCCAATCTCTCTTCGCTTCGAGGTTTCCGATGTCGAAACTTTCGATTTTCTTCTCACGCAGCAATGCGACGTTATGCGTGATCTTCCGGGTGACGAATTCGAATCCCCGCCGCGGCGATTCATGATTGAACAGGATTCCCGAACAAGCGAATAGATCGTAACTTTCCCGATAATTTATCGTTATCCAATTACCGTACAGTTTCGTAACGCCGTAGGGGCTTCTCGGATAAAGCGGGTTGATTCCACGAGGTGGGAACGAAGCTTTGCGCGGCCAAATTGTAGACCTCGTCGGGTTTCGCATGCTCCAACACTTCGAACAGGGAAAACTGATCCAGCAAATCCGCATTGACCAATTCGATGTCGTCGACGATATGTTGTATCCTGTCGAAATTCACCGTACTGGTGCGCCTGATGACGCCGTAAACTTTGTATCCCAGCGATAACAGGTGTTCCGCAAGATAGGAACCATCCTGCCCCGTAATTCCCGTAATCAAAGCTTTTTTCATTCTTCACCTTTTAAAACACACTCGGTAGATGATTCCACGTTCACTCCTCATACGTTCGGTGTAGGATTTCGGGTCGAAACTCACCACACCGTCTGGGCGATCGCCTTCACGTTTTCGAGGAAATCTCCTTCGGGTCCATCAATGAGGGTAAGGAATGTTTCATGCGTCCTCATGTAAATTTCCTCTTCGTGCCTTCGTGATCTCTTCCCGATTAATCAGCTTCGTTTGACATTTTGCATATAACGATCACGCACGCGAGCGAAGGTATCAGCCAAACGCCGCCATTCACTAAAAAGCAGATTAAGCGTCTCGACGGTTTGAGCGGAACTTCCGGGATAATCATGGGCGAGGTTGTTCAGAAGTGAACGAAAGAATTGCCAGTCTTTCACGTCGGATAAGATCCCCAACTTCTCCAGCCGGTTCAACACATCGAGAAAAGGCCTGGGAGAATCATCTCCTTCCAAATACGCAAAAACGGAAGGAAGAAGTCTCGTACCCATGGAATCCTGCAGTTTGGAAAATCGATACAAAAATTGATCGATATGCTCGATTTTTTCGTCGTCAAGATCGGAGTAACTTTCCATGGTCAGTGGGAAAAAACCGGCCAAAAGACGCTCGCCTCGTCGCAGGCGCAGAATATGAGTCTCACATTCCTTTACTGAAGATTCGATCGTTGCGACGGTTTCTTCCTTCATAGCCTTACCCCGGTTTCCCTGGCCTTTTTTACGATAAGCCTGTCGTCGGGACGAAAATCGCGGTACGTTGTGACAATATCGATTTTCTGATCCCCGAGCGCGAGCTGAAGTTCAGCGATCGTCTGGAGTTTTCTTTTGACGACGTCACTTCCCTGTGAAGAATACTCCACAAGCAAATCGATATCCCCGCCTTTCTTAGCGTCGTCGACTCGGGAACCGAAGAGAAAGATTTTGGCGTCAGGCCCGAAATGAGCCCGAACGACCTTCTTTATCGCCGCAACCTCGTATTCCGTCAACCTCATAATCCCATCGGTCCCTTCATGCCATCCCGACCCTTATAAAAAGGAGAAGCCGGACTCGCGCCCGGCTTCGCTTTCTTGCTGCCGTTTTTCCGAGACCGGACGGCCGTCCGGCGCGTCTCGGAATCGGGATCAGCCCACTTCCTTCTTGAGGGCGGCGGCCTTGTCGGTCCTCTCCCAGGTGAAGGAGTCTCGACCGAAGTGGCCGTAAGCGGCCGTCTTCTGGTACACGGGCTTGCGGAGGTCGAGCGTCTTGATGATCCCGGAGGGGGAAAGGTCGAAGACCTTCGTTATGGCCTTGGAGATCCTGTCCTCGGGAACGGTGCCGGTGCCGAAGGTGTCCACCATGACCGATACGGGGAAGGGGACGCCGATGGCGTAAGCCACCTGGACTTCGCATCGCTCGGCGAGGCCGGCGGCCACGACGTTCTTGGCCACGTAGCGGGCCATGTACGCGGCGGAACGGTCCACCTTGGACGGGTCCTTTCCGCTGAACGCGCCGCCGCCGTGCCGGCCCATGCCGCCGTAGGTGTCGACGATGATCTTGCGGCCGGTGAGCCCCGTGTCCCCGTGGGGTCCGCCGATGACGAAGCGGCCGGTCGGGTTCACGAAATACTTCGTGTTCTTGTCGAGAAGCCCGGTGGGATCGAGGACGACTTTTATGATCCTGTCGATGATCTCCTGCTTGAGGTCGTCGTAGCCGATCGTGTCGTCGTGCTGATGGCTCACGACCACGGTGTCTATCCGCTTGGGGGTGTGGCCTTCGTACTCGATGGTCACCTGGCTCTTGGAGTCGGGCCTGAGCCAGGTCACGGTGCCGTTCTTCCGGATTTCGGCGGCGTACTCGAGAAGCCTGTGGGCGTACATGATGGGAGCGGGCATGAGCTCCGGGGTTTCGTTGCAGGCGAAGCCGAACATCATGCCCTGGTCTCCGGCGCCCTGCTGGCCCTCGAACTCCTTGAGTCCGTGGCCGCTCACGCCCTGGCTGATGTCCGGGCTCTGGGCGTGGATAACGTTGATGACCGCCATGCTCTCGTAGTCCAGGCCGTACTCGGGCTTGGTGTATCCGATGCGCTTTGCGACGCCGCGGGCGATTTCCTGCACGTCGACGTAGGTCTTCGTGGTGATCTCGCCGCCGACGAGGACCATCCCCGTCGTGGTGAATGTTTCGCAGGCGACCCGGGAATTCGGATCCTCCTTGAAGCATGCGTCGAGCACCGCGTCGCTCACTTGGTCGGCGAGCTTGTCGGGATGCCCTTCCGAAACTGATTCGGAGGTGAACAGATAACGTCTTTTCTTTTCCATTGGGGTTTTTCTCCTCATGGTTGTACCACCCGGATCGCAGCATACGCAGGATTTTTCGGGTGTGTCTGAGGCTTGGGTCGCCTTCCAGATTCCTTGTTCAATACCGGTAATGATCCGGCTTGTAGGGGCCGTCCACCGGGACGCCGATGTAGTCGGCCTGTTCCTTCGTGAGCTTCGTGAGCTTCACGCCGAGCTGCTCCAAGTGGAGCCTGGCCACCTTCTCGTCCAGGCGCTTGGGAAGCACGTAGACCTGCTTCGCGTAGGACTTGAGGTTCGTCGCGAGTTCGATCTGGGCTATGGTCTGGTTGGAGAAGGAGTTCGACATGACGAACGAGGGGTGACCGGTCGCGCAGCCGAGGTTGAGGAGCCGTCCTTCGGCGAGGACGAGGATGCCGTGCCCGTCGGGGAACACCCACTTGTCGTACTGGGGCTTGATGTTTATCCGCTTGACGCCCTTCGTCTTGGCGAGACCCGCCATGTCGATCTCGTTGTCGAAGTGGCCGATGTTGCCGATGATGGCCCCGTCCTTCATGGCCTTCATGTGATCGACGGTGATGACCTTGTAGTTGCCCGAGGCGGTGATGAAGATGTCGGCCTTCTTCACCACGTCCTCCACGGTCTTCACCTCGTAGCCTTCCATGGCGGCCTGGAGCGCGCAGATCGGGTCGACCTCGGTCACGATGACCCTGCAGCCCTGGCCGCGGAGGGACTGGGCGCAGCCCTTGCCCACGTCGCCGTAGCCGAGTACCACGGCCATTTTTCCGCCGAGCATGACGTCGCTTGCCCGGTTCAGGCCGTCGACGAGCGAGTGCCTGCAGCCGTATATGTTGTCGAATTTCGACTTGGTCACGCTGTCGTTCACGTTGATGGCCGGAAAGAGAAGCGTCCCGTCCTTCGCCATCTGATAGAGCCGGTGTACGCCGGTCGTCGTCTCCTCGGTCACGCCGCGCACCTTCGCCGCGGCCTTGGTCCAGCGACCGGGGCTCTTCTTCATGATGCCGGCGAGGGCGAGGAGCAGCTCCCTCCAATCCTCGGCGTCGTTCTTCTTGGGAAGGGGAACCTTTCCCTTCTTCTCGAACTCGTACCCCTTGTGGATCATGAGCGTGGCGTCGCCGCCGTCGTCCACGATCTGGTCGGGACCCGCGCCGCCGCCGAAATCGAGCGCCCGCTCGGTGCACCACCAGTAATCGGCGAGACTTTCACCCTTCCACGCGAAGACCGGAACTCCCTTCGGGTTCGACGCGGTCCCCTTCTTGCCCACCACGACGGCCGCGGCGGCGTGGTCCTGCGTCGAGAAGATGTTGCAGGAACACCACCGGACGTTCGCTCCGAGCTCGGAAAGGGTCTCGATGAGCACCGCGGTCTGGATGGTCATGTGAAGGCTGCCCGTGATGTTGAGGCCCTTGAGCGGCTTCTTTCCCGCGTACTCTGCGCGGATGGACATGAGGCCCGGCATCTCCTTTTCGGCGAGATCCATCTCCTTTCTGCCCCATTCCGCGAGCCCGATATCCTTGATCTTGTAATCCATGCTTTTCTCCCTACGAATGTCATACGGGGAAGAGTATGTCCCGAAGATTCCGGGACCCCCGTTCGGTCATGTTTTCCGAAAAAAGAACGAACGCATCCGTCTCGTCGGACTGCGCCTTCCTTGCGTGAGCGTACGACAGGCCGTACTTGTGGCACAGGTGTTCGACGATGAAATCGACGTCGCTTTCCCCGATCAGGACGACTTTTCGGTACCCCTCTCTTTTGACGTCCTTGACGAGGATTTCGATGCTGTCTTTATAAAATACGATATTTTTGATCGTCCGTTTGAAGTATTTATAGCTTCTTTTCGCGATCTCTTCCACCCCTGACGGGGACACCGCGTACATGATGTTCCTGTTGTTCACCTTGCGCACCGTGAGAAAGCCCTTCACCGCGAGACGCTTCATGATCGCGTTCGTCATGCCCAGGGAAAGGCCGACGATTTCGGCGATGTCTCGCTGATGGATTTCCTCGTTGCGATAGATGTTCCGGAGGATTTCAAGTTCCTTGTCGTGTTGATGAATGGAAAGTGATTCGTTCATTGGCGGTTTCGATTCGGTCTCTCGATAGCGGATAGACCTCTTCCTTCGGCTGCCGGCCGATTGAAAGAGGCGGGAAAACTGCCAACCGGCGATCGAAACGCAGCCGAAACATGCTGTACGATCCTCCGGGAGGCTATGAAAAGCACTGGGTGTCGCAGACTTTATATTATCTCTATTGTTCAGACATCGAACAATATACCACACCGGGACAAAAAAACAAGGCGGCAGCCGCAGGTGCAGCTAAGCCCGCCCGGTCTCGCGTTTCAGGACGGGATCCCTCGCTGCCTTCACTTCGTCGAGCCTGCGCACCGGCGTGGAATGAGGCGCCCCCTTCACGAGCTCGGGACTCTCCTCCGCCTCTTTCGCGATGGCGAGCAGCGCGGAAGCGAAGGCCTCCAGGGTCTCCCGCGACTCGGTTTCCGTCGGTTCGATCATGAGCGCTTCCTTCACGATCAGCGGGAAATACACCGTCGGCGGGTGAAATCCGTAGTCGATGAGTCTCTTCGCTACGTCCATCGTGTGGACGTCCTCGGTCGGCTGTCCCACCGCCACGAACTCGTGCATGCAGGTCCTGTCGTAGGGCACGCGATACCGCGATCCGACGAGGCTCTTCACGTAGTTGGCGTTGAGCACGGCCCAGCGGGAAGCGGCCTCGAGACCCTCGGCTCCGAGCATGGAAATGTAGGAGAAGGCCCGCACGAGCACGCCGAAATTGCCGTAGAAGGCCTTGAGCCTGCCGATGGACGAGGGCGGCATGACGAGCCGGTAGGAGCCCTCGCTTTTTTCGACGATGGGACCGGGAAGGAATTCGTCGAGAAGGAATCCCGCACCGACCGGTCCGGCGCCGGGACCACCTCCGCCGTGGGGCGTCGAAAAGGTCTTGTGCAGGTTGAAGTGCATCACGTCGACGCCGGCCCTGCCCGGCTTGAACACGCCGAGAAGGGCGTTCAGGTTAGCGCCGTCGCCGTAGACGAGGCCGCCGGCGCCGTGCACGATGCCGATCACCTCCTCGAGCCGCTCCTCGAAGAGGCCGAGCGTGTTCGGGTTCGTGATCATGAGGCCCGCCGTCGTCCCGTCGCAGGCCGCTTCGAGCGCCGCGAGGTCTATGTTGCCGCGCGCGTCGGAAGGTATCTGCACGGCCTGGAAGCCCGCCATGGCGACCGAGGCCGGGTTCGTGCCGTGGGCGCTGTCCGGGATGAGCATCTTCGTCCTTCCGAAGTCGCCCCGTTTCCGATGATAGGCCCGGATCATGAGGACGCCGGCCAGCTCGCCGTGGGCCCCCGCCGCGGGCTGGAGGCTCACCTTCTCGAAGCCCGCGATCTCCGCGAGAAAGCCCTGGAGCTTCTCCATGAGCTCGAGGGAGCCCTGACACAGGGCCTCGTCGAGGAGGGGATGGCAGGAAGCGAAGCCGTCGAGACTCTGGGCCTTCTCGTTCACCTTCGGATTGTACTTCATGGTGCAGGAGCCGAGCGGATAGAAATTGGCGTCGATGCTGAAATTGAGCCGCGACAGCCGGGTGAAATGCCTCACCGCGTCGAGCTCCGAAACCTCGGGGAGAGGAAGGTCCTTCCTGAGCGGAATCCCCGCCGGAAGCCCGTATTCGGGAACGTCGAAAGCGGGAAGCGCGACGCCGGTCCTGCCGGGCGAACCCGCGTCCCAGATCAATGGTTCGAGACTCTTATCCATGAATCGTTTCCTTTTCCAGGGCCTCGGCCAGGGCGTCGATGCGTTTGCGGTCGTTCATCTCGGTCACGCACACGAGAAGATCGTTCTTCCTTTCGGGGTAATACCGTGAAAGAGGGACGCCGGGCACGATTCCTCTGGGAGCGAGGGCCCTCCCCAGGTCTGCGGCGTTTCTCGGGCAGCGCAGGACGAATTCCTTGAAGAACGGACTCCGGTTCAGGACGGAGAAACCGCGAAGGCTTCCGAGTCGCTCAGCCGCGTAATGGGAACGCCGGTAGCAGAGCTCCGCCACCGTGCGGAGGCCGTTCTTGCCCATGACGGAAAGATAGATCGCGGCTCGGAGGGCTGCGAGTCCCTGATTCGAGCAGATGTTGCTCGTGGCGCGCTCGCGCCTTATGTGCTGTTCACGGGTGCTGAGGGTGAGCACGAAACCGCACTTCCCGTCCGCATCCCGAGTCATGCCCGTGAGCCTTCCCGGCATCTTCCGGACCAGCTCCTTCGTTGCGGCGAAGAGCCCCAGATAGGGTCCGCCGAAGGAAAGATGGTTCCCGAGGCACTGCCCCTCTCCGGTAACGACGTCGGCGCCCCAGGTTCCGGGCGGATCGAAGAGGCCGAGGGCGATCGGGTCGGCGGAGACGACGAAAAGGGCGCCCTTGTCGCGGGCGGCCTTCGCGAGGCCGCGGTAGTCGACGAGGTCGCCGAAGAACGAAGGAAAGGCGACAGCGACGCAGGCCGTGCCCGCGTCGATCCTCGCCGCGACGGCCTCGGGCGCGAGAGACTCGTCCCATACCTCCACGGAAACGTCGAGGACGCCGGTGTACGTGCCGATGACGTCCCGGTATTCCGGATGGATCCCGGGAGAGAGCAGGACCTTCTTCCTTTCTCCGCTTCCGGCGCGGCAGGCCATGAGCACGGCCTCGGCCAGAGATGTCGCTCCGTCGTAGTGCGAGGCGTTCACCACGTCCATGCCGAAGAGATCGGCCACCATGGTCTGGTATTCGAAGAGGGCCTGGAGCGTGCCCTGACTTGCCTCGGGCTGGTAGGGCGTGTAGGAGGTGAGGAACTCGCCCCGTGAGGAGAGCGCGTCGACGACCGAGGGGACGAAATGATGGTAAGCTCCGCCGCCGGCGAAAAGCGACGGGGAAGCGGCCGCGTTCTTGCCTGAAATGCGGCCGAGTTCCTCCAGGATTTCGGGCTCGGAAAGCGGCGGCGGAAGCCTGAGCCCCGGATAGCGATGCTTCTCCGGGATCGCCTCGAAAAGCTCCGATGCGGAAGAAAGGCCGAGGGCCGCGAGCATCTTCTTCTCGTCTTCGCAGGTGTTGGAAACGAAGGGAACGCTCACTTTTGGATGCCTTTCACGTGGACCTCGTAATCCTCGGCCGAAAGGAGACCGTCGAGTTCCTTCGCGTTCGCCGGCCTGATCTTGACGAACCAGCCGGCGCCGAACGGATCGGAATTGATGAGTGCGGGCTCGTCCTTGAGAGCTTCGTTCACCGTCTCGACGGTCCCCGAAACGGGGCTGTAGACGTCGCTCGCGGCCTTTACCGACTCCACCACGCCGAAGGTCTCTTCCTTCTTCAAGACCTTCCCGACCGCGGGAAGCTCGACGAACACGACGTCTCCCAGGCTGTCCTGGGCGTAATCGGAGATGCCGACGACGACGAGATCGCCCTCCTTGCGGGCCCATTCGTGCGACTTGAGATATCTGACTCCCGGATCGAATTTCATCGAGTCCTCCTTCGTTTATTTTCGGTATGCAGGCACGTAGAGCGGGCGCTTCACGACGACGGCCCGCTTGTTCGTTTCCCGGATTCGAATGTAGATAATTTTTCCGGGTACCGCAAGGTCGGTTCTCAAAAAAGCGTTGCCGGCGAACTTGTTCACCGTGGGAGCGAACATGCCGCTCGCGACCCTTCCGACCTCGGCGCCCGCCTCGTCCACGACCGGATAGCCCTCGCGTGCCACGCCCCGTTCCACCATTTCGAAGGTAGCGAGCCTTTCCCGCGGTCCCGAAGCCTTGCGCTCACGCACGGCCCGGGCACCCGTGAACTCCTTGGACAGGTCGCAGGCCCAGAGCAGGGCGGCTTCGACCGGGGTGATCGATTCGTTCAATTCGTGCCCGTACAGGGAAAAGCCGGGCTCGAACCTGAGGGAGTCCCGGGCCGCGAGCCCGATCGGGGCGATCTCGATGCCGGCGCTCGTGCCCGCCTTGAGGAGTTCCTCCCAGAGCCGCTCCGCGCGGTCGGCCGGCGGAAAGAGTTCGAAGCCGTCTTCGCCGGTGTAGCCGGTCCGTCCCGCGAGGAATTCGGAACCCGCGGCCCGCGCGCGGACTGAGGAGAATCGTTCGGGTAAGCCGCCGGCCTCCGTTCCCGTAGCCGCGGAGAAAACGTCGAGGGCTCGCGGGCCCTGAAGCGCGATCATGGCGACCTCGCGGGACACGTCGACTATTCGCGCATCCTTTCCGGCGCGCGAGGCCATCCAGGCGAAATCCTTCTCCCGGTTCGAGGCGTTCACCACGACGAGCCATTTCTCCGGCAGGCGGTACACGAAGAGGTCGTCCAGGATTCCGCCGTCCTCCCGGAGGAGGAGCCCGTATCGGGACTGGTTCGTCGCGAGATCGCCCATCCTGCTGGACACCAGGCCCTCCAAGAAGGGGAGGGCTCCTGGTCCCGTCACCTCGAACCTGCCCATATGGCTGATGTCGAAAAGGCCCGCGGACCTCCTGACGAGGTGGTGTTCTTCGATGGGTCCCTTGTCGTACTGAAGCGGCATTTCCCAGCCCGCGAACGGCACCATCTTGGCGCCTTTCCGCTTGTGCCAGCCGTTCAAAACCGTCGTGTTGAGAACCTCGGCCACGATTCCTCCTTGCCGGCCTTTGCGTGCGGCCGTCGATGCGTTCAATTCCAGTTGCGTCGGTTGAATCTCACCACCATGTGGACCTCGGCGGGTCCGTCGGTAAGGTTTTCGATAGAATGGGCCACGTCGCAATGGTAGGTGATGAAATCCCCCGCTTGCAAATCCGAAGTATTGTCTCCGGCAGCCACCCGGACGGAACCTTTGATGATGGTGAGGAATTCCTCGGTGTTCGGGAAGTGCGGCTCGGACCGGAGCACTCCCCTCGGCTGGAAGGTGACGTAGTACATCTCGAGATCTTCGGCCATGGAGATGGGGGAGAGAACCTTGATGTGTACGCCCGGCTCGTCGGTGTCGAGCTGGGTGATCCGGTCCTTCGGCGTGACCTTGAACCGGCGCGGAGAGACAGTCTCGCCCTTGAGCAGCTCGTTGATCTCGACGCCGAGGCCCTGGGCGATCTTCCACACGGTGGCGACCGTGGGATTCACCTTCTCGGACTCGATCTGCGACAACATCGCCTTCGAAACACCGCTTTTTTCGGCGAGCACGTCCAAGGTGAGACTCTGCTGCTTTCTGAGATACTGCATATTTTTTCCGATTACCGGGGGTTTCGACGCTTCCATGTCATGACTCCTTCTGCGGATGCGGAGGTTGACAAATCAAACCGTGTTAAATATAATAAACAAAGGTTCGATATATTATATTCTCTTACCCTCCGGTTGTCAATGTCGATTTCGGCCACTTCCAAGCTTAGTACCAACCGGATAAAATGAAAAGGGGATTTTCATGAAACGAATCCTCATAACCGGTTCTCTCGGACAGCTTGGATCGGAGCTCGCCCCGGCGCTCAGAAAGCGATACGGCGCGGACAACGTGGTCGTTTCCGACATAAGGAAACAGGGGAATTCCGAGCTTCTCGAAAGCGGTCCCTTCGAACTCCTCGAATGCCGGGACGGGAAGGCCCTGGACCGCGTCGTGAAGGCCTACAGGATAGACACCGTCTACCACCTCGCGGCCCTGCTCTCCGCGACCGCGGAGAAGAATCCGCCGCTCGCCTGGGACATCAACATCGGCGGACTCGTCACCGTGCTGGAGGTCGCCCGCGAGAACGGCTGCGCGGTCTTCACCCCCAGCTCCATCGGGTCCTTCGGGCCCTCGACCATCAAGGACTACACGCCCCAGGACACGATCCAGCGACCGACGACCATGTACGGCGTCACCAAGGTGACCGGCGAGCTCCTCTGCGATTACTATCATCACAAATACGGCGTCGACACGCGCGGAGTCCGCTACCCCGGACTCGTCTCCAACGTGACCCTTCCCGGAGGAGGAACGACCGACTACGCGGTGGAGATCTACTACGAGGCGGTCAAGACGAAGCACTACTCCTGCTTCCTGAAGGGAGACACCTATCTCGATATGATGTACATGCCCGACGCCATCAGGGCCGCGATCACGATCATGGAGGCCGACCCTTCCCGGCTCCGCCACCGGAACGCCTTCAACGTTACCGCCATGAGCTTCTGCCCGGAAGACCAGGCGGCCTACATCCGCAAGTACCTGCCCGAGTTCGAAATCTCGTACGCGGTTGATCCCGTGCGGCAGGCCATCGCGAACTCCTGGCCCAAGAGCCTGGAAGATTACGCCGCGCGCGTGGAATGGGACTGGAAACCGACCTACGACCTCGATTCCATGACCAAGGACATGCTGGAAACCCTGGAAAAGCGAAAAAGGGAGGGAAGGCTACCATGACGAGCGGGAAGACGAAAAAAATTTTCGCGGACACGGTCGCGGAAATCGCATCGACCGGGCTCCTGAAGAAGGAGCGGATCCTCTCGAGTCCGCAGGGAAGCGTCATACGGACGGCCGACGGAAAGGAAGTCGTCAACCTCTGCTCGAACAACTATCTCGGTCTCGCGAACCATCCGCAGGTGGTCGAGGCGTCCGTCGAGGCGGTGAAGGCCTGGGGTTTCGGGCTCTCGTCGGTACGGTTCATCTGCGGAACCCAGGAAATCCACAAGGAGCTCGAACGGACGGTGAGCCGCTTCCTCGGCACCGAAGATACCATCCTTTATTCATCCTGCTTCGACGCGAACGGTGGTCTCTTCGAAACCCTCCTCGGCCCCGAGGACGCGGTGATCTCCGACGAGCTCAACCACGCGTCCATCATCGACGGCATCAGACTGTGCAAGGCCCGGAAGTACCGTTTCCGGCACGCTGACATGGCCGACCTCGAGGAACGTTTCCGGGAGGCGGCGGGCGCGCGCATCCGGCTCGTCGCGACGGACGGAGTCTTCTCCATGGACGGCGACGTCGCGGATCTCGCCGGCATCTGCGCCCTCGCGGAGAAATACGACGCCATCGTCATGGTGGACGACTCGCACGCCACGGGCTACATCGGCGAAACCGGCAGGGGGACCATGGAATACCGCGGCGTCGCGGGGCGCGTGGACGTCGTCACGACGACCTTCGGCAAGGCCCTCGGAGGTGCCTCGGGGGGCTGCACCTCGGGGAGGAAGGAGATCGTCGACCTCCTCAGGCAGAGATCCAGGCCCTACCTTTTTTCCAACACCCTGGCTCCGGGCATCGCGGGTGCGGTAATGGAAGCCTTCAGACTCCTCGAGTCCTCCCCCGAGCTTCCGAAAAAAGTCGCCCAAAACGCCGCCTATTTCAAACGTGGAATGAAGTCGCTCGGTTTCGACATCCCCCCGACGGACACCGCCATCGTCCCCGTCATGCTCTACGACGAAAAGCTCGCGACCGCGATGGCGGACCGCCTTCTGGAGGAAGGTATCTACGTCATTGGATTTTCGTTCCCCGTGGTACCGAAGGGCAAGGCGAGAATTCGCACGCAGCTTTCCGCCGCGCACACGAGGGGAGACCTGGACCGCGCGTTGAGCGCCTTCGAAAAAATCGGAAGGGAACTCGGCGTTATTTCCCGAAAAAGCCCTTGAGCGCCTTCCCTATGTAGGGTAGACTAGAGACTATGAAAATCCTCGGAAAAGACTGGGACCCGAAGAAGCAGGTTCTCCTCGCGGACGGCGCCTGGGGCACGGAATTCCTGAAGCGCGGCCTCAAGCAGGGCGACCCGCCCGAAGAGTGGAACCTCACGAAGCCGGACGCGGTGAAGGCAGTCGCGGAATCCTATCGAGACGCGGGCAGCCTCATCATCCTCACCAACAGCTTCGGCGGGAACCGATTCCAGCTCGAACGCCACGGCGTGAACGGCAAGACTCGTGAGATCAACAGGATCGCCGCTAGTCTCACCCGCGAAGCCTGCGGCGGAAAGGCGATAACGGCGGGGGACATCGGTCCATCGGGAAAGCTCTTCATCATGGGCGAGGTATCCGAGGACGACCTATTCTCGGCCTTCGAGGAACAGGCTGCGGCGCTCAAGGAAGGCGGCGCCGAATGGATCGTGATCGAAACCATGATAGACATGGGAGAGATGGAGGTCGCGGTGCGTGCCGCGGCGAAGACAGGTCTGCCCGTGGTAGCCTCGATGACCTACGAGAAGGGCCAGGCAGGATACCGAACGATCATGGGACACTCGCCGGAGGACTGCGTAGCCTCTGCGATCGCGGCAGGGGCCTCGGTCATAGGCGCGAACTGCGGCTCCGGCGTCGACACCTATGTAGAACTAGCCTCCGAACTCCGAAGGATCACGGAAGTCCCGGTATGGATCAAGGGGAACGCCGGCCTTCCCGAGCTCGTGGACGGAAAGACCGTGTATCGAATGACCCCCGACACCTATGCGTCCTACATCCCGCGCCTGCTCGAAGCGGGCGTTAACGTCCTCGGAGGCTGCTGTGGAACAAGCCCCGAATTCATCCGAAAAATCAAAATAGAAGTCGACCGATGGAATTCCAGGTAGAATCTCCTCAGCATATTCACAACTTATCCACAATATATGTCGTCCGAAGGGTCGCACCGTCGTTTCGCGGCTGAAGACCCTTTCGGATAAACCGAACCGAAAATTCCCTATTTTCCGGCAATATCTGAGGTTATTTTACATCGAAACGCTCAAGTTTTTGTCGATTCGCGAGAAATTCTCTACTACACGGAATTGAACGCCTTTGTCGGAGAGAAATGGGAAAGAGTTTCTCACAGGTTATCCACAGGATCGGTTCGATGGCACATTAATTGCAAACCGCCCGATACCGAAAAACGATACCGGGCGGTCGCCGTTTCTAACGAGCGGAGGACGCGAATCAGGTGCCTCGGTCGACACCGCGGTAGTAGACGCGGACCTGCTTGTACAGCCCCTCGCCCTCGCTTTTGGTATCCACGTCTTCGAGATCGTTGAGCGCCGTGTGGATCAGGCGCCGTTCGAAAGGATTCATGGGTTCGAGCAGCTTGGACCCCTTGGTTTTCTTCACCTGTTCCCCCACCTTGCGGGCGAGGCGGATCAGATTTTCCTCGCGTCGGGTACGATAGTTTTCCGCGTCCAAAATGACCCGTACGTCGTCGTTGCCGAGCTTACCGGCCACGACGTTTGCGAGCAGCTGAATGGCGTCGAGATTCTTTCCCTTCCGGCCGATGAGGATTCCGGAATTGTCGGACTCGATCCTGAGTCCGATTTTTTTGTCCTCGCGAAAGGAAATGCTCACCTTTCCGGGGAAGCCCATTTTCACGATGACGTTTTCCACAAAATCCACGATACCGTGTTCAAAATCGTTTTCCGGGGAGAGGTCGTTTCCGACGGCCGTCTCATCACCGACGTGAACACGGATGATGACCTTTCCCTTCTTGAATAGAAACCCGGATTTTTGCGTCTCGACGATCTCGACGTCGAATTCGTCCCGTTCCAAGCCGAGGGACTCGATCGCCTTGTCGATCGCCTCCTTTTCCGATTTTCCTTCGAATTCTTTAATCATATATTTTCTCCTGGAGATGGATTGCTCCTCTGGAGATCCCTAGTCCCGTTTCGCCCTCATCTTTCGGGTGATGTACATCTGCTGGACGATCGTGAGAATGTTCATCACGATCCAGTAGACCAACAGCCCCGAAGGAACGTCGTACAGGATGAAGAAAAATACGATCGGAATGCCATAGGTCATCATCTTCATCTGGGCGTTGGAGACGGCACCGGGAGTCTGGGTGAACTTGCCGCTGACGAGCTGGGTCGCCACGAACAATATCGGCAGCAACCGGATATCGCTCCAACCGAGTATCGGGATCTTGACGGGCGCAAAGTTCCAGATCGACTCGGGTGCCGAAAGATCGGTGATCCACGGCGGCAGAAAGGCCGCACCACGAAGATCGAAATGGTTGCTGAAGAGCCCGTACATGGCGAAAAAGATCGGGATCTGAAGCAAAAGAGGAAGGCATCCGCTCATGGGATTGATTCCTTCTTTTTTGTACAAGGCAGCCATCTCCTGATTCAATTTCGCGGGATTGTCCTTGTATTTTTTCTTCAGCTCCTCCATTTTGGGAGCCATTCCCTGCATCCTGCTCGTCGACTGAAAGCTCTTGTGAGTAAGAGGGAACATGAGCACCTTCACCACGATGGTGACGAGGATGATGGAGACTCCCCAATTGGGTATTATAGCATAAAATACCCGGAGGAGAAATTTGAGGATGGTTTCGAGCCATCCGAGAAAGAAACTGGAATCTACGGATTCCTCGAGTCTCATGTCCTGGATTCCGAAGGCATTGTCCTGTTTATTGTTGTACCGTTCGAGATACTTCGCGACGCGGGGGCCCGCATAGAACCTGTAGGAATCGAGGTTCTTGGCGCTTTTGAACACCGGTTTCGAAATCAGGATTTTCGCGGAATGAGAAAGCCCTTCCTCCGGTTTCGCGGAGAGGACGACCTGATAATCCGAATAGACCGGTGCGGCGAGAACTTCGAAGTACTTTCCGACGATCCCGAACCAGCCCGCCTTGCTTTCGAGTTTCTTCTCTTTTCCGTCCGAGACTTCCAGATCCTTTCGTTTTCCGTCGATATAGGCGAAGAACTTTCGATAATCGTATTGACCGTCGAGTTTTGCGTATTCCGGGCCGATCTGGGGACCGTACGACAGAGTATAGGCGACGTTGTTGAAATTGAGCGGCAGGTATTGATTCTGGGAATTCTCCAGGGAGATATCGACCTGCATGAGGTATTCGCCGGGTTTCAAGATGAAAGCCTTCGTCAGGCGAAACGTCGAATTCTCGTATCCGGCTATTTGGAAATCGCGGAAAAATTCGATCGAATTCGAATCGCGTTTTCTGGCGTGAAAAACCGCGTCCACGGTCTTGGCGTCGGGACCGCCGAAAGCGAGAGCGAAAGCACCCGCCTTGGAAGGATCGCCTCGTTTGACCATGTCGACGAACGATTCCTTGTCCTTGTGATCTTTCAGCTGGAGGGAAACGAGTTCCCCGCCCTTCGTGGAAAAGACCGCCTTGAAAACATCGGTTTCGAACGCGATATTCTGGATCTGGACGGTATCGTCCGGCACGGGCACCACCGCTCCGCTCGGGACGGTCTGAGCCTGCGGCTGCACCGGGCCGGGGCCTGCTGGCGAAGAAGGAGCGGGAAGAGCAGCCGTCGTTTCAGGCTGCTTAACCGTCTCCTTCACGGTTTCCGCGGACTGTTTTGCGGTTACGGGAGGGAAAAAAACGTTCTGCACCATAAAGCCAATCGTAATAATGACGACGGACAGAACTACGGCCAACAAGGTGTTTTTGTCCATTCGAACTCCTAAATTTTTTTTTACGGAACCGGATCGTATCCGCCGGGGTTCCAGGGATGACACCGGAGTATGCGCTTCAAACCAAGCCACGATCCCTTGCACGGACCGAATTTTTTCACTGCTTCTAAAGCATATTCAGAACACGTAGGGTAGAACCTGCAGGAAGGGGGAAGAAAAGGTGAAAGGAATTTCCGGTATCCGACGATAGCCAATTCAATGATACGCTGAAGAAAACCCCTGGTCCTCGCGAAGAATTCCAGCCTTTCCGAGGAGAGAGGAGAACTGCGAGATTCTCTCTCCATATGAATAATCTCCTGGAAAAAGAATGAAAGCCAGGTCAAATCCAGGCTTTATCAAATACTTGAGCTGTCTGTATACTTCTTTTCCGACCCTTCTGGCTCGGTTCCTCCGTACGGCGTTTCCGAATTTTCTCACGGGAGAAACGACGATTCGATTGTAATCCAACCCGTTCGAAATGAAAAGAAGCTTCATTCCTTTGCCACCCACCCTGTTGGGAGAGGAAAAAACTCTCCCGAGGGCGGAATGCGACGAGAGTCGTTCTTCCTTAAAAAGCCTTCTGTTCATCGGAAGCGGTCAGTTTGCTTCTTCCCTTCCTTCTTCTTCTCATGAGCACAAGTCTTCCGCTTTTCGTGGCCATGCGAGCCCGGAAACCGAATTTCCTGATTCTTTTCCGCTTGCTCGGCTGATATGTCCGTTTCATTACGATTCTCCTGATTGCACAAGAATACCGGGAGGACGTAGTATACTTTGAAGCTCACGTCGTGTCAATGCGCGGATTTCCGGCGTTTTCGGTTCTTTTCCTCTATGCTCCTGCCGAGCTTCAAGAGAATTTTCCTCAAATCCTCGTCCCGGATGTTTGCAATATCCTCGGTCCGCGTAACGGGAGCCGTAGTCTCCGGAGCGGATAGGGAGACTTCGGAATCGATAGCCTCCTCGACCGGAGGGTCTGAATAGACCTTTGGGACGTCCTTGACCAGACGCATGTGGATGCAGCGGATATTCAGTTCGGGAAATCGCCTTTCTATCGTTCTGAGAATCTCCGCCTGCCTGATCTGGAGAAGCTGCATCCAGCCGGGATGATCCACCTCTACGACGAGAGCCCCCTTTTTTATGTCCACGGTTCTAGCGTGAGAAGCGATATCGTCACCGACGAGTTCCCTCCAGCGCGAAAAGAACGAAACGTAGGCTTCTCCCCTGTCGAGATGATAGAACGAGAAAAACGATTTGAGGATGTCTCCTGCTTTATCCATGTTCGAAGAAACGTCCTTCCTTCACCTTGTATACGAGCGTATCACGTTTACGATACGAGGAAAACGGCTCATCCGGGAGAAAGGTGAAATAGGTCTGATCGTATTCGGGAAGATGTTCGATGAATCTCCTTCTCCTTTCCGGGTCCATTTCCAGAAGTACGTCGTCCAGAAGGAGGATGGGGAGTCTTCCCGAGAATGCGGAGAATCCGACGGCTTGGGCGGTCTTCAGGATGAGCGACGCGAGACGGATCTGTCCTGTGGATGCGGAGTGGGCGAAATCCTTCGTCCCGAACATGAACCGGAACCTGTCGCGATGAGGACCGGAGGTCGTCGTCGAAAAGAAAAAATCCCGGTCTTTCTGCGCACGAAGCTCCTCGAGCGCCTTTTCCTGGCAGTCGGCCTTCCATGATGGAACGTACCGAATCGAAATCGGAACATCCAGGCCGGATATTTCCCGAAAAAGCCGGCCGAAATCTTCGTTGAAATCGGCTACGAGCCGGCGCCTGCGCTCGGTGAAGACGAGACCCGAAGCTGCCAATTCTTCGTCGTAGATTTCGATCAACTCCGACGAGCGGGCTTTGACCGCGGCGTTGCGCTGCTTGAGGACCTTCGAATACCTCCTGATCGTATCGAGGAAGAGAGGATCCTGAAGCACGATGGTTTGGTTGAAGAAGGTCCTCTGCCGCTCGGGATTGCCGGTTATGTAGCCGATGTCTTCGTGAGAGAACACGATGCATGGGTACCTGCCGACCATCTCCGCGCGGTCGCGCACGGTCTTCCCATCGAGTTTGAGTTCTTTCTGTCCCTTGGAGATCCTCACCGTCACCGAGGACGAGGAATCGGAGAAACCTTCGACCGCCGTTTCCTCCCCGTCGTGCCGGATGAGGCTTTCGTCCTTTTTCGTACGAAAGGAAGACCCGAAGCTCAGACAATAAACGGCCTCGAGCAGGTTCGTCTTTCCCTGGCCGTTCTCACCGACGAGAAAGACCTCGGGCGCCGAAACGGGAAGCACGCGGTCTTCAAGGTTACGGAAATTATAGAGCCTGATCGAGGAAAATCCCATGCCCTCTACTCGAGCTGCATGGGCATGATGATGTGGAAATAGTCCTTCTCCGACGTCGCCTTGAGAGTGAGAGCTTTGCTCGGTTCGGTGAACTGGATGATGATGTCTTCGTCCGTCATGACCCTGAGCGGTTCCATGAGGTAGAGATAATTCAAGGCCATTATGGTTTCAGGACCCGTGTAATCGCACGGAATCTCTTCCTTCGCCACGCCGATTTCGCTTTCCTCGGAACTCAGGATCATGGTCCTGTCCTTGAGATTCATGTAGATTCTCTTGGATTTCTGCTCAACGAGGAGGGATACGCGTTTCAGGGCCTCGACGAGTTCTTCCTTCTTCAGCTGAATCTGATACTGCTGCTCAGAGGGGATGACCCGTTGATAGTTAGGGAACTGTCCTTCGATGAGGGCGGTGGAAATCTTCTGATTGTCGAATTGGATGAAGGCGTTCTTGTCCGTCACCGCGATGGAGATGTTGCCTTCGCCCGATGCGAGCTTCCTCACGAGATTGAGAGCCTTCGGAGGCACGATGATTCCCTTGAATTCCGGAACGTTGTTTTCCGGTTTCTTGGAAATGAAGGATAGGCGGCGTCCGTCGGTCGCGACCATGACGATCTTGTCCTCGTTCTTCTCGAGGAACACGCCGTTCATGTAGTAGCGAGTCTCGTCGTCGGAAACCGCGAATATGGTCTGAGAAATCATCTCCATGATGTCTTTCTGGGAAAAATCGAAAAACTGCTCCTGAGCAGCGGTCTGGATTTCCGGGAATTTGTCGGAGGAAATAGTCTTCAGTCTGAAGTCGATCTTCTTGAAGAGCGGTTTGATGATCATCACATCGTTTTCCTGCGATTCGTATTCGACTTCTCCTGAAGGAAGGGTCCGGAGGATTCCGAGGAATTTATCGCAGAAAATGGTCGTGCTGCCGGGAGCCGCCACCTCGACCGGGATCCTGGTTTCGAAACTCACCTTCAGATCCGTCGCCTTGATGATCAACGTGTTGTTGCTGGCTTCGAGAAGGACGTTGGAGAGAATGGAAAGGGCGTTTTTGGAAGAAATGATTTCCTGGGCAATGGAGATTTCCTTCAAGAGGACGTCTTTTTCACACGTAAATTTCATCTCGACCGCTCCTTGCATAATATTAAGAATAGTCGTAATAGAAGTAGGCGCAGATATTATGTGAGTAACCAGCTTATCTATAACTACCGAATAAAATTACATCGGTGGATAAATCGGGCCCGTTGTCCACAATTCACTCACATATGTTTCTACGGCTTGTATTATACACGTAAAAACGGAATTTATTAACAGCTTTTTCTTTTATTATGATTTCGTGCTGTGCTCCTTTATGGTCCTCTTGAGATGTTGAAGAATGGGTTCCAAGGTGGGATCCATTTTCATCTTGTTTTCGATCCTCTGGCACGCATGCATGACCGTCGTGTGATCCCTGCCGCCGAATTCCAGGCCGACTTCCGTGGTGGAATATTCGGTTATTTCGCGGGCGAGGAACATGGCGATCTGACGGGGAAAGGCGATGACCTTCGTTCTTTTCTTGCCGCTGAGATCCGCGTGAGAAAGACCGAAGTAATCCGCCACGTCCCGCTTGATGATGTCGATGGTGACATTGCTCTGTCTCGAGGTGGAGAAAAGGTCCTTGAGCTGCGCCTTGGCGATATCCAAAGTAATGTTCTTGCTCACCAGCTCCGCGTATGCGACGAGTTTCGTCAGGGCTGCCTCGAGATCACGGACGTTCGTCGTGACGTTGCTGCATATGAGATTGATGACATCCTCGGGTATGGGGATGCGTCCGTTCTCTATTTTTTTCTTGAGAATGGCGAAACGGGTTTCGTAGGAAGGAGGCTGGAGGTCCACGTTCAATCCGCGTTCGAACCGGCTGCGCAGTCTGTCGGACAGCGTCTTCAGTTCGGACACCGGTCGGTCGCAGGTGAAGACCATCTGCTTGTTCGTTTCATAGAGGGCGTTGAACGTATGGAAAAGTTCCTCCTGGGTTTCGACCTTGTTCTGGAGGAAGTGAATGTCGTCGATCAGGAGGACGTCGGCGTTCCTGTACTTGTTCTTGAATTTCTGGGTCGTCTTGTCGCGGATCGCCTGGATGAACTCGTTCGTGAAGCTCTCGGCGGTAACGTAGACGACCTTGAAATTCTCGAATTCCTGATAGACGGAGTTCCCTATGGATTGGATGAGATGCGTCTTGCCCAACCCCACTCCTCCGTAGATGAGGCAGGGGTTGTAGCCGGTTCCGGGATTTTTCGCGATCGCGTAGGCCGCATTGGCGGCGAACGAGTTGTTCACCCCGATTACGAAGTTGTCGAAATTATATTCTTTTTTCAACTGGGAATGGACAGGGCGGACCTTTTTGACGGCATCGGTTCTGACGGGGTCGGCCGGCTTTTTTTTATCGACGGCCGCTTCCTGATGCGCGGCTTTTTTGATGTTGAAGTCCAACGTAATTTTATTGCCGGAAAGCTCATGGAGCTTTCCCTCGATGAGCGCGAGGTATCGTTGTTTCACTTGATCGCGGTAGAATGAGGAAGGAACCGAAATGATGATCTCGTTCTCCCGCGAACTGTCGTATGAGATATTGTTGAACCACATCAGGTATTCCTGGTCGCTGATTTCTTCACGGAGCTGTTTGATCGCTTCCTTCCAGAATACGCTGTAGTCCCAGTTTCCTTCGCTCATGTATTTCCTCAGATTATCAACAAGTTATACACAGAATACGCGGATGAGAACCCGATTTCCAGGAACCCGCTTCCTCCATTTTTATGCCGAAAAGAATGGTAAAATAAAACCAAAAAATCTCCAAAGTCTTAAAATCACTTGGTTTTATCTAAAAATCTGCTATATTATTCGATCGGTAATATTCACTCCTTAGGGTGACTCAAAAAATATCCACAGGTTATACACATATGCGAAAATCAGGTCAATAGCACCTGCCAGAAATACAGATTGTAGTCCATTCCTCTTCTCCGCGCAAGTAAATTGAAACTCCTTGTGAGGGAACTCCCGGGAGACTTTACTTTTTTTCTTCCAATTTATATAATCTCGTAGAACGAGAAAATCTATGCAACAAACCTATTCGGCTCAAAGTATCCAGGTATTGAAAGGTCTGGAAGCGGTAAGAAAACGTCCGGGAATGTACATCGGGTCCACCGGACCGGAGGGGCTCCATCATCTCGTATACGAGGTCGTGGACAACAGCATAGACGAGGCCCTTGCCGGTTTTTGTACCGATATCAACGTGAAAATCGAAAAGGGAAACATCGTCTCGGTCGAGGACAACGGTCGCGGCATTCCCATCGATATACATCCGACGGAAAAAGTCAGCGCCTTGGAAGTCGTCATGACGAAGCTCCACGCCGGCGGCAAATTCGACAAGGACAGCTACAAGGTTTCCGGCGGTTTGCACGGCGTCGGCGTTTCCGTGGTGAACGCTCTTTCCTCGACGCTCGAGGTTTTCGTACACCTCAACGGCAGCCTGTATTATCAGAAATATCAGCGCGGCATTCCCGTGAAGCCGGTCGAAAAGGTCGGCACCACAGAGAAGCGGGGCACCGTAGTCCGTTTCGATCCCGATACCGAGATCTTCGAAACCACGATGTTCAGCTTCGACGTCCTTTCCAACCGCCTGAGAGAGCTCGCTTTCCTCAACAAAGGAATCAGGATAACGATCTGCGACGAGAGGATCCCGAATCCCAAGGTCCATGAATTCAAATTCGACGGCGGGGTCAAGGAGTTCGTCACCTACCTCAACAAGAAAAAGAACGCGATCCACCAGGAGCCGATCTATTTCGAAGGTAAACGCGACGACGTGGACCTGGAGCTCGCCCTCGAATACAACGACGGCTACATCGAGAACATGTTTTCGTTCGTCAACAACATCAACACGCGCGAGGGCGGGACCCATCTCATCGGTTTCAAGTCGGCCCTCACGAGGACGCTGAACGATTTTCTCAAGAAATCGAAATACGCGAAAAAACTCGATGATTCCCTGACCGGCGACGACGTCAGGGAAGGCCTTTCGGCTGTCGTCTCGATCAAGATTCCCAATCCGCAATTCGAAGGACAGACGAAAGGAAAGCTCGGCAATTCAGAAGTGAAGGGTGTGGTCGAATCTCTGGTGAACGAACACCTGACTTCCTACTTCGAGGAAAATCCAGACGTCGTCGACAAGATCCTTGAGAAGACCGTCGTCGCGGCGAAGGCCAGGAACGCCGCTCGGCAGGCCCGTGAGTTGACGAGGCGAAAAAGTTTCCTGGAAAGCTCGGGCCTGCCTGGGAAGCTCGCCGACTGCAGCGAGAAGGATCCGGCGAAGTGCGAGATCTTCATCGTAGAGGGAGACTCCGCCGGCGGCAGCGCGAAACAAGGAAGGGACCGGCAATTCCAGGCCATCCTTTCCATGTGGGGCAAGATGCTCAACGTGGAGAAGACCAGGCTCGACAAGGTCCTCGCCAACGAAAAACTCCAGCCGATCATCGCCGCTCTCGGAGCAGGAGCCGGGGACAAATTCGACATCCACAAACTCCGCTACCACCGGGTGATCATCATGGCCGATGCCGACGTCGACGGCTCCCACATCAGGACTCTTCTTCTGACCTTCTTTTTCCGGTACATGCCGGAAATGATCGAACGGGGTTACGTCTACATAGCAATGCCGCCGCTCTACAAGATCAGCGCGGGAAAGCGGGTGGAGTACGCCTACGACGACGAGCAAAGGGTGAAAGTCCTCGCGGAATTAGGTCTGCCTCCGGAAAAGGTCAACATCCAGCGCTACAAGGGACTCGGTGAAATGAATCCTGAGCAGCTGTGGGAAACCACGATGAATCCTTCGACGAGAAGCATCATACAGATCAAACTCGAGGACATGGTCCAGGCGGAGGATATCCTGACGACCCTCATGGGCGAGAACGTGGCACCTCGAAGGGAATTCATCGAGGAAAACGCGCTGTTCGTTTCGAACCTCGATGTATGATATACCTTATCAAAAAATTTATATAATCGAACATACGATCGGCTATGGAGAATAGCAAGGAGTCCGCTGTGGCTGAGGGACAGGGAAAACTCATTCCGGTATCGATGGAAGATGAAATAAAAGGTTCCTATCTCAACTATGCGATGTCCGTCATCGTGTCCCGGGCGCTTCCCGACGTACGAGACGGATTGAAGCCCGTACACCGGAGAATCCTCTACGGCATGAACGAGATGGGGCTTCATCCGAACCAGCCGTACAAGAAAACCGCCAGGATCGTCGGGGACGTTCTCGGAAAGTATCATCCGCACGGGGACGCGAGCATCTACGACGCCCTCGTGAGACTCGCCCAGGATTTTTCGATGCGCTACATGATGGTCCAGGGTCAGGGCAACTTCGGTTCCATCGACGGCGATCCGCCCGCGGCCATGCGGTACACCGAAGCGAGGATGACCAAGCTCGCCGAGGAGATGCTCAAGGATATCGGCAAGGAGACCGTGGACTTCGGGCCGAACTACGACGATTCTCTCACGGAGCCTCTCGTTCTTCCGGCCGCCCTGCCTTTCCTTCTCGTCAACGGAACCAGCGGCATCGCCGTAGGCATGGCTACCAACATGCCGCCTCACAACCTCACCGAGGTCTGCCACGCCATAGCGGCCTGCATCGACGATCCTTCGATCGACAACCGGGGGCTCATGAAGCACCTGAAGGGACCCGATTTTCCGACCGGGGGCATCATCTTCGGGAAAAAGGGAATCTTCGACGCCTATGAGACCGGAAGAGGAAAGATCGTTGTCCGCGCCAAATTCAACATCGAAACGTCCAAAAGCGGAAAAGACGTCATCATCGTCACCGAGATTCCGTACATGGTGAACAAGGCCGCACTCATCGTGAGGATAGCCGACCTGGTTCGGGAAAGGCATCTCGAAGGCATTTCCGATCTTCGCGACGAGTCGGACCGCAACGGCATGCGGATCGTCATAGAATTGAAAAAGGGCGTGAGTCCGAAGATCATCCTGAATTATCTTTTCACCCACACCCAGCTCCAGGTGAATTTCAGCGTCAACAACCTCGCACTCGTGGGAGGAAGACCGAAGACGCTCTCGCTCAAGGAAATCGTTTCGCATTTCATCGCCCACCGACGGGAAGTCGTGATCAGGCGGAGCAAGTACGAGCTGCGGAAGGCGGAGGAACGGGCCCATATCCTGGAAGGCCTCAAGATCGCCTTGGACAATATCGACGAAGTGATCGCGATCATCAAGCAGTCCGGAACCGTAGACATCGCGAGGACGCGCCTGATCGAGCGTTTCGGTCTCAGCGAGATCCAGGCTCAGGCGATTCTCGACCTGCGTCTCCAACGGCTCACGAGCCTTGAAACGCAGAAGATCATGGACGAACTCAAGGCCACGCTCGCGCTCATCGCCGAACTGAAAGCCCTCCTCGCGAGCGAGGAAAAGATCCTCGGCGTCGTGAAGACCGAGACTATGGAGCTCGCCTCGCAGTTCGGCGACGAAAGAAGGACCGAGATCCTCGCGGAAGAGATCGAATCGTTCAACATCGAAGACCTCATCCAAAAGGAGGACATGGTAGTCCTCATCTCGTCACGAGGATTCATCAAGAGAATTCCCGTAAGCGCGTACCGAACCCAGGGGCGGGGCGGAAAGGGCTCCTCCTCAACGGTTCTGAAGGAAGAAGACTTCATCAACAAGATCTTCATCGCTTCGACGCATGAATACATTTTCTTCGTGACCAGCGAAGGGCGGGCCTTCTACCTGAAGGTGCATGAAATTCCCGAAGGATCCAAGACGAATCGGGGTCAACACATGAAGGCCCTTCTGTCCATAACCGCGAACGAAGAGATAGCGGCTGTTGTTTCCTTGAAGGAATTCTCGGACGAAACCCATATTTTCTTCGCCACCAGTAAGGGAGTCGTCAAGAAGGTCACCACCTCGGATTTCCAGAACGCGAAGACCCGGGGAATCGCGGCGATCAAGCTCGACAGCGGCGACAAGGTTGTCAGCGCGCTCCTGACGACGGGACAGAACGAACTGCTCCTGCTTACCCGAAAAGGAAGAGGTCTTCGCTTCCACGAAGAAAACGTCCGTGCAATGGGAAGAGCCTCCCACGGCGTCCAAGGCATTAAACTGGCCTCGGGAGACGAGCTCGCCGGAGCCGTAGTCATCAGCGAGAATGAAAGGATGTTCATCGTCACCGAATACGGTTACGGGAAGCGTGTGGAGTACGAAAATTTCCAGCCCCACGGCCGCGGAACCGGCGGACAGATAGCCTATAAAACGAATCCGAAGACGGGCGAAATCGCCGGGGTGCTTTCGGTGACCGAGGAGGCGGAAATCGTCGCCATCACCTCACAGGGGACCGCGATCAAGGTCCGGGTCTCCGACATCACCACGCAGGGGAAAACTGCCCAGGGCGTGAGGATCGTCAATATCGACCAACCCGATTTCGTCGTCGGCGTGGACAAGGCCGAAAAGGGAGTCGAAGAAGAAGAAACCGGCGAATAAGGCGATTCGTCAACAGCGTCATCCGCGACGCATTGTTTCACGTGAAACAATCTCCTTGAAAAAAGCCCCGGTTTCACGGGGCTTTTTTTCGCAACGGAGAGGGAATACGAATCGGATGATGGACTGCTTCAGGTAAATTTCTTTACCGCGTCGAGGTAGTCGGCTCTGAGGCTTTCCTTTTCCTTGTCCGGCAAAAAGCAGGTTTCGATCGCGGTCAGGTTGAGCTTCGTGAAGTCCGCGGGAGTGAATGCGAAATAATCCGCCGCTTTATGGTAATCGTCGGAAAGATCGGTATCCTGTATCGTCGGATCGTCCGAGTTGATGGTGACTGGCACGCCGGAACGGAACAGCCTGCCGATGGGATGGTTTTTTTCATCGGGCCAGGATCCGGTCTGATAATTCGACGTAATGCACTGTTCGAGCGCGATCCTGTGCTCCTTCAGGTAGTCCTGCAGCTTCGCGTCATGGATGGTGGCGGTGCCGTGCCCGATCCGAGCCGCGTTCAGCTTGATCGCCGACCAGATTTCCGAAGACGGCGTGACTTCGCCGGCATGAATCGTGCTCCGATATTTCTTGTCATCCTTTATAATCTGAAACAACTTGGCGAACAGGTCGACACGGAAATGCTCTTCGTCGCCTGCGAGGTCGATGCCGACGATGTCCGGAAGGTCGTGCGCGGCTATCTTCTGGTAGAGTTTGATCATATCCTTCAACTCGTGCTTCCCCCGGTTGAAGGTGATGAGATATTTCAGCCTGATTCCCGTTTCTCCGGCCGCCTTGTTTCCCGCCTCGCAGACGATGTTGATCACGTCCATGCGATCAAAATTATTGAATGCCGCGAAATGCTCGGGATTGAAGCGAAGCTCGATATAGAAAATTCCGTCGTCGGCGAAAGTCTTTACCGATTCGTAAGTGATGTTGAAGACGTCTTCATGGCTTCGATACCAGTCGTTCTTGAACTTCGAAAGGAAAAGCTGGAAATCGGGTTTGGAATCCTTGGGAAATTGAAAGAAACTTTTGAAGGTTTCGAGGTCTCCTGGGACATCGAGCTTGTTATTTTTCGCTATTTGAAAAAGGGTTTTAAGTTCAAAGGTACCTTCTAGATGCCGGTGAAGTTCTATCTTCGGAAAAAGCTTCCATCGATTTTTCGATATCGAGTCATGCATCATATCAATCCTTTGATTTCCGACTTTATCGTATCATTAAATCTAATAGATTTCAAAGAATTTTCAACCCCATAAGGAATTCCTCGACATTCGCCGGCAGGGAAAGAATAACGTTCTTTTTGAACTCGTGAATCTTTCTTCTCGAACCGATTTTTTCTGAGGTTTTTGAAATCGCCTCGAGCAAAGCGCCTCGAAGGTGACGCGTTACACGGATTCGACCGTTTTGACTTCCGGCACCGTCTTTTTGAGATATTTTTCCACTCCCTGCTTCAAAGTCATCTGAGCCATGGGACAACCGTGGCAGGCTCCTTTGAGGCGGACTTTCACCTTACCCGCTTCGTCGACGTCAACGAGCTCTATATCTCCTCCGTCCGCCTGCAACGATGGCCGGACGTCCTGAATGGCGGCCAATACCTTTTCTTTCAGCATATATACTCCTTCTCCCGTCCGGGATCATGCATACAAAAATAATACTTTTTTAGTATAATTTCGTCAATCGAAGCCTCTTGCAATTCAAGAAAAAATTATCTATCCTTGACGTGTCTGAGAAACGGGATTTCTTGTTTCGAGGAGCCGAAATTCTATCCGATCCAGAGGCGGTCCGATGGAGAAGAGACTCGGAGTCGTTGCGATCCTCATCGAAGAAAAAACGAGCGTCAATTCTCTGAACACGATCCTTTCCGACTTCGGAGATTTGATCTATGGACGACAGGGACTTCCCATCCGCGACAAGGGCGTCCATGTCATTTCATTGATCGTCGAAGGAACTACCGACGAGATAGGCGCCTTGACGGGTAAAATTGGAAGGCTCCCTGGAATACAGGTCAAATCCCTCCTTACCCGATACAAGGAGCCGAACAATGCGACCGAAGGTCTCCATTAGCCTCTTTCCGCTGCCTGCGGCATCTGCTGAAAAATTCCCGAGAATACGATCCGCCGGACATGGAGAAGGAACGGAATGAAAAGAGCCTGCGAATCGTACTGGGGCGACCAGACCGAAGCGGCGCTGTCCTCCTTCGGCCGCGGAAAAACTCCCCGGGAGCTCATCCGGGCCTACGGCGAGGTGAAGAAGGCCGCTCTCCTCGCTCAACAGGAAACGGCAAAACTCTATCCGGAAACCGTTTTTCCCTTCGTACTCGAGGCGGTCGACGAGGTGATAGGCGGCGACCTGGACGGGCATTTCCCCCTACCGCTCGGGCAGGGCGGGGCAGGGACGAGTCTCCACATGAACCTGAACGAGGTCGTCGCCGCCCGGTCGAACCGTCTCTTCGGGGAAAGCGGAGAGACAGCGTCTGCCTGGAAGGCGGATCCGCTCGGCGACATCAACCGTTTTCAGTCGACGAACGACACCTTCCCGACGGCGGTGAAGATCGTCGTTTTCCGCAGGCTTTCGCAGATCGAGAAACTGGTCGAGTCCCTGCAGGAGCTTCTCGTGGAACGCGAAAGGTCTTATGCGGGAATCGTGATCCTGGGGCGAACCGAACTGCAGGACGCGCTGCCCATGACCCTGGGACAGGTCTTCGGCTCCTGGGCCGGAATGATGGAGCGGGACCGGTGGAGGTTTCGCAAGCTTCTCGAGCGGATCAGGCTGATAGCCTTGGGCGGAACTGCCGTGGGGAACTGCTTTTCCGCGCCCCGCGACTACGTATTCCTCGCGGAGAAACACCTCCGGGCGATCACCGGACTTCCGCTCTGCAGGAGCCATAACCTGCCGGACGAGGTCGCTCACCAGGACGCGATCGGAGAGGCCGCGTCCGGCCTGAGGTTGTGTGCCGGGAACCTCTCCCGCATAGCGGCGGACCTCCTTCTCTATTCCTCCTCGGCGGTCGGCGAGCTTCGCCACCCGAAGCTCCAATACGGATCGACGATCATGCCGATGAAGACGAACCCGGTGTTGCTGGAATACCTTCGCGGCACGGCCTTCGTCGCAACCAGGGAGGCCGCCTTGGTCATGGACTTCGCGGACGAGGGGCAGTTCCAGCTCAACGCCTATCTTCCCTTTCTCGCGGACGCTTTCATCAGGTGCGCCGATACCCTGTGCCGAGCTCTCGACGCGGCGATCAAGGTACTGCCGCTCCTTTTGCCCGACGAGGAGCGCATAGAATCGAACCTGTCCTCGTCACCGGCCCTGCTCAACACGCTCCTCGGGGTCGTGGGGTACCGCGACCTGAAGAGGGTCGCCGAAATCCTGGAGAAGGAACGTCCCGTCGGGCTTAAGGCCGTGGTTGCCCGCGTCGCGGAACTCACGGGACTGGACCGGGAGGAACTCATGAAGCGCATCGATCCGAGAACCTTGTAAGGAGAGGAAATGAACACGACCACGCCCCTCGCGGAATCCATACGCATTGTTTTAGCGGGACTCAGGAACGCCGGAAAAAGCTCCCTCATGAACAACCTGCTCAGGCAGGACGCTTCGATCGTTTCCGCCAAGCCGGGTACCACGACCGATCCGGTGACGCGCCGGATCGAACTGGACGCGCTCGGTCCCGCCGCCGTGACCGACACCGCCGGCCTCGACGACTACGAGGAAGGGCTCGGTGCGAGCCGCGTCGGGAAAAGCACGGCGGCCCTGGCCGGAGCGGACATCCTGGTCCTCGTGACGGCCTCGGACAGGCCCTGGGACGCGAGGGAAAAAGCCCTTCTCGACCGTTGGACGGGAAAACCCGTCCTGATCGTGCTGAGCTTTTCCGACCGGGTGAAGGACCCCTCGAAGGCCGACCTTGTGAAAAGGGCCGCCGCGGGAAAGCCGCTTTCGGCCGCGGCTCCCGGCCTTGTCTCGGTCTCCGGGAGCGAGTTCGCGGCGGTGGAAGTCGACAACGTCTCGGGCAAGGGGATCGAGGAGTTCAGGAAGCGCCTCGCTCAGTTCGGGGACCTCGTCGACCCGGAGCCCACGCCGGTCGAGGGTCTCGTGCGGGAAGGGGATCTCGCCGTCCTCGTGACGCCCGTGGACCTCGGGGCTCCCGCGGGAAGACTCATCCTTCCGCAGGTCGAGACGATCCGGGATCTCCTGGACCGGGACTGCGGCTGCATGGTCGTGAAGGAGCGCGAACTCGGATCGTTCTTCGCGAAGTTGAAGGAGAGGCCGGCTATCGTCATCACCGACAGCCAGGCCTTCCACAAGGTGGCGGCCGAACTTCCGGAAGACCAGCTCCTCACCTCGTTTTCCATCCTGTTCGCTCGGAAGAAGGGGGATCTCGCTTTTTACGTCGACGGGCTTTCCAGGTTCGAGTCGCTGCAGGAGGAGCCGAGGATCCTCGTGCTCGAAGGGTGTTCCCATCATCAGAAGGCCGACGACATCGGGACCGTGAAGATCCCGCGGCTGTTCCGCCAGCTCATGCGGCCGAGGGCGGAGTTCGTCTATTCCCGCGACGTTCCGAAAGGCGAGGAGCTCGGGAAAATCCACGGCGTCATTCATTGCGGGAGCTGCATGTTGAAACGGAGGGCGGTTCTGGCGAGGCTGGAAAGCTTCCGGCAGGCCGGGATTCCCGTGACGAACTACGGACTCTTCCTGGGATGGGCCCAGGGTGTGTTTCCCAGGGTCCTGAAACCTTTTCCCGATGTTCTCGAGATCTACGAAAGAAGGCGTGTTCTCGCGTGAATGGGGAAGACCCCGTCCGGATGAACGCATTCTCGGAAAACCGGGCGGAGCGTTTTTCAACTGGGATATTTTACGGTGGCTTTTTTTTCGAGCTTTTTGTATACTGTCGCGGATGGGAAAAACAGTAGTATTCGCCAACCAGAAGGGCGGTGTGGGGAAGACCACCACCGCCTCCAACTTGGGAGCGTACATCGCCGAGGCGGGGAAAAAAGTATTGCTCATCGATTTCGATCCGCAGGGGAACCTTTCGAGCAGTGTCGGGGCCAAATCATCCCAGGCGGGCATCTACGAAGCCATCAACGGGAAGGTCCAGGTGAAGGACGTCATCCAGAAAACTCCGGTGACGAACCTCTTCATCGCGGCCTCGAGCATCAACCTCACCGGAGCGAACGTTGAGCTCGTTGACAAGGACGACCGGGCTTATTACCTTCGGAACGTGCTTTCGCCAGTGAAGAACGACTTCGACTTCATCTTCATCGATTGTCCTCCTTCCCTCGGTATCCTGACGCTCAACGGGCTCGCCGCCGCCGACGCGGTGATCATTCCTCTTCAATGCGAGTATTTCGCGCTCGAGGGCTTGAGCCTCCTGCTTGAGACGGTGAAGCGCATCCAGGAAGGCATCAACCGCAGGCTCGAGGTGGGGGGAATCCTCTTCACCATGTACGATTCGCGGACCAGGCTCGCGAACGACGTCGTACAGGAAGTCTGCGGATATTTCGGGAAGAAAGTATTCAAGACCATCATTCCGCGCAACGTACGCCTGTCCGAGGCTCCCTCTCATTCGGTGCCCATCAATCTCTACGATCCGGCCTGCGTCGGGGCGAAGAGCTACAAGAAACTCGCGGAAGAGGTGCTCGAACGTGTCTAAGCGGGCTTTGGGCAAGGGGATCGACGCGCTTTTTCAGACCCAGGCGGAAGGAGCCGAAGACGGAGCCGCGGGCATCAAGACCGTGCCGATTTCCAGAATATCCCCGAATCCCGATCAGCCTCGGAAGGAGTTCTCCGAGGATTCGCTCCGCGAACTCGCCGACTCCGTCAGGGAGAAGGGGGTCCTGCAGCCGATCCTGGTGGAGAACCGCGACGACGGATCCTTCCTCATCCTGGCGGGAGAGCGCCGGTGGAGGGCGGCGAAGCTCGCGGGACTTCAGGAGATCCCCGTCATCGTTCGCGGTTTTTCGGAGCAGGAAAAACTCGAAATAGCCCTCATCGAGAACATTCAGCGGGAGGACCTGACTCCCATCGAAGAGGCTCAGGCCTTTAAAAGACTGATGGAGGCTTCCGCCCTGAGCCAGGAGGATCTTTCCGCGCGACTGGGCAAGAACCGGTCCACGGTCGCCAACTCCCTCAGACTCCTCAAGCTCCCGGATGACATGCAGCAGGCCCTGAACAAGCGGGAAATCTCGCCGGGTCATGCCCGCGCGATCCTCGCCGTGATCAATCCCGCGGACCAGAGGATCCTGTTCAATAGGATCGTGGCGGGAGGGCTTTCGGTACGCGAAGCGGAAAACCTCTCCGCCGATCTCAACAAGGGGATAAGGGCCTCGGGGGAAAAGCGGGAAAAGATACCGAAGCAGAAAATACCGGAACTCAGGGAGATGGAGCAGAAGCTCCTCGACGTGCTCGGCACGAAGGTCCGCATAAAAGGGACCGGAAAGAAGGGAAGCGTCGAGATATCCTATTTTTCCATGGATGACCTCGAACGCCTGTACTCTCTCCTCGTCGACGGAAAATGAGCGGGCGGCAAACGAAGCCTTGCTTTCGAGGGGTCCCTCTCTTGCATAATGGTTGCATTTGCAACTATTATGCTTGTAAAAGGAACACGAATCTTGAAAATCGGTAATGAACCCAACGCCCGTTACGAACGCATGACGACCGAACCCGTCTCGCGGCTCATCATGAGCCTCGCGGTTCCCACCATCATCAGCATGGTGGTGACCGCCCTCTACAACATGGCGGACACCTACTTCGTCGGCAAGATAGGGACCAGCGCGACCGGAGCCGTCGGAATCGTCTTTTCGATCATGGCGATCATCCAGGTCATCGGCATGACCTTCGGGGTCGGCTCGGGGAGCTATGTCGCGAGACTCCTCGGGCAGAGGAAACCGGAGCTCGCGGCCCGGGTCGTATCCTCCGCCTTCTTCCTGGCGATACTCTGCGGTTCGGCGATCACGGCGGCCGGCGAGATCTTCCTGGACCCGCTCCTCCGGCTCCTCGGATCCACCGACACCATCCTGCCCTTCGCGAGGGATTACGCCGGATGGATTCTTCTCGGGGCGCCCATCATGGCGGCCTCCTTCGTCATGAACGTCAACCTGCGTTCCGAAGGAAGCGCGGTTCTCGCCCTCATGGGCATCGGCAGCGGCGCGGTCATCAACATCGCCCTCGATCCGCTCTTCATATTCACCTTCGGCCTCGGCATCAAGGGGGCGGCGATCGCAACCGTCCTGAGTCAGCTCATCGGCTTCCTCATTCTGCTTTCCCATTACGTGAACCGGAGAAGCGCCCTGCGCATCTCGCCCGGACAGGTTTCCTTGGAGGGCGGCCTCTATCTCGAGATCCTCCGCTCGGGGACTCCGACCTTCCTCCGGCAGTTTCTCGTGAGTTTTTCCGCCATAGTCCTGAACAACGCCGCTTCTTCGTACGGCGATGCCGCGATCGCAGGCATGTCGGTCGTGACGAGGCTCATGATGTTCATGGCTTCGTTCATGATCGGCTTCGGCCAAGGATTCCAACCCGTTGCCGCTTTCAATTACGGAGCCGGGCTCAGGCGAAGGGTATACGACGCCTTCTGGTTCACGGTGAAGGTCGGCACGGGAGTCTTCGTCGTATTTTCCCTGGCCTCGGGCGTCTTCGCTCCCTTCGTCATCCAAGCCTTCCGGAACGATCCCGAAGTCGTCAGGGTCGGCGCCTTCGCCCTGAGGATGCAATGCATCACGCTTCCGTTCACGGTCTTCATCGTCATTTCGAACATGATGTTTCAGTACATTGGCAAGCCCGCGAGGGCCTCGATTCTCGCCCTCTCCCGGCAGGGGCTGCTCTTCGTACCGATCATCACGATCCTTTCGCGGACTCTCGGCCTGACGGGGATCCAGGTGAGTCAGGCGGCAGCCGACGGGCTCACCTTCATACTCTCCGTTCTGCTCACTGCCGACACGCTCAAAGCCTTCAAGTCGGGAGACGACGCCTTCACGGAGGCTCCGAATGCGTGAACCCAGCATTCTCAGGTACGTGTCCGTCTTGTACCGTTACAGTCAGATTTTCATCACGAGGAGACTGAGATCCTTCGATTTCTGCTCGGGGCAGTATCCGTTCATCATGCGCGTTGCGAGGAGGCCCGGAATCAGCCAGGACGAGCTTTCGGAGGAGCTCGTCATCGACAAGGGAACGACGGCCAAGGCGGTCAAGTCCCTGGCCGCCCGCGGGTACATCAGGGTCGAGGCGGACGAGGCGGACAAACGGGTGCACAGGCTCTACGCCACTCGAAGAGGCGAGGAGATGCGCGACGTGGTGGCCGGCGTCATCGACGAATGGCGGGAAATCCTGGGGAGGGGCTTCTCGGCGGAGGAAAACGCCCGGGTCGACGAGCTCGTCAGACGGATGTCGGAAAACGCCGCCGAACACATCCGACAATGACGCTCATGATCGGCGCCATGCGATTGACAAAGGATACCCCTTCCGTTATAGTTTCTCCCCGTATTGCACGAAGATGGAGAGGTGTCCGAGTGGTTGAAGGAGGCGGTCTTGAAAACCGTTGAACCGCGAGGTTCCGTGGGTTCGAATCCCACCTTCTCCGGCAAGTGTAAGGCGTGGAGAGGTGCGAGAGTGGCCGAATCGGGCTCCCTGCTAAGGAGTTGTATCCCAAAAGGATACCGGGGGTTCGAATCCCCCCCTCTCCGTGTGTGCCCATAGCTCAGCTGGATAGAGTCCCAGATTGCGGATCTGGTGGTCGGAGGTTCGAATCCTCTTGGGCACGGCTTTGTTTTTTATGGAGAGATGCGAGAGCGGTCGAATCGGGCGGACTCGAAATCCGTTGTGCCGCGTAAGCGGTACCGAGGGTTCGAATCCCTCTCTCTCCGTATCCGGTTTTTGTGCAGTATGCGAGCGTGAGCTCGCTGGTTTTCGTCCCGGAGAGATGTCCGAGTGGCCGAAGGAGCACGCTTGGAAAGTGTGTGTATCCGTGAGGGTACCGAGGGTTCGAATCCCTCTCTCTCCGTATTTCCCCTTTAGCGTTGATGGTCAGGCTCCGTGCAATCAGCCAGCACCCAACCCCGTCAGGCCCGGAAGGGAGCAGCGGTAAGTGATTGGCCGATGTGACATGGCCGGCTTGGCCGGAGCTAAAGGGGATTTTTTTTCTGCTGCGGAATAACCGTTTGTCACGATCCGGGTAACAGAGTACTATATTTGTTGGTGTGGATGGCCTATGTCGTATGAAGTGACCGCGACGAGAAAACGACCCGCCTCCTTCGATTCATTGGCCGGCCAGGAATTCGTCGTAGCGACCCTGAAGAACTCCATTAAAACCGGCAGGATAGCCCATGCCTACCTGTTTTCCGGTCCCCGCGGCGTCGGAAAGACCTCGGCCGCGAGGATCCTCGCGAAGGCGCTCAACTGCGTCAAGGGCCCGACGGACGAGCCCTGCGGAGTCTGCCCGAACTGCCTCGAGATCGCCAAGGGGAACTCGCTCGACGTGATCGAGATCGACGGTGCCTCCAATACCTCGGTGAACGACGTACGTGAGATCAAGGACGAGGTCCTCTTCGCCCCGAATTCGAGCCGTTACAAGATCTACATCATCGACGAAGTCCACATGCTCTCGAACAGCGCGTTCAACGCACTGCTCAAGACCATCGAGGAGCCTCCTCCCTACATCGTCTTCGTCTTCGCGACTACGGAAATCCACAAGGTGCCGGCCACCATCCGTTCCCGCTGCCAGCAGTTCAACTTCAGGCTCATCCCCATCGATACGATCAAGGGACTCCTTCGGGGACTCTGCGACGAAATGAAGCTGGCGGCGGAGGACGACGCCTTGCTCTGGATCGCGAAGGAATCAACCGGCTCCCTCCGCGACGCCTATACGCTCTTCGACCAGGTGGTGTCCTTTTCCGAGGGCGAGATCACGGCGAAGAAGATCAGGGAGAAGCTCGGGATCCTCGGGCTCGACAGGATGAACGAGATCGGCGAACTCCTCGCGGAGGGAAAACACCGGGAAGCGATGGAGATCCTCGACGAGGTCTTCTCCTCCGGGGTTTCCATCGAACAGCTCGCCATCGACCTTTCCGAATATTTCCGGAACATCCTCTTCCTCAAGCAGGGAATCAGGAAAGAATCGCTCCTCGGGTACAGTCCGGAACGATTTTCCCGGAAGGTCCTCGACTCGTTCCAACCGAGACAGCTCGAACGCGCTCTCTCGCTTCTCCTCGATCTCTACCGGAACCTGCGCTACTCTCTCAATCCCCGGTTCGAAATCGAGCTCGCGGTGAGCAGGCTCGCCGAGCTCAGGAATTACCTGAGCAGGGAACTTCTCCTCGAGAAGATCCAGACGCTCCGGAAGGAGCTCAGGACCGGCTTCGCGGTCGCCTCGGTTGGGAGCGAGCCGGCGGCCGGGGACCCGCAGGCCGCGGAGACCGCCTCGGCCGAAGGCGGCGAGGACGGGAATCCGGAGCTGGAAGGGTCCGGCAGTCCCGCGGATCCGGCGTCGGCGTCCGCGGAAGGCGGGATTTCCCCCGAACGGAGGGCCGCGATCATCCAGGCGGTGAGAAAGAAGAAGCTCGCGTTGAGTTCCGCCCTGGAAAAGGCGATGGATTGGAAGGCGGCGGGCGACGAGCTCGTCCTGGAGTTCGACAACAAATTCTCCGCCGATTTCGTGAACCAAGACCTTCATTTCATCGCCCTGCAGATCAAGGAAACGCTCGGAAGGGAATTCAGGCTCTCCGTTAAGGTCGGCGGGCCGAGGGAGGCGTCCGAGGAGCCTCCGCGGACGCAGGAAGACGACGAACGGGTGGAGATGATCAAGAAGGTCTTTCGCGGCGAAGTCGTCAAGTAAAAGAGGATCGCGTGAACATCAATCCTTTCGAACTCATGAAAAATTTCCAGAACATCCAGGCCAAGCTGGCCGAGGCCCAGGAGAAGCTCAAGGAACTCAAGGTCACCGGTTCGGCCGGCGGCGACATGGTAAGCGTGGAGATGAACGGCCAGCTCGAAGTCCTGAACGTGAAGATAGGCGCCGAGGCCGTGGATCCCCGTGACGCGGATATGCTTCAGGTCCTGGTCCGAGCGGCCATGCAGGACGCCCTCACCAAGATCAAGGAGGCGATCCGCGAGCAGATGACGAGCATCACCGGCGGAATGGGTCTTCCCCCCGGATTCATGGGATTCTGATCGTGAAGGCGCTCGAAGGGCTCGTCAATTCGCTTTCCAGGCTTCCCGGCATCGGAAAGAAGAGCGCCGCCCGGATCGCCTATTACCTCCTTCGGGCGGATCCCGCCTTCGTATCGGACCTGGCCTCCTCCATCCTCCAGGCGCGCGACCGGGTGAAGGCCTGCTCCGAGTGCGGCACCTACACAGAAGACGATCCCTGCCCGGTCTGCTCCGATCCCGGTCGTGACCGCGGGGTGGTCTGCGTCGTCGAGCAGCCCCAGGACGTCACGGTTCTCGAGGCGACGAAGGAATACCGAGGACTCTATCACGTGCTCAAGGGCGTGATCTCCCCGCTGGACGGAGTTGGTCCGGAAGACCTCACGATCGGCAAGCTCGTCGAACGCATCAGGCGGCATTCCGTGAACGAAGTCATTCTCGCGACCAATCCCACCGTGGAAGGCGACACCACCGCGCTTTACATCGTGAAGCTTCTCGAACCGCTCGGCGTGAGGGTTTCGCGCCTCGCCCTGGGCCTGCCCGTGGGAGGCGACCTCGAATACGCCGACCGCCTCACCCTCGCACGATCCCTCCGAGGAAGAACCAGGCTGTCGAGCTGAGACCGTTCGTCGCCTCCGGGCTTCGCGCGTCTTAGGGCGCGGTCCGCGACGTGCGGTTCGGAGGGCCCGGCCCAGGCTGCCCGGATCGGCGCATCGACCGCGGGTGGTTGAGGCTGTGTCAGGAAAAAGGGATCAGCTCTACCTTGGCGCAGGCGGCGGCGACCTTCGCCGGGTCCTTTCTCGCGGCGTCCTCGACGATGGAAGCGGCGCGGCGAAGATAGTCGTCCAGGAGGGGTTCCTCCTCCTTGGAAAACCTGGAAAGAACGTAGGAAGCGACGTCCCCGCGTTTCGGCCTGGATACGCCGATCCTGAACCGGTAGAAATCCCTGGTCCCGAGGGCTGAAGCGACGGATTTGAGGCCGTTGTGGCCGCCGAGGCCGCCGCCGAGCCGCATGCCGACGGTTCCGAAGGGCAGCTCGATCTCGTCGTGGACCGCGAGGAGTTCGTCCGCCCCGATCTTGAAGAACGCGAGAAATCTCTGCACCGCCTCTCCGCTCAGATTCATGAAGGTTTCCGGCTTGAGAAGGTGGATGATCCTATCCCCGTCCCTAAACGAGGCGTACCGTCCCTTGAATTTCTCCTGCCAGGAGAGGTTCCCGGAAAAACTCAGGCGTTCGGCGAGAAGCCAGGCGGCGTTGTGGCGGGTCGCCTCGTATTCCCTGCCGGGGTTTCCAAGTAGGGCGATTAATCGTATCATGTTTCTCCACTATACCGGTATGGTCAAGAATTTTGAATCACCTTCGGGACCTCTTTCGCTGGGCAGGATCGAGGAAGACGATCATCCTTCTCTCCAGGCCTGGGACGCCGCAGACGAGTTGGCCCTCGGGAAGATCGCCGAACTCCGGCGGGGCGGCTCAGGGGCCGCCGGAGGGTCCGCGGAACCGGAAGGTCCGGTGTCCTTCGACGAGGTCCTCGTCGTGAACGATTCCTTCGGCGCGCTCACCCTCGGGCTCGCCGACCTGGGCCCCGCGACCATGACCGATTCGTTCACGAGCGCCCGAGCCATCGGACTCAACCGAGAACGGAACGGATGCAGGCCCGAGCGTCTCGACCTTTTTTGTCCCGGCGAAACCTCCCGTTCCGGCTTCACCTTCTGCGTGATCAAGGTCCCCAAGACGCTCTCTCTCCTGGATTACGAGCTCGGGCTTCTGGAAGGGCTGCTCGCTCCGGGCGCGTTCGTCCTGGGCGCGGGAATGACGAAGGACATCCACCGCTCGACCCTGGAGCTTTTCGAAAAGCGGTTCGGGCTCGTCAGGACGTCGCTCGCGGCGAAGAAGGCGAGGCTGATCTTTTCCCGGTTTCGGGATCGGACCGCTCCGGGGGACGAACGAGCAGTTTCGGCCCCGGAGTATCCGAAAATCGTCGAGGACCGGGAAACCGGACTGAAGTTCGTGCAGCACGCCGGGGTGTTTTCCCAGGGCGGCATAGACGCGGGCACCCGGGCCCTCCTTTCGCGCCTGGGCGGGGGAAGTCCGGACCGCGTCGTGGACCTCGGGTGCGGGGCGGGCGTCCTCGGTATCGCGGCGGCCCTGCGCTGGCCTCGGTGCCAAGTTTCCCTCGCGGACGAGTCCTTCCTCGCCGTGGAGTCGGCCAGGCTCGGCTTCCGGCTGAACGGGATCGAGGAACGGGGGACCTTCGTCTGGGGGAACCGGCTCGACTCCTTCCCTCCCCTGTCCGCCGACCTCGTTCTGTGCAATCCCCCGTTCCACGCGAGACGGGAAATCTCCCTATCTCCGGCCTTGGGAATGTTCAGGGACGCGGCTCGCGTCCTCGCGCGGGGCGGCGAATTCCTCGTCGTTGCGAACTCCCACCTCGGCTACCTCGGCGTGCTCAGGAGCCTCTTTTCCCGGGTGGTCCATGAACGAATCGGCGAAAAGTACATCGTTTATTCGTGCGGAAAGGGTTGAGGTTTTTGGCTTTTTAGAGATCGAATCGGCTGAAATCTTGACACGAAGGCCGCCTGAACCGTATTCTGTCATCCTGCATGACAAATCAGCAAAAGATCGAAATCGAAAGGCGGCTGACCTTCGCCATCATCAGCCATCCCGACGCGGGCAAGACCACTATCACGGAGAAGCTCCTCCTTTTCGGAGGCGCGATTCACGTGGCCGGCGCCGTCAAATCGAAGAAGAATACCCGGAAAACGGTTTCGGACTTCATGGAGCTCGAACAGGAAAGGGGCATATCCATATCGACCTCGGTCATGGGCTTCGAGTACCGAGGCCGCAAGGTGAACCTCCTCGACACGCCGGGCCATGCGGACTTTTCCGAGGACACCTACCGCACGCTCACCGCGGTGGACAGCGCCCTCATGGTCATCGACTCGGTGAAGGGCGTCGAGGAGCGGACCCGAAAGCTCTGTGAGATCTGCGCCATGCGTAAGACGCCGATCATCACCTTCATGAACAAGATGGACCGTGAGGGCCGGGAGCCGGTCGAACTCCTCGACGAGGTGGAGAAGGAGCTCGGCATCATCGTCTGTCCCATGAGCTGGCCCGTCGGGCGCGGGAAGGAATTCAAGGGAGTCTACAGCATCTACGAGAAGAGGCTCATCCTCTTCGATCCGCACGGCAAGCAGGAGGGATCGGGCGTCGTCGAGATCGAAGACCTCTCGGACCCCAGGCTCGACCAGGTCGCGGGCAGCCTCGCCGCCAGGCTGCGCGAGGAGGTCGAGATGATCCGGGGCGTGTACCCCGCCTTCGACAAGGAGGCCTACCTCGAGGGCCATCAGACTCCGGTCTTCTTCGGCAGCGCTCTCAACAACTTCGGCGTACGGGAACTCCTCGACTGCTTCGTGGACATCGCGCCGCCGCCGAGGCCTCGGCCGGTCGAGGGCGGGAACGAAATTTCGCCCTACGCCGAGAAATTCTCCGGCCTCGTGTTCAAGATCCACGCGAACCTCGACCCCCGGCACCGGGACAGGATCGCCTTCATGCGGGTCTGCTCGGGCGTGTTCGAACGGAACAAGAGCTACCTGCACGTGAGGTCCGGCAAGCCCTTCAAGACCGCGAATCCCACGGCCTTCATGGCCCAAGACCGTACCGTGATCGACGAGGCCTATCCCGGCGACATCATCGGACTCCACGACACCGGAACCTTCAAGATCGGGGACTCCGTGACCGAGGGAGAGGAGATCAAATTCATCGGCATCCCGAGCTTCGCTCCGCAGATCTTCAAGGCGGTGGTGAACCTCGATCCCATGAAATCCAAGCAGCTCAACAAGGGACTCGAACAGCTCGCGGAGGAAGGCGTCATCCAGCTCTTTTCGCGGCTCACCACGCCGGACAAGCTCGTCGGCGTGGTCGGCGCCCTCCAGTTCGACGTGCTCCAGTTCAGGCTCGAGAACGAGTACAAGGCCCTCTGCCGGTTCGACCTCTCGGACTACGCCTGCGCCTGCTGGCTCAAGTTCGACGACAAGAAGACTCAGGACGACTTCGTCCGACGCCACGGACAGAAACTCTGCCGCGACCGCGAGGAAAGGCTCGTATTCCTCGCGAGGAACCGTTGGATGATAGACCGGACCATGGAAGAGGAAAAGGGAGTAACCTACTTTTTCACCTCGGATTACTGAGGGAAGGACGGTCCGACGGCCGAGTTTCGGGCCCTTGCCCGTACGAGGCCGGGGACTTATAATTTCCTTCGGATGTTCGATCTGACCGGTCTCCCGAAACTGAAGGCCGTCTATTGGCGGAATCTCGATCCCGGAATGGTCTACGCGGGCGGCGTGACGATCGACGGTTCGGTGCCGCCGGAACTTCGGGAATTTCCCGTCCTGACGCCCAGACTCCTCGACGAGATCAGGAACCGTTACCGGTTCCTCGAAGGCAGGAGCGTCTACGTGTACCCTCCGGCCGACGACGCCCTTTCGCCTGCGGAGATATCGGATTTCCTCGCTGATCTCTCGCGACGCGTCGGAAGGTTGAACGCCTTTCGTTCGGAATTCCTGTCGCGCAAGGAAGAGCTTACCGGAAAGGATACGGCCGCCTCATCGGCCCTCGAAAGCTATCTCGTCCGCCGCGACTGTCTCATCCTCGACCACTGGGCGAGCGGGATCCGCGTCTTCGACTCCCCGGGAAAGAGGCCGAGCCTTCTGGGCGACCTGGCTGCCGCGGTCGCGGTGACCGACGTTCTCACGGGAGAGGCAGCGAAGAAGTTCCGCTTTCCCGAGACAGGTCCCTTCCGCCTCCACGTCGTCGCGGACTGTTCCTACAGCATGAAGGCCTCGGGCCGGGATTCCATAGTACGGGACACGCTCGCCTTTTTCGACGGCTGGTTCTCGAAGCTGTTCCCCCGCGCGGAGGCGTTCTGGTACGCCTTTTCCGACGTCTGCGTCCCGATCGAGCCGCGCTACTCGGATTGCATGATTGCAAGACGGGAAACGCGCTACGAGACCTTCGTGAAGAAAGTCCTCCATGACCGGACGAGAGACGTCCCTTCGACGGTCCTCCTCTTCACCGACGGAGTCCCCACCGACGAAGGCGCTTCCGAAGCCCTCGCCAGGTTTTCGAGGCTCGGGATCGACTACACGCAGATCGTTTTCAGGATCGCGGAGGAAGGCTTCGGCGTTCCGGCGGAGGGCGTGAAAACACTCGACGGATATCGGCTCGACGGAGAGGAGGCCTTCACTCCCCTGCCGGAGGACGAGCAGGCGAAGGAGGCCGAGCGCGAGCGGAAAAGGTTCACCGAGCTCGCCGCGGCCGCGGGCGGGAACCAGATCGTCCTCACCCTGGACCGGGCCCTCGGCGTCGTTGCGACCGAGGCCTTCGACCGATGGCTCGGCGCGGCCTCGATGAGCTAGGGCTCCGGAGCCTACCGCAGGAAGAGCACGACGGTACCCGCGACCGCGACCACGGCGCCGATGATTTCCCGCAGAGTGACCTTTTCCCGGAAGATGAAGTACGAGGGCGCGATGATGATCACCGGCACGAGGGCCATGATGGTCGAAGCTATGCCCGTGGCCGTGTGCTGGATCGCGTAGAGACCGAAGGATACGCCGAGAAAGGGGCCGAAGAACGCTCCCAGGAAGATCATGCCGATCGCCTTGCGTTCCCTGAACGCCGAAGCGACTTTGCCGGCCCTCCTCATGGCGAGGTTGATCGCCGCGAATCCGACGAGGCCTGCGATGCAGCGGATCTGCGTTGCGGAAAAGGCGTTGTAGGACGGGGCCCCGTACTTGCTCAGGACGAGGCCGCCGGCCTGCCCGACCGCTCCGAGGAAGGCGTAGAGGACACCCCTCACCGGGTGCGAGAACTGCAGGGTGCCGGATTTTTCGCCCTTCTTCGTCAACACCAAGGCCAGGCCGCCGAGCGTAATGGCCATGCCTGCCATTTCCTGAACGCCCAGCGTCTCGCCGAGGAGGAAAAACCCGACCAGGGCCGTCATGGGAGGGACGGAGGCGTAGATCGTGTTCGCGATCCTCGCTCCGATGTCGATGTAGGACCTGAACAGGAAGATGTCTCCCAAGACGAAGCCGACGAGTCCCGAGAGGATCAGCCAGAACCAGGTCTCGGGAGTCGCATCGAAGGGAAGAAGCATCCCCCTGAAGGCGAGGGAGTAGAGGCACAAAAAGACGAAGGCCATGGAGAGCCTGATGAGGTTGAGGGAAAGGGTCCCGATCCGCTTGACCCCGTATTCGAAAAAGAAGGCCGTCGCGGTCCAGCAGAAGGCCGTTGCCAGGGCGACGAGTTCTCCGATGTGGGTTGACGACATTGTTATCCTCGCGTTGTGAGCGTGAGGATAGCACGAACCCCACGCCCTGGGGAAGCGAGGCAGGGGAAGGAAATGCCCCGGCGCGAAGATTCCCCTTACCCTTTACGGGAAGATCCGCGCAAGGCGGTTTCTCGAGGTCCCGTTGTACGTCGTGAAGACCCCTCCTATGATGATTTTACCATCGCTCTGCAGGGCTATGACATTCACTTCGTAGTCCGTTCCCGTCCCCGGATCGAAGCCCGTATCGAGGGATCCGTCCGTGTTTACGCGGGCGATATGGTATCTCGAGGTTCCGTTGTAGGTGGTGTTTTGCCCTCCGATCAAGATTTTTGCGTCGGCTTGAACGGTGAGCGTATTAATCATCGAGTCCGTTCCCGAACCGGGATTAAAGGTCGTGTCGAGGGTGCCGTCGGCATTGATGCGTGCGATGCAGCGGCGGGCCGTTCCGTTGTAATTAGTGAAGCCACCTACGGCCATGACCTCTCCCCCGCTCATCTGTTTCAGGAACATGACCGTTCCACTCGCTCCCGTGCCGGGATCGAAGGTTGTGTCGAGAGCACCGTTGGTTGCGACGCGGGCTATATACATTCTCGAGGTCGTGTTGTAATTGTAAAAGTTGCCGCTGATGAGAATCGCACCGTCGCTCTGAAGTGAGAGTGTGTAGATTTTGGCGTCCGCACCGGAACCCGGATCGAATCCCGATCCGAGGGACCCGTCGGCCGCGATACGTGCGATGCGGGTCCTCGTCGTTCCGTTGTAGGTCGTGAAATCCCCGCCGATCATGATCTGCCCGTCGCCTTGGATCGCCAAGGTTTGGATCGTACTGTCAGCTCCCGTGCCCGGGTCGAAGCTCGTGTCGAGGGAACCGTCCGCGTTGACGCGCGCGATGCGGTTTCTCGTTGTTCCGTTGTAGGTCGTGAAATCTCCGCCGATCACGATCTTGCCGTCGCTTTGGATCGCCAAGGTTTGGATCGTACTGTCCGCTCCCGCGCCCGGGTCGAAGCTCGTGTCGAGGGACCCGTCCGAGTTGAGTCGCGCAAGACGGTGTCGGGCCGTTCCGTTGTAGGCGGTGAAATTACCGCCGATGAGAATCTTACCGTCGCTCTGGATCGCAAGATACCGGATGGTGTCGTTCGCTCCTTCTCCCGGATCGAAGAAGGAATCGAGGCCTCCCGGCGTCCCCCATTTGGCGTAGAGCGTCACGTTCGAGCTTCCCATGGAGAAGGTTTTTCCCGGAGCGTAGTCGGTCCCGTCGCCTCCCGCCTGGGTGTTCCAGCCGGCGAACGTACAGTCCGTCTTCGCGAGGTTGCCCGTGTTTCCGGAAACGGTTACGGTCTGGCCGACCTCGTAGCCCGTCGTGTCGACAGGGACGCTGCCGGAGGTCGAGCCGTTGTCGTTGTAGGTGACGGTATAGGTCGGGTTTGTCGTCCAGCGCGCGTAGAGCGTGATATTCCGTTCCGGCATGGAGAAGGTCGAGTTGGGTCCGTAGGTCGTGCCCGAGGCGTCGGCCTTCGTGTTCCAGCCCGTGAACGTGCTTCCTGTTTTTACAAGGTTCCCTATGTTCGCGAATACGGTCACGGTCTGACCGGCTTTGTAAGCCACGGAGTCCTGAGGTACGCTTCCGGCCGTAGCCCCGTTCCCGTTATAGGTTATGGAATAAGTCGCTGCCTGCGATGTATCGTCGGGTTGGTCTTTATCGCTTCCGTTCGAGCCCAGGCCTGTGCAGGAAACGAAAACCGCGGCACACACTACGGTAAAAGCCCGTATGCTCAAGACGTTTATTGATTTCACGGACGTTGCCTCCCTATGAGGTAATTTTTGCCCGCGATGTAGAAGCACGATGTAAGATATAGGCGTTTTTAAATTACTATTGGTAAAAAGTGTATCACTTTTACGATGATTTTCAAGGAAGCGAATCTCTTCCGGAAAGAGAGGCGGAAAGATTCCCTCTGGCATTTGAAATCTCACGAAAAGAAGTTAAACTTATGTTGAAGGAGCGAACATGAAAGACGAACAAGCACAAGAAGTCTATACTAAGCTTCACGCGACGCCGCTTTTTCGATATTTTCTCCCGGCGGACCTCCTCGGCCTGATCAAGGAAAGCTCGTACCAGGTTTACGCCGCTCCGACGACCGTCATACAGGAGGGGGAATACAGTCCGGATTTCTTCATCGTCGTTTCGGGAAGCGTCAACGTGTCGGTCAAGGAAGACAAGGACGTCTACATCTGCACGATCGGCGAGGGGGAATTCTTCGGCGAAGCGGGTATATTCGCCAAGGTGAAACGGACGGCGAACGTGGAAGCCGCCGAAAATACGTCGGTCGTGAAAGTGCACCGGGACACCTTTCTCGGCTTCATCAAGAAGAATCCGAGCGCGGGCATCAAGTTCCTCATGATCGTGATCTACAGCCTGCTCAAGAAGCTCAGGACCGCGAATCAGGAACTCGCTTACGAGAGGAAATTCGACATAGAACAGGACGACATCGACGACATCATCCGGGGAATCGTCGAACAATAGCGAAGGAGAGAACCTTGAAAATCATGAAACCGGGAGCCGCCGCGGCTTTGGTGCTGCTCGTTCTGTCCTGCGCCACGGGGCCCTACGTTCAGCGGGAGGACAGGATCCAGAGGCTCGTGGATCTCATCAACAAGGGCGGCGTGAACGAGGTGAAGGGCCTCGCCGAGACCCCCTTTCTGTTCGACGGCGAGATCGTGCTGTTGCAGAAAGACCTGAACTCGCTCTGGGACAACTTCAAGGCCGCCGGATTCGTCATGAAGAATGCGAAGGTCCTCGAGATCGTCAGGCCCGCCGCGGACTCGTACAAGATCTTCGATGATTCCATGGACGTCAAGACCTTTTTCGCCAAATACCTCGACAGGGACACGTCGATGGTGAAGCTCGCCGCTGACGGAGGAGTCTTTTACCTCCTGCTCGGCAAGGAGGTCGGCGGCTATCCTAAAATCAGGGGCTTGAGGGGGCCGGTGAAATGAAAAAGGCGTTTTTCGTCGTCGTCGCGGCGGCGGCGATCTCGGCGGCCGCCGCGGCACAGAACGCGACGACCGTGTACGTGGAAGGGGACGCGTCGACGAGGAAACTCTCGGGAGGCATCGTCGAACTCGACATCGGCACCGACCTCAAGGTCGGGGAGTCGGTCATCACGAAGGAAGACGGCAGGGCCGACCTCGAGCTCTCGAACAAGAGTACGATCTCGGTGAAGCCGAACACGGTGTTCACCATCGGCGAGGTGGAGGTCGAGGGCGAGAAGCAGACCGTGCTGTCCACCGCGGTGGGGGCGGTGTCCTACCGGCTCAACAAGTTCTCGGGCAGGGGTCCTTCGATCAGGACCAACAGCTACGTGGCCGGCGTGCGCGGGACCGAGCTCACCGTGTACGCGGGCATGGACGGCTCGGCCCTCCTCGTGGTGGAAAAGGGCGCTGTCGAGGTTTCCTCCCAAGGCAAGGCGGTCGAACTCGGCGTGAACGAGGCCGTGGAGGTGAAGCCGGGGCGGACGCCCGGAGAGAAGTTCACCTGGCTCGGCAGGCACCAGGATTTCAGCGCCTGGAACAAGGGCAGGGAGGAAGCCTTCCTCGCCGATCCCGTAGGGAGGCTGAAGGACGTCGAGACGCAGCTCGCCCGTTTCCGCGAAGACCTCCGCGCCGTACTGAAGCCCCTCGCCGAGGCGGACAAAGAGAGTGCGCGTGTGTACGAGGAACTCAAGAAGGCGGTGGAGGCGAAGGACGACGCGAAGGCCGCCGGACTCCGGTCCGAGCTCCTCACGGGAATCGGGGAGAAGCGGCGGACGCTCTTCCTCAACATGAGGCACTACGCGCTCTCCTATCTCTCCATGCGCAGGTACGTGCTCGGCGGCATGTACGTCCAGATGAAAAGCCGGTATATTCTGAAGCAGGACGCTCCCGAGTATCGGGAGTTCATGAGCCTCTACCATTCCGTGAGGAAGAATTACGAGGATGCCGTCGTTCCGCATCTCGTGGAGGCGGACATATGAACCATCGGAGGAAAACATGAAACGAATCCTGAAGATAATCGTTTTCGCCGCTGCCGCGGCTCTCGTCGCCTCGGCCTTCTTTACCTGTAACCTGAACCAGGGCACGTCCATCGAGGACCAGGTCAACGGCTTCACCGCCGACGTGAAGGCGGGTAACTACGCGAATCTCTACACGCACTTCCACCCGAGCCTGACGAACATGTACAACTCCATAAAACCTGCGACCTTTTGGAGCGCTCCCGGCGGGGCGTTTCCCGCGGGCGAGATCTATACGTTCGGGGCTCTGACCGTGGTAGGGAACCAGGCTACGACGAAGGTGACCAGCGCTATCAGTTACCCGAGCGGCGCCAACGTCGTCTTCACCATGGCCGAGGATGACGGCGACTACATGATCCAGAGCCTCCAGATTGATGGCACGACCTTCGTGAGCAGCAGGATGATTCGTTGAACGCGATCCACGATACGAAAGGCGCTCGGGGGTAAGCTCCCGGGCGTTTTTTTTTCGAAAGTCCGAGCCTGTATCGGTGTTTCATGGTATGATGGACCCGGACTGTCGACCATGAAGAAGATCGTCGTGCTCGCGCTCGCCGTGTTTCCCCTTTTTCTCTCCTGCGCCACCATGAGCCTGCATTCCCCGAGGCCGCTCGAACCGGGGAAGATGTCCGTCGGCATATACGGAGGAGGACTCTATTACGCGAACTCCGGCGGGACGGAATCCGACGTCGAGAATCCTCCCGGCGTCGTGACCGGCACGTTCCGTCTCGGGCTGCCGTCCGGCTTCGAGGTCGGCGTCAACGCGGGAATGCTCGGAGCGGATGCCGCCTTGAAATACGGGTTGACCGGTCCCTCGAATCCTTTTCAACTTTCGTTCGTGACCGGAGTCGGTTTTTACTACTGGTCTTTTCTGGACGTCAATGCGGGGCTGATCGCCGGTTACCGGTTCGGGAATCATCTGGAGCCGTACGCCGGCTACCGTCACCATGTCCTCCTCGCCGGGCTCCGGATGGGCGACGTCATCGGCGGCATCGAGCTGTACTTTTCGAAAAGGCTGTCGCTCCAGATGGAACTCGACTATACGATTCCGTACAACGGTTTCCGGAAAACGCGTTCCGGGGGCTGGGGCGGCGACGTGACCTTCGACGAGAAGGATTTCAACCTCGTGGCCGCCTGCGTGGGCGTGAATTTCAAGTTCTAGGCCGGATTCGATTTTCCGGAAAAGGCGCCGAGAAGGGGATCCCTGCGTTTTCGATGGATCAGACGACTTGGCCCGCGTCCACGACGATGATCTGCCCGGTCATGCTGTCGTTCTTCGCGAGGGCGACGTACATCGAGGCGCACTCCTCCACGTCCACGGTCTTCTTGAGAAGGGCGTTGTTCTTCATGGTTTCGATCTGCTCGCCGGAGAATCCGTCGGCCCATCGGGTGAGCAGTACGCCGGGCGCCACGCCGTTCACCTTGATGTCCGGGGCCAGGGCTACGGCCAGGCATTTCGTCGCGTGGATGAGCGCCGCCTTGGAAACCGCGTAGGCGATGCTGCTGCCCGAAGGCCTGAGCCCGGCGATGGACACGGTGTTGATGATGTGGCCGCCCCCGAACCTCCTCATGATCTTCGCCGCAGCCCGGGTGGTGAAAAAGGAGGGCATCGTATTGATTCTGAAAAGCCGGAGCCAATCGTCCTCGGAAAGGCCGTCGAGGTCCTTGAAGGGGACGAATTTGGTGGTTCCCGCGTTGTTGACGAGAAGGTCGAGCCTTCCGAAGGCTTTCGCGGTTTCCTCGACCAGGTCTTCCGCCTCCCGCGTCGAGGAAACGTCCGCCTTGAAGGCCATGGCTTTCACTCCGAGGGCTTTCGCCTCCTCGACGGTTTCATCGGCCTCGGCCTTCGACTTGGAATAGTTGACCGCGACGTTCATCCCTTCCCTCGCGAGCTTCAGGGCGACGGCCCGTCCGAGGCCCGTGCCTCCCCCGGTTATGAGCGCGACTTTGTCTTTCAATTCCATCGAATTTCTCCTTGTCCTTGTTCGATCATGGAATGATAGAACGGCGTGCTAGCCTTGACAATCGGTCCGGTTCAATGCCCACGCCTTTTCCTTTTTTTCTTTTCCTGCCTGAGAAGGAATTTCCTCAACTCGTCATCCTCCGTCCTGCGCCGCGCTTCGTCCCGGCGGTCGGCCTTCGAAGCCTCGTAGGCAGCCTTCAGGGCCTCCTGAGCCTTCGTCGACGAGGCGTACCGCTGATCCTTGACTGCCTGACGTTGTCTCCTCTTCGGATTGACGTGGACCGGATGCGGCGTTTCGCCCTCCGGAAGGCTCACCGTGCTGAACGGTATCGTAGCATATCGGTAGAGGAGGAGATCACGGACCTCCGCGTCGGATGGCTCGCCCCCGAAGACTACCCGTCCGACCGTCAGTTCGCCGTCGGCTCGTGTCTCGAACACGCCTACCCAGAACGGCTCTTCGAAGTAGATCGAAAAGACTGTTTTCATGAGAATCCCCCGATTGTCGGACACGACGCGAAGAACGGACATCCCTTGGGGGAAGGTTACTGGTGCGGCATCGCGGCGCCGTACATCCGGACTACCGACCGGATCGTGTTTTTATCTTCGCCTTATTCGGAAATTCTATATCGCCGAAATCGAGGCCGAGTCAAGGGCAGGCCGCGACGAAGGCGCGTTTTCGCCATTGAGATAAGCCGACCGACGGGCTTATACTGAGAGGCGAAATCGAAACAAGGAGCGGAGCATGAGCGTCCACATCGGAGCCAAAAAGGGCGACATCGCCGACATCGTCCTTCTCCCGGGAGATCCTCTGCGGGCAAAATTCGTGGCGGAAAAATTCCTCGAGAATCCCTTCTGTTACAACCAGGTGCGGGGCATGCTGGGATATACGGGGACCTACCGAGGCAAGCGTGTTTCGGTCCAGGGAACCGGGATGGGGATGCCTTCCCACGGAATCTACGTGCACGAGCTCATCAACTTCTACGGAGCCGGCCGTCTCGTCCGGATCGGAAGCTGCGGAGCGGTCCAGGAAACGATCCATCTCCGCGACGTCCTCCTCGCGATGACGGCCTCCACCAATTCGAGCATGAACAGGCTCAGGTTCAAGGGCATGGACTACGCTCCGGCCGCGGATTTCGAGCTGCTCCTCAAGGCCCACGAGGCGGCCGAGCGGATGGGGCTGCCGATCAGGTCCGGGAACATCCTCTCGAGCGACACCTTCTACGACGACGAGCCGGACGCCTGGAGGCTCTGGGCCGAATACGGGGTCCTCGCGATCGAGATGGAGACCTCGATCCTCTACACGCTCGCCGCGAAGTTCAAGGTGAAGGCGCTTTCGATCCTCACGGTGAGCGACAACATCCCGCTCGGCACCGCGTTGTCCGCGGAGGACAGGCAGTCCTCGTTCGACGACATGGTAAAGCTCGCCCTGGAGCTCGCGTAGCCGATGCCGAAAGAAAAAGCCAAGGTCGTCGTGATCGGAGGCGGCGGAACCGGAGGGGCCCTGGCCTACGATCTCGCCCGGCGGGGTTTCGAGGTCGCGCTCTTCGAGCGGGGCGAACTCACCTCCGGCACCACGGGCAGGCATCACGGTCAGCTCCACTGCGGCGCCCGTTACGCGGTCCGGGACCGGAACATCGGCCGGGAGTGCATGAAGGAATCGGAAATTCTCCGGCGCATCGCTCCCGAGGCCGTCGAGTTCAACGGCGGCCTCTTCCTCGCGATGGACGACGAGGGGATCGAATACCTCGGGCCTTTTCTCGAGGGTTGCGCCGAGGCCGGCATTCCGGCGGAACGACTCGATCCGGCGGAAGCACTGCGCAGAGAGCCGGGCGTCAATCCCGACCACAGGGCGGCGGTCCTGGTACCGGACGGCTCGATCGACGCCTTCAGGCTCGCCCTCTCCTTCTTCGCGGGGGCGAAGTCCCTCGGCGCCGGCATTCGGCCCTATCACCTCGTAACGGGCATCGACGTGACAAAAGGCCGCGTCCGAGGCGTACGGGTAAGGGACCTCGTGACCGGCCGGGACCGGTTCGAGAAGGCGGACGCGGTCGTGAACTCGGGCGGCGCATGGGCGGGGAGAATCGCCGCGCTCGCCGGAGTGAACCTCCCGGTCACGCCGAGCCCCGGTACCCTTCTCGCGGTCAAGGGAAGGCTCGTCGACCTCGTCGTGAGCCGACTCGCGCCGCCCGGCGACGGCGACATCCTCGTGCCCCAGAGGAGGCTTTCGATCATCGGCACCACCCAGTGGACGACCGAGGACCTCGAAGATTCCCGATTTCGGGAGGAGGATCTTTCCTTCCTCGTCCGCAGGGCGGCCGAGCTCGTCCCGGCCTTTTCAACGGCGAAATTCCACGCGGCTTGGGCCGCTCCCAGGCCTCTCTTCGGCCGGCCGGACGCGGCGTCCGGAAGAGAGCTTTCGCGGGACTTCGCCTGCGTTCATCACGACGGAGAAGGCGCCGCTGGATTCTTCAGCGTCCTGGGCGGAAAGGCGACGGTGCTCCGGGCCATGGCCGAAAAGGCGGCGGACGCGGTGTGCAGGTATTTTTCCGTAGACGCGCCGTGCAGGACCGCCGAGGCCGTCCTGCCTTCGTGGCGTGCCTATTATCGAGGGGGGACTCGGTGAAGCGTGAGATCGAACTGCGGATTCCGAGGACCGGAGACGGGACGGCGGACTGGACGGACTATCGGGTGGACGTTTCGGAGACGACGACCCTGCTCGACGCCCTGGAGGAAATCCGGACCCGGGAGGCTCCCGACCTCCTCTACCGGCATTCCTGTCACCACGGTTCCTGCGGGACCTGCGCCTGCAGGGTGAACGGCGTGGAGAAGCTCGCCTGCACGACGAGGCTCGCGGAGCTCGACGCCCCGGTCGTGACGATCGAACCGCTCAGGAACGCGAAGTTGCTCAAGGACCTCGCGGTGTTCCCGGATCGGCTCTTCGAGTCACTGCCCGAGGACGCCTCGTACCTCGAGCCGACCGGCACCGGCACGGGCGGGGAAGGGACGAAGGTTCGTTTTGAAGATTGCATCGAATGCGGGAGCTGTCTTTCGGCTTGCCCGGTGCGGAAACCCTTCCTGGGGCCCGCGGCGCTCGCTGCCTGGGCGAGGGAACTCGCCAAACGGCCTGAGCGGTCGCGGGAAATTCTTCAACGGACGGGGAAACCCGACGGCGCCTCTGCCTGCGAGAGGCATACGCTCTGCTCCGTCGTCTGCCCGACCGGGGTCGCCCCCGCCAGGCTCATCATGGTTCTTCGGGGGAAGTCGGGACGCTAGACGGACCGGCGAGGGCGGAGGGTTCGGCGATGGGGACCTTCCATTCCCCGAGTCGGCCGAGGATGAAGCCGAGCGCGCGTTCGTGTTCTAGCTTTCCCCTCCCGGATACCGTTATGGGTTCCCCGAACTCGAAATGAATGGGTTCGTTCCGCTCGACCCTGCCGAAGCCGCGGATGAATTTCCCGTCGCCCCAGAAGTCGGTCTTCACCGCAGCGGGAATGACAGGAACCCCGGCGCGGGACGCGAGCTTGATTCCGAGCGAGTTGAATTTTGCGGGGTCGAAGACGACGGAGCGCGCGTGTTCCGTGCTCTGGGGGAAGAGGAAGATCGACCGCCCCGCCTTCAGCTTCTCCAGACCCTGGGTGAGCACGTCGGTGAGGTCCTTGCGCGGATCCTTACGCGTCACGGTGATGAAGTCGCGCGCCGCCATGATGGGACCGAAGAAGGGCCCCTTTTTAAGGCGTTCCTTTATGACGAAGGCGACCGGCTTGATTGAAGTTACGATGGCGGGCAGGACCACCGCCTCGAGCGTGCTCATGTGATTGCAGACGAAAACCACGGGGCCTTCGACCCTGCGGATGTTGTCCAGGCCCTTGATGGTGATCCTGCCGCCGCAGCCCTCGACGTCGCGGATGATGTCGAAGCTCAGGCTCGCCATAGCCTCGTCGGTGAAGAGTCCCTTCTTCGCGAGCGAGCGCGATTTCAGGACGATACGGAAGAACCTGAAATAGAGATTCCATCGGGTCCAGAACAGAAGCCTGTCGGAAAAATAACGCATCCCTTCGGGAGTCGCGTAGGAATCGCCGGGAAAGAGTTCTTTCATCTGCCGCACTTCCTCGTCACAGCTTGTCTATGAGCATGGAGCATTTGCCCGAGGGGATCGGGAGCGTCTTCTTTTTCTTTCCGAGTATGTCGATGGTGAAGTAGTAGAGCTTCTCCGATTCGAGGCGTATTTCCCATCCCCGTCCGCTCTTGCTGCTCAGGATCGTGATGAGGTTCCTCTTGAGGGAGAGGTTCTCGATTCCCATGATTTCCAGGGTCGGAATGATCCAGTCGACGGTCTTTCTCGGAAGGCTGATGTAGAGACCGACCACGTTCTCGATCATGAGCGCTATGGTGGAAAGGGCGGTGTACGTGAGGAACTGCGGCCTGGGGAAGCCTTCCTTACCCGGCCACTTCGACGGTCCTTCGTTCCTCGGGGCGTATGCCTCCCACACGTTGCCTTTTTCCTTGCCTTCGGGATGGAGAGTGTCCAGCATGTAGTAGAGGTGGCGTATCGCGCTCTCCCTGGCGAGGTCGAAGGCTCCGTATTTTTCCAATCCCTTGATCACCATGAAGGTGAAGGGGGGATAGACCGAACCTCGGAATCCCATCCCGGTCTTTTCGAACGCGGGTTCGTCCGCCGACAGCGTGGGGAACGGATGCTCCGTCCCGAACGTGTCCGGGTTTTTGAGGTGGGCGATTATCTTTTCGGTTTTCGCCTCGTTCGGAAGCTCCGCTAGCAGCGGCCAGAACGAGGCGACGGTCTTCGACCTGACCTGGTTTTCGTTCTTGTCGAGATCGTAGTAGATGCCGTCCTCCTCGTTCCACATCAGGTTGTTGATGCGCGTCTTGAGGGAGAAGTACTGCCGCTTGTACTTGAAGCTGATTTCCTTGTCGTTCAGGATGTCACCGAGCTCGGACATGTAGAGCGCGTTGATCGCCTGCTGGGTGTTGAAGTCGATGGGGTAGCAGGTTCCCTTTCTCGGGCTGTTGTCCATCTTCGTCGCCGCGACGGGGACCTCGTAGAGTCCGTTGTCCCGCTTGAAGGTGTTCTCCAACCAGGTGAAATAATTTTCGAGGACAGGCATGACTTCCTTGATCCGCTTCTTGTTGCCGATCTTGTGATACATGTTGTATTCGGCCCAAGCGAAGAGCGGAGGGTTGACGCCGGTCGGATTCTCCTTGACGTGAAAAGGCTTCCCGTTCTCCACGAGATAGTCGCCGCGGATCGCCCCGTCCGATTCCTGCCGCTCGTAGAAATTGTCGAGCTGGGGGGTCACCGGGAAGTTGCGGTTCGAATAGACGATGAAGAAGGTCGACATGATGGATTCGAACTGGTTGATCGTCTTGTTGTGGGGATAGTTGAAATACAGTTTCTGGAATTTGTTCTCGGTCGTTCCTTTCTGCCAATAATCCTGGATCCAGGCCCATGTCTGATCGTAAATATCGACGAAATCCTGATCGTAAAAATGAATGGAAGGAAAATCTTTCTTCGTCACCTAGGTCACCTCAATCGACTGTTCCGTATCGAGAACGGAGCGTTGACTCTCTGTATAAAGTATACACTACCCATTATGCAAACAGTACCTATACCCTGATTGCATCCTCGGATTCAAGTGTTGCATAAAGGTAGATGTTCGGTCGCTACTTATGAAAATAGGCGAATTTAACAATACATTGATTTTGGAGGAAAGTCAAATGGATATTTGTTTCTCCAATATGAATATACGTGATATTTTTTTTCGACCGATGTCCTTTGCGGAACCCATGCCTTCTTTCCCTGCCCGTCCTTCATCTTCGCGAATCCGTGAAACAAGGCATCCCTTCCCCCGCCGCCTTTCCCGAGACGGCGAGCTTTGAAGCGTCCTCTTATTCGAGGCGAAAACGGCCTTTCGCCGCTCTATTGACCAAGCCTCGGAGTGTATGCAAAAGTACCATAACATGGAAAAGTCCGAGTTGCACGTGACCGCGGGGCTTGCGTATCTCGATCTGCGGGAAGAAGAAATCGAATCTCTCGGAAAGGCCGTGGAGCAGATGCTCCGCTATTTTTCCAAAATGTCGGAAGTCGACGTCTCGAACCTTCCTCCCACTACGCACGCCCTCCTGAAAAAAAACCGTGTCCGCTTGGACGCGGAGGCTCCCGAGCCGGATATCGACGCGCTTCTCGAGAATGCGCCCGAGCTCGAGGACCGCTTGATCGTCATTCCCAACGTTCTGTAAGAATCCTCTTTTACAAGGGTGGCTATGAGTTCAACGTTCGATAAGTGGCGGAATTTGGTTTCCGACACCGAAAGGCGAAAAAAATACGGCGAATACGTCCGTACCGCGGATGAGAAGATCGGGGCCTTCCTCGAATTCGATCCCGAGCGGGGTCTCCGGCTCGGCAGACCCGAAGGCGACCTCGCCGGCGTTCCCTTCGCGGTGAAGGACATCCTCGCGGTCAAGGGATTCCGGCTCACCTGCGGTTCGAAGATCCTCGAGAACCTGGTCGCGCCCTATACCGCGACGGCCGTCGGGAAGCTCATCGAACGGGGCGCCGTCGTGGTGGGAAAGACCAACATGGACGAGTTCGGCATGGGTTCGTCCACGGACAATTCCGCGCTCGGGAAGACCAACAACCCCTGGGATCCGAGCCGGGTCGCCGGAGGCTCGTCCGGCGGGAGCGCCGCGGCTGTTGCGGCGGGCATGGTTCCCTTCGCCCTCGGCTCCGACACGGGCGGCTCGGTCCGGCAGCCCGCGGCCTTCTGCGGAGTCTACGGCCTGAAGCCGACCTACGGCGTCGTATCCCGCTACGGGCTCACGGCTTATGCGTCCTCCCTGGACGTCGTAGGGATCTGCGCTCGGTCCGTGGCGATGACCGAGGAGGTCTTCGACGCCATCCGAGGCGAGGACGAGCGGGACCAATCCTCCCTGGAACACACGCCCTCGGGCAGGCCGCTCGGCAGGAAGATCGGCGTACTCAAGGGGGATCTCGGTCTCGATCCCGCGGTGGAGAAGGCCTACGGAAAGACCGTCGAGACCTACCGAAAGAAGGGCTTCTCGATCGTCGAGATCGAGCTTTCCATGGCCGAGCAATACGTGCCGGTCTACTATACGATCGCGACGGCCGAGGCGAGCGCCAACCTCGCCCGCTTCACGGGGATCCGCTACGGCTTCAGGCCGGAGTACTCGGAGAATCCGGAGGAACTCGTACGCAAGGCGAGGAGCGAGGGCTTCGGCGACGAGGTGAAGCTCCGCGTCCTCCTCGGCACCTACGTGCTCAGGTCGGGATTCCAGGACCAGTACTACCAGCGGGCGCAGAAGATCCGCACCGCGATCAGGAACGATTTCGCGAAGGCCTTCGAGTCGGTCGACGTCATCCTCATGCCGGTCTTCCCGACGCAGGCGTTCAAACGCGGCGCCGAGGGCCTCGACGCCTTCCAGCAGAAGCTCGCGGACCGTTTCACCACCTCGGCGAACCTGGCGGGCATTCCGGCCCTGAGCTTTCCCGTTGCGGTCGAGGACGGGCTTCCCGTGGGAATGCAGTTCCTGGCTCCGCCCTTCGAGGAGGCCAGGCTCTTCGAGGCTGCGAGGCTGTACGAGGCGGACTTCCCCTGCCCCGTCCCGCCGGGCAGTTCCTCGGAATGGAGTTGAGCAGTGTACCAGTCATTCATCGGTCTCGAAATTCATATCCAGCTCCTCACGAAGACGAAGGCCTTCTGCGGCTGCAAGGCGAACTTCGGCGACGAGCCGAACACGAACGTCTGTCCCGTGTGCATGGGATATCCCGGCGTGCTTCCCTCCCTCAACTCCGAGGCGATCCGCATGGCCTACGTCGTGGCCCGGGCCCTCAACTGCACGCTGAATCCCGCCGCCGTCTTCGAGCGGAAGAACTACTTCTACCCGGACATGCCGAAGAACTACCAGATCTCGCAGTACGCCCAGCCCGTCGGGAGGAACGGCTGGATCGACATCGAGTTCCGGAAAAAGAAGAAGCGCATCCGTTTCCACGAGATCCACCTCGAGGAGGACGCCGGCAAGATGATCCACGCCGGCGACATGTCCCTCCTCGACTACAACCGAGCGGGCACCAGCCTCCTCGAGTGCGTCACCGAACCGGACCTCGAGATCGGCGAGGAGGCGGAGGTCCTGCTCCAGAACTTCCGGCGCATGATCCGCTACCTCGGCGTCTGCGACGGCAACATGGAGGAAGGCTCCATGCGCTGCGACGCAAACGTCTCGATCAACCTCCGGGGACAGGGTCTCGGCCGCAAGGTCGAGATCAAGAACCTCAACTCCTCGCGCTTCGTGAAGCTCGCGCTCAACTACGAGATCGGCCGCCAGGAGGAGATCCTCACCCGCGGCGGCACCGTCGTTCAAGAGACCCGTCTCTGGAACGAGAACCGCGACGTAACCGAGCCGATGCGGACCAAGGAGAGCGCGCACGACTACCGCTTCTTCCCCGAACCCGACCTCCCGCCCTTCAGGCCAGACGAGGCCTTTCTCTCGGCCGTGGAGGCCGCCCTGGTCGAACTTCCCGACGCCCGCCGCGAACGGTTCCTGAAGGACTACGGTCTCTCCGAGGGGAGCGCGGAGTTCCTCATCGGCGAGAAGGCCGTTGCCGACTTCTTCGAGAAGGCCGTCGCCCTCGGCGCCCCTCCCGTGACCGCGGCGGACTGGCTCGCCATGGACGTGCAGAAAATCCTGAAACGGACCAACCTCGAACTCGCGAAGAGTCCGCTCACCGAGAAGAGGCTCGCCGAGCTCCTCGGCCTGCTTTCGAGCGGCCGCATTCACGGCAAGATCGCGAAGCAGGTGCTCGAGACGGTGTTCGAGGAAGACAAGGACCCGGCCGCGATCATCAAGGAAAAAGGCTGGGAGCAGCTCACCGACCCCGTCGAAATCGGGAAGGTGATCGACCGCGTGCTCGCTTCCCACGGCCACGTCGTCAAGGCGATCCGGGCGGGGGATACGAAGCCCCTGGGCTTCCTCGTGGGTCAGATCATGAAGGAGACCTCGGGCCGGACCGAACCGCAGCTTCTCCAGTCCCTGCTCAAGGAGAGGTTCGCCGTGAGCTACGTGCAGGTCTTCTCCTTCGGCGGAGCGATCTCCGGAGTGCGCGACGACCGCGGCGTGGTGAATCCCGGCGGCGAAGAGGCGATCAAGGTCCTCCTCGCGGGCGGCAAGGACCTTCCCGCGAAGATCCGCTTCGAAGAACTCGAGCTCGGGAAATTCCTGAGCGAGGAGATCACGCCCGAGGACTGGGCCGTGCTTCTCTCCGCCGTCGACCGGACGCTCAAGGAAGGCAACGCCTCGGGTATCGTCATCGCCCACGGAACGGACACGCTCTCCTATACCGCGTCCCTCGTGCACTGGCTCTTCTCCGGCGCGAAGATCCCCATCGTCTTCACCGCCGCGGCGCTTCCGCCCGGGGAGGTGAGCGACGCCGGCGAGAACCTGAAGGCCGCGGTCGTGCGCGCCTCCTCCGGAAAGCCGGGAGTCGTCGTCGTCTTCGGCGGCAAGGAGTACGCGGCGCTCAATCTGAAGTTCCAGCGGGTCAATCCCGTGGAATTCGCGAACTGGAACCGCTCCGAGGCCGCGGCGGCCGGCCTGTGCTTTGCCGAGGACCGGACGTCATTCCAGGACAAGACGCTCAAGGAAAGGCTCGAAAAGGCGATAGCGAACGTTTTCGTCGCCAAGGTCTATCCCGGCATGCAGGGGGACACGCTCATCGCGATCATGAAGGCGGGGGTGAGGTACTTCATCCTCGAACTTTTCGACACCGGGACCGCGAACCTCAGGGAGAGCCCCTTTTCCCTCAAGAAGGCCTTCGATCACGGGAGGGAGAACGGCGTGACCTTCTTCTGCACCTCCCAGCAGGAAGGGGTCGTCGATTTTTCCGAATACGTGACGGCCCACGAACTCTGGAAGGGGGGAGCGATCCCCATGGGGGATCTGACTACGGAGTCGACCTTCACGAAACTCGTCGCGGCTCAACTCGCCGCGGAAACCGACGATGAATTGATAAAGCTCATGGAGGCTCCAAGTGCGGGTACTTGCTAAGGACGTCGCGAAACACATCGACGAGGAAATCCTGCTCAAGGGCTGGGTTCACCGAATCAGGGAACTCGGCGCCATCTCGTTCGTGCTCCTCAGAGACCGGACCGGCATGGTCCAGCTCGTGTTCGAGGGCAAGGTGAATTTTTCCCACGAATCGGTCCTGTCCGTTAAGGGGCCCGTCCGGAAGAACGAGAAGGCTCCCGGCGGCGTCGAGGTCCGGGCCGCGAACGTGGAAGTTCTCGCCACCGCGCATCCCGACCTCCCCCTTCCCATCAACCAGGATCCGGACAAGATCTCCCTGGACGCGGTCCTCGACAACAGGATGATCTCGCTCCGCATCCCGAAGCTCCGGAGCGTGTTCAACGTGCAGTCCACGATCGTGAAGGCCTTCGCCGAACACCTCCGCGGCCAGGGCTTCACCGAAATCAAGACGAGCAAGCTCATCGGCTCGGGAACCGAGGGCGGAACCGGGCTTTTCACCGTCGAGTATTTCGACACCAAGGTCTTCCTCGCCCAGTCGCCCCAGTTTTACAAGCAGGCCATGGTGTCCTCCGGTATGGAACGGGTCTTCGAGATTGGGGCGGCTTACCGGGCGGAGAAGCACGACACGCCGCGCCACCTCAATGAATACGTTTCACTCGACGTGGAGATGGCCTTCATCGATACCGAACACGACCTCATGGATCTCGAATGCGGCATCCTGAAGCACGTTTTCGCATGCGTGAAGGCGGAGAACGCGGCGGACCTCGAGGCCTTCGGCTCGACGGTCCCGGAGCCGGAGGAGGTGGACAGGATTCCCCGCATCGGTTACGACGAAGCCAAGGACATCATCTCCGAGCGCGGCGGGAAGCGGGTCTTCGACATCAATCCCGAAGGCGAGCGCATCGTCTGCGACTGGGCGAAGGAGAAGCACGGCGTCGACGCCGTCTTCGTGAACGCCTTCCCCAGGAAGAAGCGGCCCTTCTACGCCTTTCCCGACGGTCTCAAGACCATGAGCTTCGATCTCCTGTTCCGCGGCCTCGAAATCACCACCGGAGGCCGGAGGATCAACGAGTACGGCATGCTGCTGGACGCCTTGCCGAAGTTCGGCCTCACCCCCGAGGGGCTCGGGGCCTACGTCGACATCTTCAAGTACGGTTGCCCTCCCCACGGAGGCTTCGCCATCGGACTGGAGCGCCTCACGCAGAAGATCCTCGGCCTCCAGAACGTGAAGGAAGCCTCGCTCTTTCCGCGGGACCGGAAGAGGACGACTCCCTGAGGGGACTCCTCGAACGGATTTGAAGAAAAGGCGGTAAAGTTCGTATTATGTAAACAAGAATGAAGAAGCGGCTTTCATTGCGAGTGAAATTATCTCTCGTCGTCGTACTCCTCGTTGCGGGGCTTTCCGTCTTCACCGCATCCAGCGTTTTTCGCATCATGAGGATCGACATGGCGCACGTAGAGCGGATACGGATGCTCGCCGACCTCAGGCTGACGCTTCTTTTCCTCGACATGGTTTCCGGCGACGGATGGCGGAGCTCGAGTTCCACGTTGTACAAGGGAACCGTTCCCCTCAGCTCCGGGTCCCCCGTTCTGGAGGAAATCAAACCCTATCTCTCGCCCGGCATCGTCGTCACCTTCGGCGTCGGAGAGCCCCCGAGCTACCGGGTGGTCGACCGATTCGGTTCCGGGCCTTTCTGGTTCATCGGGTATCTCCTCGATTGGACCATCAGGAGTCTGAATCTCAAAGACCCCTACCCGATGCTCAAGGAGATAGTTTTCCCCTCGGACGACACGCTCGTCATGCGTCTTTCCGATCATGAAGGGACGCCGGTCGGTTGGGTCAACCTCAAGTATGACGGAGAATTGAAATACGCCGTACAGAACGAATTCCTGTACCTGTTCGTCGCGACGAGCGGCATGGTCATCGCGATCATCCTCGGCATCCTCTACGTCATCATCTTCCGGATCTCCGCGCCCATCGACAAGCTGATCCTCCGGAACAGGCACATGGTCATCAGGAATCGGGAACTCGATCTGCTCTCCCGCACCGATCAGCTCACCGGACTCCTGAACAGGAGAGGGCTGGATGAAATCCTGAAGAACGAGGTGGAAGGCCTCGTCTCGTCGGGCGAGACGGTTTCCCTCGCCCTCCTGGACATCGACGATTTCAAGGCCATCAACGACAACTACGGACACGACTGCGGAGACGCCGTTCTTCGCGAGCTCGGAAAGCTGATCAACGACTCGGTCCGGAGCCAGGATACTGCGATTCGCTGGGGAGGGGAGGAATTCCTGATCCTCTTTCCGGATCTCGAGGAAGCCGGGATGAAGGACGCGGCGGAACGCATCCGTTGCTCGGTCGCGAATTACGAGTTCGAGTGCGGAGGGACGAGGATACCCGTCACCGTGACAGCCGGAGTCGCCAGATGCTCGCCGGACTGCACGTTCGAGGAAGCTCTCAAGCAGGCGGACGAGGCCCTCTATCTGGGGAAGCGGAGCGGGAAGAACAGGACCTGCGGGTGCGCCGACGTCGCGATCTCGCATTCTCCGGATTCCTGAGGAGCGGGGATGAAATACACGATAGGCTTCGATCTCGGCGGAACGAAGATGCTCTGCATGGTCTTCGACCGGAAGGGAATTCCCGCCGCCAGACTCAAGCGGAGGACGACGGGACTGGGCGATGGCGAAAAGGTGTTCGAGAGCATGGTCTCCTGCGTCCGGGAATGTCTCGAGGCCGGAAAGATCGATTCGGAGGACGTAGAAGGGATCTGTTTCGCCATTCCCGGAGCCGTCGATTTCAAACGGGGGATCGTGCTGAACGCTCCGAACATCGGTTTCGTAGATTTTCCCCTCAGGAAGACGGCCGAGAAGAAATTCGACGTACCCGTTCTCGTCGAGAACGACGTGAACGCCGGGACCTACGGAGAGACGAAACGGGGGGCCGCCCGAGGCCTGAGTCACGTGATCGGCCTGTTTCCCGGGACGGGGCTCGGCTCGGGCCTCGTGCTGGACGGCAGGCTCTATCGCGGCGCCTTCGGTGGAGCGGGTGAAGTGGGCCACACCATCGTGCAGGCGACCGGAGGGAAGCCCTGCGGCTGCGGCAGGAAAGGCTGTCTCGAAGCCCATGTGTCCCGGATAGGCATGGCGAAGGAGGCGGTCGTCCTCGCCGCAGCCGGCAAGGCCCCCACGGTGCTCGAGAAGGCGGGAACGGATTTCCGCAAGGTGAAGAGCGGGGTGATCGCCAAGGCGGTGGCCGCGGGGGAACGAGAGATCGAGAGACTCGTGGAGGAGTCCGCGCGTTTCCTCGGCATAGGCATGGCGAACTGCGTGAACATCTTCAATCCCGAAGCCATCGTCCTCGGCGGAGGACTTGTTGAAAAACTCGGCGAACGGTATGTTGAATCCGCTGAGAAGACGATGCGCGAATTCGCCGTGCCGGAGCTGGTGAAGTCGGTCCGGGTCCTCAAGTCCGAACTCGGGGACGACGCCGTGGCCATCGGAGCTTCTCTGCTGCTGCTGGAACGGATGAAGGAAGCGGAATGAGAACTCCAAAGCTCGTGGCGGTCATCGACATGGGATCGACCGCCATCCGGATGGTCATCGCCGAAATCGACGACAGGGGGGAATGGCGGAGGATCGACCGTGCCATAAAGCCGATCCCCCTCGGCAAGGACGTGTTCATGACCGGCGTCATAAGCCGGGATACGACCCTCCTCGCCCTCAGGATCCTCTCCGGTTTCGTGGAGATGCTCGAAGGATGGAAGATCCCGCTGCAGGACGTCCGCGTCGTGGCGACGTCGGCCATACGGGAGGCGAAGAACCGGGACACCTTCATCGACCGGGTGTTCCTGAGGACGGGGCTCAGGGTCGACGTCATCGAGGGCATCGAGGAGAACCATCTCACCTACCTCGCGGTCCAGCACGCCGTGAAGGCGATCCGCCGGGAGATCGCCCGCACCAACACCCTCATCATCGAAGTGGGCGGAGGCTCGACGGAAATCATGCTGCTCAGGCGGGGAAGGATGGTCGCCGCCCATTCGCTCAGGATCGGAACGGTGAGGATCGAGCAGCATCTCAAGCCCGATACGGACAGATACAGCCACATCGAAGGCTACATCAGGGAGAACATAAGGAACATGCAGGAGATGCTGGACGCGGAGTTCCAGCTTTCCAGGATCAAGTATTTCGTCGCCGTGGGCGGCGACGCGAGGCTTTCCGCGGAGAAGGTCGGGAAGAAGGTTCACGAGCATTATTCGATCATCGAAAAGGGCGTCTTCCACGAGTTCGTGTCCAGGCTCCAGAAATGCACCCTCGACGAGTGCGTAAGGCTCCTCCAGGTGACGTACAACGAGGCCGAGGGGCTCGTCCCCGCGCTTCTCATGAACAAGTTCTTCCTCGACGCGACGTCCGCCGGCACCCTCATCGTCCCCGACGTGAGCATCCGGGAAGGCGTTCTGCTCAGCTTCGCCCTCGACACCTCGCGCGCAGTGGAACGGCATTTCTATTCCCAGGTGGTGGCGTCCGCCCTCTCCCTCGGAAGGAAGTTCCATTTCGACGAAGCGCACGGGCTCCAGGTGGCGAAGCTTTCCCTGCAGATCTTCGACCAGTTCCGGGAGGAGCACGGGCTCGATTCCCACGCCCGCCTCCTCCTCGAGACCTCGGCCATACTTCACGACATCGGCAATTACATCAACACCGCGGGGCATCACAAGCACGGCCAGTACATCATTTCGAATTCCGAGATGTTCGGCTTTTCCCGCGGCGACATCAGGATCATCTCCAACGTCGTGCGGTATCACCGCAAGATCCAGCCCGTGGCCAACCACGTCAACTTCGTCTCCCTCCGGAGGGAGGAGAGGATCACCGTGCTCAAGATCGCCGCGATTCTCCGCGTAGCCGACGGGCTGGACCGGGGACACATCCAGAGGATCAAGAACCTGCGTCTCGAAAAGCAGGAAGACGAGATCCTCCTCCACGCGGAATATGCGGGCGATCCCATCGTGGAGCTCACCGGCCTCAGGTTGAAGGGCGAGATGTTCGAGGAAGTATTCGGATACCGGGTCCGATTGGTGTAGGAGTGCGAGGTTCAAGATGACTGGCATGAAAAAATCCGAGATCCAGGAAAAACTCCCATTCTTCAATCGCGAGCTCAGCTGGATCGAATTCAACCATCGCGTGTTGGACCAGGCCCTGGATCCCTCGAACAAGCCCCTCGAGCGGTTGAAATTCCTCTGCATCGTGAGCTCGAACTTCGACGAGTTCTTCATGATCCGCGTGGCCGCGATAAAGCGTCAGCTCCTCATGGGAAACTACATCTCCTGTCCTTCCGGCATGAGCCCCGAAGACCAACTCACTGCCATCTCATCCCGGGTGAAGGACGTCGTTTCCCAGCAGTACCGTTGCCTGCACGAGGAGGTGTTTCCCCTCCTCGCGAAGAACGGGCTCATCTTCGTGCATCCCAGGGACTGCTCGGGGGAGCAGGACCTCTTCCTCAAGGAGCTCTTCGAGCGGGAAATTTTCCCGGTCCTGACTCCCGTGCGGGTGGAGGGATCCGTGGACGCGCTTTCCCTCGGCAACCTCAAGCTCCACGCGGCCTTCCTTCTCAAGCCCCAGGAGGGGAATTCCGACGGGATCGAGGGTGACGAACGGCTCGCGTTCGTGCAGGTTCCCTCGAGTCTACCGCGCATCATCTTTCTCCCCGGGCCGGCCGACAAGGTCATGTTCACGCTCCTCGAGTACGTCGTTTTCGAGCACGCCTTCCATCTGTTCCACGGCTACGACATCAAGGAGTCCATCCTGTTCCGCGTGGCGCGAGACGCGGATTTCGGCGTCGACGAGGAACAGGACGAGGATTTCGTGGGGGCCATGGAGGAGGTGATCGTCAATCGCCAGCACAGCATGGTGGTGAGGCTCACGGTCATCAACACAAGTACCCGGCTCCGCGACCGGCTTCGCGAGATCCTCGGACTCACGCCCAAGGAGGTCTACGAGCACCAGGGCCCGCTCGACCTCAAGAGCCTCATGGAACTTTCCTCGGTGCCCGGCTTCGATTCTATCCGCGACGAGAAATGGAAGCCCTGCAGGTCTCCGGACATTCCGGACGACGAGCCGGTCTGGAATTCCATCTCGAAGAAGGACATACTCCTCCATCATCCCTTCGAGTCCTTCTATCCCGTCGTCAGGTTCGTGAACGAGGCTGCTTCCGATCCCTCCGTGCTCGCCATCAAGGCGACGCTGTACCGGACGTCCGGGGATTCCTCCATCGTGCAGGCCCTCGAACTCGCGGCCCGGAACGGGAAGCAGGTCACCGCCCTCGTGGAGCTCAAGGCGAGGTTCGACGAGGAAAGAAACATCGGCTGGGCGGAGCGTTTGGAGCGGGCGGGCGTCATAGTCATCTACGGCATCGCCCGGCTCAAGGTCCACGCCAAGGCCCTGCTCGTCGTCAGACGAGAGGAAGGAGGCATAAAGCGTTACCTGCATCTGGGCACGGGAAACTACAACGACCGCACCGCGAAGCAGTACACCGATCTCGGCTTCTTCACCTGCAGGGACGACCTGACCTACGAAGCCTCGCTCTTCTTCAACGCGATCACCGGCTACTCGGCCATACCCAACCTGAGGAAGCTGGTGATGGCGCCTTCGGCGATGAAGAACCGCATCCTCATGCTCGTCGAACGCGAGGCCTCGCGGAGTACGAAGGAGGATCCCGGCTGCATCATGGCGAAGATGAATTCGCTCGCGGACGTCGACGTCATCAAGGCCCTTTATCGGGCCTCCCAGCACGGCGTGAAGATTCTCCTCAACGTCAGGGGGACGTGCATGCTCGTGCCCGGAATCCCCGGAGTCAGCGAGAACATCACGGTGGTGAGCATCGTCGACCGCTACCTCGAGCACGCCCGCGTGTTCTATTTCTACAACAACGGATCGGAGGAAGTGTACTGCGCCTCGGCGGATTGGATGACGAGAAACCTCGAACGGAGGGTGGAGCTGCTCTTTCCCGTAGAAGCCCCCGAGCTTTTGAGGCGGATCGTTAAGATGCTCAAGGTTTTTTTCCAGGACAATGTGAATGCCTACGTCCTCAACCACAAGGGAACGTATCGGCGAAAGACTCCCGACGGCGTCAAATCGGCGATGAGAAGCCAGCGGTTCTTCTACGAGGAGGCCCTTAGAAAATCCGAGGAAACGGACATGACGAACCGGAAGGAATTCACGGTACGGCGGAAGCCTCCGAGAATGAAGGCCGCAGAATAGGTTTCGGACCTCCCATGCACGATTTCAAGCTTTTCGTTAAGCGCCTGGCGCGGGACCGGGATTTTTTTCGTTCCCTGCTTTCGCTTTCCCTGCCGGTTGCGCTGCAGAACCTCATCATCTCGAGCCTCAACATGGTGGACACCATCATGATCGGCAGGCTCGGGGAGAAGGAAATCGCGGCGGTTGCGATCTCGAATCAGATCTACTTTCTCATGATCCTTCTTTTTTTCGGGATCGCGAGCGGGACGGCGGCGTTCACCGCCCAGTATTGGGGCAGGGGGGACACCCATCGCATCCACGAAGCCCTCGGTTTCTGTCTTCTTGCGGTGACGGCCGGCGCCACAGTCTTCGGCCTGACCGTCCTCCTCGTCCCGGAACTGCTTCTCTCCTTCTTCACGAAGGACGCCGATGTCGTCCGGCTCGGATCGCGCTATCTCAGGATCGTGGCCGCGAGCTACTGGTTCACCGCGGTGAGCTTCGCATACGCGAACGTCCTCAGGTCCATGGGCATCGTGAAGATGCCCCTGTACTCGACGGCCGCCGCCCTCGTCCTGAACACCGCGGGCAATTACCTCCTCATCTTCGGCAGTTTCGGTTTCCCCGCGCTTGGCGTCGCCGGTGCGGCGGCCGCGACCGTTCTCTCTCGCGCGGTCGAAACTCTGATCCTCGTCGTCTCGGTGTACCGCCTGAAGACGCCGGCCGCTTCGTCCCCGCGGGAGCTTTTTTCGATCTCCGGATCTTACGTGAAGCGGTTTTTCAGGACTGCAAGCCCGGTCATCCTGAACGAATTCATCTGGGCCCTCGGCATGACGATGTACAGCTTCGTTTATGCAAGGATGGGGACGGAAGCCCTCGCGTCCTTCACCATCGCGGACACGCTCGCGAAATTCGCCGTGGTGCTTTTCTTCGGCACCAGCAACGCCTGCGCCGTCATGGTCGGTAACCGTATCGGGGCCGGGGAATTCGACAAGGCCCGGTATTACGCGAACGCCTACGCCCTGCTCGGTCCGGTCCTCGGCGCTCTCATGGGGATTCTCGTGATCGCTGCCCTGCCGCTCCTTCCCCTCGTCTTCAACGTTTCGAGAGCCTCCCTGGACGATGCGAAATCCGTCGTGATCCTCTTCGCCCTCTTCCTTCCCGCGAAGATATTCGGCTGGCACCTCGTCGTGGGCATTCTGCGGAGCGGGGGAGATACCCGCTACAGCCTTTTTCTCGAAGGCCTCGGCGTTTGGCTGATCGGCGTTCCTCTCGCGGTTCTCGCCGGCCTGGTCCTCGGCCTTCCGGTGTGGTGCGTCTATGCCGCCCTCTCGATCGAGGAAACGGTGAAGGCGGCCGTCGGGTTCTTCAGGCTGCGGTCGGGGAAATGGATTCACCGGTTAACGCATTCTTGATCTTTTTCTCATCAAACTCGATCGTGCCGCAGGTATTCTTTCGCAGGAGAAAACGGCATGGAAATTTCCGGCGATTGGGAAATGATACTATCCCGCATCGATTTCGCATTTCAACCGATCGTTAACATTCATACCGGCCGCGTGTTCGGGGTGGAGGCTCTTCTGCGAGGGTGGGACGAGGCTGGCTTCCCCTCGATTCAGGCGGTCTTCGACCGCGCGTTCGCGGAACGGTATCTGTACGCTGTCGATCTCAGGTTGAGAAAGGCGGCCCTGGACAAATTCATAAGCTCGGGACTGCGAGGCGTCGCGAAGCTGTTCTACAATCTCGACAATCGAGTTCTCATGATGGAAGATTATTCCTCGGGAAACACGATCCGCCTCATGGAGGAGCGTCGCCTGCCGCCGAGCACCCTCTGTTTCGAAATATCCGAACGCCACGAGATCGCATGCTTCGACGGTCCCGCGGCGGCCCTCGACGCCTACAAGCAGCAGCACTTCAGGATCGCCGTCGACGATTTCGGATCCGGTTATTCGGGGCTTCAGCTCCTTTACCATTCCCAGCCGGATATGGTGAAGATCGATCGCTTTTTCATCGAGGGCATCGAGAGGGATTCGAAGAAGAAGCTTTTCGTGGCGAACATCGTGAATATGGCGCACATTATGGGGATCATCGTCATCGCGGAGGGCGTGGAGACGGAATCGGAGTTTTTCCTGTGCCGGGAGATAGGCTGCGATTTCGCCCAGGGGCATCTCGTTCAGAAACCGGTGCTCGCCGTCGAGGAGCTGAAGCTCAAGTATCCGATCGTGGAATCATTGAGCGGCAAGGACAAGCGGAACCGTGAGACGAATCGGGAAATCATCTACCGGCAGCTCGAGACGCCGAATGCCGCCGGCATCGATGATCCCATTGTCAGCGTGCTCGAGCGGTTTCGGAGCGACAGCAACCTCTCGTACATCCCGGTGATCAACGAGAACAGAGAACCTTTGGGCGTCGTGAGGGAGAAGGACCTCAAGCATTACGTGTATTCCCCCTTCGGAATCTCTCTGCTCAAGAACGAAGCGTACGGCGGCAACCTCCATCCCTTCCTCTTCAAGGCCCCGATCGCCGAGATTCATACGAGGGTGGAGAAGATAATCGAACTCTATGCGGTGAACAAGGAAACAGAGGTCGTTCTCGTAACCGTGAACGGGAAGTATCACGGAGTCCTCGATTCACGTTCTCTGATACAGATGCTGAACGACAAGGCGTTGGCGGACGCCAGGGACCAGAACCCTCTCTCGAAGCTGCCGGGGAACAACCTCATCAACGGCTTCATCGCCGACAGGTTGGATTCCAGGGAAGGGGAAACGGCTTTTCTCTATTTTGATTTCGATCATTTCAAGCCTTTCAACGACCTCTACGGCTTCCGTCAAGGTGATCGCGTCATTCTCCTCTTCGCCGATCTGATTCGCGAGGAAGGTAGAAAGAACGGATGGTTCGTGGGTCATGTCGGAGGAGATGATTTTTTCGCCGGGATCACCGGCCCTTCGGTGGATATCGGGAGCGTCGAGGAGCATGCTTTGGAGATCGTCCGCCGATTCACGGACGATGTTCGTGCGTTCTACGGCGAGGAAGACAGGAAGGCCGGTTTTATCTTGAGCAAGTCGAGGGATGGAAGGAAGAAGAAATACCCCCTACTCTGCGTGAGTTCGGCCCTTATACATTTCTCCCGAGACGGGACGAGACCGATGATCGAGGAGTTCAGCATGGCCATCGCGGAGTTGAAGAGGAAGGCGAAGGAGAGCCCGACAAGGATCGCGGTTCTGCGATACGGGCCGAAGGCGCCGATCTTGCCCGATCCATGACAGTCGGTCACCTGATGGGGCGGTAGCGGATACTGTAGCCGTACTCCCAGCTCGTCGCCTTGGGCTCGGCCTTGAGGAGCAGGAGGAATTGCTCCGTGCGGGCGGGGATCGAGACGGTGAGCGGCTCCTTTCTGCTCGGGACGAGGCGCTTCAGCGCGAAGTCCACGGTGACCTCGTAGGGCTCGGCGAAGCCGTTGGAAATATAGACGATGTAGGTGGAGTCGATCCTGTCGAAGCGGAGGTCGATTTTGTCCCTGACCTGCGAGGACTTGCCGTAGTCCTTGAAATCCTCGTTCGTGAGGTCTTCGCCGAATACGATCGGGAACGGCGCCTTGCCTGGGTGGAAGGAGTAGTAGTATTTCCCTTCGGTCGGCTCAAGGGCGGCGCCGTCCGGTCCGAGGAAGCGGATCGGTACGGACTGCATCCTGCCGTCCAGGGTCGGGACCCTGACGTCGAAATGCAGGTGGGGACCCGAGGAAACCCCCGTGTTCCCGCTGTAGCCGATGCGCTGGCCCGCCTCCACGCGGTCGCCGATCTTCACGAGCGATCCGCCTCTTTTCAGATGCACGTAGTTGCCGAAAGTTCCGTCCTCGTGCCAGACGAGAATGTAGTTGGCGTCCTGGGCATAGGACGTGGACGGGCCTCCGAGATTCGAGTCCTGCTTCACGTCCGCCACGAGGCCGCGCCGCGCAGCGACGACCGGCGTTCCCGTGTCGAGGTCGAAATCCAGGGCGTATCGGTTTTCCCCCGAATGCGTGAAAGTGCCGTCGTAGCCCTGGGTGAGCTGGTGCTTGGTCCCGTGTTCGAAGGGAAAGACGTAGAGAAAGCCGGGATCCTGCTTCGTCGCCGCCGGGTCGCCCTTCGCGTAGGTGACCGTCATCCGGTAGCTTCGCCTCTGGGTTTCCGTCACCGCCTCGAGGGAGAAGAGCGTCTTGCCCGAGGTTTCCGCCGGGACGAGGGTCCGAAAGGGCAGCTTTTCGGAGGACTTCAGGTTCACGAGAGTGGGGAATTCCACGGAAATCCACACGGGGACGATGAGGTCGTTGTCCGCGAAGAACTCGTATTTTCCCGTTTCCGCGGTCTTCGAATAGACGCGGACCGGCCCGGGCTTTTCGGCCCGAACCGCCGGCGCCGCCGCGAGGCACAACGCGGGCAGCAGGAAGGCGATGATTCCCGTGCGGGTCATGGCCCCACTATAGCGGAAACAGGGCGGCCTTGCAAAGGGACGCTTCAATTCTCGCCGTCTCAAGAGAGGCGGCGAGAGTTGATGTAGCTTTAGTCCCGAACCGTGGGAATTTGCCGCACGTTTTCTTCGCAGCGCGACCAGTTGATGTGCCGGGGAGATTCCGTTACGATGACTGCCGGAGGGGAACCAGATGGCGCACTGCGTGGTGGCTGAAGCCGAAGCGATTCTCGACAAGGAATATCCGGTACTGAACAAGGGCTTCGTCCGGCTCGTCGACTACATGGGCGGCGACGAGAGGATCGTCCAGGCCGCCCGGGTTTCCTACGGCAAGGGGACCAAGAGTTTCCGCGAGGACCGCGGCCTCATCCAGTACCTTCTCCGCAACCAGCACACCTCCCCCTTCGAGCAGGTCCAGTTCACCTTCCACGTCAAACTGCCCATCTTCGTCGCCCGGCAGTGGATCAGGCACAGGACCGCACGGCTCAACGAAATCTCCGGCCGGTACAGCGTGCTCAAGGACGAGTTCTACCTTCCCGCAGACGGCGATGTAGCGTTTCAGAGTTCGGACAACAAGCAGGGTCGGGCGGTCGAGGCGGTTCCCCTCGAGCTCAGGGAGAAGGTCCTCTCTCTCCTCGAAGCCGAACAGAAACGGTCCTACGGAGACTATGAAAGACTCATCGCGGACGGCATCGCGCGGGAACTCGCGAGGATCAACCTCCCCTTGAGCCTCTACACCGAATGGTATTGGCAGATCGACCTGCACAACCTCTTCCACTTCCTCAAGCTCCGGATGGACGCACACGCCCAGAAGGAGATTCGTCTCTACGCCGGGGTCATGTTCGACATCGTGAAGATCGTATGTCCCCTGGCGACCGAGGCGTTCGAGGAGCACGACCTCCGCTCCGTTTCCTTTTCGCGGAAAGAATTCGCCGCGCTCAAGTCGATGCTCGCGGGGAAAAGCCCGGACGAGGCGGGTCTTTCGGGCAAGGACCTCGAACGCTTTCTCGAAAAAATGGAGACCGGCCGGCAGCATTGATCGGCAGGCTGGGGCCCAAGCCCCGGCTCTTGCTCCGGGTTTCTTCATTCGCCTTCCCGATCGACGGGTGATTTTTCGGAAAAGACTCATCTGACGCTTGATATATTGATTATTTTTAATAATATAGTAGTTAGTCTCCTTTTAGAGAAACGGTCGTGGAAGGAACGAATCGAAAAGTCATTCTTCTCGTCGAAGACGAAGCCATCATCGCCTTGTCCGAAGCCAGGACCGTCGAGGGGTTCGGCTACGAAGTCGTGACTGCGGATTCGGCCGGGGAGGCGATCCGAAAAGCGACCGAAGATCGGAAGGTGGATCTCGTCCTCATGGACATCGACCTCGGCGAGGGGCTCGACGGAGCCGATGCCGCCCGGCGGATCCTCGAACAGAGGGATCTTCCCATCGTCTTTCTGACCTCTCACACCGAGGAGGCGTACGTCGACAAGATCAAGGGAATCGCAAGATACGGCTACCTCCTGAAAGACGCGGGGAATTACGTTCTCGGATCCGGCATCGAGATGGCGTTCGAGCTCTTCCGTGCCAGGGAGGAAAGCGCGGAGCGCGAAAGGCGTTTTCTAGGTATGTTCAAGCAAGCCCCGCTCGGATATCAGTCGCTGGACGCCGAGGGTAGATTGCTGGAGGTGAACCAGACCTGGCTGGACGCCTTGGGCTATCGAAGAGAGGAGGCCGTCGGACGGTGGTTCGGCGATTTCGTCGCTCCCGAGGATCTCGATGATTTCCGTACAATCTTCGCATCCTTCAATAACGAGGGCAGGACGGAATTCGAAACGCGGCTCGTAAGAAAGAACGGAGAACAGCTCCATTTTTTCGTGATGGCCTGGGCGGAGTACGATTCCGGCTCGAACATCCGCCGTTCATACGGCCTGATTTCCGACATTACCGAAAAAAAGAAACTCGAGATCGACATCCTGAAAAGCCGGAACCTGCTCGCCGATATGGGACGGATAGCCAAGATCGGGGGATGGAAGGTCGATATCGAGACCGGCGCGACACAGTGGACGGACGAGCTTTTTTCGATTTTCGAGGTGGATTCTGATTTCGTTCCTACGTTCGATCAGGCCATCAGGTTTTATCCGAGTCCTTACCGGGAGTCGATGGCGGCCGCGATACGGCGCACCAACGAGACGGGCGAGGGCTTCGACCTGGAAGCGGAGATCGTCACTGCCAAGGGCAACCGAAAATGGCTTCGCGTCATCGGGAATGCGGAATGCCGGGAAGGAAAGATCGTATCCAGGGTCGGAATCACGCAGGACGTCACGGATCGGAAGCGAATCGAGACAGCCCTCGCGGAAACTGGCAGACTTATGACCACTGTTCTCGACAGCTCGCCGGAGGTGATCGTCTTCGCCCTGGACAAGAATTACAGGTACATCGCCTTCAACTCCCTCCACAAGACGGTGATCCGAAGGATCTGGGGCCGCGACATCGAAATCGGGATGAGCATGCTCGACATCATAAATAAAGACGAAGACAGGGCCTCAGCGAAGTCGAATTTCGACCGTGCGCTGGGAGGAGAGCATTTCATGCTCATGGAGGAGTACGGCGACGAGAGTCTTTCCCGGCTCTGCTGGCTGGATTACTATTCGCCGCTCGTCGGCCCCTCGGGCGGGGTGATCGGCCTTACGTGCTTCGTCCTGAATCACACCGAACGGAAACGGGCGGAAGACAAAGTCGTCAAGCTGCTGCGGGAAAAGGAAATCATTCTCAAGGAGGTCCATCACCGGATAAAGAACAACATGAATACGATGTTGAGCCTTCTCTCGGTCCATGCGGCCAGGCTGAAGGATCCCGCGGCGGTCGCCACCATGGGAAACGCCCAGAGCCTGTTGCGGAGCATGGGCGTCCTCTACGACAAGCTCTACCAAACCGAGAGCCTCGCCGAAATGTCTGTCTATGATTATCTGCCGGCGCTCGTCGGGGAAATCGTACGGGTTCTTCCCACGGCCGCAAGGATCCTGCCCGTCGTCCATGTAGAGGATTTCCGTCTCGGCGTGAAGGAACTCTCCACCCTGGGCATCGTCGTCAACGAACTCGTCACCAACGCCGGGAAATACGCCTTCGTCGGGAGGGATGAGGGGAGGATTTTTCTCACGGCCGTGAAACGGGAGGGTCGGATCGTACTCACGATCGGCGACGACGGCGTCGGGATTCCGGAATCGCTCGACTTCGAGCATACGACGGGATTCGGTCTCGTCCTCGTGAGCACCATGGTCCGGCAGCTCGGCGGCACCATCCGTCTCGAGCGAGGCGAAGGAACCCGATTCGTCATCGAATTTCCGACTAAAGGGTGATTTCGAATTTGAGAATCCCTATCTCATTATAGTCGTTGAGTTCGGATTTGGTTTTTTTTCCTTCACAAACGTCACAAATCGCCTGAAGCGTTTTCAAACCTACGTCATCGATGCTTTCTTCGCCTTTGATGATGGTTCCGGCATCGATGTCGATATCATCCGTCATTCTGCTGAATGTGTCGGGATTGCCTGTGATTTTGATCGTGGGAGAGATCGGAAAACCGACAGGTGAGCCCCTTCCGGTAGAAAACAGCATGATCACGCTTCCGCCTGCCGCCATGCCCGTCATCGATTCCACGTCCTGCCCGGGCGTGTCCATGAATATCAGCCCCCTTTTTGTCGGTTTTTCGGCATAATCCACGACGTCCTGTATCGTCGCATTCCCCGCTTTATGAACCATGCCGAGAGATTTTTCCTCGATGGTAGTCAAGCCTCCCTCGATATTTCCCGGCGTCGGCTGAGTTCCCCTTATGTCGACTCCCGATTTTTTTGCCGCTTCTTCGATGTTCGAAACCGTCCTGAGGAGTTTTTTCCGAATTTCATCGTCCTTTATTCTTTTTGCCAGTATGTGTTCGGCTCCTATCAATTCGGTAGTTTCCGATAAAATCACGGTTCCTCCTGCTTCCGTAATTTTCTCCGTGACCCACCCTATGACCGGATTGGAGGCTATGCCGGAGGTCCAGTCGCTGCCGCCGCATTCGAGTCCCAAGTTGATGTCGGAGAGGCCTGCTTCGACCATGATGGTTTCATCGGTCAATCGAACATTCACCTTTTCAACCGCTTTCAATCCTTCCGCCAGCGCTTTTTTTGAACCGCCCGCGTTCTGAATATGAACCAACTCGACAGGACGACCGGTATCCGCAACAGCTTTCACTATTTCCCTATAAGGAGCGCCTTCGCAGCCCAATGCGACCACGACTACTCCGCCTACATTGGGATTTACAGCCAAACCAGTCAAAGTTCTTTTTGTCCTTTCATAATCCTTTCCTATCTGGCAGCAGCCTTCTTTATGATTGAGCGGGACGACTTTTACCGTTGAAGCGTTCGCGATCTTGGTGACCAAGGGGCTTGCGCATACCGAAGCAGGAACGGCGACGATGTGGTTTCTCACTCCGACCGAACCGTCTTTTCTCTTGAATCCTTTGAATTTGAAATCCTTATAATTCGATATCTGAATATTCATTGTTTTATATCGCCTCTGCCTCTTCGGCTTTCGCAGTTATGTATGTGTACTTTTTCTCCCGCATTGATGTCTTTTGAAGCGATTCCTATTACTTCACCGTATTTGATCACAGGCTCGTTCTTTTTGATCTGGTTCAATGCCACTTTGAATCCGAAAGGAATTTCTTCCGCTGCTTTCAGCAGCGGTGCTCCCGTTCGGCTTTTCATTTCTTCGTTTTTTTTGAGAGATACCAGAGCCACGCCGACATTGTCGTTCGGATGAATAACAAGAACCTTCTTGATTTCTTTTTCATTCATGATTTGCTTGCTTTCATTACATACTGACGGGCTTCGCCCCGAACTGCTGCCGATTCCGCCGCACAGACGGCTTTTCCGCCCGGGCTTTCAAGACACGGGCCATGACCGGCCGGCAACCGCCGGCAGGCTTTCAGTCTAATCAGGCCTGCTTCTGCTGTCAACGAAGGGTTCGCGGACGATTCCTCTTTATTCGGGTTTGAACTTCATACATTCCAGCGTTGGGACGAACCTATAGTGTTTATCATTCGCTGTCATCAATTTGTCGCCATTTTGAACGACGGTTGCAGCTATTAACGCATCAGCCAACATCATGGAATGGCTTAAGGCATATTCTTGAACATAGAACATTGCTCGTGAAGATATTTCTTGGTCCAACTGGATGATATTTGTTTTCCATTTATGGACTTGCTTCTGGAATCTTTTGAACTCTTCTCTACTCCTCATCCCTTGAATAAGTTCCATATAGGTTATTACCGAGATTGAAAATGGAATATTTTCTTCAACGATCTTTTTGGCGCGTTCATTTCCCTTTAAATACCAAATAAGAACGTCGGTATCGATTATCAAAACCGCCGCCCTTTCCTCATTTCCCGCACGATTCCTTCAACGGTTGAATCTTTTGAATGGTCTTCCCACATCCCAAAAACGCTTTCTTCATTTTCAACTTCAGCCTTTTCCTTCTTATCGATAGGAATTATTCTAGCAAGCGCTTTTCCTCGGAACGTGATGGTGATTTCTTGTCCATTAGCGACGTGGTTTAATATTTTTCCAGGCTGTATTCTCAGTTCCTTTGTCGAAACTTCCATAGCCTCCTCCGCTATATACACTTCATAGTATACACTTGGTTATCACCGAAGGCAATAGGATTTTCCATATAATGATCTAATTCTTGCCCCCTTCGATTCGGTGATTCTCAAAAAAAACGCGTTTTATTGTATTTTTTCTTTGAAAATTTTCATTGCATTTAATTTCACGAATTTCGATAGTTATTTACTTAAGGTAAAAAAGGAGAGGTTTATGAAAGCGTCGATGATTGCCTTATCATTCGTATTCTTGTTCGCTTCATTCTCGTCCGGCCAGGAAAAAACGCCCGAGCCGAAGGCGTTAAATGAAGAAAAGGGCAAGGCATATAAAAATTCGCTGGATTTCTGTCCTGAATATCCGTTTGTCGATGTTTATGCCGTGCAGTATTCGAGAGAATTGACTATAAAAGACGAGTTGATGCTTGGAATCGCCTACCTCAATCAGAAGTATGATTGCGGCCATTCGAATGCGGGAGGCGTTATCGTCGGTTACCGAAGATATGTTTGGCAAAACTTCCATGTCGAATATCAGATTTGGCCTATCTATGACAATTTCTACGAAAAAAACGAAGGAAAATATTACAAGAGCTTCGACGTATGGAACGAATTCAGGATCGGCTACAGATTCGATTTCATGATTTTTGAAAGTCCGTTCTATTTCAACGTGCAATGGCCGTTCGGATTCGGTTTGTACGGAAGCAACAAGCCGGAAAGCTTCAAGAAAGAAAACAGCGGCCTCAAGAGGTTCTTCTATTTTCCGCCGCTGGTCTTTATCGGCAAGAAATTTTAATCATTCGATCCGAATACAAGCCGCCTTTTTAGCGGCTTGTAGTTATTTGGAGGATAGGGGGATTCGGCTTTCAGCCCTCGGCGTCCGTGCCTCGGGCTTGCGGCCCGGGGCGCTCGCTGGCGGCGCACGTGCGCTCCTCCGGAGCGCGTCATGGAAGGTAATTATTGTACACGCCGCCATTCGGCGGCGCGGCATGATCCTGTGCGCCTTCCGCACCTGCGGTGCGCGCTCGCGCCCTTCGAATCCCCTATCGATTATAGACGAAACAAGCCGCTCTGAAGCGGCTTGTATTTATTTGGAGGATAGGGGATTCGAACCCCTGGCCTATAGATTGCGAACCGCCTCGGGACGGGCTGCGCGCTTTCTCCACCGTTAGTCGATCTTGACTTCCGTTGACTAACTCTATGCTGGGCGAGAGCCGAAGTCAATCAGCGCATTAGTCCGCTTTGTCGCCTCTTCATCACTTTTATTCAACTTTCAATCTCATTCTCAATCTCAGAGTACGAGAATCTCAGAGATAGTCTCAGGGCTAATCTCAGAGTTTAGGAGCTGTACCCCGCCGCCTCGCGAGCGGTGATATGAGTGCGGCGTGGGAGGTCCCACGCCGCTTAGGAAGTTCGGGATGCCGACTACGGCAGCAACCCATTTTCTTTGTACCAGGCGTATTTCTCGACGTACTTCCGGAGGTACGCGAGGTCCCGCAGGCAACGGTCCAAGAAGCTCTTTTCCGCATCGAGCACGATCGGGAAGATGGCTACCCTGTCGCCGCCGATGAAGCCCGTTTTCTGCGAGGAGGGGAGGGACCTCTTCTTGGCCTCATTGAACTCAAAGATGATCCTCCTGGCCTCCTTTATCTTGGCCCGGCTCATACGGTTGTTGGAGAGGTACTTCTCATAGTCGCGATGCGTCGCGAAGGCCTCCCAGTCGGTGAGAGGCGTCTCGGGCCTGAAGAACCGCTTGATGAGTTCGGGCTGATCGCCGTGGTTATCGACGGCGCAGTCGAAGCTGAAGAGCATGCCGAGCTTGACCTCTGAGTTGATGTTCCCGAGGAGGCGTAGCATGGTTTTTTCGTGCTTCAGGTAGTTCCGCCCGATCTTGATGGCGCGATAGGTATCGAAGCTCACTCCTATCTCCTTGACGAGGTAGTCGTGCGTGTTCTTGTACTTGAGCGTTTCGCGCTGGGCAATCAGCTCAGGCACCGTGTCTATCTGCGCGCTGAGGCAGCAGCAGACGAGCCGATTCGGGACTCCCTTCGCCAGGTGCAGCTTGAACATGTACTTGGCATCTGCGAGCGTATGAATGGCCTTGACCTCGGTACAGGTCCTTTCGGTCTTGTAGAACTCGGGATCCCGATTCTCATAGGCGATGTCAGTCAGCTCACGCCTGTAGGCCAGCTGGGCCTTTTCGAGATACGGGACATGGGATAGGTCGTCGAGGCCGACGGGCTTTGCGTCCAATCCCTTTTTGATGATCGAGACGATCTGCCGTTCCGTGTCCGTGGGAGTAAGGACTGGAGGCGTGTCCTTCTCCTTGTTGTACCTCGCGGACTTGTCGGCGTTCTTCTCTTCCTGGCTCTTCGGCTTCCGCCCGACCATGAACGCGACGTAGTCCTCATAGGGCCAGTTGAGGAAGGGCCCCTTCATCTCCTCGAACGGGACGTGCCGATAGTAGGCCGTGAGGATGTATGACAGGCGCGGAACCTTCATCGCGATCTCGTCCTTGGTAAGGCCCCATTGCCCCATCAACACGATGGCCATGAACCTGTCGAGCACCTCGCCGGCAGCGACGCGCCGGTAGAAGTCCCCGACCGAGACACCGAGTTCGACCGCTGAGGCCTTGATGAAAGATGTCAGGTTCTTGTAGCCGTCCTGGCCATAGAGGTACTGGTCCTTCATCCTGTAAGCGTCCATGCAGGAGTTGAGGTACTGTCGGTAGTAGGCCTCGTCGTGCGAACGAAGCAGCTCGGCTGCCTCCCCGAGGTCCTTCGTGTCTATGCCTGACTCAAGGTCACGAACCCATTGGGCCTCCTCTTCCTCAAGCCTGACCCTTCTAAGGATACGGCCTTCTTCTGTTACTTCCAGATCGGGCCTCGGCGAGATCCGTGGAGCTGGCAACAACGGGACTACTGGGACCTCCGACGGAAGGTAGATCACGTGTGGTGGTTGAAGCCAGCTCTCTTCGTGGCGACGTAGGCCAATGCCACGCTCGGGGATGACAGAGGGCGCACGGAGCAAGATTGGCGTCGCGCCCGTATCGTCTACGGTCGTATTGTGCCAGGGCACTGGGCAGGTCACGAGAGTGACGTTCCGGATCTCGAGTTGTGGTAGATCGATGCCCTGATCCGCCACGAGATCGCCAGAACTTGCTGGCGGGAAGGCGGGCGGAGCTTCCTCCGGCAGAACCAGAGGCCATGCTGTCTGAGGAAGCCGATGAGGAGCAATCATGAGTCACCTCCCTCATCGCCGGCTGTCGCAGACTGACCCGCCTTGGAGTTGGCGGCGAGCCAGTCGGCTACGGCCTTCTTGCTAAAGATGACCCGGCCGCCCAGAGTTGTCCCCGGTAGTACACCTCGTTCGTGCATCCGGTACACTGTAATTGTTGAGATACGGAGAAGTTCCGCGAGTTCAGGGACCGTATAGAATCCCGCTGCGAGGTCATCGACGGCAAAGTGGTTACGCATCGGGACCTCCGATGAGCACTGTGCTCCATCCCCGTGTTGGATGGCGAACTTGAAGAAGGAGGTACGCATGGCGTGCAGCGATACGCCGACGAGAGAGGAACAGGACGGTGAGGTACCATGGGCCTTCAGAGCCATGGACTACTACCAGAGCAATCGACTTTGTAGAGATGAGGATTGCGAGTTTTCTCGCGCGCATGAGGCCCCCTGTCACGAACAATAGGTTCGGACGTAATTGACTCATCCTACGGATGAGAGAGTGGGTGGGGCTCCTTGCGCGATGGCGGAAGGTTTTTGTAGCCCAGCAATCTGGCCGGCATCCCAACGAAGGGGTGTGAGGCTCTGGCTGTTCCTATACGATAACCATGGACGAAGCCGCGGTCAAGTGGCGCAGCTTGAGTATCTAGATCGTACTGATTGGTTCAAGGTGTAGCAAGACCAAGGACGTCATACGGAGATGATTTTTCATAGTCTAGCGTGTCTCATGGTTTGGAGAACGGGATCAGGCAAGGATCCATTTCATTGCGCGAGGAGCAAGTGCCCACAACGGCCTTCTTCTTGCTCTACGCAGTATACATCTGCGTCGCTACTTCTATGGACATCTCGCTTTTTTTCAACAGGAGCTGTCCACGATGAAGTACGACCTCGTCACCGTCCGATCGACCCGCACGCCCTACAAGGTCTCCCGCCCCTCCGATGTCTACGAGGCCCTCAAGCGCTACGCGACCTCGAAGGTGGAGAAGTTTTTCGCCATCTCGCTCGACGGGCAACATGCCATACTGCACATCAACATCGTCTCTATAGGCACCACCAATCGCTGCATGGCCGTTCCCAGGGACATCTTCCACGCCGCAGTGAAGGACCAGGCTACGGCCCTGATCGTAGCCCATGTGCACCCGAGCGGCAACAACTCTCCGAGCGTCGATGACAGGGCCATTACAGATCGCATCCTCGAGGCGGGCGAGGTCCTCGGAATACCCGTGCTCGACCACATCGTCCTCTCGAAGACGGGCTACACCTCGTTCGTCGAGAGCGGACTCCTCGAGCCTGCGAAGCTCGACTGAAGCGCACGCCGCGTTTGAGTTCAAGCGCTTCAGATGGGCGTATCCATCCTTCGATGAAGGCCAATACCGGGCTACCCATGTTCCTATCACACCGCGACGGTCGCGCAATGCAAATTTTTAAGCTCGATCCTGCCCTTTGTCTTCAGATTCGATTGAGTGGGTGTCTAGGTGATCCAGTAGCTAGACGATACCCCGTCAAACAAAGGAACATACCTATAGCGATAGAGAAGCTCTCCCACGAATACGTTTATAGCTCCCCATCGCGATACGCACACCGCCCACGACTTCAAACACGAACACGCCTGCATTATCAGCGTCGACGGGAGTTCGCATCATATATCTTCAAGCAACCGAGATGGCGATAGTCCATTCCCAAGCAGCTATGGACGATAGGGTATACAGGGCGATGGTCGCGACCTTTGAAAATTTCAATCTATCGATTGAGGGGGAGTATAGGCGAAACAGTATCCATAGGATACCCCGTCAAAGAAAGAGATATACCTATCTAAAATAGATTAGCCCTCCCTCCATACGTTTATAGCTCCCCACCTCGATACGCACAGCGCACACAAGTTCAGGCACGCGCGGCCTGGCCCCACCAGGGCTGTGATGCCTCGGCCGTGCTGGCCCACCCTTCCTCGCTCGCCTAACCTCTATCGTCTACAGCTCGGTGGCCCTGGCCGCTACTCCTATACATGCGGCCAACGCGGCCTGTCCCTACGGGCAGGCCCGGCCTGCTATCCCCAACTTCTCGGAGGCTCCCAATGTCCTCGACGCTCACCCTCGATCGGCCAGCCCGTCAGGCTTCGCCCGACCCGCTCCCTTCTACTCCGTTCCCCCTCGATCCGCCCGGTCCCGAGGACGCGCTCGCGCCGGCCAACGGCTCCGTACCTTCCATCGCTGACCTTCTGTTCACCGATATCGACATCCCCTCTACTCCGCCTGCGGAAGGTACGGAGGCCCAGGCCGCCGCGCCGTTCAAGATCACCGACATCTCGACCGCTTCCTGGGCTGCCGCCAAGGTCCTCGCGGCGCAGGCCCGCATGGCCGAGCGGGCCGAGCTCGCCAGCCTCTACAAGTCAAAGATCGACCAATGGCTTTCAGATTCAAACGCTCACGACGAGGCCTCGGCCATCTACCTCTCCATGCTCCTGCGGCCCTACATCGAGGCCGAGCTTTCTCGCTCTCGTTCTCGCTCCCGGACGCTTCACCTTCCTACAGCCTCGGCCAGCCTGAGGAAGGCTCCAGACCACGTCTCAATTCTCGATGAAGCGGCGGCCATGGCCTACCTGGAGGCCAACAGGCCATCGGCCGTGGTGGTCAAGAAGACGATCAGCCTCTCTACTCTCCGGTCATTGATCTTCACCGAGGGCGAGGCCGTACCTGGTGTCGAGGCCGAGCTCGGCCGCGATTCCCTCTACCTCAAGCCACGAGACTAAAGGAGCCGCTATGCGCAACCTCAACAGCATCTTACTTGAGGGTGTCCTTCTCGAAGACCCGATTCTCGCTCTCCCACCTGATGGGGAATCCCCGGCCCGTTGCACCTTCTCGCTGGCTTCCGACCCGGATCCCGCTTCAGTCCCCATCGTCGTCTATGGCCGCCTCGCCGCCTACTGCTCCAAGTACCTCTTTCAGGGCTCCAGTCTGCGCATCGTCGGCCGTATCGCCCAGGACACCGAGGCCACGGCCGCCACTGGCTCCTTCAAGCTCTGCGTCGTTGCTGAACACGTCGAAGTGAAGCCCACGTCTTCGAAGGCTTCCTCTCCGGAGGTCGCCCATGTCTTCTGATGATCCCGCCCAGCCCTCGCCATTCGGCCCTATTCTGTTTTCGTATTCAAGACAGCAGGGGCTGATGGACGGTCTCCTCGTAGACCTCTCGGACCTCGCCCGCGAGGCAGGCTTCAAGATTCCGCTCGCGGTCACCGAGGCCGTCTTCAATGACTACCTCGATCCCTCGCCAGCTCTCGCCGACGAAGGTCAGTCCCTCAATGGCCGCGCATGGGATCTCCTCCAGGTCCTCTATTTTGCAGCAGCCGTGAACCCGGATCGGGATACCATCTACTTCAAGGTCCTCTTCGTACTCACGCCGAGTTGTCCGCCGGAGCCAGTCGAGCTCAAGGCCCTCTGCGGCCCCGGCGACGACGGCGAGCCCGTTCTCACGATCATGCTCCCCGGAGAGGACTAACCCTCTCATCCTTCATCCACCCAAGCGGCCCGCTGGCATTCCTCCGCCTCCGAGCCGCTTTCTCTATACCGAGGCTCTGATCGATCAAGAAAAGATATGGCCTGTACCTATATAGTACTCGCTAGAACCGCTATCGAAGGCTTTGAGCCGATATTTTCAAGCCAGTTCGACCGCGATCGCCTCACGAGCTGGTATCTTCCAATCTTCGCAACTCAGTCGCATTAGGCAGCCTTCAATCGTTATTTCCGGAACTGGCTCGCCGCTAATGCCGAGCCGAAGGAGCACTCATGAAGTTCAGCCTCATCGTCGTCACCGAAACCCACGGCACGCTCGTCTCCGGCAACTGGATTCAGGACCACATCGGCTCCCTCGACTCAGCCCGCAAGGTCGCCCGTGCCACCGAGGCCGCCAACAGCAACAAGATCACAGTCGCCGTGGTCGATGAAATCCCAGGCGTATGCAAGATTCTATCCTATTGGTCCGACTTGCCCCGGCTCGACATTGATCCCTCGTGCCTCGCCGGCTTGGGTAGCCCCTTATGGCGTATTAGTATTGCGACAGATCAACTGAACCGACAGCCTTCATGAATGCGTCTCGCGGGCTGTCGTACTTCAAGGCGCCCAATATCATGTCGTTCAAGTCATCGAATCCTTGGCTTTGGTCTTCGTCTGCGTACTTAGCGGCTAACGTTAGTTGATCCATCGACGACAGGATACTTCGGCTTTGCGTCTTGAGAATAACCACGGATGAAGCGATGGATTCAAAGATTTTGATATCGAGGCCAGCGTTATGCTTGAACTGGTCGAAGAGAACATCGACAACCTGCTGCTCCAGTTTCTTCCGTGAGGTTATTCCCTTACTCGGGACAATGGCTGAATACAGAGTCATAGCCTCTGAGAATAATAAGTACTGCTGGCGACCAAGGACGATGCTGTGTTGAAACTCTGTGATAATGTCACCCCTAGGACTCGATAAAAATGTCACCCC
>CAYNKA010000013.1:0-100301 GCA_964397655.1 uncultured Spirochaetaceae bacterium | reverse complement strand
CTTCGCAACCTTGACTTCAGCCTCATCGAAAGACCTTCTCCGGTTTTGAAACTGACGGCTCCTTCACTCTGTACGCCGTTCTTGCTTGCCTGAATCCGGTTGTATAAGAATCTATAGCCAACATTGCACGTTTCTTTTCAACGAGCAGACTAAACGGATCGCGGTGAAACCGGTGGAAAGGGAACTGCCGCACTCCTACAAGCTCCGCCGATCCGGTGAAGCAAGGGTCCAGGTGGAAATCTGCATCTCTTCCTTCATGAAATGATTGAAATGGCTGTTCCGGAAAAAACGACCCCTCTCTCGTGAAAATAGGATGAGTATCGACGAGTCGTCGTGCTGCGAGAAGAGAAGGCGGAAAAGCGGTTTTTTAATCCCGAACCTCCTCCGTCCCTATTGGTTTTTTAATCCCGAACCTCCTCCGTCCCTATTGGACGAGGAGTGGTGCGGTCTTTACGGCTTTTTTCTCCGGGTCCAGGAAGAACCGTACACTTTTCATGACCTCGGTAACCGTGAAGGGGGCCTGGCAGATCTCGAGGACCACGCCTGGGAATACGTAGCCGAACACCGTGATTTCGGCCTTTACGTTTTTCTCGATATGCGTATCGAGTTCCGAGTGGGCCTTTTCCACGAGAATTAGCTGCTTTTCCATTTGGGACTTGATCGACGCGAGGCCCTCGTGTTCGGCCCCGTCCGCCAGGGTCGCCGCGATTTCTTCGATCTTCGACTTCATTTCGATCGTCTTGTTGTTGAGCCAGAGGATCTTCCTGAACGTCTCGGGGTCAATGCCGACCTGGATTTCGGTCTTGGTTCCTTTGTCGGACCCGAGCTGGCCCGCGGAGATGCCGTCCTTCGCGCTCGTCTTGCCGCCGAGGATCGCCCCCTTCTTTCCGAGAACGACCGACGCATGGGTCCTGACAAGGGAGTTGAAGATCGCTTTTTCCGCGAAGACGTTTCCTCCGGCTTCCACGACGCAGTGCTCGATGAAGCGGGCCCGTACTTCTCCGCCCGCCTTGGCCATGGCTTTCTTCTTCCCGAAGATGCAGCCATCCGCAATGACGTCGCCGCCCGCGCCGAGCTGCGTGAGTTCGATGTCCTTCGCGCAATACACGGATCCCCCTGCGTCCACGGTGAAGCCTTCGCGTATCGCTCCGCGTACGATTACGTCGCCTTCGAACCGAACGTCGCCGACCGACGAGTCGACGTCGCCGGTGACCTCGAAGGCTTCACGGACCGAGAAGCCGTTATCCGAAAAGACGAGACGTCCGTTCTGCGAGGCGATGATCTCGTTGCCGCTCTTTTCCGTGTTCTCGCCGGGCCTGACCTCGGTTCCCTTTCCGCGTTCGAAGGGTATCGGTACCCCCCGCACGGTGCGGCCGTCCTCTCCGGGGATCGCCGGCACCTCGCGCGCGAGGACGTCTCCTTTCTTGACGAGAATCAGCGGGAAGGGCTTTTTCCCGGCGGCTTCCTCCTGTTCCGCAAGTCTGTCCGCTTCCGCCTTCCGCTCGAGAATGTGCGCGAGAACTTCGAAGTATGCGGGAACTTCTTCCTGTGGGATTTTTCCGGTCGCGATGGGCACCTCCGCGAGGAGTTTCTTCCCGGTCTTGCATTGGAGCACCGCCTCCTCGGCGAGCTCCCAGTCTATGCCGAATACGACGCCTTCTTCCGCCAGGCGCCGTCGGACGAGGTCCATGTCCGGCATGCGGCCGGTTCCGCGCGACGGATAGAAGCTCGCGATCGCCTTCATGCCGTCTTCCGATACGCGGACATCCACGCGGCCGTCGCTCGAGGTCGGTTCTTCCTTCTTCGGAGAAAGCCCGCCGGCGGCGTCGGTCCTCGGCGCATCGGGTTTGTCCAGGTCTTGGGCGAGGAATTTCTTGAGATCCGAGAAACTCTCCAGTTCCTTGAGGAGCTTTTCGGCGCTCTTTATGAGGTTTTCGCTGTGCTGGTCGAAGCCCGATTTCATATAAGCCTCTTCCGTAATTATCGGCTCGAATCGCGGCGATCCGCACGCCGGATTCTCGCCCCGGACCGCCGTCTACCTCAGCTTTTTCCTCATCCGTCTCGAAAGGCCTTTCTTTCCGTCCGGAACCTCCTGTCCGGCGGTTTTCTTTTCCGCTTTCCGCTTCAGCGCGAAGTTCGTGACGATCCCGGCGGCGATCATGAGCATGCAGAGGATCTGACCCGTGGTGAAATTCCAGGGCGTAACGAGCAGATGAAGCGGATTGTCCAAGGAGGAGAATCTGAGAGGGAAGCCGATGTCCCTGTCCGGTTCCCGGAAATATTCGATGAAGAAACGCACGATGCCGTACCCCGCCATGTAGGCCCCGATGAGGTAACCCTTGTACGGCTTGCGGGGACGGAGGAAGAACCAGAGCACGGCCCAGAGAAAAATCCCCTCGAAGAAGGCTTCGTAGAGCTGGGAAGGATGTCGGGGAAGGTTCACCATGGCGGAGGGGTCCGCGATCGGGATGCCGGCCGCAGCGGCCGTTTCCCGCACCCATGACTCCTTGGCGGAGAACTTTTCCGCGTGCGGGAAGATCATGCCCCAGGCCGCGGTCGTGACCCGGCCGTACAGCTCGCCGTTGATGAAATTCCCGAGACGGCCGAAAGTGTAGCCCAGGGGGATCGCGGTCACGACGAGGTCGCCCCAGAGAAGCACGTCGTATTTCTTTACCCTGCAATAGATGATGATGGCCGCTGTTGCGCCGATGACCCCGCCGTGATAGCTCATTCCCTGGAGCCCGGTGAACCTGAAGTGCTCGTCGAAGGGCCAGAAGATCAGCAGCGGATTCCTGAAGTACCTGCCCGAGGTGTCGTAGACGATGGTCGCGAGAATTCTCGCTCCTATGAGGAGTCCGATGATCGCCCAGAAAAAGAGGTTCGTCGTCTCGTCTTTCGTTATGGAGAGTCCGTCGATTTTAATCTGCCTGAGGACCATGAAATACGCGGTCCCGAAGGCGAAGAGATACATGAGACCGTACCAGCGGAATGGAAGTCCGGATATGATCTCCGGCGAGAGCCACGAAGGATAGGAAAGGGCGAGCAGCGGCATGGTGCCTCCTATTGCTTTCCGCCTTTCTGAAGGGGCTGTTCTTCGATCCGGCCTGTATCCGAATTGAAGACCACGCGAATCCCCTTTTTCGGTGTCGTTATTTCATGATACCTGCCGTGGCTTTCTATGACAACACCGGGATACAGGGTTCCTCGTACTTTGATCTCGGCGGGGAAATGTTCCTCGAATTTCTCACGGAGCGAGAAGAGCCTGAGCGACCGTTTTTCCACGAGCTTCAGGTTCTTGAGTTTCTCGGCTCGGAGCATCTCCAGCTGTTTCCTGTCGCCCTTCTTCTCGTGTTCCTTCATCATCCGATCGATCTTCTGTGACGAGGCGTTGAGTTTCTTGATTTCCTTTTCCTCGAGCTCGATCTGGTCGGCGATGAGATAGTCCTGTCCGAAGGAGATGTCGGTCTTGATCCCCATTTCGGAACCGATGTTCGCCGCGTCTATGCCCATGCGCGACTTGATCGTTCCGCCGATGATGTTCCCCTTTTCGGTCGTGAGTTCGAGTTTTCCGTTGCACTTCACGGCGCTGCGCAGACAGTAGTTTTTCAGCCTGATGTCGCCGACCGAGAGCAGGACTGCCTGCTCGATGAATGAGGCGTGGATGTTCTTTTTCGCCCGCAGGACCGCCTTCCCGCCTCCCTTGACCCCCTGCTGGATCACGATCGAACCGTCGGCCGAGAGGAGGGACGCATCGATGCCCTCGCCGATCTTTATGTCGCCTCCGGAAAGGACGTAGAACCCGGACGATACCGAGCCCGAAACGTTCACCGATCCGGGGAATTTTACGTTGCCCGAGGCGAGATCCACGTTCCCTTTGATGACGTGGGCGTCCTGGATGCTGATCCTCTTCTTGTCGTAGATGAGCTCTCCGCTCTTCGCCGCGACCAGGTATTTCGTTCCTTCTTCGGTGACTTCCTTGATGTTGTCCCCGATTTCCAGGTCGAGGTCTTCCACCTCCCTCGCGGGAAGGGCCTTCCCGGTTACGTCCCAACCGTCTTCGGGCATGGTTTCCGGAGGCAGAACCTCCGCGATGCGCGAACCTTCCTGGATGCTGGTGATGTTGTCTCGGTTCTTGTAGTCCGCAGTCCCGTTGCTCCTTATGGTGACCTGGCCCCCGTCCGCCACGTGGATGAGGAACTTCAGTCTGGCGCCGTGGCCTTCCTTCGGCTGCTTTCCCACCGCGCAGACGAGGTCTGTCACGGTTTTTCCCGAGTTGACCATCTCGAAGGCCTTGTCGAGAAATTCCTGCCTGATGCCGTGCGTGATCCCCGCCTTGGCGATGGCTTCCTGTATTTCCGGCATTCCGATCGGTTTCCCCGTGCCTTCGCTGGGAATGAGGGTCAGGTAGCCCTCCATCTTGTTGGGAGAGACGGTAGCCTTCGCCTCGCCGTCCTTGTGCGGTCTTACCCGCATTTCGATGCGGTCCTCGATCTTCCTCTGCTCGTAGATTCCGTCGATCAGGGAAATGACGACGTTCTGCTTGCGGTCTATATTTTCCCTTATGACGATTTCGGGGTCCGCTCCCGCCCCACCGGGAATGACCGCGCCGTACACGTCGACGCCGGGCTGCCCCAGGACCGGCGGACTCAGGACGAGGATGCGCTGGTCCTTTTCCACCGTGCCCATCTCGGAGGCCGCTTCGACCGGGAAGTCCGCGAGCGAAGGAATATCGGCGAGCGAAGGGGGCAGGTCCCTCGCGGCCTGCTTCGCCGCCTCCGCGGCCTTCGCGTCGAAAAACTTCACCGAGCATTCCATCTTTCGATCCGGCCCCTTGGTCGGGGCCTTGCCTTCCGCGAGGACGTAATCCGCGAGTTCCTGCGCCTCGCTCTTGTAGAAGGCCACGATTTCCGCGTTGATCTTCGCGTAGTCGAGACCCTTGAAGCCTCCGGCCTTGATCGCGGCTCCCACCTCCTTCAGCGAAAGAGGCTTTCCGGTCCCCCGGCCCTTCCGCAGCGTAATCGTCGCCTTGAGTTTGTCGTCCGTGACCTTGATCTCGAACGACGAGTTCCTCGATCCGCTCAGGGGGACGTTCTTCACGGGAACACCTTGGGAGATGATGTCCTGCACGAGGGCGTCGATTTCGCGGGGCGAAAGCAGGAGTTCCGCAGGGTAGGGAAGGGCTGTGGCCGCCTGAACGATCTCCTCGGCCTGCGGGACTTTCGCCGACCTGTCCCCCGGAGTGAAGGCGATGACGCAGGTGGAGCGGTCGGGCGAGAGTCCTATCTCCCAGACATGCGGCCTGAAGGAAATGACGTCGGCCCAGTTCTTGCCCCAGCGGATGAATCCGCTTGCGGTCGCGACGAGTTCGTTTTTTCTTCTTTCCACGCCGTTGCCCGCGTACACGTAGGGATCCGCCAACGCGTCGGGGGGAAGGATGTCCCCGGAGACGGTCTTTCCGGGAAGGCCGATCGTCATCGGCTCGACGACCGCTATCTTCATCCCCTCCGTCACGTATCCGAAACCCTCGATCGATGTGTCGACGTACACTCGCTCCAGGGTCACCCTTTTTTCGACGACCGTCACCTTCTCCTCCTTCGCGGGCATGAAGGGGATGGAGGATTTTTTCTGTACGATCTTCTCTTTCTTGATCCGCTCGACCTTCTCGACGGTGATCACGGGAGCGGCGGCCTCGGCGATCGCGCGTTCCGCGTCGTGCTTCATGGATTCCGGGACCGGCATGGGCTGCCATACTGCCTTTTCGGGCTCCGGTTGTTCGGGAGGCGTCCCGACCGCTACCTGGGCGGTGAACGGTTCCCGCGCCTTTTCGAGCTGTTTCAGGACCTTTTCCAGGTTCTGGGGAGATATGCCTTCCTTGACGCCGTGGCCGTTGAGGAATTTCAGGAAGTCGGCGGCGTCGAGTTCCCGTTTTTCCGCGGATGGGCGGAAGGACAGAACGGCTTCCAGTCCGCTCTTCTCGAATCTGATGTCGATCGTTCCGTGGATTTCGCTTTTTTTACTCGCCATATCGACTTTTTCATTCACCCGTCATGTTCTTGACGAGCTTGGATTTCAGGAATTGGTTTTCTTTTTTCAGCTGGCTGATCTCGAGCTGCTGGGTCTTGATGGTCTCGACGAGATCGCCCATGGAGAGCGCGCCGACTTGAAGCAGCTCCTCGATATAATCCATCTTCGCCTCGAAATCTATGGAGGCTTCGATCTCCGCGGTCTGGTAGGATTCGTCGAGTTCCTCGAATTCCACCGGTTTTTCCTCGTCCGTGTCCTGGAGCAGCTTGTCCGCGATCCGGAAGATGGCCTGGGACAGCACCGATTGCGGTTTGTAAACGAGGATGGGAAGCCTGGACCTGAGCGCGACATCCTGCAGGTCGTCCCGGTATACCACTCCGAGATGCTCCAGGTCCACGTCCAGGTACTGCTGGCAGGACCTCCTGAGCTTGTTCGCTTTGTCCGCGTCCCGGGGGTCCTCCAGCATGTTGAGGATGAGCCGGGGATGGAACCGCTCTATCCCCTTGCGGTAGGCATCGAAACTTTCGTGGTCCTCGTTCATGATGCTTTCGAGGAGCTTCGGGATGTAGATACGCTGAAGCGCTGAACCGTCCTTCTTCAGGCTCTCCAGGTATTGGAAGGCCGGGGTGTTTTTCTTGAACGCGGAGTTGATGACCCGGAACACGACGTTCTTCATGAACAGATACGCGTTCACCGTCGCGGTCGGGGTCGGGGTGGTGACGACGATGCCGCGCCCCGAGGTGAGGAAGAAATCCACGATGTTGAAATTGGTCCCGGCACCGAGGTCCAGGATGAGGTAGTCTCCCTTCAGTTCCTGGAGATGGCGGATGATTTTGTGTTTCTGCCCCGCGGTGAGGTTGGCGACACCGGGGATTTCCGAGTCGCCCGGAATGAACATGAGGTTCTTGTAATCCGTCTCGACGACGAATTCCTCGAAGGGTATGTCCGAGCGGCTGAGGAAGGTGCCGAGCCCTCCCTTCTGGGGCCTGATGCCCATGATGAGATGGAGGTTCGAGCCGCCGAGGTCGAGGTCCGCGAGATATACTTTTTTCCCCATTTGGCCGAGGGCGATCGACAAATTCGCCGCGATAAGGGATTTCCCCACTCCTCCCTTGCCGCTCGCTATCGGTATGACCTGCATTTACTTCTCCTCTACCGTCGTCTCACTATGGCTGGGAAGAGATTCCGCGGATGCGTCGGGGCCGGATTTCCGGTCGCGTCCCGGTTTATATAATATCAGATATACGATGAAAAGAGAATCGACGAACAGGATCGCGCCTGGAATCACGGTCCCGAACGAGGACGCGACGTTCTCCTGGACCGCGATGTTCCTTGGCAGGAAGACGCCGGAGAGCGAGAAAACGAGGCTCGGAACGGCGCCGATGAACTTCCAAAAGGCGAGGAATTTGACGCAGACCGAGAATTTCTCGGGCGCGTAGCCTATCAGGAAAAAAAGGACCGCCCCGCCCATCTGTCCGGCGCTGATCCACAGCAGGAGAAGGTTGACGACGGGATTTCCCGTCGGATTCACGACGAGGGAAACGATGAGGAAAACGAAGAAGAACTTTCCGGTTTCCCAGAGCGACCCGGCGTAAAACGGCAATGATTTTTTGATCATACGTGAAAAATTCTACGAGCCTGACGAACGGTGGTCAAGGTCTTTTTCCGTGTGTATAGTATATATGCAGCGAATGGAGGAGTGGGTATGAATTTCGACGGAAAAAGACAATCTGAAAAGAAAGTTCCCTGGATGGTGATCGGGGCGATCATCGTCGTCTTCTTCATTCTGGTGCTCCTTTCCCCTTCCGCTGTAGCCCAATCGCTGGATTCCAAAACGCAGAGGCTCCTGTATTCCTTCCAGTATATCTTCTCCTTCGTCCAGAACAACTACGTCGACCCGGTCGATCCGGAGATCCTCATGGAAGGGGCTCTCAAGGGCATGTTCGAGAGCCTGGGCGATCCACATTCCGCCTACCTCACGGCCACGGACATGAGATCGCTGAACGATACGACCTCGGGCGAATTCGGCGGTGTCGGCTTGTACATCAACAAGCAGGTCCCCGTGAAGGGCGACGACGGGAGGGAAGGCCCTTCGTTCGTGGAGGTCGTGGCCCCCATCGAGGACACGCCCGCTTTCAAGGCCGGCATTCAGGCCGGAGACCTCATCCTTAAAATCGAGAACGAGTCCACCGAGAAGCTCGCCATAGATGAAGTTGTCAGCCGTCTCAGAGGACCTTCGGGGTCGGTAGTGACCGTCACGGTCCGCAGAGGAGGCTCGACGGTGTTCGACGTGCAGCTTTCCCGGGCCATCATCCAGGTCCCGACGGTGAAATGGGCCATGCTGCCCGGCGGAATCGGCTTCCTCAGAATCATCCAGTTCACCCCTCATACGGACGAGAAGGTCGAGGAGGCCGTCGCATTCTTCAAATCCCAGAATTATACCAAACTCATCGTCGACCTCCGCAGCAATCCCGGCGGCCTCCTGAGCTCGGTCGTGAAAGTGGCTGACCTTTTTTTCGACGACGGCGTGATCGTGAGCACGAAAAGCCGCCTGCCGTCCGAGAACACGGTCTTCGAAGCCAAGCCCGGCACCGTCGTTCCGTCCGACGTCCCTATGGCCGTGCTCATCGACAACGGATCCGCCTCGGCTTCCGAAATCTTCGCCGGTGTCATGAAGGACAGGAAGCGCGCAGTCCTTTTCGGCTCGAAGACCTACGGGAAGGGCTCGGTCCAGCAGGTGCATTCGGTCGGCAAGGGAGGATTCCGCCTCACCATGTCGCGCTACTATACGCCGAGCGGCGTGACGATCGACAAGGTCGGCGTCTTCCCCGACCGCGAGGTCAAGGAACCGGAGCTTTCTGAGAAGGAACTCGCGGCCTATTCCAAGCTGATTTCCGACCGAAGGATAGCGGACTTCGTGAAGGGTTCCCCCTCGCCCACGGAACGCGAGATCGCGTCTTTCGTGGGCGGCCTCACGAAAGAGAACGCGGCGCTTTCCGACCGGCTCCTCAGGAAGATGATACGGAACGAGGTCAACCGTCATCTTTCGAATCCGCCGATCTACGATCTCGAGTTCGACAAGGTCCTGCAGGCGGCCGCGGCCTACCTGCAGGGAGGGGGGCGATGACGACATTGTCCGTCTCCACGCGCTCCCATGCCGAGTTCGTCGACATCACCCGGGAGGTCCGCCGCGTCGTCGATGAATCGGGAGTCGCTTCGGGTGCCTGCGTGGTCTACGTTCCCCATACAACGGCCGGAGTCACCGTGAACGAGGCCGCCGATCCCGACGTCGCGTTCGACATCGTCGCCGAGCTCGGCAGGATCGTCCCCCTGTCCGACGGATACCGCCACGCGGAAGGTAATTCCGCCGCGCATCTCAAAGCATCGCTCGTCGGCTCCTCGGCGACGATTCCGATCGCGGAAGGGGCCTTGGCCCTGGGAACCTGGCAGGGGATCTACCTCTGCGAATTCGACGGTCCCCGTACGAGGAAGGTCCATGTGCAGATTCTCGGATCCTGAAACGGACTCGCCGGAAGCTCCCTCCCCTGTCCAGGAAGGCTCTTCGTGAGGATCTTCGCCCTCCCTCCCTCCTACTCGGGGGAGGATCATGTCGTCCTCGAAGGAAAGGACCATCACTATCTCTGCCGGGTGCTCAGGCTCAAAGAAGGCGATTCTTTGGCGGCCTGCGACTCGGCCGGAGCCTCCTACCACTGCACGATCGAAGAAATACGGAAGGACGGCTGCAGGCTCAGGGTCCAGCGGAAGGGCGCGTCGGAAATCGCCGAGCCGGAAATCACCCTGTTCCAATGCCTTCCGAAGGGAAGGAAGCTGGACGACGTGATCCGGCAGGCCGTCGAAACCGGAGTAGCCCGCATCGTCCCGGTGGAAAGCAGGTATTCCGTCCCCAAGGCCGCGGACAAGGAGAACCGTCGCGACCGGTGGCTCCGCATCGCTCGGGAGGCCGCCCAGCAATCGGGGGCCCCCTCGGTTCCCGATGTCTCCTCCGTTATCGCCTTCCGGGACATTCCCGGGATCTGGGGCCGGTCCGGGGAAAAAAGCCTGGGGCTCTTCTTCCATCAGGCCCCCCTTGAAACATCTTCTCTGCACGAGTATCTTTCCATCCGACGCGACGCGATCGCGGCGGTGATAGGCCCGGAGGGCGGACTCGCGGACGAGGAAGTTGCCTTTCTCCGGACGGCGGGATTCGTTTCCGCATACCTCGGCTCGAGGGTCTTGCGGACGGAAACGGCCCCGGTCTTCGCCCTGGGAGCGCTTCGTGTCATTTTATTGGAGAGAAAAACGTGGAAGCTCGATCAGTGATTCCCGGCGTGAAACGTGTCATGGTTGCGGGAATTCCCGTAGACGTCGTTCGAGAAGAGGATTTCGATTCGGTCGCCCTCACCCTCATCGAGGACGGGGCTTTTCATCAGATCGTATTTCTTTCCCTCTGGGACCTCATGAGGGCCCGGCGCGACAAGGATTTTCGTCTCTGCGTGGAGAGGGCTTCGCTCGTGGTCCCGATTTCCATGGGCATCCTCAAAGGCGCGAAGTTCCTGAAACGGGAAATCCCCGTCCGTTACATGCCCTTCGATTTCGTCATCCGCTTTTTCAGCGTGCTCGAGTCGAAAGGAAAGTCGCTCTACCTCCTCGGTTCGGAGATGAAGTATCTCCAGAACGCGGAACAGAACCTCAGGCAGACCTTTCCCGGCATGAAGATCGTCGGCCGTTACACGGGCTTCTACCCCAAGTCGATGGAAAGGAACATCCTGGTCGCCATCAAGAAGGCCTCTCCGCATTTCATCCTGGTGGGTTCGGGCATCCGCGGACGGGAGAAATGGATCCATCGCGGGAAGAGCGAATTCAACCAGGGCGTGTTCCTGTACAGCTCGCTCACCCTGGACATTTTTTCCGGTAAGCGACGCAAGGTCTCGCGGGAGACCTTCCAAAAGGGCAGGGAATTCTATCCCGACCTCGTTCGACGGCCCTGGAGGGTGTTCAGGTCGGTCATCTACGCCTACTACGGGCTCCTTCTCCTGATCCACAGGCTCCGCAAAGCCTGATTTCCCCGCGGTGTCGTGAATTTGCATTGTTCTCGTTCATTTCTATACTAAATACTATGACCGTTTACAACTAGGAACAACCCTGCCATAGAGGAGCCGTATGTGGAAGATTCTGCTCGTCGATGACGAGCCGAGAGATCATGCAGTGCTCTCGATCATGCTTCCTCCAGAATTCAAACTCGTTTCCTGTTATACCGGCGGGGAGGCGCTTGAATCGATTCCGAGGGAGAATCCCGACCTCGTACTGCTCGACGTCAAACTTCCGGACATAAACGGGATCGAAGTCCTCAAATCCATGAAATTCACCGCGGAATCGCCCGTCTTCATCATGGTGTCGGGATTCGACGATACGGATCTCGTCGTGGAGTCCATCAAGGCCGGGGCTCAGGACTATCTCGTGAAGCCGTATACGCTCGAGTCTCTGCTTTCGACGGTGAAGGGCTCGTTGATCGGCAGCGGAGCGAGGGGCGAATCGAAGGTTACCCGGGGAACCGCCGTTTCCGAGCTCGTCGGGGATTCCGCGGATATGAGGAAGATCAAGCAGCAGATCCTCTCCTACGCTCCTTCAAACGGGACGGTTCTCATCACCGGCGAAAGCGGAACCGGCAAGGAAATCGTGGCGAGGGCGATACACAGGCTATCTTCGAGGGCCTCCGAACCCTTCAGGGCCGTGAATTGCGGCGCCATTCCGGAGACCCTGTTCGAGTCGGAGATTTTCGGAAGCGTGAGGGGAGCCTTCACCGGGGCGACGGACAGGCAGGGCATCCTGGAGTTCTGCGACGGCGGGACCCTGCTTCTCGACGAGATCGGCGAGCTCACGAAAAGCACTCAGGTCAAGCTTCTCCGGGCCATTGAGGAAAAGAAGGTGAGACAGCTCGGATCATCGAAATCCTTCGAGGTGGACGTCAGGATAATCGCCTCGACGAACCAGGATTTGAAGACCGCGGTTGACAAGGGGTCTTTTCGGGGGGATCTGTATTATCGGCTCAACGTGTTCCGGATTCGGATACCGCCGCTCAGGGAAAGGAAGGACGACATTCCGCTGCTTTCCTATTATTTCCTCAAGGAATTCGGGCTCCGCGACGGGAACGAAAGATTTCTGACGAATCCGTCCCTGAAGAGACTCTTCGGTTACGCGTGGCCGGGAAACGTGCGGGAACTCAGGAACGTGATCGAGCGGGCCTGTTACCTCTGTCCTAAGGACGGAATCGACGCGGAATACATTCAATTCGAATAGGGGGACGTTTATTGCATGACGCGGATGTAGTAGGCGACTATGACCGGGAAACGATTTCCCTTTTCGTCGACGTACACGTCGGCTATGCGCCCGACCACGAGAACGTGATCGTTCTGGCTTATGAGCCCGGGGCCGGGTTCCTTGGGACGCCGTTCGGGTAGCCGTTTCGCGAATTCTGGGCCTTCCGCATAAACGAAGGATTGGAAGAGGGAAACGTCCTCGGTTCCCTTCCATTCCCCGTTGACCACGACGAGTTCCGCCGAAAAGGAGGCGGGATTCTTCTCCACCAAGGTGATGGTCGAGACAGAACCGTCGAAAATGAGGATTTTGCCGTATTTTTCGGGATTGAAGTCCGGTTTTTTCACCAGCGAGACGATGTCTTTCAACGTAAGGGAGAAATCGACGATTTTATCGAAATCCGGACGCTCGAACGCACCGAGCGTTCCTGCGAAAAGGGCCGCGATAAGAAATACGAGCGATGCCTTTTTCATGACTTCTCCGCCATTATTATGGTGGATACCTCGGCCGTGGTCAAGGATTCATAGTGTAAATATCGGTAATTGAGAATATTGATCTTAGTTTAGATATTGACTAATATCTGCCGATATATTTGACAAATATGTACTTGGCGAATAATATAAGGGTATATCGAGTGATCCCGATGATTCAATTAAAAAGTCGGTGACTTGAAGGGGAGCTATGACGAACAACGACATTGTACCCGGATTTGACGAGGAAAAAGACGAAAGCCTGAAAATACGGCTTCAGAAAGTCGATTCCGCGGACGGGTGCTTGATCCTATATTTGACCGGGTATATCGATACATACAACAGCAATTTTTTCCAGAAGCGCGTCAACCGTGCGGTGGAAGCCGGGTTCACTCGTCTCGTTTTTCACTGCGGCGGCCTCAACTACGTTTCCAGTACCGGAATCGGCTCTTTTACCGCGTTCTTGAAGGCGGTGAAGCCCCGCGGGGGCGATTTGGTGCTTCTCGAGATCCAACCGAAAGTGTACGAGGTTTTCCAGCTTCTAGGTTTCTCGCAGTTTTTCAACATTAAGGATAATCTCGACGAAGCGATCGAATTCTTCTCGAAAGGGACGACGAAGGTGGAGTCGGATCTTTTCCCGAAGATCTTCAAATGCCCCATATGCTCGAAGAAACTGAAGGCGACCAAGCCCGGCAGGTTCCGTTGTTCCGAGTGTAAGACTATCCTGGCGATAGACAATACCGGACAGGTTTTCCTCGGCTAGCGGAAAGCTCGATTTTTCGGAACCCCTTCGCAATGATCCGCATGAAGGGAATTATAAAAACTCAACGATCCACGGTATTATTCGTTTCGGACGAAGTCCCTCGGACGGAAAAAATCAAGACTATGGGAGAGATGCGCTATCCTCATCTTTCCTTCTCGTTTCTCGACGAACTTCCCGATGATCTCGATTCCTATGACGTCCGAGTCTTTCCCGCCAAATTCCTCGGGCGAGTCTGGAGGGAGAGCGGCAGAGGAGTCGAGGGACGATCCCTGAGGCAGGGCGCCTTCGATCTTTGTTTCGGAGACGTCACGGACATGGATCTCGCCTTTCTGTGCGGCTGCGTCGACTATCTCGTGGAACCCTGGGATACCGAAGAACTGTTTTGCCGGGTTTCCAGATGGACCAACCGGTGTTTCATCGATTACGCCTGGGGCAGAGTCTCGTTCACGTCGTTCGCCGTTTCCTCGGGAAGGGTGACGCTGGCGATTTCGCACGAGGAATTCCTCATCCTGCGGGCCCTTGCGCGGAATCCGGAGACGCCTATTCCCAGGGATTTTCTTTACCGCTGCATCGGGAGGTTCGACCTGAAGAAGGATTCCCGGGTAGTGGACGTCCACGTCTCCTCCCTCCGAAGGAAGCTCCGGCTTTGCGGACTCTCCCATGAAGTGCTCCCCGGAAGCTGGAATCCCATTCGATCGTTCAGGAACCGTGGATACGGACTGAGTTTGTGAACATCCTGTGGATAAACAAAGCTGAACCGGTAAGATGAGCTAATTCTTTTCTCCGCTGGCTGTTAGGTTCATCGGATGCTTTCTTCTTACGCCTCAAAGAGATATCGTATCTCTTTGCATTGAAAAGAGATGATGTCGAATTTCTCCCTCGTTTCCGCTTTCGGCTCGGGGAATCCCTATTTTTTCACTTTCCATTTTGGATCGATTCAGCGGCATGAATGAGAATAACCTGTGCATAACCTGTATATGCGTTGGGATGAAGTGGGACGGTTCGCCTCCGTTCGGGTAAATACTTGAGTTGAAATACTTACCTCCTCATGCTACGATTTACGTCGTGAAGGATACGCTGCTGCTGCTCCCCCGATTTCTCCTGACCATGGCGCTCTGCGTCGCCGTTCTGTCGGGCGTCATGCTGATCGCCGCATCGCTCGAACATTCCTTCGTCGCGCTCGATAAGCCGCTTGTCCTGTCCTGGACGGTCAGGAACGGAGGGGCCGTTTTCGTCTCCGGGCTTCTGTTCGCGGTGTTCTCCGCGCTCTTTCGTCTCGTGCGAAGGCCCGGCATCAAACCCCTGTCCTTCGCGATCCTTCTGCTCATGGTCGTGGTGTCGGGTTTTTTCGGGCTTCTCGGCCTCGGTAACGCGGCCGCCGGGGTGAAGGAATTTCCCGAACCCCGGGCGGTGCCCGTTTCGCAGGGAATCATCAAGAAGTCCGGGAGCGCCTACCTGTGGGTCGGGGCGCTGGACGGAGCGATTCTGAGGAACGTACTGACCTACGGCGTCGGCCGTGAGGAATTCCGACTGCACCCGGAAGCGGTCTACAAACCTGAAACGATGTCTGTCCGGCTCCTCGACACGGGAGAGGAAATAAAGCCGGGCCGGCCCTCGGCGGTGAATCCTCCCTTCTTTCTGCGGTCGGTGTTCGCGGACATCTCCCATCTCGCGGCATTCCTCACGCCCCGATCTCTCTTCGATTGGAAATCGGCGATCCGGATTTGCGTCGTTTCGTTCTTTCTGCTTTCGCTTTGGACGCTGGTGAGGCTGACCCGATGGCCGCTTTTCAACCTCTTCATGGCGCTCGGAACCTTTCGAGCGGCCGTCTTCTTCGTTCGTTTCCTGGGAAAGGATTTTCTTCCCGAGGCGGCAAAAATCCTTCAGCCGGGACCTCTTTTGGCCGACATCCCTCTCGCCGTTCTGGGGATTTCGGGAATCATCCTTTTTTTCATCTGCCTATTGATGAAACCGCTCGCGGACTGGAAACGGGACCTCGATTATGACTAAGGGTACGAAGAACGTCCTCGTGACGATGCTTGTCTTCTACGCGCTGGGAACGGCGGTATGCGCGGCGTATTCCTATTTCGTCGTGCCGAGTTTCGGCCATCAGGGCTTCAGGATAGAATGGATCTTCGCGAACACGGCGTCGCTTTTTCTCAGAACGCTCATCCCGATCCACGTTTCCGCAGTCCTCTTCGTCTATTCCCTCTTTTTCAATCCCGTGGAATTGCGGGCGGAAGGCTCCGATATCAAAGCGTCCTTTCTGGGGCTGGTGAAACGCTCGCTCGTGCTTTTTCTGGTCAGCGCCGCGCTCTATACATTTCTTCTCGAAGGATTCCTGCCGAAGGAACTCGCCGCCGGCAAGGACGTGGTCATGAAGGCTTCCGTGGCGGAAGACGTGAAAAACCGCGCGAAGGCGGCCATGGACCTGCAGAAGTACGACGAGGCGAAATACTATCTCGAATTCTACCTTTCCATCTATCGGGAGGATTCGGAGACGAAAAGGAGCCTCGAAAAGGTCCTGAGCCTCAAGAAGGCGGCGAAAGCGGCTCGCGAACCGTCGGAAAGGGGGGAACAAGCCCGACCGATTCGCGTGGAGAACCTCTCGATCCAGGACATGATTTCGAGGGCGTGGGACCGTTACGAGAAGGAGGACTACATCTCGGCGGAATACTACGCAGGTCTCGCTCTGCAGTTCGACGATACCCGTTCCGAGCCGAAGCGGATCATCTCCATGAGCAGGGACAAGATCTCCCGAATGCCGCTTTCGAAGGAAGAGCGCGAAAAGATCGAATTTTTCCGGATGAAACGCGAAGGATACGACATGCTTTCCCGGGGAGAGTTCGTGGCCGCCTACCGGCATCTGAAGAGGCTGAACGAGGAGAATCCGACGGATACGGACGTGAGGAGCTATCTCGCCGCCGCCTACGAGGGGCTCGTGAAGGAATCGTTCTTTCTCGACGAGATTTCGCTGGTTTCGGATCTGCCGATATTCGACCAGGTCATGTTTCTCAACCGGAAGCTCGAGGGAGGACGGGAATTTCTCCACTTCAAGCGCATGATCCAGACCTACGGCGTGCAGAAATCGACGAAGCCGGTCGAATCGGCACGGCGAAGGGACGAATACGACTCGGGTCTCTGGTACAAGATCACCCATCTTTTCGGTTCGGAAGCGGACGACGCCCCGACGTACGGCATGACCTACTACGCGGTGGACATCGAAGGCGTTGCCTTGGAGGAGGACGGCAAGGTCCGTTATCATTTCAAGGCCCCGTACGGGAAATTCATCGACCGCACGCTGGTCATGCGTTGCCTGCATCGTGACGGCGGCGAGGAGATGATCCCGACCTACCTCGCGGGGAGGCCGCCGGAAAAGTCTCCCTACGAAATCCCGATCGGTCCGGCTCCGGAGGAACTCAGGCTGCTATCGCTGGGCGAGGAGGATCTCGGCCGCGTTCATGTCTGGACGCTCCTCTCCATGGCGCCCCTCTTTCGCTCCTTCGGCCTGGACGGGCTTCCCCTGTACCGAGCCTTCTTCGAGCAGATCTTTTATCCCTTCGCCTTCATCGTGCTCTCCTTCTTCGCCATGGGCATGGGTTGGCGGTTCAGGAGCAGATATCTCGCGAGGCCTCCTCTCGCCTGTTTTCTTTTCCTTCCCGTGCTGGTGTTCCTCTCGATCCTGTTCTTCCAGCTCTATCATTACCTGTGGAGGCTGATCTCGGGCTTCTCGCTCGATATGTGGGGATTCTATCCGGCTCTCGCGGTATTTCTCGCCGCCCAGGGAGTGTTTCTCGCCTTGTCCCTGATTTTCGTCGCCGGCCAGGTCGATCGATGAAGAAGAAGAAACTCTCGGCTTGGAAGGGCAAGGTGATCGGCGGCGGATTCGGTCTCCTCGCCGGTCCTTTCGGAGTGTTCTTCGGCGTTCTCGTGGGTCACATTTTCGACGTGCTCCTCCATATCTCGAAGGTACGCGCGCAATTGAGGGGATTCCTCGAATTCCCCGACGGCTCGCCTCTCGCCGACAGGGGGAGAGGCCTCTACATGTTCGCCTGCCTCGCCGGGGCGCTGAAGCTCGCCGCGGGACGTAGTCCCAAGGCGGAATCGAACGCCCTCGTGGACGAGATCGGGAAGGCATTTCCCGTCGAAGTCGACGATTTCCGGCGTCTTCACGAACTTTTCACGATCCTGGAAAACGGAGAGGCAGTTCCGAACCTCAGGGAGCATGCCGAGGCCCTGTTGAGGAGATCCGAAGGAGTTGATCCTTCGACGCTTCTCGAAACCCTCGTCTCGATCGCGAAAGGCAAGGGAGACTCCGTACGGGGGCCGGTCGACGCCGTCCTCGGCATCGTAGCCTCGTCGTGGGGGCTCAAGTACGAGGCGGAATCCGCGGACGGTCCCTGCGCGGACTCCTGGCAGGTCCTCGGCCTGGAGCCCGACTCCTCGCGGGACGAGGTGAAACGGGTGTTCAGGGTGCTCGCCTCGCAGTTCCATCCCGACGGAGGCGCAGCCTTGACGGACGTTCAGCGCCGCGAGACCGAAGAGGCCTTCAAGCGGATCAAGGACGCCTACGACGACTGCATGAGGAGTTTTTCTAGTCGAGGCGCGTGATCTTCGCGCCGATTCCCGACAGCCTTTCCGTGAGGTTTTCGTATCCCCGTTCGATCTGATAGACGTTCTGAATGCAGCTTTCCCCCTCGGCGCAGAGGGCCGCGAGGACCATGGCCATGCCCGCCCGGACGTCGGGCGAGGTCATGACCGAACCGTGGAGGCGGGAGGGGCCGCTCACCACGGCCCGGTGGGGATCGCAGAGCACGATCTTCGCTCCCATGTCGATGAGCTTGTCCACGAAGAACATGCGCGATTCGAACATCTTCTCGTACACGAGGACCGTTCCCTCCACCTGGGTGGCGACCACGAGCGCTATGCTCGTGAGGTCGGCCGGAAATCCGGGCCAGGGCGCGTCGTCTATCTTGGGAATGAGGCCTCCGAGGTCCGGAACGACCTTGAGCAGTTGTCCCGACGGAATGCGGATGTTGCGGCCGTCCTCTTCCCAATGGATCCCGAGCTTGGCGAAGGCTATCTTGGTCATCTTGAGGTGTTCGGGGGCCGCTTCCTCGATTTCGAGTTCACCCCGCGTCACCGCGGCGAGGCCGATGAAGGAGCCGACTTCCATGTAGTCGGTTCCGATCTTGAATTCCGTACCGGTGAGTTTCTTCACCCCGTCGATTACGAGGATGTTGGAGCCGATTCCGGAGATGCTCCCTCCCATCGAGTTGAGCATTCTGCAGAGATCCTGAACGTGGGGTTCCGAGGCGGCGTTCTCGATTACGGTGCGGCCCTCGGCGAGCACCGCGGCGGTGATGGCGTTCTCCGTGGCGGTGACCGACGCCTCGTCGAGGAAGATCTCCCGTCCCACGAGCTTGTTCGCGCTGAGCTTGAACTGATGGTCGAGGTCGACGCGGACGCCGAGCTCGGCGAGGGCGAGGAAATGCGTATCCATCCTCCGCCGGCCGATGACGTCGCCTCCCGGAGGAGGAAGCACCGCCTTGCCGGTCCTCGCGACGAGAGGGCCCGCGAAGAGCAGGGAGGCCCGGATTTTCTTCGCCAGATCCTGGGGAATGTCGCTTCGCTTGATGTCCGCGGTCCTGATTTCGTAGGAGTTGCGCGAGAGCCGTTTCACCTCGGAGCCGAGCGAAACGAGGATTTCCAGCATGACCTGCACGTCTTCGATGTCGGGAATGTTCTTCAGGATCACCGTCTCGTCGGTGAGCAAAGTGGCGCTGATGCAGGGAAGGGCCGCGTTCTTGTTTCCGCTCGCCCTGATTTTCCCCTTGATCGGGAAATTCCCCTCGATGCGGTATTTTTCCATACGGAACTCTACTCTCAGTCGCTCGGAAATGTCTACGCCCGCGAGGTGGGTCACTCCAGGACGTAGAAGAACATTTTCTCCGCGAAGGGATTCGGGTTGAGTCCGATCTTCGCGGTGAAGAAGTGATGTTCGCCGGGCAGCACGAGGCGTACGGCGAGGGTGAAATTCTCGAGGCCGTCGTTCCTGAGCGGAAAGGGATTTTCCAGCACTTCGGGGAAAACGATGTCCGAGATCTTGTTCGCGAGCCCGTCGATGTCGAAGGCGAACGGCGGCGCCGGAGCCGTGATCCGATCCCCGAAATTCGCGGGACGGAAGAGGCGTACGAGTACTTTTCGGCTCTCTTCGGCCTTCAGTACGGGAAGCTTCCAGGCCGGGAGGGCGAATTCGAGGAACTGTTTCCATTTTTCCGATACGATGAGTTCCTTGCTCGCCTGGAGAAAAGTCCGCAGGTTTCGCACGAGGTTCGTGGTCCGGAATTTCCTGTAGGTTGCGCCGTCCCAGCGATACCAGGTTATGTAGGTCTCGTGTCCGGAACTGTCCTCGAAGACGTCCTCGAATACGAGCAGGTCGGTTCTTCCGTCGTTGTCCAGGTCCCGCACGAATGCCTTCGTGCCGGTCTTCTCGTTGAAGGTGAACAGCGCGTGCGAGTCCTTGCGGGAGAAGAGGATCCAGACGTGTTCCCTTCCCTCTATGGTCGGGAACTGGACCGAAAGCCCGTAGGGCGTGCCGGTCGCGCCCAGATAGGGGACCTCCTCGAAGGCGGCGCATCCCCGTTTCCGGCCGAGGTCGATGCTCGCTCCGAGCTCGACGTCCCGGTCGCTGCGGAAGAAAACCTGGAGCTTGAAATCGAATTCTTCCTGCTCCGAATCGAAGAGCCTCCGGAAGTCGGAGAGGAAGAGGAAGGAACTCTTTTCTTGGGATTGGGTCATCACCGTGAGGAGCAGGATGTCCTTGAGGCCGTTTCCGTCCAGGTCGCGGAAGAACGCCATAGGCGCCCCCCCCCTGGTCACGGGACGGCAGCCGAACGGCAGCTTCAAAACCGCGCTTCTGATCGCTTGCGCGTCGGAAAGCGATTTCGTCGGGGCTATTCCGCCCGGCGTCCCGGTCTGCTGTGCCGATATCGTCTCGGGGACTGCGTTCAATCCGACGAGGAGAGCGACAAACGCGATCGAGCGGATCCTGTTCACCCTGTCCCTCCGGTTCATCATACACCTTACCGTATGGAACAGCAATGACGGAATCGTTATACTGGGTGCGGCCGGAAATCTCCGGGCATCAGAAAGGGTAACCGATGAAGGTGTTGAAATTCGGAGGCAGCTCCGTTAAGGATGCGGACAAGATCCGTCATGTCGCGGAGATCATCGACCGCCGCGCGGAAGGAGGTCCGATCTGCGTGGTCCTTTCCGCGATGAGGGGAATCACCGACGATCTCATCAAGGCCGCCAAGGAGGCGGAGGCCGGACGTCCCGGCCACAGGGCGATCATCGAAGGCATTAGGAAGCGCCAGGTTCAAGCCGCGGAGTCCCTCTTTTCCGTGGATGCGAGGGAGAAGGCGCTGAAACCTCTTCTCGAGATGTGCCGGGAAGCCGAGGACATCCTCCACGGGATCGAGCTCGTGAAGGAATGTTCCGCGAGGAGCATGGATCTCGTCATGAGTTTCGGCGAGCGTCTCAACTGCAGCCTCGTCGCCTCCTATCTTTCGAGCCTCGGGATCGAAACCGACCTCGTGGACACCCGTTCAGTCATCGTGACGGACGACCGCTACGGAAGCGCCGTGGTCGATTTCAGGACGAGCTACCGCAACATCAAGAAGAGGATCGGCGCCTGCAAGGGCGTCGCGATCGCCACGGGATTCATCGCCGCGACCGCCGAGGGGGTAACCACCACGCTCGGCAGGAACGGGTCGGACTACACCGCCTCCATCATCGCCGCAGGGCTGGGAGCGGACTCCATCGAGATCTGGAAGGACGTGGACGGAGTGCTCAGCGCCGATCCGGGCTCGGTGAAGGACGCCTTCGTCATCGACGAGGTGAGCTACGAGGAGGCCATGGAGATGAGCTTCTTCGGTGCCGAGGTCATCCATCCGTACACCATGATCCCCGCCATCGAGAAGAACATCCCCATCCGGATCAAGAACACGTTGAATCCGGCGGTGAAGGGAACGCTCATAACCCGGGACATCAAGCCCCACGGCCATCCCATCACCGGGATCGCATCGATTGAAAACGTCGCCCTCATCAACGTGGAAGGGAGCGGCATGCTCGGTATCCCCGGCATCGCCTCCCGGGTCTTCTCCAGCCTCGCGAAGAGCGGCGTGAACGTCGTCATGATTTCCCAGGCCTCCTCGGAGCACAGCATCTGCATCGTATGCCGCGAGGAGCAGGCCCAGAAGGCCGTTTCGGGACTCAGGGCCGAGCTGGTCAGGGAGATCGAGGCGCGGCAGATCGAGAATTTCGAGCTCATCAAGGGCCTCGAGATCGTCGCGATCATCGGGGAGAACATGCGCGGCACGCCGGGCATCTCCGGCCGGCTCTTCAGCGCCCTCGGCGAGAAGAAGATCAACGTCCTCGCCATCGCCCAGGGGTCCTCGGAGCGGAACATATCCTTCGTGATAGAAAACAAGGACCGGGAAGTCGCCCTCAACACGGTCCACCGGGCCTTTTTCGGCGACGGCGGAAAAAAAGTCCCCAAGGCGGTGAAGTCATGAAATTCGCGAGCACCAGGAATCCCGGAGAGGCCGTTTCCTTCAAGGACGCCGTGTTCCGCGGCCTCGCCCCGGACGGCGGACTCTACCAGCCCACGACCGTCCCCGACCTCGCGCCGCTCATCGCAGGTTTCGACGGAAAGACCTCCTTCGTCGAGATGGCCGAGGCCATGATCGGGGCCCTCTTCGCCCCCGAGCTCGACTCTGCCGCCGCGGGACGGATAGCCAGACGCGCCTTCGGTTTCGAGCCCGCCCTCGCGCCCTACTCCCGGGACGTCCGCATCCTCGAGCTCTTCCACGGACCCTCGTGCGCCTTCAAGGACTTCGGCGCGTCCTTCCTCGCCGCGGTGATGGAGGAATTCCTTTCCCGCGAGGCCTCGCGGGCCGTCATCCTCACCGCGACCTCCGGGGATACGGGAAGCGCTGTGGCGAAGGCCTTCCACGGTCGCGAAAACATCGAGGTCGTGATCCTGTATCCCTCGGGCAGGGTGAGCCCCCTGCAGGAGAAGCAGCTCACGACCCTCGGAGGCAACGTGACCGCCCTCGAGGTGAAAGGTTCCTTCGACGACTGTCAGAGGATGGTTAAGGAGGTCTTCGTCGACAGGGCCCTGAACGACCGGCTCGGGCTCACGAGCGCGAACTCCATCAACCTCGGCCGGCTCGTCCCCCAGGCCTTCTATTACGTGTTCGGCGCGAGTCGCCTGCCGCGTTCCGAGCGCGGCGACCTCGTCTTCTGCGTCCCGAGCGGCAACTTCGGCGACCTCACCGCGGGCGTCATGGCCTGGCAGTGGGGGCTTCCCGTGAGGCGCTTCGTGGCCGCCACGAACATCAACAAGGTGGTTCCCGAGTACCTGGAGTCCGGTATCTACTCGCCGCGTTCCTCGGTGCTCACCCTTTCGAACGCGATGGACGTGGGGAACCCGAGCAACTTCGAACGGCTCCAGGCGATCTTCGGAAAGGACCTCGCGAAGATGCGGGGAATGATCGAGGGGCTCTTCGTCACCGACGATGAGACCAGGGAAGCGATCGGGCGGGCCTACCGGGAGAAGGGGATCTTCCTCGACCCCCACACCGCCCTCGGGGTCCGGGCCGCGGAGCGGTTCCTCGCCTCCGGCGGGAAGGGACCGGTCGTGACCCTCGCCACCGCCCATCCCGGCAAGTTCACGGAGGTCGTCGAGGAGGCGACCGGAGCGAAGCCGCCCCTTCCCGAGCGGCTGGAGAAGGTTCTCCACCTTCCGAAACGGGCGGTGCCCGTGGGCAACACGAGCGCGGAACTCAGGAAGTTCCTTCTGGAGAAGTTCGCCTAGGATCCGTGAGGTCGGCGCTTCCCTTCCTCGTCCCTGCCCTTGAGTCCCGAGAAGAACTCGACGGCGAACTCCTTGCTCGCCACGATCTTGTCCGCCAGCATGACCACGAAGGCCTCGGGGAACAGGGGCGGGACGAGATTGAGCGGCCACATGTGCTTGGAGATGATGTCCTTCTCGACCGCCGTCAGAGGCCCGAAATGCTTCCTGGCGTTGCGGAGGGAGATCTTCGGGTGTTCCCATGCGTGCTTTTTCCCGCTTTCGGGCCTCTCGGTCCTCCAATCGTAGAAGAAGAAGTCGTGCAGCAGCGCCCCGCGTACGAGGTCCCTCTTCCGGAGCTTCAACCTCCTGCCCATGCGGTAGGCGAGATAGGCGACGCCGACGTTGTGCATGTAGATGTTGTTCTCGTGATGGTGGAATTCCTTCAGTTTCCGGTATTCCCCGTGCTCCAGGATGGGCGCGGCTATCCTCATGAAATCCTCGTCGTCGCGCCAGGTCTTCCGTTCCGGCATGTATTCCTTCGCCGAGTCGACGATCTCGTCGGCCCATTCGTGGACCTTCTCGAGCACGAGCGAGGAGAACCGGTCCCAGCGTTCGTTCATGCGGAAAGAGAGGTGGGGGAATTTCCTGAGCGGTCTGAGGAACCTTTCGAGGTCCCTTCCCGAGAGGCTTTCCCTGACGAGGTCGGGGATGTCGATCGCCTTGACCTTCAGCAGGGCCTCGCGGAGGGTGCGCGAAAAGCGAAGGTAGAGCTTGCTCGAAAGGGTGACGTCGATGAAGAAATAGGCGGACAGCGCGCCGCTCAGGCCGTAACGCAGCCTGACGTCCAGCCCGCCGACGAGGCCGAGAAAGTAGGGCTGGAGCCAGAGGCTCTGAGCCGCGGCGAGCATCCCCCAGAACGTGCTGAAGCTCAGGCAGATCCTTCCCTTCAGGTTGAAGCGGTTCTGCGAATAGTCCCAGAGTTTCAACGAGAACCATTTCTCCATGACCCAGGAGCCGAAGTACTCCAGCACCGTGACCAGGAGCGCATAGAGCGGGAACCTCACCCAGGCGGGGCTGGATTCGAGGGGGATCGAGGCGAAGTACACGACGAGGGCCCCGAACCCGTACAGCGGAACGAAGGGCCCGTAGAGGAACCCGGCGTTCACGAAGCTCTTCGCGTGGTAGGAACGGTAGACGGTTTCCAGGATCCAGCCGAAGAAGGCGTGGAGCGAGAAAAAGAGGAACAGAACGGTGCTGAAATGTAAATGTTCGAGTCGCATGGTTCAGGCCCGCATCGTGAAAAAAGTAGTGAAATTTTCCGGCGCCGGCAATCGCGTCTATTTCGAAGAAGCGACTTCATGGCGCTGGAGTTTTTTCCCGTCCGCCTTGCGGAAGGGGTTCTTCCGGTGTTTGAGGAAGGAGCGGTAGACCTTGCAGGCCTCGTAGTAGCCGTCGGGGCCGCGGAAGGTCGAGGAAAGGTCGCAACGATAGACCTCGAGGAGGTCCGGAAAGAGGTCTGAGCTCATGAACCGCTCGGTGCGGTAGAGGGGAAGTGCCGCGAGGGCTCCGGGCAGCATGTGGTTGTGGACGAGAAAGACGACGTCGTCGAGGAGAGGAGAGGGGAAACACAGGCGTTTCAGGAACTGCTCGGCGATGCGGGCCCCGATCTCGGCATGCTGGTCGAACCTTCGGCCTTCCTGGCTCGGCGCAACGGGCTTCCCGACGTCGTGGAGGAGAAGGGCGAGGGAGACCGCGAGGTCTCTGGTCTTTCGGTACTTGAAGGTTTCCAGCGTGTGGTCCCAGACGTCTCCCTCCGGATGGAACTCCTTCGAATGCGTCACGTCGCGCAGAGCCGCGATTTCCGGCCAGTGCTCCGCGACGAATCCCGAGTCCATGAGGGCTTCGAGTCCGCGTCCCGAATACGGCCCCGTGAGGATCTGGAGGAGGAGGTCGCGCTGGCTTACGGGGTCGATGCGGGATCCCTGGAACCGGAGGGGCTCGTCGGGCGCCTCGAAAGGATAGCGGGCCAGAACGGCCGCGAGATCGGGGACCGCGGAGTCTCCGGGCCCGAGATCGAGCTTCCTCCCCTTGATCTGGGGATAGAGGCTTTTAGGGTCGAGGTATTTCTGCTCCTCGGGATCGTACAGGAAATTGAGGATTTCCGGCTTCTGGGCTTCGATGCCTTCGGGACCGTCCACGCAGCGGAAGTAGAAAGAGGACTGTCCGTCCCGGAGTTCGGCGTCGACCCCGTCGATACCCGGATACCGGAGGTCGGGAAAGAGCTTCGCCAGGTCGATCAGGCTTCCCTCCACCGCGAGGTGAAGATACGGCGAGCGGAGCCGGAAGTAACGGTCCAGGGCGGAAAAGCGGAACAGATAGCGACGGATGCCGGCCCGGTCGAGGGCCTCCTTGACTCTCATGGGATTTCCCCGATCCTTTCCCGAAGCCTTTCCGCCTCGGCCTTCGCCGTTTTCCGGATCTTCTCCACGAGTTCGTCGGCATCCGGAGACTGATGATTGAGAGCGTAATCCGGGATGATGTTCACTCCCCTGCGGAAATCCTTCGCCCTCGATTCCAAAACCTTTTTTGCGACGAAGTCGAGATCCTCGATGTATTCCTCCACGAGGTCCTTGAGCCTTGCCTCGGCCCAGCCGGACTCGAACATGATCCTCCGGAAGTACTCGAACTTCGGCTCCTCGGGCCTGGGCACGGACAGTCCTGCTGGAAACGCCGGCTCGCCGTCGGGCCGTTTGCCGAAGAGGTCCCGCCGTGAAACGAGAGCACGGAGACAGGCGAAGCGGATGAAATACTCGTAGGTCTCCGCGGCGGTCACCCGATCGGTCTCCAGGAGGTAGTTCTTGCCGATTCCCGGTATGTCGCCCGGGACGTAGAGATGCTTGCTCTCCGCGGGAGCGGCGAGTCTTTTCACGGCGGTCCTCATGAGTTCCACGATATCGGGCCGGAGGGGGTCCGCGTCGAAGACGAGGTTCGCGGCCTTGTTCCGTACGAGGACTTTTTCCTCGTTGCGGTACAGGGTGTAGAGGTTGTTCCTGAGGCCCCACGCCGGGATGATCCGGTTGTAGGCCGGCGGTATGCGGCTCTGGACCTCCTCGGACTGCGAGATGAGCGAGAAGGGGAATTCCAGTTTCTGGGGCAGGGTCGTGAGACCCGTCGCGACGATGGTGTAGGGCGAACGGGAGAAGTCGGCGGGAAACTTCACGTTGCAGCCCAGGCCGAAGAACATGCCTTCACCCGGCCAGATCTCCTGATCCGGCGTCCTCGACGTGTGGTTGGATCCGATGTTGGCTCCGTGTCCGACGGTGCCCCTGCCTTCCGGCCAGAACGCCGCGATGAGGAGCGACTGGTGATGGAAGCCGACGAAGGGGCCGACGAAGCTCGAGGTGACCTCGCCCTCGCCGATCTTCGTGTTGGGACCCAGGTAGCTTTCCGTCACCTTCCCGTGCCGCTCCACTCCCGCGTGGTCCGCGACGAAGGACCTGAGCACGATCGCCTGGGAGTCGACCTCGCTGCCGGGCCTGAGCACCGAATCCTCGATGACGACGCCCGTTCCGGCCCGGACCCGGTCGCTTCCCTCGCCGTAGAGGGTGGAATTGCGGATTAGGTCCGCGCCGTCCACTTCGACGCCGTCTCCGATGAAGCTGTTCTCGATCCTTCCCGCTCCCAGGATGCGCGCTCCCGATCCGACGTAACCGAAGTCGAGCGAGGAGGCCTCCGCGTAGGCTCGGATCCTCTCCAGGATCTCGCTCCGGCCGTTCGTCCCGTACCGCGCCGTGTATTCCGCGCTCCCGCCGTCGAGGTCGACGTACGAGAACAGGGTCCTGCCGCCCGTCTCTATTCCCGCGCGGATCTCGATCCCGTTCCCGAACGAGGACCTGCCCTCGTGCGAGAGCACTGAGCCCGAAACGATAGCGTCGGAATCGATGTAGCAATTCGCCACGAGATCGCAGCGATGCACGATCGCCCCGTTCCCCACGACCGATCCGGACAGTGTGCTCGAGTAGATGCCGCTCGGCACGGTCGCCCCGTGCAGCCGCTTGGAACCCTCGAACCTTCCGAGCACGCAGTCCCCCAAGAAAACGGAGGAGAATACGCGGTTCGCGATGAAATCGTCGGACACGAGTATCCTGTCCCAGGACTCGGCATGGTTGCCCCGGGCTTCGAGCTCTTCCATCTCCTTCCGGGAAAGCGGGCGGAGAGCGACGTCTCCGAAGAACTTCCGGTCCGCGAACGAGTTTCTTATCCTTGCCGCTTTCGTGAGGAATTCGGAGGGTTCCGGGATTCGGAAAATCAGGTCCACGTTGCCTCCCTCGACCAAAGAACGATAGGATTCCAATGATATCCGAAAATCTTCGGAATTTCCATAGGAACCCCCGGATGCCGGGCGCGGGTCCGCTTGAAACGATGACGCGAATCTACGTAAGATATCAGACGTGATTCGTCGGCATCAAGGAGGAGCAAGAATGGCTGCAGGAGCGCTTTCCGGAAGAGTCGCTTGGGTGACGGGCTCGAGCAGGGGAATCGGCAAGGAAATAGCGTCGCATCTCGCCCGATGCGGGGCGGACGTGGTGATCCACGGCTCGAGCATGACGTCTCCGCAGGCTTTCCGGGAAGGGGATTCCCTGGACAAGGTGGCGGAATCGATCGCGAAAGAAACCGGGGCGAAGGTCGGATACGTCGTGGGAGATCTCTCGAAACCCGAGACGGTGAAGGAAGTAGTTGATTCCATCCGTGAGAAGTTCGGAGGGATCGACATCCTCGTGAACAACGCGGGCGGCGACATAGGTTCGAAGGGCGTCGGAGGCCCGAACGCGGGAAAACCCGCGGGAAACAACGCGGTCTTCATCTCCGTGGAGGACCTCAGGACCATTCTCGACAGGAACCTCATGACCTGCATCTTCGCGTGCAGGGAGGTCGTGCCCGGCATGATTGAAAGAAAACGGGGCTGGGTCGTCAACATCGGGAGCATCTCCGGTCTTTCCGGTTTCGAAGGCAGCGCGATCTACGCGACCTCGAAGGCGGCCGTCCACGAATACACCCGCTGCCTCGCCATGATGCTTCGACCTCACGGCGTCTACGCGAACGCGGTCGCTCCGGGGGATACGCTGAGCGAGCGCTTCAAGGTGAGCCGTCCCATCGACCAGGAGAAGATGAAGACCTCCGGCTCCCTCGACCGGTACGGATGGCCTCTCGAAATCGCTAAGGTCGTCGAATTCCTGGTTTCGGACGCATCCTCCTACGTCACCGGCCAGGTCATCCGGGTCGACGGAGGCAGGCAGATGTGGCCTGCATGAGTTCCGCATACATATGAGAATCATTGACAGATGAGCTCGGCACTAGGTAAAGTGGCAGCTCGAGGAGAAAACGTATGAAAAAGACAGCTTTACTCGCACTCGCCGCGGCGGTGCTTTTCGGATTCGGCCTCACGGGCTGTTCCAAGCAGGAACAGAAACCGGCCGACAAACCGGCCCAGGCCGCGGCCCCGAAGGCGAAGATCGTCTTCGCGAGCGACTGCACCTGGCCCCCCATGGAATTCCTCACCGTCGAAAAGAAGGAGATCGTGGGTTTCGACATCGATCTCGTGAAGGAAATAGCCCTCGCGGCGAATTTCGATTACGAAATCAAGAACACCGCATGGGACGGCATCTTCGCCGGACTCGAGAACGGTCAGTACGACGCGGTCATTTCGTCCGTCACCATCACCGACGAACGGAAGAAGACCATGGACTTCTCCGACCCCTACTTCAAATGCAACCAGGCGATCGTCGTTCCCGCCGCGGACAAGAAGACCGCCAAGCTCGCGGACCTCAAGGGCAAATTCGTGGGCGGCCAGATCGGGACGACCGGCGTCATGGAGGTCGAGAAGGACAAGAGCCTCAAGCTGAAGAGCTACGACGAGGTCGGACTCGCGTTCGAGGATCTCGTGAACGGCCGCATCGCCGGCGTGGTCTGCGACACCCCGACCGCCGCTCAGTACGCTCTCCAGAACGACAAGTACAAGGACAAACTCCGCGTAGCCGGCGAGATCGCCACCGACGAGTATTACGGCATAGCGGTGAAGAAAGGCAAGGCCGACACGCTCGCCCTTCTCAACGCCGGGATCAAGAAGGTGAAGGACTCCGGAAAGCTCGACGAGATCAAGAAGAAGTGGATCCCCTGAAGCCGTGGCAGAGTACAAAGATCGTAAAATAGAAGTTACCGACGGTACGCTCATTCCGGGCCGGCAGGACCACTCGATCTTCTCGGCCTGGAAGATCTCCTTCTTCGGAGCCCTGGCCCTGCTCGTCGTCCTGCCGGTCGCGGTCCCCGATCCGTATTTCGAAATCCTGGCCTTCCTGCCGGACGGCATCTTCGTCACGTTCCAGGTGACGATTTTTTCGATCTCGCTCGCGCTGGTGATCGGACTCCTCGCCGGCCTGGGTCAGATATCCCGGCACGTCGTCGTCAACAGGATCGCGACGGTCTATGTCGAGGTCATCCGGGGCATCCCCCTTCTCGTCCAATTGTTCTACATCTACTTTGCCCTCGGAAAATTCCTCAAGCTTCAGGGCATGATCGCCGCGGTCATCTCCATGTCCTTCTGCTACGGCGCATATATGGGGGAGATTTTCCGAGCGGGCATCCAGGCGGTCCCCAAGGGACAGATGGAGGCCGCCCTCGCCCTCGGCATGAGCAGGACGCAGGCCATCTGGCGCGTGGTCCTGCCCCAGACCGTCAAGATCATCCTGCCCCCGATCGGGAACGAATTCATCGCCCTGCTCAAGGATTCATCCCTGGTGTCCATCCTGGCGATCTCAGATCTCCTTCGCCGGGGGCGCGAGTACGCTTCGTACAAATTCCAGTACTTCGAAAGCTACACCATGGTGGCGCTCGTCTACCTGGTTTTGACCCTGTTCCTCTCGCGTCTCGTGGGGATCATGGAAGAGAGGCTGCATCGCCATGGAAGATAAGGTCCGGGTACGCATCGAGAGCGCCTGCAAGAATTTCGGCCAGCTCAAGGCCCTCTCCGACGTCAACCTCGAGGTGAGGAGGGGCGAGGTGGTCCTCATCATCGGGCCTTCCGGCAGCGGCAAGAGCACCCTCCTCCGGAGCGTGAACCGGCTCGAACGGCTCACGTCCGGCGACATCTGGATCGACGACGACAGGGTGACCGATCCGAAGACGGACATCCGCCGCATCCGGGAGGACGCGGGAATGGTGTTCCAGAGCTTCAACCTCTTTTCGCACCTCACCGCCCTGGACAACATCTCCCTCGCCCCGAGGCTCGTGAAGAAGATGCCCAAGCCCGAGGCCGAGGAAAGGGCCCGCGTCCTGCTCGCGAGGGTTGGGCTGTCCGACAAGGAAGCCTCTTATCCGAATCAGCTTTCGGGCGGGCAGCAGCAGAGGGTCGCCATAGCCCGCGCCCTGGCCATGGAGCCCAAGGTCATGCTCTTCGACGAGCCGACTTCGGCCCTGGACCCCGAGATGATCAAGGAAGTCCTCGACGTCATGACCGGCCTGGCCAGGGAAGGCATGACCATGATGGTCGTGTCCCACGAGATGGGATTCGCGCGTGCCGCCGCCGACACGGTCATCTTCATGGACCGCGGGGAGATCATCGAGCAGGGCCCGCCGGGAAGGGTTTTCGACGATCCCCGCGAGGAGCGGACGAAACGGTTCCTCCAGCACATTCTGTAGCGGTCCGCGCGGCTGACGGAAGCGAATACGGACCTCTGATCGCCGGCCCCGCTCCATGGTATCATGGGAGAACGAGTCGTCGGTCGGCTATGATCATTCCGGAGGAACCATGACGCGGCAGGAACGAAGCTGGGTGCTCTACGATTGGGCGAATTCCGCCTATTCGATCATCATCACGACGGCGATTTTCCCGATCTTTTTCAAGAACGTCGCCGCCGCCGGAACGGAAGGTTATCTTTCCACCTCCTACTGGGGATACGCGAACAGTTTCCACACTCTGCTCCTCGCGATCCTCGCGCCGATCCTCGGCACCGTCGCGGATTACCGGTCCGCCAAGATGCGGTTCTTCACCGCGTTCTTCACGCTCGGCGTGGTTTCCACGGCGGCGCTCGCCCTCGTGGACCGGGGCGAATGGAAGGCCGGTCTCGCCGTGTACGTGCTGTCGGCCGTGGGCTTCGCGGGAGCGAACGTCTTCTACGATTCCTTCCTCACCGACGTGACTCCCGAGGACCGCATGGATTGGATCTCCTCGAGCGGCTACGGATGGGGCTACATCGGCAGCACCATCCCCTTCGTGCTTTCTCTCCTCCTCGTCTTGAATTCCGATGCCCTGGGCTTTTCTTCCTCGGTACCGGCGGTCAAGCTCACCTTCCTTTTTACCGGTCTGTGGTGGCTGATCTTCACGATCCCCTTCTTCCGTAACGTGAGACAGGTCTACTTCGTAGAGCCCTCACCGCGGCCCCTGCGGGACGCCTTTCGGCGCCTTGCCGCGACCCTGCGGGACGTCCGCAAGTACCGGAACCTCGTTCTCTTTCTCGTGGCCTATTTCTTCTACATAGACGGAGTGGATACGCTCATCATGATGGCCACACCTCTCGCGCTGGACGTGGGCATAGGGGAGAACACCCTGCTCGTCGTCCTCCTCGTGCTGCAGCTCGTCGCCTTCCCGTTCACGCTGTTGGCGGGAAAACTGGCGAAGCGCTTTTCCGCGAAGACCATGGTCTTCATCGGCATAGGGAATTACTTCATCATCACGTTCCTGGCCTTCTTCCTTCCCTCGATGGAATCGCTTCGGGCCAAGACCGCGCTTTTCTGGACGCTCGGCATGCTCGTGGGGACTTCCCAGGGAGGCATCCAGGCCTTGAGCAGGTCCCTCTACGGGAAGCTCGTCCCCAAGGAGAAATCTGCCGAGTTCTTCGGCTTCTACAACATCTTCGGGAAATTCGCCGCCATCATGGGTCCCGCCCTCGTGGCTTTCTTCACGGGCTTGACCAGGAGCAGCGCCTACGGGATCCTGAGCATCACGCTGCTCTTCGGCGTCGGAGGGGTCCTGCTCGCCCTCGTGCGGCAGAAAGGAGACTGACGTGCCCAAGGAATACGCCCATTGGTGGCTCGCGAGCGAAACCCTGGAGCGGCTCAAAGCCGCGGGCGAGCAGAACGTCGCGCGCAGGCTCGTCCCCGTGTTGGAGAGGAACCGGGCACTCTTCCTCCTCGGCGCGGTCGGGCCGGACTACCTCTTCTACTATCTCTTCGGTCCGGCCCTCGGGGACTTCAGGAAGGCCGGCAGGATCCTGCACGGCGGGGACGGAAGCGACACGCTCGCTGTGCTCTCGCGGAGAGCCGCCCTTTGGAAGGAGGCCCCTCCCCCCTGGGAAGTCGCGTTCCTCTTCGGCTTCGCCTGCCACGTCGCCGCGGACGCCGTCTTCCACCCGCTCGTGTTCCACTACTCCGGCAAGGGTAGCGGGAAGTCGGAATACGACCACTACGTGTTCGAGTCGGTTCTCGACCTGTACATCGGAGAGGTCCTCAAACCCGGGAACGAGGTCCCCCGCACCCTCGCGGAACTCACCCGCGCCATGAAGGCGGACCGCGAGGACTTCCTGGATCTCCTCGGCTTCACGTGCTTCGGAGGCGGTGCGTACGACCGGGCCGGGCTTCGCAGCTGTCTCCGAAGGTACGAGTTCATCCAAGCCCGGTTCGGGAAGCCGGCCTGGAAGCTCCTGGCCAGGATCGCGGGAGGACTCTTCGCGGGGCTCCGGAATTTCGAGCCGTCCTTCTATCAGAACCGATTCTCCTCGATGGCGAAGGTGTTCGAGTCCCCCCTCGCCTTTCGCCATCCCGTGACCGGGGAGGAGAGGGTGGTCACCGTGCTTTCCCTGCGCGACGAGGCCGTGGAGCGAGCCGCGGGGTACGCTTCGGCTTTCGCCGGGCTGCTCGAGCCGGGAACGGACGGGAAGCGGGCCGCGGAGATCCTGTCGGAGCTCCGGGGACCGAACCTCGAAACCGGGATCTACGGGGACTCGGCGGAGCGTCTTCCCTACGTGGCGGAACACGGGCCGGAACCCCTTTTCGGAAAGGGCTATGCCGCATACAATATAAACGAGGTACATTAATGGAAAGCGTGGCGATCCTTTGGGATATCGAAAACGTGACGCCGAGCTCGAACTCTCAGTTCGTGGACGGCCTCATGGAATACTCGGAAGAACTCGGCAAACTCACCGTATGCCGGGTCTACGGCAACTGGACGAAGAGCAATCTCGGCAGGCTTTCGCACCTGCTGTCGGAAAACGGATTCGAACTCATCCACATCCCCGATTCCAGGAAGAACAGCGCGGACATCTCGCTCATCACGAACGCGGTCGAGCTGATCTATCAGTATCCGCACATCTCCAAGGTCGTGCTCATAACGGGCGACGCGGACTTCCGCCCTCTGCTCTACACGCTCAGGCGAAACGGCAAGGGCATCCACATCATCTGCAACTCCGCGAACGCGAGCGAGGAGCTTCTCTCGCTGGCTGACTCCTTCAAGGACTATCGCGAGATCATCCCCGGGGAGGCGGCGGAAGCGGCGGAGGAGGCGGTCGAGGCGGGCAAGAAGCGCGACGGCAGGCGGGGGAGGAAGTCCGAGGGAGGAAAGTCGAGGAAGGGCAAGGAAGAGAAGTCCGCCGGTTCCGTGGACCTCGCCTACCGCTTCCTCGTGGAGGCCGTCCAGGAGATGGTGAAGAACGGCAAGAAGCCCGGCATGGGCGCGGTGAAGGTGAAGCTCAAGATCCTGAATCCGTCCTTCGACGAGAGGAGCTTCGGTTTCAACTCGTGGAACGACTTCGTCTATTCCGCCCGGGACAAGAAGCTCGTGGACCTCGTGGAGGAGGATCAGGCGATCTACCTCAAGCTCACGAACGACAAGCCCGCCGCGGAGAAGACGCCGCTCGCCCTGGCCTGCGAAACGCTCGTCGAGGTGCTCGACAACCTCACGAAGGAGAAGGGGAAGGAGCTGCATTCGCTCGCGTCGGTCAACACGAGGCTTTCGGAAAAGAAGGTGGATTACGTCTCCCTCGGCTACAAGCGGCTCAAGGACTTCATCTTGGCCGCGGAAAAGCGCGACTACGTCGAGGTGACGTTCGGATTCTCCGGATACAGCGTGAAGAAGAAAACGAAGTGAGACGTTCCGCGGAGGAGGCTTTCACTTGGACGAACGGAGCATTCTTGTAGTCGATGACGAGGAGAGCATCCTCAACGCAGTCGAGCGGGAACTCTATTTCTGGAAAGCGGAGAAGGGAATCAACATCTACAAGGCGAACTCCGCCGACAGCGCCATGAGCATCCTCCAGGAGCATCATGATTCCATAGTCGTTCTCATCAGCGACCTCAAGATGAGCAGGATGAGCGGAGACCAGCTCATCCTCGAGACGAAAAAGCTCTATCCCCACATCCGTTCGATCCTCATGACCGGCTATTCCGAGATGGGAGGCGTCTCCAAGGCGGTCTCCGCGGGGATAACCGCGTTCATCCCCAAGCCGTGGGACACGGGAGTGTTCATCTCCGAGATCGAAAAGGCGATGAACCAGTTCTACGAGGAGGCGGTCAACCGCGAGTACCTCGACAAGCTCAAGACGCAGCTCGAGCGCACCGGACAATTCCAGAGGAGGCTCTTCCAGCCCGAGACCTTCCCCCAGGCCAAGTACGACATCGAAGTGACCTATCAGCCGCTCAGCGAATACCGCTGCGGCGGCGATTTTTATCACGTCATTCCGATCTCCGACGACCGCTGCGTCGTGATGCTGGGCGACGTGTCCGGCGGGGGGGTGGAGGCGGCCTTCGTGACCGGCATCGTGAGGACCCTGATCACCAGGGAGGAGATCGAAAAAACGAAGGAAGGCGTTTTCTCGCCCGCCCGCTTCCTGACCAGTCTCAACCGCCTGATCCTGAAGGAACTCAAGAGGGCGCCCGAACTCGTCATCACGCTCACCACGGCGTTCCTCGACTGCGCGGCGGGGAAGCTCGTCGTGAGCGGCGCGGGGAACCTGCCCGTCTACGTGATCCGCAGCGACCGGTGCGAATCGCACTCCGCCCCGGGGTGCCCTCCCTGCTTTTCGCCGGGAAGCTCCTTCAAGGACGCCGCGGTCGAAATCCGTCCAGGGGATCTGATCGCGTTCATGACCGACGGCCTCCTCGATCAGGGATGCCGCTCGGGATACATCAACCTGACGGCGGCCAAGGTCGTGTTCTCGCATTTCATGAACGAGCCGGATTTCAACCGGCGGATCGTGAATTTCATTCTCGAGCTTTTCCCCGATCGTAAATTCGCGGACGACGTGACGCTCATCACGGCGAGAATCCGCTGATCCCGGGACGAAAACGGTATCCATGGAGGCTCTTGCAGGATCGTGGTTCTGAAAGGGGACTGATGGGGTATCCGAAGCTGAAGCTCAAGTTGCCGGAAAGACTCTTTACTTTTCCCCGGGAAGACCGCGGGCTCGTCGTCGAGCAATGCTCCGAAATCCAGTTTTCGCGGCTCAAGTATCTCGTTCCGGTCCTTCTCCTGACCGCCGTGTATTTCCTCGCCCTCGATTGCCTGCTTCTCCGGTCGGACGGCGGGAATCCCGTATACGTCATCTACACGGTCCTCGACGTCTTCTTCGCTTTCCTGCAGGCAGCGACTCTCTTCCTCATGATCGTGAAGGCGCCGTTCTCGAACAGGGGCAGGAAGATGGCGGGCATGAACGCGACCTTCGTCTACGCCCTGCTCAATCTCCTCTGGGCCGCGGGAGTCTCCGCGGCCGAGGTCCAACAGACCGGAGGCATCACCGCCCTCATCATCACCATCATGGCCATGGCCGCACTCGGCATTTTCACCATGTCCGCGTTCTTCGTCCTGGCGACCGTACCGATCGCGGTTTTCGTGGCCGCTGCATACGCCGTCTCCGGCGGAAACACCGGCCCCCTCCCGGAGAGGATGATCTTCCTCTTCGCCCTGACGACGGTTTCCCTGGCGATCTCCCGGTCCCTCTTCGCGTCGACGGTCGGCGCGATCCTGAGCACCCACAAGCTGGAGAAGCTGAACCGGGAACTCCATGCGATGCAGATGAGCCTCATCCAGAAGGAGAAGTTCGCGACCATAGGCCAGCTCTCCGCCGGGATCGCGCACGAGATCAACAATCCCCTGGGCTTCGTGAAGAGCAATTTCTCGGCCCTGGAGCAGGGGATCGAGTACCTCATGAAGAAGCATCCGGAGGCCTTCCAGGACGGAGGCTGCGTCGATTTCTTCTCGAAGTTCCCAGATCTCTTCCGGGACACCCGCGACGGATTCCGCAGGATATCCGAGGTCGTGGACAACCTCAGGGCCTTCGCCCGCGAATCGCCCGAGGGAGCCTTCGAGCCCTACGACCTGAATGCGGGTATCGAGAGCACGCTCGTGATCGCGAGGAACTCCTATGCGGGAATCGCCCGGATCGAGAAGAAGCTGGGCGTCCTGCCAACGATCCGCGCCAGGGGCAGCGAAATCAATCAGGTGATAATGAACATCCTGCTCAACGCCGTGTACGCCGTTAGGACGGACGGGTCGGGGAAGGAAGGGGTCATCAGGATCTCCACCTGGAGCGAAGACGACGCCGTGTTCTGCGAGATCGAGGATACGGGAACCGGCGTCGAGGAGAGAATCAGGAACAGGATCTTCGATCCCTTCTTCACGACGAAACCGGCCGGCGAAGGCATGGGATTCGGCTTGAGTCTGAGTTACGAGATAGTCGTGAACCGCCACGGCGGAAGCCTGGTTCTCCAGGAGGGACTTCCCACGAGATTTCGTCTCGCGCTGCCGATCCGAAGAGTCGCCTGACCGCGGGGCGCGGCCCAGGGTAAAAAAAAGACCCCCGTGCGGGGGCCCTTTCTCGTGAAACCGAGGCTCGGTTACTGGCAGGCCGCCACTGCCCGTTCCGCCGCGGACGCGGCGTCGGAGGTGTAGATGTCGGCTCCGATGGTCTTGCAGTAGTTGTCCGTGACCGGGGCTCCCCCGATCATGATGGTAACCTGGTCGCGGATGCCTTCTTCCTTCGCCTTCTCCACGACGTTCTTCATCTCGGTCATGGTGGTCGTGAGCAGGGCGGAACACGCGATGATGTTCGCATTCTGTTCCTTCGCGGCCTTGATGAATTTGTCCGCGGGCACGTCGACGCCCATATCGATCACTTCGAGGCCCTTGCCTTCCATCATCATCCTGACGAGGTTCTTGCCTATGTCGTGGAGGTCTCCTTTGACGGTGCCGAGCACGACCTTTCCCTTGGCCTTGACGCCCGCGCTCACGAGGAGGGGACGGAGGAGGGCTATGCCCGCGTTCATCGCCCGCGCGGCGATGAGCACTTCGGGAACGTACACCTGGTTGTTCTTGAATTTCTCGCCGATGATGTTCATGCCCGACATGAGCCCTTCTTCCAGGATCGTCTTCGCGTCGATCTTCTGATCGATGGCCTGCTGAACGAGGGCTTTTACTTCATTTGCGCGTCCCTTCTGCAGAAACCCGCTCATTTCTTCGAGAATCGACATGCTTCCACTCCTTCTTCGAGAGAACTGGGGATATATGCACAAGCCTAACCGAGGTTCGCCGCCATGTCTCGGAAAAAGCGGCCAGTTTTTGTAAAAAACCGCTTTTTACCGCGCCTCCGTCCGCCGTTCCCGCGGATCAGTCCCGGACGAACGTCATCCTGTCGATGTAGGCTTCCTGGAACCGGGGCGACGAGGAAAGCTCGACGTACTCGGCCCGGTCCGCGATCTCCGAGCATTTCTCCCTCTGCCTCGCAGAAAGGAGCGCCATGAGGGCCCCCTTGCCCGCGGCGTTTCCCACTGCTTCGATCCGGTCGGACAGTCGGCTCGGGAGCAGTCCGATCCGCACTGCGCTCGCCTTGTCGATGTAGTTGCCGAAACCTCCCGCGAGGTAAAGGCGGCCGATCTCGTCCCAGCCGACCCCCGAAGCCTCGACGAGCGTGTCGATGCCGGCCGCGATCGCCGCCTTCGCGAGCTGGATCTCGCGGACGTCCTTCTGGGTGAAGACGACGGCTTCGCCGATGCCGGATTCGGCCTCGGGAACGAGGACGAAGGCGGGTTCTCCGTCCGCGAGGGCGAGCTTTTCCTTCATGAAGCCGGGCGCGCCGTGCTCGCCGGGGGCTGTCATCCTGCCGGTCTCGTCCACGACCCCGGTCTCGAGAAGGATCGCGAGCAGGTCGGCGATCCCGGAACCGCAGAGCCCGATCGGACGTTCGCCGAGTACGGTCTCTATCGTGATGGTTTCGCCGCGAAGGGCGACCTTCGAGACGGCGCCCGCGACCCCGCCGACGCCGTGCCGGATGTGGGCCCCCTCGAACGCGGGCCCGGCGGCCGTGGAGCAGGTGACGAGCCGCCGCGATCCTCCGAGCGCGATCTCCCCGTTGGTGCCGATGTCGATGAGGAGCGAGAGCTCCTCCGAGTCGGTCATTCCGCTCGCGAGGATAGCCGCGCTGATGTCCGCCCCCACGTAGGCGGAGATCCCCGGCAGGACGTAGACGAGCCCTCCCGGAGCGACGTTCAGCGAAAGCTCGCGGGCCGGAATCGTGAGCGGTTCGACGGTTACGGGAATGAAGGGAGCGGCGGCTATCTGCCTCGGGGGGAGGCCGAGGGCGAGATGGATCATGGTGGTGTTGCCCGCGAGGGCTACCCCGTAGATCCGCCGCGGGTCCAGGCCGTTGCGCGCAGCGAGATCGGCGATCATCGCGTCGATCTGGTTAGATATCCGCTCGCGCATGTGCCGGAGTCCGTCGGGCGACGAGTCCGCGTGGTGGATGCGCGAGATGACGTCCGCGCCGAACGACGCCTGTGCGTTGAGCTCCGCCGCGACGTCGATGTTTCTCCCGGTCCGAAGGTCCGCCAGATAAACCGCGACCGTCGTGGTCCCGATGTCCACGGCGGCTCCGTAGAGCTCTCCGCGCGTGTCCCCGGCTTCCGCAGCAGCGAGCCTGTTCCCGTGGAGACAGAGCGTGACCTCGCCGCCTTCCTTCCGAAGGGCGTCGGGAAGGCAGGCGAGCACCGCGAGCGGGGCATCGACGGGACCGTCCCCTGAGTCGCGGACGAGCCGTTCCCAGTCCGCGGTCTGGTCCACGAGGGAAGGCTCTGCGAGGACGACGGTCTTCTTGCTGAAGGACGGTGAGTTCTCGAAATCGTCGGGAAAGACCGCGGTCTTGTTTCCCGCGGCGCGTTTCTCCTTGTCGAGGAGGATGACCGCGTCGGAGAGGGGACGGGTCATGCAGGCGAGGCGTACCCCGCGGCCGATCTCGTCCTTCCCGAGAAGCCGCTTCTCCTCCTCGGTCGGCGGACTCATTTCGCCGCTTTCCACGACGACGCGGCATTTCCCGCACCTGCCCTTGCCCCCGCAGGGGGCCGGACGGCCGAACGGCGTCTCCGTCGTGATGTACTCGAGGAGACTCGCGGACTTTCCGAATTCGCCGAAGTGTTCCTTCCCGTCCTGAACGATACGAATTCCCGCTGACCTCGCCACCGACATGGAAGCCCTCCTCACGGTGTTCAGGGTTCAGCTATATCACGCCTCGCGGTCCTCGGCAAGGGCGGGGCTTCGCGCCGCATTCATTGACTTTCTCGGATTCGGCGCTTAAGCTGAATACAAGTTGAATTCCGCTCAACACGCGGACTCGCGGAGAAAATATATGGCCGTTCTGCACCCCGAGGTGCTCGAGCTTGAATATACGGAATCCGAGGCGGAGATCTACGTCTACGAGGAGCTCCGCCGACAGCTGGACGACTCCTTCCACGTTTTCCATTCCGTGACGTGGACTGGCAACAGGAACATCCGCGGGGAATGCGACTTCGTCATTTTCTCCAAGAAGCACGGCTTCATCACCCTCGAGGTGAAGGGAGGCCGGATCGAGCTCGCGGACAACGTCTGGTATTCCTACGACAGGAACGGGAAGCGGTTCCACATCAAGGATCCCATCAAACAGGCGCGCTACGCTCAATGGGCCTTCCGGGATCTCTACCATTCGTGCTTCAACGAGTATTTCTCCGGCATCTTCACCTGGGCGGTCTGCTTCCCCGAGTCCGCTTTTTCCGCCGGTCTCCATCACCGGGATCTCAATCAGTACAACGTCCTTCACGCCGGGAACATGAGCAACATCCGCAATTGGATCGAGGAGCTTTTCCGCTACACGAGGCCGAAGGAAATGCGCGAAATCCTGGAGACGAAGGAAGCCGACCGATTCCTTTCGCTCTTCAACGTTTCCATGAAGCTGCCCAGGTCCATCCTTTTCGCCCTTCACAAGCAGCGGGACGGGCTCGAGAACGTGAACATGTTCCAGGACTATCTCCTTGACGTGTTCGACGACAAGAACCGGGTGGGCTTTCAGGGGGCGGCAGGCACGGGCAAGACCTGGCTCGCCATGAAGAAGGCGACTCGCCTCGCGGAAAAGGGCAAGGAGGTCCTGTTCCTCTGCTTCAGCAACAACCTCGAGCAGTACATCAAACGGAGCCTCGGACCGTTCAGGAACGTCCGGGTCCACACCTTCCACGCCTTCGCCCTCCTCGTTCTCGCCGATTTCATCGTCGCGGCCGAGGGCAGGGGCGAGGCGGGCCGGGAGCTTGCAAGGTTCATATTCGACGTCATGAGGAGATCGGGACCCAGGTATCAGGACGCGTTCGACAAGGACAGCTTCGAGATCGATTCGGTCTCGATCCAGGTTTTCCTGAGAAGGCTCGTCGCTCTCCGATCCTCGGCCTTCCCGGACCGGTTCCTCGACCGGTACCGGGACGAGGGAATGCTCGGCGAGACCTTCCTGTCGGTGATGGAGCATCTCCTCCCCTTGGGCGGAGAGAGCGACTTCTATTCCGAACGCCTGCCCAAGGCCCTGCTGGACGTCTTCGAGGAGTATGCGCTCAAATCGCAGTTCGACGCCATCATCATCGACGAGGCCCAGGATTTCGAGGAGAACTGGTGTTCGTGCATCATGTATTTCTTCAAGAGCCGCCAGGACCGGATCATCTACGTGTTCTACGACGACAACCAGGCTATCTTCCGGAACGTCGCCGAACTTCCAGTCGTAAAGCTCATCGCGGGAAGAGGGTTGGGAAACTACATCTTCCACCTGCGCAAGAATCTCCGGAACACCCAGGAGATCCACGACTATGCGGTGAGGAGGACCGGCCTCGGGACGACCGCCATCTCCGTGGACATCCGGGGGCTCGAACCCGAGGAAGCGGCGTTCGATTCGCCGGATGAGGTGCGGCGGTACGTCGGAAGGCTGCTGCACGAGTTCGTCACGGTTCACGGGCTCGCCTCCTCGTCGGTCGTCATTCTCTGCAACGTGCCGATCTCCCATTCGCCCTTCGGCAACTATCCCGAGATCGGCGGCTTCGTTCCGGATCCGGATGGGCCGGCGGACCGCAAGAACGAGATTCTCTACAGGACGATCAGTCAGTTCAAGGGCCTCGAGTCAGACGTCGCCGTCGTCGTGCTGGATCATACGGCGAAGATCGAGGAGGAGCATCACCGCCTCACGCCCGAACTCATGTACGTCGCCTTCACCCGCGCGAAATACCTGCTCGCCGTCGTGGAACTCAAGGCAGCGGAGGACGGAGCGGTTCGCGGCGGGAAAAACTCCGTCGGACTTGCCCAGGAACCCTCCGTCCCTATATGATCGCCCCATGATCGTCCGCCTACTTCTCTGCGACGTCTTCGAGGGCATCCTTCCTCCGTCGATTCCGTCCTATTCCCGGATGTTCGAGAACCTGTTCGATTCCGTGCAACCCGGCCTCGAATATCGGACCTACCGGGCCTATGACCGCGAGCTTCCCTCGTTTTCCGGCGACGGGGTTGCTTGCGACGATCTCTTCGTCGTGACGGGAAGCAGGGCCGGGGTCTACGATTCGCTCCCCTGGATCGAGCCCTTGGCCGGCTTCATCCGCGAAGCGCATCGGCGCAGGGCGAGTCTCGCGGGAATCTGCTTCGGCCATCAGATGATAGCCCAGGCCCTGGGGGGAAGGGCCGAAAAGTTTCCGGACGGGAAGGGCTCCGGAATCCGTTCGGCGAGGATCGTCGGGAAACGCGCGGCCGCGCGTTTCCCCGAATCCGGGTTCAAGCTCGCCTACAGCCACGGGGACCAGGTGACGAGGCTCCCTGAAGAGGCGGAGAATTTCGCGGAGGCGGACCATTGCCCCTTCGCGGGCTTCACGATCGGAAACCACGTCCTGACCTTTCAAGGTCATCCCGAATTCGGCAAGGACTTCGTCGCGCACCTCCTGGCTGGGAACTTCGACGAACTCTCCCCCTCGGAGACGGACGAGGCCCTCTCCACCCTGACCGAGCCCACGCATCACGCGGAGGCCGCCCGCTGGATGCTCTCCCTTTCCGGACGATGAAAGGACCTGACTCTCCCAAAGCGCTGCTCGTCCAGCCGCCCGTCTACGACTACGCCCTCTACGATCTTTTCCTCAAGCCCTATGGACTGCTCAGAATCGGGAAGTGGCTCGCCGACTCCGGCTGGGACGTCGTCTTCGTGAACGGCCTCGACTACGAAGATCCGGCTTCGGCCGCGATCCTCGGCGCGCCGAAACGCAAGCCGGACGGGACCGGGAAGTTCTTCCGCAAAGTCGTGCCCGCCCCCTCTTCGGTGGCCGGCGTGCGTGAACGGCCCTTCGCGAGGTACGGGATGATCCCCGAGTCTTTCAGGGCAGCGATCGAGGCCGCAGGCGGCAGCGGAAGGCAGCCCGACCTCATCCTCCTTTCCACGGGCATGACCTACTGGTATCTCGGCGCCCGTGAGGCGGCCCGGACCTGCAGGTCGGTTTTCCCCCGGGTACCGCTCGCAGTCGGCGGGATCTACGCATCGCTCATGCCGGAGCATTGCGCCCGCGCTACGGGGGCGGATTTCGTCGTCCGCGGGGAGGCCGAGCCTGAACTCCGCTCGATCCTGACCGGCCTCGGCCTGCCGTCCCCCGGAGGACGCTTGCCTTCGGCGCCTCTTCACGTACCCGGGGTTTTCCGGGACGCCGAGGTCCTCAGGCTCAACGCTGGCTGTCCCTTCCGCTGCGATTACTGCGCGTCGCACCGGATTACACCGAATTTCGAACCTGGCGACCCGGATTCCCTGTTCCGAGCACTTCGGGACTCCGTAACCCTGGGCACGCTGAATTTCGCCTTCTACGACGACGCCCTTCTCGTCCGCAGGGAGGACATCCTCTTCCCTTTCCTCGATCGGGTGATCGAGACCTACGGTCCGGCCGATCAAAGGCCGGCAGGGGCTGGCCCGCTGTTCTACCTCCCGAATGCGGTCCACGTGCGGTACATCGATCGGCGGACCGCTCTTCTCCTTCGCGACGCCGGATTCCGGGACGTCAGGCTCGGCTTCGAGAGCGCCTCCGCGGACTTCCACGAAGCCCACGACGGCAAGTTCCTCCCTGAGAGCTTTCCCGCCGCGGTCGACGCTCTCCTCTCCGCGGGCTTCCCCGGGGAGTCTCTCTCCGTCTATATTTTGGCCGGCTTACCGGGGCAGCGGGCGGACGAAACCGAGGATTCGATCCACTACGCCCTGAGGTTTGGCCTCCGAGTGAGGCTCGCCGAATTCTCCCCCGTCCCGGGCTCGTCGCTCTGGGAGGATTGCCTTCGCCTCTCCCGATATCCTTTGGCTGACGAGCCGCTCTTCCATGACAATTCCTTCTTCCCGATGGAGTGGGATGGTTTCACCTGGGCGGACCTCGAGCGGCTCAAGGCCATCGCCCGAACCAACCGCCGCAGGTGAAGGAATCTTCCTGCCTCCGTCCCACCAATAGGGACGGAGGAAGCTCGGGGACGAAAAAACCGCTATTCCGTCTTCTCTTCCTTCAGCACGACGGCCCCGAGCTGTTCGTCCCATTCGCACGAAAAGGGAATAGTCTTTTCCGGGACGGCTATTTTGAAGAATTTCATGAAAGACGCAACACTTATTTCGACCTGGGTCTTTCACTTCTCCGGATCTTCGGAGCTTGTAGGAGTGCTGCAGTTCCTTTTCCACCGGCTTGACCGCGTTCTGTACCGTTTCTTCGATGAATAAAATCTCGCAATGCAGGCTGAAGGTTGTTCACTGACCGGGTTCAGGTAAGCAAAAAGGGCGTACACAGGGAAGGAGTCATCAACCTCAAGACTGGAGAAGGCTCTTCTATGAGGTCGAAGTCAAGGTTGCGTAGGCAGTTCACTCCGCTGAAGCGGTATTCCCAAGGAAACCTTGTTATACCTGCACGGATCGGATTCTCGGCGATGTAACAGAAGGCATGGATAAATTCCCTCAATCCGTCTACGATCCTGCTCTTGAAGCGGTCGTACCAGACGTGGCCGTGCCAGGCGAAGCGTTTGTTGAACCGCAGGGCGAAAACCGACAGGATCCATTGCATGATCCTGGACAGGTTTTCTCCTTTTCCCGGCTTCATAAGGAAATGGAAGTGATTGCTCATGATGCAGAAGTTCTGGATATCGAAGCGAAATTTCAGTTTCGCCCTGCGGACAACATCCATGAACATGGACTTGATTTCATCGGAATTCAGGATGAACTCCTGCCTGTTGGCCCGAGCGACGACATGATACATTCCGTCTTCGAGAAGAATACGAGGTTTTCTCATACCATTCTTTACGACAATTCAGCAGTTGCTGCTTCAACTTCAGTATTATAGCTATAGCTCCTCCGTCCCTCATCACCATCTTGGAACCCACCTCTTGGCGCCCCGTTCCTCCGTCCCTCGTCTACTAGAAACCATAGCGATAGGATGAAAATGAAACGATTAGGTGCTTCATAATACGGTACATCCCCTCCCTCGCCTCGTCCGCCGCTCCTCCGTCCCCAGTCAAACCACTCGCGCCGTACTCCTATCGGCGCGCGTCAGGAAAACCGCCTCGCTTCGAATCTTCTCCCGACGGCCGAGCGTCCCACACCCTCGTCCCTCCCCGTGCCTCCGCTTCGCCCACCCTCGCCGCCTCCTTGAGGCGGCGAGCCTCATAGCGTCCCCCTCGTAAGGCGAAACAACCGTTTTCGGGGGCTTTGACTCACGGGGCTCTCTCGGCGCGTCCGCGCGACGAGCCTCGGGGCAGGCTCCGGTTAACCGCCCCCGAAAACGGTTGTTTCGCCGCTCTTGACCAATTTTCCGGGAATTCCTTATACTGAACAATCGACATACATCGCAGCAAGCCGCGGAGTATGAATCCCGCGTGCGAATCGAACACGAAAAAATAGGACTGAACATCGTTGCTGGTTCGTTACAGTGCATCGAATAAAGGCTCACCGCTGAAACGCGCGGAAATCTACACCGCCAAAGAACACAACATCAGGCGGTCCGACATAGATCCGGACGCGGTGAGGATAGCCGTGCGGCTGAAATCGGCCGGACACAGCGTTTTCATCGTCGGCGGCGCGGTACGCGATCTTCTCGTGGGCAAGAAGCCCAAGGATTTCGATGTCGTCACGGACGCCCATCCGCGCAAGATCAAACGCCTTTTCCGGAATTCCCGGATCATCGGGAAGCGCTTCCGGCTCGTACACGTGTACTTCAAGGAAAAGATCATCGAAGTGTCCACGTACCGCGCCCTGGACGCCGAATCGAACAACGAATTCGGGACAATTCAGGAGGACGTGCAGAGGAGGGACTTCACTCTCAACGCGCTCTACTACTGTCCCATCGACGAGATCCTCATCGACTACATAGGCGGCGTCAAGGATCTCAGAAAACGAAAGATCAAACCGCTCATTCCGCTCAAGAGGATCTTCGAGGAAGATCCTGTGAGGATGATCCGGGCGGTCAAGTACGCCGCGTCCCTGGATTTCAAGATCCCTTTCTTCACCCGAAGGAAGATTCGCAGCCAAGCGGACCTGCTCGGTCCCTGTTCCTCGTCGCGGCTCACCGAAGAGCTTTTCAAGATCCTCCAATGCGGATCCTCCTCGGTCATCCTTAAGGCCCTCTACGAGTACGGCCTTCTCCGGCACATGATGCCGCGCCTCGCGGAGGCCCTCGGCAAGGGGGACTTCAAGGAAAGGTTTTTCAAGACCATGAAGGGTCTGGACGAGTCCATCTACGAATCGATTGAAAGGCATAAGCTCCTCGCTCCCCTCGTGAAGGACTATCTCGAGGACCTCGCGAAAAGCCACGGGAACGAAAAGCTCATGTTCAAGGACTATTACCACGCCGTGAAGGAATTCCTTCACCCCCTCGTTCCCTCGAACAAGGACGTGGACATCGCGGTCGTTTCCCTCTTCCGCAAAAAAAAGCCGAAGATGAAAGGGCCGCGAAACCCGCAGCCCCGACATCCCCGGCCTTTGACGGCGAACTGAGAGAAGCCCCTATTTCTGTATCCTCTTGAGAAGATCGTCCGCCTTTTCCGCATACGCCGCGTCGAGTTCCTTGGTCTTGTTCAGGTAGTTCCTGGCGTCGTCGAACCTGTTGGCCGCGAAGGAGTTCACCCCCAAGGCGTAGAATACGAGAGAAGGCTGTGCGCCGTTCTCCATCGCCTGCTTGTAATAGTGTTCCGCCACGGAGAAATTCTTGCGGCTGTAATTGATGAGCCCGAGGTAGTAATAGGGAATATAGCTCTCGTCCTCGAGTTCTGACGCTCCTACGAAGGACTCCTCCGACTTGTCGAGTTCGTTCTTCGAGTAATGGTCGATTCCTTCCTGCACCAGGGTCCTGAACGATTTCCTGTTGGAAAGGTAATCGAGAAAGTCGTCGGCCAGCCTCCCTTCGTCGTACCACTTGAACGCCTTGCGGTATACGGCCGAAACATTCTGGTCCAGGTCCGCGTCCGGTTTCAGAGCGCTCATGGAGTCCCAGAGGATGCGGGTGTGGTCCTTGTCGTTGGAGTTCGCGAGGAAGGAGACCATCCCCCAGGCCTGGGGATAGAAAACATCGATCCTTTCCTTGGCCTTTTCCGTGGTCATGCCGAGCATGTCGCCGAGGCTCATGAGACCCGCGTTCCCGCCTTTCGCCTTGATTGCCTTCAGCGTGTCGAGCCATGCGAGGTTTTCCTTGTACTCGGCCTGGGCCGTTTGGGGATTGTAGACGACTTTTTCGAAAAAGACGGCGAAGCCTTCCCGGAGCCAGAGCGGCGGATTGGGGATGAAGGCGCGGATGAACTGGATGAAAGCCTGATGGTTCAACGATTCCCGGAACGATTCGGGATCGGTGGAGAAGGCGACGAGCTCGCTCTTTTCCATGTCCGCGTAATGGAGATAGATGAAGTCGTCGCGGGTCTGGCCAAGGACCCGGACGAGATGCTCGTCGTAGCGCTTCTTGTCCGCGAGCACGCGCACCCTCAGTTTCGATTTCAGCGTGTCGGTCTCGAAATGGAACACGTAGTTGAAAAGATTGAAAAGTGCGTCCAGGGTCTTCCCGGTATCCTGGGCGTCCTTCTCGGAAATTTCGGAGTATATGCGGTAATGCGCCGTCGTCGCTTCATGAATTGCCGGCGTCTGAGCGGACAGCGCCGCGACCGTGAAGAGGAAAATGAAGCAGGCAGGAATCGTGGCTTTTTTCATCGGTAATCCTCCTTTTTTCGATTTCCGCATTTCCATATTATCGGCAGGTTTAGGTAATACTGTCGATAGTGACGTTCAATTCCCCGATCATGATTCCCGTGAACCGTTCGATGCTCTCCATGATGTATTTCTGCATCTCGTAGATGCTCGTCACCAGCTCCGTGCCGTAGGGAAGGGCGATTGACAGTTCGATGTGGTAGGCGGTTTCGTCGTTCTTTATGGTGACCTTTTTCAGCTTCACCTGGTTGTTGTATTCCTGGATGCAGTGGAGGATCATCTGGGTGAGGGCTGCCTCGGAGATGGTGACCATCCCCTTCTTGCTGAATTCCGGCCGGACCACGGTCTTCTCGAACACCTGGGGGCGATTCACGAGGCCGAACTGCTGCTTGAGGAAGATCTTGATCGAGTCCGCCATCGTCTTCGGATAGTTGCGCTTCACCTCGATCGACGGGACCGGGATGACGTGCCTCCCGTGGACGTTCCGGTAATGGAGGGCGGTCTGAATCTCCTCCTGGGTGGCCACCTCCTCGATCTGGATGATCTTCGTGGGAGCCGGGAGGCCGAGGGTCATGGCGATCTTCCGGACCATGCCTTCGGAGGTCCCGATTACGAGTATGCGCTTGAACCTCTGCCGCTCGATGCACTGCCTGACTTCCTTGCGGTGGTCCTTGTCGTGGAAGAGGGCGGTCTTCACCGCCGCCATGTAGGCCTTTTCCTTCTTCGAGGACCTGCCCGCGAGGATCTTCTGGTCCCGGATCAGGAGACCGTCGTCCACGATGAGTTCGATTCCGTATTTCTGCGCGAGGAGCTTGGCCCTGAAGCTCTTTCCGGTCCCGCTCTTGCCCACGAGGGCGAAGACCTTCACTCCCCTGAGGAGCCAGACCAGATGGCGGTACATTCCTTTCATTACCCGGTGAGTGTAACCCTCAAGGACTGTTTTTCGCAATCGGAGATTCCGGAAAACCGCCTGTTTCCGCTCCCGATAGGGTTTTTATCCTCTTACGTTCAGCGGCGTCACGGGACTTTTTTTCTTTCGCCCCATGAACCAGGCATACAACAGCTTTTCGTGAAACGGGAAGAAAAAGAGAATCATCGCGATGAAGCTCATCGACCGAGGAAGCTCCACCATGTTGAAGAGGGCCGTGACAGCCTCCCTTCCCTTCACGATGCGGTTGACCTTGTCGTTGATGTTGAAGATCGTTCCCGGCTGTTCCTTCCAACGCCCGAAAATGAGAAAGCCCTCGGGCAGTTCCCTGATGAAATGCGCCTTGGCTCCGACGATTTCGCGTCGTCCCATCTCCTCTATGTGAACCGGTGAATTAGGATCGCGGTACCGCTCGACGTCCTTCATGAGGGTGTTCAAGAAGAGATTCGTATAGTCGTAGATGAGGTAGTAATCGTACGATCCGTAGAAAGGAACGAAAGATGCGAAGTCCTCCTTTCCCGAGGCTTTCAGCTTTTCCTTGTAGGCTTTGAGGTATTTCCCGAGACGTTTCTGGGCCGACCATGCGGCGCGTCCCATGACGAAAAGGACCAAGCCGGCCGCGACCGGGAGCACGGCCCGGCCCAGGGGGGGCAGTCCCGTCGTCGATTTCACCGCGCCGGTGACGCCGAGGATCAGAACGAAGCCGAATCCGAAGAAGAACACCAGGCCCAGGAATTGAAAAAGGAGACTGACCAGAACGAGAGTGAGGCGCAGAACCACGGATCGTTCACCCATGCCGTACCTCCCCTATAGGGTAACGATACTGCGGAGCGGGCGCGAAGGCAATGAATATTATCAAATTTATCAGGAATTAATGCATTCCGCGCTTTATCGTTCGAGAACGTCGTTCTACGCTCGTTCCGCTTCGGCGTCGGCGATCGCTCGCCCGGCCAGGCGTACGAAGAAACCCGCGGCGAGGCTCAGACCCGCGGCCGTACCCGCGCCGGGAAGGTCTCCCTCAGAACCGAACTTGAAGAGGAGCCAGCCGGCCGCCGAGAAGATGAGCGACAGGGCGGTCTCGATGAGGACCGCGACGTGCCCGATTCCGGACTTCCTGATTTTTTTTCGCGATCCGAAGAACTTCACCGCGAGCCACACGGCGATGAACGCCGGATGCCCGAGCAATAGGCAGGAAAGATACATGAACCTTTCCAGCGTGCCGAGAACGGCCGAACAGCGAAGGAACAGGTTCCGTTGCGCCGCGTCCTTTCCCGCCGGCTTTCTGATCTTTTTGACTCCCGAGAGAGGGTCGAATCCGTGGATCGCGACGTCGGCGAAGTGATGCCCTGCGATCAGGGCGTATCCGTATGCGGCGAGGTACCAAGCCCAAACCGGTAAATTCATGGCTTCTCCTTGAGGAAGGGGTTTCGAATCCCTGTCAGGAAAACCTGTTCGTGTTTATTTTTCGTGAGAATCGCGTTAAATGGACGTTGGACGATCCTGGCCGACCCGGCGGCCTCAGAGATACTTCTTCATCGGCTCGCCGATGACGCCGGCGTGTAGCTCGATGTAGGGCTTGATGGGGCTCATCATCAGCTTGGGGAAGAGGACCTCCTCGACCTGGAAGAAGCCGACGTTCGTGGACATGTGAACCGTGATTTTGATGGGCCGCTCGTCGCCCTTTTCGATGTCGATCCGCTCGACTGCCGAGGAGGAGTACTTGTGGATGTCCCCGACCTTCGCTTCGGTCGAGATCATCATCGGTATCCTCGCCCGGCCCTTTTCCATGTCGGAGCCGTCCGCGATGAGGATGATTCCCGCCTCGAGACTGTTGATCCTCACGAGACCCATGTGACCGGTGACGCACTCGGTGACCATCGAGCCGACGATGACCCGCATGCGCACGTCGTCCGGGTATCGGGCGAGGAGGAAACGGTCGAGGAGCGGCCTGCCGAGGTAGACGGCGAACTCCTCGTGGTTCGTCCTGGTCACCGACATGCCGATGTCGTGGAGCATGCCCGCGAGGAAGATCGAAGTCAGGCTGTCTTCGTAGGAGCCGATCTCCTCGGTCTCGAGGCTCAAGGGGATTCCCGCCCGGTGGAGGAGGTCCGCGAGGGTCAGTGCGTTGAGCACCACCTTGCGCATATGGACCGGACCGTGGTCGTTGTAGCCGAGCCGCTTGATCGAGACGATGTTGGCGTATTCCTGGTAGGCGTGAAGTTCCTCGTCTTCCAGGGCCTTCTCGGCCAATTCTCTAAGCGGGCCGGGGGCAAGCTTCCTGAGGATGGCACGGTCCAGGCCCGATTCCTTGGGCGATTTCAATGCCGCCCCCCTATGAAGTCGCGGATTCCCTCGGCGAGGGTCTTCGCCGCGGCGCGGTCCGTGTCGAGGTGGGTCACGATACGGAGCGGATTGCGGTCGTTGACGAGGATGCCGCGCGCCTTCAGGAAGGAGGCGAGAGCCGAGGTGTCGGCGGCCGGAACGGAGCCGCGGGCGACGAAACGGAGGAAGACCATGTTGGTCTCGCCGGAGTGCGGGAGCACCTCGAGTCCTTCGAGTCCGGAAAGCTCCTTCGCGAGGAAGGCCGCGTTTTCGTGGTCCTCGGCGAGGCGCGCGACGTTGTGCTCCAGGGCGTAGATGCCGCCAGCGGCCACGATGCCGGCCTGCCTCATGCCTCCGCCCAGGACCTTGCGCCAGCGCCTGGCCCGCTTGACGAAGTCCGCCGGCCCGCAGAGGATCGACCCGACCGGAGCGCCGAGCCCTTTGGAAAGACAGACCGAGACAGTGTCGTAGTGCTTCGCTATTTCCTTCACGTCGACCTTGAGCTTGACCGCGGCGTTGAAGATCCGGGCTCCGTCGAGGTGGATCGCGAGCCCCTTCCTGCGGGCGAACTCCGCGGCCTTGGCCTGATAGTCCAGGGAAAGCACCTTGCCTCCCTGGGTGTTCTCGAGGCAGAGGAGTTTCGTGACCGCGTGATGGATGTCGATGGGTTTGATCTTCGCCTCGACCTTCGCGAGGTCGAGGCTTCCGTCCGGCTCGAACTCGATCGGTTGGGGCTGGACGGAACCGAAGACCGCGGCGCCGCCGCCCTCGAATTTATAGGTGTGGGCGTCCTGCCCCACGATGTACTCGTCCCCGCGGCCGCAGTGGGTGAGGAGGGCGAGGAGGTTCGTCTGCGTTCCGCTCGATGCGTAGAGGGCTGCCTCCTTGCCGAGCATTCCGGCGCCGAGTTCCTGGAGACGATTGACCGTCGGGTCGTCGCCGTAGACGTCGTCGCCCACCTCGGCCTCGGCCATCGCCTTTCGCATGGCCTCGCTGGGCTTCGTCACGGTGTCGCTTCGAAAATCGAGGTACTGCATGAGGGACCTCCTACTTGTTCGAGCTCAGGGCGAGCCGCACGCCGAGGTAGATGAAGACCGCTCCCATGACGCGTTCCACCCAGTGCCCGCAGCGGCCGAAGAGGGCCCGCACCGCGCCGTGGGAGAAGACGAGGGACACGAATGAGAACCACGCGATCTGCACGAAGAAGATCCAGACGCAGTAGCCGACCTGGTAGACGACCGGCGTCGAGGCGCTCACGATGACCGAGAAGATCGAGAGGAAGAAAAGCGTCGCCTTGGGGTTGAGGGCGTTCACGAGGAAGCCCGCCCACACCGCTCTCCGGGCGGAGGGAAGGTTCTCCCCCGCGCCGGGGGAGGCCCGGACTCCGTCGTCCGCGGCTCCGGCGGCGACGGGCGCGGCGTATTTCTTCGCCAGGATCGACCTGACGCCGAGGTAGAAGAGGTAGCCCGCTCCCAGGAATTTGACCGCGTTGTAGAGGAGGATGGACTGGGAGATGACGATGCCGAGGCCCACCAGGGTGTAGGCGAAGTGAAGCAGCATGCCGAGGCCGATGCCGACGCTCGTGAGGATGGCAGTCCTCCTGCCGTAGACGTAGCTCTGCTTCACTACCATGGCGAAGTCGGCCCCCGGGGCAACGACCGCGAGGAAATGAACCACCGCGAGGGTGAGGAATTCACGGAGATAGACGCTTCCCATAACGGGAAAACTATAGGGCGGCTTCCAACCGTCGTCAAGGCGTGTGAAGCCTGGGAAACGGAGAATCCGTAGATTATGCTGATTACACTGATGGGAAGAGAAGATGGGCCGATGTTTTACCTCTTTTAATGATCTGCGTTCCTCTGCGTAATCTTCGGAGGAATTCTTCGATTTAACACGGCCCGTAGCTCCGGAGCGTCGACTGCCTGAACCTCGCCGTTTCCCCGCCTCCCGTCGGCATTACCTCCGTGTTCCAGCGGAAGTGGGCCTTCTCCTCCGGCTCGACCACGATGCCGAAGTCGACCTCGATCGCGCTTCCCGGTTCCACGGGGACCGCTCCCTCCAGGGGGAAATAGACCTGCCGCCAGATCGTCGGCGGCGAGTAGGGCGAGGCGCTCAAGGCGACGCCTCCTCCGAGGTCGGCCTCGAACCAGCCGCAGAAGCCGTGGAGCATGCCTACCCGCTTCGGCACGAAGGAGAGGCGCGTTTCGAGCCGCGAGAAGCGTTCACCCGCGAGGAGGGCGTCCCTGCCTCGAGGGGCCGGAACTCAAGCAATGAAAGGAAGGGCTGATTCTTCGTGACGGCGCATGCGGCATCATACTCCGGGATGCGGAGAAACAACAGCCGTCGGGGCGGCCGAACGCGGGGGAGGAGGGGCCTCGTGCCGGCCGTTCCTCCCCCAATGAATCCTCAGATCGGCCAGGCCTGCATGAAAACCTTCTCCGACGCCGTTCCCGGTCTCGTCGTCAGGACGCCGTCGACGAGGGTATAGGGCACGAGATGGGCCGTCGTGTCGTTCGTCGTCAAGCGGATGTGACCGGATTCGGTTCCTGATGCGTTCCAGTTCGAGCCCGCGAGGTCTCCGGCTCCGCCTGCGTCCAGGATGAATGTCCCGTCGGCGTTGAACGAGAGCTCTTGATCCGAAGCAGCGGTTGTCCAGACTCCGACGAGTTCGGCGCGGCGGCTGAAAGACGTTTTTGCGAGCACGACCTGAGAGTTGTTGGGGATCGCGAAGGGGAAGGTCACCGTCAGGGTGCTTCCGGACAGGACGAAGGGGAGGACGGGATAATCGCTGTGGTCGTTGATCCAGTTCGAGCTGCCGTCAGTGTTCGACCACGAGTTCGTGTCCCAGTGTTCGGTAGGTTTCAGAACAAGATTGCTTCCTGAGACAGCGTACGTTCCCTTCTGCCCGCCCTCCCAGGTCTGCTGGGTCTGTTCATAGAATACGACGAGATACCCGTTGGGATCCGTGAACTCGAACACCATGGCGTCCGAACCGTGGTCCTGGACGAACTCGAAGGTCGAGTCGAAGACTTTCACCCACGAGCCGACGAGCTGTGCGGGGGTTGCGCCGGGAACGGATTCTCCCGATCCGGATGAAGTGCAGGCGGAGAAAAGCACGATCGAAAGAACCGTCAAGGCGGCTTTGAAAAAGATCTTTTTCATTTTGCCTCCGAACGGAAAGATCGTTGTCTCGAGTATACTATTAATATTACTAAAATACTAATAAATAAAAGAATATTTTTTCCCTCTTCTGCTGCGCGCCAAGCCGCTTTCTATTTCCTTCCTCTACTTCAGGTTTTCTTCCGCGTACAATGTGAGTTCGACCATGCGTTCCAGGATGTCCTCCTTGGAGGCTTCGGGAAAGTTCGCGAGGACGAGCTCCTTCGCGAAAAGCCGGACGATGTAGCGGAGCTTCGTGGCGCCGTGGCGGGCCGCGAAGATGAAGTCGGGATGCGCGTTGTTGATGACGATGAGGGAGTTGTCCCGATCGTAGCGGGACCTCCAGAGCTCGCCTGGGGCCTTCCGGTAGGTGTAGCCGGGAAGACCCTTCCGGTGCCGCGAGTCTTCCTGCCCCCTCTCGGGAAGCAGCTCCGCGGTCACGGTGATCGCGGCCTGGGCGCTTTTCTCCTCGCTTTCCTGGACGGCTTTTCCTTCGATGATGACGAGGCCAGGTTCCTGCGGCGCCGTGAACTCCACGTACTCCGCGTCCGTAGCGTCCAGGCTTCCGCCTCCTTCCAGGATGCTCCAGGAGTACTCGACGCCGCTCTCGATGACTCGGCGCGACTTGTCCCGGGCGACTCCGCGGAGCTTCCGTTTGCCGCCGACACCGACGATCGCCGAGACCGGCGACACGGTGAAGCTGAAGAGCGGGCCCGCGTAATCGAAGAATTCCTTCTGATCCGCGGCGTCGCTCCGTTCGTCGGCGATCGCGGTCGCAAGGACGGGATCCTCTCCGGGGATCGGCGTTTCCGCCGGCGTGCCGGAGGAGGCTTCACCCTCCGCGCCCTCTCCTGCGCTTTCCGGGCCCGCGCCGGTCTCCGGCCTGTGGGCTCTGGTCTTGCTCTGGACGTTGAGCCAACCGTAGTCCTCCTGCGGCAGGAGGAGGAAGGCTTCCTTGAGGGCCCGCGTCACCTTGTGGAGGATGGCCTTGCTCGCCTCCTCCTCTTCGGCCCGCTGCTGTTCGCGGATGCGCTCGGCGAGCGCTTCCTCCATCGCTTCCAGGGACACGCAGAGCGACTCGAAGGCCGAGTCGAAGACCACGCCGTCCCGCGTGCCCGGGGTGAGCTGGAGGAAATTCGCGTCGATGATCCCCTCGAGGTATTCCGATGTCCAGGGAAATTTCTTGAAGCGGTCCACGGAGGTGATGTCCGGCAGAATGCGCGTGCCGCCCTTGTAGAGACCGACGGCGTTTTCGGCGGACGGATGCGACAGATAGAGTTCAACATACACGTCGCCCAGAGGATTCACGGGGTCCGGAAGGTTGTGGAGGAGGGTCCCGTGGAACTTGCGCGGTTCGACGGTCATTTCCTTGTGCGTCGCGCGGTCCACGATCCTCACCCGGACTCCGCTTTTCCCGATCCGGTCGCGGAGCTCGGAGGCGAGGTAATTCTGGATCTTTTCCCCCGAAAGCTGGCGGACCCCGGCGAGGATGGGCTGGACGTGGAGTTCCGTCCCCCGCTGTTGGAAGAGCGTCGGCACTTCCCGCACCGAGAAGGCCGGGTTTCCCTTCACGAGTTTCATCCTTCGGGCGACGCCGTCCTTGCCCGTGGAGGTGAGGACGAGTTCCTCCCCCACGGTCCAGAAGCTGAGGAGGCCGATGCCGAACTCGCCCTGGATGCCTTTGGCCCCGTCCTTCTTGAGCTTCCGCTTGATGGAGTCTCCGATGTGGGTGGCGACGTAGGAAAAGTCCGAAATTCCCTCGCCGTCGTCGATCACCTTGAGGTAGTAGTCGCCCTTCTGCTTGCCGCGGACGACCGTCACGTTCTTCGCTCCCGCGTCGATGGAGTTCTCCACGAACTCGGCTATGGCCTTGAGGGGGTTGTTCTGGGACAGGGCGATGATGGAAATGGCGTTCCAGTGGTCGCCGATCTTGAGCCTTCCCGATCGGTGTCCGTCGTTTTTCGGTTCCATACGGTCGCTACTGTAGCCGCGAAGAGGAAGATGATGCAAGCGGTCGCAAGGTAGGCCCTCGATTTCCGGCCTGTTCGCGACGGGACAATCAAATATTGCGCAGTTCAATGAATGAAGAAGCTGTTCCCTCTGTTTCCGGTCCTTGCGTTCTTCGCTTTCGCTTCCTGTAATGAACTCAAGGTTTCGGAAGACGACGATACCGACGATTCAGACGGCGGTGCGAACGCCGTCTTCGCGCTCACGGGCTTCAGCATAGCCGAGAACGCGGTAGTCGACGATTTGAAACCCTCGATCACCGTCACGTTCAACAAGACGCTGGACGCTGCATCGGTGACCGGTTCGGCCGTTACGCTGGACTCGGGCGGCGTCGCCGTGGCGGTCGGCATAACCGTTTCAGGTCAGAACGCCGTGGTCGTCCCCCGGCTGCGTTTCTCGGTCACGGACCCGGACGACTCCGTCTATGTTTCGGCGGCGGGGAGCGTCTCCGATTCCGGCCTCTCGCCGGACCACCCCGTGAACACGATCGTCGCCGGGCCCTCGATCGCGGACGCGAAGAACTTGAGCTCGGTCCGGGTCGCCGGAGGGACGCATCCGATCACCGAGACGATCTCCATGATCGGGGGAATATCCCTCCCGGGCGGATACTCCGCCGACTTCGCCTCGCGCGACTTCACGGCGAACGAGACCAAGATCTCGAGCAGTACCCTGGGGAACTTGGTTTCAGTCTCGGACGCCGCGCTCACGAACGCCGACGTCCTCGAAGGATTCACCATCGAGAATAGCGAGTATACGACCACGACAGCCCATTCCATCGCCGTGGCCTGCTCGGGGACGACGGCGAACTCGATGAGGGCCTACGGGATCTCGCGCTCCGACGCCCCGGCCGTCGACACCTCGCTGGCCGTGAAGGGCAATATCATCCTCGTGACCAATACGGGAACCTCGGGAACCGTCGGCCCGTTCGGGATCTATCTTCAGGGCATCAGCGCGGCGAGCGAGGTCGTCATCAGGAACCGCGGCCTACGGGAACGTGACAACCGACATCGACGGCGACGCCCGCCCGGCGGGTTCCTACGACCGAGGGGCCGACGAGAAACTGTAAGCACGGGAAAAGAAGCGGCTCACTCCGGGATTTCGACCTCGACTCCTTCGAATCTCCTGAATCCCTTGTCGAAGGTTACGACGGCGTTTCCCGTGGCCGCGGCGAGGGCGGCGAAGGAGGCGTCCGTTCCGGTGATGTGTCTTTTCGGAAAATCGTGCTAAAATCATGCACGATCAGGCTGCGATCCGTCTTTCCGTCGCGGCCTGCATGAAAAAACGAGCGGGATCTTCCTGCAAGATAAAAACTATCAGATTATCGGGGTCTCATCATGCGAAAACGTTCTCCGTCTCTCACCTTGAAATGCGCCTTTTCAGGCCGCTCCGGATGTTTCCTCGGTGCCGCCTCGGCGCTCGTTTTCCTGCTGGCCGCCCAGGTCCTTTCGGCCCAGGACGCCGTTTCCCGGCCCGAACTCGTCCTCCAGCGGGGACACTCGGACTCGATCCATGCGGTCGCCTTTTCCCCGGACGGGAAGAGGGCGATTTCGGGCGGCTCGGACAACGCGATCATCCTTTGGGATCTCGCCTCGGGTAAGGAAATCAGGCAGTTCCGTGGCCATGGCGAATCGGTGAAGACTCTCGCCTTTTCCCCGGACGGCAGGCAGGTCCTGTCGGGCTCCGAAGACGAGACCGTACGGCTCTGGGACGCCGAGACCGGGAAGCAGCTCTGGGCCTACAAGGGCGAAAAGCCCCGCAGCATCATCAAGGCGGCCTTCATCCCCGGGGACGAGGCGTCCGTCTTCTCGGTCGATCTCTTCGGCGTCGTCCGGGTCCTCGGCCGCGCCTCGGGGAAGATCGTTCGGCAGTTCGAGGTGAAGGACATCCTCAACTGCGCGGAGCTCGCTCCCGACGGCCTCACCTTCCTCACGGGATCGGACGAGAAGGGCATGAACCTCTTCGGCCTCAAAAACGGCGGCCTCCTCAAGACCTTCCCGGTCATGAACCGCCGCGCCTATTCCGTGGCCTATTCGCCCGACGGCAGGACCGTCCTCGGCAGCTTCGGCTCGGCCTTGGCCAGCGCCAAGAACGATTTCATCGCCCTCTTCGACCTCGAGTCGGGGAGCGAGATCCCGAACTCGCGACTCCGGGGCCACGACGACTCTATCACCTTCGCGGCCTTCACGATGGACGGGAAGGGCGTGCTTTCCTCCTCCTACGACAAGACCGTGAAACTCTGGGACCACGCCACGGGGAAGGCGCTCAAGACCTTCCGGGGGCACGGGCACTGGGTCTATGCGCTGGCGGTTTCGCCCGACGGGAAGAGCGTCCTTTCCGCCTCCCGCGATCTGTCCCTCAAGCTCTGGGACCTCGCTTCCGGCGCGGAGATCAGGACCTTGAAGGGCAAGGCCCCGCTCATCGCGAAGGTCGCGGTCTCGCCTGACGGAAAGACGGCTCTGACCGGATCTTTCGATAATACGCTCAAGCTCTGGGACCTGATGACGGGAAAGACGCTCAGGACTCTGCGGGGCCATACGGACGCAGTAGAATCGGTCGCTTTTTCTTTCGACGGAAAGAAGGCGGTTTCCGGATCCAGGGACGGGACCGTCCGCCTCTGGGATCTCGCCTCGGGAAGCGAGATCGGGACGCTTCTCAAGCAGCGGAGCGGAATCGACGTCGCGGTATTCTCGCCGGACGGAAATAAGGTCCTTGTCGGTAGGGACGATCGCAGCATGGCGCTCATGGACGCCGCGACGGGAAAGGTTTCGTGGTCTTTTCCCTTAGCCAAGCTGGAGATATCGCCGGGAGCGGCGTTTCTGCCGGACGGAAAAAGGATCGCGATCGCGACGAGCGAACGGAACGTGCGGGTGGTGGACGCCGAAAGCGGAAAACAGCTTTTCGTCCTTCCTTCGTATTGGAGCGGCGCGACGCTTCGCGCCATGGCGCTTTCACGGGACGGAAAGCGGATCATGACCGGAGGAGGGGAAGTCACGCTCTACGACGTCGAAAAGAAACGCATCGTATCGAAAAATGGCCAGGACGCTTTCGTACGCGGCGTCGCCTTCTCTCTCGACGGCAGGTACGGGGCGTCCGCGGGTGACGATATGATCGTCCGGCTCTGGGATTGGAACGGCGGAGCCGTTCGCAAGCTCAAGGGTCATACCGGCCCGGTCCTGAGCCTGGCCTTCGCCGATGCCGGGAAGAAGCTCGTCTCCGTGTCCGAGGACGGGACGCTCCGGGTCTGGGACGTCGCCTCCGGAGACCTCCTCACGACCTCGGTGGCGACGCCGGAGGGGGAATGGCTCACCTGGACGCCCGAAGGGTACTGGGACGGAAGTCCCGCCTCGGGGGAACTCGTCGCCATGGTGAAGGGCTGGGAGGCGTGGAACATCGACCAGTTCGCGGCGCGGAACAACCGGCCGGACCTCATGCTGGAGAAGCTCGGGAACAAGGACGCGGGCCTCGTGTCCCGCTACCGGGAGGAGTGGAGGAAGCGCCTGCGCCGCCTCGGGATCGCGGAAGCCGATCTCGCGAAGGACTACGAGGTGCCGGAGGCGAGGATCGCCGCCGAGAGGCAGGACGGGAAGTTTTATTCCCTCGACGTAGCCTTGAGCTCGAAGAGCCGTGAACTCAAGCGGTATCAGGTGTACGTGAACGACGTGCCGCTCTTCGGAGCGGAAGGCAGGGCCGTCTCGGGGAAGACCGCGGCGGTGAAGGAACGGATCGAGCTCTCCTCGGGGACGAACAAGATCGAGGTGTCCTGCCTGGACTCGGGAGGCGCCGAGAGCTTTCGGACTGCCCGGTACGTATCCTATGGCGGAGGCTCGAAGCCGGACCTGTACTTCCTCGCCTTCGGGGTGTCGGACTACGCGGACAGCCCCGCGATCCCGGACCTCAGGTACGCGGCGAAGGACGCGCGGGACCTGGAAGCGGCGTTCAAGAAGATGGAAGGCGGGGCCTACGGCAAGGTGCATACCCGGGTGTACGCGGACGGGGAGGCGACGAAGAAGAACGTGCTCGGGGCGAAGGATTTCCTGAAAAGCGCCGGGGTCGACGACGTGTTCGTGCTGTTCATCGCGGGTCACGGGGTGCAGGTGGATAGGAAGGGCCGGCTCCTCGGCGAGGAACTCCCGGCGGGGGAGAAGGTCGATGCTTCGGACTACGCCTACTATTACCTCACCGCGGACGCGAAACGGAGGGACGTGCGGAGCATGGCGGTGGAATTCTCGGCGATCGAGGATCTTCTGCAGGGGATCGGGCCGAGGAAGAAGCTCTTCCTGATGGACACCTGCCAGTCGGGCGAGGCGGACGTGGGGGGAGTCTCCGTGGCCGCCGCGGGCGGGCGGGGACTCCGGGCGCGGTCCCTGGAGGCCGCGGGAAGCCGGGGAATCTCGGTGGAGCAGCGGGCGGTGGCGCGGGCGCTCGGGGAGCGGGACCGGTGGATCTACAACGACCTCGTGCGGCGGAGCGGGGCGATCGTGTTCTCGGGAAGCCGGGGCGGGGAGTATTCCTACGAGGCGGACGAATCCGTGAGTTGGAAGCAGGGCGCCTTCACGCTCAAGATCCTGGAGGCGTTCAGGACCCCCGCGGCTGACGCGGACAAGGACGGGCTCGTGTCCACGGACGAACTCCGGGCCTACGTGTCCGCGGAGGTGCCGAAGCTCGTGAAGACGCTCCGGGCGGACTGCGAGCAGCACCCGACGGTCGACCGGGACAATATCTACGCGAAGTTCGCTTTCCCGCTCAGTAAGTAACTCGGCGGCTCGTTCCGGCCTGCCCGGACGGGCGCCTCAGGGAAGGGCGAAGGCCCGAAACTCCTCCACCGTGGAGAAGTACCGGCGGCAGTGCGCCAGCATGTAGGAGCGGATCTCGCCGATGTCGTGGCCCCAACCCGCGGCCGCGCATTCGACGCCCGCGGCCTTCGCCATCTCGACTCCCGGCCGGAGGTCGTCCACGACGAGGGCCTCCCGCGGCTCTATGCGGAACTCCTCCAGGATCGCCAGAACCGGATAAGGATGAGGCTTGCGCTTGGCTTCCTCCCTCGTCCAGCCGTGGATCCGGTCCGGAACGAAGGGTTCCCTCCCCGCCTTTCTCGAAACATCGAGGTAGTCGCGCTCGATGAGGTCGGCCTCCGAATGCGAGACCACGGCCACGATCCCGCCCGCCTCGCGGAAGGCGGCGAGCAGGTCGAGCATGCCCGGGAAGAAGTCCGGCACGCGGCTCGTCGTGAAGTCCCTCCATATCCGGTACTCCTCCTCGATCTCGTCCTGGGTGAAGCCGAGGCCGTTCCTGAGGAACTCCATGACTCCGGGATCGAAGTTTTTCCTGAACCATTCCTCCAGGGTAACGGGCTCTCGGCCGGGCCTTATCTTCCTCATCGTCTCCACGTGCGCGGGATAGTGGATGAGGGGTGTGCTCAGGACCGTCGTGTCGTCGTGATCCATGATGATACAGCGATAGGGGAGTTTCATGAGGGCATTATATGCGAACTCCGCCCGATCGCAAACCTCAGAGCCCGTACTCGCTCAGGATCACTTTTTCCGGATCGAGAAAGGGAATCACCATATCGACGAACTTCCCTTCATCGTTCGGAATCCGCGCGAGATCGTCCCGAATCGAGTCGATATAAACCGCCTCCCGTTCTACGAGCGCGAGACTTCCTTCCCTGTACGCGTTCTCGATGAGGTCCAAAGCCTTTCCCGCGCCCTTCACGGCGGCCTCCGTGTAGGTCTTGCCGGAAACGATCGCCTTCGAGATCTCGACGACCGAGGCGGGGGCGAGGACGAGAGCCTGGGGATCGAGGCGGACGTCGCTCTCGACGAAGAGCTTTTGAAGCTGAGGCCTTGTCCCGAGTTCAATGGCTTTGTTCATGAGCCTCGTGTCGTACTCCAGCTGCTCGAGGTAGGCCGTGGGCGCCATGCCCGAGAGGAGCTTGACGTTCGCGACCGATTCGTTCGACCAGAGATCGCAGGCCGCGGCGGCCACGTTCCCGACCTGACTGAAGTGCGCGCAGGCCGCGGTCTTGCCCTCCATGGAGATAGGTCTTCCGGTGATGGCTTTGAGGAAGGGCCCTTCGTAGCCGCAGTCCTTGTCCGGTCCCAGGGCCCCCTCTTCCAGCGCCACGAGGGTCCGGACCACGGTCGCGACTCTGACGACCGCGGCGAACACCCGAGGGATGTATTTCTTCTCGGCGAGCACCATAGCCGTGTTGCCGAACCCGCAGGCCGTGTCCCCTCCGGCGATGGTGCCGGTCCTCTTCGCGATGTCGACGATGCGCTTCCATAGGAATTTCATGTCGCGCACGCCGAGCACCGAGAGGGCGAAGATCATGTTCACGGTGTCGCAGTTCATGAGGGCCTCGTCGTGGACTTCCTTGCCGCCCGTGCTCTCGATCGAGAGGAAATTTCCCCCGGCTTTCGCCCCGTCCTCGAAGAGCTTGAACATGGAATCGAGGTACTTCGAGGTCCGCATGCGCACCGGCCGTTCGAAGTCGCGTGTGTCGTTCGGGGTGAGGCGGATTTCGCTTTTTATGCCGTACTTCCGGTAGAAATCCTCGCAGACCTCGTTCATGATCGCCACGAGTTCGGTGCCGATCCCGGGGTCGAGGGTCATCTCGAGGAGGGTTTCGAACTCGAAGACGAGTCCTTCCATATGGAGGTCTACCGCGCGCATGAGAGCGTCGGTTACGATTCCGCGGTAATGATCCCGGACCTCCTGCCGGGTATCGGGGTTGATGGACATCGGGGGCAGGGTGAAGTTGAGTTCGGGATAGACCTTTCCTTTTCCTATGACGAGCCCGCGTGGGCTGGTTACGGGATGCCGTGAGAAACCGAAGGTCAGGTCTTCAGGGTTCGAAATGGCGAGCGTTTGTACACCATACCGGTGCCTCCTTGAAAACATACGATGAAATCAAGAGTAAACCGGTAGTGAATGGAAATATTGTAAAAAGGAGTATTTTTTATGAAAAAACTACTGAAATGATAGGAATTCCGATCTTAGGATACCGGTCTCAATGCCGGGGCACGGGCCGCCCGATCCTCACCGTCGCGAGACCGCGGGTCGCGTCGAACAGGTTCCTGAAATCGGCGAAGCGGGAAAGATCGCCGTATCGTCCGCGGAGAGCGTTGCCGTCGATGGGAAGGCGGCAGGCGGTGATGTGGTCGGCCGCGATCTTCTCGTAGGGAGCGTTGCTCGCGCCGAGAAAGATCGAAAAGCCCTGGCTGCGCAGATAGGCGAAGTTCGGTCCGTCTTCGGGCATCCTGCTCCCGAAGGGATAGATGAGGACGTCGCTTCGGCCCACGATGCAGGCGACCTCGGTCTTCCATCGCTCCGTGTCCCGTCTCAAGGTCTCCGGCGAGATCTTGGCGAGGTCCCGGTGGAAATAGGTATGGGAACAGAACGACCAGCCCATCGCCTTCAGCTTTTCCGCCACCTTGACCGCCGCGTCCCGTTCTTTGGGATAGGACGGAACTCCGACCGCCTGGGTCTTGTAGCCGAAGACGCCGTTGTATCCCGTGAGCGCGATGACGCCCCTGGCGCCGTTGTACGAAAAATCCGGATGAAGCCGTACGAAGGACTCGAGAAGGTTCGGCAGGGAACGATCGTAGGAGATTTCGCCCCCCCTTCCCGGAAGCTCGGTGTATTCCGCCAGATGCCCGGAATCGTCCACGAGGAGCCTGTGTACGGTACCGTTCCGCTTCATGTACTCGTAGTAGTTGAGATCGTCGACGGACAGGATGAGCGGCTTTTTCCCGGGGGGCAGGCCGAGCCGCCTTTTCACGGGACGCCCGTTTTCATCCTTGCCGTAGGCCTCGCGGATGTCCACGAGGACGAAACCGGATTTGTGGAAGGTTTCGAGGCTTCCGATGAACTCCGACGTGGTCACGAACCAGGCGTCCATCTGTTCCTGATGCTCGTCGCCGTCGAAGGCGAGTTCCGGGTAGGCGATGAGCGGATGATAGAATATCTGGCGGATCGGTTCCTCTTTCACCGCGGAGGCGGGACGGGCCGAGACGGAAAGGTTTTCGACGATCGGTACGGGCGAAATCGCCGCCTGCGCGGAGCGGCCGGCATTCTTGTCGACTTCGGACGGCCACATGATCGGAACGAGGAGGAAAAGAAGCGGGCTCTTCATGATGGTTCGCGCTGAGGCTCCTCGGTTCCTGAGGTTTCTCGGTCGGGTTTCCCGACGTTTCAGTAATGTAATCACGAAGGTCGAACAAAGGCAATACGGGAAGGAGCGGATCGACGCCGTCCGCTCCGGCGGCTCCGCGGGCGCGTCCCGAGAACGCCGTCGCGACAAGCGCAGGCGCCGGTCCCGCGGAGGTTGCCTTTCGATGTACTTCCGGCGTAGGTTTACGACATGAGCGCGAAAACGAACACCCTTCACCGGCCCTACTCGCCGGAATTCTCCTCCGCCCTTCTGGATCGATTTCTACGTTACGCGAAGATCGGCACGCCTTCGGACCGGCACGCGGCGGAATCGAGGACCCCGTCCTCCGACTGCCAGTGGGAACTCATCCGTCTCCTGGAAAAGGAACTCCGAGAGATCGGGCTTTCCGACGTGACGGTCGACGAGCGGGGTTTTCTGGTCGCCCGCCTGCCTTCCAATCTGCCGGCTGGGAGAAACGTCCCCTGCATCGGGTTCATGGCCCATGTCGATACCGCGTCGGACGCGCCTGGGACCGGCGTCAAACCCCTCGTCCACTCGAACTACGACGGCCGCGTCCTCGAGCTGGGGGCCGGAGTCGCCGTCGATCCGTCCGAGGATCCGACCCTTCTCGAATTCCGCGGCGATACGATCGTCACTTCGGACGGCACGACCCTGCTCGGCGCGGACGACAAGTCGGGCGTCGCCGCCATCGTCTCCGCCGTGAGCTGGCTCCATTCACATCCCGGCATCCCCCGCGGCGAGATCGAGGTTCTTTTCACTCCCGACGAGGAAACCGGCAAGGGCATGGATCACTTCCCCTTCGACCTCGTCCGTTCCAAGGTCGCCTACACCCTGGACGGCAGCGGCCAGGGAACGGTGGAGGCGGAGTGCTTCAGCGCCTACAGGGCGGAGGTTCGGTTCAAGGGATCGGTCGTCCATCTCGGATCTGCCCGCGGGAAGCTCGTGAACGCCGTGTCCATGGCCGCCCATTTCACGTCCCTGCTTCCCCGTACCGAAAGCCCCGAAGCCACGGACGGAAAATTCGGCTATTACTGCCCGATCGAGATCAAAGGCGATCTCGGCGAGGCGGTCCTGGAAGTCTACCTCAGGGATTTCGAGTCTGCCGACATGACGCGCAGGCTCAAGGCGCTCGCCGCATTCGCGAAGGCGACGGAGGCGTCCTTTCCCGGCGGGACCGTGACGGTAAAGGAAGAGAAACAATACCTCAACATGCGGGAGGCTTTTCTCCGGGACTCGCGGATCGTCGACTTCCTGGACGACGCCATCCGGAAGACCGGGATCGAGCCCAGGCACGAGAGCATCCGGGGCGGTACGGACGGAGCCCGCCTCTCGGAGCACGGCATCCCGACGCCGAACGTCTTCGCGGGAGGTTCGAATTTCCACTCCTGCAGGGAATGGGTGCCGCTTTCCGCCATGACGCGGGCCGCCGAAACCGTCGTGAATCTGGCTTCGATCTGGGCGGAAAGAGGTTGAGTCAGATTACGGTTCGACGTAGGTCCGGGGAACTCTTTTGTTGATACCGCAGGTGATCTCGTAGGGAATGGTCCCGACCTTGTCCGCTATCTCCTCGGCGTCGGGACCGAGGGGGTCCGGGCCGAAGAGGACCGCTTCGTCGAACCGTTCGACTTCAAGGCGGTCGCCGAGATCGATCATGAGCTGGTCCATGGTCACCCTTCCGACGATCGGGTAGTTCCTGCCCCTGATGAGGACGCGGCCTCTGCCGGAAAGGAGCCGCGGATAACCGTCGGCGTAGCCGGCGGCGACGGTCCCTATCCAGGTCGGGCGGGGCGTCCTGTAGGTGCAGCCGTAGGACACCGGAAAGCCGGCCTCGACTCTCTTGATGAAGACGAGCTTGGATCTGAGCTCCATGGCCGGCTTGATGAAGAGGTTCCTCGACACTTCCTTCGACGGATAGTAGCCGTAGAGCAGGATGCCGGGCCTCACCATGGAGAACCATGCCTCCGGGTACTGCAGCAGTCCGCCGGAATTCGAAGCGTGGACGATGCCTGGGTCGATGCCCGCCTCCTCGATGCCGCGGACGAGATCGCGGAAACGGGCTATCTGTCCTTCGGTGAAGCTCCTGTCCCGCTCGTCGGAGGCGGGGAAGTGGGTGCAGATCCCTTCGAGGACGAGGTCGGGCGAACCCGCGATGCGCCGGGCGAGGCTCTTCGCCTGGGCCGGGGTGCAGCCGATCCTTCCCATTCCCGTGTCCACCTTGAGGTGGAGCCGCGCCCTTCTCCCGGATCCGCGGGCCTCCTTTTCGAACAGGCCGATCCCTTCCTCGTCGGCGACGAACGCGGAAATGCCGTTTTCCAGGACGAGAGGGATGACCTCCGGAAGCGCGAGGCCGTAGAGAAGAAGAGGGGCGGTGATTCCCGCGGCTCGTAATTCCGATCCTTCCTCCGGGCATGCGATTCCGATGAAGTCCGCGCCGTCGGCCTGGGCGGTTTTCGCGAATTCCACGGCTCCGTGACCGTAGGCGTCCGCCTTGAGTGAGATGCAAATCTTCACCCCGGGATCCAGGATTTTTCTGATTTCATGAAGGTTGTGGAGAAAATTCTCCAGATGTATGATCGCCCGAGTGTTCCGCATGTTTTATTCTACACAAAAGCCGCATCGTGCAACAAGCGCGTAATTGTAGTATATTTATGTTGGGTATTCGAAGAAAAAATGTCGAGGTGATATGAAACGGGCCGTGCCGACGACATTCATACTCATCCTCCTTCTCTCGACCTGTTCCAACGACCCCGTGCTCGAGGAAAAAGAGACGATCCAATCCGGCAATGCCGCGATTTCGATCGTGACGCTCGACAACGGAACTCTGGTGGGAAGCGATGGGACCATCCCCGTTTCGCTCGCGTTCAGCGACCAATACCTCAGGAAGAAGGGATCGGACGCCGCGCTTTCCCTCGAGGCCGTGCTCAGGGCACCGGACGGTTCCCAGGTTGCCACCGTCGCCGTGGACGCGATAAAGGGCACCGACGGGGTACTCCCCTCCATTTCGCTTCCCGCGCTCCAGCCGGGATACTATCAGCTCGCGCTTACGCTCAAGGAGAACGGGGTGAAGGTGTCCGAAAAAACCCTTTCCTTCTTCTCCGATTCGGGCAGTTACAAAATCACGAGGCTTTCCTCCTACCCGCTTTCCTTCCTTCCCGGTTCCTCGGGGATTCTTCAGGTCTTCACCAAATACCCGGACGGCAGGGATCCCTTCATCCGATGGACGCTCGACGGAAAAATCGTCCATGAAGCCTCCGCATCGGGCGGCGGGTCGGTCTGCGCCTGGACGGCTCCGGCCAAGGAGGGAGTGTACTCGGTCAAGGCGGAGATTTTCCCCTGCGCGCCGCAGAAAGGAACGTATTCCTTCACCTCTCCCGTGTTCCTCACGGGCCAGGTCTACGTGAGCAGGAAAGAGCTTCAGGAGGAGACCGACTTCTCCCCCGAATCCCGCTATTACAGCCTTTTCCATTTCCGGGGCAACCTCAACGACAACGGCACGAGAACGGAAAAAAAGACCTACGGAACCGGCAATCTGGAACCGATCGGGACTCCTTCGCTGCTTTTCGCGAGTGACGTGTTCGGCTACTCCTTCGACGGATCTTCGGGATTCAGGACCGAGCAGTACCTCCTCCCTCTGTCTAAGGGCGTCCTTCATCCTTTCACCGTGAGGTTTCGCGTTCTCACCTCCGCTTCACCGGAAAGCCGCACCTGGTTCGAGGTGAAGTCGAAAAGCGGCATCTTCGAATTCATCGTCTTCACGAACGAGGAAGGGGCCCTATCGTTCGAGCTTTCCTCCGCGGACCGTCGCGCCGGCGGAAACTCGGAAAGGAGGCTCGCGAAGAACGTTCCGCTCGTCGTCGAGCTTTCGATTTCTCCGAAGGACGGAAAACTGGCTTCGTCGTGGAAGTTCGACGGCGTCGCAGGCAAGGCCGCGGCAGAGGATTTCACGGTCGATCCGGTTCCCGAACAGGGAACGAGCCGACTCGCGGGAGAAAAGGGCTTCGTGGGGATTTTCGACGAATTCGGCGTCGTCGACGATTCCGTATCGAGCGAGCCCGTGTCCAAGATCCTCTATTCCCTCACCGCGGCGTCCGGAGCCGACGAATACATTCGGCGGGGCGAGGTCGTCGCCAGGGACGGATCGATCCGGCTTTCGCCCGGGGCGGAGATATCCTCGCCGCCCGTGGAACTCGCGGACGGGACCTACACCCTCAGCCTGAAATCCGACGCGTTCACGACCGCCGAGGAAGGGGAGGTCGTCATCGATCTCGTTTCCGCGGACGGGACCGAGGCGTACCCGCTCGCCTCGCTTCGCAGGAAGGGAGCCGCGCTCGCCGTTTCGCTCGGGGAGGTGAAGGCCGAAGCCGAGCCCGCGAGCCGCGACGCAGTTTCCGTCAGGCTGAGGAAGTCCAAGGGCCTCGTCGAACTCGAAACCTTGGGAGTGTCAGCGAACGTTGCGCAGCCCGATCAGGCCGCCGCGATGGTGTTCCGCGTCCGGAATTTGAAGCAGGCTGCTTCGCAGCTCAGTATACAAAAAGTGGAAATAAGCAGGGAATCGGGCCCGATCGCCGGAACCGCGGCGATTTCCGGTTCTCGTTGACGGGCCGAGTGCCGATACACGTCCGAGAGTATTATATTACGAAGAGGGATCGTACCGATGAAGACGACGAGAAAGTCATGTGCGTTGGCGGTCGTTTTTGCGCTGTTCGCCGGCTCCGTTATTTTCGGGCAGACCGTGAGCGAGAAGAAGGAAATAGCTGTATTCAATCTGAGCTACTACGATTGGTCCGTCCCGGCCGGAGCCCTCGGAGCGATCGACGAGCAGATCAGAGGGGTCTTCATCAACATGGGCAGGTTCGACGTCATCGGCCTGAGCCAGAGGCTCTCCAACAAGGACGTGAACGAATTCATCGGGAAGATCAAGGAACTCAAGGATAAGAACGCCCGGATTCCTGAAAAAGTCCTCATGGGCCAGGAGGCTTTCACGGAAAAGGACTGGAACAAGCTCGTGGGTGCCTTTCTCGTCGTCATTCCCTCCGTTTCGTTCTACAACACTGAAACCCTGAAGGACGGATCCTACAAGGTCAAGATTCAGAGCTCCTTCACCTTCATCAACGTGGAGCAGGGCAAGGCGACGGCTCAATTCTTCGTGGAAACCACCGGGAACGACAAGAACCTCAACAACGCCATCAAGGGGGCGGTGGACGGAATCCCCGGTCTTCTCACCTACGAGCTTCGGAAGGTTCCCGAATTCCAGATCAGGAGCGGCATCGTGCAGGTCATGGGCGGCGACGTGATCTTCGAGCTCGGCGGGAACATGGGCATCATGGTCGGCGACGAGTATTCCCTCGTTTCCTATAAGAGCGTCGCCGGGTTCCAGGCGGTGAACGAAACCGGCCTCATCATCGTCAAGGAGGTCCAGGACCAGTTCTCCGTGGGGCAGGTCATCTACTCGGACTCCGCACCCGTCGTGGGAGACCAGATCAGGGAGATCCCCCGAAGCGGAATCGAGGCGATGCTGTACGGCGGAGCCTTCCTCGTGGACAACTACGACATGGATTTCATGCCGCTCTTCGGAATCAAGGCGGTCGCCTCCCGCGGTTACTTTTCAACCCGTCCCATCTTCGGCGTGGAGATTCCCTTCAGCGTCGCGACCGCGGCGTTGGCCGTGTTCGACATCATTCCGCTCAACATGTACCTGGGAGCGGAACTCACGAATCTCTATGTCGGAAGGGTGCAGATAGCCCCCTCCCTGGTCGGCGTCGTGGGCATCGCCTATCTCGGCGACACTGCCAAGGAGACGTTCCGGACCGACCAGGATTATTTCATCACCCACGTGGGAGGGAGGGCTTTCGTGACCTTGAGCGTCCTCCTAACCAGGGATACGAAACTCACGATCGACGGAGGGTACATGGCCATGTTCGGCCTGGCCGATTCGCTGATCGACGTGAACGACAGGAGCTATTTCGCTTCGAAGGCGGGACCTTTCGTGAACGTCGGATTGACCTTCAAATGACCGGCGAGAGGCCGTGAATTCTGGTGAAGGTTTTGATGGTGTGCTATACTTTTGTGAGGAGTTGAACGTGAGAAAAGCCGTCTTGGTATCGGGAATGCTCGCTTTGATCGTATTCGTGCTCGTTTCCTGCGCGTCCCAGCCCGCCCCGAAGCCATCCGCTCCGGCATCGCAGCCTTCCGCGGCTCCCGCCTCCTCTTCCCTGTCGTCGAACGTCTACGAGGGCGCGGGCGAGAACGAATCGCTTCTCAAGGCCATGAACGGGGCCAAGATGGACGCCGTGCGGAAGGCGGTCATCGAGATGATCGGCGCCGACCAGGAACGCGCGAACGGGGCGAAGCTCGCCGAGATCCTCTACAACACGTCCAATCCGAACGCCTTCGTCGACAACAACGCCATGGAAACGGTCCGCAAGGACAAGGTCGGCGACAAGTACGTCTATGAAATCAGGATTCCCGTGAACAGACAGGCGGTGGAAAGCGCGCTCAGAGCCAACGGGATACAGAAGGGGGCGTCGAAGCAGGAATCCAGTCAGGCGGCTGCCCAGGCCGCGGTCAAGACGGATTCGCCGGCGGCTCCCGTCACGTCCGCCGCGAAGGAACCCGACGTTCCCGCGAAGTACGAGGAGGTCACGGCCGAGGAGAAGAATTTCATGAGGAAGTACGTCGACACCCTGACGTACATGGTCTACTTCAACGACCAGACCAAGGAGGATCCCTTCCTCATGAAATCCGCGGTGAGCATGGCGAACAGCTACCTCGTCTCCAACGGCAAAACCGCGGTGGACTACGCGGAGGTGGAGAAGCTCAAGAAGGACCAGAAGGTCGTCTACGAGGAAGAGACCGGCAAGGAAATGTCCATGATCCAATGGATAGCCCAGAAGCTTAATGCCGATGTTTATATCGAAATCGACGCGGCGACGGAGGGCGAGAGCCAGGGAGGAAACCACTATGCGACAGCGAAAGTGGCGCTCAAGATGTTCGAGTCTTCCACCGGCAACCTGCTCGGCTCCGTTCCCTATTCGAGCCCGAGGACCTTCAGCAGGACGAGCCAGAAGGACGCCAAGTCGAACGCCCTGCAGTCGACTCTGTACAAGGCCATGCCCGTCGCCGTGGAGCAGTCGAAGGTTCTTCTCGGCAAGGCCTTCGAGCGGGGCATCCGTTACGAACTCGTCGTGCAGAACACTCAGGATTCCCGGCTCATGACGCGGTTCCGGACCAAACTCCGCGCGAAGGTGAAGGACCTGCAGGTCGTGAACCAGTCCGCCGAGCAGACCAAGTACGCGGTCTACCTCTTCGGACGGATCGAAGATCTGGAAGAGATCGTCGTGTCGGTCGCGGATTCCATTCCCGGCCTGGAAGGAATGGAGCAGAAGCTGATGAGGGGGAAATCGATCACCTTCGACAGCGGATTGAAATGAATAACGGACGGACCCTAGGTCCGGGAAGTTAGTATCCATTTTTTAGGAGGAACGAAGTGAAAAAGACGCTATCCATCATCTTGTTGGTCGCCGTGGCGTTTGCTTTTGTTGCCGGTTGCGCAAGCAAGCCCGCTCCCAAGAAGGAGGCTCCCAAGCAGGAAGTCAAGAAGGAAGAGCCCAAGAAGACCGAGCCGCTCGTGAAACGGCCCGACATTCTCGACCACAAGAACTACAAGTGGGGCAAGGAACCGCCGGATTGGGTCGACAAGAACATCGACGATCTCGAAGCCCTCGACAAGTACAAGAACGACTATGTGTTCAAGTTCGAGTCTCCCAGGGCGAAGGACCTCCAGGGCGCCGAGCTTTGGACCAAGAATTTCACCGCGGCCACGGAGATCGCCCAGCAGGTGAGGACCCGCGTGCAGGTCAAGGCAGCGGCGGCTGCGGCCGGCGACATCAACCAGATCGGCGGATACATGGAACAGGTCGTGAAGAGCTTCTCCGACGCGACCTTCTCCAACTACAAGCAGAAGGACAACTACTGGGTCCAGATGCGGTATTACAAGGCCGACGGCAGCGTGGATCAGGAAGCCTATACCTACATCGCGCTCTACACCATCCCGAAGAACGTCCTGGACGACCTCGTGCGCAAGGCCCTCGAGCAGGCCGGCAGCACCGTGAAGCCCAAGACCGAGGAAGAGAAAACCGCTCAGAAACGCGTCCAGCAGGCTCTGTCCGAAGGGCTCTGATCGCGTAATCCTAGTGTTCGAACGGCCGGGGCTCTCCGCCCCGGCTTTCCATCGGCCTCAGGAGAATTTCCGTAATGAAACAGGTAAAAAAGGGTGGAGTGTACGTTTCCGTCCTCTGCGCGACGGTTTTTTTCTTTATAACATCCTGCGCCTCTCCGGCAAAGCCCGCATCGTCGGAACCGGAGAAGAAGCCGGTGCCGGAGTGGGTTTCGACGCCTCCCGCTGGAAACGCGCAGAGCGAGTTCTTCGTCGGTTCCGCTTCCGACGCCGCGGGCGACGCGGCGAAGGCCGAGGAGCAGGCGATCTACTCCTTGATCGCGGAGATAACCCGTTATTTCGGGGTCAAGGTCACGTCGGAGACGACCTCGCAGGCCAAGGCGTCGTTGAACGATTTTCAGGCCCAGGTCACGCAGCAGGTCAGGCAGTCCGGAGCAGCCCGCATCGCGGGATTCCGGGTGACGGACAAATTCACGGACAAGCAGGGTTCGCGCGTCACGGTATATCTTCTCGCTCAGTACGACAGGACCGAGCTTCAGAAGGAAAAGGACAGGATCGCCGCCGTATTTCAGGAACAGCTGGACGCCGTCGCGGTTCCCGAAAGGAAGGGAAAGGAACTGGAGGGGAAGGGCGACCTTTTCGGCGCCGCCAAGGCCTATCTGGAAGCGGCGGCCGCGGCGTCGGGATCGAGCATCGAGAACGCCGCCGTCAAGTTCGAGCGCAACGTCAACAACGCGAAGGGAGTCGTCGGAAAGATCGGGTTGGTCCGTCTCTCCGGAAAGATCGCCGGGACGGTTGGGGAGCCGCTTCCCGCGGCTTTCAGGCTCAAGGTGGTGAACGGCCAGTCCGAGGGCGATCCGGCGGTGGCGGGCGCGGACATCCAGGTCTCCTACAAGGAGGCGAGGTCGGGCGGACGGCTCGGCGTGAAGACCGTGAACCTGAAGAGCGACGCGAAGGGCGTGGTCGAATTCGCCCATCCGACGCCGACCTTCGTCGGGTCCGAAACCGTCGTCATGATGCTGGATCTTTCGGCTTCGCTCGAACCCCTCGCCAAGGCGCCGAAGAGTTTCGCGAACCTCATCGCGGGACTCGAGGATGCGGTGAATTCCAAGCGGGTCAACTTCGAGTATTCCGTGGTTTCGCGGGCGAAGGACGTTCCCACGGGGATCGTGGTCCTCGATACGGACGCCGCCGGCAATCCGACCGGCTCATCCAACGCAGCGGCCGGCCTGCTCGAGGCTCTTTCGGGCGACGGCTTCAAGGTGAGGACTCTCGCGTTCAACGCCACGAAGCTCAAGTCGATGAGCGAGGCGGACTTCGTGAAGAGCGTATCCTCGTCGTTCGGCTCCCAGATCGAAAGAATCATCTTCGGCGTCATCGGCGTCGACGAATACGAGGAGGGTCGGGGAACGATCCAGGTCCGCGTAGCGGGGACGGTTAAGGCTATCGATCTGAAGACCGGGCAGACCCTGTATACCAAGCGGCTCTTCAAGAGAAGCGTCGGCTCGAATTCCGAGGGAACCATGAATTCCGCCTTTCGGAACGTGGGACTCGATTTCGGCAAGGACCTGTCGAAGAACCTTCCTTGACTTTCGGCTCGGCCCAAGGCCGTCGGCACATGAAAAAAGCCGCTCCGGACTTCTCCGGAAGCGGCTTTCTTTTTCGCGGTGCGCTTTTCCGCGGTTCCCGGCGCTATTTCCCGAGGACCATCGCTCCCACGTCGGTCTTCGCGTCCGTGATCTGCTTGATGCCGAACTTCTCGACGAGGACCTTGGCCACGTTGGGGCTCACGAAGGCGGGGAGAGTCGGTCCGAGGCGAATGCCCTTGAAGCCCAGGTAGAGAAGGGCGAGCAGTACCGCCACCGCCTTCTGCTCGTACCAGGCGATGTCGAAGGAGATGGGAAGCTCGTTCACGTCCTGGAGGCCGAAGACCTCCTTGAGCTTGAGGGCGATGAGCGCGAGGGAATAGGAGTCGTTGCACTGGCCCGCGTCGAGAACGCGGGGGATTCCGTCGATGTCGCCGAGCTTGAGCTTGTTGTACCGGTACTTCGCGCAGCCCGCGGTGAGGATGATCGCGTCGGAGGGAAGCGTCTCCGCGACTTCGGTGAAGTAGCTTCTGCCCGCCTGCCTGCCGTCGCAGCCTCCCATGACGACGAACCGTTTGACTGCTCCGGATTTGACCGCACCGACCACCTTGTCCGCCAGGGCGAGTACCTGGGCGTGGGCGAAACCCCCGACGATGGTGCCCGTCTCGATCTCTTTGGGGGGAGGACAGGTCTTCGCGAGCCTGATCACCTCGCCGAAGTCCTTGGTCTTTCCGCCGGTCCGATCGGGGATGTGCTTCACGCCCGGATATCCCGCCATGCCCGTGGTGAAGATCCTGTCCTTGTAGGAATCGCGTACCGGGACGATGCAGTTCGTGGTCATGACGATGGGCCCGCCGAAGGATTCGAATTCCTTGTCCTGCTTCCACCATGCGTTGCCGTAATTGCCGACGAAGTGCTTGTATTTCTTGAAGGCCGGGTAATAGTTCGCGGGAAGCATCTCGCTGTGGGTGTAGACGTCGACCCCGGAGCCTTCGGTCTGCTTGAGCAGCTCTTCCATGTCCTTGAGGTCGTGTCCGGATATGAGGATGCCGGGATTCTTGCCCGCGCCGATGTTGACCTCGGTGATCTCGGGATTCCCGTACGTCGACGTGTTCGCCTTGTCCAGGAGAGCCATCGCCGCCACGGCTGTTTCGCCCGCCTTCGCGAGGAGAGCCGTCATTTCGTCGACCGTGTGCTTGTTCAAGGTCGAGTCCAGAGCCTCTATGAGGAACTTCCAGATGGAGGCGTCGGTGTATCCGAGGACCTCGGCGTGGTGAGTGTAGGCCGCGATCCCCTTGAGTCCGTAGACGAGGAATTCCCTGAGGGACCTCGCGTCCGGATCGGTGGTCGAAAGCACGCCGATCGTGGTCGATTTCGTCTTCATCGTTTCCTTGTCGCTCGCGTGCCAGCCGATCGCGTCATGCAGTATGCGGTCTCTGTCCGCCTCGGGTTGGCCCTGCTTCAGGGAATCCCTGACGGCGATCCCTTCCCGGATGAGGTCGACGATGCGGTCCTCGTCGAAATTGGCGTTCGTGATCGTGGCGAAGAGGGCCTTGGTGATGAATTTACCGGCTTTTTCGGTGGAAGCCTCGCCGTTTCTGCGGGCGAAGAAGGCGATCCCTTTCATCGTATGGACGAGAAGATCCTGCAGGTTCGCGGTCTCGGCGGTTTTCCCGCATACTCCCCGGATCGTGCAGCCTTCGTTTTTTGCGGTTTCCTGACATTGATAACAGAACATGCTCATACTCCAAACCTCCTGGTTCTTTCGTGTTCGTCCGAACATTAGCCGGGAAAGGCACGGATGCTCCGTAACAAATGTTACAAGAAACTATATTTTTTTTTAATCGAAAAGCCGGCGGCTTTCGACCGTTACACCGACAGGGCGTCCTCGAGGGTTATTTCGCCGTACGAGGTGGCGATCCGCTTGAAGTCTTCGTCGCCCGAGGGGAGCTTCGCTCCGAGTTGGGCGTAGAACATGGTCTTTTTCAGGGTTTCCTTGGTTCCGAAAATGGGGAATTTGAAAGGCTTGAACTTGCGGAATATCTCCGTCCTTTCCCTCACCGTCTCGTATTGCCTGAAGAGGCCGATCCAGCCGAGCATGTAGATGGCTATGAATTTTCCGAGCGCCCCGTACACGTTCTTGGTTTCCGAGTGCTTCACTTGATAGACTCCGTCGAGTCCTTCGGCGGAGTAGGTCCTGCCCAGGTTGAGCTGGGACACACGTTCCGCCTCCGCTTCGCGCTTCGCGGTCTTCAGCTTGACGGGGCGTTTTTCGTCCTCGACGCGCCCGAAAATGCAGTTTCCCGCGTCGTCGAGATAGAATATCTTCAGTTCGGCGTCGGTTCCGGCGACTCGGTTCTCGGTATTGTAGAAGGAGAAGACGTCGAAAATCGCCTCGAATTTTCCCGTGTCGTCTTTTTTCCTTCGCGGCTCGGTTCCGACGATCTCTTCTTTCGTGAAGCGAACGAAGAAGAAGCTGATGTCCTTTCCGTCCATGATGAGCCCGGGATAGTCGTTGACGAACACTCCCTTGGAAAGAAGGGTGTCCAGGGTTTTCAGACGGTGGATATCGGACATTGCATCTCCTCGATCTTGTCTTCAATAAGATTAAACGATTTTCCTGTTTACGGCAAATGGAATGTCGGACCTCAGCGCAGAAATTTCTCCGCGAGCCGCCCGGCGTCGATCACGAAACGCTCGCATTTCGTTTCGAAGAGCCGCTTCGCCTTCGCCTCGGCCACTCCTTCCTCGGTACCGAGGTCCGCTCCCAGAAGGATTCGGCAGTCAGTCGAGCCGTGCATCGCCCGAAATTCCTCGAGGAAGGTCTTGACGATTTCGTATACCCTGGCTTTGGACGCCGGGGGATCGGCCTCGTCGTGCAGCCCGGCTCCGATGAGCATGACGGCCCCGGCGCAGGCTCCGCAGATCTGCTGCGTTCTGGCGATTCCGGAACCGAATCCCAGGGCGATCCTCTTCGCGTCGATCTCGCTCAGGCCGACGAGGGCTGCCCTCGAGGCGAAGACCGATTGGGCGCAATTGTAGTTGTTTCGGAACAGTTCGACGGATCTCGTTTCTTCGGCTTTCATGAGGCATCCTCCCGCAATGAGTATACCACATCCCCCGCCCGTCGGAGGCTGGCGAATCATTCGAGCCGCTTGCGGAACCTGAGGATGCTGAACCCGAGGATCAGGGCGCCGAAGGCGGCGAGAGCCGCGGTATCCCGGGCGAGGGCTTCGAAACCCGCCCCTTTCAGGAAAATACCGCGGATGATGACGATGTAGTAGCGCAGGGGAATGAGGTAGGAGACCCACTGGATGACGACGGGCATGGTGTCGATGGGGAAGACGAATCCCGAGAGGAAGATCATCGGCATGAGGACGAAGAACACGGCGACCATCATGGCCTGCTGCTGCGTGCGCGTTATCGTGGAAATGAAGAGTCCCAGGCCGAGCGTGGTGAGGAGGAATACTCCGGTGAGGCCGAAGAGGAGCGGGATGCTCCCCGCCGCCTCGAGACCGAAGAGGAGCCTCGTGGCGAGAAGGACGAGTACCACGTCGATGAATCCGATGATGACGAAGGGTATGAGCTTGCCGGCGATGAGCTCGAAGGACCGGATGGGGGTGACGATGAGCTGTTCGAGGGTCCCCTTTTCCTTTTCCTTGACGACGGCGAGGGATGTGAGAAGCATGGTTATGATCATGAGGAGAAGGCCGAGTATGCCCGTTACGAAGAAGAACCTGCTCTTGAGTTCGGGATTGTACCAGACGCGTATTTTCGGCGAAGCCCTCCCCGCGGCCGTGATCCTCGCGGGCCGCTCGTCGCCTTCCGGGATCTTGGCCGCCTTGCCCGTCCTTTCGACGAGGATTTTCTTCGAGTGGTTACGGAGGACCGAAACCGCGTAGCTGAGCCCTATGCCCGCGGAGTTGGAGTCCGAGCCGTCGGCGATGAGCTGAACACGCGCCGTTCTGCCGGCAGCGACGTCCGCGGCGAACCCGCGGGGGATGACGAGAGCGAGTTGGGCGTCTCCGAGGTCCAGGAACTCGTCCGTTTCGTCCGGATCCCGGACATGATGCTCGATGTCGAAGTGGCCAGCGACCGAAAGGGCTTCCGCTGCGGCTCTGCTTTCCATGGAGCCGTCGAGGTCGCAGACGACGACCGGCACGTCCTTCACGTCGAGGTTCGCCGCGTAGCCGAGGAACAGGAGCTGGATCACGGGCGAGACGAAGACGATTGGCAGCATGCGCTTGTCCCTTCTGATCTGGAGGAATTCCTTCCTGACGATGCTGGCTATCCTTCTCATCCTATCCTTCCTTTCTTGAGGCGCGCAACGCTCGCTCCGAACACCGCCGCGGAGAATACGAGCAGCGAGACGAGGTCTTTCCAGAAGTATCCTATTCCGGTCCCCCTGATCATTACGTGACGCAGGGCCGAGAGGAAATAGCTCGACGGGTTCAAGTAGGTGATGATCCTGACCGGTATCGGCATGTTTCTGATGGGGAAGACGAAGCCCGACAGGATGTAGGAGGGGAGGAAGGTCATGATGATGGCGATCATGAACGCGGTCTGCTGGGTGTCGGCGAGGGTGGAGATGAAAAGCCCGAGCCCGAGGCAGCCGAAGAGGAACAGGAGGGTTACCAGGCCCAGGTCGAAAAAACTCCCTTTGACGTAGATGCCGAAAAGGATCCGGCTCGCCGCGAGGATGAGGACGGTCACTCCGATCGATACCGTGAAGGGAGGAATGATCTTCCCGAGTATGAGTTCGGGAGCGAGGATGGGCGAGGTGACGATCTGTTCCATGGTGCCGAGCTCCTTTTCCCTCACGATGGCGAGCGCGGTGGCGATGACCGCCGTGACTATGAGGATGATGGCGATGAGTCCGGGAACCAGGAAGACCGAGCTCCGGAGATCGGGGTTGTGCCGGATGAGCGGCCGTATTTCGAGCGGCGGAACCGCCCGGACGGGCTCGGTTCCCGGAGAAAACGACTCCGCGACGGCCTGGACGTAACCGAGGACCGCGGAGGCGGTGTTGGAATTCGAACCGTCGATGAGGAATTGGACGTCCGCCGCGAGGCCGCGATGGATGCGCTCCGAAAAGTCCCGGGGTATCACGATCGCGAGACCGATCCTGCTCTCGAGGAGGAGCTCGTCGAAATCGCTTTCCTTGTCCGCGGTCCATCCCCGGATGAAGTAATCCGAATGGAAGAACTGTTCGAGAAAATTTCTGCTTTCCGGACTGTTGTCCGTGTCCAGGACTCCGACGCTGACGTTCTTCACGTCGAGCGACACGGCGTACCCGAACATGACCAGGAGGAACATGGGAAGGAAGATCATGGACGCCAGGGATCCCCGGTCGCGGAGGAGCGATCGGAATTCCTTCCTCACCATGGTCTTGATGCGGGCCCCGGAGAGCTTCATGGTTTCTTCCTTTCCCCCGCCACGTGGAGGAAGACGTCTTCCAGCGTGGGGACCACCGGTTCGATCCGAACCGTTTCGACCGATGCCGCCCGGAGCGTTCTTCGTATCGCCTCGGCGGCCTCGCCCGCCGGCAGACTCCCCGGCTCCGGGGCGGCGTGTACCAGGAGGCCGAAGAGCGAGGCCTCCATGATCCAGGGCTCCCGGGTAAGCGCCTCGGTGGCGGCGACCGGATCGTCGCACTCAACCTCGTACATCCCGTCCCCGTAGGTGTCCCGCTTCAGGCCGGTAGGACTGCCGTCCGCTACCTTGAGACCTCCGTGCATCAGGATGATCCTTCCGCAGAATTCGGCCTCGTCGAGGTAGTGCGTGGTGACGAGCACCGTGGTCCCGTTCTTCGCGATGTCCACGATGAGGTCCCAGAACATGCGCCTGGACGAGGGATCGACCCCGCCGGTGGGTTCGTCGAGGAAGAGTACCTCGGGCTCGTGGAGGATGGCGCAGCCCAGGGCGAGCCTTTGCCTGATGCCTCCGGGGAGTTCGGAGGCGAGGGTGTTCTCCTTGCCGCTGAGCCCCGCTGTTGCGAAGACCGCCTCCTTCCTTTCTTGGAGCGTCTTCCCCGAAAGCCCGTAGACCCCGCCGTAGAACTCGACGTTCTCGTTCACCGTGAGGTCCTCATACAGGGAAAAGCGCTGGGACATGTAGCCGATTCGTTTCTTGATCTCCTCGCTTTGAGTTCCGACGTCGAAGCCGGCCACCGCGGCGGTTCCCGACGTCGGAGGAAGCAGCCCCGAAAGCATTCTGATGGTCGTGGATTTTCCCGCTCCGTTCGCCCCGAGCAGGCCGAAGATGGATCCCTTCTCCACCATGAAGTCGAGGTCCCTGACCGCGAAGAAGGAGCCGAATTTCTTCGTGAGCCGTTCGGCGCGGATCGCTTCATCGGCCATGGAACTCTCCGACGGCGCGTTTCAGCGCGGCTTCGGCGACGGTTCGGTCGATCGCGCTTCCCGTCACCGCGAGCTCGGCCTGGAGCAGGTTGTTCTGCTCGTCCAGCACGTCCGAGCTTTTCGCGAGGCCGTTCTTGAATTTCTCCTCGGCCGCCTTGAGGCTTTCCTCGGCCTGGGCCTTCATGGTTCTCGCGACTTCGACGGACTGCTCTGCTTTCCTGAGCCCGAGATACCGCTCCGTCACTTCCAGGACGATGCGTTCCCTGAGCGCCTCGTAGTCGTTTCGTGCGGAATCCTCGAGGGCGGACGCCTGTGCGGTCCGGGCCGAGGTTCCGGGGAATCCGCCGATGTCGATCCTCGCGGCGACGCCGACCTGCCAGGTGTCCTCGAACCCCGAAGGGGGCGGAAAGATACGGTTGTTCGGTTTCGCGTAGGTGTAGTTTCCCGTGACGATGATCGAGGGGTAATAGTCGGCCTCCGCGATCTTCTTCGCGCTCTCGCGCATCCTCACCAGGCTGCCGGCGATCGAAAGCTCCTCCCGGGTCGAGAAGGCCTTTCCGAGCAGTGCCCGGAGGTCCGTATCGCCGGGCACTGCCGCCGCCTCCGCGGGGCGCCTGCTCCAATCCCGAGGCGGATCCGGCCGTACCGGCCTTTCCCTGGGAATTCCTGCCGCCGTTTTCAGCCGGAGCAGAGCTAGCTCGTAGCCGGACTCCGCTTCGATCCTGAGGAGTTCGGTCCTCGCCGTCCTCATCTCCACCTTGAGCGCGTCCTCCCGGACCGCGAGTCCCGCGGCCGCCAACCTGCGAACCTCCTCGGCGTGGATCTTCACGAGCTCGAGGTTCTTTTCGATGGCGGCGAGCGTGTCCCGCGCGCGGACCGATTCCCAGAAGAGCCTGAGGATTTCGAAGGCGAGGTCGTCGCCCCGGAGCTCGTACTCCTTCAGCTTCACGTCGGCGCGGAGCCGTGCGAGCTCGATTCCCTCGCTCACCCGGAAGCCCGCGAAAAGCGGATACTGCAGGTCGAGCTGGAGGCCGACCGCCTCGGTGGGACTGTCGGCGAGGTCGATGGTCCGCGTTCCGATGGGGGCGGGGAGCTGGACGGTGACGCCCGCCGGATTCTCCGGGCTCAGCCTCGCGTACGAGGTCCCCAAGGTGAGCGAGGGAAGCCTCCGGGCGCGGGCCTCCCGGAGCTGGGCCTCCGCTTCCTTCACGGAAAGCATGGCTGCGGTGAGGCTCCTGTTCCTGTCGCGGGCGGACCGGAGGCATTCCTCGAGGGTCAGGCCGTCCTGGGCGCGGAGCATGCCGGCGGCTCCCGCGAAAAGCAGGATCAGCATCGTTTTTTTCACGCTCCCCTCCCTTCTTCTCCGCCCATGAGGGTGATGAACACGTCCTCTATGCCGGGCCGAATCTTCCTTATCCCTTCCGCTTTCATCCCGATTTCGGCGAGCCCTTCCCGCACTGCGGTTTCGAGGCCTTCGCCTTCTCCGAGAACGTGGAGGCGGTCGCCGAAAAGCCTCACGTCGGCGATCCGGGGGTCGCGCCGGAGCGCAGGGGCCGCCTCGCGGGAGTCGCCGCAGGCGACTTCGAGAATGGAGCCGCGGACCTCGGCGGAAAGGTCCGAGGGCCTGCCCTGGACGAGGACCTTCCCTTTGTGGAGAAGGATCACCGGATCGCAGCGTTCGGCCTCGTCCATGTAGGGCGTTGACATGAACACGGTCACTCCTTCGCTGACGAGCATCGACAGCAGGGTCCTGAAGTCCCTGCGGGAAACCGGGTCCACCCCGGTCGTGGGCTCGTCGAGCACGAAGAGTTTCGGCCGGTGGATCATGTTGCAGGCGAGCGCCAGCTTCTGCTTCATGCCCCCGGAGAGACGGTCCGCGGTCCTGTTCCGGAACGGGGTGAGCCGCGTGAACTCCAGGATCTCGTCGCGCCGGTCGGCGAAATCGGTCACACCGTGCAGTCCCGCGAAGAATTCGATGTTCTCGTCTATGCTGAGTTCCCCGTAGAGGCTGAAGCGCTGGGAAAGGTAGCCGAGGGACTGCTTGATCTCGGCGCGGTCCTTCCTCGGATCGAGGCCGAGGATCTCGATCTCCCCTTCGTCCGGCTCGATGATCCCGGCGAGGATGCGCATGATGGTCGTCTTTCCCGCGCCGTCGGGACCCACGATGGCGGATATGGATCCCGCGGGTACGGCGAAGGACGCCGCGTCCAGCGCGCGGACGCGTCCGAAGCTCTTGGAAAGGCCCCGTACCGCGAGGGCTGTCTCGTTCATTTTCCCTTTTCCTCCGTGAGCAGTACCGCGTCCGCGGGCATGCCGATCTTCAACACGCCGTCGGGCTTCTCCACCTTGAGCTTGACCGCATACACGAGCTTCACCCGTTCGTCGGTCGTCTGGACGTTCTTCGGCGTGAATTCGGCTTCCTGTGCGATGTGAACGACCTTCGCCGCGAATTTCCTTCCGGGATGCGAGTCCACGGTGATCTCGGCCCTTCCCCCGAGGACCACCTTCCCCAGGACCTTCTCCGGCACGTAGATTACGAGACTCATGTCGTCGAGGTCGGCGAGGGTGAAGAGCACGGAGCCGGGGGCGACGAATTCGCCCGGAAGGGCGGAACGCGTGAGGATGGTGCCCGGCCTGGGGGCCCGTATCTCCGTGTATTCGATCTGCTTCGCGAGAAGGTCCCGTGCCGCCTTCGCCTGCTCGATCTGGATTCTCGCGGCCTCGAGTTCCTCGGGCCGGGCGAGGTTGCGTATCTTGCGTACCCCCTCCCTGGCGGCACCGAGTTCCGTCTGCGCGAGCGTGTACCGGGTCTCGGCGTCGTCGCGCTGCTTCTGGGTCACGGTCCCGGTCCTGAAGAGCGAGAGCATGCGCTCGCGGTCCTCCCCCGCCGCCTTGAAATTCTCCTCGGCGCGCTTCAGGTTCGCTTCCCCCTGGGCGATGTCCTCTTCCCGCGCCCCCTTCAAAAGCAGGCGGAGCTGGTTTTCCGCGAGGCGGACCCCGGCCTCGGCCTGCCGCAGCCTGATGACGAGCGTCGCGTCGTCCGCCTTCGCGAGAAGATCTCCCTTGCGGACCTCGTTCCCCTCGTCGGCGGTGACCCGTTCGAGGTTCCCCGCTATCTGCGCCGAAATCCGGATGACGTCCGCCTCCACGGTGCCCGATCCCCGTATTCCCCCGTCCTCCCTGGAGCACCGCGAGAAAAGAAGCAGGATGACGACGAGAGCGACGACGGTGAAAGTCAGCCGGAAAAGAAGTTCCGGCAGATTCTCGGTTTTCATGGTATTCTCCCCTCCGCGGCGGACTCGGCCTTGAAGACGCCGAACCGCTTTCTTCCTTCCTCCGTCAACGTTCCCCTGTGGACGAGGTTGATGAGCGTTTCCACGATCGTCACCGGTGCGTACGGCATCTCGCTGATGACTTCGGGTATGAAGGTGTTGACGATTATCTGGTAGATGATCTGAACATGCAGGTCGATGTCGAGATCCTCCCGGAAAAAACCCTCCCTCTTCGCCTGGAGGAAGAGATCCTTCATGTGCTCGAGAAGAATCCGTCTGCGGAGTTCCTCGATCCGCTGCCATTCCTCCGGGACGGAGCGGACGAAGTCCACGACGAGGAAGCGGGAAAGCTTGGACGCCCGTCCCCCGACTTCCTTGAAGATCGCTCCGATCTTGTCCAAGCTCCCGAGGGATGGGTCGCCGAGAATCGCGTCGACCTTACGTTCCATCTCGCGGATGAAGATCCCGATGACGAAGGAGAAGAGCTGCTTTTTCCCGGGAAAGTGCTTGTACAAGGTCTTCTTGCTCATGCCCGCGGAGTAGGCTATCCCGTCGGTCGTGGCTCGGGAGTAGCCGTTCTTCATGAAGTGGTTGGTCGCCGCTTCGACGAGGCGTTCGGGAACCCGATCTTCCATGCCGTACCCTCCTAAAAACTAAGGAAACTAAATTAGTTTTTATAGTTTCCTTGGTCAATATACCGGCCTTTCCCTCATCGGTCAAGACTTTTCGGAATGGGCTAGAAGAACTGTTTGCGTCGGAAAATGACGATGCTGACTATCGATACGAAGCTCGATCCTGCGAGAATGCCGACGAAGGACCAGTCGTTCTGCTGGAAGGGTATGGGAATGTTCATCCCGTATATGCTCGCGATGAGCGTAGGGATCATGAGGATCAGGGAAATGGAGGTGAGCTGTTTGAGGACGACATTCAGGTTGTTGGATATGACCGAGGCGAAGGCGTCCATCATGCCGCTCAGGATGTTGCTGTAGATGTTCGACATTTCGATGGCCTGCCGAGTTTCGGTGATCACGTCGTCCAGAAGCTCCCGGTCCTCCTCGGTCAGGGGAAGGAAATTCGTCTTCTGGAGCTTCTCTATGAGAAGCTCGTTCGCCTTGAGCGACGTCGTGAAGAAGACCAGGGACTTTTCCATCGCGAGAAGCTGGATGAGCTCGGTGTTTTTGATCGCCCGCTGGAGCTCTTTTTCGATTTGCGACGTCTTCCGGTTGATCTCCTTCAGGTAGCGCAGATAGTAGAAGGCCGCGCGGAAGAGGACCGTGAGCAGGAAGGTCTTCTTGCTCGCGAGGTTGAAATTCTTCACCTTGTTTTCCATGAGGTCTCTGAGGGTGTCGTTCTCCTGGAGGCAGATAGTCAGGATCCGATCGTTCGAGAAGACGATGCCGATGGGAACGGTGAAGTAGGGGATCTCCCGATCTTCACGATACACCGGAATGCGCGTGATGATGGTTACCTTGCCGTCCTCCTTTTCGGTCCGCGACTGCTCGTCGATGTCGAGGATGTCGTTGAGAAGGTCCAGGTCGATGCCCTGCTCGTTGATGAGATAGCTGATCTCGTAATTGTTCGGAGAGGTGACGTTGATCCAGCAATTGGGTTCCGGATTCTCGATCTTGACGAGAGATTTTCCTTCCTGCCGCCAGATGGAAATCATGACGAGTCTCCTTTTCCTTGCCGGCCTTCACGCTGTCTTCAGCTTACTCCACATCGATTCGGGAATCAATAGACGGGCGATGCTTTATTCGGCGCACGTCCTCTTGAACAGGTGCCGATTTGAATTTATACTCATGTTATAAATGTTATAACAGCTATTTAGGAGGAAGCATATGAACAAGCGTTTGAGCTTCGTATTTCTGGCGTTGATTCTCACGGTCGGTTCCGCCTTCGCGTCGGGATCGAACGAAACCGCCAAGTATCCGAAAGGCGACGTGACCTTCGTGAATCCGAATGCGGCAGGCGGAGGGAACGATCTCATCATGAGGGCTCTCATTCCCGGCATGAAGGCGTCTCTCGGCGTCAACGTCATCCCGGAAAACAAGCCGGCTTCCCGCGGAGCGGTGGCTGCCATGGAAATCACGAACGCGAAACCGGACGGGCAGAAGGTCTACATCAATTCGCAGACCCTCCTTCTCATGCCCTTCGGCGGAATCGACGTCAAGGTCGAGGGCTTCCAGCCCGTAGCCCAGGTCGCTGAAGACACCGGCGTCATCCTCGTGAAGGCCGACGCCCCGTACAAGACCATCGGGGATTTCGTCACCGCGGCGAAGGCGTCAAAACTCAAGATCGCCCACAACGGCGTCGGATCGCTCTGGCACCTCGCGGCCGTCATGTTCGCGCAGGCTGCGGGCGTCGATTTCCAATATGTCGCCTACTCGGGCGGCGGCACTCCCATGCTCACGGCGCTCGCCGCAGGCGAGGTGGATGCCGTGATCGTCAACCCCGCGGAATCGAAAGCCCTCGTGGACGCAGGAAAGATCAAGCCGCTCGCGGTCATGAGCGAAGGCAAGCACCCCATGCTCACCGAAGTGCCGACCTGCCTCGAAAGCGGCATCAAGGTGAGCTTCCCGGTCTGGCGGGGCATCTTCACGACCAAGGGGACTCCCGAGGAAGCCCTCGCCGTCCTGGACAAGGCGGTTCAGGCCGGTATGGCGGGCGATGAATTCAAGAACCTCATCAAGAATTCCGGTCTCGTTGCGAAGTTCACGAACCATGTCGAGTTCACGAAGTTCTTCGAGGAACAGAAGCGGCTGACCGCGGATCTCATGAAGAAGATCGGGCAGAAATAGCCGGGAAGCCTCCACTCTTCGACGATGGGGGCCGGCGGACCGCCGGCCTCCGTGTTTTCAGGAGCGTCGGTCTTATGAAGAAAGATGTCGTGAACGGTGTTGTGACGATCGCGATCGCGGTCGCGGTCTTCGTCGGCGCAGGTTCTTTTTCCAAGGGAGGGGCTTCGCTCGCGGACAACCCCGCGCTCTACCCGCGGATTCTGTCGGTCGTCGTATTCGTCCTGGGCGCCCTTCTCCTCGTGAACACCTTCCTGGCCGTGCACAGGAATTCTCCTTCCGCCAAGACGGGTCTTTGGTCCTCCGCCGGAGCGAAACGCGTCGCTGCCCTTTTCGGAATTCTGATCGGTTACACCGCGGGGATTTATCTGATAGGTTTCGTCGCTTCAACCCTCGCTTTCACTTTTTGCGTTCCGCTTCTCCTTGGAACGAAGGTGAAGACAGCGGTTCTCGTGAGCATACCTGTCACGGTGATTCTCTATATCGTGTTCTTTGTTTTTTTCAAAGTACCCGTACTGAACGGGATTCTGTTCGCATAAGAGGAATCCGCAATGAGTTGGACTCTGTATACGGCAGGTCTTCAGCTTTTCGACATGAACGTTCTCGTATTCATGGTGATCGGCGTCGTCCTCGGAATCGTCGTCGGCGCCCTTCCGGGCCTCACGGCGACCATGGGCGTTTCCATCCTCGTTCCGCTCACCTACAGCCTGTCGCCGACCGCCGCTATTCTCATGCTGCTCGGAATCTACTGTGCGGCGAACTACGCCGGCTCCATCTCCGCCACGCTGGTGAACATACCGGGAACGCCTTCGGCGGTCATGACCACCCTTGACGCCTATCCCATGGCCTTGAAGGGACAGGCCGGAAGGGCCATAGGCATTGCGACGGTCGCCTCGTCGCTGGGCGGGCTCTTCAGCGTCTTCACCCTGGCGCTGCTTTCCCCCTTCATCGCCTCGATCGCCCTGAAATTCACCTCCTTCGAGATGTTCCTCGTGGCTTTCTGGGGAATCAGCATCATGGCCTACGTCTCTCCCGGCTCCACGGTCAAAGGACTCATCTCCGGCTTCATCGGGCTGCTCATAGCCACGGTCGGCTTCGACCCGCTCACGGCGGTCGCGAGATTCTCCTTCGGGAACGTCAACCTGCTCTCGGGGATCAACTTCATCGCTGCCATGATCGGCCTGTTCGGCGTGTCCGAGATATTCCTCAACATCGAGAAGAACGTGGCTGCGGCAAAGCAGGAGTTGTTCAAGATCGAGAAGAGCCTCGAGAGCTTCAAGGAGGTGAAACCCCTCTGGGCCGTCCTGCTGCGTTCGAGCGTCGTGGGCGTCATCGTGGGAGCCATCCCCGGAGCCGGCGGAACGATCGCGGCCATCGTGGCCTACGCCCAGCAGAAGCGGTTTTCGAAGCATCCTGAGCTCATGGGCAAGGGTTCGCCCGAAGGCATCGCCGCCGCGGAGTCCTCGAACAACGCCTGCACCGGCGGGGCCATGACGACCCTCCTCTCCCTGGGAATTCCCGGCGACGCGGTCACGGCGATCCTCATCGGCGCCTTCATCCTCCACGGTCTGACGCCCGGGCCGATGCTCTTCACGAAGAATTTCGACCTGGTTTCGGCGATCTTCATCGGCATGGTCATCATCAACATCCTGTTTCTCGTGTTCGGACTCTTCGGGGCGAAGTACTTCGCGCGCCTGCTCTTCATCCCGAGACCGGTGCTCAACACGGGCATCCTCTCGCTGTGCGTCATCGGAACCTACGCGATCCAGAACAGCATGTTCGACGTCGGCGTTATGCTCGCCTTCGGAGCCCTGGGCTACGTCATGTCCAAGCAGGAGATCCCCCGGGCAGCCATGGTTCTCGCCATCATTCTCGGCCCGCTCATGGAGGAGAACTTCAGGAGATGGCTGTCCATCGCCCACGGCGATTACGGCTCGGTGATCTGGGACTCGCTGTCGCACAATCCGGTCGCGGCGGTCCTCGTGGTCCTGATCCTCGCGACGCTGATTCTGCCGATGTTCCAGAAGGACAAGGTGGTGTCCGAGGACGCCTCCCTCTACATGAAGAAGCAGATGGAAGGCGGAAAAAAATAACGGAAGTCCGCGCAGGCGGCTGCGGAGGAGGAGAGCTGGAATATGGTCGAGAAGGGTTTTCGCAGGATGAAGCGGCAGGAGGTTCCCTCCTCGGGCGACACGGCCTATGGAATAATTTCGGAGAAGATACTCAAAGGCGAACTCGAACCCGGCTCGAAGCTTTCTCTCAGGACCATGGCGGAACTCTCGGGCGTTTCGATGATACCGGTCATCGAAGCGCTGCACCGCCTGGAATTCGAGGGACTCGTGGAATCCTTTCCCCGCTGGGGTTCGCGGGTGGTGGCGCTCACGCCCGAGACCATACGGGACAGGAGCGCCCTCCGCGAGGCGGTCGAATGCCAGGTCGTCCGGATCCTCGCCGAAGCGGGACTCACGAAGGAGCAGGAGCACAGGCTGGTGTTCCTGGCGGAGCAGCTCGATTCGTCGCCCAGGACCGACGAACTCGAAAACCCCTTCTGGGAACTGCATTACGATTTCCACATTGAACTCGCCGAGTGTTCCGGCTGCCAGTCCCTCACGAAGGCCCTGCACAACGTGAACCTCTTCAGGCTGCTGCAGCGGAACATCCTCGCGAAGAAGGACATCTTCTCGCTCATCCCGGGGGATTTGCACCAAAAAATAATGCAAGCGATCATGGACAGAAAACCGAACGAGGCGGAACAGGCGATGAGGGACCATATAAGGTTGTCGGCTCTGAACCTGCGGAACGTCTCCGGTTGAAAAGAAGGAGAAAGACAAGTGAAAGCATTCGTATCGAACAAGATCGGCAGGATTTTCTTCGTCCGCATGGAGGAAGGCGACGACGTCGCGGAAAGCATCGACAAGCTCATCGCGGACGAGAAGATCAAGAACGCGATCGTCGTTTCCGCGATCGGGACCCTGAGCAGGGGCAACACCCATTACATCACGACGACGACCTATCCTTCGTCGTTCACCTTCCACAAGCTGGAGAACAGCCCCATAGAGCTCTCGTCCATCGACGGGCTCATCGTTGACGGGGTCGCCCATCTCCACACCGTCATTTCCGACCCGAAGGGGACCTATCCCGGACACCTCGAGCCCGGCAACAAGGTGCTCTACGTCTACGAGATGGCGATCATCGAGGTGGAAGGCCTCGAGATCACGCGCAAGGTCAACGAGAAGGGCAAGAAGCAGATCGAGTACAAGTGAGGCCCGATCAGGCCCGCCGGCGTCGGCCCGACGGCGGGCTTTTCCTTTTCCAACCGATAGTGATAATTTCTTATCTTGACATCCTGACTTTTCACTCTATACCATCGATCCAATAGGAGATAAGCAATGAAAAAATCGTTCATTATTTTCTTGCTCGTTGCTTTCGCGTTTTCGGGCCTCTGGCTCGGCTGCTCCAAGACGGAGAAACCCGCGGCGGCCGCGGCCCAGGAGATCAAGGGGCCGTCGATCAAGGACCGCGATCCCGACACTCTCGTGTTCGTACTCCGCGCCCAGCCCCAGCCTCTCGACCCGAACCTTTTCACCACCCTGTACGAGGCCCAGATCATGAGGGAGATCAACGAGACCCTCATCGGCATCAAGCCCGACGGCGCTTTCTACCCCGTGCTCGCCACGGAACTCCCCACGAAGGAGAACGGGGGCTTCTCCGCCGACGGCTCGGTGGTGACCCTGAAGCTCCGGCCGAACGTCAAGTTCCACAACGGGAATCCCTTCACGGCAGACGACGTGGTGTTCTCCTTCAACAGGATCCTCCACCATCCGAAGTCCGCGTCCAAGAGCATGTTCGCCTCGATCAAGAAGGTGGATAAGGTCGACGACCTCACCGTGAAGATCACCACGGGGAAGGTCGATCCCAAGTACGGCATCAACCAGAAGATGGAATCCTGGGCCGACCGCGACAAATACATGGTCGCAGCCCCCTACGGCCCCATCCTCAACATCCTCGCCCACTACTGCTCGGGCATCGAGGACAAGGAGACCGTCGAGCAGGCCGGAGCAGACTACGGCACGAAGGTCGTCGTAGGGACCGGTCCCTACAAGTTCGTCTCCTGGCCGAACCCGCAGGAAGTCAACATCACGCGGAACGACGCCTGGTGGAACGGGGCGGACAAGGTAGCGTTCAAGAACATCCAGTACAAGGCGATTTCCGAGAACCAGCAGGTCGCGAACGCGCTCAAGACCGGTGAAATCGACGTGTCCCACAACATTTCCCGCCTCGAGCTCGACAGCCTCTCCAAGGCGGGCGTGTCGCTCGCCAAGGGCCGCGGCGCAGGGCGGACGATGTACTACATCGGCTTCAGCATGTACTCGCCGCTCGTGGGTCAGCTCAAGAACGGCAAGCCCGACAAGAGCGGCAGCTACACGGCACAGGATTCCACCAATCTCCGGAGCGCGATCTTCTACTCGATCAACCCCGTGCCCTTCACCAAGCAGGTCGACATCTTCAACGGCACCGCGATCCCGGCCGACCAGATCATGCATCCCGGCCTCATCGGCTACGTGACCGACCGCCCCGCGGGCACGACCCTCGGCGGATGGAAGGAGGAGTCCAGCTACTTCAACGCCGACAAGGCCAAGGAATACTTCGGCAAGCTCTCCCCCGCCTTCAAGGCGAAGCTCACGCCCGAATCGGTCCAGTTCATCGTCTCCAACATCCCCGAGCGCGTGAAGATGGCCAACATCATCAAGGACCAGGTCAAGACCACCCTCGGCGTCGACCTCCTCAAGGTCGTCCCGATGGTTCATGCCCAGCTCATCGGCATGGGCAAGACGGGCGAAGGCTACGACATCTCCTTCTTCGGCTGGTTCACCCCGACCCTGGATTCGGACTACACCTGCATCATCTTCTCGTCCGACTCCGTGGGCACCGGCATGAATGCGGCGGTCTACTCCAACGCCAAGGTCCAGGAGAACATCGTGAAGGCCCGGCATTCCGTGGACCCCGCGGTCCGCAAGGAGGCCTACAAGGCGGCCATGGTCCAGCTCCTCGAGGACAAGCCCTACGTTCCGCTCGTGTACCAGGACGTCATCATCGGGTACAACCCGCGCGTGGGCGACCTCGACGCTAACCTCTTCGGTACCGAAATCATCGACGTACACAACCTGAAGAAGCTCAAATAAGCTTGCAACGCATCGGTTGATACGGGGAGGCTTCGCGGCCTCCCCCTCTTCTTTCCCAAGGACGGTGTCCATGCTGCGCTACATTCTCAAACGACTCCTGATGCTCATCCCGGTGCTCCTCGGCGTCACCTTCATCGTCTTCTCCCTGCTCTACATCACGCCCGGCGACCCGGCCATGATCGTGCTCGGCCCGAACGCGACCCCCGCGGCCTACGAGCAGATGAAGAAGGACATGGGGCTGGACGCTCCCTTCCTCGTACAGTACGTGAGGTTCCTCTTCGGGTACGAGCACGAGGTCTTCGGCTACAAGGGCCTCCTTTTCGGGGACCTCGGCAGGTCCTACGTCACGAACCGGAACGTGTTCGAAATGATTCTGGGGTCCTTTCCCAACACGCTCCTGCTCGCGACCGGAGCCCTCATCTTCGCCGCCCTGCTCGGCATACCCGTCGGGATCCTGTCCGCGGTCCGGCAGTACTCCACGCTGGACATGGTCTCCACGGTGCTCGCCCTTGCGGGGGTCGCCATGCCGGTCTTCTGGCTGGCCATGGTGCTCATCTACGTCTTCGCCGAGACGCTCGGCTTCCTGCCCTCGCTTGCCGATCCGCGGAACCCGGTCTCGATGATCCTTCCCATAACGACGCTCGGGCTCTATTCGACGGCCCTCATCCTCAGGATGACCAGGTCGGCGATGCTCGAGATCATGAGGACCGATTACGTGCGAACGGCCCGTGCCAAGGGCATGGAGGAGGGCGTCGTGGTGAGGAAGCATGCCCTCCGGAACGCCCTCATACCCATCGTGACGGTCGTCGGCCTGGAGTTCGGCGCCCTCCTGGGCGGAGCGGTCCTCACCGAGCAGATCTTCGCCTATCCCGGCATCGGGACGATCATGTTCAAGGCCATAGGCGAGAAGGACACGCCCCAGATTCTGGGATCGGTCTGCTTCGTTGCCCTGGTGTTCACCGTCGTCAACCTCGTGGTGGACATCCTGTACGGTTTCATCGATCCGCGCGTGAAGGCGTCGATCCAGAATTCGAAGTCCGTCAACTTCAAGGTGGTTTGGAATGATTTCATCTCACGAGTCCGCGGAAAGCAGAACCCGTAGGACGCTGAAACGATACGGCCGCAACCTCTCGCAGTTCGGCCGAAGGTTCGCGAGGAACAAGCTCGCGGTCGTCTCCGTGGCGGTCATCCTCGCGCTCGCCGCCGTCGCGATCATGGCCGACCTCTTCTACGATTACGATTTCATCACCACGGTCCAGCTCTCCAACGCCTTCAAGGCGCCGGGCGAGACCGCCCCGGTGTCCTACCACGGCAGGACCTTCGAGCATCGGTATCTCCTCGGGGCCGACAATTACGGCCGCGACATCCTGGGGCGCATGATCCACGGCGGGAGGATTTCCCTCATCATCGGCTTCGTCACCGTCGCGATGTCGCTCCTCGTGGGCGGCGTCATGGGGGCGCTCGCGGGCTACAAGGGGGGCGTCATCGACACGATCGTCATGCGCGTCACCGACGTCATGCTCTCGATCCCGACCATCCTCCTCTCCATCGCCATCGTGGCGGCTCTGGGGAACAGCTTCTTCAACCTGCTCATCGCGATCTCCACCTCCATGATGCCGAGGTACGCGCGGATCGTCCGCGCCTCGGTGATTTCGGTGAAGGACCAGGAGTTCATCGAGGCGGCGCGCTGCATCGGGGCGGGCGACTTCCGGATCGTCACGCGCCACGTCCTCGTGAACATCATGGCCCCCGTGATCGTACAGTCCACCCTCAACGTGGGATCGGCCATCCTCTGGGCGGCCTCCCTCTCGTTCCTCGGCCTGGGCATCCTTCCGCCGACCCCGGAGTGGGGCAACATGCTCTCCGAGGCCCGCGAGTTCATCAAGTACGCGCCGCACACGCTTTTCTTCCCCGGCCTGGCCATCATGATCACGGTGCTGGCGTACAACCTCATCGGCGACGGCCTCAGGGACTCGCTCGACCCGAAACTGAAAAGGTAGGCACCCCGTGGACACCATACTCGAAATCAAGGACCTCTGCGTCCGCTACTACTCGGACAAGGAAACCGTTCACGCCGTGAACTCCCTGAACCTGTCCCTCGACAAGGGCGCGACACTCGGCCTCGTCGGCGAGACCGGCGCGGGCAAGACCACGACCGCGCTCTCGATCCTCAAGATGATCCAGGAGCCGCAGGGCAGGATCGTCTCCGGGGAAATCCTCTTCGAGGGCCGCGACGTCGTGAAGATGGACCGGACCCGGATCAGCGAGCTCCGGGGCAAGGAAGTCTCCATGATCTTCCAGGACCCCATGACCTCGCTCAACCCCCTCCTCACCGTGGGCGAGCAGATCGCCGAGACCGTCCGGAAGCACGAGCACGTCTCCAAATCCGAGGCCGCCGACCGCGCCCGGTCCATGCTCGAGACGGTAGGCATTCCCGGAAGCCGGGCCTCGGACTATCCCCATCAGTTCTCCGGCGGCATGAAGCAGCGCGTCGTCATCGCGATCGCCCTCGCCTGCAGCCCCAAGCTCCTCCTCGCCGACGAGCCGACCACGGCCCTGGACGTGACCATCCAGGCCCAGGTCCTCGAGATGATGCGCGGGCTCAAGGAGAAGTTCATGACCTCGACGATCCTCATCACGCACGACCTGGGGATCGTCGCGGAGATGTGCGACCACGTGGCCACCATGTACGCCGGCGAGGTGGTGGAGTACGGGACGGTGAAGGACGTCTTCGACACGCCGAAGCACCCCTACACCGTGGGGCTCTTCGAGTCCCTGCCCGACCTGGATGAGGAGCGGGACCGGCTCAAGCCGATCACGGGGCTCATGCCCGACCCGACCAGGCTGCCCGAGGGCTGCCCCTTCCAACCCCGGTGCCCGAAGGCCCTGGACGAATGCCTCCGGTCGCGGCCGGAGGCGGCGCGCAAGGACGGCCACCTGGTCAAATGTCATCTGTACCGATAGGAAGAAGGTGAAACCGATGGACGATAAGAACAACCGGAACGAACGGCCTCTTTTGGAGGTGAAGAACCTCAGGAAATACTTCAACACCCCCGGCGGCTCCCTCCACGCGGTGGACGGCGTCTCCTTCGACATCGGCCGCGGGAAGACCCTCGGCATGGTGGGCGAGTCGGGCTGCGGCAAGTCCACGGCCGGTCGGGCCATCCTCCGCCTCCACGAGCCGACCTCCGGCAAGGTGTTCTTCGACGGGACCGACGTCACCGCGGCCCCGAGGGGGGAGCTTCACGGCCTCAGGGCCGAGATGCAGATGATCTTCCAGGACCCCTACGCCTCCCTCAATCCCCGCAAGACCGTGGCGAACATCATCGGGGAGCCCCTCGTCATCTACGGAAGGTCGAAGAACGCCGACGACCACGAGGCCCAGGTGAGGGAGCTCATGAAGATCGTGGGCCTGGCCGACCGGCTTTTCGACGCCTATCCCCACGAGCTCGACGGGGGCCGCCGCCAGAGGATAGGCGTGGCCAGGGCCCTCGCCCTGAACCCCAAGTTCATCGTCTGCGACGAGCCGGTCTCCGCCCTGGACGTCTCGATCCAGGCCCAGATCCTCAACCTGCTCCGCGACCTCCAGGACAGGTTCGGGCTCACCTACCTCTTCATCACCCACGACCTCTCGGTGGTGAAGCACATCTCCGACGAGATCTGCGTCATGTACCTGGGCCAGCTCGTGGAGAAGTCCCCCTCGAAGGAGCTCTTCCGCGAGCAGCTTCACCCCTACACCAAGGCCCTGCTCTCGGCCATCCCCATTCCCAAGGTCGGCGCGAGAAAGAAGAGGATCGTGCTCCAGGGCGAAATCTCCTCGCCCGTAAACCCGAAGCCCGGCTGCCGCTTCGCGCCCCGCTGCCCCCTGGCGGCGGAGGCCTGCAGGGAGGCGGACCCCGCGCTCAGGGAATACTCGCCCTCGCGGTTCGCGGCCTGCCACCGGGCCGAGGAGATCCTGCAGGGCAAAATCAGGATAAGCGAGGCGTGATATGAAAAAGACGAACGACCCGATCCCGAGTCCCGAGGAGCTCGTATTCCTCGAGACCCTCACCCAGCTCCCCGGCGTCTCCGGACAGGAGAAGCTCGTCCGGGACTTCATGAAGAGGGAGCTCTCCAAGTACGCGGACGAGCTCGTCTTCGACAACCTGGGCGGCGTCTTCGCGGTGAAGCGCTGCGGCCTTCCCGGAGCGCCCAAGGTGATGATGTCCGGCCACCTCGACGAGATCGGCTTTCTCGTGAAGGACATAACGCCCAAGGGGCTCATGCACGTGTACCCGGTGGGGAGGAGCTGGAACCAGGTCCTCCTCGCGCAGCGCGTCACGGTCTACTCGGGCGAGACGGGCGAGGCCTTCCGGGGCACCGTCGCCTCGATCCCGCCCCACCTCCTTTCCGAGGAGGCCGCGGCCAAGCCCATGCCCGTTGAGCAGATGATGGTGGACATAGGCGCCGCGGACCGTGACGAGGTCATGGCTCAGGGCATCAGGCCCGGCGACATGATCGTCGTGGACGGGCCCTTCGTGCCCCTTTTCGGCGGGAGGAAGCTCATGTCCAAGGCCTGGGACAACCGTTTCGGCTGCGCCATGGCCGCGGAGGTGCTGAGGGAGGTCGCGAAGGAGAGGCTCAAGGTGGACCTCTACATCGGCGCCACGGTCCAGGAGGAGGTCGGCCTTCGCGGGGCCCGCACCGCGGCCTATATGATCGACCCCGACCTCTCCGTCGTGTTCGAGTCCTCCGCCGCCAACGACAACACGGGCGACGCGAACGCCTTCGGCCAGCAGGGCGGGGGAGTCCTCATCCGGTTCGCCGACAGGACGACGCTCACCCACCGAGGCCTCTTCAAGTACGCTACCCGCCTCGCGGAGGCGAAGGGCATTCCCCACCAGTACTTCATGGCCGCGGGCTCCACCGATACGGGCGAGATCCACCTCGTGCGCTCCGGCGTCCCGGCGATCACCGTGGGCGTGCCCTCGCGCTACATCCACACGAACAGCACCATCATGGACTACCGGGACTACCTCGCGGCGAAGGACTTCTCCCTCGCCGTCCTCCGCGACCTCGACGCCGGGCGGATCGGGGAGATCAAGGCCTACAACCGATGAGCGGCTTCCCCGTCTTCGACTGCCACGCCGACATCCTCATGGACGTGACGAAGCGCCGCCTCGCGGGCGAGACCGGGACCTTCCGTCGCTTTCACCTGGACCGCCTGCGCGCCGGCGGCGTAGCCGGGGCGGTGCTGATCCACTGCCACATGTACGACACGCCCGCGGGACCCGAGGACGTCGAGACCTTCATCCGGCTTTTCCGCGACGAGGACCGCGAGAACTCCGGCGTATGGCGCAAGCTCGAGGCCGCGGAGGACGCGGCCTGGGCGGAGGGCCTCTTCCGTGAGGCCGCGGACGCCGCCGAGGGAAAGGCGAAGGCGGCGCCGGGCGCCGCGGCGGCAGCCCTCGCGGGGGACGGGCGGAATGCCGGCCCGCTTCCCGTCGCGGTGGGCATGGAGGGTCTCAAGGCGGTGAAGGGGGATTTTTCCCTGGTGGAGAGGATGTACCGCGAGGCGTCCTTGAGGCTCGTCTCGCTCACGCAGAACGACGAGAACGACCTCGCGACCGGGAATTGGGGCGACCCGCGGCGGGGCCTCACCGAGCGGGGGCGCGAGTTCGTGCGGAAGCTGAACGATCTCGGCGTGCTCATCGACCTCGCCCACGCGAACGAGCCCTGCCGGCGCGAGATCATCGAGCTCTCGAGGAAGCCGGTCCTCATGTCCCACACCTCGGCCAAGGCCGTCTACGACAACGGCAGGAACTGCTCGGACGCGCAGCTCAGGGAAATCGCCGAGGCCGGGGGCTGCGTCGGCTGCATGACCTCGGCCGCCGCCCTCGCCGCCGAGGCCGACACGGCGAACCATACGCTGGAGCGGTATCTCGAGCACCTCGAGCGCATGGTCGAGGTCGCGGGCGAGGACCACGTGGTCCTCGGCCTGCACTACACCGAATACCTCTATCCCGGCCCCGGCTTTCTGCCCACGCGCGGCCTGGAGGACGCATCCCGGACGCAGAACCTCGTCGCCGCCCTGCGCGCCCGCGGGTGGAACGACGAGGCTCTCGAGAAGCTCTGCTGGAAAAATTTCTTCAGGCTCTTCCGCGCCGCGCTCGGATAGGAAGCCCCGCCTCGGGCGGCCGACCTTTCAGTAGACCGGTTTGATGCCCGACCAGTCGTTCGGGATTCCGAGCTCGTCCAGGACCTGCGAGATCTGCCCGCGGTGATGGACCGCATGCGTTATCACCTGGATGAGGATCCAGGCGACGTTCACCTCGAGCTTCCCCTTGAAACCCTGGACCGTGCATTTCGTCTCGAGGTCCTTCTCGGCGAGTCCTTCCGCGAACGCGACAAAGGAATCGTCCAGGACGCGGACCGCGTTCACGAGGTCGTCGAAGTCCGGGAAATCCTCCTCGTTGAATTTCAGCGCTTTTTCGGCGTAAGGATGCCTGAATGCCTCCTTGGGCACCGAGGCGTTCCCGAGCTGCGTCTGGAGATAGAGTTCCCCTATGGCCACGTGCGCGAAGAGCCCGTGCAGGCTCTTCGCGAAGGCCCTGCGGTCGGCCTTCCTTTCGGCCTCCGTCATCCCTTCGAGGATCTTCACGACCTCGGCGTTGGCTCCCCGGTTGTACTTGAGCAGATGGACCAGATATTCCTTCACGAGATGCCTCCTTTTTCCGTCCGTTTCCGAATAAGACTATTTCGCGTATTCGCCCGCGGCGAAGGCCCGGATCATCGCGACGTTGCGGTCCTTGAGGAGGCGGAAGAGCTCCTCGCCCTTGTCGCGGGTGGCCTTGCGCGCGTCGCCCGTGACCGCGTCGGGGAAGCGGTAGGAGTTGATGTCCGGCCCGTTCATGGGCGCGATGAGGGGCTTCTTTTCCCAGACCGCAGCTTTGTCCATGTCCACGAGCGAGGGCTCCAGGGCCAGTACCAGCGAGGTCTCGTCCTCGCCCGCATGCCCCTGTCCCGAGCAGACCGTGAGGATGTCCTTGGAGAAGTTGAGCCAGTAGCTGATCACCATGGCGTAGGCCCCGAGGGCCGCCACGTTGTCGCAGGCCGCGCTCAAGGCAGGGACGTTCCCTCCGTGGCCGTTCATGAACACGACGTGCCTGGCCCCCCATTTCACGTAGCCTGCCGCCACCTCGGTGTACAGCGCGACGAGGGTTTCCATCTTCAAAGTCACCGTCCCCGGGAAGGCTGCAAGGTTCGGCGTGTAGCCGTAGTTGACCGCCGGCGCGACGAGGATTTCCTTCTCCATTTCCCGGTCGACGTCCTTGAGCAGCTGCTCGGGAATGATGTTGTCCGTATCGAGCGGGCAATGCCTCCCATGAGCCTCGGTGCTTCCCACCGGAATCACGACCGTGCCGATCTTCTTGGCGGTCTTCTGGTATTCGTCGGTATTGAGCTTTCCTGCGTACATCTCGGGTACTCCTCCGTGCCCAGATTGTAGGCCGAATGCGGGGGAATGAAAAGCGGGAAAGCTATTTCGCGTAGGCGTGCGGTCCGAGTACCTGGCTGGTCGTGTTGCTCAAGGTGGCGCCGTCCGCGCTCAGGGTGTAATCCAGGACGCCGTCGATCCCGCTCGGGTTCGAAGAGGCGAACGAATACACGGAGCCTCCCTTCGAGGCGACCGTGCCGGTCCCCGTCCCCGTACCGAGATTGGGGATGGTCATCGTACGGGAAAACGAGACGGAATTGGTCACCTTCATGGTACTGCTTATGCCCGTCGAGGAGGCGGGAACCCCCTGGACCGTCGAGAGGACCCAGGTGCCGTTGACGGTGACCTCCTCTTCCGAGGAGGAAGAGCCGCCGGAGCAGGAAAGAAAAATCGATACGGACAGAAAAGCAACCACCAAGAAATAACGCATATGACATATCTCCTTTTTTCGCGTCGATCGGTCAATCATCGGAATGAAGGCATCCATGCCTCGGATCCTTCTCCGGGATTTTTCGGTCGGTACTAAGTGAAATGGTATCACACTATTTTTCAATTTGCGATAACGGATTCCGAAATCGATGCGGGCGCAGCCGACAGCGGATGCGGAAGGCCGGCATTCCCGCAGTGCGGCCGTGACCGGAAAAGAAAAATGATTTGAAATACGGTGGGACCGGGAATAGAATGAGAGGGAAGTGGAGGAAGAGAAAAGGAGAGACGCCTTGAAGGTGGCGTGGACAAACCAATGAGGATTATGCTCGGGTTGGAGAGAGGTATTAGGTTTTCTGTTATTCGTTACGTTTGGGTACTTTACCTTTTATTTCCCAAAAATGGTATTCTTTAAGAGAATAAGGGATAGAAATTTAGGAAAAAATAAACTACTTAACTGAGCCTCTTTCATAATTCGAAGGCTGCGTGATTTTTAAGTAGAAAGGTGGACGC
>CAYNKA010000012.1:0-130097 GCA_964397655.1 uncultured Spirochaetaceae bacterium | reverse complement strand
GGCTCGAATCTCCCGCCGCTTAACTTCTCACGTCGATTTTTGAAAGAGGCTCAAGAAAAAATTAATTATCCAGTATGGTTTCATTATATTTTCTGGTTGCTAATTGCTATTTTTATTTTATTGGGACTACTAAATCTTTATTATCGTAATAAAGCTCATTCAACAATTTATTAATCACATAGAATTGATAATTCAAATTTCTGGATTCGAAAAAAAGATGACCTACTTTTAGCTATGATTTCAGGAATTATCGGGACTGTCTTCGGTTTTTTATTTCAAAATTTTTTACCTAGTTTACATTATAACCTACATTAAACTTGCATTACCGGACAAAACATCTCTACCCCATCCCCTTGATCCGGGCGATCTCGTCGCGGACCAGGGCGGCCTCCTCGAACTCGAGGTTCTTCGCGTGCTCGAGCATCTGGGCCTCGAGCTCCCGGACGAGGGCCGCGCGCTCCTTGGGGATGAGGAGGTTGAAGCCCTTCTCGAGCACGTCGATCGTGACCCGTTCTACGGACTTCTTCTCGTCGCTCTTCCGTTCGAGGATGTCGAGGACCGCCTTCCTGATGGTCTTCGGCGTGATCCCGTGCTCCTCGTTGTACTTCTGCTGCCGGGCGCGGCGGCGTTCGGTCTCGCTTATCGCGAGCTTCATCGCGTCGGACATCCGGTCCGCGTACATGATCACCGTGCCGTTCACGTTGCGCGCCGCGCGGCCGATGGTCTGGATGAGGCTCGTCGCGGAGCGCAGGAAACCGATCTTGTCCGCGTCCAGGATGGCGATGAGGGAGACCTCGGGAAGGTCGAGTCCCTCGCGGAGCAGGTTGATGCCCACGAGCACGTCGAATTTGCCCGCCCTGAGGTCGGTGAGGATCTCCACGCGCTCGATGGTCTCCACCTCGGAGTGGAGGTACCGGACCTTGAGGCCCATGCCCTGGAGGTAGTTCGTGAGGTCCTCGGCCATCTTCTTCGTGAGGGTGGTGACCAGGGTCCGCTCGCCGGCCTCGATGCGCTTCCGGATTTCCGCGTACAGGTCCTCGATCTGGCCCTCGCTCGGCCTGACCGTTACCTCGGGGTCGAGGAGGCCCGTGGGACGGATGATCTGCTCCACGACGGCCTTGTCGGACTTCTCGAGTTCCTCCTCGCTCGGCGTCGCGGACACGTACACGACCGAGTCGAGGAGTTCCTCGATCTCCGCGTAGTAGAGCGGCCGGTTGTCCAGGGCGGAAGGCAGGCGGAAGCCGTAATCCACGAGGGAGGTCTTCCGCGCTCGGTCGCCGTTGTACATGGCCCTGAGCTGGGGGATGGTGACGTGGGACTCGTCGATGAAGCAGAGGTACTTCTCGGGATAGTAGTCGATGAGCACGGCGGGCCGCTCGCCCTCCTCCCTGCCCGAGAGGTGGCGGGAGTAGTTCTCGATCCCCGGGCAGTAGCCCATCTCGCGGAGCATCTCGATGTCGTACTCGGTGCGGGTCTTGATCCTCTGGGCCTCCACGAGACGGTTCGCGGCGAGGAGCTCGTCGTAGCGGGCCGAGAGCTCGGCCTGGATCTTGTCCACGGCCTTCCTCACCTGGTCCTCGGGCATGACGAAGTGCTTCGCGGGGTAGATGAAGAGCGCGTCCTGCTCCGCGAGGATCTCGCCAGAGACGGGATTGAAGCGCTTGATGCTCCTCACCTCGTCCCAGTCGAACTCGATGCGGTAGGCTTCTTCCATATACGCGGGGCAGATCTCCATGACGTCGCCCCGGATGCGGAAGGAGCCGCGCTTCAGGACCGCGTCGTTCCTCTCGTACTGGAGGGCGACGAGCTTCGTCCTGATCTTCGTAGGGTCGGTCCTGGTGCCCAGGTCCACGCGCACCCTCATGTCGCGGTACATGTCCGGGCTGCCCAGGCCGTAGATGCAGGACACCGTAGCCACGACGATCACGTCACGCCGCTCGCTCAAGGCCGTGGTAGCCGCCAGGCGGAGCCGGTCGATCTCGTCGTTGATCGAGGCGTCCTTTTCTATATAAAGGTCCTTGGATGGGACGTAGGCCTCGGGCTGGTAGTAGTCGTAGTAGGAGACGAAGTACTCGACCGCGTTCTCCGGGAAAAATTCCTTGAACTCGCGGTAGAGCTGGGCGGCCAGGGTCTTGTTGTGGGAGATGACGAGGGTCGGGAGCTGGAGGCGCTCGATCACCTTCGCCATGGTGAAGGTCTTCCCCGATCCGGTCACTCCCTTCAGCGTCTGGAATCGTCTCCCGCCGAGGATGCCGCCCGCCAAGGCTTCGATGGCCTCGGGCTGGTCTCCGGCCGGGGCGAAGGGCGAGACGACGCGGAAATGGTTCGCCGCCAAGGAATTAACCCGTCAGTCCCACTGGAAGCGTTCGGGCCGTTCGGACAGCGCGATCTTGAATTCCTTGAGCGCCTTGCCTCGATACACGGTCACGAGGACCGACTCGCCCGGCTTCTTGTCCTCCAGGGCCGCGTAGAGGTCCGAGAGGGACTCGATCTTCTGCGAGTTCACCTTGGTGATGATGTCCCCGCCCAGGTAGATGATTGAGCTTCCGTACCGGACGGCCTCGCTCCGCGCCCCTCCCTTGATGCCCGCCTTCTCCGCGTTGCCGCCGGATATGAGCTTGGAAACGAGGAGGCCCCTCGCTACCGGGAGTTTCGCGTAGTTCACGAGTGCCGGGAAGAGCTGGACCGGCACCACGTCGATCCAGCCCCGCTTCACCTTTCCGAACTGGATGAGGTCAGGGACCACCCTGCGCGCGGTGTCCACCGGGACCGCGAAGCCGATGCCCACGGAACCGCCCGAGGGCGAGAAGATCATGGTGTTGATGCCGATCATGTTCCCCTGGGAGTCGAGGAGAGGCCCGCCGGAATTGCCGGGGTTGATCGAGGCGTCGGTCTGGATCATGTCGCGGATCACGAGCCCGCCGTCGGTCTTGATGGGCCTGCCGAGGCCCGAGACGATGCCCTTCGTGAGGGTGCGGTCGAAGGCGAAGGGGTTGCCGATGGCGAGGACCTTCTGCCCGACCTTGAGCTTGGAATTCGTGCCGAGGGGTATGGTGGTGAGCTGTTTGCCCTTGGGATCGAACTTGATGACCGCGAGGTCGTTCTCCGGATCGGTGCCCACCACGGTCCCCTCCACCTGGCTCTGGTCCGCGAGGGTGAGGAAGACCTTGTAGGCCTTGGCCACGACGTGATTGTTCGTGAGGACGTAGCCCCTCGTGTCGATGATGGAGCCGGAGCCGGTGCCCCCCTCCTGGGGAACCGGTTCCAGGAACCAGTTGTAGGCGAGGATCTCGGTCGTGATGTTCACCACCCCCTCGTTCCTCGACTCGTAGACCTTGATGGTTTCCTGCTCGTCCTCGGTGAATCTTCCCGAGTTGTTGACCGGGAGCAGGTTCGGGGAAGGAGAATCCGTCTTGAGTTCGAACCTGCCCTCGGGCTTCCTTTCCGCGGAAACCTGGGAGTCGCCGGATCCGTTGACTCCGTTCTTGGGCGTTTCGGCGGCTTCGACTGCCGGATCGTCGGAACCCAATCGGACCATACCGAATCCCAGGGCGAACAGGAAAACGAGAAGAGCCGTTGTGAGCGAAAAGAAAATCACCTGGCTTCTGCTATATAAACGCATGACGCACCTCTTTGTCCGATCTGTTCCTATTTTATTATCACCGGGCAAAAGAATCAAACCCCCGCGTGCGCCCGGTGTGAGCCCGGAGACTCCTCCGTCCCCGCATGCCGCCGGGAGATCCCCGGAGGCCCTACGAACGGTTCCCCCCCCCTCCGGCCGCTTGCGCGGATCGCCGGCTTATGTTAACCTACTATCAATTACCGGTTAACGAATGAAAGAGCGAATTCTTTCTTTATTACGGGCATCCTCCGTCCCCCTTTCGGGGGAAGCGATCGGAAGGGAGATCGGGATTTCCCGCGTCGCGGTGTGGAAACACGTCAAGGCTCTCAAGGCTCTCGGCTATCCGATAAGCGCCGGCGAGGACGGCTACCTCGTCGAAGGCGGCGGCGACTTTCTCCACCCGTGGGAGCTCGAAGGCAACGGTTTCGAGATCGTCTACCGCGAGCGTGTGGAGACGACGATGGAGGAGGCGAAACGCCGCAGCCCGAGGGAGGGTTCGGCGGGGACCGTCGTGGTGGCGGGGAGTCAGATTTCCGGGCGAGGCCGCATGGGAAGGCCCTGGGAATCCGAAGAAGGCGGGCTCTACTTCACGATGGCCATGGAACTATCGACGCCCGCGGGCATCGTCCAACGCTTCCCGCTTCTTGCAGCGGCCATAGCGGCCGAGGTCCTCGAGGAGCTCTACGGCGTGCCCGCCCGGGCGAAATGGCCCAACGACGTCGTGGCGGGCGAGGCGAAACTCGGCGGGGTCCTGCTCGACGCAGAGCTCGCGGGCGACGTCTCGAGACGCATCGCGGTCGGCGTGGGACTGAACCTCAACAATCCCGGGCCGGGCGGGAGCGCGGCTTCGGTCGCCGGGATCCGCGGGACGAAGGTCGAGAGGCGAAGGGTCCTCGATCGATTTCTCAGGGCCTTCGCGGAGTCGGTCCGCGATCCGGCCCTCGGGGACGCGGTCCCGCGGTGGAAGGCCCGTTCCGCCACCATCGGGAAAAGGGTCCTGATGAGGACTGCCTGGGGCGAAACCTTCGCGGGGACGGCGGCCGGCGCGGACGCCGGAGGTTCGCTGTTGGTCCGCGGAGAAAACGGCGAGGTCCGAGGCTTCTCGTACGCCGACTGTCTCCATTGCGTTCCGTCGTGAAAGGAAGGAAAAATCATGCACAAGACACCCGACCTGAAGAGATCCATGCTGGTTCCCGTGTTCGCGGCCATGACCGTCGTGGGGGCCTACATCGCCGTTCCCCTGCCTTGGAGCCCGGTCCCCATCGTGCTCCAGAATTTCTTCGTTTTCCTCGCGGGCATCGTCCTGGGCGGACTTCGGGGGGCCGCGAGCGCAGGGCTCTACATCCTCCTCGGCGCCTTCGGGCTTCCGGTCTTCGCAGGAGGAAAGGGGGGCGTCGCGGTCTTCGCCGGACCCACGGCCGGGTACCTCGTCGCCTATCCCTTCGCGGCCCTCGCGGCCGGGTTCCTCGCCTCCCGTAATCCGCAGGTCGGTGAAGGCTCCGGCAGAGACGCGAAATTGCGGCGGTTCGCGAGGGACTTCGCGGCGGCCCTCGCGGGAGTCGTCGTCGTCTACGCGGTCGGAGTCCCCTGGCTGAAGCTCAGGCTCGGCCTGCCCTGGGGCAAGGCAATGGCAGCCGGACTCCTCCCCTTCATCGCGGGCGACGTCTTCAAGGCCGCCGCGGCAGCGGTGCTCGGCGCGCAGGTCCGCGGCATCGTGAAGGAAGAGGGCGCGGGGGACGAGGCATGAGCCCGGCCGAGCCGCTCATCGAGGCCCGCGCCCTCACCCACGAGTTCCCCGGAGGTTTCCGCGGGCTCGAGGACGTTTCGCTCGGTTTCAGGCGGGGGGAGTTCGTCATCATCGCGGGGAAGAACGGATCGGGAAAGACCCTGCTCGTCCGGCACCTCCTCGGCCTCGTCCGGCCGACCTCGGGAGAGGTTCTCTTCCGCGGCGAGCCGGCCGGGAAACGACTCGCGGAGCTCAGGAAGAGGATCGGCTTCGTCTTCCAGGACACGGACCATCAGCTCGTCGCCCAATCCGTGGAGGACGAGCTCCGTTTCGGCCCGGAGAACGCCCGGCTCCCGGAAGATGAGATCGTGTCCGCGGTCGGAAGGACCCTCGAACGCCTCGACCTGGGCGGGAAGATCCATGTGCCGCCTTCGCGCCTCTCCGGAGGCGAGAAGAGGCGGCTCGCTGTGGGCGGGGTCCTCGCCATGGATCCGGACATCCTCGTGCTGGACGAGCCCTTCGCTAACCTCGACTACCCGGGCGTCCGCGGAGTGCTCCGGCTCGTCGTGGATCTCCACCGGCGGGGCACCGGCATCGTCCTCATCACCCACGAGCTGGAAAAGGCCCTGGCGCACGCGGACCGGCTCGTCATCATGGACGGCGGGAAGGTGGCGGAGGACGGTCCCGCGGAAACCGCGGCCGCGAAGGCCGGAGCCTATGGGCTCCATCCCCTCGACTTCACGGAACGTTCCTTCGGGGAATACACGTGGCTGAACTGACCCTCTTCCGCCACGACCCCCGGCCGTCCTTCCTCTTCAACCTGGATCCCCGCGTAAAGACCGCGGTGCTCGCCTTTTCGGGCGCGGTCGTCTTCCTCCTGGAAGGGGCCGGACTCGCGGCCTTCGGCGTTGCTGCGCTCCTCCTCTTCCCCCTGGGAAGGGTCTCCCTCCGAGCCGCAGCCGGCGGGGCGTATCTCCTCTGGCCCGTGCCCGTCATGCTCTTCCTCGCCCGCCTCTTCGGCACGCCGGGAGAGCCGCTCTTCTCCTTTCTCGGCCTCACCGCCACGCTCGGCGGCCTCGGGGCGGGAGCGGAGGAGGCTGCGAGGATACTCGTCCTCGTGCTCCTCGGCCACGTCTACGCGGCCTCGACCTCGATGTCGGACCTTCAGCGAGCCGTCGCGTGGTTCCTGCGTCCTCTTCCGGGGAACGCCGGCGAATCCCTCGCTCTCTTCATCGGCGTCACGGCGGGGCTCGTGCCCCGGCTCCTGGACGACGCCGGGGAAACTCTCGACGCCATGAGGCTCCGGGGATTTCCGTTCCGTAGGAGACCGGTCGAGGGGCTGCTCATGTTCGGGAGAGCCTTCTTCCGCAAGGCGCTCAGGGAAGGCGCCGCCACGGCCGAGGCCCTGGAAACGCGGGGCTTCTCCTACGAGAGGAGCAGAAAGCCCTTCCGCCCGTCCCGTGCCGACGCTCTCGCGCTCGCGGCATCCCTCATCCTTCTCTCGACCCTGCTTTTCTTTCCGTGAAGAACGTCCTGCCGTCGCACAGCACTCTGCATCCCGGCGGAATCTCGCCGCGGACGAGGGCGAGCGGCTCCACGACGCAGCTCCTGCCGAGCGATGTTCCCGCCGCGAGGACCGCGTTCTCGCCGATCGAGCATCCGTCTCCCACGAGGACCAAACCGTCCTCGCGGCCGGGGCTTCGCGCCCCGATCCGAAACCCGGCTCCGAGCACCGCGCCGGCTCCCACCGCCACGCCCTTGCCGATGATTCCCCGGCGCACGGAGTTCTTTCTCGTGAGCACGACGCCTTCGGAGAGCACGGCGCGGGAGATTTCCGTCGCGTTCCCTATCACCGAGCCGTCGCCCACGACGACTCCCTCGCGGATGGCGGCGGACTGCATGATCTCCACTCCCCGCCCGATTATGGCGGGCCCCGAAATGCGCGCCGAGGAGGCTATCACCGTGCCGTTCCCGACCCAGACGTCCTCGGCGATTTCCTCGTACTCGTCGGCCAGTCCGAGCCCCAGGGAGGCGACGATCTCGGGAAGTCCTTCGGCGAAATTCTCGGGAAGATCCTCATTCGGAAACAAGGCCGCTAAAAGGGGGCGGGACAGGTCGAAAAGGCCGGAGATCCGCGGCATGGAAAGCGGCCCCCGTCTCACAGGGCCGAATGCACGAGCCGGGATCGGTCCATGGTCGCGGTTTCCCAGAACACGCGGACCACGGGATGCTGGAGTCTCCGTTTCAGGGCGGCGAGGCCGTAATTGAAGCCGACCAGCTTGGGGGCCGAATCGAGCTCGCGAAGTCCGGGAAAGCCCTGGCGGTCCAGGAGGATCTTCGGAACGACGCCGATTCCGCAGCCGAGGCTCACGAGCGCGGTCACGTCCTCGTAACTGGAGACCTGCGCCGCGATCTTCGGCTTGATGTCGCGGCTTTTCAGCCACGCGTCCAACCTTCGTCGCGAGAGGTCCGATTCGGTAAGGACCAGAGGAAGCTCCGCCCAATTCCTGGGCTCCTGGGCAGCGAGCTCGTTCGTCTGACAGGCCATGGCGGGAGCTATGAAAACGAGCGGCGTCTCGCCGATGTCGGCGATGAGCACGCCTTTGGGCACGTAATCCGGCAGGGCGAGCATGACCGCCGCGTCGGCGCCTCCCTCGTTCACGAGCGAGAAGGCCTTCTGTTCGTCCTCGAGCAGGACGGAAACGCTCACTTTCGGGTAGGCCTGGCGGAAGGGCGCGAGGAGTTCGCGAAGAATTCCGCATCCCGACGAAAGCGAAGCCGCGACGACGATCTCGCCCCTCATGACTTCCGTTTCGGCTTCCAGGGTTTCCTGGAAGCTGCGATAGGAAAGGAGGGCCTCCCGAGCGTATAAATGGAAGAGTTCTCCTGCCCGAGTGAGCGAAACCGATCTGTTGTCGCGGATAAACAGGGTTTTTCCCACCTCTTCCTCGATCCGTTTGATGGCCCGCGACAATGCGGAGGGGCTCAAATGGCTCATTTCTCCGGCTTTACCGAAATGGAGGGTCTCAGCAAGGTTGACGAAACATTTCAATGCGTATAAATCCATGATTATGTTGTTGCTTTTGCATCATTATATAGCAAACAATTCATTTTACGCAATAAAAAAATTATGCTATTGTTGCCGTGCCACTTGCATATAGAGCGGTCCCGTACCCTGCTACATCGGTGACGATTTCACACGTAAGGAGTTGTTATGAGCTTGAATTTCACCACCAAGGTCTTCAAGAAGGAAGAGATCCGGCTCGCGGATTCTACCGAATATATCGTTCGAGGGGGAAGAGACCTCTTCCCGCTCCTACCCAAGGCTTTCGACGGCGTAAAAACGATCGGCGTCATCGGCTGGGGCTCCCAGGGGCCGGCACAGGCCATGAACCTGCGCGATTCGCTCGCCGGCACCGGCATCAAGGTCAAGATAGGCCTCAGGAAAAATTCTTCCTCCTGGGCCAAAGCCGAGGAGAAGGGCTTCACCGAAGCCTCCGGAACGCTCGGAGAGATGCTCGATGTCGTGAAGGAGGCGGACATCTGCATCCTCCTCATCGCCGATGCGGCCCAGGCCGAACTCCACAAGGACATCTTCAAGGCGATGAAGCCCGGCTCGACGCTCGGGCTCTCCCACGGCTTCCTCCTCGGTTACCTGAAGTCCATCGGGGAGAAATTTCCGTCCAACATCAACGTCATCGGAGTATGTCCCAAGGGCATGGGCCCCTCGGTCCGCAGGCTCTACGAGCAGGGCAAGGAAACCAACGGCGCCGGCATCAACACGAGCTTCGCCGTGGAGCAGGACGTCAACGGCAAGGCCACCGACTACGCGATCGGCTGGTCCGTCGCCATCGGCGCGCCCTTTTCCTTCATGACAACGCTCGAGATGGAATACAAATCGGACATCTACGGCGAGCGAGGGATCCTCCTCGGGGCCGTTCACGGCATCGTGGAATGCCTCTACCGCCGCTACATCCATCAGGGCATGAGCGAAAAGCAGGCCTTCGCCGAGACCGTCGAGTCCATCACGGGCCCCATTTCCAAGACCATTTCGAAGAAGGGAATGCTGGCGGTCTACGAAGGCATGAGCGGCAAGGACAAGGAAACCTTCGAGAAGGCCTACTCCGCCTCCTACTGGCCCGCCTACAACATCCTCTGGGAGATCTACGACGAGGTCGCGAGCGGCAACGAGATCCGCTCCGTCGTCATGGCCGGTGCAAGGATGAAGAAAATCCCGATCGGGATCATCGACAACACCAGGATGTGGCAGGTCGGGAAGGAAGTCCGAGCGGCAAGGGTCGAGGACAAGATCCCGCTCAACGCTTTCACCGCGGGCGTCTACATCGCCACCATGATGGCCCAGATCGACATCCTGAACGAAAAGGGCCACGCCTACTCGGAGATCGTCAACGAGTCGGTCATCGAGGCCGTGGACTCACTCAATCCCTACATGCACTTCCGCGGCGTTTCCTACATGGTCGACAACTGCTCGACGACGGCCCAGCTCGGTTCGAGGAAATGGGCCCCCAGATTCGACTACATCCTCACCCAGCAAGCCTTCGTGGACGTCGATGCGAACAAGGCCGTCGACGGAAAGCTCCTCGACGCCTTCAAGAAGCATCCCGTGCATCAGCCCCTCGCGGTCCTCTCCAAGTACCGCCCGACCGTGGACATATCCGTCCAAGGCTGGTCCCGCGTCCAATAACCGACTCCGCCGACGAGGCGCGTCAGGCCGCCCGATACGGGCGGCCTTTTTTTTCGAATCCCTTCTCATCCGACGGCATAGTCGCTATACTTGGGCCGATGGAAAAGCGAATCCCTCCCTCCTCCGAACTCTTTCACAACGCATTCAGGGTGGTGAAGACCGAAAAGGGTCTCGTCCCCCGAAGGTTCACGGATTCCCGAATCGCGATCTTCGACCGCAGCGAACTCTACTCGGTCCGGGCCCGGTCTTCGGCCGGGGTGGCGATCCGATTCCGGCTCGCGGCGCCGCTGGCCGGAATCGGCTACGCGCTCGAGCGGGTCCATCGCGGCATCCCGCGCGCCGACCTTTTCGTCGACGGCGCATACGCGAAGACCTTCGTGCTCGGGCCGCAGGACCGGGACGCGGAGGGGTCCCTGGAGATCCTGGCTCCATCGGCCGATGGCGCGGAAATCGAACTCGTCCTGCCCTATCAGGCGACCTTCACGCTCACCGGGATCACGCTTCCCGAGGGAGGGTCGGTCGAGCCGGTGCCGGAGCGGAGGGGGCTCTTCCTCTTCTTCGGCGATTCCATCACCCAGGGCCAGCTCGCGGCGCATCCGTCTTCCGCCTACGGTTACCGGCTCTCCCGCCTCTTCGGGAGGAGCTGCCGCAACTTCGCGGTCGGGGGGCACGTCTTCGATCCCGATTCCATCGATCCCGAGATCGCTTCGCTCGCCCCGGAGCGGGTTTTCGTAGCGTACGGAACGAACGACTGGAGCTCGGGCATGGACCGCGGCCTGTTCCGCGAGAACTGCTCCGCCTATCTCCGCGGACTTCGCTCCGCGTTCCCGACCCCGCCGATCACGGTCATCCTCCCGCTGTTCCGGACTGACGAGGACGTGCCGAAGAACGAGGCCACGCTCGACTGCTTCCGGCGCATCATCGCGGAGGAGGCGGCCCGGGTGCCGGGCGCCGCGGTTGTACCCGGGAAACGGCTGCTCCCTCCCGACGAGGACTTCCTCGAGGACGGCCTCCACCCGAACGACGAGGGAGTGAGACTGCTCACGCTCAACCTCGCTGAGATCGTTTCCGCCGGACTCCTCCGCCCCTGAGCCGTTCGCGTCAGGAATCGTCTCGGCCGGAATCGTTTGACTGCAAACGTTTTCAATGGTAGACTGGCTTCGATGGATATTCGAATCGGTGTCAACGCTGATTCCTCCACCATCGACGGCCGCCTGGCCGTCCTTGACGGACTGCTCGATGAATTCCGCGCAGCCGGCTTCACCCATGCTGAGATACCGGTTCACGGCGTCGACTGCATCGCGAACGGCGGACTCGTATCGCGGCGCGTCAAGGACGTCGTCCGCATCCTCGGGAAGCATCCCCTCTCCTACACGGTCCACGGACCCGACTCCCTGAACCTCGCCGATCCCGAAAGGCCCGACCTGCATGCCTCCGCGCTTCGGGCTTCCGTGGACTTCGCCGCGGAGATCGGGGCCGGCATCCTCGTCTACCACGGCAGCCTGGTTCCCGGCGGGAACGAGGCGGAAGGGATTCGGCGGCCCCCGGCCCGGAAGAAGGACTTCGACCCGTCCTCCCTGCGGCGGACATGGGAGGAGGAGATCGGGAGGCTCGCGGCGGCCGCCGCCTACGCCGAGGGCAGAGGAGTCGTCATCGCGGCCGAGAACATCTTCCGCCAGCACCCGGACGGAGCGACGTACCGCATCGATCCCCGGGAACTCGCCTGCGTCGTGGTGGCGGTGGCCTCGCCCTCGCTCGGAATCTGCTTCGATTTCGGTCATGCGTTCATCAGTTCCCGCGAGGAGGGTTTCTCCCTGCCCGAGGCTCTCGACGCCGCAAGAAGCAGGCTCGTTCACGTCCACATCCACGACAATTTCGGCGTCCCTCGTTCAGTCGAAGGGAAACGTACGATCGACGCCATGCTTCTCGGCGAGGGGGATCTTCATCTTCCGCCGGGCTGGGGAGCCGTCCCCTACACCGAGCTCTTCCCCCGTTTCGCGCCCGGATACCGGGGAGTGTACATGCTCGAACTCCAGCCGAGGTTCTCCGATCTCTACGAGGAGGCGGCGGATTGGGTGCGCCGGTCGGCGGGGGGCGCAACCGGGAATTGACGGGTTGCTCATCGGATTTTAACGGACGTATGCGGTCATACGATGAACCGGACCGCGACGGAAAGGAGACGGGTAGGCGCATGAGCATGGAACCTGCAATCTGCATCGAGATGTTCTATCCCGGGAAAAGCGCGGAGGAAAAGCTTCCAGCGATCGCCGGGCACGGTTTTCGGAACGTCGAATTCTGGGGCTTCGTCGACAAGGACCTCGCCGCCTACGAGAAGGCGGCCGCGTCCGCGGGGATCAGGACGGTGAATTTCTCGGGGCACAGGGCCGGGGACCTCGTCGATACCGGGAGCCATCCCGTCGTATTCGCGGAATTCGAAGCCAGCGTCGCGGCGGCGAAAAGACTCGGGGCCGGCCTTCTCATGGTCCTCTCGAACGCCCTGGGACCGCAGGGCGAGGTGCTTCATCCGCTCCGCGAGACAGGCGACGCGGAGAAATACCGCAGCCTCGTCGAAGGTCTTTCGGGCCTCATGGACCGCATCCCGGAGAGCATCTCCCTCGTCCTCGAGCCCCTCAACACGAGGATCGACCATCCCGGATATTTCCTCAGCGACCTGGCGACGGCCTTTGCCGTGGTTCGGGACGTCGGTCACCCCCGCCTCAGGCTCCTCTGCGATTTCTACCACCAGGCGGTCACGGGCGACGACCCGGTCGACGTCGTGCGGAAATACGCTGATTTCTTCGGGCACGTACACATCGCGGATTATCCGGGACGGCACGAACCGGGAACGGGGCGCGGGCATTGGAGGGAAGTCCTCGCGGCGCTCGCGGACAGGGGCTACTCGGGATTCGTGGGCTTCGAATGCAGCCCCTTGGGCGGCTCGGACAAGGCTCTCGAGGCGATCGGTCGGCTGTGGACGGAGTCCCGGATCGGCTGATCCGGTCCGCGACGGCGGCGAAAAAGAGGTGATCATGTCGAAACTCGTCCTGAAGGCTCTCACGAAACGGTTCGATTCCTATGCCGCGGTCGATCACGTGGATCTCGAAGTGCTGGAGGGGGAGTTCGTCACCCTCCTCGGACCCTCGGGCTGCGGGAAGACGACGACGCTCCGCACGATCGCCGGCTTCCATCAGCCTGACGAGGGCGAGATCTACTTCAACGACAGGCTCATGAACAACGTTCCTCCCAACAAGCGCAACACCTCGATGTGCTTCCAATCCTACGCCCTCTTCCCGCACATGAACGTCCGGGACAACATAGCCTTCGGCCTCAAGATGCGGAAGGTTCCCCAGAACGAGCAGAAACGGCGGGTGGACAAGACGCTCGGGATGCTGAGCCTCGAAGGACTGGAACGCCGCAAGCCGGGCCAGCTTTCGGGCGGCCAGCAGCAGAGGGTGGCGCTCGCCCGGGCAATCGTCACGGAGCCCGACATCCTCCTCTTCGACGAGCCGCTCTCGAACCTGGACGCGAAGCTCCGCGTGCAGGTAAGGGTCGAGATACGCGAAATGCAGAAGCGCCTCGGCATCACCTCGATCTACGTGACCCACGACCAGGACGAGGCCCTCGCGATCTCCGACAGGATCGTCGTGATGAATCAAGGCAGGATCGAACAGATCGGCGACCCCCACTCGATCTACCTCAGGCCCAAGACGAGCTTCGTGGCGGGCTTCATCGGCCTCGCGAACATCTTCTCGGGCCGGGTCGCCGACCGCGCGGGCGACAGGATCGAGATCGACGCTCCCTTCGGCAGGATACGCGCCCTCGCCTCGGGCTCTGCCGTCCGGCCGGGAGACGCCGTGAAGTTCAGCTTCCGACCGGAGGACATGCGCGCGGGGGGCGGACAGGGGGCCGCGAACGTGGTCAGGGGCACTATCCTCCACGCGATCTTCATGGGCGACATGACGGACCTCTTCGTCGAGGTGAACGGCCAGAGGCTCCGGGCCCAGGCCGGCAACGCGGTGAAGTTCAATTCGGGAGATACGGCGGAATTCGGCATCGAGGAATCGGCTTTCCGCATATTGGAGTGAAGGCATGGAGCGAAAAGAGAACACCGCCGTCCATTATCTCATGCTCCTTCCCGGAGTCGGCTTCATCGTCTTCTTCCTGGGCTCCTCGATCTTCCTCACCGTGGCCCAGAGCTTCGGCCTGTTCAGCATCACCGGCAAGTCCGTCTTCACCCTGGAGAACTGGAGGATCGCGCAGGACAGGGAGTCCCTCGACTCGATCGTCTTTTCCCTGAAGATGGGCGTCCTGAGCTCGGTAGGCACCCTCCTCGTCTCCTTTCCCGTGGCACTCTTCCTCAGGAAGGGGGGCGTCGGCAAGCGCTTCCTCTCGTCTCTCATCAAGGTGCCGCTCTTCATACCGGCCCTCGTCGCGGCCTTCCTCATCATCAACCTGATCTCCTACCACGGGATCGTGAACGAGTTCCTGATCGCCCTGCGGCTCATCAAGGAACCGCTCAGGATGCTGAACGACAAATTCGGCTGGGGGGTCGTCGCGATCCAGATTTGGAAGAACCTGCCCTTCGTCCTCCTCATCCTCTCCGCTTCGCTCGCGTCCATCCGCGACGACATCCTGGACGCGGCCCGGAACCTGGGCGCGGGGGGCTTTTCCGTGCTCGTCCGCATCTACATCCCCCTTTCGATGCCGGGAATCCTCGTCTCCATGATCCTCATGTTCATCAAGGCCTTCGGCGACTTCCCGATCACGAGCGTGGCCGGGCCGAACTACCCGCCATCCATCGCGCTCAGGATGCGGAACATGGCATCCCTCTTCCAGGAATGGGACAAGGCCGCGGTGCTCGGCGTCATCATCATCCTCACCACCCTGGTCGTGACCTGGCTCTATTCCAAGCTCGCGGAGATCGTCGGGGGGAGGAGTTGACCATGGAACGAAGCGTCCCCCTCCACGTCCGCGAAGCCCGGAGAAAGCGCAGGCTCTACGGCCTCCTCACCCTCTTCTTCGTCGTCACCCAGCTCCTCTGGGTCGGGACTCCCATCCTCATGACCGTACTCTGGTCCCTGGTGGACCCGGACTTCCCCTGGTCGTTCCCGGACCTCTTTCCGCGCAGGCTCTCGTGGGCCCAATGGGCCTACGTGTTCAAGTACACGAACATAGTCCGCGCCCTGAAGACGAGCTACACGGTCGCGCCCTTCGCCGTGCTCCTCTCCTTCCTGTTCTCGCTCCCGACCGCCTACGTCCTCGGACGCAAGGACATACCGGGCAAGAAGATCTTCATGCTCGCGGTCCTCCTTCCCATCATCATGCCCGGCATGGTCGTGGCCCTCTTCCTGAGCCGGGTCTTCGAGGCCTTCGGCCTGACCCAGTCCTTCTTCGGCCTCGTGCTCGCCCACACGCTCATGGGCATCCCCTACATGATCCGAGTGCTCACGACGAGCTTCGAGGCGATCCCGCAGGACATCATCGACGCCGCGGAGAACCTCGGCGCCGGAACCTTCGTGAAGATCAAGGACATCTTCCTGCCGATGGTGAGGCCTGGGCTGCTCGCGGGCATGATCTTCGCCTTCACCACGAGCATCGAGGAATTCAACCTCACCTTCGTGATCGGGACTCCGACCTACGAGACGATACCCACGATCCTCTACTCCTTCCTCGGCTACAACTTCATCCGCACCAACGCCTCGGTGGTCGCCCTCGTGATGATGACGCCGAACATCGTCATGCTCTTCGTGGTGGAAAGGATACTCAAATCGGATTACTTATCGGCTTCCCTGGGAAAGGTCTAGGGAAGGCCGGAAGAACGATAGGGAAAAGGGAGGTACGACATGAAGAAGATTCTCGTGCTCGCGCTCGTCCTGCTCGTCGCGGCGGGAGCGGTCTTCGCGGGAGGAGGCAAGGAAGCCCCCGCCGCGCCCAAGATCGACTACAAGACCGCGAGTTGGGACGACATCGTGAAGGCGGCCAAGGCCGAGGGCCAGGTCACCTTCTACGCCTGGTATTTCGCGGAATACTTCAAGGAGGCCGCCGCGGATTTCGAAAAGCAGTACGGCGTAAAGGCGAACGTGATCATCGGCGACCAGACCGCGAACTTCAACAAGGCCATCGCGGAGAAGGACGCGGCGACCGGCACCATCGACTGCATGATCGTCGGCGGGCAGTGGGTGAAGACCACCATGGACCTGAACCTCTTCTACGGTCCGATCAAGGGCATCATCCCCGAGTCCGACAAGCTCGCTCCGTCGCTCTGGGAGGTTCAGGAAGGCTTCCTCACCGGCGGATTCCTCGCTCCCTTCCACAGGAACCAGACCGGGCTCCTCTACGACCCGGACCAGGTGAAGGACCTGCCCCAGACTTGGGAGGAACTCGGCGCCTGGATCGACAGGAATCCCAAGAAGTTCGGTTTCTGCGATCCGTCCAAGGGAGGATCCGGCCAGTCCTTCGTCCACACCCTCCTCGCCTACACCGCGGGCGGCCTCGACAAGTACAAGGGAGACAAGGAAGTGGTCCAGTCCAAGGTCGCGAACTGGGACCAGGCATGGAAATGGGTGAACGACAGGAAGGACAAGCTCACCATCACGGTCTCCAACAACGACTCCATCATCCGCATGAACGGCGGGGAGATCTCCATGGCGGTGGCCTGGGACGACAACGTGAAGGACATGATGAACAAGGGCAACCTCTTCAAGCGCGCGAAGATGTACATTCCCAAGATGGGCTTCGCGGGCGGCGGCGACACCATGGGCCTCCTCAAGAACGCGCCCCACAAGGCCGCGGGCCTGCTCTGGATCCGCCACATCACCACGAAGGAACAGCAGATCAAGAAATTCGACACCATGAAGGCCTACCCCGCGAGGACGGACGTCACCATGGAAGGGACCCTCCTCACCGAGGAGGAACGCAAGACCAACGCGATCGCGTGGTTCCCGGCGCCGTACAAGTCCCTCATGATCAGCGAATTCGTGAAGAACGTGATGATGAAGTAGCCGCCGGAGAGCGCGTACAAGATTTCAAGCGCGGCCCCCCGAAAAAGGGGGCCGTTTTTTTACCTCTTCCCTCTCGCAGCGAGCACCCGTTCCCTCACCTTCCGCTGCACCTGGCCGCCGAAGGGCAGAAAATAGTCCGCGTAGTACTCGCAGATGAACTTGCCCCGGTAATCCTTCGCGAGGGCGAAGAGCTCGTCGTAGGGAATCTTGCCGAAATAAGGCGGAAGGTGGATGTCCCCGCGGCCGTACTCGTAGCGCCATCCCATGGGAAGGGAATCGTAGGTCGGCCTATCCGTGAGCCTGAGCTCCTCGAAGCGCCCGGTGTTGTCGGAGAGGTGGAGGTGGCCGAGATAGGGCAGGCATTTTCTGAAGGCTTCGAGAAAATCGAACTTGAAATAGTGCGCGGCGAGGAAGGCGTGCCCGGTGTCGAAGGCCATGCGGAGCCTCGGCGAGTCGATCTCGGCGACGAGCTCCACGACGGGGTCCACGAGCTCGACCTCGATATTCTCCACGACGAGGAGGACTCCCCTCTCGCCCGCGTAGTCCGCCGCCTCCCGGTGGGCGCGGAGGAAGGCCCGCTCGGCCTCGAGATCGCGGCCCCGGAGCTCGTAGTGGAGGACGAGGGGCGAGAGCTTGAACCGGGAGCAGATGTCGACGGAGAGCCTGAGCACCTCCCGGTGCCGGTCGTAGTTGCGGAGGTCGCGGAGGTCGAGGCCGCGGCCGATATGGGCGGAATACGAGAACGGGAACTCGCCGAGGAGCTCCCCGAAACGGGCGGCCCAGGGCTCGCAGAGCTCTCCGTCGATTATGAGGGGGAAGGAGTCGAGCGTGACTTCGACCGCGTCGAAGCCGTCGTCCCGGAAGGTCTTCAGATTTTTCCGGCAGGCCGCGGGATCGGGGTTGCCGGGAAGGTTGACGCCGATGATGGGATCCATGGGGAGAATTCTACCACAAGACGGCCTTTTCGGCAAAGCGGTGTCCTCTTTGACGCGGCCCGATGCCTGCGTTTACACTTGATATTAACCGATTTCCGGGAGGTGCAGGCATGATTCGCTTTCCGCGTCTTTCCGTTTTCCTGCTGTTCGCCGCATGGATCGTTCCCCGATCGTACGGCCAGGACGGAACCATAATCGACCAATGGGCGGCGGTCGTCGTGCCGCCCGCCCCGGAGCTGAAAGCCGTGCGGCTGGATCGGACGACTTCGGCCTTCCTCGTCCTCGACATGCAGAAGAACAGCTGCACGGCCCAGGCTCGTCCCAGGTGCGCCGACTCGATTCCCAAGGTGAAGTCCTTTCTGGAGGTCTGCCGGGCGCGTGGCGTGCTCGTCGTTCACAGCCTCGCCGGCGCGGCGAAGCCGGAGGACATCGTCACCGAACTCGCCCCGCACGCGGGCGAACCGGTCGTACGGTCGAGCGTCGACAAATTCTACAATACCGAGCTGGAGAAGATCCTCGCGGACAGGAGAATCAAGACCGTCGTCATCGTCGGAACTGCGGCCCACGGGGCGGTGCTGCATACCGCCGCCGGGGCAACCGTGCGCGGGATGGAGGTCGTCGTGCCGGTCGACGGCATGTCCTCAGATACGGCCTACGCCGAACAGTACACGGCCTGGCATCTCCGGAACAGCCCGGGCACGCGCAGGAATTCCACGCTGACGAAATTCTCCCTGATCGAAATTCCCTGAACCGGAAAGAGCCCGGGGCGGAGGGGGAAAAAAAGGCGTCCCCCGCGGGGACGCCTCGCATCGGGAAACGTCGCGCTCATTCGGCGTGGGAGAAGGCGGGCTTGCCGGAAAAACCGGTCTTCCTGCGGTTCTCCACTGCGGCCTGAACGAGTCTGTAGACCCCGACGAACAGGGCGAAAAGCACCACGGAGCTCACGGCCGCCAGAATCCTCACGACTGCATATGCGCTGATCATATCGTACTCCTTATCGAACGATTTCCTTTTTCAGTACGCCGGTTCATCGTCCCCGGCGTCGTCTTTCGGATACAAGATAGCAACATCCACGTAAAACGGGGCTAAAAATGCCGAGCGCCGCCGTAAAAAACCGATAAAGAAGCCTCCTGCAGCGAAGCGGGCGATCCGGCCGGAGTGCGGAGCCTAGGAACGGAAGGAACACAAGGCAAAAGAATCCGGGGCACCTTGTTTTTTTTCGGATAGGAATTTACAGTGGTACCGATCATGGAAGCGATTGTCATACTTGCAGGAGGGGCGGGAACGCGGTTGTGGCCCGCCTCCACGAAGGAGCGGCCGAAGCAGTTCCTTTCGCTCGGCCTCGACCGGTCCTTTCTCCAGACGACCGTGGAACGGGCCCTCGAGGTGAATCCCCGGGCGGAGCTCCTCGTGGTGACGCATAGGGACTATGCGGAAGGCACCTCGGGCCAGCTCCTGGAATACGCGGGCCGCGGCACGAGGATCGCCGTCCTACCGGAGCCTGTTGCTCGCAACACCGCGCCGGCCGTAGCGTTCGCGGCGGAGTTTCTCAAGGGACGCCTCGGCCGGGAAGCGAGAATGCTCGTGCTTCCCGCGGACCACCTCATCCGGCCGACGGAGAAATTCGTCGCGGACGTGAGGAAGGCGGACGAATTCGGGGCTCGGGGCATGATAACGGTGTTCGGCGTGCCGCCGACCGAGCCGAATACGGGATACGGCTACATAGAGGCGGACGAGGCCCTCCCGCCCGGCTTCAGGGTGCGCGCATTCAAGGAAAAGCCGGACGCGGCGACCGCCGCGTCCTACCTCCGATCCGGAAGGTTCTACTGGAACTCCGGGATGTTCCTTTTCTCCCTCGCGACCATCGAGGAGGAATTCGCCGAACGTTCTCCCGAGGTGACGAGGCCGTTCTCGGAACTCACGGCGGAAGACAGAGCCGAGATCGACCGGGCGGCTCGTGAGGAGAACGGCATCCTGGTCTGGGGCGACTGTCCGGCCGTGGAAAGGCTCTACGGCGGCCTGCCGTCGATCTCCATCGACTATGCGGTCATGGAAAAATCGCGGCGGACGGCAATGGTGAAGGCGGACTTCGAGTGGAACGACGTGGGAAGCTGGGACGAGGTTTCCCGGCTCCTTCCCGGCGAAAGCCCGCTCGTGATCTCCGAGGCATCCTCGGGCAACTCGGTATATTCGGACATCCCGGTCGCGCTCTGCGGGGTCGAGGACCTCGTGGTCGTCATCAGGGACGGCAAGGCGCTCGTCCTGAAAAAAGGCAGTTCCCAGCTCGTCCGGAGCGCGGCGATGCGGTTCCTGGAACGCCCGGAGAATCCTCGATGAGGCCGGTCATCCTCGGACCGCGGCTTCCGGCCGCTATCCTGCTTCTCCTGGCGGCGAGCCTCTCCTGCTTCGCCGAAGGAGGGGTTCCGTTCGGGGAAGCGACCGCTCTCCTCGGGTCGGACCTCTCCTCGATCGTCGGACGATACGGCGTACCTTCCTCGGTCTCATCGGTGAGGGGAGAACTTCCCTGGCAGGACGACGTAGTCTTCCGCTACGACTCGGGACTGTCGTTCTTCTGGTTCAAGAACCGCGTCTGGCAGATAAGGATCGAGCGGGGTTTCTCCGGGGAAACCAGTGGACTCTCGATGGGATCCACCCGGGAGCAGGTGGAAAAGCTCTTGGGCAGACCATTCTACTCGGAAGGCGCATGGACTCTCTACCACTATGCCGGGGACGGTTTCCCGGTGAGGGTGAGGATGTTCTTCGACGAAAAGGGCCTGGAAGATGTCTACATCTATCGCGGAGATTTCTGATGGATACGGTCCCGAAGATCTTCCTCGTGCTCGCGGGCTCGACGCTCGATGATAACCGGCTTGCCATCGAACGGTACCGCCGGCACATCGACGGATTCGAACTGCGGGCCGATCATCTCGCGGATCCGGAGACGCAGGACTGGAAGGGCTTCTTGCGATCGGCCGGACTGCCTGCCGTCCTCACGATCAGAAAGCCGGAGGACGGCGGCAAGTACCGCGGCGGGGAAGAGGAAAGAAAGCGTCTCTTCCTCCGGCTTCTCGCGGAAGGCGGATTCTCCTACGTCGACCTCGAAGGCGACGCCGATCTGCCAGAAGTCGAAGCCGAGGCGCGGCGGCGAGGCGTAACGATCGTCCGATCCTTCCACGACTTCGGCGGCGTACCGGACGGGCTCGCCGACAGGATCAAGAAGCTGCCTCGGGAAAAGGACGAGATTCCGAAAGCCGCGGTCGCTCCGAAATCCAGCCGGGACCTCCGTGTCCTCGTCGAGGCCTTCCGCTCGCTCGAGGGGACGAGGAAGATACTCATCGGCATGGGAGAATTCGGGTTCCCGACGAGGGTTCTCGCCCCCAGGCTCGGGTCCTACCTAAGCTTCGCGAGCCCCGACGGGGACAGGATAGCGCCGGGCCTCGTCGATCCCGAGACGCTCGACACGGTGTACCGCTTCCATGCCCAGGGACGGGCCACGCGGATCAACGGAATCATCGGGAACCCCATCCTGCATTCCAGGTCGCCCGAGATCCACAACAAGGCCTACGGTCGGCTCGGTCTGGACGCGGTCTACGTCCCCTTTCACGTCGACGACGTCGCGGAATTCCTCGAAACCGCGAAGCTCCTCGGCATGGGGGGCTTTTCCGTGACCGTTCCCTTCAAAGAAAGGATCCTTCCCCTCTGCACCTGGACGGAGCACGCGGTCGGTGCGATAGGAGCCTGCAACACCGCGGTCCTCGGGCCGGATGCAGGAGACCTCAAGGGTTACAACACCGACGCCGAAGGCTTCCTCGCGCCGCTCGGGCGGATCTTCGCGGGGAAAGGCGCCGGCGAAGGAAGGAGTCTCGAGGGGCTCAGGGCCTCCGTGATCGGCGCCGGAGGGGCAGCCCGCTCCGTCGTCTACGCCCTGGCGAAGGAAGGTTCGACGGTCCTCGTGGTCAATCGGACGGCGGAGCGGGCCGAACGCCTCGTTCGCGACATGCGGGCGGCGCTCGGCCTAGCGCAAGAAAGGCTCCGAGCCGCGGCCGCCGACGAAGCGGGCATCGCGGAAATGCGGGCGTACGGCGATCTCGTCGTCCAGACGACATCCGTCGGCATGCATCCCCGGGAAGCAGACGACGCCCTGCCGTCCTTCCGGTTCACGGGCAGGGAGGTCGTGTACGACATCGTCTACGCGCCGAGGGAGACGGTCTTCCTCAAGCGGGCCGCCGAAGCAGGCTGCAGGATCGTGCACGGCGAAGAGATGCTCATGAACCAGGCCTACCGACAGTTTTTTCTGTACACGGGGAGACCCTATCCGAGGAACGACGCGGGATCTTGATCCGTCTTCAATTAACGGAGGGCATGGAACCGGTTTCCGCGACGAACCGATAATACTTGCCTTTCTTGCTGAGCGCGTCCCGCCAAATCCCTTCCGGGTCCGATTGGAACACCAGGTCCTCGCGAGCGCGCAGGATGAACCACGAATGCTCGCGGATCTCCCGTTCGAGCTGGCCCGGCCCCCAGCCCGAATACCCGGCGAACATCCTGAGTTTCGGCTTTTCCTTCTTTGACAGGGAGATCCAATCCTCGGCGAAATAGGCTATCAGGCCCTTGGTGGCGGGCTCGAAAAAAACACCCGGAGCCGGACTCGCGGCCGCTTCGCTCTGCACCTTGGGGGGAAGCCCTCCGTGGAGGATGAAAAGGTAATCCTGCTGGACGGGACCGCCGATGTAAAGGGGGATGTCCACTCCGTCCCCCACGTCGGGCAGGACCGAACTCAGGGTGCGCTCCGACGAACGGTTCACCACGAGGCCGAAGGCGCCGTCGGTACCGTGCTGGACGAGGAGCACGACCGTCCTGTAGAAGTTCGGATCCACGAGATGGACGCTGGAAATGAGGAAGTGCCCCGTCAGGAATCTCGGCAGGTCATCCTCCGGTGAATGCAGGTCCTCGTCTCCGTGCCGCCAAATCTCGCTCATCGCCCTCCCAGTATACGCCTCAAATCTCGCGGCTATCAAGCGAAATGTGCCGTGCTTCCGGCGCATTGGCACCCTCGACTTCCCGCTCGTACTCGGTTCAGCAGTCTATCACGCCGCATGGAATTTTTTCACGAAGAAGTCCGCGGGATATTTCCGGTTCCTCCTGCCGGCTGCGGCGCTCGAGGGACTCCTGATCCTGTCCGCGGCCGCCCGGCTTTTCGCCGCCGAAGGCATGCCGCTCGTCGATTTCAGGAAACGCTTCCCTGCAAAAAATGCAGCGACGACCGAGCGTAATTGCTTGACCAGTACCAAACTCCGAAATACAATTGGAGGAGTTGCGAAACCGCCGTACGATGCGTTCGATCGCACGTCGCACCGTGACGGCAATTCGGCAGCCGCTGGTGGTATAATCAGTCGAGCCCGGGCCTTTCGAAAATCGCCTTCCACGGAGACGAAAAACCTCTAGATCGCGATTTCTGAAAGATACCGGTCATCATTTTCCGCAAACGGAAGGAGCTTCATATGGCAAAGGGTTTTTCATTGGCGATGTATCCTTGGGTGTATCAGGCGCAGTATCAGGAAAAGGACGCGTGGACCGAGGCCTACGTGGAAAAGCCGCATTCCGATCCGAAGACCGAAGCGGCGCTCGGGCCCGCGGCGATCGCAGACCTCCTCGCGAGCAGGAATTCCTTTCCCGACCTTCCCCTGGTGAACTATTCCACCCAGTACGGACTCGGAGTTTTCGAAGGTCTCAAGGCCTACCCGCAGAAGGACGGTTCCCTCAAGATTTTCCGTCCCGAGGAAAACGCGAAAAGGATGAACTTTTCCATGAAAGGCATCCTCATGCCCGCTTTTCCCGAAAAGCTCTTCGTCGACGCAGTGCTCGAAGTCGTTCGGCGGAACAAGAAGGCCGGCTACGCCCCTGCCTACGACTCCGCCTGGGAAAAGGACAACTTCGTGAGCGGGCATTCGATCTATATCCGGCCCTTCACCTACGCCGAACCGGGCATCGGACTCGGCGTCTCGGCCAAACCCTGGGTCGTCGTCGTCGCCACCCCGGTCTCGACCTACTTCGAGGGGACGAACGCCAAGGCGGTCACCACCGACCGCGTGAGGGCGAATCCCAGGGGAACGGGCTGCTATAAATGCTGCTCGAACTACGTAGTCCCCATCATCGCGAAGAAGGAGGCGGAGAAGGCCGGCTACATGGAAGCGGTCTTCCTCGACGCCAAGGAAGGCAAGTACGTGGAGGAAGGCTCCTCCTGCAACATATTCTTCTACCTGAAGGACGGCACGCTCGTGACGCCTGACCTCAAGGACACGATCCTTCCCGGCATCAACCGAAAGAGCGTCATCGCCATCGCCCGCGACATGGGAGTGAAGACCGAGGAAAGGCCGGTTCCCATCGACGAGGCGATGAGTTCCGCGAAGGAATGCTTCGTGACCGGCACCGCCGCGGGCGTGGCCTTCATCGAGTCCCTGACCCACGCCGGAAGGACCGCGGTGTTCGCGGGCGGCAAGCCCGGCGAACTCACGGTCAACCTCCTCAAGACCCTGAAAGGGATTCAATACGGCTCGATCGCCGACAAATTCGGCTGGATGACGAAGGTCCCGGACTGACCGCGCCGCGATCCCGTCGCGGCCGAAATGAAGCCCCCCGGAGCCTGCTCCGGGGTACGGCCCCCCGCCTGCCGAAAAAAAGGCCGTCCGATGACCGGACGGCCTTTTTCATTCATGCGGGCAAGAGCGGGAAGCGCGGGCCGGACCTCACTTCTCGCCGGTTTCGGAGAATCCCTGCTCGTCCACGTCCCGCGGTATCGCGTGGTAGATTTCGAGATCGTAGTTGCGCCTGGGGTACAGTATCTGGCGCATGTTCAGATAGGCGAGATTCTTCGTATCCTTGCGTTCCAGGGTCTCCGGATCGCGGTTGAAGTTCTCGAAAAGCTCGGAGGAATCCGTGAGATAGACGAGGGCCTTGGAGGTCTTCTTCGGATTTCTCGTTCTCTCCCCGAGCTTGTGCAGGACTACGCCCAGGTTGTTGTAGAGCCTCATCTGGTTGAGTACGACCGCCCTGTCCGAGGTTTTCTCGTGAGGGCGTATGTTCTTGATGTTCCGTCTCGCGGTGTCGAGTTTGTCCGCGAGATGTGAATAATACCCCTCGGCCGCGAAATAATCCTTACGCTCGTAGAGGGAGTTCCCCATGGCGAAGAGGAGGTTCGCGTTGGAGGCCATGGAATCCTCCGCCCTGGCGAACTCCTTCACGGCCTCCTGGTAATCCTCATGACGATAGCGGATGAATCCCTTCTTGTAGCTGACCCTCGGGTCGCGCACGCCGGAGTCCTCCGCCTGCTGGAACCTCTCCAGGGCCGCCTCGTAATCGCCGCTCACGTAGTAGTAGATGTCGCCGAGGTTCACGTAGATCCTGCCGAGGGTCGGGTCCTTCTTGAGCAGCTTCTTTTCCACCGCCTCCTCGTAACGCCGGATTCCTTCCTTGAAGGCCTTCTCGGCGTCGATGATCTGCTTCTGACGGTAGCGCAGTTCCCCGAGCCGGTTGTAGGTGTCGATGAATTTCCAGATCTGCTTCTTCCCCAGAGGTCGGGTCCCGCCGTAGAGAATCACGACGTTGTCCAACGCTTTCTTCTCGTCCCGCGGCGCCTCGGTGATCCTGTAGAAACGGGCGAACTGGTAATGGACTTCCGCCACGCGCTCGTTCGCCTCCATGGCCCGGAAAAGGATCTTCTTCACGTCGGTGAGCTCGTTCTTATCGATGAGATACCCGCCGAGCTCCGCGAATCTGGGCACGTCGACCTTCAGGTCCTTCTTGGCCTCGAACATCGCCTTGAGCCGGTGCACTTCGTCCTTGTTGTCGGTTCTGATGAAAAACTCGAGAAAACCGAACAGGATCTCGTCGCGGGGTCCGAACTTGTCCAGCATGATTCCGAAATCCCGGCGCGCCGATTCGAATTTGGACACGTCGATGTCCGCCCACCTGAGATAGTTCTCACCCGCCGCGAGGAGACCCTCGTAATCGTACATGTCCGAGTCGAGGAGCCTTTTCAGGATGCGTTCGGCCTTCTCGTAATTTTCCAGCGTTTTCGATTCGAGCAGGGCGTAGTCGAGCACGCCTCGTTTGAAATACTTGTCTTTTTTCCTCTCGGTCCTGATCTGGGTCTTCGAGTCGATGTAATCCGCGTACAGGGAGAGGAGTTCCTCGTACTTTCCCTGGGCGTAGCGATACTGATGCTTCGAAGCGAAGAGTTCGGCGTATTTGAAGAACCAGTCCTTGTCGTCCCATACCGCGAAGGCTTTGGCGAAGAGCTCGTTTCCTTCACGGAACCGGTCGTTTTCGATGAGGGCGTATCCCTTGCGGAACAGCGAACCCGCGTAGATGGGTTTGTAGACGAACTGGTATCCGAGAAAAACGACGAGCCCAAGGGCCGCGGTCGCCGCTCCGGCGACCTTGAGGATGGGCAGGATGTTTTCCCGGAACACGTAAGCGAACGATCTCTTTTCGGCCTCGAATTCGAGCCCGGTCCGCTTCTCGTATCCCTTGGGTATCGTGAGCGTACGGCCGATGAGCTTGCCCGCGAAACCGGCCACGTTCTTGACCGATTCGCCGGCGACGAGCATCCGGACGAGCTTGAGCTGACCTTCCTCGTCCGCCTTGTTCTCGCCGATGATGTCCTCTACCGCTATCCTCACGTTGAGCGGAAGAACGGCGAGAGTCTTCTTGAGCCGCTCGAAATCCTCGTCGGAAAGGCTGAAACCTTCGCCGGTCGCCGCTGCGATGATTTCGGGGGCGCCTTCCGGGATGTTGATCGCCGGTTCCCGCTCCGCGGCCTGGGCTTTCTTGTCCTCGCCGACCAGGCCGAACTCCGCCCCGAAATCGCCGAGGCTGAATTCGTCGGACACCGGGGTTTCCGGAATGTCCTCCACCTCGACCGCCTGATCCTCGGAGAAATCGTCCCCTCCGCCGGCGGTTCCCGCTTCCTCTTTCGGCGCTTCGAAGGAAAATTCCTCTTCTCCGGCGGGCGGGGGCGTTTCCTCCGGCTCCGTGAAGCCGAAAGCGTCCTCCACGTCGGGCAGATTGAACGCTTCGTTCTCCCCGCCGGGCGTCTCGGCCGGCCCGAGGTCGGAGGGAAGGGAAAAGTCGTCCCGAGTCTCGCCGGTTCCGGCTTCGGCCTCGGAGGGCTCGCCGCCGGGCTCTGCCTCCTCCTTGATCCCGAAATCGGCGAGGGAAAAGTCGAGATCGTCCTTCAGTTCCTCTTCCGCAGGGGTCTCGGGCTCCTCTGTCAGGTCGGCGTCCAAGGAGAATTCCTCGGGTACTCCGGCGGCCTCAGTCCCCGTATCGCCCTCCCGTCCTTCCTCGATGCCGAAGCCCTTGAGAAGATCGTCCTCCGATGAGGAGATTTCCTTTTCCGCCTCCGGCAAACCTGATTCGGCGCCCCCTTCGGGTTCCGCTCCGAGGCCGAGGTCTCCGAGATCTCCGAGGTCCGGCGTTTCAGGGACGGTCTCGAAGCCTCCGGATACCTGTTCCTGCGGCTCCTCCGGCTCCTCCGGCTCCTCCGGCTCCGCCGCCTTCTCCGGTTCCTCCGCCTTCTCCGGTTCCTCCGCCTTCTCCGGTTCCTCTCCGAGACCGAGATCGCCCAGGCCGCCGAAGTCCGGCATTTCGGGGCCGGCATCGAAGTCTTCGGACTCGGGCTCCTTCGCCTCGACGTCAGCAGGCTCGTTGAAAAGCGACGCGAAGTCGAGCGGCGCTTCCTCTTTTCCGTGAGTTTCATCGCCGCCCTCGGCCGGAGCGCCGAAAAGGTCCTTGAGGTCGTCCGAAAGGCCGGACTCGGGCTGTTTGACGGCTTCTATTTTTTCCCCGCGTTCGGCGAGAATCTCCTGCTCACGGCCGAGGGTGTTGAGAGTTTCGACGAACTTGTTGATATCTTCCAACCGAGGCATTTATGTTCCTATATTCATGATTGTCGGCGAAAAGACAAAAAAGGTGAATCCCCCTCCTCAAGATCGGCGGCGACGATCCGAAAATTATAGCAGGAGCGCTTTTTCCGGATCAACCGTGAAAGCGCCGTGGGAAAAGACGACATTATGGAAAAAACGATCTACCGCTGGATTCTCCTCCTGTCCGTGCTGTTCACCCTCGCGGCGGTTCCTTCGGCGCCGGCTTTCGAATCGACCACCGAACTGCATCTCAAGATCATGGGGACGAGGGAAGCGGCGCCGCCTCACGTGTTCGAGGGGGCGATTTTCTTCACGCAGAAGCCGTCCTATCCCGTCCGCTACATCGGAATAGCCTTCGCCCACGAAAACTTCAGGGAGGTTCACCTTTTCCAGCGAAACCAGAAGGGCGTGCTGTTCTACGTCTACCCCATTCCCGAGGGGCTCAAGCACGTGGATTATCGTATCGTCATCGACGGCCTCTGGACCACGGATTCCACGAACCGGCTGAAGGTCCGGGACCTGGACGGCATCGCGGTTTCCCGCTTTGAGATTCCGCCCGCCGTCGCGGAAGCCAAACTGAAGAGCCCGATCTACGAGACGAAGACCCGGACCGCCGAATTCAACATGAAAACCGTTCCGGGCAGAACCGTCTTCGTGGCGGGAACCTTCAACGGCTGGGATCCCTACATGCATCGCCTCGAGGAGGTGAAACCCGGCCTCTATTCCATCTCCCTCAGGATTCTCCCCGGAACGCATTATTACTATTACGTCGTCGACGGCATGAGGAAGACCGATCCTTTGAACCGCGAACTCGGGGCCGATTCCGACGGCAACGAGGTTTCCGTCCTGCACGCATCCCGATGAATACATAATTATTCAATTTTTCCGTTTAATTATGCAATAAATATCTTGTCCTTTTTCGCCTTCCATGATCTAATGGCCCCATGGTAAGGTATCTGCTCTTCGACCTGGACAACACGCTCTACCCATCTTCCAGCGGTCTCGACCGGGAAATCGACAGGCTCATGACCCTCTTCGTCGCCGACTACCTCGGAGTGCCGCCCGAGGAGGCGAGACGGAGGCGAAAATCCGACGCCGTCCCCTTCGGAACGACCCTCACCTGGCTCCGCGAAGCCCACGGATTCCGCGAAGAGGACCGGTACCTCGAGGCGGTCCATCCCCTGAACGTGGGGGATTTCATCGCCTTCGATCCCGAACTTCCCGCGATGCTCGACAGGATCGATCTTCCGAAGATCGTGCTCACGAATTCCCCCATCGAGCACGCCGAGCGGGTCCTCGACCGCCTCGGGATAGCTGACCGTTTCGCCCGGATCATAGACATCCGGTACAATCGTTTCTGCGGCAAGCCCCATCGCGAAGCGTTCGACAACGGCGTGAGAGCCGTCGGCGCCTCTTCCGCCGAGGAGGTTCTCTTCATCGACGACCTGCCGAGATACCTCCTCCCGTTCCGGGAAATCGGAGGCCAGGGATTGCTCGTGGACGAGACCGGAAAGCACGACCGGCTCGATCACGGGCTTCCAACCATCAGAAAAATAACCGAACTCGAATCGTTTCTCCGGAGGTGAATGAATGGACAACGGCAAAACCAAGGTGAACATGGCGTCATTGTCCGTGGACGGAAAGGAATTGATCCTTCCGATCTACGAAGGATCCAGAGGGGAGCGCGCGATCGACGTCACCTCGCTCCGAAAGGAAACCGGGTGCCTCACCTACGATCCGGGACTGGCGAACACGGGAATTTGCTCGAGCGACATTACCTTCGTCGACGGCGAGCAGGGAATTCTCCTCCACCGGGGCTACAGGATCGAAGATCTCGCGGAGAACTGCATGTTCCTCGACGTGGCCTATCTTCTCATCTTCGGCAAGCTTCCGAACCTCCAGGAAAGGAAGAGCTTTTCCGAGCTCATGAACCTTCATTCCATGATCCACGAGGACATGCAGCATTTCTTCCGGAACTATCCCGAATACGCCCATCCCATGGCGGTGCTTTCCGCCATGGTGGTATCGCTCGCGACCTTCTATCCGGAACTCCAGGTGGAGTCCCCGGACGAAAGAATCGACAACATGGTCACCAGACTTCTCTCGAAGATGAGGACCATAGCGGCGTATTCCTATCGGAAATCCGTCGGCCTTCCCTTCGTGTACCCGAGCTACAAGCTCCGCTACTGCGAGAATTTCCTCAACATGATGTTTTCGTCGCCCGTGCGCGACTACCAGATCGACCCGGTGCTGGAGAACATCCTCAACCTCTTCCTCATCATCCACGCCGACCACGAGCAGAACTGCTCCACGACCGTGGTGAGGACCGTGGGAAGCTCGGGGGCGAACCTGTACGCGTCGATCGCCGCGGGGATCTGCGCGCTCTGGGGGCCCCTGCACGGAGGAGCGAACCAGGCGGTAATCGAGATGCTCGAAGGAATTCTGCAGGGCGGCCACAAGGTCAAGGACGTCGTGGAATCCGCGAAGAAGAAAGACGGCAAGGTTCGGCTCATGGGGTTCGGACATCGCGTGTACAAGACCTACGATCCCCGGGCCCGGATCGCGAAGGACGCCTGCACGCGGCTCCTCGCCCATCTCGGCATAAAGGACGATCCGCTCCTCGACGTAGCTCTCGCCCTCGAGGAAGCGGCCATGAACGACTCCTATTTCAAGGAAAAGAACCTCTACCCGAACGTCGACTACTATACCGGGATCGCGTATCGGGCCATGGGCATCCCAACCAACATGTTCACCGTGATGTTCGCGATAGGCAGACTGCCGGGCTGGATCGCCCACTGGCTCGAGAACCGCAAGGACAAGGAGCAGAAGATCATGAGGCCCCGCCAGGTCTACACCGGCAACACGGAGAGGGCCTTCGTCCCCATCGCAGAACGGCCCTGACGATCGGTCTCAACCCCAGGGCGACGCTTCCGAGGACGCCTTTTCATAGTCCTCGGGGGTATCGAGGTCGAAATACGCCCCAGGATCGAGGCAGGGAACCGCCCGAGGGGCGCCCGCCGTCCGGAACAGATCCCTCATGGAAGAACCGTCGGAAGCCTCGAGAACGAGGCCGATGAAGGCCCGGTTCAGGAGAAGCGGGTGTCCCCTCCTCCCCGCTCCCTCGGGCCTGAAGGCGGCAGGCAGCGCCTTCGCTTCGTCCCCGCATCGGGAAAGAAAGGCCTCGTGGAGCGAGAAGAAGAGCTCTTCGGGGACGAAGGGAAGGTCGCCGGGCTGCAGGAAGCAGGCCGGCCCCTCCGCCTCGGCGACTCCGCGCCGTATCGATGAAAACATCCCCGTTTCGTAGGCCGGGTTCCGCACGGGCTTCACCCTCGGGTCGAGGCGGAACAGGGCTTCGACTTCCTCGGCCCGATAGCCCGTCACGAGGATCACCCTGCGGCAGGCCGCGAGGGCGTTCCCCACGGCCCGCTCGATGACGGTGGAACCGGCGAGAGGAAGGACTGGTTTGAACGCTTGCATCCGTGAGGAGAGGCCGGCGGCGAGGACGATGCAGTCGAGAGGAATCCTTTCCCGTCCCGGCACGCCGTCCCCCGTCAAGCCTCGGGCTTGTCGGAACCCGGAACCTGGGAGGCCGCCTGCGGCGCCTGGGGGGAGAGCTTGCCGGTGAGCTTCAGGAAGATCCAGCGCAGGAAACCCCAGACCATGAACCCGCAGAACATCGCCGCCAGGGTGAGCTGTATGTTCCAGAGGATGAAGACGAGCGCGAGAACCGTGAGGATGAACGACGAGAAGGGCTTCTTGCCCCGGAACTGCTGGTTCACGACGTGGGGGTAGCGGATGCGGCTCACCATGAGGAAAGCGGCGACGAGAGCCACGACCGGAAGGCCCCAGGGGATGAGGTTCTCGACGGCCTTGAGGATCTCGAAATCCGTGCGCGCCGCGAGCCGGGAAAGGAAGTCTTGTTGGAGGATGACGAGGCTCACGACCGCACCCGCGGCGGCCGGCGAGGGAAGGCCGGAAAAACTCATGTGCGAGGATTCGTCCTCCTCGTTCTCCACGTTGAACCTGGCGAGCCTGATGATGGTGCAGCATACGTAGATGACGGCGCAGAACGCGCCGAAACGGCCGGCGAACCGAACGAAGGTGGGCGCGTCCTCCGCGAGCTGCATGAGTTTGTTCTCGAAGACCTTGATCATGAGGAGGGCCGGCGCGACTCCGAAGCTGACGGCGTCCGAAAGGCTGTCGAGCTGGCCGCCGAAACTCGAGGTCGACTTGCTCAGTCTGGCCACGCGGCCGTCGAGCATGTCCGCCACCATCGCGAGAAAGATCATGTATCCTGCGAGGGCGAAATAGGTGAGCGAAGGCTTGCCGCCGAGTTCCTGGGCCGGGACGCTTCCGCGTACGGTGAATCCGATGGCCACGAATCCGCAGACGGCGTTGAGCAGGGTGATGAGGTTGGGAAGTATGGCGATGTACTTGATTCGCTGCTTCTTCACGCGCTGTACCAGGGAACTGCGGCGCATGGGATTCCTGAATCTTTTCATTTTATACGGCTACCTTGTTCTATTGATATCGTACCATCACGGTGAGTCCCGCTTTCACCTTGTCCCCGGGAGAAACGAGGACCTTCGCCCTGTCCGAGCCGGGCAGGTAGAGCTCGGTGCGGGATCCGAATTTGATCATGCCGAACCGTTCCCCCTGGGAAAGCGTATCTCCGATCTGGGCGGCGCAGACGATCCTGCGGGCTATGGCTCCCGAGATCTGGCGGACGACGAGACGGTCGCGGGGCTCCTCGAGCCTCTGCATCGAGACGTCGTTCGATTCGTTCACCCTGCCGGATTCCGGCGACATGGCGTTCTTGAAGGCTCCTTCCTTGTAGGTCACCTTCTCGATTCGGACCGCGCAGGGGGCCCTGTTGATGTGGACGTTGAACACGCTGAGGAAGATGCCGATGCGGACCGCCTTTCCCTCGGTCCCGTCGGGAAAATCGACCAGGTCGACGTCGGTGACCGTCCCGTCGGCGGGCGAGAGGAGGACGTTCGTATCCGCGGGCACGATCCGTTCCGGATCGCGGAAAAAGGAGAACATCCAAATCAGAACGAGACCCAAAGCCGCTTCGAGGACGACGAGTGCGGCACCGGAACGCAGAAGGAAGTACAGGACGATCATGACAAGCACGGTCAGGGCCGGAAAGAGGGCGACCTGAGGCAGGCCGAATTTCGTCAGCGGTATTTTCATCGTTCCATGATTGTACCGGAAAAACCGCCCCGCCACAAGAGGCGGGGCGAAAACGGCGGGGCGAAAACGGGCCGGAGGCGTCCTCAGCGGCCCGCGCCGACGGGCTCGGGTTTCGGAAAATCCTTGATCGCCTCGAGATTCCGTTCGATCGCGGCCGCCGGAAGCTCGTAGTCCGAGAGTTCCCCCTTCATGAACTGATCGTAGCCCTTGAGGTCCACGAGTCCGTGGCCGGAAAGGCCGAAGACGATGACCTTCTCCTTTCCCTCCTCCTTGGCCTTGTTCGCCTCGCGGATCGCAGCAGCCACCGCGTGACTCGTCTCGGGCGCCACGATGATGCCTTCGGTCCTGGCGAACACGATCGCGGAACTGAAGCATTCGAGCTGGGGCACCGCGAGGGGCGACAGGAGCCCGAGCCGGGCGGCCTGGGACACGAGGGGAGCCATGCCGTGGTATCTGAGTCCGCCCGCGTGGATGGGAGCCGGCACGAAGGTGTGACCGAGGGTGTACATGGGAAGCAGCGGGGTCATGCCGGAGAAGTCGCCGAGGTCGTAGGCGAACGGCCCCTTCGTGAGCGTCGGGCAGGAGGCGGGCTCGACCGGAACGATCTCGATTTCGGCGCCCGCGATCTTGTCCGCCACGAACGGGAACGCGAGCCCCGCGAAGTTGCTGCCGCCTCCGGCGCAGCCGATGACCACGTCCGGCGTCTTTTCGCCGGCGAGGGCGAGCTGCTTCTTGGTCTCGAGGCCGATGACCGTCTGGTGAAGCATGACGTGATTGAGCACGCTGCCCAGGGCGTATTTCGTCGAACCGGTCTCGTCGCTCACCGCGGCCTCCACCGCCTCGCTGATGGCGATGCCGAGGCTTCCGGGCGTGTCGGGAGTCTCGGCGAGAATTTCCCTCCCCACCCGGGTCCGATCCGACGGGCTCGGTATGCATTCTGCGCCCCAGGTCTGCATCATCATCTTCCTGTAGGGTTTCTGGTCGAAGCTCACGCGGACCATGAAGACCTTGCAGTCCAGCCCCACCTGGGCGCAGGAGAAGGCGAGGGCGCAGCCCCACTGTCCGGCTCCCGTCTCGGTCGTGAGGTGCTTCACCCCCTCCTGTTTGTTGTACCAGGCCTGGGCGATCGCGGTGTTCGGCTTGTGACTGCCCGCGGGGGACACGCTCTCGTTCTTGTAGTAGATCCTGGCCGGAGTGCCGAGGTGCCTTTCGAGGGACTTGGCCCTGTGGAGAGGAGAAGGCCTCCATTTCGCGAGGACTTCGAGGATTCCCTCGGGAATGTCGATCCATCGTTTCGACGACATCTCCTGCTCGATGAGGGCGTTCGGGAAAATGGGCTTCAGCATGTCGGGAGATACCGGTTTTCCGTCCGGTCCGAGAGGCGGCTGCATCGGGACCGGAAGGTCCGCCGCGAGATTGTACCACCGGCGCGGAATGTCACGGGGGTCGAGAACGATTCGAGTCGACATGAAATCCTCCTTGTTTCTATTCATAGAAACATAATAAGGGATTCGCCCTCCCCTGTCAACACTTTTCCCGATTCGCTACAATGAGCTCATGATCGTAAAGATAATCGTCGCGACAGCCGTCTTCGGCATCGCCGTGGGCCGGTTTCCGGTCCTCAGAATGAACCGCGCGACCATAGCCCTGGTAGGAGCCGTCGCAGTCGTCGCGGCCGGAGGCTGTACCGTGGAGGAGGCGTTCCGCTCGCTTGATCTCGAGACGCTCGCCCTCGTATTCGCCATGATGGTCATCACCATCAATCTCCGGCTTTCGGGCTTCTTCAACCTCGTAGGCAGGAACATCACCCGCGTCGCCAGGACCCCGAGGCAGCTCCTGGCGGTCGTCGTTCTTTCCTCCGGCTTCCTGTCCGCGCTCTTTCTCAACGATACCGTGGTTCTCATGTTCACGCCGCTCGTCACCGCCATAGCCTTGGACCTGGATCGAGACCCGATTCCCTATCTCGTGGGCCTGGCGACTTCAGCCAACATCGGCTCGGCGGCCACCATCATCGGGAATCCCCAGAACATGATCATCGGGGGAGCGTCGAAGATGGATTTCTTCCGGTTCCTGGAAATTCTCTTCGTGCCGTCGGTGCTCGGGCTCGCGGTTTCCTTTATCGTCGTGACGCTCGTGTTCCGCGGGGAATTCTCCCCCGTCCGCTTCACGGTACCCGAGGAAGGCAGGCGCGTGATCTACCGGCCGCTGCTCGTGAAAAGCCTTGTAGCCGTGGCCATGCTGCTCGCCGGAATAGCCTTCAGGCTGCCGCTCGCCCTGGCGGCCCTCGTTCCCGCAGCCTTCCTTCTCATCACGAGAAGGCTCAAGCCCGAACGGGTCTTCTCGGAGATCGATTGGTCGCTCCTCGTTCTGTTCGCCGGCCTCTTCGTCCTCACCGACACCCTGCGCGGGGATCCGGAATTCCGAAGGATGCTCGACGGCCTCGTGGACCTCGGGGAGACGAACCTCGCCTCCTTCGGCGCGGTATCCGCGGTCCTGAGCAACCTCGTGTCGAACGTGCCCGCCGTCATGCTCCTCAAGCACGGCGTCGCGGGGCTCTCCCGGCCGGAGCAGGCATGGGCCACGCTCGCGATGGCGACCACCTTCGCGGGGAATTTCACCCTGCTCGGATCCATAGCGAACCTCATCGTGGCCGAATCGGCGAAACGCCGCGGCGTGCACCTCGGTTTCCGGAAATACTTCGTCGCGGGAGCCCCGATCACGGTGATCACCATCGCCCTGGGGAGTCTCTGGATCGCTTTCTACCTATAGGCCGGCCCGCCTTTTCCCTGAGTTCGTGCCTACTCTCCGATTGAAGCGGCGGGGATTATCGCCTATCATTGATTCATGCGAATCGAAGCGTCGGCCGCGTCGGACGTCGGTTTCGTCAGGTCGAAGAACGAGGACATCGTCCTCGTCGGCGACCGCCTTGTCCGCGACGGATCCTGCGAGGAAACCTTCTTTCCGGACGAGGACGGTCCCGTCCTTTTCGCGGTGGCCGACGGAATGGGAGGCATGGAGCGAGGCGAGGAGGCGAGCGGGATCGCGCTCGAACGGCTCCGGACCTTGATGGCGGCGCTTCCCCGAGATCTCGACCGCGCGGAACTCGAGGAAGCCTTCCACGCCTATGCACGGGAAACCCACCTGGCCGTGCCGCCGGGGAGCGGAACGACCCTCGTTGCACTGCTCTTCTACCGGGGAAAGGCCTTTCGTTTCCACGCAGGAGACTCCCGCCTCTACAGGTTGCGCGACGGAAGCCTCGCCCGCCTCACGCGGGACCACTCGCTCAGGGAGTACGGCAACATGCCGTCCGCCCCTTCGAACATCATCGTGAACGCACTCGGGGGAGGCGACCGGGTCTTTCTCGAATTCGCCGAGGTTGAGGGAGAAGCTCTTCCCGGCGACGTGTTCCTGCTCTCGAGCGACGGGCTTCACGATCTCGTATCCCGGAACGAAATCGAAGCGATCGTCCGGGAGAAACGATCGGATTCGGCCGGCGCGCTCGTGGACGCGGCGAAGGCCCGCGGGGGAGTGGACAATATCTCTGTGGTACTCGTCGAACCGAAAGAGGAATGAAGGAGGGATCGACCCGGCCGACCGACCTCACTCCTCGTCCTTCGGTTTGAGCGGTATGAGGAGGGTGTATCTGGTACCGGAAACGAAACACGTGTCGAGTTCCGCCTTGAGCTGCTGGGAAAGGGAATAGATGAGGCTCATGCCGAGGGAATCCGACGCGAGATGGTCGACGCCGTCGGAGATCCCCTGCCCGTCGTCCCCGGCCGTGATTTCGAGGTTGTCTTCTGTTTTTCGCAGAGAGATAAACACGGTGCCCTCTTTCCAACCATCGGGGAACGCGTGCTTCAGCGAGTTGGTGATGATTTCGTTGATGAGAAGCCCGCAGGTGACCGCAACGTCGATGGAAACCACGACCGATTCCGTATCGTGCTTGAACACGACTTTCTGTTTTTCCGAGAAGTACGCGTGGAAGAGGAATTCCCCCAGTTCGCTCAGGTATTCGCCCAGATCGATCGCCGCCAGGCTCTCCGAGCGGTAGATCTTCTCGTGCACCAGAGCCATGGTCCTTATCCTGTTCTGGCTCTCCTGGATGAGCGACGAGAATTCCTTGTTCTTGACCTTGTACTCCTGCAGCCCCAGCAGGCTGTTGATGACCTGCAGGTTGTTCTTCACTCTGTGGTGTATCTCCTTGAGCAGGCTCTCCTTTTCCTCGAGAGAACGCTGAATGCTGAGTTCCTGGTTTCGCCTCTCCGTTATGTCACGGAAAACGAGGACCGAGCCCAGGAGTTTCCCCTCGGGATCGCGGATGGGGGCGACCGTGCATTCGACGGGAATCCTTCGGTCACCGCCGACGAGGAGCCGGAAATCGGGCAGCGTTCCGGCCGAATCGTTCTCCACGGCCGGATTCTCGAGGAAGTCCCGAGGCTTTCCGCCGGCACCCGTCTCCTCGATCTTCACGACGTCCCGCACGGATTTCCCCGCGCCGTCGGCGATGCTCCGCCCCGTGAGTCTCTCCGCCTCGGGATTCATGAAGGAAATCCTTCCCTCGGGATCCGTGACCACGACCCCTTCGCCGATGCTCTTCAGCGTCGTATGGAGGAATTCCCTGCTGTCCCGAAGGTCCTCTTCGCGGCTCCTGATGCTCCCGGCCATGATCGAAACGTCGGACATCATGTCGTCCAGATCCAGGAACCCGAAGCTCTTGGAACCTCCCGGTTCGGCTCTGCCTTCCGCGATGGCCCTGATCGTCAAGCGCAGCATCTCGAAGGGCCGGAGAAACGCGCGGTACAGCGCGAAACTGACGAGAAGCGAAACGAAGATGCCGATTCCGAAGATTCCCACGTACACCCTGCGGCTCATGACGAGGGCCTCGTTCAAGGCCGAGATCGGCTGAACAACGAGGATGATCCAACCGGTCTTGTTGCCGACGGCCGTGCCGCAAACCGACTGCTTCCCCTCGAATTTCGCTTCGCTGCTCCCGAAATCCCCTTCCAGGGCCGCTTTGACGGGAGGAAAGTCACGGAAATTCCTCTTTTCCTCGGCCATCGCGTACCGGGTGCTCGCGAGCACCGTGCCGTTCCTGTCGGTGATGATCACGGTGGCTTCCGGCAGCAGGGTGAATTTCCTGAGCATGCTCTCCACGCGCCCGAAGTCGACGAGTCCTACGAAGGTCCTGTCGTCGTAGCTCGTGTAGGCGGCGAGGGACATGCTGCCGTCATAGGGGGAGGCGAACGGCAGGGACAGGCGAACATAGCCGTCATAGGAGCGTTTCACGAAGAACTCGTAACCCGACAAGCTGACGCCTTCGCGCTCAGGGTCCCGGGGAATGGTGAATTTCACGGTTCCGAACCTGTCCAGGGCGAAATAGCTTTTGAACTGCGATCTGGAAACGAGCTTGATCGTCAGGAGCCGTTTGATCACCTCCTCGTCGTAGTTCTCCTGCGCCACGAAATAGACGATCTCGCTCAGGGCTTGAAGGAAGGGATCGAAGAAGACGTCGAGGGCTTCCGACACCGACAGCGAGAAAAGGCGCACGTCGGCGAGTGCCTTCGCGTTCGTGTCGCGCTCGAAAAGCACCTCGGTCCCGATAGCCGTGAGGACGAGGGGGACGGTCGCGATGGACAGAAGCAGGATGACGAAGATGGTCTTGAGTCTGAGGGTTCGGATTCTCACCTGATTTCCTTGAATCCTCCTTCAGAGACCATGTAAAGGTGCAGCGTTTCCTCGCCGTCGACGGTGTCCTGCACCGAGAACGTCCCCCTCAGCCCGGCGAAGTGCCTCGTGGCGAGAATGGACCGCTTGACCTCCCTTCCCGAGGCCCGGAGGCCCGCCTTTCTGATTCCCTCGACGGCCACGACCGCGGCGTCGTGGCCGTGATAGGCGGAGAGGCTCGGGCTGTTTCCGAAACGGGAGAAATAGTCGGAGGCGAAGCGAGCCGACGCACCGTCCCCCTTTCCGCCGAATACCGAGGACTCCGCGAAATAAATACCTTCCACCGAAGAACCTCCGGGCACGGCGAGGCTCGCGCCGACGGACCAGTCGCTCGCGAATATCGATCCCCGGTAGGAGCGTTTTCTCAGGTGTTGACAGAGGAGAGCCGTGTCGGTCGGACCCGTTACGAGCAAAATGCCGTCGGGATCGCGCGAGAGGATCATGTCGGCCATCGACGAAAAGGAAATTTGGTAGCTGGAGATGAAAGTGACGGGGGTGTCCATGAAGCCGCCGTCGGACGTGAACGCTTCCGAAAAGTGATCGACCCAATCCCTGCCGTACAGCAGGTTGCCGTAGTCGATCACCGGCGCCAGCCTCTTCAGTCCGAAGGAGGCCGCGGCTGCGCCGAGAAACCGGGCCGACCTGCTGAAGGAAGGCCGAAGCCGCAGGAAGCAATCGTTCTTCGAGGACACTCGATCGAGCCTCACCGTCGGGGAGATGAAAAGGATCCCCGCCTCGTCCAGCCTCGGCACGAGGCCCGCCGCCACCGAATTCGTGACCGGGCCGACGACCGCGGAAATTCCCTTTTCCTTGAATTCGGAGGCGGCGAGAAGGGCTTCCTGCGGGTCGTTCTTGTCGTCGATCGCCAGGAGCTCGAGCGTCCTTCCTTCGATGCCGCCGCGCCGATTCACGTCTTCCACATACAGGGTAACCGCGTTTCTCACCATGAGGCCTACTTCCGCGGCCTTGCCCGTCAATCCGCCCAGGAAACCGATCTTGACGCTTTTTCGCTCTTCGATGCAGGAAACGCTCAACGCCGATGCGAGAAAGGCGAAGCATAGGAACTCGAGAATGCGCCGAAGCGGCCTGCCCATGGTTCATAATAGAAGTCGTTTTCGGAGGATGTCAATGAGAAGATGCCGACAGAAACGTCGTGCCGGCGGACGGCCCTTCCTGCGGGCCGTCCGCCGGCGCTTTCAACCGACGTATTCCTTGAGGATGAGGATTCCGTTGTGCCCCCCGAATCCGAAGGTGTTGGACATGGCGGCCCTTATCTTTCCGGTCACGCCCTTGTTCGGGACGTAGTCGAGGTCGCAGGCCGGATCCGGAGCGTTCAGATTGATGGTGGGAGGATAGTAGCCTTCCTTTATCGCCAGGACCGAAATGAGGGCCTCGATGCCTCCGGCCGCGCCGAGGCAGTGACCCGTCATGCTCTTCGTGGAGGAGACCTTCAGCTTCCGCGCGTGCTCGCCGAAGACCTGCTTGATCGCGGCGGTTTCGATCGGATCGTTGATGGGAGTGGAAGTCCCGTGCGCGTTCACGTAATCGACGTCTTCCGGCCTCATTCCCGCGTCGGCGAGGGCCATCTTCATGGCGAAGACCGCTCCCCTTCCCTCGGGATGCGGGGCGGTGAGGTGGTTCGCGTCGCATGAGATGCCGTAGCCCGCGAATTCTCCGTAGATCTTCGCCCCCCGCGCGAGCGCGTGATCCAGGCTCTCCAGGACGAGGATGCCCGCGCCCTCTCCCATGACGAAGCCGTCGCGATCCTTGTCGAAGGGGCGCGACGCCTCTGACGGCCGGTCGTTGTACTTCGTGCTCAGGGCCTGGATAACGTTGAAGCCCGCGACGCAGAACGGGGTGATGGTGGATTCCGCCCCGCCGGTCACTATGAAATCCGCGGTCCCGTTCTCGATCCACTTCACCGCGTTTCCGACGGCGTCGGTTCCGGACGAGCACGCCGATGTCACCGAATAGCAGGGCCCCCGGAGGTCGAGGCAGATGGCCACGTTGCCGGGTCCGATGTTGCCGATGAGCTTGGGGATCGTCATGGGGGGCACGCGGCCCGGTCCCTTTTCCACGAGTGCATGGAAGGCGGTCTCGATGGTCTCGAAACCGCCGATGCCCACCCCTAAAATCACTCCGCCCCGCTCCGGGTCGAAGCTTCCCTTCGGCAGTCCCGCGTCGTTCATCGCCTCGATGCTCGCCGCCGTCGCGTACTGGGAAAAAACGTCCATCTTGCGGGCGTCCTTCGGGTCCATTACCGTCTTGGCGTCGAAGCCCTTCACCTCCGCGGCGATCTTCGTGGCGAAGTCGGCCGTGTCGAATCTGGTTATGGGTCCGACGCCGGATCTGCCTTCCTTAATAGCCTGCCAGGTTTCCTTCACCGTGTTGCCCACGGGAGTGACGGCGCCGAGGCCGGTCACGACGATTCTCTTCTTCATGTGTTACATCCCCAGTCCGCCCGTCACATGGATGACGTGGCCGGTTATATACGAGGAAAGATCGGAGCCGAGGAACAGGGCCGCCTTGGCCACGTCCTCGGGGCTGCCGAGCCTCCCCAGCGGTATCTGCGCGAAGAGCGCAAGTTTCTGCTCTTCCTTGAGCCCCTCGGTCATCTTCGTCTCGATGTACCCCGGCGCGATCGCGTTGACGCGCACGCCGCGGGAGGCGACCTCACGGGCCAGGCTCTTCGTGAATCCGATGAGCCCCGCCTTGGAGGCCGCGTAATTGCACTGGCCCCCGTTCCCGATAACTCCGACGATGGACGTGACGTTGACGATCGAACCGGAGCGCCGCTTGATCATGTCCCGCGCCACGATCTTGGAAACGAGGAAGGCGCTCGTGAGGTTCACGGCGAGGACGTCGTTCCAGTCCTTCGAGCTCATCCTGAAGACGAGGCCGTCCCGCGTGATTCCCGCGTTGTTCACGAGCACGTCGAGGCCTCCGCTCTCGGCGAGGATTTCCTCGGTCGCCGCGGAGACCCCCGGCTCGTCCTGCACGTCGGCGGGTTTCCATGCCACCTTGCCGCCTTTCTCCGCGGCGATCTTCTCGTATTCGGACAGGGCGTCCCCCGCTTTTCTCGATATGTACCAGACCGAGGCTCCGTTCCGGAGGAATTCCGCGACGACGGCGCCTCCTATACCCTGCGACCCTCCGGTCACCAGCACTTTCTTTCCCGAAGCGAGCATGTATTCCTCCATCAGCCGGCGAGGGCTTCCAGATCGGAAGCCTTCCCCACGGGCCTGCACGGCAGGTCCGGATACAGGGCCTTCCAGAGCCCTCCGAGGACGCTCCCCGGTCCGGTCTCCAGAATTCGTTCGAAGCCGGCGCCCTTCACGGAACGTTCGACTTCCACCCAGAGCACGGGGGACACGATCTGCCTGCCGCAGAGGTCCCTCGCTTCCTTGCCGCTCGAAACGGGCTTTCCCGTGACGTTGGAGAACACCGCAATCGACGGATCGGAGAAGACGAACCTCCCGAGCTCACGCTCGAAAGCCTCTCGGGCCTCCTCGAGCAGGGGGCTGTGGAAAGGCCCCGAGACCTTGAGGCGGATCACCCGCTTCGCTCCGGCGGCCTTCAGGGCGGCTTCCGCCTCCGTCAAGGCCGCGGCCGTGCCGGAAACCACGGTCTGTGCCGGGCTGTTGTAATTGGCCGCCGAAACGTTCCTGATTCCGGCGATGGCCGCGTTCACGGCCGGGAAATCCAACCCAAGAACCGCGGACATTCCCGCGTTTCCTTCGGGTCCGTCCCATGCGCGGGACGCCTTCTCCATGAGCTCTCCGCGGATCTTCACGAGCGCGAATACGTCCTCCGTACTCACGACGCCCGCAACCGCGAGAGCCGCGTATTCGCCGAGGCTGAACCCAGCGGCCCCCGAAGGCTCGGTCCCCATCTCCCGCAGGACCCGGGCCGAAGCGAGGTTCGCGAGGGTTATGGCTCCTTGGGCCTTGTCCGTGGCCTTGAGTTCGTCCTCGCCCCCCTCGAAGAGAAGCTTTTCCATGTCCGTTCCCAGGACGCCGGAAGCGAGACGGAAAAGATCCTTCACCGCGCGGGAACGTTCCCAGAAATCCTTTCCCATGCCGGGATACTGCGAACCTTGGCCGGGAAACAGAAAAACGGTTTTCATGGGGCCGACACTATCACAGCCTCGACGGGCTGTCAAGTCGGCCGCCGGCCGACAAAACACATTAAACCACGATGGAAAATACTTTTAGCGAGACGATTCCCTACATTTCCTCGAAATCGTCGTCGGAAATTCCGGGCGCGTCGACCCCCCGGAGCGTGATGCCCCGCGACGGGCCGGCATCGGACGGTCCTTCCTCCCGCTTCGGCTCCCCCGGCTTCCGCGCGCCCGGGGTCCGCTCCCCGTCTTCAGGCCTCGCCTTCTTCGCCTGCCTGGCCTCCGTGCGGGCCGCCGGAGCAGGCAGGGCGCCGGCCCGCTTCGAATCCCGCGGAGTCCTTTCGGACGCCCTTCTTCCGCCTTCCTCTCCGAATGTGAAGAACCTCGTCACCGAGACGAGTTTCTCCGCCTGGGCCGAGAGCTCCTCGGAGGTGCTGGCCATCTCCTCGGAAGCCGACGCGTTCTGCTGAACGATGGAGTCGAACTGGAGAATCGCCTTGCTCACCTGATCGACTCCGCCCGCCTGCTCCTTGGCGGACGCGCTGATTTCCTGCACGAGCTCGGAGGTCTTCTGGATTTCCGGAACGAGATCGACGAGCAGCTTTCCCGCCGAACTCGATATCGCCACGGTCTTGGCGGAAAGCTCGCTGATCTGCCCCGCGGCGACCTGACTTCGTTCGGCGAGCTTCCTCACCTCCTGGGCCACGACAGCGAATCCTTTTCCGGCATCGCCGGCCCTCGCGGCCTCTATCGCCGCGTTCAAGGCGAGAAGGTTCGTCTGCCTGGCTATCTCCTCGATGATGGATATCCTCTCCGCTATTTCACGCATCGCGGAAACCGCCTCGGTAACCGTGGTCCCGCTCACCTTGGCGTCTTCCGAGACTTTCATGGCAATCTTCTCGGTCTGCATGGCGTTGTCCGAGCTCTGCCGGATGTTCGAACCCATCTCTTCCATGCTCGACGAAATCTCCTCCACGCTCGCGGCCTGGTTCGACGCCCCGGCGGAAAGCTCCGAGGCGGTGCTCGCGAGCTGCTGGCTCCCCGAGGCGACCTGCTCGGCCCCCTTGGCGACGTCCGAAATGACGGAACGGAGCTTGAGAATCATCTCGTTCTGGGCCCGTGCGAGTTCGCCGATCTCGTTCCTTTGCGACAGATAATCGGGATTCGGCGTCGCGTCGAGTTCCCCCTTGGAGAGATTCGACGCGAGTCGGACCGAATCGCGGACCGGACGGGTGATGCTCACGGTCATGACGAATCCGAGCAGGAGCGCCGATGCCAGGGTGAATCCGAGCATGACGAGGAGGAAGAGCCTGCTTTCCGCTCCGCTCCGCAGGATGTCCTGGTATTCCCTTTCCGCCTCGTCCAGGGTCTTTCCCGTGAGTTTGTCCATCGCGTCCCGCATGACGGAGAATGCCTTCGAGTACTCCCCGTAATAGAGGTTCCTCGCGGCTCCGAAGTCCTTGGCGCCGAGCATGCCGACGACCGTCGAGGTATGGCGCTTCCAGATATCGTACTGCGCATGGAACTGGTCGAAGAACTCGTCCTTCTTCCCCCATTGGGCAAGGATGATGCTCTCGAATTTCCCGAACCGCATCAGCACCTGATCCAAGTTTTCCGTCACGTCCTTGATCGACGATTTGAGCTTTTCCGCATCGGTCACGTCGAAAGCCTGGCATACAGCCAAGCTGGACTGATAGGCGTCCCTGTCCGCTTCCACGAGGAAATTCGCGCTCTTCAGATAGACGTTGTAGACGGCGTTGATGTCCGATTCTATCGAAAATAGATAATAAACCGTCACGGCGGAGATCGCGGAAAAAAGCAGAATGATGACGCCGAGAGTTATCAGAACCCTTTTCCCGATGCTCGTTCTCTTATAAAACCGCATTTCATACCTCCTCCCCCGCGAACGGTACATCCTGACGGATGCAGTTATAAATATACTCAGCCGAGAAAAATCTTCAATATGACCCGTAAAAGCCGCACCCCGAAAAGGGTCTTGCATAGATCAAGCCGACCGAATACTATCAGACTCCGGGGGAACTCGCTGGTTTCGGCTTTCCATGAACCCCGAGCCCGACATTAAGTAGAACGCGTTCAGGAAGGAGCAAGTCGTGTTGTTACAAGGAGTCTTTCTCATGTTCTTGGGGATGGGAATCGTTTTCGTATTCCTGATCATCCTCGTCTATGCCGTTCAGTTTGTTTCCGTCATTATCAGGAAATTCTTCCCGGAAGCGGAGGAATCGATGGAATCCGCGATACCGATGAGGACGTCGGGCGACGCGGAGATCGCCGCCGCTGTCGCGGCAGTAAAGTACTTCACCAAATCATAGAAACCTAAGAGGTAAGAGTGATGAAAAAACGAGTTCGTTTCATGTGCACCGCATTCCGCGACGGCTTTCAGTCCGTGTACGGAGCGAGGGTGTTTTCCAAGGACTTCATTCCCGTCGTCGAAGCGGCGGCAGCCGCGGGCATCGACCATTTCGAGGCAGGCGGCGGCGCCATGTTCCAGTCCCCCTATTTCTATGCCAACGAAGACGCCTTCAAGATGATGGACGACTTCCGCAAGGCGGCGGGCCCCAAAGCCGACCTCCAGACCCTCGCCAGGGGGATCAACGTCGTGGGTCTCGACTCCCAGCCCAGGGACATCATCAGGCTCCACGCCCAGCTCTTCAAGAAGCACGGCATCTCCTCGATCCGCAACTTCGACGCCTTGAACGACGTCAACAACCTCATCTTCTCCGGACAGTGCATCGTGGATGCCGGCCTCAAGCACGAAGTCGTCGTTACCATGATGGAGCTTCCCCCGGGAGCCCCGGGCGCCGAACGGGCCCACACCGCGGCATTCTACCTCGACACCCTCAAGAAGATCCTCGACGCCGGACTTCCCTACGATTCCGTCTGTTTCAAGGACGCATCGGGAACTTCGGCTCCTCAAAAGGTCTACGATACGATCAAGGGCGCGAGGAAGATGCTCGGCGACAAGGTCCGCCTCGTTTTCCACTCCCATGAGACCGCGGGCGTCGGCATCACCCAGTACAAGCTCGCGCTCGAAGCCGGAGCGGATCAGGTCGACCTCTCCCTTTCGCCGGTTTCAGGAGGCACCTGCCAGCCCGACATCCTCACCATGTGGCACGCCCTCCGCGGGACGGACTTCGACCTCGGAATCGACATAAACAAGATCGCCGAACTCGAGGAGACCTTCAAGGAAGCCATGAAGGACTATTTCCTCCCGCCGGAAGCGACCAAGGTCGAGCCCCTCATCCCCTTCTTCCCCATGCCGGGCGGGGCCCTCACGACGAACACCCAGATGATGCGGGACAACGGCCTCATGCACCGCTATCCGGAAGTGATCGCCGAGATGGGAGAAGCGGTCGAGAAGGGCGGCTTCGGCACCTCCGTGACCCCTGTTTCACAATTCTACTTCCAGCAGGCGTTCAACAACGTCATGTTCGGCAAATGGAAAAAGATCGCCGAAGGCTACGGTAAGATGGTCCTCGGCTACTTCGGCAAGACTCCGGTCGAAGCGGATCCCGAGGTGGTCAAGATCGCCCAGGAGCAGCTCAACCTGAAGCCCACGACGGAGCTTCCCATCGACATCAACGACAAGAATCCGAAGAAAGGTATCCCCGCGGCCAAGGCCATGCTCGAGAAGGAAGGCCTTCCCGTCACGGATGAGAACGTCTTCATCGCCGCGACCTGCGCCGACAAGGGAATCCAGTACCTCCAGGGTAAGGCGACGATCGGCGTCCGCAAGGACGCGGGAAAGAAAAAAGACGAGCACGCGGAACACAAAGCCGCGTCCGGCGCCTACACCGTGACCGTCAATTCCCGGCCCTACAACGTCTCCATCCAGGGCAATACCGCGGTCGTGAACGGCGTTTCCTACGCGATCGACGTCAAGGAAGGCGCGGCGGCGCCCGCGGATCATGCCGCTCAGGCAGCGGCCCCCGCGGCGGCGAGACCCCAGGCAGCGGCCGGCGGTTCCGCGAACATCGCGGCTCCGCTTCCCGGCCTCGTGCTCCGCATCCCCGTCAAAACGGGAGACGCGGTGAAAGCCGGCGACGTCGTCATCGTCCTCGAATCCATGAAAATGGAGACTCCCATCAAGTCCCCGGTCGACGGAGTCGTATCCGCGGTTTCCGCGACACAGGGCGCCCAGGTGAAGACCGGACAGGTCCTCCTCACGATCGGCGGCGCCGCGGGGGATCCGGTCCAGGCCGCTCCCGTCCAGCAGGCTCCCGCCGCACCGGTCCAGGCCGCTCCCGCGGCTGCGGTGCCCGCAACCGGTGAGGTCGCGGTGATATCCGCCCCCCTCCCCGGCCTCGCGCTCCGCTTGCCGGTCAAGGCGGGCGACAGGGTGAACGCGGGCGACGTCGTCATCGTCCTCGAATCCATGAAGATGGAGACTCCCATCAAGACCCCGACGGCGGGGATCGTAGCCGAAATCTGCGTGTCGCAGGGCAGTCAGGTCAAAACCGGACAGGCCCTCGTGAAGATCGGGAAATAAGGGCGAGGTGAACGACATGAACAACGGTTACGATTTACAGGCCCTCTTCCTCGAGATATGGAAAACGACCGGCATCGTGAGCTTCACGCCGGGCGAGCTGCTCATGACGCTGGTCTCCCTCCTCCTCATCTATCTCGCCATCAAGAAGGAATTCGAGCCCCTTCTCCTCCTTCCCATCGGATTCGGAGGACTTCTCGCCAACATCCCGACCGCGGGTATCGCAGATCTCACCAAGATGGTCGTGGACCCCAAGACCATGGAAGTCATGCAGCAGATGGGGGGATTCATCGGCCAGATCTACCAGTTCGGCATCGAAGGCGGGCTCTTTCCCCTCTTCATCTTCATCGGCGTAGGAGCTCTCACGGACTTCGGTCCTCTCATCGCGAATCCGAAGACGGCCCTCCTCGGGGCCGCGGCCCAGCTCGGCATCTTCACCACGCTCATCGGCGCCCTGGCGATGACCCAGTTCCTGGGATTCAACTTCAGCCTGGCCGACGCGGCATCCATCGGCATCATCGGCGGAGCCGACGGCCCCACGGCGATCTTCCTCGCCTCGCGGCTTTCTCCCAAACTGCTGGGAGCGATCGCGGTCGCGGCCTACTCCTACATGGCCCTCGTTCCCATCATCCAGCCGCCCATCATGCGGGCCCTCACGTCCAAGAAGGAACGGGCCATCAAGATGGAACAGCTCCGCCACGTTTCCCAGACCGAAAAGATCCTCTTCCCGCTCACGGTGCTCATCCTCTGCATCATCCTGCTTCCGAGCGCCACGCCCCTCATGGGAGCCCTCTGTTTCGGGAACCTGATCAGGGAGTCCGGCGTGACCGAAAGGCTTTCCAAGGCCTTCCAGCACGAGCTCATCAACCTCGTCACCTTCATGCTCGGCCTCGCGGTCGGTTCGAAGCTCTCGGCCGACAAATTCCTCAAGCTCGAGACCCTCGGCATCCTCCTCTTGGGCTTCCTCGCCTTCTCGGTCGGCACCGCCGGCGGGGTCCTCCTCGGCAAACTCATGAACAAGCTCTCGAAGAAACCGCTCAACCCCTTGATCGGAGCCGCGGGAGTATCCGCCGTGCCCATGGCGGCCCGGGTCGTGAACAAGGTCGGCCAGGAGACCAATCCCGACAACTACCTTCTCATGCACGCCATGGGACCGAACGTCGCCGGCGTCATCGGCTCCGCGGTCTGTGCGGGCGTTCTTCTCGCCGTCGTACCGAAGATCATGGGCGCCTGATCGCGGACGAACTCGGTTGTTTTCATGGAAGGCCGCTCCTCCGGGGGCGGCTTTCTTTTTTCGCGGAAAGATCCTTGTCTCGGCCTTCCGGCGGCACCCTGCATAAAAATACAATTTCTACCCGGCGATTCCAGGTTTGAATTGAATAAATATGTGAACTTCCGAAAAAACGTCTTGACCCTCGGACGAAAAATTTTTACTATTTATTTGTCTCGTCGAATTCTCGACGGAACGGCGATCAAGGAATCGTTTCAACGAGGCTTTTCCATTTACACGACCCTATCTATTCCATGAGGAGAGGAAGCATGAGACTTGAGCTCAAAAAAGGCGTAGACATTCTGTCCGACCTGGGCAAGGTTAAGAGTGTCGCCGACGCGAAGAAACTGTTCGAACAGAAGATGGACAAGGACAATTTGGCTAAAATCGGGACGATCAAGAACGAGGAAGCCCTCGTCAAGATCGCCAACGCCATCGTCGTCATGCAGCCGGATTCCGTCTGGATCAACTCCGGCTCCCCCGCGGACGTCCAGTATGCCCGCGAGACGTCACTGAAAAACGGCGAGGAATTCAAGCTCAACCTGCCGAACCACACCTGCCATTACGACCTTCCCGAGGACCAGGGCCGCATGGTGGACAAGACCTATTACATCGCGAACGAGGGCGAGGACGTGTCCAGCCTCGCCAAGAAGATGGTGAGGTCCGAGGCCTACGACTACATCAAGACGCATTACATCGGCATCATGAAGGGGAAGGCCATGACCGTTTCCTTCTGGAACCGCGGCCCGGTCGGCGCCAAGGCAGCCGTCCCCGCCATCATGATCACCGATTCCTTCTACGTCGTCCATTCCGGGAACATCCTCTATCCGAACGTCTTCCCGCAGTTCGATGCGGAGGTCAAGCGAGCCGGCGTTCTCTTCTTCAACACCCACAGCTACGGACGCTTCAAGAGCGAGGACATCCCGAAGGCCCGCATCTTCATGGACAGGAGCTGGTTCACCACCTACTCGATGTTCTGCACCTACGCCGGCAACACCCTCATGCTGAAGAAGGGCAACCACCGCTTCGCGGTCGACCTCTGCACCTACTTCCGCGTCGAGGACCAGATGTCCGAGCACATGTTCATCACCGGCCTCACCGGCCCCGGCGGCCGCAAGACCTTCTTCGCGGGAGCCGCGCCCTCCGGCTGCGGAAAGACCACCACCGCGATGGTCGGAACCGACTTCATCGGCGACGACCTCGCCCAGATCTGGATCGAGAGCGACGGGACCATGCGCGCGGTCAACCCGGAAATCGGGGTTTTCGGCATCGTCCAGGACGTGAACCAGGAAGGCGACCCGCTCCTCATGAAGTGCCTCCGAGGCCAGAAGCCGGCCGAGGTCATCTGGTCGAACGTCCTCGTGGACGCGAACAACGTCCCCCATTGGGTCGGGCACGGCGAACCCGTTCCCGCCAAGGGAAAGAACTGGCTCGGAGAGTGGACCCCCGACAAGAAAGACGCCGAAGGCAAGCCGGTCCCCATGTCCAACGCCAACGCGAGGATCACCCTTCCCTGCGACACGATCGACAACTACAACAAGAAGCTCGGCAACGATCCTGCCGGCTGTCCGATCAAGGTCATCACCTACTCCGGCCGCGATTCCGACACGAATCCGCCGGTCTGGGTGGCGAAGACCCCGGACCACGGCGTCGCCATCGGAGCCTCCATCCTCTCCGCCGCGACCGCGACCGAAGTCGGAGCCAAAGGCGTCAACCGCCAGCCCTGGGCCAATGCTCCCTTCACCCCGGGCCCCCTCGCCGACTATATGGACGCCCAGTTCAAGTTCTTCAATTCCCCCAAGCTGAAGCAGAAGCCGATCCTCGCGGGCCTCAACTACTTCCTCACCCACGGGGCCCGCGGCGGAGAGCCCGGCAGCAAAAAGCTCCTCGGCGAGAAACGGGACGTCAAGCCCTGGCTCACCTGGCTCGAACTCCGCGCCCACAACGAAGTCAAGGCAATCGACACCCCCATCGGCTACATCCCGCTCTACGAGGACCTCAAGAAAATATTCAACGACACCATCGGCAAGGAATATCCGAAGGACCTCTACGACAAGCAGTTCAGCTTCTACGTGGACAACATCATTTCGCGGCTCGATTTACAGAAGGAAGCCTACGGCAAGGAACAGCCGGCCTGCCCGAAGCGGATCTTCGAGATCTACGACGAGCAGAAGAAGGGCCTCGAGGCGCTCAAGGCGAAGTACGGCTCCGTCGTGAAGCCCGAACAGCTCATCGAGACGGGCGGCTTGAAGTAAGCGCCGCGCTCGAAGACGCGGTCCGAATGAAGAACCCCGGAGCAGGCTCCGAGGTATGGGCCCCTGCCTGCCAATCAAGGCCGCTCCCCCCGCGGGGAGCGGTTTTCATTTTACCTCCTGCCCTCCCGGAGCTTCGGCGCCGCCCATGTTTCCGTCCCGGCCGACGGCGGCGATTTTCGGACATGCGCGGCAGCTCTTGAGAACGCGGCCCGATCGACGCTATTATAACCGCACCATGATAAAAAGTTTTACCGTCCTTTTCGCGTTCGTCGCATCATCCCTCGCCGCAGAGATCATCGACGTGACGATAGGCGTACAGCCTCCGCTCTTTTCCCCCTCGGGAGGGATCGTAGACCGGGTCGTCGCGAAGTCGCTCGAAGCCAGCGGCCGCCAAGTCAGGTTCAACTGGCTGCCGGTCGGAAGGATGCTCGCGCTCCTGGAGAAGGACGGCCTGGACGTCTACGTCACCCCCTCGAACACGCCGGGACAGGGAAATCCCCACGTCGCGCTTTTGGAGGCCAGGGGGGTGTTCTTCTACAAGAAGGCCAGATTTCCGCTCCTCAAGGTGACGCGGCTCGAGGATCTCGCGGGAAAACTGGTGGCGACCGTGACGAACTCCCCTCTCAAGGCCTCCTTCGAAAAGGCCGGCATCCTCGTCGACGAGGGCCCCATCGAAACGATGTTCAAGAAGCTCGAAACAGGCAGGGTTGATTTTGCCTCTACCGCGGACGTCGGCGGCCTTCTGAACATCAGGAAGGAATTCCCGGGCCGAGAGGGGGAATTCGCCTTCACCGATTTCGCCTACGGAAACATCCAGGTCGGCTTCTACGTGAAAAACCGTCCCGCGCTCCTTCCCTTCATCGCGGCCCTGAAGGAGGGCTTCGCCCGCATCAAGGCCGACGGGACGCTCGAAAGGATGCTCGTCGAACATTTCGGCCCGGAGAATTGGCGCAGAGTGAAGATAATGGATTGAAAAAGGGGGGCGGGCCCCCGAGGAAAGAGGCTACTGCGTCGTTCCTTCCGCCCTGCGCCGGTTCCCGGGGCGGAAACCGGCATAGACGAACGGAAGGCGGTCCGACGGGTGATTCGTCAGCGGATCCAGCCGCGGCAGCGGACCGCTACGACTATTCCCGCCGATACGTTCGTGGAACCGGAATGGCCCGTCGTATGCCAGGCATAGACGTACGAGCTGGGGGTCAGATCCGGTACGACGAACAAGGCAGTGGAGTAGCCGGCGCTCGCGGGAGTGAATTGGATGTCCGGCGCCCTGGCCGTCGTCGCCGAGCTGACGATGATGTTGAGCGGTCCGCTCGCGTACGACGTGGCTCCGGCGTTGACCTCGAAGAGCCCAGCAGTGACGCCGGCGGGAACCTGCCAGCCCGTGGACGCCCTGCCGTCGAAATCGACGTCCATGATCGTCTGGTATGCATCGTTCGGCAGGCCGGTGAATACTCCGTCCAAAAGGCCGTTCACCTCGGACTTCGTGTAATACAGCGTGGAATCGAAATCCGCTCCCGATCCGCCGCCCCCGCCGCTTGAATCGCAGGAATTCGTCACGAGCAGAGCTGTCCCCACTCCGATGAAGAAGGCGAAGAAAAGCGTGAGAACCTTGGCACTCCCGGTCTTTTTCATTGTTCAACCTCCTAACTGAATATCCTTTCGGATTTAGACGACAAAAGAACTCCGGCTTCGCTACGGAATTCACGGGAAAATCCGGGAATCCCGCGAAGGAAGCGCTCAATCGAGCAAAAAGAAGCTTCTTGCGCTTACATACGCGGGCTGCTCGTCGGTGATCGTCACAAAAGAAGTGTAACTTTTCTGCATATTCTATATATAGCAGACCGGCTGAACGAAGTCAAATGAAGACCTTTTAAAACTGTTGTTTGATTCGAAGCGATTTTCAAAAATTCCCACTGTACAATGACGTATGAATTTCACATGGTTCAAAGCGGTTTTTTTTGAAAAGGTCTCAAACAGCAACTTCTTTCCCGACCCCCTCAGAGCGGCAGGGCCTTCCGGAGCTTCTCGTAAATGAGGTAGGCCGCGGGGCAGATGAAGACGTTCTTTTCCGCGGCGAGAAGGAGGGAGTGGAACCGTTCCTCGGTATGGGGGTATTCCCTGCATGCTTTCGGCCTGTCGTCGTAGACGCTGCAGCGGTTGCCCTCGCCGAGGAAGGGACAGGGGAGGGACTTCAGGACCGCGTCCCCGTCCTCGTCCTCCCGGAGGTAGGCCTTCCGGAATGAAGAGTCCCGGAGGCCCAGGGCCGCCGAGGCCTTGTCGACGTCCCGAGGGGTGAATTTCGGTCCGAGCGTCCTGCAGCAATTCGCGCATTCCAGGCAATCGACCTCGGAGAAAACCTCCTCGTGAAAGCCTGAAACGAGATCGTCGAGTTCCCTCGGCTTCTTGTGCCTGAGGCGCTCGAAGTACTTCTTGATTTCCTTTGAGCGGCTCCGCGCTGCCTCGAGCAGTTTCTCGTATTCGGCCTTCATGGCGTCTTTCCCCATGTCATTTCCTTCCTTCCCGGCATGCGGTGCAGCCGAGTACGTGAACGTGCTTCCTGGGCTTCGCCGGATTCTCGAACATTCTGGCTACGAGATGGCCGTCGGCGGGGAGGACCTTCCGGCAGACCGGACAGACCCTCGGGTTCTTCGCGTTCGCGGGATAACAATGCGGACAGCCGAAGATGTGGCTCATCTTCTCGGTGATCGCGCCCGATCTGACGCCGCCGGCGAAGACCACCGACTTCACCCGCTCGCCCTTTGCGAGAAGGGCCCCGCAGACCGGGCAGGTCCTTGGCCTGCCGGCGCCCCCGGGCGATCCCTTCGCATCGAGGTCGTCGTCCGGCACGCGGTCCGAAACGAAGAGAGGCCGCCCTGCGAGCAGGGAAAGCGCGAGGTACGCGATGAGAATGCCGAGCAGGAAAAGCAGCAGGTGGACGATACGACCCTCCTCGAAATCCGCCCGCGGCCGTTCGCCCGGGATGCCGCCCATTATATCCCGGCACGCGATCCCGAGGCCAGTGCTCGGGCCGCGGGGGAACCGGCCGGTCGGTCCTCCGTTCCGGCCGTCGTCGGACTTTCCATCGGCTTGCACAAGAGGCGCATTCCGGGTAGCCTCGTCCCATGAGCATCCTCTACGTGGTTGCGACTCCCATCGGGAACCTGCAGGACATGAGCCTTCGGGCCCTCGAGACGCTGAAATCAGTCGACACGATCGCCTGCGAGGACACGAGGCACAGCCTCAAGCTGCTCAACCGGTTCGAAATCCGCAAGCCCCTCGTGAGCTGTCACGGGTACAACGAGGAAAAGAGCGCCGCCCGTATCGTCAGGCTGCTCGCGGAAGGGAAGACCGTCGCCTATGTGAGCGACGCGGGCACCCCTTCGCTGAGCGATCCGGGGGCGAGGCTCGTCTCCCGGGTCAAGGCGGAAGGATTCAAGATCGTCCCGGTCCCCGGGGCCTCGGCATTCGCCGCGCTCGTGAGCGTTGCCGGATTCCCCGACAAGACCGTCACGTTCGAGGGCTTTCTCAGTCCCAAGGCAGGCAGGAGAAGAAGCCGGCTCCGGGAACTCCTCGACCGGGAGGAGGCCTTTCTCGTCTACGAGTCCCCTCACCGCCTCCTCAAGCTTCTCGCCGATCTCTCCGATCTAGAGCCCGAGAGGCTCGTCCTCGTCGGCAGGGAAATGACGAAGGAATTCGAGGAATTTCTCGAAGGAACGCCGCGGGAACTGGCCGCGGAACTGGGAAACAGGGATGCCGTGAAAGGCGAGGTTTCGGTCCTTGTATCGGGAAAGAAAAAGAGTTAAAATTGAAGCCGCAGGTGCCGATATTATTGGTGAAATGAAAGGAAGGGCTCCGGTATGACGATCGACAGACTTGGACCAGTAGATCCGGTCTCCAAATACAATCAGGCGGACAAGGCATCGAGAACCGCCCGCAACTCGGAAACGGACTCGATCGACGTATCGGAAGAGGCCAAGAGCAAGGCCGAGCTGTACAGGGCCTTGGAAAGCGTGAAAATGAGCCCCGACATCCGGGAAGACAGGGTGGCGGAGATAAAAAAGAAACTCGAAGACCCGAATTACATCAACGATAGAGTGATAGATACCGTTGCGGATCGGATCCTCGATATGTTCAAACTGTAAGCGATTATGGTTCGAACGCGCTTCAGAAGGCGGAGATGGGCATCTCTGCCTTTTTTTTCATCGAGGCATCTCCGCCCCGAGGGAGACATGGAACCATGGCAGAATTGAATTTCCAGATTCCGAGCAAGGTGCTCTTCGGCAGCGACGTGATCAATCTTCTCGGTTCGCTCGTCTCGGAGTTCGGGAACCGGACCTTCCTGGTCGCGGACGTCAATCTCCACGAAGGCCGTTTCATCGAAAAGATACAGGATACCCTGAAGAAGAAGAGCATCGACTGCATCGTCGCCGACGACCTCGCGGGCGTCAATTCCCGCAGGACCGTGTCCGATGTCGTCGAATTCGCGAAGGCGAGCAGGACGCAGGTCGTCCTGGGCATGGGAGGCCTGAAGACGCTCTTCACCGCGAGGCAGGTCGCCTGCACGGCCGCCCTGCCGGCGAAAAACGGCAAGAGCGAGCCCCTTCCCTACATCGAGATTCCGACGGTGTTCAGGAATCCTTTCCTCCTCACCGACAACTACCTGGAGGTCGATCCGTCGACCAGGCGGCCGAAGATAGTCCGCGCTTCCTCCGGGCTCGTGAAGGCTGCGGTCCTCGATCCGAGCACCACATCCACCCTGACGACCAAGTACACGGGGACCCTTCTCATGGATCTCATCCTCAACACGCTCGAGGGATACCTTTCCACCGGATCGAACTTCCTCTCGGACGCCCTTTTCCTGTCGTCCCTGAAGCTCCTCGGCGAGGCGGTGGAGGACGCGGTGCGCGGCGCCAAGGACCTCAGGCACCGGGTGAAGGCGTCCCAGGCGGGACTTCTCACCGCCGTCGCTCTCACGACGAGCCACACGGGCGCGGGCGTGGCGCTTTCCTACGCGGTGAACGCCCTCTTCCGAACGCCGAAATCCTGGGTGAGCACCGCCCTTCTTCCCCACATCATCGACATCCATTTCGGCGCCCGCGCCGAAAAGCTCTCCGACGTGGCGAAGTCCCTCGGCGAGGACGTCTACGGGCTTTCCTCGAGCGACGCCGCTCAGCAGGCCTCCAACCGGGTCAGGCGGATCATCGGCCAGCTCGGTCTTCCGGCAAGGCTCCGCGACTTCGATCTCAGGCTTCCCGAGCTCGCGGACGCGGCCGAGGTAGCTTCCGGCTTCGACATGATGAGCCACATGCCGATCTCCATGACCGTCGACAGCCTCTACGACCTGCTGAAACGCGCCTACTAGGATCCGCGCGGGACCCATGTTCACGAAGCGGAAACTGCTCTCGCTCAGCCCCGAAAACCGCAGGCGGAAGCTCGCCCGGCTGCTCGAGGAATGGCTCGACGCGCTCCGCTCGGGCGCCGGGCCCGACGAACGGGCGGCTGCCCTCCTCTCCTCGCTCGACGGCGACGAGCTTCCGTCCGAAGCCCGGGAGGCGCTCGGCCGCGTGCTGAAGAGACTGGAGGCCGATCCGGGAGCCGAGGACCTTCCCTGGGAGCTGGACGGGCTCAGGCATTCGCTTCTCGCGACGCTCGGCGCGGAGCCCGCGGACTGGGACTTCCGCGTCCCGGGGACCAGGCGCCTCGACGCCTCGGCGAGACGAGTCTTCCCGTTCACGGTCTATCTCGACGGCATAAGATCGCCGTTCAACGCGGGGTCGATCTTCAGGTCGGCGGAGTGTTTCGGCGTCAGGGAGATCCTTCTCGCGCCGGGCACCGTTTCCCCCGAGCATCCGCGGGCGAAGCGGAGCGGGATGGGAAGCACGGAAGTCATCGGCTGGCGATACGCTCCGCCGGAGGAACTCTCCACCCGGCCGAACGTCTTCGCGCTCGAACTGGGGGGAACTCCGGTGGACGAATTCGACTTCCCCGAAGAAGGGGTTTGCATCGTGGGAAACGAGGAACTGGGGGTCGGTCCCGCGCTCAGGACTCTGGCGGGAAAGAGCGCAGGGATCGTGTCCCTGCCCCTCTACGGGGCCAAGGGATCGCTCAACGCGTCGGTGGCCTTCGGAATCCTCATGTTCGCGTGGACGACGGCCGTCAGGAAGGATTCGTCTCGATCTCGAAGCCGATCTCGGCGGTCTTCTTGAGCATGGCGGCTACGCCGCAGTACTTGTCCAGGGAGAGATTCACCGCCTTCTCGATCTTGCCGCGGTCGAGCTCCTTGCCCGAGAAGATGTAGCGTATGCGGATCTTCGTATAGACCTTCGGGTGATCCTCGGCGAGCGTACCGTCCACCTCCATGGCGAAGGCGTCGTACGGCATCTTCATCTTTCCGAGAATCGCGACGACGTCCATCCCGCTGCAGCCGGCGAGGGCCGAGAGGACGAGAGGTTTCGGAGTGGGCCCGTAGTTCTTTCCTCCGAATTCCTCCGCGGCGTCGATTCCGAATTTGAAGCCCATGAGATCCACGTCGAACGCCATTCCGTCCCTGAATTCAACGCGTGTGGTCGCCGCCATTTTCCTCTCCTCCCGCTTCTTATCGAAGCGCCCGTTCGATTTCCGGTTGGTTGAAGCCCACGATGACCTTGCCGTTCACGTCCAGGACGGGAACTCCCATCTGGCCGGATTTCCTCATCATCTCCTCGGCCCGCCTCATGTCCTGGGCCACATTGTATTCGGTGAAAGGAATGTGCTTCTCGCGGAAATAGTCCTTCGCCTTCTTACAGTACGTGCAGGACGGGGTCGTATACATGACGATTGCCATATCGGTCTCCTTGACGGTATTATTATATATTGAATTTACTATATAATGAAATTATCGTCAAGAGGATCGGGAACGTTCACCTCGTTTCCTGGCCGAAGGCGGCGCCGAGACGTTCGATGATCTTCACGAATTGTTCCTCGGTCTGGATGTGGAACTTTCCGAGCACGGACTTGTCGATCTGGTCGAAGGTGAGCGCCTTGTCCTCGAAATTGCACAGGGCGTTCGCGAGGTAGACGGTGTGAACCACGTCGGCGTGGGAATCCGCGGCGGCGGAGGGTTCGTGATGGTGACGGATCGCGGAGACGAGGGTTTCGGGAAAATTCCACTTTTCCGCCACGAGGGCTCCGATGGTCGAATGGTTCAGTCCGCCCGTCATGTCCTCGAAAAGCTCGGAGGGGATGTTCTTCTCCTTGCAGAATTTGGCGATCTTCTCGATGAGCGACGGGTGGACCGAGGAGAAGATGATCTTCCCCATGTCGTGGAGGATGCCGCCCACGTAGACGTCGTCGAGGATCTCCTTCTTCCGAAGGAAGTTCTTAGCAAGACTGTAGGCGAAGAACGCGGTCCTGTAGGAATGGGTCCAGAGGGCCTTCCTCGTCTCGTCGTCGCCGCCTTCGCCGCCGAGGAGCTTCTGGGTGCCGTAGGAATAGAGCTGGTTCCTGAGGCCCCGGATCCCGACCATCTTCACCGCCTCCACGATGTTGTCCACCTTCTTGGGAAGCATGAACTGGGCGGAGTTCACCAGCCTGAGAAGGTCGGCGGTAAGCGCGGGGTCCATCGAGATCTGGCGCGCGATGTCCTGGATCTCGCTGTCCGGATCGGACAGGAGCTGCTGGAGAAACACGATGTTCTCCGGGAATTTCGGAAGGTGCTCGATCTCCGCCACGATCTGCTTGCTCAGGACGTCGAGATTTTCCAGACGCACCTGGGACATCGGGATGGATATCCTCGCGATGGTTTCGCCGTTCTCCACGTCGATGTCGAAGGCCTCCTCGTCCAGGCCGAGTTTCTTCAGCATGAGCACCAGGATCACGATGCCCAGACCCGCGCCCTCCGAATCGTCGAGGACGGTGGAAAGCGCCTCCTCGAGCGAGGAGAAGGCCCGTGAACGAGCGATCCTGTCGTACACCCTGATCTGTTCCTTCTTCGTGATTTCCGCGTTGTTGCAGACCGAGAGATTCAGGATCTGGGACTTCGTGTGGAAGATGACCTTGATGTAGAGGCCCGCCTCCTTCTGGAGCTTGAGCCAGAAATCGATGTTGTCCAGGGTCTCGGACTTGAATTTGGCCATCCCGACCTTGTAATCTTCCTCGTCCTGGAGGTCGAGTTTTTTTTCCTTGAAGTAGATCCGCTTCGTGTTCGCCTTCTTTGCGTTGACCGCGAGCTCGCGGAGGCAATAGGCGAGCGGCTCCTTGAGCTTGTCCTGCCCGAGTTCCTTGAGATAGATGCCGAGGATCTCGTCCAGGTACATCTCGGTGTCGTGGGGAAGCGTGAAGGTTTTTATGGTCAAGGGGACGGAATTTCTCGCCGCGTGAATCACTTTAGAACTGTCGACTTCCTGTGCCATGAACGCACCGCCTTACATCTTCACGGATACATTTCCAAATAGTGAACTTTTGGATTCAGGGCCAATTCCGTCCGTAGCCGTATTGACGCTATAGGCAAACCGTTTTGCCTCAAGCAAATAAAGGCACGTCAAACGGATCGTCGGCATGCGCGGAGAAAGCCCTTCTGGTAAAAGTATAATCGCGGTATGTGGGTTGTCAATACTAAGGCATGACTACTAAGGCATGAGGCGAGAAACGTAACGTAGTGGACGCTTAGAGGGCCGAAAAGCGGGATGAACACGGTCGACGCCTGGACGTGCCGCACGAGGTACGACGTATGTGATTCAGTCCGGGGAGGCGGGCGGAGGGAAAGCCGCTCCCGGTCAGGCGGGAGGCGACGGTTCGTCCCAGGTTCCCTGCGCCGAAGACGCCGGGGGACGAGTCTTCGAGAAAATCCAGGGTGACCGGGAATTCCGCCATTGCCGCCTTTTCCCTCATCGATACCGGCAGATGCAGGCCTTCATCAGTTCCCTCCGAAGTCCTTCACCTGCAGGGCCATCTCGTGGAGACGGCGCTCGACTCTGTGGTTGATGGACCCGGTCCTGAAGCCTCCCTTCGCGTTCCTTTCGCCCGCGGGGATGCCCGTGAGGATCTCGATGCCCTCGTTGACGGTCGACACGGTGTAGAGATGGAATTTCCCCTCCCGGACCGCCCGTTGGACCTCCGCGGAGAGGATGAGATTGGGCAGGTTGAGGCGCGGAATGACCACTCCCTGGGTCCCGGTGAGGCCGGTCTTCCTGCATACCACGAAGAAGCCCTCGATCTTTTCGGACACGCCGCCCACGGGCTGGATGTCCCCCATCTGGTTCACCGAGCCGGTGACCGCGAGATCCTGGCGGAGCGGCACCTCGCTGATCGCGGAAAGCAGGGCGTAGATCTCCGCGGACGCCGCGGAGTCGCCGTCCACCTCGATGTAGGACTGCTCGAAACAGATGCTCGCCCTGATGGAGAGCGGGAAATTCCTGGCGTAGAGGGTCTGGAGGTAGCCCTCGATGATGAGGACGCCCTTGTCGTGGATCTCGCCCGAGAGCCCGGACTCGCGTTCGATGTTGATGATGCCGTCGTGCCCCGGCGAGGTCCGCGCCGTGATGACGAGGGGCCTTCCGAAGGCGTAATAGCCCCGGTCCAGGATCGCGAGGCCGTTGATCCTGCCGACCGCCCTTCCTTCGAGCGAGATGAGGATCTCGCCGGAGAGGATCTGCTCGTCGATCTTCTCTTCGGGCAGGTTGTGGAGGAACCTGCGCTCCTCCAGGGTACGGTCGATCACATCGCGGCCGATGCTGCTACGGCCCATGAGGCGGCCCCAATGGTCGGCCTCGCGGACGAGGTCGGCGATGAGGGAGAACCGCGTGGTGAGCTTGTCGCGGAACTCCGCGACCCGCACGCCGTACTCCAGGATGGCCGCCATCCCGGAATAGTCGCTTTCCAGGAGGTTCTCCTCGCGTGTGAGCCTTCGGATGAAGCTGATGTATTCACGCGTCCCCGTGCCGTCCCGATTCATGACCGAATCGAACTCCGCGGGAATCTTGAACAGTTTCGGGAAGTCTTCGTCGGTGTTGTAGAGGGCGTCGTACACGTGCTCGTTCCCCATGATGACGACCTTCACGTCGATCTCCACGGGCTCGGGCTTCAGGGCCTGGGGCTGGTTGAAGAAGGGATTGGGCATGTTCCGGATCTCGGTCTTCCCGTCCTGGAGCGCGCGCTTCAGGCTGTTCCAGGCGTCCTCCTCGTTGAGGATGTCCTCCGCGAGCAGGATGAGGAAGCCTCCCGAGGCCCGGACGAGGGCGCCGGGCCGGATCATCATGAAGTTGGTGCGGGTCTCGCCCGCCATGTCCGTGAGCATCTCCTGACTGCCGAAGAGAGCGGCGTAGTCGGGATGCGATTCGTAGACGATGGGAACGGACGTGCTCTCCGAGTGGTCGACGATGACGTTGACGCCGTAGCGGATGAACGCAGGGCCGCCCGAGGGGTCCTTGATCGAGGAGTCCTCCGAGAAGAGGTACACGTTCCTGGTGATGTCGGCCTTCAGGGCTGAGAGGTAGGAGCGTACCGCCGGATCGGAGAACTCCCCCTGAAGGTGGTCGATCTCGATCTGCACGTCCATCTCCACCACCTGGGCCCGGAGGGACTCGAGTTCCTCGTCCATCTTCGCACGCTTCTTCCTGAGTTCCTGGAAGATCCCCTTCATCTCGTCCATGAAGCGGTAGTACTTCTCCCGCATCTCGTTCCAGTCCGCTTCGGTCATCTCCCCGGATTCCACGCAGTCCCGGAGTTCCTCGAAATCGACCGCCTCGCCGTTGCGGACCGGAGCGATGTCCGAAGCCTGTCCCCCGTCCTCGTCTATCTCCACGATCTTGAAGCCTTCGGAGGCGAGCCGTCCTTCGAACTCGGCTATGAGCCGATTCTCCTCGTTCTCGCGTTCCGTGACGATCCTGTCCCGCTGGTCCTTGAACGAATCTCCCGAAAGCCGGGCCTTGATGAGGTTCTTCAGGTTCTCCACGACCTGGTGGAGGGCCTTCTTGAACAGCCGGCCCCGGCCGGGTTCGAAATAGAGGACCGTCGGGCTGTCCGGCCGCTGGAAATTGTAGACGTAGGCGATGTCCTTGAGGCGGGAAACGTCGGACCTGCGTTCCTTGAGGACCTGCATGACCGTCGTACGCTTGCCCGTCCCCGGAAGGCCGGTCACGAAGATGTTGTAACCCTTGGCCCGAATTTCGGTCCCGAGGCTCAGGGCGCGGAGGGCCCTGTCCTGACCGATGATGAGCGAATCGCCGCCGTCACCGTCGCAGGCGGCGACCTCCGCGTCCGATATCGAGAAAGCCACTTCGTCGGCTCGAAGTTCCTTGAACGCCTTTTTCATATGCTTCCCATAATAGGAACCCGCCCTCCCCCGGTCAAGGGTTCTTCACGGGACGAAAGCGGTTCGACCGGCACGTCCTCGACCGAGGTTCACGACGAATTTCCGGATATTTCGCTTTTTATATGGCGAATTCGATTCAATCGTGATACCATCCTTCAAAAATAACGATAAAAAAGGGGTTTTTCATGGACACCTCCGCATCGCGTCGCACCGCGACATGGCTTCTCTGCATCTCGGCGCTCATCCTGGCGGGCTGCACATCGAGTTCTTCGAGCGGCGAGGAGACGGAAGAAGAGACCGGAACCTTCTCGATCGACGGCACCTGGTACAAGAGCTGGACGTCCCCGTACAAATTCGGCGCCTACCCGACGAACTACTGCGACGCCATGATCGCCGAGTTCTCGGGCTCGTCCTGCAAGCTCGTTTTCTATGCGGACACCCAACAGGTGTACGGGCTCAAGGGGACCTTCACCCGGACGGGCACGACCTCGGGGACCGTGACCTATTCATTCACCGAGGAGTGGGACTCGACGAACAGGACCTGGGTCGGTTACCCCTTCTCCCAAACGCAGGCCTACACCGCGGATTCGGCGACGTCCTTCTCCGGCGTCGACTGGGCCGGGGTGAAGCAGACCTACGCGAAGCTCGCCTTCTCGCGCCCCGCCTCCTTCACGGGCATCTGGGGAGGCTCCGCGGACTTCGACGGCAGCGAATCCGATCCTGCCATGAACATCACCTGGAGCGCCGCCGCAGGAGGAACCTTCGTCTTCAATATGGAAGGGGATTCGAGCCAGACGCAGACCGGCGATTCCTGGGGAGTGGCCCAAGTATCCTCCTCGAGCTGGCTCCTCCGCTGCCACTCCACGGCGCGGGGCGCGGATACCGGGAAATCCATGGACGAACTACTTCCCTTCGCCATCTCGGGCTCGGTCATGTCCCTCAATCCGGGCAAGGCGAACGCCTTCACCTTCACCAAGGCCGTGGTCTTTCAAGGCACGGTCGACACCTTCGCGGGGAACGACACCTCCGCAACGACGAACGGGACGGGAACCGCGGCGAGCTTCGTGAATCCCGTCGGGCTATGCTCCGACGGCGTCTCCTTGTACGTCGCCGACCGCCCGCAGCACGTGATCCGCAGGATTCGGATGTCCGACACCGGCGTTTCCACCTTCGCCGGAACCGCGGGAACGGCGGGGGACATGGACGAGGTCGGTACGCTCGCTGAATTCGATTCACCGTCGGGAATCTGCTGCGACGCCTCCAACGTCTACGTCGCGGACACGAACAACCACGCCATAAGGATAATAGACAAGACCACGGCGGCTGTTGCCACCTTCGCAGGAACGATCAACACGGCCTCGTTCAAGGACGAGACGGGCACGAACGCATGGTTCAACTACCCTTACGGCATCGCCTGCGACGACGCTAACCTCTACGTCGCGGACGCTTCGAATTACCGCATCCGGAAGATAAGCAAGACGACGGCCGAGGTGACGACCCTCGCGGGAAACGGGACTTCGGGAAGCGGCGACGGCACGGGGACCGCGGCGACCTTCGGCGAAACGCGGGGCCTTGCAGTCGACGACCGCTACGTCTACGTCGCGGACACGTACAACCATACGATCCGGAGGATCGACAAGTCGACCGCCGAGGTCGTCACCCTCGCCGGCACGGCCGGGGCATCCGGCACTACGGACGGCACGGGCTCGTCGGCGCGGTTCAACAATCCCTGGGGTCTCGCCTTGAACGGGCCCTACCTGTACGTCGCTGACGAGCAGAACCACAAGATCCGCCGCCTCGATCTCGGGACCAGGGAGGTGACGACGGTCGCGGGCCTGAATCCCATGAGCTTCGCCGACGGGACGCTCGCGGCCGCCTCCTTCAACTACCCCGAAGGCCTCGTCTTCGAAGGCTCGGCCCTGTACGTCGCCGATTCCTCGAACCACCGCGTCAGAAAGATCCATTGATCACAGCCTGGACGGGCGAATTCCGTACGTCCAGGCGGCCTTTCCGCATCATTTTTCTGAAAATGGCATTTTTCGCGCAGGCGTGCTATTTTTTAATCAATCTTTCCGCACAGTGCAAGGAGCCGCAACATGAAAATAACGAGGTTCTTCCCGTTTGGCATCTTTCTTCTCCTGGTCTTTTCGATGGCGATCGCCTGCAACTTCAAGGACGATGATGAAGAAACACCGCTTTCCTGGGACGGGGCCTGGTACAAGGCCTGGACGAGCGACTATCAGTTCGACTCGACCTCGACCCACCTCTGCAGGTACATCCTGGCCGAATACTCCGGCTCCTCCTTCACCTTGAGCTTCTACGGCGACAACACCTCCCTCGTCTTCGGCCTCAAGGGCAGCTTCTCCAAGACCGGCAACGCCTCGGGCACCGTCACCTACAATGCCAGCCGGATGTGGGACTCCTCGACGAAAAAGTGGATCGCTTATTCCCATACCATGACGCGGAACTTCTCCGCCCTCTCCGCGGCATCGGCCACGGTGTCCGACTGGGCGGGCGTGAACCAGGTCTATTCCAAGGTCACCTTTTCCCGGCCGGCCTCTCTCGCGGGGTACTGAGGCGGGAACTTCGACTTCGGCCCCGGGATGGAAAACACCTCCATGCATCTCGCGGCGGACGGCGTCTACAAGTTCTACGAGGACGGCACCGCCACCCAGACCGGCACCTGGTGGAACGGAAGCGTCCCGGGCGGCTCCTTCCTCAGGTCTCCGATCCTCTCCGGCACGGACCCGGACTTCTACCACGACTTCCTCACCCCTTACTCCCTCTCGGGCTCCGTCATGACCATGGACCAGGGGGACGGCTCCCCGGCCTATGTCGTCACCAAGGCGGCGGAGCTCGCGGGGACGGTGACGACGCTGGCGGGAAGCGGCGCCATAGGCCACGACGATTCGGCGATCGGCACGAGCGCGACCTTCAACGTTCCTATGGGCGTCGTCATGACGGCGGCCGGTCTCGTCGTCGTCGATACGAACAACAACCTGATAAGGAACGTCGGCCTTTCGGGAACGAATCCCGTGACGCTCCTTGCGGGATCGTATCCGGGGGGAGGTTTGATCGCCGACAGTCCCACAGGAACGCTCGCGACCTTCAGCACGCCCGTCCAAGCGGTCTCGGACGGGACCTACCTTTATATCTCGGACTCGACGAACTCCCGTGTCCGGAGGATGAGCCTGACCTCCCCGTACGCCGTTGATCGGTATGAAAGCGCCGCCATCAACAATCCTTCGGGAATCCTCATCAACGGCGGGAACCTCCACGTGATGGACTACCAGGACGGCAAGATCTATTCCATCGCCAAAGGCAACATAAACGCCTCGGCTGTCCTCGTCGCCCCGGATCCCGGGTCTTGGGCCGTGAACTCCCTGAACGCGATCGCGATGGACGATAAATTCATCTACGCGGCGGACACCCAAAACCACGTCATTCGACGCTTGGACATCGCGACCGAGGAGATGACGATCATCGCGGGGAACGGAACGGAGGGCCATTCCGACGGATACGGAACGTCGGCGGCCCTTTCCTTCCCGTGGGGGCTGGCCGTGGATTCCAATTATCTCTACATCTCGGAAATAGAAAAGCATACCATCCGGCGCATGCACCTCGGGACCCGGTACGTGGACACGCTCGCGGGGACTTACGGTTCGGCCGGCGCCGTAGACGGCGTCAAAGCCGTTGCGACCTTGAACACGCCCGCGGGATTATGTCTTTCCGGAGGTACGCTTTACGTCGCGGACAGCGGGAACAACAAGATCCGCGCGATCCGTTAGCCGGTTCCGCCCTTCACGGCGGTGCGGGGCCGGCCCGGCCCCCCCCCGCGCCCGCTTGGCCGGGCGCGTTTTTCCCTTCCTGCACGAAATCCTTGTTTTCGAACGGGATTTCTGGTAATTTCTGCGCGGGCGCAGTATTTTCTATTTCAAAAGCCATCGTTCCTTCAAGGAGCCCTGCATGAAGAATCCGAAATACTTGTTGTTCCTTCTTTTCCTCGTTCCTATCCTGTTCGCAATCGGCTGAAATAGTCTCTTCAAGGACGACAAGGAAGAAGAAACGACCCCTCCCTCCTGGGACGGGGCCTGGTACAAGGCCTGGACGAGCGACTACCGGTACGACAGCGATCCGACCCACCTCTGCAGATACCTTCTCGCGGAGTACTCCGGCTCCGCGTTCACCCTGAGCTTCTACGGAAACGACACGGCCCAGGTTTTCGGCCTCAAGGGGACCTTCACCAAGACCGGCGAAACCTCGGGCTCCATAACCTACGTCGCCACCCAACGGTGGAGCGACACCTCCAAGAATTGGGTCTCCTATTCCCAGACCATGACCCAGAGCTATTCCACCCTCTCCGCGACCTCGGCGGTCGTGTCCGACTGGACAGGAACGAAGCAGACCTACTCCAAGGTGACCTTCTCGCGCCCCCCAGCCCTCGCCGGGGACTGGGGCGGCAACGCGGAATTCGGTTTGGGTGCGCAGAACACCTCGTCCCGATTGGGGACGGACGGATCGTACGAGTTCTACCAGGACGGCGTGAAGACCCAAGGCGGCTCCTGGTGGAACGGGACGACCGCGGCGGGAGCCCTCTTCTTCAGGACCATCGCGACCGAGAACGAAGGCGTTTCGGGCGTCTCCATCGACTACATCACCCCCTAAACGATCGCGGGCTCGGTCATGACCATGAAGCAGGGGGACGGCAACCCCGATTACGTGGCGACCAAGGCGACGGTGCTCGCGGGAACGGTTTCCACCCTGGCGGGGACCGGAATCGACGGCCACCTCGACGACCCGACGAACGGCCTCGCGGCCATGTTCAACCACCCCCAGAGCGTCGCCGCGGTCGGCGACTCGCTCTACGTGGCCGACACGATCTCACATTACATCAGGAAGGTCTCGATCGCCACGAGCGCGGTCTCGACGATCGCGGGGACGGGATCATCGACGGGATACGATTTTAATCCCATCGCGGTCGGGACCACTGCATCTTTCTCCTCCCCGGCCCAGATAGCAACGGACGGCACCTACCTCTACGTGGCCGACAACGGCAACTCCTCGGTACGGAGGATCACCCTCTCCGGCTCCTACCCGGTCGAAACCTACACCGCGACCTTCTCTCAGCCCACGGGGATCGCGGTCTCAGGCGGCTACCTCTACGTCTCCGACTACGCGGACGGCGTCATCTACAAGCTGGACAAGACGAGCCTCTCGGCGACCGCCGATGCCTTCTACCCGACCGGTATGTCCGCATTGATCCGCTTTCTCGCGACCGACGGTACCTTCCTCTATCTCGCGACGGGTGACAACAACAACGTCCTACGAATAAGCCTTCAGGACGCTTCGTCCGAAACCCTGTTTACGGGCAGCGGCCATGTGGACGGTTACGGATCAGGCAGCACCGGAACTCCCGCGGCCGCCACCGACTATCCCTGGGGCATAGCCGTGGATTCTAACTACCTCTACTTCTCGGAGGGCGTTCCCATGGGAGGCGCGGACACCATCCGGCGCATGCACCTCGGGACGCGCTACGTGGATACCCTCGCGGGGATCTACGGGACCTCCGGCGCCCAGGACGGGCCCGGCACGACCGCCACCTTCAAGAATCCCGCGGGCCTCTGCATCGCGAACGGCGCCGTCTACGTCGCGGACAAATGGAACCACAAGATCCGCAGGATTCAATGATAGTCCTTCCAGAAGGAGCGGGGCCCTCGGGCCCCGTTTTTTTTTCGCCTCCCCTTTGAAAGGCCGGGAAAATGGAGTAGAATGATCATGAAAACTTCATTCTCTCGATCCGCAGCGGGAAGGAGACGTGCCATGGTCAACGCCAACGATCTGAACGGAAAGGTCCTCTACAAGGACGACAAGCATCAGTTCATCTGGCTCGGAACGGACGAGGAGGAAAACGAGGGCGTCGTCCAGACGAACCAGTACCTCATCATCCGCAACGGGAAGGCCACGATCCTCGATCCGGGCGGGGTCCATCTCTTCGCGCGGGTGACGAGCGCGATCAGCCGCTACATCGACCTTGACAGGATCGAGAGCATCGTCTTCTCGCACCAGGACCCGGACGTCTCCTCCGGAATCGGGCTCTGGATGGGAGTCACCAAGGCGAAGATCTACATCTCGAACCTCTGGATCCGGTTCCTCCCCCACTTCGGCATAGTCGACAACTCGCGCATCCTCGGCATCGAGAACGTCGGCAAGGCCCTCCCCACCGAAACCGCTCTCCAGTTCGTCCCATCCCACTTCCTCCACTCCACGGGATGCTTCAGCTTCTACGATCCGTTCTCGAAGGCCCTCATGACCGGCGACATCGGCGCCGCCGTCTTCGGCAAGGGAAGCCAGTACGTCTTCGTCGAGGACTTCGAGGCCCACGTGAAGCTCATGGAAGGCTTCCACCGCCGCTATATGGCCTCCAACAAGGTCCTCAAGAAATGGACGGACCTCGTCTCCCGCCTGGACGTAAAGATGATCGCCCCCCAGCACGGAGCCATCTTCCCCGAGGCCATGGTGCCGAAATTCCTCTCGTGGCTCGGCGGTCTCGAATGCGGAGTCGACAGGATCGACTCGATCTACGGCGCGTAGCGGGGGACGGCAATGAACCAGTACGAAATCGACCAGGAGATGTACCGGCGGTTCGCCGCGACGATCGGCAAGTTCGTCATCGGCTACAACAAGAGCCTCGTGCAGACCCGCGTGACGGGGCATTCGTTCACGATCATCAACCGGAACATCGAGCAGATCAAGAACCAGCTCTCCACGGTCGTCACGGCCTTCGAGGAGATCCGGGCGACCTCCGAGAGCACGTCGAACAACTCCTCGACGATCGACGCGAGCATGACGAAGGTGCTCGAGAGCAACACGGCGGTCGAGAAGGCGATCTCCCAACGCGAGGACGAGATCCTCGAGGCGACCGCGAACGCCCGGCGCCTGAGCGACTTGTTCCGCAAGCTGTCGGAGAAATCCGGAAGCATCCAGAACGCGAGCGAGGAGATCCGCGACGTCTCCGACCGGACCAACGTCCTCGCCATCAACGCGTCCATCGAGGCGGCGCGGGCGGGGACCGTGGGCAGAGGATTCAGGATCATCGCCAACGAGGTCAAGAAGCTCGCGAACCAGACCGGGTCCTTCGCGGAGGACATCTCGAAGGTCATCAGCGAGTTCACCCTCATGCTGCAGGAGATCGAGCAGCAGATGGCGGATTTCACGGAGCTTCTCGCGAAACTCGGCGAGGACTTCCAGTGGCTCAAGGGCTCGTTCTCCGAGACAGCGACGAGCGCGAAGGACACGAGCCATTCGATGGGAATCATCACGGAGGCGATCCGTGAGCAGACCGCGGCGATGAACGAGGGCCTCAAGACGCTGGAAACGACCTTCCAATATCTCACGGAGTCCCACGCCGTGCTCACGTCGCTCGTGAAGAGCCACGACTACCTGGACGCCCTCCTCAACAAGAAGGCTTGAACCCCGCCGCGTCTCGGCGCGAGGCCGCGAAGTCCATCACGGCCTTCTCGATCGAGTCGCGGACCTCCCTCACCCGTTCCATGATCTCCTCGTCCGTTCCCTTGAAGGTCGAGGGGTCCGGGAAAGGCCAGTGCAGCTTTTCGGCGAGGCCCGGAAAAACCGGGCAGCGCTCGGCCGCCTCCGCGGAGCAGACCGTCACCACGACGTGAAACCTCTTCCCCGCCTTGAACATTTCGAAAACGCTCTTGGTCGGATTCCCCGAGATGTCGAGCCCGACCTCGGTCATCGCCCGCACCACGTAGGGGTTGAGCTTGCCGGGCTCGAGGCCAGCGCTCTCGACCTCGAAGCGCCCTTCGCCGTGCTTCTTGAGAAAGGCCTCGGCCATCTGGCTCCGCGCGGAGTTGTGGACGCACAGGAACAAAACTCTGGTCATGACGATTGCCCTCCCCTTATGACGATCGCATCCGATCGTTAAATTTCCGTTAAGATCGGACCGGGAAAAGACGTGATCCGGTCATCGTACATGGCCGCGGCTCCGCCGGGCCTTCGAAAATCGACCGCCCGCACGATCCGGCCGCCGGGCTCCCTCATCATTCCGGGAAGAACTTCTTCGAGCGCTTGGCGATCCATACGAGATTCAGCATGACCGGGACCTCGGTGAGCACGCCTACGACGGTCGCGAGGGCCGCCCCGGAGGACAGGCCGAAAAGGCTCACGGCGACGGCGACCGACAACTCGAAGAAATTGGACGCGCCGATCATCGCCGCGGGGGCAGCGACGGCATGGGGAATTCTCCAGATCCGCGCCCATCCGTAACCGATCGCGAAGATGAAATAGGTCTGGACGACGAGCGGAACCGCGATCAGGAGGATCGCGACGGGGTTGTCCAGGATCGTCCTGCCCTGAAAGGAGAAAAGGATGACGAGCGTGAGCAGAAGCCCGACCTCGGTGATTCCGTCGAATTTCCCGAGGAACACGGTCTCGAACCATTCCCTGCCGCGCCTGCGGACGAGCCTCGTCCGCGTCGCGGCGCCCGCGCCGAGGGGAATGACCACGAAAAGCGCCACGGAGAGGAGGAGCGTGTCCCACGGCACCTTCACGTCGCTGACTCCGAGGAGAAACGCGACGATGGGCGTGAACGCGAAGAGGATCACGAGGTCGTTGACCGCGACCTGTACGACCGTATACCCCGCGTCGCCGTTCGAAAGGCGGGACCACACGAAGACCATCGCGGTACAGGGAGCAGCTCCCAGCAATACGGCCCCCGCCAGATATTCGGTGGAAAGATCGCCGGGAATGAACGACGTGAACGCGACTTTCAGGAAAAACCACGCGATCGCGTACATCGTGAACGGCTTGACGAGCCAGTTCACGACGAGCGTGACGAAGAGCCCCTTGGGTTTCTTCCCGGCGTTCTTGATGCTGGTGAAGTCGACCTTGAGCATCATCGGGTAGATCATGAGCCAGATGAGGACGGCGACGGGAACGGAAACCCTCGCGTACTCGAACCTTCCGAGAAACGCCGGTACCGAGGGCAGAAACCGGCCGATCGCGACTCCCGTTGCGATGCAGAGCGCGACCCAGATCGAGAGGTACTTCGAGAAGAAACCCAGACGGACCGTTGATTGTTCAGCCATATATCCTCCGTGATTGCCGCTTGATGGATTCGAATCGGTATCATGCGATCGCGCCGAACGCCATTCCCGCCGCAGTGGAGAGTCCGACGACGAGGCCGGCATAGATCAAGGTTTTTTTCCAGCCGAGTTCACCGGCGATCACGAGTATGGACGGCAGAGAGAGGCTCGGCCCGGCGAGAAGCAGGGCGAGCGCCGGCCCCTGCCCCATGCCCGCGCCGAGAAGCCCCTGCACGATGGGAATCTCCGTAAGCGTGGCGAAGTACATGAGGGCCCCCGCGAAGGAGGCAGCGAAGTTGGCGAAGATCGAATTCCCGCCCAGGAGACTCCCTATCCAGGCGCCCGGAATGAGCCCATCATGGCCAGGACGTCCGAGGAGGAAGCCTGAAACCAGAATGCCGCCGAAAAGGAGGGGCAGGATCTGCAAAGAAAAGTCGCGGGTCGCGGCAACCCACTCCAGGCGATCTTCCTTCGGGAACCACTTGATGATGGTGTATAGGAGAACCAGGACGAAAGCGCCGGTGATCCAGTACTTCGCAGAGTAGATCGCGTCCCAGACCGCGCTGCCTCCCCTGGAATTGGCCCAGTTCACGAACACGAGGATGCCGATCATGCTCGCCATATAGACGATCATCTGACCGAGGTTTCGCGCCGGCTTTTCATCTGCGGCCGCGAACATCCGCGCGTCGACTGCCCGGGCCCTGTCCTCCGCGCAAAAGACGAGCGCCATGAGGAGTCCGACGACGACCGAAAAGACGATCGCGCCTATGGTCCGCGCGAGACCGAGCTTCCAGCCGAAGACCTTCGCGGAGAGGATGATCGCGAGGACGTTGATTGCTGGTCCCGAGTAAAGGAATGCGACCGCGGGCCCGATTCCGGCCCCCTTCTTGTAGATGCCCTTGAAGATCGGCAGGACCGTGCATGAACAGACGGCGAGGATGGCCCCCGAAACCGAAGCAACGCCGTACGCGGTCAGACGCCCCGCCTCGGGCCCGAGGTAGCGCATGACCGCCCGCTGGTTGAGGAAGACGGTTATGGCCCCTGCGATGAACATGGCGGGCACGAGGCAGAGAAGCACATGCTCTCTTGCGTACTCGCCCAGCATGAGGAAGGCCTCGTTCGAGGCCCCGAGGACCCGCGGCGACTCGAAGGGAACGAAATACGCCGCAAGGAAAACGCCGAAGACGAACAGCAGTTTTTTATTCGGAGACCAGTCCAATTTACTCATTCGGCGTCCCTGATATTTTCACCTTGACCTCCCGCGTGATCTCGGCGACGACCTCGGGAGTGATCGCGGTCTTTCCCTTCTCGACGCCGAAGTCCGTCATGACGTAATGCTCGCAGGGCAAGCCGAGCTTCGCGTAGATCTTGGCACCGCAGGCCACGGGGCAGCCGTCGACCACGATGTTCCGATCCGCACCCCGTGCCGATTCCACGTAACCGGAGAGCTCGGCCCCCAAGGCTGCGAGGCAGGTCATGGAGCCGACCCCTTCCGAACGCAGTCCCCGTGCGACCTGGTCCGCGAGCAACCCCGTGTTCGCGGCCCCCGAACAGGCGGTGACGAGAACGGTCTTTCCACTTCCGCACGAACATCCGGCCATTTCACTTTCCTCCCTTCAATACGGCGACTATCTGGTCTTTGGTGAGCACCTTGCCGGCGCTTTTCACCGTCCCGTCGATCGCAAGCGCGGGCGTCATCATGACTCCCATGTCCATGATCCTGTCCGAGTCCGCGATCTTCTCGATCTCGGCGTCGAGCCCCAGTTCCGCCACCGCCTCCCTCGCATGCTGTTCGAGCAGCTTGCACTTCGGGCAGCCCATTCCGAGAACCTGCACTTTCATACGAACCTCCGTAATCCCATATGCATTAAACTATTGCTTTGTTGCACATCTATGCATATAAAAAAGGGCAAAAATGAAGCCCCTCCGGAGCGAACTCCGGCTCATGGCCCCGCCGCCTGCCGATCAGCACTTCACGCAGACGTTTCTTTCCCTTTGCGAGAGGCGGGCCTTGAGGCGTTTCGCGTCCTCTGCCAGTTCATCCGTGAAGGGAACGTTCGCCACGGCGGCGAAAAGCGAATCGTTCATCGGCCCATGCGCGAGCGAGTACATCATCATGCGGCCCTCTCGCCTCTCGTCGACGAGTTCCGCAGCCACGAGAACGCCGAGGCATTTCGAAATGGCGTACTGAGGCTTTTCCAAGGCGTCGATGATCTCGCAGGCGCACAGCTCCTCCCCGGCCTGGACGAGTAGCCTGAGCGCCCTGAAACGGGTAGGTTCGCCGATCGCTTTGAACGCTTCTATCGGATTCCGCATAGATGCAAATATGCACTATTTGGCATATTTCGTCAAGATAAGGCCTGCTTTCCTGCCCCCGAAAACGGTTTTTCACCGCCTCGGCTTTTCGCCGCTCTTGGTTTTTTTCCCTTTCCCGGCTATAATTCTCCGCATGCTGCTCCGAGAACTGGACGTCTATTTCCGATCGATCCTCAGGATCGGCGACCTCGAAAACGTCGATCCCTCGCTCAACGGAATCCAGGTGGACCGGGACGAGCCGCGTGTCGCTAAGGCGGCCTTCGCCGTCGACGCCTGCTTGTCCTCCTTCAGGCTCGCCGCGGAATGGGGCGCGGACGTACTCTGCGTGCATCACGGCCTTTTTTGGGGAAGGGAGCTTCGCGTCGCCGGAACCCACCGCGAACGGCTCAAATTTCTCTTCGACGAGGATCTCGCGCTCTACGCGATCCATCTTCCCCTGGACATGCATCCGGAGATCGGCAACAACGCAGGAATCGCCGCGGCCCTCGGCCTCACGGAGGTCGTCCCGTTCAGCCCCTACAAGGGATTCGACATCGGGGTGCGCGGCGTGCTGCCCCGGCCCGCGAGCCTCCACGATCTGGAAAAGAGGCTCTTCGGACCGGAACCCAGGACGAACTGCGTCCTGCCCTTCGGCCCGGACCCGGTATCGTCGGTCGGCATCGTCTCGGGCGGCGCGGCGTACAACGTCACGGACGCCATCGACAAGGGGCTCGACCTGTACATCACGGGCGACGGCTCGCATTCCGTGTATCACCTCTGCCAGGAAGCGGGCATCAACGTGATCTTCGGCGGCCATTATCGTACGGAGGTCTGGGGGATCAGGCTGCTCGCCGACAAGACCGCGAAGGAAACCGGCATCGAGACCCGGTTTTTCGACGTACCCACGGGCCTTTAGGAGAATCCATTATTATGGAACGGAGAAAACTGCTGCCCTTCGGTCTCACCTTTCTCGTCGTGCTCCTCGACCAGGTATCGAAGCTCCTCATCGTGAGCTCCGTTCCCCAGAGAACGATCGGATTCTCGGCGCTGGGCGATTTCTTCAGGATCATCCATGCGAGGAATCCGGGAATCGCCTTCAGCCTCGGCCGCGGCCTGCCCGACGAGGCGAGGCAGTTCCTCTTCATCCTGCTGCCGATGGCGGTCCTCGTCGTCCTCGTCGTCTATTATTTCAAGTCCGACGAATTCTCCGGCTTTCAGCGATGGACCGTCGCCGGCATCCTCGGCGGCGGGATAGGCAACCTCATCGACCGCGTGTTCCGGCCGGGCGGGGTCGTGGATTTCATCGACGTCAAATTCTACGGGATCTTCGGCCTCGAACGATGGCCTACCTTCAATATCGCGGATTCCTCGGTGGTGGTGTGCGGCATCCTGCTCGCGGCGTCGCTCCTCCTTACTCGGGAAAGCAAGGAGAACCGATGAGCAAGAAGACCAACACCGTTCTCTTCGTCCTCGGAGCCACGCTGGCCAACATGGTGCTCATGATTCTGTTCTTCACAGCCTCATTCGTAGCCTACGGGATCCTGGTAGCTCCGCACGTCCCCCAGCTCGTCAATTCGATCATGCTGATCGTCCTCTTCGTGCTCTCGATCGTGGCGACCTACCTGGTCTATCACAAGATCGTGAACTACATTTCGACTCGAGTGGACATGGAGAAGTATTTCGATCCCATTTTCAGGACGAGGAAGAGGTAGCGGCCTAGTAGCCGTCGGACATCGCCCGGTTCTGGTCCTTCTTGCAGAGTTCCGCGTATACGAAACCCCTGGTCTTGAGCTTGTCCTTTACTTCCTGCGGGAAGGGCAGGTAACGCCAGAAGATGCCGCGGACGTCCTTGTCGAGCTTCTGAAGCCCTTCGCTCTCCTTGGTCATCCAGAGGATGTAGTCCTGGATGAAGGCTTCCCTCACGTCGCCCTTCATCTTGCGGTCCGAAAACCACTGATAGTACCAGCCGGTGAGGCCTTCCTCCATCCAGTAATGCTGGGCCTTTTCCTTCGCCACCTGCCATCGGAGGTCCGCCATGGCGGTCACGACCGCGGTCTTGAGGTCCTTGGGGAAGATGGGAAGGGCGATTCGCCCCCTTCCGGTCGCGCGATTGAAACGCTCGAAGGGTTCCCAGCACACGCCGATTTCCCCGTAGCAGGGGATGAGGATGATGTTGGGGACTATGCGGTTGGTCTGCTGCTTGAACGTGCGCAGGAAGACCCCGGGGTCGAGGTATTCCAGGTCCGCGAGGAGGTTGATGACGTTCTCGCGGGTTGCGATATCGCGGATGTTCGCCCGGAAATACTGCTTCAGGAGGATCGGGAAATGGTTCCCCTGCCGCCCGATGCACATCTTGGCCATCTGGCGGACGGTGTTGAGTTCCTCGGCAATGACCTTGTTGTCGACGACCGAGGCCTCTCCCAGGTCCTTTTCCTTCCTCTTGAGATCCTCGTACTGGTGCTTGAGGCCGTCCAATTCCGAATGATAGCGCGCGAGGTCCTTGTTGACTCCGCCGAGACGCCGCAGGGTCTCCCCGATGTCGTTGAAGCTGCTCCTCTGCATCTCGCTGTAGGGAAGCTTCAGGTCCTTGATGTCCGACCTCGTTTCGTGCTGGCAGAGCACGTTGACCTTCTCGAGGAGGTGGTTCTCCAGGTTCTCGATCTCGTGGACTCTGTTGCGGATGAGGCCGACCTGGGCGTCGTACTTGCCCTTCGCGCGCTCGATGAGCATGCTGATCTTGTTCCTGTCGTCTCTGGGGGCCTTTTTCGTCTCGTCCTGGGCGGAGGAGGAGACGAGGCCCCGAGCGACCGCCCTGAGCCATTCGTCGACGTAGAAGATCGGTTCGCCCGAAGCGTTGTCCCAGACGACCCGCGACAGCATGTCCCGCTGCTCCGCCGAAATCGCGGTGGGGAGGAGAACCGAAAAGCGAAGGAAAACCCTTTTCGCCTCGGACAGGTCGCTGCAGACCTTCAAGGCGAGTTTCCCGAGCAGCTCCCAGAAAACGGGAATGATCCGCTCGCGGTACATGGAGCGTTCCTGGATGTCCTGGGTCGTGAGATAGGCGCTGAAGTAGCTGTGCAGCTTCTTCGAGATGTCGCCTTCCCCGGAGAGGACTTTCTTGTAGAATTCCGCGTCCTGGAAAAAGGGCTTGGGGGTTTCCTGGATTTCCGTCGATTTCTGGAAGCTTCGGCGAAGGCTCTCGTTCCCTTCGCCGGGGGGGGACTCTTCTTCGGCGCCTCCGCCTCCGAAGAGGTCGTTGAACTGCGGGACGTCGACGGTTTCCGGCTCCTGGGCCTCGTTTTCGAGACCCATGAGGCCGGCGATTTCAGGGTCAATCGCGCCTGAGAACTTACCGTTCGAAGGATCCTGCTCTTTATTCATGAAAACTTGGTATGGAGGTGAGGGGAATTGAACCCCTGACCCCTTGAATGCCATTCAAGTACTCTAGCCAGCTGAGCTACACCCCCAAGTCTCCTGCATGATACCGGGAAGCCCCGCTCGTGTCAAGAGAGGGGCTTCCGGTGGTCCGCAGACGCATCAGTACGCGTGTCCGAGTCCGATGAAGATCTCGTGGACCGATTCGCCGTCGCGCGGGGAATTCCCCGTGAGACGCTTGTTTTCGTACACGGCCTGGAGATCGAATCCGAGCGAGGCCCTGATGTAGAGACTCCTCGCGAATTTCGGGAACACGATGACCTGGATGCCGCCTCCGTACCATATGTCGTCCTTGGAGAAGGAGGCATTCTTCGGATGCACGTAACCCACGTCGAGGAAGGGCCCGGCCTGGACTTCGAACCATTTTTCGAGGAACCAGGTCCACATGCTCACGAGGAAGTCGGCGTTCACGAAGATTCCCCTGTCGCCGCGGAGCCGGTCGTCCAGGACGCCCCGGATCGCGGAACCCACGTCGTCGGTCGAGTTGTCCCCGAGTTCCTTGTCGAAGTCGTAGAAGCCCTTGAACCTTCCGGAAAGCCCGCACCAGGAGAAGGCCTTGTGTCCGATGAACTCCCATTCGACGAGCTTTTCCCAGTCGGTTCTCTCGAAATTGTAGGTGTTGGTGTTCGTGAGGGACACCGAGGCTCCGTCGCGATAATCCCCTATCCAGTCGATCCGAGATGCGGTAACGCCGTGGGCGAAACCCGCCTCGAAACCTCTCCTGTCTTCGCTCAATTCCCTGCCGGGCCGGTACTTGACCTGGGTGAAGACGCCCGGAGCATACTTGAATATGCTGTACTTCCCGAACATGAGGGGAAGCTCGAAATTGGTTCCGAAACTCACCCTCGATTCGTGATAGAGCGTGTCGCCGTAGTCGTCGTCGTTGCCGTTGAAGTAATACCCCTGGGAGAACTTGAGGGTCCAGTATTCCTTCTCGAAGCCCTCGGCCCTGAGAAAGTCGATCGCCACGCTTTCCTTCAACTTGAAGTCGAGGTCGTCGCTCTGCGTGTCGAAGGACAGCTCCTCCTCGATGCCGAACCGCCAGTTGCGGTCGAGCAGCTTGAAGGGCACCTCGAAATTGAGGGCCTGCTTCAGTTCCTTCTTCGGGTCGCTGTTGCCGAGGTTGAACGTGTAGTCGAGGTCGAGTTCCAGGGTCTGCATGGACCCGAGGAAGTTGAAATCCCTGCCCCGCAAAGCCAGAAGGAGACCGTCGTTCGAATCGTACTTCGCATAGGGGAGGACCACGAAATTCCAGGTGTCCTCGGACTTCACCAGGACCTGCACGCCGATCGACCCGTCGGGCCTCGGCTTCTCCGAATAGGTCACGCTGCCTGCGGCGATGACGCGCTGGTTCATCAATACCTGTTGCTTGTCCGCCAGGTAGGACTCGAGTTCCTGCTTTCCGGCGAAGGTCATGCCGCGCCTGATGTCGAGCTTGAGGTCGAGCGCGTATTCCCAGGTCCTTCCCTCGATTTCGTACGAGACGTTTTCTATGACGTAGGATTTTCCGTCGCTCGCAACCGGCTTGTCCTGGGCGTTCAAGGACATCGCCAAGATCCAACATACTAATAATGCCATAATGATCGTTTTTCTTCTTTTTCCGGACAAAAGATCCCTCCTCTGTTCGAACTCGTCACCGCATAAATCGGAGGCATTTATCTTTTCATAATGAAATGCATCTCATTCTCCGCCGACACATGGCTTTCTGTCAAGGGAAGAATTGCGTTGCCGACGAATTGCGTCGCCTCGTGCCGTCGGAGGAGCCCCCGGGGAAACCCGGTACGGGGAACCCGACGTGTTGACGGTATCGATCCGAAAGTGTAGGAATTATCCATGACAACCCGAAACTCCCAAGCGCTTCTCAGCCTGGCTTTCGTGGGACTCCTCCACGGCATGATCCACACGTTCAGCATCTTCCTGAGCCCGCTCAACGCGGAAATCGCCGCCTATTTCCGCGCTGAATCGATAAGCGCGATCACGTCCCTGAAGACGACCTATCTCGTCACCTACGCGGTGAGCAACCTTTTCTTCGGCGCCATGACGAACAGGATCTCCGTCCGCCTGATCCTGAGCTGCGGCATGGTCCTCAACTCGCTCGCCTTTCTCCTCTTCGTCCTCGTTCCGCCGGACGGGCTTCCGGCCATGCACGGCCTCTGGCTATTGGCGGCCATCGGTGGCGGAGTCTATCATCCCGTGGCGAACGCCTTCATCACACGGCTTTTCCCGGACCGCAAAGGCTGGGCGATCGGGATCACGGGCATGGGCTCGGGAATGGGATTCGCCTTCGGCCCTCTCCTCACGGGCATCCTGTCCGGCCCGGCCGGCCTCGATTGGTCGCGCATCTCCTTCGTCTTCGGCCTCGCGGGCATGGTCCTCGGAATTTTCGCCTACGTCGCGATCCGGGACGTTCCTCATCCAGAACCCAAAAAGGGGGAACGCGCGGGAGGTACCGGTCTCACCCTCGGGCTGGGGCTCTTCATGGTCGTCGTCATCCTGATCGCCGGCATCAGGGATTTCGCCATGTGGAGCATCCAGGACGTCTCCGACTTCTTCCTCGCCAGGCTGTTCTCCGGGAAGGCGAACACCGCCTGGTATCTCTTTCTCCTCAACCTTCCCGGCATAGCCGTCCAACCCTTGGCCGGCAGCTGGTCCGACAGGATCGGAAGGAACCGTCTCGGAGGGATCGCCCTCGCCTTCTACGGCGCGGCCATAGCGTCGCTCGCATTTCTCCCGAGCGGGCTCCTGTTCCTTCCCTATCTGCTCATGGGAGTCGGACAATCCGCGACTATCCCGACGATCGAGGCCATGGTGGCCGATTTCGCGACGCCGAGGACGCGGGGGATCATGTTCGGCCTGTTCATCACTTCCCTCACCGCCATCGGAGCGCTCGGTCCGCTCCTTTCGGGCCTGTTTCTCGACGGCTTCGGCAGGACCCTGGAGGCGTTCCGCCAATGGATGCTCGTCCTCGGGGCCGCGGTCCTCGTCGGTTCCGCGGTCATGGCGGCGATGCCGCGCCTCGTCCGGGCCCTGCGCATCGAAAAGCATCACGACTGAAGCGCGGTATCGGAAAGGAGATTCACGCATGAAAACCATGAAGAGGATCAGCGTAATAGGAGCGGGGGCCATCGGCTCCGCCTACGCGTCCATGCTCTACGACCACGATCCGGCCCGTCTCGTCATGATCGCCGACGGAGAGCGGTACGAGCGGTACCGGGAGCGGGGCATCGTCATCAACGGAAAGGTCTACCGCTTTCCGCTCGTCAAGCCCGACGAGGACGTGCCGCCGGCGGACCTCGTCATCGTGAGCGTGAAGCACCAGCATCTCGGCCAGGCGATCGCGGACATGAGACGTCACGTCGGGCCCGAGACGGCCGTCATGTCCCTGCTCAACGGCATCACCTCGGAGGAGATCATCGGCAGGACCTTCGGCGCGGACAAGATGCTCTACGCCCTCGTCGTGGGAATCGACGCGGTGCGCGACGGCGACAGGGTGAGTTTTTCCAGGCGGGGGAGCATCCGGTTCGGGGAAAAGCGGAACGAGACGCTGACGCCGCGCGTCCGGGCGGTGAAGGATCTCTTCGACCGAGCCGGCATCCCCTGCGAGGTCCCCGAGGACATGCTCAAGGCGCTTTTCTGGAAATTCATGCTCAACGTCGGCGTGAACCAGGTCTCCGCGGTGCTCAGGGCCCCGTACGGGGTGTTTCAGCGCCTGCCCGAGGCCCGGGCGCTCATGGACAACGCCATGAGGGAGGCCCTGCTCGTCGGCCGCGCCGAGGGGCTCGACCTCGGGGAGAAGGACCTGGAACAGGCCCATGTTCCCATCGGGCTGCTTTCGCCGGAAGGCAAGACCTCCATGCTCCAGGACGTGGAAGCCGGCAGGAAGAGCGAGGTAGAGATCTTCGGGGGAACCGTCATCGAACTCGGCAGAAAGCACGGAATCCCGACGCCCGTGAACGAGCAGCTTTTTCTCATGATCAAAACGATCGAGGGAATGAAGGACCTCCGTTTTTCCTGACACATCGACCTTTGACGGATCGGAGAAAACAGTGTTACTATAATCACTGAAATCTCAGGTAAGTCAACGATTTAACCCAAGTGGCCATCGAACAACGCAATGCAGGGGGAGTCATGAAGATTCAAGGCAAGTTGAATCTGGCGATCTTTTCTATCCTTTTCGGTTTCGCCGCCGCTCTTGGTGCCATTTTCTACATGAATCACGTAGCGATGTCCATGAAAGACCTGGAACTCCAGTCGGTCCGGGTCGTGAAGAATATGTACGAACTCACGGATTCCACGAAGGCGATGATCCTGAGCAATACGACCGATCTCAGGCAGTTGGAATCATCCTTCGAGGAATCCGTCAAGGCGCTCGGGGATTCCCTCGTCCTGCTCAAGGACCACAAGGCCAATAAATTCCTCGATGGCTGGCTTTCGGAGGAGATAGGACGGACCGAGGCCGTATGGTCGATCAACGCCAAGCAGTTCGCCAAGATCAAGGAGAGCATCGACTCGATCGTCGCGGCCAACGAGATCCCCGCGGCCCACAAGAAGGGCCTCCGCTACATCACCGAGACGATGCAGCGGGAAAAAAAGATCGAAGGCGCGGTCTTCTTCAACCTTCTCACCGTGCAGGGAAACCTGGAAACCCTCGACCAGGCGGGCAAGGAATTCATCGTGAAGAACCTGACCAATCTCGGGGACGCGATCAAGGTCGAGGCGGAGGCCGCGGCCCGCAAGGGTCAGATCATATCGGTCGTCATCGGGATCACCCTCGTCCTCATCGCCGCCGTGTTCGTCACGATTTTCAGCAGGAACCTGGCCAAGCGGATAGGGAAGATCGAAGACACCATGCGCGTCGTGTCCCAGAAGGACCTGACCATACGCACGACCCTCAAGACGAGGGACGAGATCGGGTACCTTTCGAACCACATCAACTCGACCCTCGACATCCTGGCCGGCTTCTTCACGGAGGTGCGGAACGCGGTCAACAACATGGACGCCCTGAAGGACGCGCTGTCGTCCACGTCGAACCAATCGGCCTCCGCGCTGAACGAAATAACGAAGAACATCGAATCGATCCGCGACCAGTTCATGATCCTCGACAAGAGCATCTCCACGACGACGGACACGATGGGAAAGATCGCCGGAGAGGTCCAGGAGCTCTCCAGCCAGATAGACGAGCAGACTCATTCCATCAACGATTCCTCCTCGGCGATCGAGGAGATGGCGGCCTCCATCGGCTCCGTCGCGAAGCTGTCCACCGAGCGCAGGGAGCGGGCGGAGAGCCTGCTCCGGGTCATCCACGACGGCGGCGAGAAGGTGGCGATCACCAACGAGATCATCAAGTCCATCTCGAAGGAGATCGACGACATCCTCGAGATCATCGAGATCATCAACAACGTCTCCGAGCAGACGAACCTCCTCTCGATGAACGCCGCCATCGAAAGCGCCCACGCCGGGGAGGCGGGCAAGGGCTTCGCGGTCGTGGCCGAGGAGATCCGCAAGCTCGCCGAGTCCACCTCGGAGAACTCCTCCAGGATAGACGCCTCGCTCAAATCCATCACCGAAAAGATCAAGGAGGCCCTCGATTCCTCCAATTCCAGCCACAAGAACTTCGAGGACATCAACTCGGAGGTGAAGACCTTCTCGGACGCCCTGGACGAGATCGCCTCGAACATGGAGGAGCTTTCGACCGGAAGCACGGAGATTCTCAAGGCTTCGGGAAAGATCGCCGAGACGACCCACCGCATCCAGGGAGCCGCCTCCTCCATGAACAACGGAACCAAGGCGGTCCAGAAGGCGGCGGAAGAGACGAAGAACATCTCGGCCGAAATCGTGGGAGGGATGAACGAGATCGAAAAAGGATCGAAGGAAATCCTGACCGCCATCGTCGAAATGACGAAGATGACGGAGACCACCCGCGACCGCATGGAGGACCTGCAGGCGAAGGTGGAATCCTTCAAGATCGAGGTCGAGGCTCCTTCGGAACTCGCGGCCGCGGATTCGGAGACGGGAGAGGAAGAAGCCTGAGCAAGAAATCGAAAAAAGAGAGGAGAAGCACATGAAAATTCGCGGAAAGTTGAACGCTATAATCGGAATCATCATTCTCGGTTTTGTGGGTTCCCTCCTGCTCCTCGTATACACCGCCGTGCAGGCGAATCAGCTCAAGGACATGGAGCTCGCAACGACGCAGACGGTCCGGGACATGTACCGCCTCACCGACCTCACGAAGAGCCTGCTCATCACCAAAGAAGAACTCAAGACCGCCCAGACGACCTGGGCCGCGGCCCTCAAGGACTTCACGAAGTCCCTGGAGAACTTCGCGAACCATCCGGCGAGGAAATACCTGCCCGTGGAGATCCAGGATGACATCAAGAAGTCGCAGGACGTCTGGAAGCTCACCGGCGAGAACTTCAACGAAATCGGCCAGATCACGGACGACCTCATCGCCACCCAGGTGGAGGGGATACCCCAGAAGACCGGCATCCTCCGCATGCAGTATCAAGCGACCGAGAAACGCATCACGGGCATGTTCGTGTTCAACCTCATCCGGGTCGACCAGAAACTCCAGCTCGTGGACATAGCCGGACGAGATTTCATCGTCACGATCCTCGGGAAGCTCGTTCAGGACATCGACACGCAGGCCGAGGTGACCATGGCGACCAACAGGATCTACTCTCTGGTCCTCGCGGGCATCGTCATCATCGCGGCCGTCACCCTCCTCTTCCTCTTCACGAGGAGCTTCGCGTCCCGGGCAGAGAAGCTCGAGGCCGTCGTGCGCAAGATCGCCGAAAGGGACCTGAGCGTCAGGTACGAAGACAAGGGAAGGGACGAACTCGGGTCCCTGTGCACCCACCTCAACATCTCGATCTCGACGCTCTCGGACTTCCTGAGCTCGGTCCACGGCGCCGCCCACAAGGTGGAGGAGCTGAAGGACTCCCTGTCCGCCGGGACCACCCAGTCCGCGTCGGCGCTCAACGAGATCACGAAGAACATCGAATCCATCCGCGACCAGTACATCATCCTGAACCGCAACATAACCGCCTCGACGCAGGCGGTCAGCACGATCACCCAGAAATTCCTCGATCTCCACAAAAACATCGACGGACAGTCCAAGGCGATAGGGCAATCCTCGTCCGCCATCGAAGAGATGAGCGCTTCGATAGTCAGCGTAGCCAAACTTTCGACGGATCGGAAGAACAGGGCCGACGACCTGCTCAGGATCATCAGGGAGGGCGGGGAAAAGGTCGGCGCGACCAACGACATCATCAAGTCGATCTCCAAGGAAGTGGACGACATCCTCGAGATCATCGAAATCATCGACAACGTGTCCGAACAGACGAACCTCCTGTCGATGAACGCGGCCATCGAAAGCGCCCACGCGGGAGAGGCGGGCAAGGGGTTCGCGGTCGTCGCCGAGGAGATCCGCAAGCTCGCGGAGTCCACCTCGGAGAACGCTTCGAGGATCGACGCCTCGCTCAAGTCGGTCACGGAGAAGATCCGCGAGGCTCTTTCCACCAGCAACGACAGCCACAAGACCTTCGAACAGATCAACACCGACGTCCAGACCTTCGCCTCGGCCCTGTCGGAAATATCCAGCAGCATGGACGAGCTCTCCGAAGGAAGCAAGGACATCCTCGGCGCCACCGAGAAGATCTCCGCCATCACGAAGAACATCATCGAGAACTCCGCCGAAATGGAGGAGCGGACCCTGGAGATCGAGAACGCGATGAAGAACTCGGAGGAGATATCCTCCGGAGTCGTCAACGGGATAAGCGAGATCGACAAGGGCGCCAAGGAGATCCTCGAATCCCTCGTGGAGATAAGCAGGCTCACGGCCGAAAGCCGCGACAGGATGGAAGAGCTTCACACCACGGTGGAACTGTTCAAGACGAAAGAGGACTCCGAGACCGAGGCGCGGACCGAACAACCGGAGGAGGAAGACGGCGTCGAGACGGCCGAAGCCGTAGAGGACGAGGAAGAGCTCCCGCAGGCCTAATAGATGCCTACGACCTGGAGGTTGTTCCAGGTGCCCGTATAGCTTTTGAGGTCGCCGACCGCTTCCGCGTAGATGGTCTGCAGGGAATGGATCTCCGGCTGTTCGATCGTCCTTCCGTGGGGGCTCACGCGCCTCGCCTGCACGAGCCCGTAGGAAAAGGCGATGTGCCGGTTGTCCATGTTGCCGAAGTAATAGGAAGCCGCATTTTCCGCGGGCACGAAGCCGCCGGGTCGCGCTCTATCCCCGAGAGAAGGATCCACGGGGACCCATCCGTATCCGTCCAGGTAGAATTCCGCCCAGAAATGCGGCACCGCCGACCGGTCCTCGGTTATGACGTAGCCGGCGATCGTCCTCGACGGAATTCCCGAGTTCCGCAGCATGGCGACGTAGAGCGTCGCATAGGTATAGGCTCCGCCGGCCCCCTCGCCCAAGCCGCTCAACGCCTCGTTGTGAGCCTTCTCGGGGGAGAACGACATCTTCTCCAGCACGTAATCGTAGATCCGCCGGGCTTTGTGGTAGGGATTCTTCTCCCTTCCCACGACCGTCCGAACGACGGCCCCCAGCTTTTCGTCGTCCGCCGGCGTGAAGGAGTTCGACGCGGTGTATACCTTGTAGAGCGGGCGGTCCGTCTCGTACGCCGTTCTGACCTTGTCCGGATCGATCTTCGTATCCATCGCGTACCTGTCGAAGATGAAGGTCTGGGAAACCCTTCGGTTCTTCATCTTCGCGATGCCTTTCAGGTAGACGAGCATGAGCCCGTTGTAGTTCTCGATGTCCGCCGGCGGATCCTGATTGAGGAGCTGCACCTCCCGCTGGGTGGAGTTTTCCTGCACCCTGGGGATCCAGAGATAGAGCGCGGCGTCGTCGCCCCCCACGGCATTTTTGATGTCGATCGAGGACTGTACCGTATAGGTTCTCTTGTCCTTGAAGATGCGCGTTCCGACGCTCTGGTCGATTTCGAAATAACGCGAATTGCTTCTTCCCTTGTCGGTCACCACCGTTATGTTTCCCGAGGTCGCCCCCATGGGTACGCGGAGCCTTATGTCCCGGTCCGACCAGCCCTCGTAGTCGTAATCCATGGACGCGGCAGCGATAGATTGCGCGCCCCGCGTGCTTCCGTTCGCGGCGGAATCGTCCTGCGTGGGCGCCCACGCGAAATACACGATGCTGCCTCCGCGGCTCGCGCCGAAATTCCGCCCCGTGACGGTCACGAGGCCGCCCACGGCTCCCCGCTCCGGGTCGACGCTCTCGATGAACGGGCGGCCGGAATCGTCGTCGGTCCGGACCACGACGGGTATGTCGCTCCGGTTCGTGAAGAGCACTCCCTCGCTCTTGCCTTTCGACGTAAGCACGTAGACGAGGCCGGAAGCCGTGTCTTCCGGAATGCGGACGACGATGCGATCGGGCCCCCATTCCAGATACGCGGAGGAAACCGGGACCGCACCGGAAATGCTCACCTTGCCGCGGTCCTTCCCGAAATATTTACCCGTGATCGTGAGAAGATCCCCGGGTTGGCCGATCTTGGGATCAATCGAGGAAATCTCCGGATCCTTGCCCGCGATCCGGAGGATGACGAAGAGAACGAGGAAGAGCAGGCCGAATACGTAGAAGGGCAGGCCTCTCAGCCTCCGGAAAAGCGAAAAGACCTTTCTCCGAATCGAGGAACGTGCGAGATCATTCGTCATTATTTTTGACTCGATTCCGACTGCCGATTGTACGGCATGATCTTGATTTCCAGCTCTATGCTGTAGACGTTCTTTTCCTTTTCCTTGACGTCCTTATAACCCAAGGGAAAGAAAAGCACCTTTTCCCCGAGCTGGACGGGAATGTTCTTCAACGTGGTCAGGTACTTGATCTGGTCGTCCACGGGAGAGGAAATCCAGACCTGCCCCTGCGCCACGAGGATCACTCCCTTGTTCTCCGTGACGTAGGGAGTGAACTGGGCGTTCACGACGATGTTCTTGCCGACGAGCTTCACGCTGACGCTCTTTCCCGGCACGGTGAGTTCCGAGCTTTCGACCTTCCAGACGGCCTCTTCGCCGATTTCGGAAACCCGTGCGGCGATGTTCACGTCGAGTACCTGTTCCAAGACCTTGTAGAACGAGTCGTCTATTCTCCCGCCGGTCTCGGACGTCTTGGTCTGGGCGGCGAGCCCGCCGCCCGAAAGGAGACCGAAACAGCAGATACCGAGCAGCGCGGCGAGTCTCATCAGCGGAGGCCTCCCGAGAATTCCTCGGCTTTCAGGAAGGTGGGCTCTCCTCTCACCTGGAAATTGTTGATTTCGGGCAGCTGAATGGTCACCTCGCGGATGGCTTTCTGGTTGTTCAGGATTTCGAGAAGCTGTTTGACGTCCTTCACCTTCACCGTAACGTCGAACGGCTTCACCGTTTCCTTCGCGATCACGCCCGGGCCTCCGGAGGCGAGTCCCGCGATCAGCGTGAAGGTTACTCCTCCGCCGAGAACGAAGGCCGCGGCGGCGACGGCGGCGGCGAAGGAGAGGCGGACGCGCCGCCTCCAGAGGGGGGCGGGGCCGTAGCGGTGCAGGGACTCCCTCACGCGGGCGGCGGGCTCCTCGACGGATACCGCGTCGCCACGGAGAACGTTCCGCAATGCGCCGTACGACTCCAGCGTCTTTCCGCATGCTGAGCATTCGGCGACGTGACTCGCTATCCTTTCCTTCCAGGGAGAAGGCACCTCGTCGTCGAAATACGCAGACAGGATTTGCCTATCAGGACACATTGTCTCCCTCCGTTTTCCGATAATGCATCGCAAGCCGTTCCCGTGCACGATACACCCTGACCTTCACGTTTCCCTCGCTGATCCTCAGGATCGAGGCGATCTCCTTGTAATTGAGATCGCCGTATTCCTTCAGGACGAGGACCTCCTTCAGCTTTTTGGGGAGCGAAGACAGGGCGTCCTGGACCCGTTCGGCCGTCTCCTTCCTGAGGAGGTCGGTCTCTCCCGATTCCGGTTCCCTCTCCGGCTCCTTCAAAATTCTTCCGTAGGCCTTCCGCTCTCTACCCTTGCGTTTCAGATGATTCAGCGCCAAATTTTTTCCCACGCGGATGAGCCAGTATTTCGTCTCGTTTCCTGCAGGTATGCCCCCGATCCTTTCGTACAGCTTGAGAAATGCTTCCTGGCTGAGCTCTTCGGCGACTTCCATGCTTCCGGTCATTCTGAAGATGATTTTGATGAGGATGGGAAATACTTCCGAGTAGGTCGCGTCGAAGTTCCAGCCGGAGTCATAGGATCCTTTCATATCAATAACAACGCACTCCGGGATTCGTTACACATCGGCGGTGCCTAGGCCCGCTTCCAGCGGGTTCCCGCGGGGCCGTCCTCCAGAATGATCCCCCTTTCTTTGAGGATAGCACGGATCTCGTCCGCTCGGGCGAAATTCCTTGCCTTCCTGGCGCTTTCCCTTTCCGCGATGAGCTTGTCGACTTCCTCGTCGACGGTGTCCGGTTCGGTCTTTTTGGATAGATCCAGGCCCAGCACCCTGTCCATGTCGGCGATGCAGGCCAGTTTTTCCCCGTCGGCGATTTCCTGGTCCTTCACGAGGGCCCAGAGTTCGGCCAGGGCCTTGGGCATGTTGAGGTCCTGGGCCAAATCCTCGGCAAAGGCCGCGAGGTGGGCCTTCCCCTTCTCACCGACGGCGTCGAGAGGCACGGCCCGAGAGTCTTCCATCATGCGGCCTATCCGTTCCATGAGGTTCCGTCGGGCCGACTGCGCGGCGGCGAGGCCGTCGAAGCTGAACTGAAGCTGGCTCCGGTAATGCCCCCCGAGGCAGAAGTACCTGTAGTCGATGGGATCGTAGCCTTCGTCCATCAGCCGTTTCAGGGTCAGGAAACCTCCCTTCGACTTGGACATCTTGCCTCTGTCGACGACGAGGAACTCGCCGTGGAGCCAGTAATTGACCCATTTCTTCCCGGTCGCGGCCTCGGATTGGGCGATCTCGTTGGTGTGGTGGACGGCAATGTGGTCGATGCCGCCGCAGTGGATGTCGAACTGCTCGCCCAGGTACTTCATGCTCATGGCGCTGCATTCCAGATGCCAGCCCGGATAGCCCCTGCCCCACGGAGAATCCCAGATCATGGCCTGGTTCTCGAATTTGCTCTTGGTGAACCAGAGGACGAAATCGTGGGGATTTTTCTTGTTGCCGTCCACCTCGATCCTGGCCCCCGCCATGAGTTCCTGGCGGTCGAGGAGGGCGAGCTTTCCGTACTCGGGGAATTTGTCGATGCTGAAATAGATGTTGCCCCCCGCTTCGTACGTGAAACCCCTCTCCTCGAGACGCTTCACGAGGGCGATCATCTCCTGAATATGGTCGGTTGCCTTGCATACGACCGTAGGCCTTTCGATGTTGAGGCTGTCCGTGTCGTCGAAGAACGCCTTGGTGTACTTGGCCGCGATGTCCCAGACCGATTCGCCGGTCTCGCGGGAGCTCTTCAGCATCTTGTCCTCGCCCTCGTCCGCGTCGCTCGTGAGATGTCCCACGTCCGTGACGTTCATGACGTGCGTGACCTGGTATCCCAGGTATTCGAGCGTCCTCCTGAGGACATCCTCGAAGACGTAGGTCCTGAGATTTCCGATATGCGCGAAGTTGTACACCGTGGGTCCGCAGGCGTAGAGGCCGACCTTGCCGGGCGCGAGAGGCACGAAGGGCTGGAGGCTCCTTCCCCGAGTATTGTAGAAATTAAGTACGACACCGTCTTTAATCATCGATTTCCGCCTGTCTGGTAAGGATACGCGTTTTCCGGTAGGATCGTATCCGTGAAAAGGGTAAGGAATTTCCTGAAAAAGATCAATATTTCCTGCGAAATCAGGGAAAACGAACCCATGAGCCTCCACACGACCTTCCGCGTCGGGGGGCCGGCGGACGTCTTCGCGCGCCCGAGGAGCGTCGCCGAGCTCAGAAACGTCATCCTCGAGGCGAAGGCCGAAGGCCTTCCCGTCTTCGTCCTCGGCGGGGGAGCGAACATTCTGGTTTCCGACCGGGGTATCCGCGGACTCACCGTCGACCTCGGCTCGCTCGACGGGTGCTCGGTCGAAGGCCGGGTCCTCACCGCTCAGGCCGGCCTCTCCGTGAGCGGCGCGGCGGAGAAGGCCGCCGACGCCGGGCTCGCCGGGCTCGACTTCATCTACGCCATGCCGGGCAGCGTCGGAGGCGCGGTGTGGATGAACGCCCGCTGCTACGACTTCTCCGTATCGGACGTCCTCGACTCGATCCGGTACCTGGACGAGGACCTCAAGGAGCGCATCCTGCGCAGAGAGGAGGCCCGCTTCGCCGAAGGCTTCGCCTACAAGCGGTCGCCCTTCCAGGGCAGGCCCTGGATCGTCACCGAGGCGTCCTTCGGACTGCGGCCCGTCGAAGGCCCCGAGGCGATGGCTGCAGTCCGCGAAAACATGGAAAGGATAAAGCGCGACCGGACGGAAAAGGGCCACTTCCTGGCCCCGTCGGCGGGATCGGTCTTCAAGAACGACCGGCGCCTCGGCGCTCCCTCGGGCGCGATCATCGACCGTCTCTGCCTCAGGGGATACTCGATGGGCGGGGCGCGGATTTCCCCGCTCCACGCGAACATCATCCTCAACTCGGGCGGAGCGACCGCCTCCGACATCAGGAAGCTCGTCGAATTCGTCCAAGGACGGGTTCTCGAGGAATTCGGCTACTCCCTGGAGCCCGAGGTCCTCTTCGTGGGCGACTGGGGCTGAACGGACCGCGCGGACCAGAACAGGGAAAACGCCGCGTATTCCAGGGGATGGAGAGCGAAAGCCCTGCGTCCCGCCCCGGAGACCGGCAGTCCCCGGACGAGTCCGGCCGACGCCCCGATTCGGAATCCTCGTCCTTTCACGGCCGCCTCCAGCTTTCCCGAAACCAGCAGTTCCCCGTCCCGCTCCGCCCTGACCCGGGCCGCGACCTCCCAGTCGGGCCGGCGGAACTCGCCTTCCAGGGAAAGGCTTACCGTCTCCTCCCCGGACCCGCTCTTCCTGCGCGCCAGCCTTCCGTGCAGAAAGTAGAAGTCGTCGCGCCACGTCGCCTCGAACGCGAGCGAATCGCCGGCCGATCGATCGCCGTCAGCGTCCCGATCGCGGTCGTATTCCGCCTCGGCGAAACAGAAGATCCGCTTCGTTCCCAGCCTGAGACCGCAGGAATAGTCCTCGTCAAGGGGAGGGGTTCGGACCGGAAGCGGCCTCTGCCGCTCTCGCTCGATTCGGGCGCGGACCCGGGGCTCAGCGAAGGCATCAGGGAAGAGCGAGACGGTGCCGGACCCGACGAATCTTCCCGCGGGGTAGGAGCCGGTCGGCGTGACGTACTGCGGGTCGCAACAGCCGACGAGGAACGACGTTTCCGCGAATTCGCCCTCCTGCGCCGCGAATGCATGGACGAAGCTCCCTCCCCGGACGCGCTCCCCGAAGGAGCAGCCGGAGCTGAGGCCCAGGCGGACGTCCCCGGCCGGGGTCCTCGGGAACCGGGCGCCGAGGCGCGCCGACGCGTTGTGGACGGGGCCGCCGGGATAGAGGGGCTTGTCCGGAAACCAATCCTCCGACTCGGCGGCCTTCTCAGGATGGGAGGTCTGGAGGAGGCATTCGGCGGAAAAAGCGTCGAGGAAATCCAGCCTGGACGCCGCGGCTATTCTGCCCCCGTCCCCGCCCTTCGCGAAACCTCCGAGGGAAAACCCTCCCCCCGGAGTCGACGCCCAGGCCCCGTGCCTGGGTGCGATTTCCAGGTCCGCCGCGAGGGCGAGCCCGGAGCGCTCCCGAAACACGTCGCTCGAATCGCCGAAGCCGAGCGGATTCTCCGTTTCCCGGAAGAGACCGAGAGGCTCGACCGGCCCGGCCACGAAGGCCGCGGAGGAGATTCCCGCTGTCGCCTCCCGCCGTCCTTGTTCCCTCACGTTCTCCCGGTGAAGCAGATAGAGCCGCGCCGTCTCGGTCTCGACCAGGAGACGATTGGTCCACCGACCGGGAACCTCGAGCACCGTTACGAGTTCCGATTCGAGGGCCGGCGCGCCGAAGGATACCCCGGTCGAAAGGAGGGAGAGAACTACGAGGCACGCCGGAAACGAAATACTTCCCCGCACGGAAAAACATCACGTCTCCGGCTCCGGCTCCCGCTTCAAACTCCGGAAGGAATCCCGGCGGTTTTCCCACGGCCGGCCGTTTTCGGCCGGTGACGGAACGGAAGAATCCTTCGCATTGCTTGAATTTCTCGGAAATATCATGTATGAATCATGCAGGTATATCCTGAGTTCCCCGGACATCCGTTCAGTCAGAAAACCACGGGCACCGTCCCGTGTCGCGCTGGGTATTCCGGAATACTATACGCCGAAAACAAACGAGGAATCGGAGGTTGCTGATGGTAATTCTTACGCTCAACTGCGGGAGTTCGTCCGCTAAATATCAGGTATACGACTGGGACAAAAAAATGGTGCTCGCGAGCGGCATCGTCGAACGCGTGACCCAACCCGGATCGATCATCAAACACAACGCCAAGGGTAAGGAAGAATACAAGTTCGAGACGGACTGTCCGGACCACAAGAAGGCCATCGAGCTCATCATGAAGACCATCGTGGACCCGGCTGTCGGCGCCATCGGCGACATCCGGGAGATCAAGGCGGTCGGACACCGCGTGGTCCACGGCGGGGAAAAATTCAAGAAATCGGTGAAGATCACCCCCGAGGTCCTCGAGGAATTCGAAGCGATCCAGGACCTCGCCCCCCTCCACAATCCGGCGAACATCACGGGCATCAAGGCCGCGCAGGCCGTGCTTCCCGACGTCCCGCATTGCGCGGTGATGGACACGGCCTGGCACCAGACCATGCCGAACCACGCGTTCCTCTACGCGCTGCCCTACGAATGGTACTCCAAGTTCGGCGTACGCCGGTACGGATTCCACGGCACATCCTTCCTGTACACCGCCAAGCGGGCGGCGGCGCTCCTCGGCAAGGACCCCTTCAAGGTCAATCTCGTCATCGCCCACATCGGGAACGGCTCGAGCATCAACGCAGTCAAGAACGGCTGCTCCTACGACACGTCCATGGGCCTGACGCCCCTCGAGGGCCTCGTCATGGGGACGAGGAGCGGAGACCACGACCCCGCCATCGCCTACTACATCATGCGCAAGACGGGCATGAGGCCCGAGGACGTGGAGAACGCCCTGAACAAGAAAAGCGGAGTCCTCGGCATCACGGAGAAGTGGGTGGACCGGCGCGACATCGAGATCGCGGCGAAGGAAGGAAACGAAAGGGCCCAGCTCGCGCAGGAGATGGAAGCCTACCGGATCCGCAAATACATCGGGGCTTACGCCGCGGCCGTCGGCGGGATCGACGCGGTCGTCTTCACCGCCGGAGTCGGAGAACGGGGGCCCATCACCAGGTTCAAGGCGACCGAGGGGCTCGAATACATGGGCATCAAGGTGGATCCCGAGAAGAACGCAGCCTCCATGACGCGCAACGCCGAGACCTGCATCTCCGCGGACGATTCCAAGGTCAAGGTCTTCGTCATACCGACGGACGAGGAACTCGTCATGACCGAGGACACCTACGCCATTCTCAAGGGCTCCTACGACGTGCACACGAATTTCACCTATACCTTCCAGAGCAGGGACTACCGGAACATCGAGCGCGTCGAGAACCTCCCGAAGGACCTCGGCAAGTGGAAGGGGCTCGACAGGATCGTCGCCGTCCCGAAATGAAGAAACTCACGCTCGAAGACAGGACGAACCTCCTCTTGGGGCTTTTCGCGGCCGCCGTGGTGGCCGCGAACCTCCTCGGGTCGAAGATCACGAAGATCGGTTTCGTTGAGACCTCGGTGGGGATCTTCACCTATCCCCTCACCTTCCTCATCACCGACATCGTCCAGGAGGTCCACGGCAGGGAAAAGGCCAACCAGTTCGTGTGGATCACCTTCGTCTGCGTCCTTTTCGTCTCCCTCGTGACAGCCTTATCCGTATGGCTGCCCTTCGCCCCGCGCAGCTACGTCCAGGCCGAGCAGTACGATCCCGTTTTCGGCATGAGTCTCCGCTTCTTCGTCGCGAGCCTCACGGCCTTCCTCCTGAGCTCGCTCCACGACGTGTGGGCCTTCGCGTTCTGGCGATCGAGGACCGGCGGTAGGTGGCTCTGGCTCCGCAACAACGCCTCGAGCATCGTGAGCCAGATCATCGACACCACGGTGTTCATGTTCATCGCACTCTACTACGTGCCAGGTCTTCCGAAGATCCTCAACACGAGCCCCAAATTCACGACGGCCTACCTGGCGACGCTCATAGTCCCCTACCTCACCCTTAAGATACTCGTCATCGTCGCCCATACGCCGTTCTGCTACCTCGGCGTGAAGTGGCTCAAGGGGAGGCGGAACGGGGACTGATCCGCCGTTCGCGAACAGGAGGTGACCGCGATGGCTTCGAGCGAGGGTTTCATGGAATTCGTCGCCGAGCAGTGCGAAGACGCGGGACGCATTTCCTTCAGGAAGATGTTCGGGGAATACGCCCTGTACTGCGACGGAAAGGTGGTCGCCCTGGTCTGCGACGACCGCCTGTACGTCAAGCCCACGGAGGCGGGACGAGCGTACGCGGGAGACGCCGAGGAAGCGCCCCCCTATCCCGGAGCCAAGCCCTACCTCCTCGTCGACGACCGGTTCGAGGACCGGGACTGGCTCACCGAGCTGATACGGCTCACCGCCGAGGCCCTCCCCGAGCCGAGACCGAAGCGGCGCAGGGGCCGCGAATCGCCGGGCGGCGGGGGAAAAAACCCGTAACGGAGGAAACCATATACATGAAAGGCGTGCCCGTTTCCGCGGTGGGCGCGAGCACCCGAAGAATCTACGACACAAGGACCTTCTACGAAGGCGGGCAGCGATGGGTCATAGGAAGAGGATTCATCGATTCCGTTCCGCCGGCCGCGCCATGAACAGGCCTTTCAGGGGGCTTTTCTCGTTCTCCACCGAAAAATACAGGACAAAGCCGGCGACCAGAGCCGCCGCAGCGCCGTAGTAAAAGAGAACGACCCCGATCAGTACTGCATCCGCATACTCTACACGTTGAGCTACCAGCGAAAAGCCGAGGGAGAGGCAGGCGAAGCCCTGTAGGATCATCAGGATGCACAGGACAGGCTCTCGGAAGGGCGTGAGGATCGTGACGACCGGGAGAAAGAACATAGCGAAGATTCTGACCAGGTTGAAGGTCGCCGCCCCCCCGATGAATGAGTACATGGCCTCGGGGCCGTTTTCGTAGCGCCTGGCGACCGACATGGTCATGGCGGCCCAGTTCGGGCCGGAAAGTCCTCCCGTGGGAGCGAAGAGGCCGTGGAGGAGGTTCCTGATGCCGGTGATGATGTTGAGACGATTGCTCTCGAATCCGATGAGCTCGTCCGGTCTCGTTTTCTGCACGTCCGCCGCGGTCTCGGCCGCCAATACCGTTTCCCCGAAGGCCATGATGTAGGCGACCAAGGCGAGGGGAAGAGCGGCGAGAAACATGTCCGTCTTCGGCCAACCGAGGCCGGACACCGAACAGAGGTTCAACATTTTTCCCACCTCGAGGGAGAGGAACCCCAATTTCACCTGCGGCAAGGGAGCCTCGCCGGAGAGGACCGCGATGAGTGCAACGACGAGCAGACCCGGCACCATGCCGAAGCGCGTGAGCCGGGAAAGGAAGTGCCGTGGCCTGACGCCGGCGAAGCCTTTCAGCCGCTCGGAAAATAGGAGTACCAGCGTCAAGGGCACGCCGACCATGAGACAGGTCCTGTAATCCCGGAACATTCTGCCGTCCGGTGAAATGCCGTAGGGTCCCAGGAGTGCACCCAACCCGGCGCCGACGATGAGGCCCGCCTTCAGGGAGCGGGGCACCGCCGAGATGAGCCTGCGCGCCAATCCAGTCGTGCCCAGGACGACGAAAACGACGCCCACCACGAGCTGCAGCGCTATGTAGGCCTGAATACGCTCTGGGCCCGCTGCATAGGCTCCCACGAAACTCATGATGAGGGGCACCGCCGGAGTGAGCCAGCCCGAAATCGTCGTGTCCCCGAGAAACTGGTGGAGGAAATACCCGATATGCTGGAACACGATGACGGTGACGGCAACCTCGTACGGAATGCCGAAAAGGTCTTCGAGCAGAGCCACGCCGCCAAGGCTGGTCGCCGTCATGATGAGACCCTGGATCAGTTCGGGAAATTCTATCTCGTAGTGCAGGAACGGAAGACGGATCGTGAAGGGTCCGGCCTTCCATCCCGGCTGGGCCTCCCCCCACCGCCTTCGTCCGGTCGAGGCGAGGAGAGTCCCTTTGCGGGGCAAAACGAAGCCCACGTCATCACGGCCGCTATTCCCCATCGACGGTCTCCGTGAATTCCGCATTCGCTCCGAGATCGTGGAGGCATTTGTCGAAGCCGGGGAAGGACACGGCAGCCGATTCCGCCGCTTCCACGAGGGTCTCCCCTTCGGCCGCGAGCCCGGCTACGCACATGGCCATCGCTATTCTGTGGTCGTCGTAGGTCTTCACCCTTGCGCCCCTGAGCCTGCTCTGTCGGATGACGAGTTCCTTGTCCGTGAGTTCGAGCCTTCCGCCCATTTTTTCCAGTTCCCTGCACATGAGGAGGGGACGGTCCGATTCCTTGAGACGCGAACTTTCGATATTATAAAGAACGGTCTCCCCTTCGGCGAAACATCCCAGAATGGAGAGGATCGGAATACTGTCCGGAATGGAGCTGCAGTCAATCCGCCTGCCCTTGAGCGGCGCCCCGCCGCGTATGCGTACGCCGCTCCGGCCGTCATCGGCTATCTCAATGTCGCAGCCCATTTCCTGGAGTAAGCGGACGATGAGCTTGTCCCCCTGCACATCGTTCATGTCGAGCCCGAGCAGCGTGACATCGGCGCGCGTTATCGCCGCGGCCACGATGGGAAATGCCGCGGAACTGAAGTCCGCGGGGACCGAACATTCGAAGGGAGCGTAACTCTGCCTTCCCGGAATGACAAAACGGCCCATATCGGAATCGGGAATCATGACAACTCCGAGTTTCTTGGCCCATTCCACGCTCATCTGGATGTAAGGGATCTCGTTCACGCCGTCAACAATCACCTCGCAGTCTCCCTCGGCCAGGGCTGCTCCGAGGATTATGGAGCTCACGTAGGCCGAGATGATTCCCTTAATTACGGTCCTGCCTCCGCTGAGCGGTCCCTTGACGACTATGGGAGCGCTGCCGTTGCCCCGGGTGGAGAAGGCTTCGGCGTTGAGCCCTCGGAGTGCTGAAAGCACCGGTTCGATGGGACGCCTCCGAATCTGGTCGTCGCCGGTGAACACGCAGTAACCGCCGAGCGAAGCCGTCAGTCCGGCGCCGAGATAGAGAGTAGTCCCGGAGTTTCCTACATCGAGGATCTGATCGGGGACCGAAAGCTTGCCGCCCTTGACGATCCATTCGTAATCGTTTGATGTGTCGATCTCCGCGCCCAAGGCCCGGCATACGCCGAGGCATGACAAGGCGTCGCGCGAACGTACCGGATTCCGTATCTTGGATGTACCCTTAGCGAAGGAACCAAGATAGAGCGCCCTGATCATGTGGGATTTTGATCCCGGAATTCTCGTTTTGCCCCGAAGTTGGGACGTTTTTATTCTTGCCAGCATAGGGCTGTCTCCTCGAATGAATTATTCATCGCATTTTACGATTCCAGAAATTCAAGGCATGATCACATGAAACACCAACGTGAAAGCTAAATAGACGGCCAATACCGTACCGGTAACGGCCGCCGCCGTCCTGATCGATATTTTCCTGAGCGCATATCCAGTCAAACCGATGCCGAACACGAGCGAGGCGGGAATGAAATGAATCAGGGGAAGAAGTACGATGTAAGCGAACAACATGCCGATTACGATTCCGAGGTTGTTGACGACGGGAGGGGGCGAAGCGGCGTCCCCCGGCCGGTCGCCGCTTTCGCGGGCCCCCTCCTCGGGACCGCTTCCACTGTTCACAGAGGAAGTCCGCAATCGGAGTCGAATGAGGAACCCGCCGCAGAGTGCGGCCAAGATTCCTCCCACTGTCACGGGGAAAAGCCCCGGGCTTGTAGCCACCGGGCCCATGAGGGGGAGCGACAATCCGTGCACGACCGAGAATACTCCGACCGCGAACAAAGCCGAGATGCAGACCGTTTCCAGTTTTTGCTTCATTTCCGTTCTTCCTGTGGCATTTTCTCCGGAAAAACCGCTTCATGGGATTCAGCGATCATTTCGGTCTCGGTATTCCGAAATCCGCAGGCGAGCGCTTGGCTGTGCCCGCGTCGTAGAGCAGCCAGGTGGTCGTCGAAACCCAGCCGTCTACGTACGTCCAGAACTCCGCGCCCTGAAAGCCGAGCGTGTCGATGCAGTAGTTCTTCGCGAAATCCCGCCAAGCCTGCTGTTTGACCGCCTTTGCCGCGGTTTCGCGCAGCCTGGCCATGACCGGTTCCGGCGTTCCCTTTTTCACGAGGATGCTGATGATAGGCCCCCAGGGCAGAACCTTCTCAAAACTTTTCACCTTTGCACCGAGCGCTGGAACCTCGGGGATCTGGGGAACTGGCACGTTGGTGAACGTCGCCAGTAGTTTCACCTTACCGCCCTTGTAATTCTCGATCACCGAACTGAGCGGATTGAAGATGACGCCGACATGCCCGCCGAGCAGGGCCGCCATGGTCTTCGCCCCATCTCCGAAAGGTACGATGTTGAATTTCGCGTCCGCGTAGGTGGAGAATAGAAGCGAAGCTACGTGCCCGGTGGAGGCGGGCGAAGCATAACCCGCCACGATTTTTCCCGGATTCCTCTTGGCGTCGGCTATGAGTTCCTCGACGCTGTTCCATGGCGCGTTCGCGGCAACGACCACAGTGGGAGCGAAATTGCCGATAAGGATGATGGGTTCGAAGTCGTGAAAGTCGATGTCCGCCGCGCCCATGATCTTCATCATGCCGGGCGTTTCCGCGGAGAAAAGCACCGTATAGCCGTCGGCCGGCTTGCCGAGAACGTATTGCGTTCCCACCGCGCCGGAGGCGCCGGGCTTGTTCACGACCGGCAGAGTCACCCCGAGTTCCGGTTCACAGAGCGGCAGGAAATTCCGCGCCACGACATCGGTCACCCCGCCTGCGCCCCACGGAACGACGACTTCAACGGGATGTGACGGATACTTAGCCCCTTCCGCAGAACCGCCCGCGAAAACCGTCCCGCAGACTGCAGCCGTGAATGCGACTGCAATGATAATGAATCGAAGCTTTTTCATATAAATACCCCCTTTCGGCTTGCGCCGCACACAATTTCATTCACGATGAACCGGGCCGTCATCGTTTTCTCCGGGCTCCGAACAATCGGACGAAGAGCATCTTCCTGCCCTGTCTTACCCGGGGGATTTGATCGAGGATCTGGTAAAGGACGACGGCGAATATCACGAGCGCGATGGGCCGTTTGAGCAACATACCGATGATGTCCCCTTGAGCGATCATGCTCACCCGGCGCAGCTCCCCGTCGGCCATCGAACCGAGCACGATGCCGATGACGATGGGGCCTACGGGGACGGCGGCGAGCTTGAATGCATATCCCAGGACTCCGGTTGCGAACATGACCGAAACGTCGAAGAGAGAATTGTTGATGGCGTAGGAACCGACCACGCAGAGGATCGCCACGATCGGCATGAGGATCTCCTTCCTGACCAGCAGGATGTAGGGGAAATACCTGGTGGCCGCCAAGCCGATGAAAAGGAACATGAAGTTGGCCACGATGAGCATGGCCACAATGAGCCAGAACAGGCCGGCGCTGTCGGTCATCAGCAGGGGTCCGGGCCTTAGGCCATGAACCATGAAGGCCCCCAGCATAATGGCCGTAACCGAGTCCCCGGGGATGCCGAGCGTCATGAGCGGAATCATCGCGCCGCCGATCATCGCGTTGTTCGCGGTCTCCGGGGCGATGACGCCCTCGTAGGCCCCCTGTCCGAAAGGGCGGGACGGATTTTTCACGGTTCTCTTGGCCTGATCGTAGGCGAGAAACGACGCGATGGAACCTCCGACGCCCGGAAGGAATCCTATCCAGGTGCCGAGTAGGGCGGATTTGAGGATCAACGGAGTCATCTTGAGGATGTGCTTGGCACGAGGTATGACATTGCCCATCTGCCTGACGATATCCTTGCCCGTGGAACCGGTTTCCAACTGGGCGATGACCTCCGACATTCCGAAGAAGCCGATGAGGCAGGGAATCAAACCGATCCCGGAGAGAAGATCAACACTGCCGAAGGTGAAGCGGCCGATGCCGTGTATCGGATCCATTCCCACGCAGGAGATCAACAGGCCGAACAGACCCGCGATGATCGCCTTCACGAACGATCCCTGCGACAGGCTGCCGACCGTTATCAAACCCAACACGATGAGGGCGAGGTACTCCATCGGCCCGAAGGCGAGCGCGACTTCGGCGAGAGGAGGAGCGAAAAGCGCGAGGAAGAAGACTCCGATCAGGCCGCCGATGAAGGAACCGATTCTAGCCAGACCCAGGCCCATGGCGGCCTCACCCAGCTTGGCCATCGGATACCCGTCGAAGCCGGTACAGATGGCGCCCGGCGCACCCGGAATGTTCAGGAGAACCGCGGAGATGGAACCTCCGTAGACGCCGGCGCAGTAGACGCCGCAGATCATGGCCATGGTATTTTCCATGGTCCAGCCGAAAGTGAGGGACACCAGCAAGGCTACCGCCATGGATACCGAAAGCCCAGGAAGAGCTCCGATGACCACTCCGAGCACGGAGCCCAGGGCTATGAGCGATAAAATCGTAGGATTGAGTACGCTCAACAGCGTAGAAATCAACATGCGTTCTTCCTCGCTTTTCTGGAAATCCTTTTCCAATTATATGAACCAATTTTCTGCCTTGTCAAGAATTTTTATGCGCTTTTTTACTGTTTTATCATATAATTTAGACTAATTTGACTATTATTGCTTTAATTATGGAAATCCATTTCCCATTTTTCGCATCATGAATGGAAATCGTCTCTCGGCCGATGAATCAATAATTCCGGTTTTTGAACACAGTTATCTCGGCGGGCCGATTCAGGTATGACGGCTCGTAGATTGGCGAATGACGAGATGCACGTCGATGATCACGTCTCGAGCCTCCTTCGCTTCGATGAGATCGTTGAGGACCGTGACCGCGACCGAACCGACCCGTCGCATATCGTGCTGGATCGAAGTCACGGGGGTCGCCAGCATCTGGGCCATGCCGCCGTCGTCGTAGCTGAGAATGTTCACTTCCTGAGGGATGCGGATCGCCTGTTCGCGAAAGAAACGCAGGGCACCTTCCGCCACGTTCGCATTCGGGACGAGCAGGGCGTCCAGGGGCAACAGGCTGCTCGCGAGACTCTGGGCCGCGCTGTAACCGGACTGCGCGTCGTATCCCGTGACGACGACATACTCCTTCCTGAATTCGACGCCCTCCTCTCGTAGAGCACGAAGGTGCCCGTTCAGTCGATCCAGGGTGGAAAAGGCTCCGGCCGTGGACGCTGCGGCCGCATCTACGATCCCTTCTCGGTCGCAGGGAGGATCCCAGAAGCCGGCGACGAAACCGATGTTCCTTCGATTGAGGTTCAAAAGATAGCGCGTAGCCATGTAGCCGGCGGCCTGGTTGTCCGTGTACACGTGAGGCCGCTCCGGAAAGACGGCTCTGCGGCCGACGACGACGACGGGTAGGTTCCGGAAAGCGTCGACGCGGGGTAGAGGATCTCCGGTCGCCACCGGACAATAGAGGAGTCCGTCGAGCATGGAACGCGAAAGCTGGTCAATGATCTGCCGCTCAATTTCCCTAGTACCTTCAGCAGAAGAAAGCAGGACGACCTGATCGTACTCCCGGGCTTTAGCGACGGCCCCGGCGATCAGATCGCCGAAATACGGGTGTGAAACTTGGGGCAGGACCATGCCGACCATGCCGGTGGACCTGCCGCGCATGAACCGTGCCGCTGCCGAAGGTCTGTAGTCGAGGTCTTTTGCCGCCTGCATGATCCTTTCGGTCAGCTCCGGGCGAACGCGTCTCGTTTTGTTGATGACGCGCGATACCGTCGCTGCAGACACTCCTGCCCGTGCGGCTATCTCGAAAATGGTCGGATTGGGCCTGTTCGCTCTATCGTTCTTTTCCATGAATCTCCGGCATTTCTACGATATGCCGATTGACGATAATTCGCAAGATAAGTCTGGAGAAGTCGGGATACTCGAGACGAGCGGGACCGCCGTGTCGGGCGAGTCGCCTGTTCCTACCTCTTCTTCATCCAGAGTCTCAGGCTGTTGCCTTTCTCGGTTTCGAACATCGTGATGGTCTTTTCCGCCGAGCAGGCGAACTTCGAGCCGTCGGCCGTGAAGGCGATGCCCATGACGGGTCCCATGAAATTCTTGTGGGATCCGGTGGATTTTCCCGTCGCCGCGTCCCAGCGGATGACCTGGCCGTCGTAGCCGCCCGAAAGCACGTACCTTCCGTCGGGGCTGATCGCGCTCGATCGGACGGGAGCCCCGTGCCAGAGCGACTGCCTTTGCTTCAGGGTTTCCAGGTCGTAGATGTAGACTCTCTTGTTCGCGCACCCGAAGGCGATGAATTTCTCGTCCGAGCTCACGTTCATCACATTCACCCCGGCCTCCCGGACCAACTGCTCCGACCGGACGACCTTCTTCTTTTCGACATCGATGACGGAGAAGAGGCCGCTTCGGGAGATCGTGAAAAGGGAACCTCCGTCCTTCGAGAACTTCAGACCCCTCTGATCCGAATCGCGGAGCTTGAGCTTCATCAGGATTTTCCCCTTTCCTTCGAGTCCGTACAGGATGACGTAATCGTCTGATCCGCCGGAGGCGAGATACTTTCCGTCCCGGCTGAAGGCCAGACAGCTCGGATCGAACCTGTGCTCGGTGAACGACCACTTGACTTCCATCGAGGCCGAATCCCGGACCTGGACGGCCTTGCTCGTACTGTCCGTGGAGGCGATCAAGCCGCCGTCGGGACTCAACGCGAGCGCGAAGATGGTCGTCGTCCTTCTCGGCGAAGATTTGAGCCGTTTCCCGCTCGCCGCGTCCCATACGACGATGGTCCCGTCGCCGCTCGAGGAAACGATCTCCTTCCCGTCCGGACTGAAAAGCAGGGCGTAGATATCGGCGTCGTGGGAATCGCCGGCGTTGGGGATGAGCTTGTCCTCCGCGAAGGCCGACAGGCCGGTCGCGAGAAGGACGAGGAAGAGCAGGTTTTTCATGGTTTCACCCTCTATGCATACGTGGCAGCCGGTCCCATTCTCGGCCGCGAAGCGAGTCCGTGTCAAGCCGCAGGCGGAATCCACAGGCGGCCCACGGGAGCGCTATTTCTTCATCCAGATCCGGAGCCCCTTGTCGGTCGCCCCGTCGGCAATGACGATGGTCTTTCCCGCGGCGCAGGCGTACCGGGAGCCGTCGGCGGCGAAGGCGAGGTCCCAGACGATCCCCGTCAGGTTCGTCCTCACCGAGACCTTCTTCCCCTGCACCGCGTCCCAGCGCACGACCTTGTTGTCGTATCCTCCGGAAACGACCGTCTTTCCGTCCGGGCCGAAGGCGACCGACCTGACGGCCTTCGCGTGCTCCTGCAGGGCCCATTTGACAGCGAGTGTCTCCAGATCGAAGACGTAGACCTTCTTGTCGGCGCAGGCCGCGGCGAGGAGCCTGCCGTCGGCGCTCACGTCGGAGGCGTTGATTCCAGCTCCGACCGCCAGCTTCGCGGTCCTGGCGATTTTACGGTTCGTGACGTCGATGACGCTGAAGGTTCCGTTGGCCGACGTCGCGTACAGGGTCGACGAATCGGCGGAGAATTCGAGCCCGGTGACGACCGAATCTCCGAGCCTGAATCCGGCGACGGCACTGCCCCGCGCCGTGTCGTAGACGGCGGCAACGCCGTCCTTCCCCCCCGCGGCGAGCAGCAGCCCGTCAGGGCTGAAGGCAACCTTTTCTGCGGCTTCCTTCGCCATGTACAGGGTCCGGAGCTTCTTTCCCGTCTCGGCGTCCCAGAGCGTCACCGCCTTGGCGGACCCCTCGGAAGCCGCTAGTAGCTTCCCGTCGCCGCTCACGGCGATCGCGAAGACCGCGGAACCGACACCGTAGAAAACCGTCTTCTTCCGTCCGGTCTCGGGGTCCCATCCGAAAATTTGGGCATCCGCTCCGGAGGAGTAGAGGGTCCTTCCGTCCGGGGAGAACCTCAGGGCCATGACGTCCTTCGCGTGGGACTCTCCGGCGCTCGGCATGGGCCCGTCCTCCGCGAAGGAGGAGGCGCCCGCGAGGAACAGGGCAAGGATGAGCATGCGTTTCATCTTCGAATTCCTTTGTGCGAGTCCGATGACCGGCCGCCTGTCCGTCAATCGGCCCGGCGCCGCGTCGCGGCATGATCGCGCCCCCATTCTCGTTCCGGCCGAGGCCCGTGTCAAGGTTTTTTCACCGAGGCTACGATACCTCCGGTGAGGATGAGCGCCCCTCCCGCGAAATGCGGCAGCCCCAAGGATTCACCGAGAAAAAGCCAGCCGAGGAACGCTCCGTACAAGGGCAGGGTGTTGTAGAAGACCATGACGCCGCCCGCTCCGAGCTTCTTGATGCCGGCGTTCCAGCAGAAGAATCCGAGAGCCGCCGGTACGAAACCTATGTAGAGAACGACGAGGACGAGCTTCGGGCTCCAGACGGCCGGAAGGAAAAACGATTCCGCCAGGGCCGCGGCGAGGAGCACGGGCAGGCCGATGAACATCGAGAGCGCGGTCGCCGAGAGGGGGGAACGGGAGGCGACCGCTTTCCTTCCGGCGACCGAGTAGAGTGCCCAGACCGCGACCGCGAGAACGATGAGAAGGTCCCCGGGATTGAAGGCCGCACCCCTGAAGAACGCGAGCGACGCCCCCGATATGAGGACGAACACTCCGGCGAGGGCGGCGAGGGAACCCGCGAGCTGCCGTCCCGAGAAGGGCTCCCGGATGAGCCGCGCCGCGAAGATCGCGGTGAGGAGCGGTCCCATCCCGTTGATGAGCGTCCCGTTCACCGCGGTCGTGTACTTCAGTCCGAGGTAGAGGATGGGCGCGAAAAGAAGCACCCCCGTCGCCGCCATCGCCGCGAGAAGCGGCAGGTCCGCGCCCGGCCGCCTTTCGTGCTCGGGACGGCGCCGAAGCAACGCGGCGAATACGGCCGACGCGACGACGTACCGGAGCGCGGTGAGCGAAAGGGGACCGATTTCGCCCCGGACATAACGCCCGAGGATGATGTTCGTCGCCCAGGCGAAGGTTGCCACGTTCACGAGGGCGATGCCCAGAAGTCTGTCCTTGTTCTCGGGGCTCAACGGCGAGCACCTCCCGATTTCTTCAGGTTCGGACCCACCATATCACGCGGCGGAAGAAAGAAAAAGTCGAAAATCCGGGGAGGCGTGCCTGCCGGTTCCCATCGGAGGAGCGGACAACACCGTGGAGAGCTTCGCCGGGAAACACTATAATGTAAATGATCTATTCAGGAGGCGCGGACATGAAGGAAATCAGGGTATTGGGGGTTTACGTCGCTGACAGGCTCACCGAGGCCGGCGAGGTCCAGCGGCTGCTCACGAAGTACGGCTGCAACATCAAGACGCGGCTCGGCCTGCACGAGGTCGACGACAACCACTGCAGCATCAACGGATTCATCCTCCTCGAGCTCTGCGGAGATCCCGAGAAGTGGGACGAACTCGAGTCGGCGCTTCGGGCCGTCGCGGGCATCAAGGTGGGGAAAATGTCCATCGAGGACGTGAAATCATGAAGCGAATCATAGGAATCGCATTGCTGGCCCTCCTGCTCGGTCCCGCGGCCTCCGCCCAGACGAAGGGCGAGGAGATCGTGAATTTCATCGCGTCGGTCTATTCGCACAAGGCATTCACCGATGCCGAAGTCTCCGCCCGGGACGTCGAACTCATCCTGAAGTGCGGAATCAAGGCGCCGAGCGCGAGAAATCTCCAACCCTGGCGCTTCACCGTGGTGAGGGATCGGGAGCTCATGAAAAAGCTCATTCCCGACGCGAAGCCCGGCAACGTCGTCATCGTCGTCTCCGGCCAGGAGAAGGGAGCGCCGGCCGCCGCCGTCGCCTTCGACTGCGGCCTCGCGACCCAGAACATGTACCTGGCGGCCCAGGCGCTCGGACTCGGCTCGCACATGTACACGGGACCGGTCGCCAACGTCAACGCGAATTACAGGAAGCAGCTCGGCATTCCCGACGGATACGCGGCCGTCTCCATGTTGAAGCTGGGCGTCGTGGAAAGAAAGGCGGACGCGACGTCGGCGGCCTCGGCACGAAAGGCGCAGAAGGACCTGGTCGACTTCCGATGAAGCGCGCGGGCGGTTCGGAGAACCTTCGAGGGCGGGAGAGGGACGAAGCATGGTTCTGGGCCTGAGACTGTTCGTCGGCTTGTTCAACAACCTCGCGCTGCTGATCGTATTCGTCGCGGTCTACGGATTCCTCATCGGCAGGCTGCGCAACGCTCCGCCCGCCAGGCGGCAGGCGGTCCTCGGAATCATGTTCGCTCTGTTCGTCTTCGGCTGCATGCAGGTGAAGATCCCCGTCTCCGAGGGGGTCGTGGTGGACCAGCGCAACGCCATCGTCATTCTCGCGGGAGCCTTCGGAGGACCGATATCCGGAGCGATCGCGGCACTCGTCGCCGCGTCCTACAGGGTGTACCTCGGCGGAAGGGGGATTTTCGGCGGCGTACTGGGGATTGCGCTCTCGACGGCCGCAGGGATCTTCATCCGCACGAAGCGAGACTGGATCGACACCGTACCAAAGGCCGCCCTCGTCGCCGTCGCCGCCACCGTCTTCATCCTACCGGGCTTTCTTCCCATAGGGAGCCTCGAGGAGGGATGGGAACTCCTCAAGGCGATGGCCCTCCCCTACGGTTCGGCGATTTCCCTAGGGCTCCTCGTCGGCGGGCTCCTTCTGCTGAACGAGGAACGCGGACAGAACGCCCAGACGCGGCTCCGGGAATCGGAGATCAAATACCGCAGCCTCTTCGAAAGCCTCGTGGACGTGATCTACAAGATCGACGAGAACGGGACGATCCTCATCATCTCTCCCTCCTCGGAGCAGGTTTTCGGCTACCGTCCCGACGAGCTCGTCGGCAGGCGCTTCGAGATCCTTCATCGGGATCCGACGCATCGGGCCCTGATCCTGGAGCGCATCGAGAAGGAAGGATCCGTCAAGGACGTCCATACGGAAATGGTGCGGAAGGACGGAAGGATCATCGTCGTATCCTCGAACGCGAAGGCGGTCTTCGATTCCGACCGGCGTTTTCGCGGAGTCGAGGGGGTGACCCGCGACATCACCCAGCTCAAGGAAGCCGAGGAGCGGCTGAGAATTTCGCTCGCGGAGAAGGAAATCCTCCTCTCCGAGATCTATCACCGGACGAACAACAACATGCAGATAATAGCCTCCCTCCTGCTTCTCCAGGCGACCTCTTTCCAGGACGAAAAGGTCGACCAGCTCGTTTCGCGCGTGAGCTCGCGCATTCGGGCCATGTCCTTGGTCTACGACAAGCTATCCCACGCGAAGGACCTCTCCCGTATAGGCATCCGCGAATACCTCGACGACCTCACGCGGCAGATAGCGAAGACCGAAAACGGACAGGAAGGCCGGATCGCCGTGGAACTCGACGTGGAGGACATCGCGCTCATCATCGACGCCGCGGTGCCGCTCGGCCTCGTCGTCAATGAAATCGTGACGAACTCCTTCAAGCACGCGTTCCCCGACGGCCGGAGGGGCACGGTCCGGGTGACCCTGCGAAGGACGAATCCCGATACCGTCCTCCTTTCGATCTCCGACGACGGGAGAGGCTTTCCTCCGGGCTTCGATCCCGACGGCACCTCGTCGTTCGGCATTTTCACAACCCTGACCCTCGTCAGGATGCAGCTCAGAGGCACGGCGAAGATCGAATCGACCGGCGGAGTCTCGTACAGGATCACGTTGAAGGACAGGATCTACGAACCCAGAATATGAGGCGACGAAGATGAAACTTCCGGAAAGCATAGAGAGCGAAAGGCTTTTCCTCCGCAAACCGGCCCGAGAGGACGCGAAGGAGGTGTTCGAATCCGTCGCGTCCGACGACAGATTGACGAAGTATCTCGTGTGGGAGCCCCACGACAACGTCGCTCAGACGGAGGATTTCATCGAGAGCGCCCTGGAAGGATGGGAGGCGGGCTCGGAATTCACCTACCTGATCGTCGAGAAGACCCGGGGGAAGACGGTCGGCATGTTCAGGCTCGCGGTCGAGCGGGAGGAAGGGGTCGCGGGATACGTCATCACCCGAGACGAATGGAACAAGGGCTACGCCACGGAGGCCCTGCGGCGGATGCTTTCGCTGCTTCCGGGACTCGGGCTCGCACGGCTCGCCGCGACTTGCGACATAGAGAACGGGGCCTCGGCGAGAGTCATGGAAAAATGCGGTATGGAATATGCGGGAACGCTCCCGAGACACAGCATCCGGCCGTTTTTCTCGAAGACCGGAGCCCGAGACGACCTGCTCTACACCCGCGAGCTGGGATAGAAACCTCGATGAAAACCGAAAAAAGCCTCCTTCTCCTCTACGTCTTCAACTTCTTCAAGAGCCTTCAGTTCTTCGGCGCCGTCGCGGTCCCCTTCTACCTCCGGCGCGTGGGACTCGATTACGCGGGCATGTTCACGCTCGAGGCCGTCTTCTCCCTCTCCATGATGGCCTTCGAGATCCCGACGGGCGTGGTGGCCGACCGCTGGGGAAGGAAGACTTCTCTCTTCGCGGGAAGCCTGTTCTTCGGTGCGGGATTCCTCATGTTCGGGCTCTTCACCTCGTTCGCGATCCTGCTCGCCGCCGAAGTCGTATGCGCCTTCGGCATGACCATGATGAGCGGGGCCGACCGGGCGCTCGTCTACGAGATCCTCAAGTCCCGGGGCGAGGAAGCACACGCCGCGGCAGCGATGGCTCGGTACGACGCGTTCGGGACCGCGGGACTCGCCCTCGCCTTTCCGGCCGGATCGCTCTTCGTGACGAGCGGCGTCGCCGACTACGAGACGGCTCTTGGACTCGTCTTCGTGGCGACCGCGGCGGCCGTCGGCCTGGCCGGCCTCGCGGTGCTCTTCGTCCGGGAGGAGGTCCGCCAAAGAAACCCCGCGAGCGCGATCCGGCAGGGCGCGGAAGGCTTCCTCTTCGTCTTCAGGCGCAAGGGCCTCAGGGCCTTCGCCCTCGACTACGCTCTCGTCTCCTCGACGACCTTCTTCATGTTCTGGTTCTACCAATCGCTCCTGCTCGAAAACGGCTTTCCCGTGGGCCTTCTGGGCTTCGTGGCGTCCGCTTTCAATCTGAGCTCGTTCGTCCTGCTCCTCGTCCTGCCCGCGGCGGAGCGCGGACTCGGAGTCGGGAGGACGCTGTTCCTCACGTCCCTGGTCTCCGGCCTGTTCTACTTCCTGCCGGTCGCGGTTCCCGGTTCGGCCGCGGCGCTCGCCGCGATCTTCGTCGTCACGAACCTGAGGGCGTTTCGGACCCCCCTGCTCTCGGCGCTCATGAACGCGGAGATCGGCGATTCCGACAGGGCCACCGTCCTTTCCGGCGTATCCATGATCGAACGTATCGCCACGATGCTGCTCTACCCTGTCGTGGGCATGCTCGCCGACGTCTCCCTCGGCACTGCCCTGCTCCTTCTCGGCGCGCTCACGGTCCTGCTTTCGGTCCTGCTCCGCTCGAAGGAAACCGGCATCGGACGGTGAAAAATCCGTTGAAAACAGCCTTACTCTTCCCTATACTGGAAAAAACAGAGCCGGCCCGAGGTCCCGAGCGACCGCCGACCTCGGCGCCTTCGGGATGCGCCGGGCCGCCCGAAAAGGAAGAGACCATGTTCAGCCAACATTCGTCCGAAGGCTTCACGGGAATCGCGGAAGGGATCAGGATCAAGACCCTCGTGTACGGAGAGGGCACCCTGATGAGCAAGTTCCTCCTCGCCAAGGGCAGCAAGCTGCCCATCCACAAACATCCCCACGAGCAGACGGGCTACCTCCTCGGAGGCAGGATGATCCTCCACATAGGCGGAGAGAGCCGGGAACTCGCGCCCGGCGACAGCTGGTGCGTACCGGGGAACGTCGAACATCGGGCGGACGTGATCGAGGACTCGGAGGCGATCGAGGTGTTCGCGCCGGCCCGAGAGGACTACAAGAAGTATTTCCGGAGTTGACGCGGGGCGTCGGACCTGTCCGCGAACGCGGCGGCGGAAGACTGAGTCAGGCCCCGCCGAGGCTCTTGGGCGTGAGGAACGCGTGCTCTCCGACGGGGCCCCGGCCGATCTCCTTCCACGAGGAAACATCGAACGCGAGCGCGAGGAAGGCGCAGGTCGGGAAGTCGGCCTCGAGGCCGGGAAGAAAGAACCTTCCGGCCTCCTCGATCCCGGGATTGTGGGCGCAGAGGAGGACGGATTCGAACGAGTCGTCCGCGCCCGAGACCGTGTCGACGATCAGGTCCCGCGGGGCGAGGTAGAGCGAATCCTCGAACTCGACGTCCTCGATCGGAAAGCCGACGAGAGGCGCGATTATTTCCATCGTCTCCCGCGCCCGAACCGCAGGGCTGCACAGGACCTTTCCGGGAAGGATCGACCTCTCTGCGAGGGCCTTGCCCACGAGTTCGGCGCTCCTCCTCCCCCTCTTGTTGAGAGGCCGTTCGAAGTCGGAGAGGGACGAATCCGTCCAGTCCGCCTTCGCGTGCCTGAGGAGGTAGAGGATCCTCATCGCAGCCCCTTCGCCCCGAAGGCCGCCGCGATCCTGCGGCAGCCCTCCTCGAGGGTGGTCCGCGGACAGGCGATGTTGACCCGCTCGAAGCCCTCTCCGCCGGGACCGAAACCCGCGCCGTCGCCGAGTTTCACGCCGGCCTCGCGGACGATCTTCGCGAGTTCCTCGGCCCGGAGTCCGTAGGCCCGGAAATCGAACCAGGGCACGTAGGTGCCTTCGAGCGGGAAGGCCCTGACCGAGGGAAGCTCCGACGCCAGGAAGCCCTTCAGGAAGGCGTGGTTTCCCGCCAAGTAGGGAATGAGGGCGTCCAGCCATTCCTCGCCGGTCCGGTACGCGGCGAGCGACGCGGTCGTCGAAAAGAGGTTCATGTCCCCGAGTGCACAGGCCCTGGCGGCCGAGCGCCTGAATCTTTCCCGGAGGCCGGGGTCCGGGATCGCGACGAGGGCGCAGCCGGTCCCCGGGATGTTGAAGGTCTTGCTCGGCGCCGAGCAGGACACCGAGATCGAAGCGATCTTCGCGCCGAGGCCGAGGATCGGGACGAACTCGTATCCCGGCATGATGAGGTCCGAGTGGATCTCGTCGCTCACGATCGTGACGCCCTTCGCGAGGCAGAGCTCCCCGAGGTCCCTGAGCTCCTTTGCGGTCCACACCCTCCCGACGGGATTGTGCGGACTGCAGAGAAGGAGGAGCTTCGTCCCTCCGTCGATGACGGCCTCGAGCCGGTCCAGGTCCATCCGGTAGGATTCCCCGTCCTCCCTGAGCGGGTTCAGCACGAGCCTCCGTCCGAGGGTCTCGACGGCGCGGTAAAAGGGCCGGTACACGGGCGACTGCACGACCACCCCCTCGCCTTCCCTCGTGTAGGCCTCGATCGCGTAGTGGAGGGACGGCACCACGCCCGGAACCCGGACGATCCAGTCGCGCTCCAGCGCGAGGCCGTTCCTCTTCCGCTGCCAGGCCGCGAAGGCCTCGACGAGCGCCTCGGGAACGATCGTATATCCGTAAACTCCGTGCGCCGCCCTGAGTTTCAGCGCTTCGACCACGCCGGGCGGGGCGGGAAAATCCATGTCCGCGACCCAGAGCGGGATGAAACCCTCGGGCTCTCCGGGCAGGTCCCACTTCTCGGAACCGGTGCCCCTTCTCTCCACGGGAACGTCGAAATCGAAAACCATGATGCCGTCCTTCTCTTCGTAGTGCAGCGTTCTCACGGGACGCTTTGCCCTCACAGTATAGCCGCTCCCGACCGCCTCATCCAGCCGGCTATTCTCGGACCTCCGGTTTTCTGGTAGCATTTTCTCATGGACAGGGACACCCTATTCCGCCGCGCCTCCTACCTGGCCCGCATCAGGGCCTTCTTCACGGACAGGGGCTACCTGGAGGTGGAGACGCCGATCCTCTCTCCCGCCCTCATCCCCGAGTCGGCCATCGAAGTTTTCGAGACGAAGTTCGTCTCTCCGTACCGGGAGGCCAGAAGCCTCTATCTCGTCCCCTCCCCGGAACTCTGGATGAAACGGCTCGTGGCCGCGGGCTACGGCGACGTCTTCCAGATCTCCAAGGCCTTCAGGAACTCGGAATCGACCGGCAGGCTGCACAATCCCGAGTTCACCATCCTCGAGTGGTACTCGACCGGGGCGGATTACCGGTCGTCCCTCGAGACCACGGAGGCGCTCTTCGACCGCCTCCTCGCGGCGGAACCCGCAGCCCGCGGACGCGGCGAGGCGCTGCGCCCCCCGTTCAGGAGGATGACGATGGAGGAGGCTTTCCGGGAATTCGCGGGCTTCGACCTCGCGTCCTGCGCCGGGGCCGAGGACATCTCCGAAAAGGCCGCGGGTCTCGGCATGAGGACCGATCCGGCCGACTCCTGGGAAGAGGCCTTCAACCGGGTCTTCGTGGACCGGGTGGAGCCCCGCCTCCCCCGCGACCGTCCTCTCGCGCTCATGGACTATCCCGCCCAGGTCAACTGCCTGGCAAAGAGGATTCCGGGAACTCCGTGGCGCGAGCGTTGGGAGCTCTACGTCGACGGCGTCGAGACCGCGAACTGTTTCACCGAGGAGACAGATCCGCGCGAAGTGGACGCCTACTTCGAGAGCGAGGCCGCCGCGAAGCTCACGGCCCTCGTCCCGCACGAGCCGGACGAGGGATTCAGGCGGATCTACTCGGCCGCCCCTCCCGCCTGTTCGGGAGTCGCCGTCGGGGTGGACCGGCTCCTCATGGGCTTCCTCGGACGGCGGAGAATCGGCGACGTGATTTTATTCCCTTTTTCTGATATACTCGAATGAGTTGAATTCTTTCGTATCGAGCGAGGTGCCAAGAGAAGATCATGATCAGAGCAGGAGCAGTCGAGAAGGGCATGTGCCTTCTCATCAAGAACGAACCGTATCTCGTCACCGAGAGGGAGTTCGTCAATCCCGGCAAGGGATCCGCCTTCGTGCGGCTGAAGCTGAAAGGGCTCAGGACCGGACAGACGCTCAGGGAAACCATGAAGACGAACGACAGCGCCGAGGAGGCCAACGTCTACGACCGGCTCTGCCAGTACCTTTTCACCGACGCATCCGGCTACCACTTCATGGACAACGAAACCTACGAGCAGTTCGCCGTTCCCGTGGAAGGGCTCGAGGACAAGAAATACTACCTGCAGGACGGACACACCTATTACGTCGTGATCTGGGAAGGAACCCCCATCGACATCAAGATCCCCTACAAGATCGTCCTCGTCGTGAAGGAAGCCCACGAGGCATTGAGAGGCGACACGGTCACCGGGGCCACGAAGACCGTGGTACTGGAAACCGGCCTCAGCATCCGCGTTCCCATTTTCATCAAGCAGGGCGAAAAGGTCATGATCAACACCGAATCGAACGAGTACGTCGAACGGGTGAACGGCTGAGCCCTCGGTCCGATCGTGCCGTTGCGGGCGAAGGCCTCGGATCCGGCCGAAAAAAAACCCGCGGAAAGCCGCGGGTTTTTTCTTTTCGGTGACGCGACCTCAGTCGAACTGGAGGCCGCCGTTCTGGTCGAGGACCTCGCCGGTGATGAAGCCGGAAAGGGGATGGGCGAGGAACCGGACGGTGTGCGCCACCTCCTCGGCTTCGCAGAGCCTCTTCACCGGAATCTTTTCCACCACGGCCTTCTGCTGCTCGGGCGAGAGCTGGACCGTCACCATCGGAGTCTTGATGTAGGCGGGGGCGATCGCGTTCGCCGTCACCCCGAAGGGGGCGAGCTCGGCTGCGAGGCTGAAGGTCAGCGAGTTCATCGCGCCCTTCGACGTCGAGTAGGCGGTCCCGGCGGTTATGCCGCCGGTCTTGGATGCGAGCGACGAGATATTGATGATCCTGCCCCATTTCCTGCTCTTCATGTCCTCCATGAAGGCTCGGGAAAGATAGAACGCTCCGTCGAGGTTGACGGCCATGACTCTTCTCCATTCCTCGGGTGACGTCTGGACGGCCTTGTTGTTCGAGAGAATGCCGGCGCAGTTCACGAGTATGTCGACGCCCCCCCATGCGGCCTTGATCTTCTTGACCGCGGCCTCCACGGCGGCGGGATCCCCGATGTCGCACGCGACGGGAAGGGTCCTGCCCGCGGGGAACGAAGCCGAAAGCTCGTCGACCTTTCTCTGGTCGAGGTCGACGACTACGACGCGGTGCCCGTCCTCGAGCAGACCGGCGGCGATCGCCTTCCCCAGAATTCCGCATGCCCCGGTCACGAGGGCGGTTTTCGTTTCTTGCATTGCCATCCTCCAAGCGTATGTTGTAGATAATCGAGCCGGGCCCCTCGTTGCGCTATCCGGGGCCCGGGCGGCGTACATGGTAACCGCGTTCGTGCGCCGCGTCTACCGGGCAAGAACCTTCCTGAGCTTCGGAACGAGGGCCCGGGCCTCCTCCGGAGTCGCGGTCGACGTCTGGATGAAGAGCCCCCTGCGCCCGAAGTAATCGAGCAGCTTCTTCGAGTAGTCCGCGAGGTCGACCTTGGCGTCCTTTCCGTGATCCCAATAGAAGTGACGGAGGTACAGCGCCGTCTTCCCTGCCGCCGCGTCTCGAATCGGTTCCCAGTTCGGATTCTGGGGAATCGTGAAGTCCAGGCCGGCGAGCCCCTCGATCTCCATCATCGGGGCCACGACGTTCTGCACGTCCCCGCAGGAGTGTACGACGACGCCGCCGAAGGCGCGGGAGATCATGGAGTTGTACTTGACGCCGAACTGCCGGTACAGATCCGGAGAAAGGAGGGCCGCCGTGTCGTCGCTGATGCGGATACCCGCCTCGCGCGGGACGTACCACATTTCGTGGCTCACCGAGTGGAGGTTGGCGATCCTCCTGAACTGCTCCTTCACGTAGCCGATCGTCGCCTCGGTGATCTTCTCCATGAGCACGTGCACTTCGTCGGGATAGATGAGGAGGGCTTCGATGAACGACGTGTAATCCCAGATGAGCGAAGCCGTCACGAGAGGCGACGGCACGTTCACGACGCGGAGAGGAAGGTCCGAGTTCCTATGGAAATACTCGATCCGCTCCCAGGCCCTGCGGTACACGGGATTGCTCGCCGGGTCCGGGATCTCGAGCGAACGGACATCCTGCACGTTCTCCTCGCGGATGAGACATTTGATCCAGGGGTCTGCCTCGTCGTTCGGCGTCTGCTCGCAGCCGAAGGCGGCCGCTACGATGCCGATGCCCATGTTCGGCTTGATGTTCGGCATGCCGTAGTCGTCGAGGCCTTCACGGCCCCGGTGGTACTCGACGTTCCAGGCGAGTTCGGCCGCGTCGTTCGAGAAGTATTCGGCGAATCCCCCGTGGAAGGCGCCGTTTTCGACGAGGAAGGGCACCTCGGGGACGTCCTCGAGACGACGGTTCTTTTCGATCGCTTCTTTTTTTTCCCTGATTGTCAGCACTGTGCTTTCCTTCTATTTGGCTATGCCCATGACGTAGCTCGGAAGCCAGGTCACGAGACCGGGCATGAAGGTGATCAAGAGGAGAACAATCATGAGCGGGATGTAGAACGGAGCCGTCGCCTTCACCACGCGCCAGAATTTCAGCCCCGATACCTGCGCCATGACGAAGAGCACGATGCCGAACGGCGGCGTCAGGAGCCCGATCATGAGGTTGAGGACCATGACCACGCCGAAGTGCACCGGGTCGATGCCCACGGGAAGGATGACCTGCATGAGGATGGGGCCGACGATGAGGATGGCGACCGTGGAGTCGAGGAAGCAGCCGATCACGAGCAGGATCAGGTTGATGAGGATGAGGATCACGGTCGGATCGTTCGATATGGACAGGATGCCGCCGGCGATCTTGCTGGTGAAGCCCGACCGCATGAGAATCCATCCGTAGAAGGCCGACATGGCCACCACGATCCCTATGACCGCGGATTCCCTCGCCGTTTCCTTGAAGACCCGCACGACGTCCTTGAGCGTGAGTTCCTTGTAGACGATGACGCCGAGAACCAGGGCGTAGACCACGGCGACTCCGGCCGCCTCCGTGGCGGTGAAGAAGCCCGACCAAATCCCGCCGAGCAGGATGACCGGGGTCATGAGGGGCAGGAAGGCCTCCGCGACGCTTTTCATCGCGATAGCGAAAGTGGGGAATTTCTCCCTGGGATAGCCGCGCTTCTTGGCGTAGATGGCGACCATGATCATCATGGTCCCGCACATGAGCATGGCAGGGACGACGCCGCCGAGGAAGAGCCGTCCTACGGAAGCCCCGGAGGCGAAGGCGAAGACGACCATGGGGATGCTCGGCGGGAAGATGGGGCCGATGGTGGACGATGCCGAGGTGACCGCGACGGAGAACTCGTCGTCGTAACCGGCGTCCTTCATCGCCTTGAGCTCGATCTGGCCGAGGCCCGCGGCGTCCGCGACCGCGGCGCCGGACATGCCGGCGAAGATGAGGCTCGCGATGATGTTCGCGTGGCCGAGCCCGCCGGGCATGAAGCCGACCAGGGTGTTCGCGAAACGGAAGAGTTTCGTGGTGATCCCCGCGGTGTTCATGAGCTTCGCGGCGAGGATGAACAGCGGAATCGCCACGAGGAGGAAGTTCTGAAGCCCGAAAAGGGTCTTCTGGGAGATGATCGTCGCGTAGAAGGTCCCCTGGCCGCCGATGAGGGTCGAAAAGAGGGCGGTCGCCCCGAGACCGAAACCGACCGGGATTCCGATAAGAAGAAGCGCGATCATCCCGAGGGTGAGCATGTAGATCATCGGGCGCCTCCGGAAGGAAGAGGATCGGATTTCCTGCCCATGATGTCGAGGATGGTGTTCACGACGAGGTAATAGGTCATGAAGGCTCCGGAAACGAAGAGGACGAGGTACATGTAGCCTATCTTCATCCACTCGGCGGTGGGCAGGCCCGTGGACCAGGTGGACTGGACGTTCTGAATGGCCCCCCAAGTGAAGACGACGAGGAATGGAAGGGTGACGAGTCGCCCGACAACGCGGAGAACCCTTTTCCAAAAGGGAGAAACTACGTCGAGAAGCATCGTGATGGTGATATGGGCTTCGTCTTTCGTGACCGCGATGGATCCAGCGAACACGATGAAGGCGAAGCAATACCCCGTAAGTTCCTCCGACCAGGAGGCGGAAATGCGCAACACCGTACGAAAGAGGATCTGCCCCACCACCAGGCAGAGCATCAGAACGACGACGACGGCATTGATCGTTTCGGTTATTTTTTTCACGTATCTGTCCTTTTCAAGAAAAGGCACCGCCGCGGAGAGCCGGGGCGGTGCCTTGGTAAGGCGAAAATCGCAGGGTGAGCTTACTTGATGTTTTTCACCTTTTCGAAATACGCCTGGTCCCACTCGGTTTTGGCGAAGGCTTCGACCGCGGGGGCGGTGGCCTTCTTGAACTCGTTGAGGTCGACCTCGATGAGCGTCATGCCTTTCTCGACGAGCTGCTTCACGAACATGGCGTCCCCATCCTTGGTGATGCTGTTGGCGTGGGCGACGCCCTCGTCCATGGCCTTGGTGAGGATGTCCTGGTCTTCCTTGGAAAGGGTGTTCCACCATTTCATGGAAGTCTGGATCCTGGCCGCGGAGAAGATGTGCTTCGTGGCGATGAGGTATTTCTGCGCCTCGTAGAACTTGTAGTTGAGGATGGTTTCCGGCGGATTTTCCTGGGCCTCGACGGTGCCGGTCTTGAGGGCCATGTAGACTTCGCCGAAGGCGACGGTCACGGGAAGCGCCCCGAGGGATTCCCATACCTTGGTCCAGGCCTTCACGGGCGGCAACCTGATCTTGAGTCCCTTGACGTCGGCGACGGTCTTGACGGGCCGGTTCGCGGTGAGATAGCGCGCGCCGCGGAGAACGATTCCGACGGTCCGGACGCCCTTCTCCTTCTCGATCTTCTCGGAAATCTCCTTGCCGACGGGCCCGTTCCAGTAGTTCCAGAACTGGTCGACGCTGGTGAAGATGTAAGGAACTTCGGCGATGGCGTACTTCGTGAAGAAGGTGGAGATGTCGTTGGTCCCGACCGCGCCGTACTCGACGGATCCCGAGGACAGAAGCTCGAAGGTCTGCCTCTCGTCGCCCATCGCGTTCGCGGCGTGGATGAGGACCTCGATCCTTCCGTTCGACCGCTGCGCGGCGAGTTCCTTGAACTTCACGAGACCCATGTCCTGCGGGGAATTGGCCGGGAAGGTCGAGGCGACGTTCGCCGTGATCTTCTTCGCGGCGGGGGCCGCCGCTTTCGTCTCTTTCGAACCGCCGGCGAAGACCGCGGCGGGGGCCGCCAGGATCGCGATCGCGACGACGGCCGCCAACAGAATCAGACTGCGTTTCTTCATATTACCCTCCATTTAAAAAACGTTTTTCGTACAGCAAGCGAACAAAAATCCGGTCACCTCCTTCCATCTGCTATTCTAACGAAACCGAAGGACTTTGGCAGCCTTCGGAACACCCGTAGAAGCCGCGGGAATCCTGCTTGAAATACCCCTCCGGATACTCGAGCACGACCTGCTTGAAGATCTTGTTCGTGAGGTGTTCCTCTATCGTCGCATCGACTCCGCTCCCGTTCCCGGCGGCGATGAGGGTCAGGATGTCCCGGTGCTGCCGGATGAGCTGTTCGGAGGTTCGCGCGAGCGTCATGATTCTGAGCCGGTCGTAGTTGAAATACAGCTTCTTGATGAAGGACCAGATCCTTTCCTTGCCGCAGCCGCGGTACACGATCCTGTGGAATTCGTCGTCCGCGAAAAGGAACCGGTCGAAATCTTTTTCCGTTAAGTACCGATTCTGCAGCGCGATGTTCAGCTCCAGTTCGGAAAGGAAGTCCCGGGGGAAACGAAGGCAGGCCTCGGCGAGGATGGACTTTTCAAGGGAGAGACGCACGAACCGGGCTTCCTCCGCCTGCTCGAGGTCGATGAGCGGGATGCTCGACCACTTCTGGGGCTTGACCTCCAGGAGACCGTCCTCCGCGAGCCTGATGAAGGCTTCCCGCACCGGAGTCCTCGAAATTCCCAGACGGTCCGACACCTCGGTTTCGCTGATCGCCTGCCCGGGGAAGAGATGAAGCCTGATGATGTTGAACCTGAGGTTCTGATATACCCATTGATGAATGGGCTGATTTTTTTCTCGTTCGAGAACCTCGAATTTCGCAGCTTCTTTAATTGCCATACATGAATACTTGTATGGCAGTCATTATAAGCCCGGAAATTACAAAATGTCAAAAGATATTTTTACCGACCGATGAGTACTTTTGCGTGCCCGCTTTCTTTTACAGAAACCGGCTTCGACATCCGAGAACCGTGGTATCATGCAGGTACATCGTGCTTCGAGGAGGAAAAGATGCGCATCGTATTGGGTCAATTTCAGGAGCTGACCGAGGAAACCGCCAGGTTCGCCAGGCAACTAGGCGTGGAAGGCGTTCAGTTCAACACACCGCTCCTACCCGGCGAGGCCCGCTGGGAATACGAGGACCTCCTCGCCCTCAGGCGGAAATGCGAGCACTACGGACTGCGGCTCGAAGCCGTCGAGAACGTGCCGATGCGTTTCTACGACCATGTCATGCTCGGTCTTCCGAAGCGCGACGAACAGATCGACAATTACCGGGCCGTCATCCGCAACATGGGAAGGGCGGGAATACCCCTCCTCGGCCACCATTTCATTCCCACCTTCGTCTGGCGGACTTCGAGGACCGCGGAGGGCCGCGGCGGCGCGAAGACCACCGAATTCGACCTCGACCTCGCGAGGAAGGGACGCAACGCCCTCCTTGATCGAGAGGAATCGGGCGAGGAAGAGAGCGGAAAATACATGGTCGCCCTCGCCGGAGGAGCGAGGAGGGAAAACGCCTTCATCAGCGAGGCGGATCTCTGGGAGAATTACCGTTACTTCATGAAGGCGGTCCTGCCCGTGGCCGAAGAGTCGGGAGTGAGGCTCGCCCTCCATCCCGACGACCCGCCGGTGAGGAACCTCGGCGGGACGGACCGCCTCTTCTACGGCGCGGAGAACCTCAAGAAGGCCATGGAGGTCGCCTCGAGCGAGGCATGGGGGGTGAATCTCTGCCTCGGCTGCTGCTCGGAGATGGAGGGGGGAGCCGAGACGGTGCTCGATCTGATCCGCTTCTTCGGGCCCAGGAAAAAAATCTTCTGCGTCCACTTCCGCGACGTCCAGGGCACGGTTCCCCGCTTCAAGGAATGCTTCCTCGGAGAGGGAAACTTCGACCCTGCCGAGGTGATGCTCGAACTCATTCGGACCGGCTACGACGGGATCGTCCTGGACGACCACGTCCCCCAGATCGTGAACGACACCGATTGGGGGCACCGCGGCAGGGCCTACGAGGTCGGCTATCTCCAGGGCCTCATGAAGATGGCGGAGCGCGTCGGATAGGAAACGAAGCGTCCCTTCGGCTACAGGAGCTTCTTTATATAGGCGATCGCCTCCTTCGCGGTCGTGTCGGGATCCGGGATCGGGAGGCACTCGAACGAGACGTACCCGTCGTAGCCGGCCTCCTTGAGCGCCTTCACTGCGGCAGGGAAGTCGGTATGGCCCTGGCCGGGATAACGGCGGTTCGAATCGGCGAAATGCACGTAGCCGATCTCCTTGCCGAATTCGCGGATCGTATCGGCGATCGAGCGCTCCTCGATGTTCATGTGGTACGTGTCCATGAGGATCTTGAAGGGGGCGCCCCCCGCCTTCCTGCAGGCCTGGACCGCGTCCTCCTGGCTCACGATGTAATCGGACTCGTAGCGGTTGAGCGCCTCGAGGAGCAGGATGACCCCGGCCTTCTCCGCGCTCATCCTGCATTCGGCGAGGCACTCGTGAGCCGCCTCGATTCTTGCCTCGCGGTCCTCGCCCTTTCCCGCCTTGCCGGTCATGAGACCGATGGTGACAGCGGACCCGAGTTCCGCCGCGACCGCTATGAATTTCTTCACGTGCTCCGTCGCCCTCCGCCGTACCGAGCCGTCCTTGTCGGAAAAGCTGATGCCGTATTCGAAGGCGGCTATCCCCGTGCCCAGCGTCGTGACGTCGAGGCCGTGGTCCTTCTTCAGCTTCAGGATCTCGGGAACGGAAACGTCCGCGACGTCCCGGAGATGGATCTCCACGCCGTCGTAGCCGAACTCCGCGGCCTTTCGAAAAGCCGCGGCCACGGAACCGCAATAGACGATCGGAGAGAATTTGACGGGATTGGGCGTCGCGGTTATCGCGATTTTCATGCTCATGAATGCTCCTCCACGAATGAAGATATCGAACGATCGGGGCGACCGTTTCGCCGAAAACGATTATACTGGACAAGGATAACGAATCGAGGAAAAAAGGAGAAGTCCATGACCCCAGTCAAATTCGGCGTCTTGTCGGTGTCGAAGCATTTCACCCTCAGGCTGCATATCCCGCTTCGGGACTGCGACTCGGTCGAAGTCGTCGCGATAGGCTCGCGGGACGCGGGCCGGGCCGCGGAATGGGCGAAGAGGCTCGGGATCGCCCGAGCCTACGGGTCCTACGAGGAAGTCCTCGCGGACAGGGAGGTGGAGGCCGTGTACATTCCCCTCCCCAACCACCTTCACGCGGAGTGGGTGAAGAAGGCCGCGGACGCCGGGAAGCATGTGCTCTGCGAGAAGCCCTTCGCCCTGAACGCGGCGGACGCCGAGGAGGCGATAGCCTACGCCAGGAAGAAGGGAGTACTCGTCATGGAGGCCTTCATGTACCGCTTCCATCCGCAGTGGAAGCGTGTCAAGGACCTGATCGAAGTCGGGGAGATCGGGGAGGTCCGCTTCGTCCAGACCCAGTTCAGCTTCAGCAACCGCGACCCGAAGAACATCAGGAACAGGATCGAGACGGGAGGCGGCGCCCTCTACGACATCGGCTGCTACGCGGTCTCCTCGGCGCGCTTCATCCTCGGCCGCGAGCCCGAGCGCGTCGTCTCGCTCGTGAGCCGCGACGCGGACTTCGGGACCGACTTCCTCGCCTCGGCCATCCTCGATTACGGGAACGCCCGCTCGGTGTTCACCGTGTGCACCCAGTGCCAGCCGACCCAGAGGATCGACATCCTCGGCTCATCCGGCTCCATCGCGATCCACATCCCGTTCAACATGTACGCCGACATGCCGGCAGCGGTGACCGTGACGACCGGACAGGGAAGCCGCACGGTCGAATTCGAGCCGGCCGATCACTACGCAGGGCTCTTCCGCGCGTTCTGCGACGCGGTCAGGGCGGGAGGAGAGGTCCCCACCCCGCCCGAGGACGCGGTCGCGAACATGAAGGTCCTGGACGCGATCTTCCGTTCGGAAAAATCGGGAACCTGGGAGGACGTGAGATAGGCGCCCGGGGCCCCGAAGCGTTCAATTCGTCGCGCGGACCGCGCGCTCGATGGAACGGTCGAAGAGAACGAAGACCGCCGTCACGCAGATCACGAGTCCGAGAAGGACGAAGCCGAGCCAGGTCGAGGCGCGGTCTCCGAGCCAGCCGAAGAAACTCGGAATGAAACCCGCTCCCATGAATACCGCGATGTTGATGATGACCGAGAAGGTCACGTTGCGCGCCTCCGGCGGTCCAATGCGGGATACGGTGGTTAGCCCGGCGGGGAAGAAGGCGATCATGAGCGTCGGCTGAAGTGCCACGACGATCATGAGGAGGAGGCCCGACGTCAGCCCGAGGAGGACGGTGCAGAGGCCCGAAACGACGAAGGCGGTCATGATGACCGGTTTCACGCCGAACCTGTCGACGAGCGTGCCGGCCACGAAGAGCATGAGCACGCCGGAAATCCTGGAGAGCCCGATGAGGGTGTTCACGGAATCGGGGTCGAGACGCTTCTCGGTCACGAGGTAGAGCGGCATGATGGAAAAGATGCCCTGCGTCGAACCGATGGCGATGAAGAAGAGAAGAACGCAGAACCAGACGGTCGGAATCCTGAGGATGACTTTGAGGCAGTCGAAATTCGGCGGCGAACCCTTGAACTCCCCGATTCCCCTCCACTTCGCGAGCACGAAAAGGACGGCGAGGTCCAGGATCGCGAGGAGCCAGATCACGCCCCGCCAGGAAAGCAGGTCGTAGAAGACGTATACGGCGAGAGGGGCGGCCACGAGCGCGAGATTCGGTCCCATCTCGTGGATCGCGAGAGCCTGTCCGGTCCTCGCCGAGCTCACCATGTTCGTGATCGAGGCGATCCCCGACGGCGGGTAGATTCCGCTGCCGATGCCGATGACGAAGAGGCCGAGCAGGGTGAATAGGGAGGAAGGGCTCAAGGCGGCGACCGAGAGTCCGATCGCGTTCAAGACGAGGGCGAGCAGGATGGTGCCGCGATGCCTGAGCCGGGCGGCGAGGAATCCCGAAAGCAGCATGGCGGGAGCGTATCCGATCGAGATGACCAGGAAAAAGCTGCCGGCCTCCGAATGGCTGAGCCCGAGGTCCTCGCTGATGTAGGGGAGAAGCGGCGCGAAGATGGCCCTGCTCATCATGCTGAAGAAGATGATTCCCGCCAGGAGGAGGATGGACCGGGCTTTGCCGCTCATTTTCATGAAAGGTACCATAATACGTCGGAGCGGAGGCCGTCAACGGGGAAGGTTTTCAGGCCGAGGGAGCCGACGGAAGCGAGGCGATCGAGAACCAGAACGACTCGATGGTCCGCACGACGTCGAGAAACCTTTCGAGATCGACCGGTTTGGTTATGAAGCAGTTCGCGTGGAGCCGGTAGCTCTCCGCGATGTCGACCTCGTCGCGCGAGGTAGTGAGGACGACCACGGGGATCGCCTTCAGGGATTCGTCGCTCTTGATGTCCTTCAGCACTTCCGCTCCCGATTTGCCCGGAAGGTTCAGATCGAGAAGGATGAGATTCGGCCTCGCAGCGCGCTCGAAGGCTCCCCTTCTATGAAGGTAGTCCAGGGCCTCCTCGCCGTTCCCCACCGCCGAGATGCTGCTGGGAATCCCCGACTCCTTGAACGCCTCGAAGGTCAGGGTCACGTCGTCCGAATTGTCGTCGACCAACAGGATTTCGATTTTCTTCGCGGATACAGAGCCCATACTTTTTTCGATCCTCCGATTTTTACCTGCATCGCAGCCCTCCGTCATTTCGCCATGAGCAGAATCAGCGAATGCGCACTCACGAGAATTCTGCTCTGCGGCTTCACGATCTCCTCTTTCCCGCATTCCAGGAAATCCGCGGGCGACGGCTTCGCGGTGTCCACGACCGAATACCAATAGCTTCGCTCGCGTGGAGCCCCGAGCGAGAACGTCCTGTCCTCGTTCGTAGCGTTGAAGATGAGGTAGAAGTCGTTCTCGTCCCGGTCCTTGTCGGCCTCAGCCTCGCTTCCGTCTATCCTGAGAGCGAGAAGACCCTTCTGGGTGTCCCAATCCGGCGCCTTCCCCTTCTCGTTGAACCAGCTGATGTCGGGCATCGCGTTGTAGTTGGCGTCCCTGCCGGTGTAGAATTCGGGGCGAAGAAAGGCGGGATGGCTCATCCTGAAGCCGATGAGCTTGCGGACGAATTCACGGACGTCTCCGTGCTTTTCGAGCAGCGACCAGTCGTACCAGGAGACCGGGTTGTTCTGGCAGTACGCGTTGTTGTTCCCCTTCTGGGTCCGGCGGAACTCGTCGCCCCCCAGGATCATCGGCGTTCCGAGGGAAAGAAGCAGAGTCGCCAGGAAATTCTTCACCTGGCGGTTCCGCATCCTGTTCACGATCGGATGCCGGGTCTCTCCCTCGATGCCGTTGTTCGAGCTCAGATTGTGGTCGCTCCCGTCGCGGTTCTCCTCGCCGTTCATCTCGTTGTGCTTGCGTTCGTAGGTCACGAGGTCGTTCAGGGTGAAGCCGTCGTGCGACGTCACGAAGTTGATGCTGTGGAAGGGTTTCCTGCCGTCCCTGAGATACAGGTCCGAGCTTCCGGTGATCCGCGTCGCGATCCCCCCGACGTTCGGAGCGTCCCCCCGCCAGAACCTGCGCACGTCGTCGCGGAAGCGGTCGTTCCATTCGGCCCAGCGACCTCCGGGGAACCAGCCGACCTGGTAGGCGCCCGCCGCGTCCCAGGCCTCGGCGATGATCTTCGTGTGCCGGAGCACCGGGTCCTCCGCGATCATCTCCAGCATGGGCGGGTTCTCCATGAGCTTGCCCTTCTGGTCGCGGCCGAGGATCGAACCGAGGTCGAAGCGGAAGCCGTCGACGTGCATCTCGACGACCCAGTAGTGAAGGCTGTCTATGATCATGTTCCTGACGAGAGGATGATTGCAGTTGAGCGTATTGCCGCAGCCCGAGTAGTTCTTGTAGTACCTCGGGTTATCGTCGAGCATGTAATAGATCGAGTTGTCGAGCCCGCGGAACGAATAGGTCGGTCCCAGCTCGTTTCCTTCGCCGGTGTGGTTGAAAACGACGTCGAGGATGACTTCGATCCCGGCCTTGTGGAGCTCCCGGACCATCTCCTTGAATTCCGTCACCTGCTCGCCGAGCGAACCGTCGCTCGAATACGCCCCCTTGGGCGCGAAAAAGGCGATCGTGCTGTAGCCCCAATAATTCCGCAGGTTCTCGCCGGTGAGGGGGTTCTTCCTGTCGAACTCGAATTCGTCGAATTCCATGATGGGAAGCAGCTCGAGGCTCGTGACGCCGAGGTCCTTCAGGTAGGGGATCTTCTCGATGACACCCCGATAGGTCCCCGGATGCCTGACCTTCGAATTCTTCGCGGCCGTGAGGCCGCGCACGTGCGTCTCGTAGATGATGCTCTTGCGCAGGGGGTAATTGAGAGGTCTGTCGCCCTGCCAGTCGAAAAAATCGTCGACGACTATGCACTTCGGAATCTTGGAGGGATCGAAGTCCGTGTTGAAGGAAAGGTCCTTGTCAGGGGATTCCGTGTCCCAGGCCATGGCCTGATTGAGCCGCCAGCGGAAATTCCCGGTGAGGGCTTTCGCGTAGGGATCGAGGAGCGCCATGTTGCGGTTGAAGCGGTGCCCCCGGGAGGGGTCGTAGGGCCCGTCCATCCGGTAGAGGTACAGTGTACCGGGTCCGACTCCCTGCACGAAGACATGCCAGATGTTGCCGGTCCTGTTGAGCTCGGGATCGAGAACGATCTCCCTGGACGGACTCCCGGCTTCGGGCGAGGCGAATAAGAGGAGGGATACCGACGTCGCGTGCCGGGAAAACACGGCGAACTGCGTGCCGCGCTCGTGCGGATTCGCCCCGAGCGGTATCGGCTTGCCCGGAAGGGAGACGGTTTCGTTCTTCCCGGCGACCTTGGCGGTTCTCTGAGCTTTCATGACAGGAAGTCCTCCAGTATGCTGGTTACGAAACCGGGATTGTCGGTGTGCAGCCAATGCCCCGCCCCGGGCACCGTCGCGATCTCCGCGCGGGGGAAGAGCCTTCGTATTTCCGGAAGGTCCGCTTCTCGCACGAACCCGGACCTCTCGCCGCGGAGAAAGAGGGTCTTGCCTTCGTAGGGGGAAACGCCGTCAGGATCCCAGCCGGACAACGAACCGTAGGACGCCGCGATCGCATCGAGGTTGCACTTCCATGCGTAGCCTTCCCCGGAGGAAGCGAGATTCTTGAGGAGGAAGCTCCTCACCCAAGGTTCGGGGACGCCGGCCCGGCCGAGGGCTTCGTCGGCTTCCTTTCTGCTTCCCAGTCGGGCGAGGTCCAAACCCCGCATCGCCCTGATCGTCGGCTCGAGTTCGGCCCCGTAGGCCCTGGGGGAGATGTCCGCGACCACGAGGCCGCGAATCCGGATCGGAGCCGCCAGGGCGCACCTCATCGCGGCCTTGCCGCCCATTGAATGCCCGATCAGGAAGAACGCGCCCAGGTCCAGGGAATCGGCGAGTTCGAAGACGTCGGCCGCGAGATCGGAATAGCCGAAGGGCCCCGAATGCGGGGAGCCGCCGTGATTGCGCAGATCGGGCAGGATGAACCTGTACCCGTCCTTCAGGCTCCGGGCAACCGAGAGCCAGTTGTCGCCCGCCCCGAGAAGGCCGTGCAGAACGACGACGGGGGCCCCCCTTCCCGTCTCCCTGTAGTGGAGCTTCATCGACTCTCAGTCCCGGAACGTCCAGTCGTCTCTCGTGAAAACCGCCTCGAGGGGCTTGCGCTGCCTCGCCGACCGTTCCTTCTCCTTGAGTCCCTCGTCCAGCGAGGCCTCGTCCCCGGGGTAGCCGATGATGACGAGGGTGACGAGGAAGTACCCGTCGGGAATCCCGAAGGCACGGCGGATTTCGGCGGATTTGTAGCCAGCGATGGGATGGACGTACAATCCTTCCCTCACCGCCTGGAGCTGGAGATTCATGACCGCCATGCCCGTGTCGAAGAACGCGTAGTCGCGGCCGTCGTCCAGGCGGCAGTCGAGATCGAGCTTCGTCGTCACGAGAACGATGCAGGGAGCGGAGAGCGCCCAGGCGTTTCCCTTCGAAAGGAACTCCCTCACCTTGGCGAGTTTCGCGGGCTCGCGAACCGCGACGAGCCGCCAGGGTTGATTGTTGAAGCACGAAGGGGCGAGGGTCGCGGCGGTCATGACGCGAGTGAGAACCTCGTCGTCGATCGGTCTGGGACTCATTGCGCGGCGCGCTCTCCGCGTTGTTATTTCGGGAACCAGCTGGTCCATGCTTTTTCCTCCGATATCAAGGAGACTAGTATACCATAGTTCAAACCGGCACTGAATCTCAAGCGAGATCGGAATAATTCGTCCCTGAACGATTCGCGGAACAGGCCGCCCTCTTGCGCGGCCACGGTATTTTGCGCACAATGGAATCGAATCCATGATCTACGATATCATCGGCGACGTACACGGGCATGCGGCGGCATTGAAGAAACTCCTCATCCGCCTGGGCTATCGGGAATTCCGGGGCTGTTTCCGTCCCTCCGAATCCGGGAGAACGGCGGTTTTCCTGGGGGATTTCGTCGATCGGGGACCGGAAATCCCCGAAGCGCTCCGGATCGTCCGCGCCATGACGGACTCCGGCTTCGCCCATGCCGTCATGGGCAACCACGAATACAACGCCATCTGCTTCCATACTCCGACATCAGGAGGCCAGCCGGGCGATGCGGCAGGCTGGCTCAGGGCGAGAACGGACAAGCACGTCTTTCAGCACATCGAGACGCTCTACCAGTTCCGCGACGCCCGTTCAGCGCTGAGCGCCTACATCGACTGGTTCAGGACCCTGCCGCTGTATCTCGAGTTTTCCTCCTTCCGCGCCGTTCACGCGGCATGGGTGGAGGACTCGCTCGAGGTCGTGAAGCGTTACTCGCCCGCGGGAAACCTCCTCACGAGCGACCTGCTGGCCCTGAGCTCGCAGAAGGGGACGCCGGAGAACAGGGCCGTGGAGAGGATCCTGAAAGGAGTGAGGCTCGTCATCACCGACGACAAGGGATTCTACGACAAGGACGGGAACTGGCGGACCACGATGAGGACTCGATGGTGGGACGATCCGAGAGGAAAGACCTACCGTGACATCGGCTTTCCGCCGGGAAACGTGCAATCCACCGCGGTCATCTCCGAGGATGACGCACACAAGGTGCCAGGCTATCAGGACCGGAAGCCGGTATTCATCGGGCATTATTGGCTCAAGGACGTGCCACCGGCCGTGCAGTCGTCCCGCGTGTGCTGCCTCGACTACAGCGTCGCGAAGGGCGGCTACCTCGCCGCCTATACCTTCCGCGGCGAGGCCGAACTCTCCTCGGCCAACATCAGCTGGGTGTAGAGGTTCAGGGCGCCCGGTAGTCCTTCACCAGCGCCGGAGGCTCCTCGCCGTCCGGCACGAAGACGAGCGAGGCCGAGTTCATGCAGTACCTGAGACCCGTTCCGCCCGGCAGCTCGTTAGGACCGGGCCCGTCGTCGAACACGTGGCCCAGGTGGCTGCCCGATGACGAGTCGACGACCTCGACCCTCTCCATGCCGTAGCTCCTGTCGATCTTGAGCACCACCGCATCCTGCCTGATCGGTTTCGTGAAACTCGGCCAACCCGTGCCGGATTCGAACTTCGCCTCGGAACGGAACAGGGGCTGCCCGGTCGCGGCCGAGTAATAGGTGCCGGCTCGATGCTCGTTCCAGGTCTCCCCGGTGAACGCCATCTCCGTACCCGCCCTCCTCAAGACCTCGTAGCGCGGAGCGGTCAGGGCGGAGCGCCATTCCGCTTCGGTCTTCTTGACCGGAAAATCGAGGTTCGCGTCCGCTTCCGCGACAGGAAGACCGCGCCACGAGTTCTGGGCGCCTGCCTGGCATGAAGAAAACAAAATTCCTGCCACCGCAAGACCGATTGAATTCAAAAAACGGGACGAGTGCATGTTCCATCTCCTCCGTGCCGTCGAGCACATTCATTACTATTATGCTAAGGTAATAGCGGAAGAGAGGCATCGTCAAATTCGGGCGGGACAGCGGCGTCTATTGCCCAGGGGTCCAGACCGACGAGAAGATCTTCATCGGCGAGGCCTTCAACCCGTACGACGGTGATGGGTCGCCGATTTTTTTCGTCGGAAAAACCGCACGACGCGCAAGGCTCTCAACGTATTCCATCCCGTGTTACCTATCCTGTGAGATGGCGAAGGGAGCGGCCTCCGGTCGTCGACGTCGTGTCTCCGACCTCCGGCCCGCCCGCACCCGCTGGCGCGGACCATCCCTGGTCCGCTTCCCGGCCTTCCGGCCGGCGCGGGCGCGGTTCGACTCCCTTCGCGATTATAAATACGCAAGGCGCCCGGAAGGCGCCTTGAATTGCCAAGCGAGCGAAGGGAGTCGAACCCTCGTCACGAGCTTGGGAAGCTCGGGTAATGCCGTTATACGACGCTCGCGTGAACGGATCGTTCGGGCAACACTATGTCCCGAAAACGGCCGTTCTGTCAAGGACGGGTCCGCGCGGCTGTCAAGACTCAATAAAAGTGTCACCCTTTTCAACTCAGTAAAAATGTCACCC
>CAYNKA010000011.1:0-142117 GCA_964397655.1 uncultured Spirochaetaceae bacterium | reverse complement strand
AGAATTGTTCCTTTCAGGGAATCCGCAATTGTAACCTATGAAGGTTAGGAATACAAATTACGGCATGGAAGGCGTTCAATTCATGTACCTGACAATGAACAATTCCAAGGCACCTCTTTTTATTCGGGTTAGGTGCGCAGCGGAATTGGCGGACCGAGGTTTAGGGAAAGCGGTTCAATCAGTCAACGTTGAAAAGGATGAGCCTATTAACATCATTCTTAATCAAGATACCGAAGGGATTTGACCTAACAGAAAAAATGTTCAATAAGTTATAAAACAGAATAAGCACACTTCTTGCACCTGTATGAATTGTTAGGATTTGTTTCTCCGCATTTTGGGCAAGTCCATTCCAGTTTTTCAGGGCTTGGATTTTGAGTTTGCTCAGATTCTCTTTTCTTGTCTTTCGGTTTCAGAATAAGGCCGATTGTCATTCCAATTATTGGAGTAAACCAACAGCTTAGGAAAAATCCTGCATGAAAAGGCCGTCCCCTACTTTTCCACATTGCTCCTACCAAGAGGCAAAACAAAAGATAGCCAAGAAATAAAACAAGCGCATAAGGATGTTCTTCCCAAAAGATTGACCTATTCATAATAATCTCCCTGATAGGGAAATGAAGATATTATCACAATCACAAACGTGCAGCCCGTTTTTCTACGGCGGAAAGTGTTTCATCCCAAGTTTTCATTTTGTATATTTCAATAGCTGACATTCCACCTTTTAGGTCATCTATTACATACTGCTTTTCTCCGTATATGGTAGTTCCAGTCTTTGAATTTTTAGCTATAACATCACGGCTCGCCGGTTGAAGAGTTACAATGCGTTGTATTTCCCCACTGTCTTTATTAACTATAAGCCCCACTGCCGTATCAACGGACTTCGTTGCAATCAACCCGGCAGCGTAAACATTAACTTTTCCGAGAGCCATATAGAAACTACTACCTATTAGGTCCTCCCGGATTATTCCTTTTTAAAGATAATTACTTGAGCTTTTCCCAACAGTGGCACAACTCAATGAAATAGCTACGAATAGAATGATTACTATTTTCTTCATGACATAATACCTCTGCTTTTTTGGAACAGTATCCATAGAAATATTAAAGCCTAAAATCTTTTCATGCAAATTTTAGAAAATAAAACAAGCCGGGAAAAACGTAAAAAGACTCTGAGACGCAAATAGAAGCCCATTATGCTATCTTTCTACGGGATTTGAATAATTTTAGGACTTTATCGTATATACTCAATGTAGAATATCTGTAGATAAACTAAAGGTTTTCTAATTTATTTCTTTGTATTTTATATAGTTATTCACTTTCGTTATAGGTCTGCAAAACCTTTATGCAGCGGTTCGAATCCGCTCGGCGCCTTTTTTCGACCCCGTTTTTTCGGGGTCTTTTTTTTACAGGAGCATTCGAAAAAGCTCAATCTTCCCGGAAAAGAACTTCCCTCAACGCGAGGAGTTTCCGGTTGCGCTCGTTTACGACGCGAGCCGCTCGGTCCCCCGGATAGTCGTAGAATCCTCGGCCGTTCTTCACGCCCAGAAACCCGCTTTCCTTCAGGCTTCTGAGCATTTTCGGCGTTTCCTTGCCGGCATCCAAATCCGCGAACAGGTAATCCGCGATTCCGCAGAACACGTCGAGGCCGCCAAGGTCCGCGGTCTCGAAGGGCCCGAGGCAGGCATACCTCAGGCCCAGGCCGTATTTCACGGCGTTGTCAACGTCCTCCGTCCCCGCGGCTCCGCTTTCGACGATGTGGAGGGCCTCCCTCAGCAACGCGAACTGGAGCCGGTTGAGTACGAATCCGGGCACGTCCTTCGTCCTTATCGGTTTCTTGCCCAGCCTGACCGCCAGATCCGACACGCTCCGCGCCGTTTCCTCCGATGTATCATCCCCGCTGATCACCTCCACGAGCGGTATGATATCGGCGGGATTGATCCAATGCATGCCGCAGAATCGTTCCGGGAATTCGACGGCCGAGGCGAGTTCCGTCACGGAAAGGCCCGAAGTGTTGGTCGTCACGATGCAGGCATCCGGCAGCATCGGCCCGATCCTGCGGTAGAAGGCCTTCTTGGCCTCCATGTTCTCGGTGATGTTTTCTATGACGAACTCGGCGTCGGCGAAGCAGGCTTCTTTCACGGTCGCCGTTATCTTCGAATTCAAGCGGTCGCCCGAATCGAACGTCCTCGGGTTTCTTCCGATCGTGCGTCCGGCCCGTTCCAGCCCGGCTTCACTGCGGTTCCACAACGTGACGTCGATTCCGGCCGCGGCGAATACCCGGGCCAGCGACGTGCCCATGGTGCCCGCACCGGCGACGACCGCCTTCTTCAATTCTCCAGCGTTCATGTTCGGATCGTTCCCCCTCGTTCGCGTGCCCGGAGACGGCGATCGCCGCCCGATGATCCGGGCGGCGTGAAATTTTCAGACCAGACTCAGAATCAGTTTGCTGAGGGCTTCCGGTTCCGTGACCATGGCGTCGTGTCCCGTCGCGAGCTCGACGTAGCGCCATCCGCCTTCGGCCCGTACGCGCTCCTTCGACGCGTCGATGGTTCCGAGTTTCGGCGACGTGCATGCGATGTAGCCCCGCTTGACGGAGGCGGGCACCTTGTTCTTCAGCGAGATGCGCTGGAGGTACGTGCCGGCGGGATGATCGGTGAGCCGGGCCTCGACCCACGCGATGTCGGCGGAGTCGGTGATGCCGAAGAACTTGGCGGGAATCCTGGCGTACGCAGGATTGCCCGCGGCGAAGCTCGCTTCCATCTTCGCCCTGTCCTCGGGGGTCCTGGTGTCGGCGAGCCGGTCGCCGTCCTTCGGAACGAAGGCGTCCAGATACACCAGGGAACGTATCTTGCCCGAATCGAAAAGGCGGTCCGCGACGCCGCTGAGCACGTATCCGGCGTAACTGTGGCCGACCAGAGCCGTCTGCCCCGGCTGGGCCCGGACCAAGGCTGCGATCTCGTCGATGTGGGTGTTCATGTCGATTTTCGTCGAAAGCTCCGCCTTTCGCTCGCCCAAGCCGGTAAGGGTGGGCGTCAGGACCCGAAAACCGGCCTTCTGCAGCAGGGGAACGACGCGTTCCCAGCACCAGCCGCCGTGCCACGCGCCATGCACCAGAATGATCGTCGTTTCGGAATCGGTTTCGGACACATGCGTCATAATAGCCTCCCTGGTAACGGGCCGCGTTTTCGCGTGGGAAACGCCGCCGTCGGTTGCGGATTCCGGCCGGGCCGGAGCATCATCATGATTTCCGCAACCCCGCCGAATGTCAAGGCACGGATGCGGAACAAGGAATGGAAGGCCGCCGGGATAATATGGTAAACTTCCCGACGCGAAGGCCGAAAGGAGAACCGTCTCGGAATGATCAAGATCCTGGTCGTCGTCCCCTACGAAGAACTCAACGAACAGGTGCGCCGCTATTTCGCCGCCGCGGACACGGACGACTTCATCGTCGAGCTGGAACATTTCATCGGGACCGGCGACATGAAGATCAAGCGACGCGACGCCGACATCGTGGTCGCCCGAGGCATAACGGGCAAGGCCCTCGCGCGGGAAAACCCCACCGTCCACCTCGTGGAAATACCCATTACGGCCGGAGACCTGATCGAGGCTCTCTGGACTTGCCGGGGCGCATTCGGCTCGAAAGGCGTCGGTGTAATTCTGACCGACACCGGGATCTGCGATTCGCGGAAACTGAAGGACCTCACGGGGATTCCCATCCAGGTGCGGAAGGCGGAGAACGAGACCGAACTGTACGCGGCGATCGACGAACTCGCCGGCTCGGGCGTGGAAACCTTCATCGGCGGGCTGACGCTCTGCCGGAAATGCGAGGAATCGGGGCTCGGCTACGTCCACATCAAGTCCGGCAACGAGGCGATGACCCGCGCTCTCAACGACGCGGTCGCGGCCGCAAAATCGCTCAACAGGGAAAGGACCAGGGCGAACCTCCTCTCCACGGTTCTCAACAACGCGGAGGACATGCTCTTCGCAATGACGCGGGAGGGCACGATCATCGCCGCCAACGCCCAGGCTTCCGCGCTCTTCCGCCGGGACGGCGGATCGATCGAAGGCCGCAGGATCGTCGACCTCCATCCGGACGGTGAATGGAAATCGATCCTTTCGACGCAGGCGAATTCCGAGACGATCCGGACGATCGGAGGCCAGCTCCTGCTCATGAGAACGACGCCCATCACGGTCGACAAGGAAAGCGTCGGCGTGCTCGTGACGCTCAGGAACGTCGACGCGATCCGCGAGACCGAGCAGAAAATCAGGAAGCAGCTCAGCAGGAAGGGCCTCGTCGCGCACTACCGCTTCGGCGACATCCTCTGCGAGAACGGCAGGATGAAGGCCCTGATCGCCGACGCGTGCAAATACAGTCAGGTCGATTCCAGCGTGCTCATCGTCGGGGAAACGGGAACGGGAAAGGAACTCTTCGCCCAGAGCATCCACAATGCATCGAAGCGAAGTTCCCATCCCTTCGTCGCGGTGAACTGCGCCGCGCTTCCCGAGCAGCTGCTCGAAAGCGAGCTGTTCGGTTATACCGAGGGCTCGTTCTCGGGGGCGGTCAAGGGAGGCAGGATAGGGCTGTTCGAACTGGCGCACAAGGGGACGATCTTCCTCGACGAGATCGGGGAAATGCCGCTCAGCCTGCAGGCGAAGATCCTGCGGGTCCTCCAGGAACGCGAAATCAGGAGGATAGGCGGCGACACGGTCGTACCCGTCGACGTGCGCATCATCTCCGCGACGAACATAGACATCAGGGACAGGGTCCGCAACGCCCAATTCCGGCAGGACCTCTATTACCGCATAGACCTGCTCAACATCAACATACCGCCCCTCCGCGAGCGACCCGAGGACATCGAACTCCTGTTCCGGCATTTCACTGGCCGATACGCGGCCGAATCCGGCAAACCGGTTCCCGAGGTCGAGCCCGGCGTCGTTCCGATCCTGAAAGCCTATCCGTGGCTGGGAAACGTCAGGGAGCTGCGGAATTTCAGCGAGCGCATGGTGATCCTGAACGAAAGCGGGATCATCGGGGAAACCGCCGCTGCAGCCTTCTTCGCCGTGAACGGAGGAGGCGCCTCCCGGGAACTGAGGGATGAAAAGCAGCGAGAGCCGGAACCGATCCGAGACGGGGACGCGGAACTTTTCCGCCGCTTCCTGGACAGCGGCCTGAAGCAGGGGGAATTCGCGAAGACCCTTGGAATGAGCCGCACGACGCTCTGGCGCCGAATCAAATCGTATAAGCGAAAACGGCGTGATCTTTCCGGACTTTGAACCGAGCTGAAACAATTGGAACAATTGAATCTTTTGTTTCAGAAATGTTGAACATTACTGAAACATTATTGTGTCCTTCTGCGAAACCGTCCCTCCGTTTTTACACAATTTTTACCCTATCTTCATATCCGGCATACGATTGACGCTCCGCGGATTTCCTTGAACGAAGCCGCTCGGCATGGCACGAATCCTGCATAAGATCATACTGCCATCATGGAAGGGACGGAGGAACGCAATGACCGATGAAGCGACCAAGGCGAAACGGTTCGGCATGAACCAGATCATTCCCATCGCGACGGCGATCATGGCGATCGTCTTCATTTATCTCGGCTTGGGAAAATACGGATTCTGGCATTCATCCAAAGGTCCGTTGCCGGGTTTCTTTCCGGTCATCATCTCGATCGTGATGCTCCTCGCGTCAATCCTCTCCTTCGCGTTCTCGTTCAAGGAAAGGATTCCGGTCTGGCCGCGGGACAACTGGATGGCCGTGCTCGGAGCGGCCTTCGTCATCGGGGCGACCTTCCTCGTCGGCATGATACCGAGCGTGGCCATATACGTGCTCGCCTGGGTGAGAGGGTACGAAAAATGCTCGTGGAAGACGACGATCGTGACGTTCGCCGTGATCATGACGATCGTCGTCGGCTGCTTCGTACTCTGGCTGGACGTCCCGTTTCCGAAGGGTCTCCTCTACGACGCGATCTTCGAATAGGAGAGAACGATGGAAAACTTCGGTTTCCTGCTCGACGGATTCTCCGTCCTGTTCACGTTTCAGAACCTCGGAGCCACCCTTCTCGGCTGCGTCCTCGGTCTCATCATCGGAGCGATGCCGGGCATAGGCTCCCTCGCGGGCTGCGCCCTTCTGCTCCCCCTCACCTACAAATTCAATCCGACCACCGCGATCATCATGCTCGGAGGACTCTACTACTCGAACATGTACGGCGGGGCCTTCAGCGCCATTCTGCTGAACATTCCCGGCGACAGCCCGGCGATCATGACCACGCTGGACGGCTACCCGCTGGCGACCGTGAAGAAGCGGCCCGGCCAGGCGCTCCTCACCTCGAACATCTCGTCGTTCGTCGGCGGCAGCATAGGAATGATCGTCCTCACCTTCATGGGCCCGGCGCTTGCGAACCTCGGCCTCAAATTCGGCCCGGTCGAGATGACTACCCTCCTCCTCGTCGCGATGACTTCCATCGGCTGGCTCGTGGGAGAAAATCCGACGAAGGGCGTGCTGCTCACCATGTTCGGCATCCTCGTCGCGAGCATGGGAATGGACACCCTGACCGGAAGTCCGCGCTATGATTTCGGGAACCTCCACCTCCTCGGAGGCGTGCCCTTCACCCCCTTCGTGATCGGCGTCGTCGGATTCTCCCAGGTCGTCCTCCTCATGGAGGAGAGGAATACTCAGGCGAAATTCGTCACCGACAGGCTCACGATCCGGGGGAGCATGATCACCCTCCGCGATCTCAGGCGCATGATCCTGCCCGCGATCCGGTCCGGCGCCCTGGGGACCTTCGTCGGCGTACTCCCCGGCGCGGGGGCGACCGCGGCCTCGGTCATGGCCTATTCCGCTCAGAAGTCCTTCAAGAGCGAAGAACCGCTCGGAACCGGTGCGATCGAGGGGCTCGCTTCGTGCGAATCGGCCAACAATGCGGCCGCCGCCGGAGCCTTCGCTCCCCTCCTCGCCCTTGGAATTCCGGGCTCAGGGACCGGAGCCGTGCTGTTGGGCGGCCTCATGCTCTGGGGTCTCAACCCGGGACCGCTTCTCTTCACCAATTCGCCGGATTTCGCCTGGGGCCTGATCGCGTCACTGTTTCTCGCCAACCTGCTCGCCCTGGCCATTTCCTGGGGCGTGATCCCCTTCCTCATCAGGATCCTTTCGATTCCCACGAAGCTCCTGATTCCCGGCATCACGGCGGTCTGCATCGTCGGCTCGTACAGCACGAGCAACTCGATGTACGGCGTGATCGTGATGTTCCTCTCGGGCGTGCTCGGCTACGGAATGGTGAAATGCCGCTACTCGTACGCGCCCCTCCTCCTCGCCTTCGTCCTCGCGCCCATGCTCGAGTCCAACATGAGGAAAGCGTTCATCATCTCGCGCGGCGAGATCGGCATTTTCTTCCAGAAGCCGATCTCCCTCGCGTTCATCGTCGTGCTGATCGCGATCGTCTCCTTTCCGATCGTCAGGCCGCTCCTCGTCAGGGCCGGAATCCTCGGAAGGAAGAAAGCCGGATGATCCATCTTTACGCGGGAAGTCGTCCCGCGAAGGCATAGATTTCGCGCAAAGGAGAAAGAAATGAAGAAAATCGCGAAGTTGCTCGTCCTTTTGTCGGCCGCGGCGCTCGCCTGCCCCCTCTTCGCGGGCGGCAAGCAGGAAGCGTCCTCCGGCGTCTTCGCGCCGTCGCAGGATATCGAGTGGATCGTCACGTCCAGCCCGGGCGGCGGCAGCGACATCTACACCCGCCTGATAGGCGACATCATGACCAAACAGAACCTGATCGGCGGGAAAACCGTCCTCGTCAACAACCAGACCGACGGCGGCGGGGAAGTGGGTCGACTCGCGGTGAGCCGGGTCACGGGAAAGAAGGCCGATCACACCCTGCTCACCTTCAACAGCGGCGACCTCATGCCCATGGTGAAGAACACCGCCAACCGCGTGGAGAATTTCACCGTCGTCGCCATGATGGCCGTGGACAAGCAGCTGCTCTTCAAGGGCGAGCAGTCCAAGTACGCGACATTCGCGGACGTAGTCTCCGCGGTCAAGGCGGGGGCGAAGGTGGTCATAGCCGGTTCGAAGGGGGACGACGTCGCCACCTACGAGCTCCTCATCAAGGAACTCGGGTTCACCGAAAACCAGATGGCCTACATAACGAACGACGCGACTTCCGGCGCCATCACCTCCATCCTCGGCGGCCACGTGGACCTCGTCCTTTCGAAACCGGCCGCAGCCGACCAGTACGTCGCGGCGGGCAAGCTGACGCCGGTCCTCGCCCTCTCCAAGACGCGCTTCACCGGCAACCTCGCCTCGGCCCCGAGGCTCAGCGAGATCGGCCCCTACAAGGACGTGGAATACCCCGTATGGCGCGGCGTCGTCGGCCCGAAGGCCATGAGTCCGGCAGCGGCGAAGTATTGGAGCGACGTCTTCAGGGCGGTGTCCGAGAGCGAGGCTTGGAAGACCAACTACCTCGGCAAATTCAAGCTGCTCTCCGATTACAGGAACAACACGGACGCGGCGGCTTTCATGGCGGAATATCAGGCATCCTACCTGAAATCCATCGGCAAGTGAGCCCGGCGAGGGGGGAGGCGGCGTACCGGAACGCACTCCCCCTCCCCAGGCCGAGCGATCGCCCGGCCATCAAGGAGTTTTCATGAAGCGCACCATACCGCGGATCGGCCTCATGCTGGGCGATCCATCCGGAATCGGCCCCGAACTCGCCGCGAAGCTCGTCGCGGACCCCCGGAACTGGGAAGGCACGACGCCTCTCCTCATCGGGGACGCGAGGTCGCTCGAACGCGGTTTCGCTCAGGCCGGACTCTCCTCCCCCGGGATCGAATCGGTCCGGGACGCCGGCGGCGCGAACGGCCGGGGGATCTATCTTCTCGACCATCGAAGTCCGAACACGGAGCTCCCTCCGGTGGGCAGGGTCACCTCGGAGGCCGGCCTCATGACCCTGAGCGATCTTCTCTTTTCCCTCGACCTGATACGGAAGGGCCTCCTTGACGGCTTCGTCTTCGCCCCGCTCAACAAGGAAGCCCTCATGAAGGCGGGGATGAACGCGCACAGCGAACTCGAACTGTTCAAGGCCGAGTTCCCCGGCCATTCGGGTCTTGAGGAGATCAACATCCTCGACGGAGCTTGGGCGCTCCGCGTCACGTCCCACATCCCGCTGAAGGACGTATCCGCGAGTCTGAGCGCGGACAAGGTCCTCGCATCCCTCCGCTTCCTGTCGGCCGCCATGAGAGCTAACGGGGAAAGCAGGGCGAGGATCGCCGTGGCGGCCCTCAATCCCCATGCGGGCGAGAACGGACTCTGCGGCACCGAGGAACTGGACATCATCGCGCCCGCGATCCGTCTCGCGAAGGCGGAAGGCATCGACGCGGCCGGACCCTTCCCGGCCGACACCGTTTTCCTCAAGGTCCGCTCCGGAGAGTATCAGGGCATTCTCAACATGTACCACGATCAGGGGCAGATAGCGACCAAGCTCATCGGGTTCTTCCGCGGCGTGACTCTGCACGCCGGCTTCCCGGTCCCCATTTCTACCCCGGCCCACGGAACGGCCTTCGACATCGCGGGCAAGGGCGCCGCGGAACCGGGCCCCACGAAGGCCGCCTACGACGTGACGACGAGGATCGCCCTGGGGAACCTGCGAACCGTTTGAGGATCCGTACCGCCGGGGACTCAGTCCGCGGGGCCGGGTCGCCGACCCTCGGAAAAGGCGACGAGGGTGCGGTACGCGTCCCCCTCCTCCCTCCAGGCGTAGCAGGAATCCTTGAGGAATTTCGCCGAGGAAGCGGCGCGTTTCCGGGCCGCTTCGTCCGGTTCCGAGGGCTTCCTGTCGAGCAGGGCCCAGTGCCCCTGCATGACCGACGACGCCATGGTGGTAAGGAGGTGCACGAGGTGCGTGCAACCCTTCCTGCCCCCGGCGGCTTCCCTCACCTTTGAGCTGAAACCTCCGGTTATCGACAGCCCCCTGACGCCGTCCAGGGAGTGTTCGAGACCGCGGCAGTCCGGCCTCGGCACGGTGTCGATCGAAACCTCCACGTCCTCGATCACGAGATCGGGCGTGCGGACGAGGATGTGGACCGAAAGGTCGTGCAGAGGACCCGCAGCGCGGCCTTCCCCGGTGACCCGGAACGTAGGCAGGAGGCGGACGTCCTCGAGCCTGCCCGTCGCCAGGATGTGGGTCTCGTCCACCGCGAAGGTGGCCATTTGTATCGTCCTCGTGTGCGCGCATTCGCGCGCGAGTTCCTTCAGTCTACCCATCCTATCGACCCCTGTGCGCCGCCCGACTCTTCCCCGGCGGTATCGCCGCCATGATAGTAGCCGCGGGCGATCCCTTGTTCAAGATCCGCCCCTCGCGGAAGGACGCCTCCTCCTCGATGCGGGCGGGGAAAAGCAGTTCCTTCTCCGGACGAAGCCTGATATAGTGGAATCGGGCCCGCCGAAAAGTGCGGAAAAGACGGATATGGCGACGATCAAGGACATAGCGCAGCTAGCCGGAGTCTCCCAGGGGACGGTCTCCAACGTCCTCAACGGAAAGGGCAACGTCAGCAGCGAGAAAATCGTGAAGGTAGAACAGGCGGCCGCGGCGCTCGGCTTCACGATCAACGAAAGGGCCAAGCTGCTCAGGAAGGGAAAGGCGGACATCCTCGCCGTGATCCTCCCCACCATCAGGTTCCGCCACTACGTCGACTTCTACCTGTCGTTCAAGGCCTTCGCGGAGAACCACGGATACGACGTGATCCAGTACGTCTCCGAAGACAACCCGGAGAAGGAACTCAGGATCGTGGCCCAAGCGAGATCGGCGATGGTCGCCGGAATCGCGGCGTTCTCCTGCCTTCCGGATCCCCTGCCGGCGTACCTGGAAGCCGGCTACGAAGAGAGCGAAATACTCCTCGTCGAGCGGGGACGCGGAAGCGAGGCGAATTACGTGGGCTTCGATTACGCGAAATGCGGGAAGGACCTCGCCGAGCAGGCGTTGAAGGCGGACATCGAGCGGGTCACCGTCGTCACGGGAAGCCTCGAATTCTCCAACGAGGCGGAATTCCTCACGGCCTTTCAGAAGGCCTTCGCGATCCGCGGGGGCGGCACGATAAGCCATTTCCAAACGGACCAGTTCCGGTGCAACCAGAGCGCTATCCAGCTTTTTTCGGCGAATCCGCCCGAGGGGATCTTCATCTCGAACTTCGGTTTCGCCGAGATCGTCAACGACGTCTGGCGGAACTTCTTCCCGTCCCACGAGACCGCGCTCTACACCGTGTCCCCGATCTTCACGATGCCGGAGAGCGATTTCTCGAAATACGAACTGAACTATCGGCTCATGGGAAAGGTGTCCGCGGAATTCCTCATCTCGAACGTAATGGCCGGAAAATGCGGCCAGAGGCGTATCCTGGAGAACGCCGGTTTCCGAAACTGGTACGGGCGCAGCTCGAAGCATCCCGCCTTTTCCTCGCAGCGTCTCAACGTGATCACGCTCGACAGCCCCGCAGCCGCCGCCATGAAGAACCTCTCCAGGATCTACACGCAGACGACCGGCGTCGACGTGAACATCTCGGTGTTCTCCTACGACGAAATCTACGAAATCTTCAACACCATGGAGGAATCGAGCATCTACGACGTCGTGCGCCTCGACGTCACCTGGCTGTCCTGGTTCGCGCACAAGATCCTCCTCCCCCTGGAGAAGATCGAGCCGAAGATCGCCTCCGTCCTCGACACCTTCGTCGAGGGCCTGAGCAGGCAGTACTCGTACGTGGAGGACAGCCTGTACGCCGTTCCGATCTCTCCGAGCAACCAGGTGCTGTTCTATCGGAAGGATCTCTTCGACAGCACGGTCATGAGACGGCTGTACCAGGAGACGAACAAGAGCCAGCTCGCCCCTCCCTCGACCTTCGCGGAGTACAACCGTATCGCCCGCTTCTTCACGAGGACGTTCAACGAAAGGTCGCCCGTAGAATTCGGAACCACCGTCACCCTCGGAAGCACCGGAGTCGCTGCCACGGAATTCCTCACCAGATACTTCAGCGGCGCGGACAGGCTCTTTACGCCCGAGGGGAAGATACTCCTGACCACGAAGAACGCGATCCGCGCCCTCGAGTTCCTCGTCGAGGCGAGGCAGTACGCGAAGGAGCGGTTCTGCTCCTGGTGGACGAACGCCGCCAAGGAATTCGCGGGAGGGGAAGTCGCGATGACGATTCTCTACACGAATTTCGCCTCGGAGATCCTTGGTACCGGATCCAAGATCGTCAACAAGATCGGATTCGCCAGGGTTCCCGGCAAGAATTCGATCATCGGCGGGGGCACGCTGGGAATATCGAAATTCAGCAGGGACCCCGGCCTCGCCCTCTCCTACGTCAAATGGCTCTGCAGCGAGCCCATCTCGTCGGCCCTGGCCCTGCTCGGGAGCGTGCCCGTGGCCCGCAAGTCCTTCGAGAACTACGAGCTCGTCGGGACCTATCCCTGGCTGGAACTCTCGAAGGACTGTTTCGCGACGTCCCGCTACCACAGGACGCCTTCCACCGACTACGCGCCCTTCGACGAGCGGAGATTCCTGAGTTTTCTCGGAGTGGAGGTGAAGAACGCGTACAGCGGCGTGCTCACGCCCCGGGAGGCCCTGGAACGGGCGCAGCACCAGTACGAGGCCAACGCCGCGTCGCTTCTCGGCTTATGATCGCGAAAAGGGGTCGAAAACCTCGATCGTTCCGAACCCCTTCCCACGTATCACGGACCTGAAATCCGAATCGAGGTGCATGCAATAGACGCGGCCGCGATGCTCCGCGGGCACGGTCCGCTCCAGGTTCGAGAACGTGCCGTGGGTCGGATGGTCGGATTCGGCCAGGCTGGTGTCCATGTATATGCGCCCGATCTCCCCGGAGAGGAAGCGTTCCATCACCGAGGGAGGGACCGCGACCGCGTCGCCGCTGTAGAAGAGCTTCCCGGAGGGGAGGTTCACGACGTAGCCGAAGCAGGTCATGTTGTCCACGTGCTTCACCTCCACTGCTTCGAAGCCTACGCCGTCGGCGCCGGAAAGCCCGGCCGAATATTCGTAGCACCTCCGCTCGATCCCCATGAGGTCGAGGAGCCGGACTACCGTGTCGAGGGGATGAACCACCCGGACGGGCTTCTTCAGGACGTAATGGCAGTAGGATATGAGGGAGGCGAGGCTGCCCACGTGATCGCAGTGGAGGTGCGTCACGACGACCGTGACGGATCCGCTCCGCCCGAGTTCCGGCAGGTTCCAGATCTTGCCGAACGTCGTCTCGCCGCAGTCGATGAGGTAGAAAATCCCGCCTTCGGTGAAGAAGGCGTTCGTGTTGTCCATGGCCGGATTGAAGGCCGCACCGGCTCCGAGGAAGTTCAGCTCCATCTCGCCATCCTTTTCCTATTTGATCCCCGAACTCACGAAGCTGTTGATGAATTTCTTCTGGAGGACGAAGAACGTCAGCACGAGCGGCGCGCTTATGACGAAGGTCGCCGCGCACACGTTGGCCCACTGCATGACCGCCTCCTTCGATTTCGCGAAGATGGCGAGTCCGACCGTCAAGGTCCTGTTTTCCGGCGAATTCGTCACGATGAGCGGCCACAGGAAATTGTTCCAGTGATAGCTCACCGAAACCAGCGCGAACGAAATGTAGGCCGTCTTCGAACTCGGGACGAAGATGTGCCGGATGATCTGGAAGGTGGAGCATCCGTCGATGACCGCGGCTTCCGAGAGCGCCAGGGGGATCGTCTTGAACATCTGCCTGAGGAGGAAGATGCCCATGGCGCTCCCGAAGAAGGGGATCATGATCCCGAGCTTGGAGTCGGTCAGGCCGAGGTCGCTCAGCATCATGTAGTTGGGGCTTATGAGAACGTCGTTCGGGATGATGAGCTGGATGAAGATCACGATGAAGACGATCTTCTCGCCCTTGAACTTCAGCATCGCCAGAGCGTAGGCGGCCATGGTCATGGTGACGAACTGGACGCAGTAGGTGCAGACGACGATGGTGATCGTGTTCAGGTAGTACTGTCCGAAGGGGACGTTCTTCCAGACGTACACGATGTTCTCCAGCGTCGGATTGCCCTGCGGGAACAGGCCCATGGTGAAAGAGGCCTTCGTGAACGCGGTCTCCAGCATCCACACGAGCGGCACCAGCCATACCACGGCTGCGACGAAGGCGACGGCGGTAAGCAGCGTATTTCTGTCCTTGCGCATGTCCGTCCTCCGTCTCACCGGTAGAAGATTCGCCGGTCGGCGTTCACGAATTGGATCATGGAGATCGCGAGCATGATCGCAAGCATGATCACGGTGAGAGCCGAAGCCTTGGCCTGATCGAAGAAGATGAAACCCTGCTGATAGATGTAGTAGAGCAGCATGGTGCTCGCGTTGTTCGGGGCGCCTTCGGTCATGATCACGATATGGTCCACCAGCTTGATGCTGTTGGTGAGAGCGATGGTCGACACGAACAGGATGGTCGGCCCGAGGAGAGGCAGGGTGATCCTGCGCAACACCGTCCACCATCTGGCTCCGTCCAGGTAGGCCGCCTCGTACATCTCGCCCGAAATGTTCTGCAGACCGGAAAGGAAGAAGATCATGAGATATCCCGCTTCCTTCCAGACGTACATCACCGACATCGCGGGAAGCACCCGGTCCTTGTCGGAGAGAACCTGCATGGGCTTGAAGCCGAGCGAGATGACGAGCTGGTCGAACATGCCCGCGTCGGCCATGTAGATGAACAGCCAAATGCTCGCGATCGCGATCATCGGCATCACGACCGGGTAGAAGAAGGCCGTCCTGAGGAACCCCACTCCCTTCCGCTTCCCGTTCACCACGATCGCGAGGGAAAGACCGACGACCATGCTCGGGATCACCGTCATGAGCGAAAACGCGACGGTGTTCCCCATCACCTTCCAGAACAGCTCGGATTTCGCGAGGTCGGCGTAGTTCTTGAGCCCGATGAAGACCGGCTCCCGCATGCCGAACTCGTACTGGGTGAGTCCGACGTAGAAGCTCCGCACGATCGGAAAGACCGTGAACATGAGCAGAAACACCATGGCGGGTGCGAGCAGAATCCAGGCTTTGAGGTTTCTCCTTATCTCTCCGTTCAGTTTCGTATGAGCGGCTTTCATGACCGGACCGTCCTCCCTTCCTCGCGATTTGGGGCGGAGGCGGCGGCTCCCGTCGAGGGGCCGCGCCGCATCCGTCCCGATTCAATTGTAAACCCGGGGAGCGATTACTGGTATCTCTTGAGGACTTCTTCCGCCTGGGCCTGGGCGTTCTTCATCGCCTCGGCCGGGGTCTTTTCGGCGGTGATAGCGGACTGGATGTTGTCGTTCAGGATGCGCCAGATCTTGGAAGCCTCGAAGGTCGTGAGCTCCGGCTTCGCGTAGGGAATCTGCTTGAACGCCACCGCCGCCTGGGGAACCTTGGCCCAATAATCCTTCATGAGCTGGGTGTCGAACGAGGACTTTCTCGGGGCCACGTAGCCGGTGTCGAGGTTCCACTGGGCCAGACGCTCGGCGGACGTGGCGAACTTGATGAATTTCCAGGCGGCCTGCACCCGCTCGGGAGCGAGTCCCTTCGTTATGTAGAAGTTGCCGCCGCCGGTCGGCGCGCCCACGCGCTTGGAACCCGGCAGGAAGGCGGTGCCGAATTTGAATTTGGCGTTCTTGTTGATGTTGGTGAGGTTGCCCGTCGTGTGGTAGATCATCGCAACCGTTCCGCCGATGAACTGTCCGGGGAGGTCGGTCCACTGGACGATGCCCTCCTGCATTACCTTGTATTTCCTCTGGAGGTCGACCCAGAGCTGGAGCGCCTCGACGTTCTCGGGAGTGTCGAAATAGACTTTCTTGCCGTCGGTGCTCATGAGGTTCTTGCCGTCGGAGGAATTCTGAAGCGCGAAACCCGTGAACGCCCATTGGGCGGAGCCGGAGTTGAGAGCGATGCCGACGCCGTAGCGGACGGCCTTTCCGGAGGCGTCGCGCTTCGTCAGCTTCTGCGCGTAGGAAACCATCTCGGCCCAGGTCTTGGGAGGCTGCTCGGGATCGAGGCCGACTTCCGCGAACGCGTCCTTGTTGTAGAAGAGGACCATCGTGCTCCTCTGGAAGGGGATGCTGTAAATCTTGCCGTCGACGAAGGAATCCTCCATGAAGCCGGGCAGGAAGTCTTCGATGTAGGCCTTGCCTTCCGCCCCGTCCGCCTTGATGAGGTCGTCCAGGGGCATCGCGATTCCCGAGGAGGCCATGGAGAACCGCTGGGTCGCGAGGTTGATGAAGAAATCCGGCGGATTCTTCCCCTGGATGGCGGTCTGGATCTTCACCACCGTGTCGTCGTAGTTTCCGGTATAGACGGGCTTGACCACGATGTCCGGATTCTCGGCGGAGAAATCCTTGGCTATCTTGTCGATGAGAGCGGTGAGAGGCCCTCCTACCTGCACCGGATAGAAGAAGGTGAGCTCGATCTTCTTGTCGGCCTTCGCCTCCTTCGATCCGCCTGCGCTCAGGCTCCCTGCGGCCAAGAGGCTCAGGACCGCGAACGCAACGAAGAGTTTCTTTTTCATGCATTCCTCCCTTTCAAGGTTCTGGATTCGAAACAACAAGCAAAGCATACTATCATAAATTGAAACGTGTCAATCTTAAATTGGGGAAGGGCGGACGCCGAAACCCGCCCGGGCGCGAATCGAGGCAGGTGTTCCGCGTCGCCCGCATCCGCAGCCTTTAAGCGTTCCCTCGTCCATCCCCTTGACTCCTTGGGGCGGCTGCGGGAAGATTACCGCATGACCGAGGGAAAGGAAGACGAATTCCAGCTCTCCATCCTCGTCGCCGACGACGACGCGAACATCCGCAAAACCCTGGCCTACTGCCTCGCGGGGGAGGGCCATGAAGTCATCGCCGTTGGAAGCAAGGACGAGGCTCTGACCGAGAGCAGGCTCCGCGTCTTCGACATGGCCTTCATCGATCTTAGGCTCGGCGAAGACGACGGCATGGATCTGGTTTCCGTCTTCGCCGCCGAATCGCCGTGGACCAAGATCGTCATCATCACGGCCCACGCGTCCATCGGCAGCGCCGTGGAAGCCATGAGGCGCGGCGCGGAAGACTACATCGACAAGCCCTTCACCCCGGAACAGATCAGGCTCATGACGCGCCGCATCGGCAGGATACGCAAACTGGAGAACGAGATAGCCGTACTTTCGGAAAGCCTGCAGAGGATGGAGCCGGAGGGGCAGCTCCAGAGCAGGAATCCCGCGATGCAGATGGTCATCGAGACCGCGAAGAAAGCCGCGGCATCCGAGGCGATCATCCTGCTCCGGGGCGAAAGCGGCACCGGCAAGTCGGTGTTCGCCCGGGCCATCCATCGCTGGAGCCCCAGGGCCGGCAAGCCGATGGCGATCGTCTCCTGTCCTTCCCTTCCGGCGGAACTCCTGGAAAGCGAGCTTTTCGGACACGCGAAGGGGGCCTTCACCGGTGCCGTGAAGGACAATCCGGGGCGGATCGCGACCTGCGAGGGAGGAACACTCTTCCTCGACGAGATCGGGGACATGGCGCTGCCGGTTCAAGCCAAGCTGCTCCGTTTCATCCAGGACAAGGAGTACGAGCGGCTCGGCGACTCCAAAGCCAGACGCGCGGACGTCAGGATCATCGCCGCCACGAACGCCGACCTCGAGAAGCGCGTCGCCGAGGGCGCGTTCAGGGAGGACCTCTATTACCGCCTCAACGTCATAAGCCTGACGATTCCCCCTCTCCGAGAACGGCCGGAAGACATCGTCCCCATGGCGAAAGGCCTCCTGTTCCTCTTCAATCGAACGAACCACAAATCGATTCTCGGTTTCGACGACGAGGTGGAGGCCGCATTGTCGCAGTATTCCTGGCCGGGCAACGTCCGCGAACTCCGAAACGCCATCGAAAGGGCGGTCATCCTCGGAAACGGCCCGAAAATCGGCAAGCAGGACATGACCGCCGCCGTCGCGGCGACATCCGCCTCTCCCAAGATCGGGGACCCCGTACCGCTTCAGGCGATCGAGGAAATGCACATCCGCCGGATTATCGCGAAGACCCCATCGCTCAAGGAAGCCGCCGACATCCTGGGCATCGACCAGGCCACGCTCTGGCGAAAAAGAAAGACCTACGAATTGTAGACATTGCATTCTGCATGATCTTCGCCGTCTGCGTCGCCCTCCTGAATTGAAAATCCGCTGAAATCCCGTTTTCCCCGTCTTGGCATCGGAATTGCACATATTCATCGGGCCTATGAACGGAATTCGACGAATGAATCTGAAAAAGAAAATACTCCTGGGCTACGGTTTTTCGTTCTTCATCATGTGCCTCGTCATAGGTTGGTCGGTGGAAAACCTCTTGACGCTGGGAAAGGCGGCGGACGCCATCCTCCGCGAGAACTACAGGAGCATTCGAGCGGCCGAGAAGATGCTCGAGTCCCTCGAACGGCAGAACAACGGGATTCTTCTCTTCGAAAAGGATCGTCCCGACGTCTCCGCATCGCTTCGCATGGAGGAGGCGACGTTCCACGAATGGCTCGGCAGGGCGAAGGACAACATCACCATCGAAGGAGAATCAGCGATCGTATCGGCGATCGATTCCTCCTATCTGCGGTATCGTCGCGAAACGTCGAGGCTCGTCCGAAACGTCCCCTCGGACCCCGCGATGCTCAGGATCGATTACCAAAGAAGCGTAGCCCCGGCCTCCCGCGAGGTGCGCGATGCCTGCGAGCGGCTCCTCCGCCTCAACGAGACGACGATGTACGCCGCGAGCGAAACGGCATCCGTAGTCGCAAGCCGTGCGGTCAGATCGACCGCCGCGGCTGCCTCCGCGGCCCTGCTCGCGGCCCTCCTCTTCAGTCTCGTCCTTGCGGAGAGAATCGTCCGCCCCTTGAAGCGCCTCATGGACGCTTCCAGGACCATATCCTCCGGCGATTATTCCGCCCGGATTTCCGATCCGACCGGGGACGAGATCGGAAGCCTGAGCGCGGAATTCAACGCGATGGCGGAAAAGCTCGCGACCTACCATGAAATGAACGTCGACAGGATTCTCTCGGAGAAGAACAAGAGCGAGGCGGTCCTCTCGAGCATAGCGGACGGCCTGATCATCTTCGACGATGAACTGCGGATCGTCGGCATCAATCCGGCCGCCCGCTCCATCATACGATCGGATCCGAGCCCTTCTCCGGCTTTGCACTGCGAGGACATCTTTCCCGATGCCGAGGTCTGCAGGTTGATCGGGGAGATCGTAAGAACGGGCAGGCCGGCCGACATCCCCGACGAAAGGAGGATCATTTCCATCGAAGAGAAGGGTCGGTTCCTGCACTATCTCTATTCGGCGACCGCCATACGGGGAGGGGACCGAGGACTCCGGGGAGCGGTGCTGCTGCTCAAGGACGTGACCCGTTTGAAAGAGGTCGAGAGGCTGAAAGGCGAATTCATCATGGCCGCATCGCACGAGCTCAGGACGCCGCTCACCGGGCTCGGGATGAGCATCGAAATCCTGTTGGAGAGGTCGAGCCGGAAGCTGGACGAGAATGAACTCGCCCTGCTCCGAACGGCCGACGAGGAGGTCAACCGGCTGAAAGCACTGGTCAACGGCCTTCTGGACATTTCCAACGTCGAGGCCGGCATGATCGGACTGGAATTCAAGACGATGCGTCTGCGAACCGTTCTCGATCAGGCGGTGAACGGTCTTCTTGAACAGGCGAAATCCAAGAAGGTCCGCATTACGGCGAATTCGGACGACGACCTGCCGGATGTGACGCTCGACGAAGGCAAAATCACGTGGGTCGTGTCCACTCTCATGGCGAGCTCGATCAGAAACGCTCGCCGAGGAGGCGAAGTCGCCTTGTCGGCCCGCTTGGTCGGCCCCCGGGTCCACATCGCGGTCAAGGACGACGGCCCCGCGATCCCCGAGGAATATCACGCGAAGGTGTTCCAGACCTTCGTCCACATGGACGGCATCGATCCCGGCGGAGCCGGAATCGCGCTCTCAATCTGCAAGGAAATCGTTCGCGCCCACGGAGGCGCCATTTGGATGGAATCGTCCGAGGGAAAGGGCAACACCTTCACCTTCACGATTCCCGTCCGTCCCATAGGAGGGAAAAATGAACAGGAAATCCATCCTCGTCGTGGATGACGAGAAGAACATCAGATTCACCGTTTCTCAGGCTCTCGAACCGGTAGGGTGCGAGATTCAAACCGCGGTGAACGGCGAGGAAGCCCTGAAAAAGATCGAAGAACGCCCGTACGACCTGGTCTTCCTTGACCTCAAGATGCCGGGAATGAACGGCATCGAGACTCTCCGGCGGATCAAGGAAGCCCGTCCTAGGACGGTCGTCGTGATCATCACCGCCCACGGGACGATCGAATCCGCGGTCGAAGCCATGAAACTCGGCGCCGTCGACTTCATCCAAAAACCGTTCAGCCCGGTCGAGATCCGGGACATGAGCCTCCAGGCCATGCGCAGGGAGGACTTGGACGAGTCTTCCGTCGACGACTACCACAGCCTCGTCGAACTCGCGAAGCGGCAGATCACCAGGAGGTCTTTCGAGGACGCCCTCGGAACCGTGAAAAGGGCGATAGGGATCGCTCCATCCCATCCCGAGGCCTACAACCTCATCGGAGCGCTGCACGAGATCCGGGGCGATTCCATCGAAGCGCAGAGGTTCTTTCGCGCCGCGCTTGAGATAGATCCGACCTTTAAACCCGCGAAGGCCAATCTCGAACGTTCCACCTCGTGGAAAAAATCGGGAGATATCGCCTTCGACGGGGAAAGCGGGGAGGAGGGACGGAATGAATAGGAACCGATACGTCGTCGTCATAGGCTGCGGAAGCCTGGGTTCCTACGTCGCCGAGGAACTCAGTAAAAAAGGCGATTCCGTGGTCGTCATCGACCGGGACGACTCGGCTTTCGAACGGCTGTCCATCGATTTCAGCGGTTTCCGCCTGAGCGGCGACGCGACCGGGATGAAGGTGCTCAGGGAGGCGAAACTCCACGAGGCCGATATCCTCGTAGCCGCTTCGGACGAGGACAACGCCAACCTGATGTCGGCGCAGATCGCGAAAAGGATCTTCGGCGTGCCGAGGGTCATCGCGCGTTCGATCGATCCACGCAAGACGGGACTCTACGCAATGCTGGGTGTGGAAACCATCTGCCAAACTTTCATAGCGGCGGAGAAGTTCCTCGAAGCTGCGGGACCCGGCAGAGCGGAAAACCGGGAGGGACAACCATGAAAGTCATCATGGCCGGAGAGGGACCTTCCCTTCTTCACCTTTCTCGGATCTTCGCGGCGAAAGGGTACGACACCGTCGTCATCGACGGAAACGAGGAGGAGTGCGTCCGATTGGCCCGAGAACTGCGATCCCTCGTCGTGTTCGGCGACGCGAGCGACGAGAGAACGCTCGCGGAGGTCGGCGCGGACGGGGCGGATGCCGTCCTGGCCATAACCCCGAGCGATCAGGACAACCTCGTCATCTGCCAGCTCGCGGCTCTGGGGTTCGGCGTCCCGAGGACGGTGGCCCTCGCGAACGATCCGGACAACGTCGATGTTTTCGTGAAGCTCGGCATCCACGCGTTCTCGACCACGGAAATCCTCGCCGGTCTCATCGAGCACAGGGCATTCGCGGAACAGGTATCCGGCTACGTCCCCGTGGCGGAGGGCAGCCTGAACGTGACGGAAATAGTCCTCGCCGACGATTCTCCCGTGCTGGGCGAACGCATCAAGGACATCCACCTGCCGAAGAACGCGCTCGTGTCGGCCATCGTCAGGAACGGCGCGGCGACGGTTCCATCCGGCGACGACGACCTCATGGCGGGCGACCGGCTCGTTCTCGTAACCATGCCCCGGAATCACGGAGCGGCCCTCAAGGCGTTCACCGGCGAACCGAACCGGGAGCCCCGCAATGCGTGACCGGATCCGCATCGAATCGCAAAGCAAGGCCGTCCTGTCGCACGTCGGGTACATCCTCGTTCTCGCGGGATGGATCATGCTGCTTCCGCTGCTGATCGTTCCCTTCCGTCCCGAGGAGTCGAGATTCGTCTTCGCCTTCGCGGCGCCTGCCGCCGCCCTGTTCCTGTCCGGAGCCGCGCTCCGCCGGGGCTTTCGATCGCATGCGGCGGACTCGCTGTCGGTCCAGGAAGGCAGCGTCGTCGTGCTCCTCGGCTGGCTCTCCGTCGCGCTCTTTTCCGCCCTGCCCTTCGTCCTTTCCGGCGAGCTCGCCTTTTCACGGGCCTTCTTCGAGTCCATGAGCGGCTGGACCACCACGGGACTATCCGTCGTCGACGTCACGAAGACGGGGCGTACGATCCTCCTGTGGCGCAGCATCATGCAGCTCGCCGGCGGGGCCGGTTTCGCCATCCTCATGATCTCCGCCGCGGCCGGCCCCACCGGAACAGGCCTTTCGAGCGCGGAGGGAAGGGCCGACCAGCTCGTTCCCCACGTGAAGACGTCCGCCCGGCTGGTTCTCGCGATCTACGGGTGCTACGCGGCGGTGGGCTTTTTCGCCTATTGGCTCGCCGGAATGTCGCCGTTCGACGCCGTGAACCACTCCTTCGCCGCGGTTTCGACGGGCGGGTTCTCCACCCGGCCGGAAAGCATCGGTTTCTGGGACTCGGTGGCGGTGGAGGCCGTCACCGTTCCGCTCATGATCCTCGGGAACATGAGCTTCGTCACGGCCTGGTATCTCTGGCGGGGGGACTTCGGCGTCGTCTCGAAGAACGGCGAAATCCGCCTTCTCGCCGTCGTGCTGCCGGTCGCGATCGCGATCGTCTTCATCGCGACCGGCGGGACCCTCTACCCCAGGCTCGACAAGGCCGTCCGCGTCGCGGTCTTCGAAGTCGTCACCGCCTTGACGACCACGGGATTCTCCACGGTCACGTACGAGAAATGGAACTCGACCGCGATCATCGTCCTGGTGGTCCTGATGCTCATCGGCGGAGGCACGTGCTCGACCGCGGGGGGAATGAAGCAGTACCGGGTCTATCTCGCCTGGAAATCCGTGCTTCGGGAGATCGGACGGCTCGCCCTCCCCCGCGGCGCGGTTCGTCAGCAGCCGTTCTGGGAGGGAGGACGCCGGGCGTTCATCGACGACGTCAGGCTCCAGCAGACGGCGTCCTTCGTGTTCCTCTATCTGGCCACCTACGCGGCAGGCGCCCTGCTCCTCAGCGCCTGCGGATTCGGCCTGCAGGACTCCCTGTTCGAATTCGCCTCCGCCCTCGGCACGGTCGGGCTTTCGGTCGGGGTGACCGGCGCCGGCATGCCGGATGCGGCTCTATGGGCGGAGACAGCCGCGATGTTTCTCGGCCGTCTGGAATTCTTCGTCGTTTTCATCGGCTTCTTCCGGCTCGTTCGCGGACTCGGATCGGCGGTACGGAATACCGCGAGGAAATTCGGCGCATGACCGCTCCCTGCCCTCGGATTGCATTTCGCAATCCGAGGCGAAATCGATCTTTCAATAAGCAACGAAGAACCTGTTCCGTTTCGCCGAAAACCGCCCAAACGCCGGAATTCGGATATGGCACGCGAATTGCATATACTTATAATCGGGGGTAGGCAGGATAGGCGTATGAATCTGAAAAAGAAAATTCTCGTAGGCTACGGAATCTCCTTCGCCCTGCTCATCCTGGTCGTAGCCTGGGCGGTGACGAACATCGTCGCACTCGGGAACGCCGCCGACGCGATCCTCAGGGAGAATTACCGGAGCATCATCGCCGCCCGGCACATGATGGAAATCCTGTCCGCGCAGGACCGGGTCGTGCTGCGGGCCGCGGCCGATCCCGCCGGCGGCACCCCCGAATTCAGGAGCATGGAAGCGGAATTCTTCCAATGGCTCGCCAGGGCGAAGGACAACGTCACCATCGAAGGGGAAGGGGCGCAGGTCCGGTCGATCGAGGAAGCCTACACCCGCTATCGAAACGACTATCATCTCAGATACCTTCCGACCGCTTCAGCCTCGAGGGATCCGGAACGGAACTCGGCCCTCTACGCCTCGAAGGCGGGCTCCGATTTCGCCGAGGCGAACAAGGCATGCGCGGAACTCCTGAGGATGAACGAGAAGACGATGTACGAGGCGAGCGACGGAGCGAGCCGGGCGGCCAGGGTGGCCATCTGGTCGACGTCGATCGTCGCGCTGTCGGCCCTCATCACCGCCCTCTTCTTCAGCCTCTTCCTTTCCGAAAGGATCGTCCGGCCCGTCGGGAAATTCATCCAGGCGGCCAGAAAAATTTCCTCGGGCGAATACTCGATCCAGGTGCCGGTCGACACGAAGGACGAACTGGGGAGCCTCGCGTCGGAATTCAACCAGATGGCATCCCGGCTCGAGAAATACCACGAACTCAACATAGACCAGATCGTGGCGGAAAAGAACAAGATCTCGGCGATCCTTTCGAGCATCGCCGACGGGATCGTGGTCTTCGACACGAACATGAAGATCAGCGGGATCAATCCGGCCGCCCGCCGGATCCTGAGCCTCGAATTCGCCGAATACGGCTCGATCGAGTGCAAGGACGTTTCCCCCTCTCCGAAAGTCTGCGAAACGATCGAAGCCATGATCTCGACCGGCACCCAGCCGGACATCCCGGACGACGAAAGGATCTTCTCGGTCGAGGAGAACGGGAAGGTCCGCTATTTCCTCTACTCGGTGACGGCGGTGAAAGGCAAACAGCAGTCGCTCACCGGCGTCGTCCTCCTCCTCAAGGACATCACCCATCTGAAGGAAATCGAGCGGCTGAAGACGGAATTCGTGACGGCGGCGGCGCACGAGCTCAAAACGCCCCTCACCAGCATGGGAATGAGCGTGGACCTCCTCCTCGAGAAGGCGGAGACGCTCCTCCCCGAGAAGGAGAGGTCCCTCCTTCTGGCGGCGCACGACGAGGTTCACCGCATGAAGGCCCTCGTGAGCGACCTGCTCGACCTTTCCAAGATCGAGGCGGGGAAGATCGAACTCGAAATGGACGCCGTGGATGTCGGGAGCCTATTCGAACTCGTGAAGACCATCTTCAAGGACCAGGCGGTCATGAAAAACGTCGCCATCGAGACCGATGCGCAGGACGGTCTTCCCCCGGTCCGCGCGGACTGGAACAAGACGACCTGGGTGCTCACGAATCTCGTTTCCAACGCCCTCCGGTATGTGGGCGAGAAAGGGAGCATCCTGCTGAAGGCGTCGCGCATAGACACGGACATCCATGTGTCCGTACGCGACAACGGCTCGGGAATTCCCCTCGAGCAGCAGAGCAGGATATTCGACAAACTCGTGCAGGCGCCCGGACGAAGCAACGGATCGGGGCTGGGGCTCGCGATCTGCAAGGAAATCGTGCGGGCTCACGGCGGTACGATCTGGGTCGAATCCGCACCGGGAGAAGGCAGCACCTTCACCTTCACCCTGCCCGCGCTCACCGGTCCGGTGGAAAGGAGGAAGCGTCATGAAACATGAAGGATACACCTCGGTATCCGAGAACAAACTCCCGAACGCCATCCTCGTCTGTTCCCCTCGCGGTGCGGTCGACGCCGGCGACGCGGCGGAGGGAATCGTCACCAGTCCGCTGCAATGCCTGGACGCGGCGAGCGACGGAACGTTCACCCACGTCTTCATCCTCTTCCCTCAAGACACGTTCAAGGAAACCGACGATCTGGTCGAGCTCTGCAGGTCGCTGAAACACAACAGTCGAACGAGAAAAACCCCGATCGTGGCGGTTCTGCGAAAGCGGCACGAGGGCCTCATGACGACCTTGGGGAAAGCCGGTGTCGAATACTTGAAGATCGTCGAGAGCATCCGTCTCGATCCGGGCGCATTCCGTGGAATCGCCGCGGAAATCCGTCCCGACGATCTCCTCGGGCGCACGGTTTCGCACTTCTGCCCCTTCCTTCATTTCAGCCGGGTGAACGAGAGCCTCGACATGCCGGTCTGCGGAGGCTACCACGACATCCTCGTGATCAACGACCGCAGGCTCCGCGGGCTCTGCGCCGACGATCGGCACGAGAGCTGCGAATACTTCAGGAATCCCAGGAAATAGACATGACCCTTCGAATGCGCGTCCTGAAGACCAATCCGTCCACGCTCATCCTGTCGAGCTTCCTTCTCGTCATAGCGGCGGGAGCCGCGATTCTCTCCCTCGGAGTTTCCACGAAAAACGGTCGCCTTCCCCTCGCCGACGCCCTGTTCACCTCGACCTCGGCGGTCTGCGTCACGGGACTCGTCGTTGTCGATACGGGTAGCTGTTTCTCGACCTTCGGCCAGATCGTCATCCTCTTCCTCATCCAGATCGGCGGACTCGGCGTCATGACTCTCTCGGTCGCCTTCTTCAGGTTTTTCGGCAGGAGCGTGTCCTTCAAACAGCGCATGATCATGCAGGACCTCTTCTCGCCCGCGCCCACCGAGGACATATTCGGCATCGTGAAGAGCATCCTTTTCTTCACCTTCGGCGCCGAGCTTCTCGGCGCGGGACTCCTCGCGCTCCGCTGGTCCCGCGACATGCCGGTAGCCGAGGCAATCTACGCGGGTATCTTCCATTCGGTCTCCGCGTTCTGCAACGCAGGCTTCTCCCTCTTCTCGGACAGTTTCGTCCGGTACGCGGGCGACCCTGCGACGAACGTCATCATCTGTATCCTGATCGTGACGGGGGGAATCGGATTTCCGGTCCTCTACGAACTGAGGAAGGCCGTCTTCGAGCTCAACGGACGGAACCGCCGGCTTTCCGTTCAGACGAAGACCGTCCTCGCGACGACCGCTCTCCTCATCGCGGGTGGGGCCATTCTCTTCGCCTTCCTCGAGCGGGATTCCCTCGCGAAGATCGACTCCGTCTCGGCAAGGATCCTCGTGCCGATCTTCCAGTCCGTCACCTCCAGGACGGCAGGATTCAACACCGCTGACATCGGCGCTCTGGGCGACGCGGCCCTCGCTTTCATCATCTTCCTCATGTTCGTCGGAGCGTCGCCGGGTTCCTGCGGAGGCGGAGTGAAGACGACGACGCTCGCTCTCCTCTGGGCCTTCGCGGCGAGCAGGATCAAGCGCATGAGACGCGTCACCATGTTCAGGAGAAGCATCCCCGAGGACGCGGTCGACCGCAGCGTCGCCCTGGTCGTCATAGCGACGGGCCTCCTGGCTCTCGTCGTCTTCATGCTCTTGCAGGGCGGACTCGCCGCCTCCGGAACAGGCCAGGAAAGAAGGACCTTCCTCGCCCTCCTCTTCGAGACGGTCTCGGCCTTCGGCACGGTCGGACTGTCCACGGGAGTGACGCCCTTCTTGAGCACATGGGGCAAGGCATGGATCATCCTCACGATGATCATCGGCCGCGTAGGAGTACTGTCGTTTTCGTACGTATTCATTCGCGACCGCTCGTCGAACGGCGCCGTATATTCTGAAGAAAAGATCATGATCGGTTGAATTCGGGAGCATCCATATGAAACGATTCGCGGTGATAGGGCTCGGGAATTTCGGATTTCACCTCGCCAAGGCGTTGTTCGAGGAAGGCGACGAGGTCGTCGCCATCGACACGGACAGGAACAGGATTCAGGCTGTCAGCGCCTTCTCTTCCGAGGCGATGGTCCTCGACGCGACCGACAAGGAGGCTCTCCGGGCCCTCGGCCTCGAGGAGACCGACGCCGTCATCGTCTCGACCGGGACGAAGAGCAACGTGAGCATCATGATCTGCCTCCATCTCCAGGAAATGGGCGTCCGGAGAATCATCGTGAAAACGACCGACGACGACCAGGAGAAGATCCTGCGCCGAGTCGGGGCAACCGACATCATTCGGCCCGAGCGGGAAATCGCGGTCCGTGTAGCCAGGAGTCTTTCCCGCCCGAACGTCCTCGATTACATCCCCCTTTCGGACGATTACGACCTCGTACAATTCGAACCGCCGGAAGACTTCGTCGGGAAAAGCATAAAAGAGGTGAACCTGAGGGCGAAGTACAACGTGCACGTCATTTCCATCAAGACGCAGGATCCCGAGAACATCATCCTGGTCCCTCCTGCGGACTACGTATTGAAGGAAGGCGACGTGCTCTCCATCCTCGGAAAGTCCGAGGACGTCAGGAAGATAAAAGGCCTCAAATAGCCGCGAAGCGCCTCGGAATCGGCCGGCGACCGCCTTTTCAAGCTTGACACCCCCCCGGAATGCGATAAACTATAGCCATATCTTTGAAAAGAGGTTATCTCCATGAAGAAACTGACCTTGGTTCTGTTGGCGGCTGTATTTTTCGCGTCTTCCGGCGCCGCGCAGACGAATCTCGCCTTGAAGTCCGCGCGCGAGACCTCGACGTATTATGCCTTCGCGGTCGGGATCGCCGACGCCCTCATGAAAGGGACCGAAAGAATCAACATCACCGTGGAAACGAGCGCGGGTTCGGTCGAAAACGTGAAAATGGCGCGGTCCCGCAAGGATTACCTGTTCACCTCGCCCCCGGACCTCGTGCAGAACGCGATCGCCGCCAAGGGGCAGTTCAAGGAAGGCGGCTACGACAAGATCCGCTCCCTATGGCCGATCCCGGCCATCGTCATGCACTGGATCGTGAGGAAGGACAGCGGCGTGGAGACCCTCCGGGACCTCGCCGGCAAGAAGTTCGTCCCCGGCGGGGCGGGCTCCGCCGGCGAGCAGATCACGAGGAAGATCCTCGGAGCCCTCGGCGTCCTCGACAAGGTCGATCTTCTCACCATCGATCTGAGCGAGGGAGTCCCGGCTGTCCGCAACAAACGCGCCGTAGGATTCGGGACGTCGAGCACTCCTCCGGCTTCCATGATCCAGGAGGTCGCCTCGACCATTCCCATGCGCTTCCTGGAACTCACCGACGCGGACTACGCGAAGGTGAAGGACCTCTACGCCCGTACCGAACTCCCTGCCGGCATGTATCCCGGCCTCGACAAGCCCGTGAAGACCGTGAGCCAGCCCGTGGCCCTTTATACGACCGACGCGCTTCCCGAAGAAACCGCCTATCTGCTCACCAAGGCCTTCTGGACGAACCGCGCAAAATGGGAGACCGTGCATCCCGCGATGAAGCTCGTCACCATGAACGACGTCAACTTCATGATCGCGAAGCTGCATCCCGGCGCTCTGCGCTACTATCGGGAAATCGGTTTCGACGTCGCGGCCTCCCTCAAATAGGAGCCGGACGTGATGAAAGCTCTCGCCCGGAACGGGATACTCGCGGCGGCGGTCCTCTTCGCCGTTTTTCAGCTCGTCCTTCCCGTCTATGCGTTCCTGCCCGCGCTTCAGGCGAGAGCTCTCCACCTCGCTTTCATGTTCTTCATGATCTTCGCCGCCGGAGCCTCTCGGAAGCGCGGGCCGGAGAAGCGGGGGCTCGGAAGGCTGAGGCAGCTGTGGGACCTCATCCTCGCGGCAGCGGGGATCGGGATCACGCTCTACGTGTTTCTCGACTACACCGCCATCTCGGACCAGTACGGCGTCCCTTCGGGTCCCTTCCAGATAGCGGCGGCAGCGGCGCTCACCCTCCTCGTCCTCGAGGCGGCCAGGAGGGAAATCCAGCCCACCCTTCCGCTCATCGCGCTCGCGTTCCTGTTGTACGCACTCTTCGGTCACCTCATTCCCGGGACCTTCGGCCATCCCGAATACGACCTCGAGATGCTCGCCGGCCAGCTCTTCCTCACGACCGGGGGCCTCTGGGGGCTCCTCGTCGGGGTGAGCACTGACGTGATCGCGATCTTCGTGTTCTTCGGCGCCTTCATGTTCGCCTCGGGCGGCGGCTCGGGCTTCATGCGCCTCTCTATCCGCCTCGCGGGAAGGTTCTCCGGCGGGCCGGCGAAGGTCGCCACGATAGCGAGCGCGCTCTTCGGCTCGATCTCCGGCAGCGCGAGCGCGAACGTCGCCACGACCGGCGCATTCACGATCCCCATGATGAAGCGGCTCAAGTACAAGCCCGAGATGGCGGCCGCCGTGGAGTCCGCCGCGAGCACGGGAGGACAGATCATGCCGCCCATCATGGGCGCGGGGGCCTTCGTCCTCGCCGAGCTCACCGAGACGCCGTACATCGAGGTGGCCTACCGATCGCTCATCCCCGCCGCCTGCTATTTCGCGGCGGTGGGGCTCGGCATCCACTTCTACGCAAAGCGCGAGGGATACCTGGGTCTCGATCCCCGCGAGCTTCCTCCGTGGAAGAAAACCATCACCTCGAGCGTCTTCTTCATCGTTCCCTTCGTCTTCCTCCTGGCGTGGATGATCGCGGATTACACGCCGCAGTACGCGGCCTTCTGGGCGACCCTCGTCACGCTGCCGCTCGCCCTGATCGACGAGGACTGGAGGCTCGACGCGCGCAGCGCCCTTCCGAGGCTCAAGGAGGCGGTCACGAGCGGCGCGAAGCAGGCCGCGGTCATCGCGGCCATCTCCGCGAGCGCGCAGGTCATCATCGCCGTCATCGCGATCACCGGACTCGGGGTCAAGATCAGCTCCCTCGTGCTGTCGGTGAGCCAGGGGAACCTGTTCGTGACTCTCGTCCTCATAGCGGTGACGAGCATCGTCCTCGGCATGCAGGTGCCGACTACGGCCGCCTACATCATGGCGGTCGTCGTCGGAGGGCCGGTGCTCATCACCTTCGGGCTGAATCCCGTCTCGGTCCATCTCTTCGTGTTCTTCTTCGCGATCCTCTCGGCGATAACGCCTCCGGTCTGCGGGGCCGTATTCATCGCGGCCGGGATAGCCGGGGCGAAGTGGTTCGAAACCGCGGTCATCGCCATGAAGTTCTGCTTCGCCGCCTTCTTCGTGCCCTTCGTCTTCGTGTACGACCCCGCCCTTCTCCTCTACGGCTCGCCGTGGGACATGGTCTACGCGGTTCTCAGGACCGGGGCCTCGATCGTGTTCCTGAGCGCCGGACTCATGAGATATTGGTACGGGAAAATCGGCTACGGCACGCGGATGCCGCTCATCGCGGCGGGAGTGCTCATGATTCCTTCCCGGCCTCTGCTCAACGCAGCCGGACTCGCGATCGCCGCGGCCCTGTACTTCGTCCGTCCGTCGAGGCAAAAAGCGGCCTGAGCCGCGAGGCCGAGGCGAAACGGGGCCGGCCGGGAAGCGATTCCGGGCCGGCCCGCCCTCGAGAGGGCCGAAAAAGTGCCCAAGGGCCGCTCATCCGGGTATAATTCGATCCATGGATGTAAAAAAATCGGACCGCGAGCAGTCCGGCCGAAGGAACCTCCGCCCAGCTGATTCCGCGGACGGCCGGGCTCTCGCGAGAATGAGCGGCTGCCCCCTTTTCATCGAGCTTGCCGACTGCGTCGACGATCTCGTATTCACCTTCGACGACGATCTTCGAATCGTCTCGGGGAACCGCGGCGCGGCGACGTTTTTCGGATACGCGCGGGAAGAACTCGTCGGGAAACCGCTGTCCGTGCTCATCGACGCGGGTGAAAGAAGGCGGATGAGGAATCTGGCAAAGACGGCGAAGGAACGCAGAACGGGCGAGACCGTATTCCTCACGAAGTCGTACCGGAAGGCCCGCCTCCGCTTCAGCCTGAGTCCCGTTGCGGGTCCGCGGAACGAACCGACGGGGTTCCTCCTCGTAGCGCGGCCCGAGGCTGGGGGAAGCCGGGCCTCCGCCTCCGATCGGCCGGACAAGCTCATGGAAAGGATCCTCGACGGGATCGCCGAACCCGCGTTCATCATCGACTTTCCTTCGCGTACGATAAGCGACTGCAACGAACCGGCGGTGAGCGTCACCGGATTCACGCGCGGCGAGCTCATCGGGCGAAGGCTCTTCGGCCACGCTTCGGACGACGAGGAGCGCGTGCGGTTCGAAACGCTGCTGGCGAAAGCCGACGAGGCCTATGCGAAGACGGGCATCTTCTGGGAACGTACGCCGCTTCCGCGCAAGAAGGGGATTCCCCTGCCCTGCGACTGCATCAGCCTGCCGGTCTTCGGAAACGACGGTTCCCAGATCCGCAGCATCGCCATGTTCTTCGACCGTTCGCGCATGGAGGAACAGGAGGCGGCGCTCGCCGACCTCGCCTGCCGGGTGAAGGAATTCTCCTCGGATCTCGGCAGCATCGCGGCATCGTTCGCCGATCGCGCCAAGGCGACCCGCCTTTCGACGCTCGGATTCACGCGGCGGCAGATCGAAATCGCCCGCCTGGTAGTTCAAGGAGCCTCTTCCAAGGAGATAGGATCCAGGCTCGGGATTACGGAGTCCACGGTGAAGAACCATCTTTCCGCCATGTTCCGTAAGCTCGGCTCCTCCTCCAGGATCGACTTCATACACACCCTGATCGCCCGGCGCATCCGGATCGCCTGAATCGAGGACCGGACTTTCGTACTACTGCATAGATCAAGATCCTTCTTGCGCGGCGGACGGACCGGGTCTAAATTCGATCGTTACGTGGAGAAAAGTGACGCCGGTTTCGTCGCTCCCCGCACCGTAATAAAAACGTTCACAAGCCCGACCCGCCTCCCGGAGATCCTTTCGGGAGGGTCCGGCTGAAGGGGAATCCTATGAAACTCAAGATAGGCGGCAAGCTCGCAGCCGCTTTCATCGTCATCGTCGCCCTGAGCGTCCTCGTGGGAGCGCTCGGAATAATCCAGATACGCTCCGTCGTATCCGCGGACGATTACCTGTATCGAAAAATGGCGGTGCCCCTGGCCGACCTCATCAGGATCGCCGAGGACTTCCAACGCCTCAGGATCAACGTGAGGACCGTCGCGACCTCCTCGGACGAGAAGGGATGGGCCTCTGCTCGGGAGGAGATCAAGCGCCTGAACGCCGAGATAGACGCGGCGAACGAATCGTTCGAATCGACCGTCGTGACCGAGAAGGGAGCGGCGATGTTCGTCGAGTACAGGAAGCAGCTGTCGGAATACCGTGTCGCCGCCGAGGAGATCATGCGCCTCGCCACGGCCGGCAAGCGCGCCGAAGCCCTCGATCTCATGGGGGGCAGGGGGGCGGCGGCCGCGGCCGCCCTTCAGAACGCGGTGAACGCCATCGTCGAGACGAAGATCGGTCTATCTAAGCAGACGGCGGAAAAAAACGCCGCCGACGGCTCGCGCGCAGCGGTCATCCTCATCGTCATCAACGTCGTGAGCGCGGTCTTCGCGGCGATAATCGCGTTCCTGCTCTCCCGCTCGATTTCCGATCCGATCAACCGCGTCGTCGCCTTCACCAAGGCGATGGCCAAGGGGGACCTGACGCTCGTGGTCCACGACGACATGCTGAGACGCAAGGACGAGATGGGCGAACTCGCCGAAGCGTTCCGGGATATGCAGTCGAGTCTCAGGGAGATCGTCGGCGGGATCCTGTCCGCTTCCGGCCAGGTCTCGGCCGGAAGCGTGGAAATCAGCTCGACGTCCCAGGAAATGAGCCAGGGCGCGACCGAGCAGGCGGCCAATACCGAAGAAATATCGAGCTCGGTCGAGGAAATGTCCGCGACGATCAAGCAGAACTCGGACAACGCGGTCGCGACCGAGGAGCTCGCCGTGAAGACGGCCGAGGACGCCGAGAAAGGCGGCAAGGCGGTCGCGGAATCGGTGACCGCCATGAACCTCATCGCCGAGAAAATCGGCATCATCGAGGAGATAGCCCGGCAGACGAACCTCCTCGCGCTCAACGCCGCCATCGAGGCCGCGCGCGCCGGAGAAGCGGGCAAGGGCTTCGCGGTCGTAGCCACCGAGGTACGCAAGCTGGCCGAGCGGTCGCAGAACGCCGCCGGCGAAATCACCCGGCTCTCGAAGGACACGGTCGTGACGGTCCGGAGCGCCGGTGAGATCATCCGGGCGATCGTGCCCGACATCAAGAAGACCGCTTCCCTCGTACAGGAGATAGCGGCGGCCTCCAAGGAGCAAGGTTCGGGCATCGAACAGATCAACAAGGCGATGATGCAGCTCGACACCGTCGTCCAACAGAACGCCAGCGCGAGCGAGGAACTCGCGGGGATGTCCGAAGAGCTGTCGAGCCAGGCGGAGCAGCTCGCTTCGGCGATAGAATTCTTCAAAGTAGACTCTGCGGCTCCGGAGACGAAAAGGATCGAGTACCGACCCGAGGCTCCGCGGAAACGGAAGGCGTCGTCCGTCGACGCGGAATGCAAGCCGGCCTCCGATCCGCTCGGCCCGGCTCCGAACGTCCCGGACGACAATTTCGAGGAATACTGATCGCACCCGGAGGGGGACGGAGGATTCCGGGACGCGAGTTCGTCGAAGCCCTTCCGGCCCGGTCGTCTTCCTCCCCCCCCGTCGATTGCTGTACAATCCTCTCATGCATTCGACCTTCTCCGTCGACATCCTGTGCCGCGTCGTCGACAACTACGGCGACGCGGGAGTCGTCCTCAGGCTCGCAAAGGGGTTGTCCGCCGCGGCGCCGGAACTCGACATCCGACTCATCGTCGACGATCTCGCGACCTTCTCGAAACTGCTTCGCGGGGTCGACCCCCATGCCGATGTCCAACGTGCGGGAACGTGGACGATCGTCCGGTGGAACCATCCTTGGGAAGGCTTCGTCCGGAGGCCGGCCCGCCTCGTCGTCGAGTCTCTCGCCTGCGGAAGGCCCGAGCATTACGAGAAGGTCCTCTTCGATCCCTCGGGGACGGAGGAGGTGCTGCACATAAACCTGGAATACCTCTCGGCCGAAACCTACGCGGAAGAATTCCACCTGCTTCCTTCGTTCTCGCCGGTCGAACGCGTGAAAAAATACTTTTTTCTCCCGGGCTTCACGGCGAAAACGGGCGGACTCGTCCTCGACCCCTCATTTCTGGCGAAAAAGCGGTTGCGGGACGCCGCGACGAACCGTTCATCGGAGCGAAAACGAAGGGCCGCTTCCTGGGGTATCGCGCCGCCGATGGGGACGGAGGACGCTTTCTGGATCAGCGTCTTCGTCTACGACTTGAATTTCAATCCCCTCGTCGAGAGTCTCGCCCGTTGGAAGCGGCAGAAACTCGTGCTCCTGGCGGAAGGAGGCTTCCGCGATGCCTTTCTCGCGGCCTGGGAGGCCGCCGACAAGCCATTTCCCGTGCTCCTGCTTCCCTTTCTTCCGCAGGATACGTGGGACGACGTGCTTCTCGCCTGCGATCTTTCCCTCGTTCGAGGCGAGGAGTCCCTTTCCCGAGCCGCCCTCGGGGGACGGCCATTTCTCTGGCAGGCTTATAAACAGGAGGAAAACCACCACCGGATCAAGGTCGCGGCACTCCTCGAACGACTGAAGTCTCATTTCACGGATCCGGCCCTGTATGCGACCGCAAGCGGCGCCTTCGAAGCCTTCAACGCCGATTCCTCCGTCCCCGAGGTCTATCTTCGTTTCCTCCGTTCGCTCGACGCGATGTCGCCGGGTTTCCGCGGCTTCTCCTCCTCCCTCGAGGCGAACGGCGACCTCGCCGAACATCTTTTGGAATTCGTCCGAGACCGGGTTCCCGGACCTTGAACCGGGCCTGCGAATTCGCATTTCTATTCCCTATCGATTTCATATTGATTATATTCAAGAAAGGAGGACGCCCATGGACCAGACGAACAAGGAAAAGAAAGAACAGAAAGAAAACCAGAAAAAAACGGATGAAGCCGCGAAGAACGCCCAGTACTGCACGAAACCATTCGACGCCGAATCCTCCAGAATCGGAGACGATGACGAACCCTGCGAGAACAGCGAGAGGTGATTCGTCATGGTTCGGAAGCGCCGCATCGGTCGCCGAGGGCGCTTGTTTCGTTTTCTCCCCCGGTGCCTTCCTGACCTGTTGTATTCCAGCTCGAAATCATGTAGATTACGCTCATTCTAATACTGATGGTGAGAGAGATGATAACGGCAAGCGAATTAAAGACGAACAGTGTATTCAAGAGCGGTAACGATATTTTCATCGTCCTGAAGCTTCAGGGTACGAAAAGCGGCCGCGGCGCCCAGGTCACGAAACTCCGCGTCAAGAACCTCCTTACGGGGCAGACCGCGGACATGGCGTTGACCTCGAGCGACAAGTTCGAAGACGTCGAGCTCGAGCAGAAGAAGATGAACCTGAGCTTCATCGACGGCGACAACTACGTGTTCATGGACACCGAGACCTACGAGCAGTTCGAGATGCCGAAGGAAGACCTCGGCGACAACGCGGGCTATATTTCCCCGGACGACAACGTGAACGTGCAGATCACCTTCTACGAGGGAAAGCCCATCGGCGTGGACCTTCCGATCCTCGTGACGCGGACCATAACCTACTGCGAACCCGGCATAAAGGGCGACACTTCGGGCAAGTCCCTGAAACCCGCCAAGCTCGATACGGGCATCACGGTGAGCGTCCCCCTCTTCTGCGACATCGGCACCAAGATCAAGGTGGACACCCGCGACGGCACCTTCAGCGAACGAGTGAAGGAATAGCCCTTATTTTTCCGGTTTGAACGAAACGTCTTTCGGCAGCGCGAGGCCGCAGGCCATTTCTGCGGCCTTGATGATCGCCGAAGGCACGGGACAGGCAGCGTGCCTGTAATGCTTCGTCGAGGCGGCATACACGGGATTTTCCGAGAACTTCGTAAAGGCCGCCGCGAAGCCGTCGAATTCCGCGAGTTCCTCAGCCATCGCTTTTACGGCCTCGCAAGGAGTCAGGACGCTCAGTCTGCAGTTTTGGCCATCCTCCGTCCCCACGGTTACCGTAGAGACCATTCCGCAGACGCCCGGATCGACATGAATCGTCGCCATTTCGACACGCCTCCAATATATTACAATCTTTATATAGTCATAAAAATATAGCACTCGATGACGACCTTGAAAAGAGTGACGGAGGTATCGCGCCTTTCCAGGGGATTTGCCAATGACTCGCCTTGAGGTGTAGAATCCTCATTCTGGAGAAACACATGGAAGCGCGATGCTATTCTATCCTGTTCGCGGACAGGGCCATAACCGAGGACAACGGCAAGAAAGGCCTCATCGGCATTTTCAGCGGATTCAATTTTCCCAAGTTTCCGGCCGGAGTCCCTCTCTGGTTCGCGTACATCGCCTTGGACAACGTTCCCGCGGGCAGGCACGAATTCTCCGTCAACCTCGTGCGCGACGAGGCGACTCAGGTGGTCTGGGCCTCCGGCGGCGAAGTCGAATTGAAGGACGACGTGATCCGGCAGATCGAAATCGTCCTCCCCGTGCTGAACTGCCTCTTTCAGAAGCCGGGGAAGCATTCGCTCACGGTGAACCTCGACGGCTATCAGATCGGATCGCGGATCATCGACGTGAACCTCGCCGCTCCCCCGGAGCGATGAGGGCGGCAGGACGCGATGCCGCCCGGCCCGCCGGACGCGCTTCCCGGAATTTTTTCACTCGACATTGATTTTTCTCCCGATGGGGTGTAAAATTTTTTCATGAAAAAAGTGAGAACCTTCGAACGGGCCGCTTCTTTCATTTTGGTCACCGCACTATTCACCTTCTGCGACACTTCGACGATGCTGAACGAAACCGCGCCCACTTCCGGCAGTTACACCCTCACCTACCACGCGAACGGCGCCACGAGCGGAACCGCCCCCGCGGCCGAGAAATACAACGCCCAGGCCATCGTGACCGTCTCCGGCAACACCGGCGGGCTGATAAAAACCGATCATACGTTCACGGGATGGAACACGAAGACGGACGGCTCGGGTACGACCTACGCCCAGGGCCAGAGTTTCACCATGAAGAAGGCGAACCTCGTCCTCTACGCCCGGTGGAAAAACGGGATGTCCTTCACGGTCACCTATGACGCGAACGGCGCGACCTCGGGAAGCGTGCCCTTCGACTCGACCTATTATGAAGCGGGAACGACCGTGACGGTAAGAGGAAACTCCGGGGGGCTCGCGAAATCGGGATTCATCTTTTCCGGATGGAACACGAAGGCGGACGGTACCGGTACGACGTACACTCAGAGCCAAACCTTCGCCATGGGCTCGTCGAACATCGTCCTCTACGCTCGATGGACCAATCAACCGACCTACAAGGTGACCTATGTATCGAACGGCGCGACCTCGGGAAACGTGCCGATCGACTCGACCAACTACGAAACGGGAATGACCGTGACGGTCCTGGGCAACACGGGAGGGCTCGTGAAGGCCGGCTCGATCTTCGCGGGCTGGAACACCCAGGCAGACGGGAACGGCACCGGCTACGCGGCGGGCGCAACCTTCACCATGGGCTCGGCGAACGTGACGCTCTACGCGAAATGGTCGGGTTTCGCCTTCCCCGCGACGATCACCGTCATGAAGGGAACCCTGCTCACGAACCCGGACCAGCCCCAGAGGATGACCTACGTCTACATCGACTCCGCCCGTGACCTCTACGCGATCGAATCGACCGACGGAGGCGCGACCTGGGGAAGCCCGAATCGAGCCACCTACAGCGCCGACCTTTTCGATTTCGCGGCCGCGATGGACGGGAGTTCTACCACGCTCGTCGAGACCGTTCGCGGTCCCAGCGTGGACGGGGCGGGCGGCATCGCTGAATGGACTTCCCTCGTGGCGGGAGCCTGGACGGGAATTAACAACGTCTATTCGGCAGGAGGCGGAGCTCTCTGCCGTCTCCCCAGCGTCTTCCGGGTGAACGGCTCGACGATCCTCTTCGGCATCGGCTACGACACGGGCGGAGGAGGCGCGGGCGACGATACGAACGCGTTTTCGCTCTACTGGAACGGATCGACCATGGCAGGCCCCTATACGGTGGGCCTCCATCCGCAGACCGACAACCCATCCTACGTCCAGCAGATATTCGGCTCGACGGACGGGACCACCCAGTACCTCTACATGGACAACCACTCCGACTGGACGTCCGGGGACACCTTCATCGTACCGGGAGCCAGCTATACGTCCTGGCTTGGATCGGGAAGCGAGACCCTGCTCATCGACATCACGGGCAATTCCTTCCAGCCCTTCCTGTTCCAGGCGCCGTCCGGCGTGTACATCCTCGTCTATACGGTCAACAACGGGAGCAGTCATTCCCTCTTCATGAAATACGGCGGCTCGATTCCCGCGCTCGCCGTCGCGACCCCCAGCATGCTGAGCCAGGCCGGCAACGACGTGAAGGACATCTCCGAAGGCACCGGCATATACCATACGATATACGCAACTCAGGAGCCTTCCTCGGGAGCGATCCATGTGGTCTGGGAGGACAAGGCCGAAGTCGGAAAGATCTGGCGGGCCCGAATCGATCCCGCGGCCTACACCGGCACCACGTACGAGGACATAACCGACACAGGGACCCTGGACGGAGTGTCGGCGTTGAGCGGCACCTTGTACGTCTCGCTCCACGATTCCGGCACCCTGGCAGCCAAAGTCGTGTGGATCTCCGTACCGTAACTTAGGATGAGGTCGGGGCCGGGCCTTCCCGGTCCGGCTTCGGGGCCGCACGCCGCGGCCGGGATTTGCAAAACACGGATCGGAGCGTCTATACTCAATTCCATGAAACGACCAGTCGGCCCCTACAGCCCCTCTCCGGCCTGGCAGACTCTCGCCAGGCCCTGGGCCGTGCTTCCGATCGGATCGACGGAGCAGCACGGCTTCCACCTTCCCCTGAACACGGACCTCCTCGAGGCGGAGTATTTCGCGGAAAAGCTCGCCCTCGCTCTGGAAGCGGGCCTTCTCCCGGCGATTCCCGTGCTCACGAGCATGGAACAGGGCGGGTTCCGCGGCTCCCTGACGCTCGGGCTCGAGACGGGGATCGCGATGATCAAGGACCTGATCGACGAGCTCGAACGGCAGAATTTCACCCGGCTCATCGTGGTCAATTTCCACGGCGGCAACCATATCCTGAAGCCGCTGGCGAAGGACGTGAACCGGAGGAACAGGCCGCTCAAGCTCCTCCTCCTCAACGCCTACGAGTACGACACATCCGAGGAAGGAAAGGCCTTCGGCCGCTTCGACATCCACGCGGGAGCCATGGAGACCTCCATCATGCTCGCCCTGCATCCCGACCTCGTGGGCGATTACGCCCGCGCCGAGGCCCCGGTCGGGATCGAGGGCGCGGTCCAGGACGATCTCGCCCACTTCGGCATGGGTTCGGTCAGGCCGGCGGGCGTCTGGGGGAATCCGAGGCTCGCGAGCGCAGAAGCCGGCCGCGCAGTCATCGCCTCCATCGAGCGGAACCTTCTCGAAGCCGCGGAGAAGCGCCTCGCGTGGTTCGACGAGCACCCCGTCTACGAAGGGGCGGGGCCGGTTTCGGTGCGAAGGATGCGGTCTGAGGACATCCCCGCGGCCCTGGAGCTCTCCCGGCTCGCCGGCTGGAACCAGGACGCCTCCGACTGGGAGCTTTTCCTCGTCCTCGACTCAGAAGGCTGCTTCGCGGCCGTCCACAACGGCAGGGTGGTGGGAACGACCACGACCACGAATTTCGGCGGCGTCCTGGGTAGGATCGCCATGGTCCTCGTGCGGCCGGAGATGAGGAGGCGCGGAATCGGGAAGATGCTGGTCCGTGCCGCGATCGACCGGCTCGCCTCCTGCCCGAGCGTGCAGCTCGACGCGACCTCGGAGGGGAAACCGCTCTACGACGGGTTCGGCTTCGTCGAAGGATACAGGATAGTCAGGATGCTCAGGCAGGAGGGAGGAGCGCCGAAGCCGGCCCAGGTTCCGGCCTCCGTCCGCTCCATGAAGCCGGACGACCTCGCGGCCGCAGCGTCCCTCGACGCGGAGGCGAGCGGCGCGGACAGGCGTGCCCTGCTCGAAAAATTCTACGAAGGGACGAGGGAGTACGCGTTCGCGGCCCGGGAGGAGGACGGGAGCCTCTCGGGCTTCTGCCTCGGCAAGCGGGGTTCGGCGACGGACAGGATCGGTCCCGTGGTCGCCCGGAACGAGGAGACGGCCAGGGGGCTCGTGGCCGCGGTCCTCGGGACGTCCTCCGGCAGGCCGATCGTCATCGACGTCCCGCCCAATCACCCGGCATGGAAGGCATGGCTCGAGGCGAACGGGTTCCGCCGCTTCAAGGAGAACGTCCGCATGACGCTCGGCCGAGATCTCCCGGAAAAGCCCGAGCTGACCTACGCGGCGACCGGGGCGTCCTTCGGCTGACGCTTCCTTCGCCGCGCCAACCGAGCGCGGCCGGCCTCAGATCTTCGTCATGTGGACGCGGAGGAGGTCGCGGAATCTGCGTTTGAAGAATTCATAGAGACTCCCCCGGATGCAGCCTTGAAAGCCGCCCTGAACGGCCTTCATCTCCACGAGGTCCTTAGCGTAGGACGGGAGCCCGTCCTTGATGGACCGCTCGAGCCTGCGGAAGAGTTCCGCGTTCTCCGTGAACGGGCCGTAACACACGATCACGTCGGGGTAGAAGATCTGGTGGAGGTTGAGCAGGGCGAAGGATACGTACCCCAGCGCGCGCTCCACCGCCGGACAGGAGAGGATGTCGTCGTTCCTGAATATCCTGCCGAGCTCGCGCTCGTCCGTGAACACTACGCCCGCGTATTTTCGGAGGTCGTCGCGGAGGGCCCAGAGGGCGGCCTCGGTCTCGAGACAGCCCTTGGCCCCGCACTGGCAGGATTTGTCCGAGTCCGGAGCGACCCGCGTGTGGCCGATCTCGCCGAAGCGCCCGACGCCCGAACCGAGGACCTTGCCCTTGTACGCGTAGGACGCGCCTATGCCGAAGCCCCAGTGGAGAAAGAGGACGTTCTTTCCCCGGTAGCGGGGCGTCTTCTGGACCAGGTACTCGAGCTCCGAGTCCTGCATCCTGTTGATGATCAGGGGAAGCGAGAGCCGTTTCTCCAGGACGGAGAAGTCGAGGCTGCGTATGTTGCGCCAGCGGGAGGCGGAAATCCAGATCTTCTTCTCCGAACTCACGGTGCCCACGAGCGAGATCGCGACTCCCAGGAGCTCCGATCCCTTGGGGATCGCGGCCGCGAGCCCGCGCACGAGGGCTTCGCAGTTCTCGATGAAGTCCTCGTTGGTCACGTCCGCGTCCAGGGTGGCGAAGCTCTCGTTCAGGATCCGCTCGCCTATGTTCATCAGGACCGCATGGAGCTCGCGCGACTGGAGGTAGAGTGAGATGGCGGCGAGCCGGTCGAGGTTCGGCGCGAGGAGGATCTCCGGCCGCCCCCGCTTCTCCCCCGCCCTCTCCTCCCGCTCCTCGACGAGCCCGTCGCAGAGCAGTTCGTGGACCACCCGGGACACCGTCATCTGGCGGATGCCGGTCTTTTCGGCGACGGTCTTGCGGCTGCAGGGCGCGAAGTTGGAGATCTCCTGGTAGACGAGGGATTTCTCCCTGTCCTTCACCCTGCTGTGCGACGCCTGGTAGACGGTCGCGATATTGCTCAGCATACTGCGGGCCCCGGCTTTCTTCCCCTCAGTCCTTCTCGAGGAGCGACGCGGAATCCGCGTCGAGGTAGATGTGGACGTCGGGATGATTCTTGAGGATCGAAGAGGGACGCTCCGGGGATATCTTCACGTCCTTCCCGAGGCAGTTCCTCACAGCCTCCGCTTTCCGTTTCTCCGGGACGATCGCGATGATCACGGCGCTTTTCATGATCTGCCGGATCGACATGGAAAAGGCCCGCTTCGGCACCTCGTCCAGGCTCTTGTACCAGCCCTCGCCGACCTGCTGGCGCCTGCAGCGCTCGTCCAGGTCCACGATGATGTACGGCTCCTCGGTCTCGAAATCGGCGGGCGGGTCGTTGAAGGCGAGGTGCCCGTTCTCGCCGATACCCACGAACGCGACGTCCGCCGGCGCCTCGGCGAGCAGGGCGGAGACGCGCCTGCGTTCCGCCTCGGGATCCTTCGCACTCCCGTCGAGAAGTACCGCCCTGCCGGGATGCAGCTTGTCCACGATCCTCTCCTGGATGTAGCCCGCGAAGCTGGCGGGATGGGTCTTGGGAAGTCCGACGTATTCGTCGAGATGGAAGAGCGTGATCCTCTTCCAATCGATGTCCTTGCGCGCGTAGAGTTCCTCGAGGAACTTGAACTGGGCGTTCCCCGTGGCCGCGACGAGACGGACTTCCTTCTTGCTTGCCAGCGCGCGGTTGAGCGCGAAGGCCGCTTTTTCCGCGGCGGCCCGCGCCATCGCGGATTCGGAATCGTGTATATGGATGTTCATGGCGTTCTCCTCTTATAGTGAATTCGGGTCGAAAGGTCAATCGATCGTGACGGTGCGGTTCTCCCGGTTCGAGCGGTACAGGGCGTCGATGATCCTGAACACGTTGTATCCGTCGGCCGCCGAGGTGCCCGGAAGCTGAGCCTCATCGCCCTTGAGGCAGGCCAGGAAGTGCGCGAGTTCGCTCCGGTATCCGAGGGACTCGTTCTCGTTCACCGCGGGCCTGGTCCAGCCGTGGGTGAACTCCGCCTTCTCCACCGCGTAGTCTATCCCGTTCTTCGAGAAAACCGAGAGCGGGCTCCCGAAGGTGAGGTCGACCTTGATCACCCCTTCGGAACCGTAGAATTCGATGACGTCGTCCATGCCTCCGGTCGTGATGTAGTTGCCCTCGACGAGAACCTTCTCGCCGCCGGGGAAATGGAGGACGCCCAGGCCCCAGTCCTCGCCCTCGAAGTCCTTCTGGATGAAATTCCGTTCGAGCCCGCCGCTGCAGCAGCCCGTCACCCTCTCCGGCATGCCGAGAAGGTAGTGGAAATACCCGATGGGGTGGATGCCGAGGTGGATGACCGAGCCCCCGCCGCAGAACTTGATCTTCTTGGCGAAAGGCGAATGGGAGCCGTTGTGACATTCCTTGCCCTTGAAAAAGAAGCCCTTCCCTATGCCTCCCTGCCGGTAGACGGCCTCCGCGCGGCGCAGGGCCGGGGCGAAGATCCAGTCCTCCGCGTAGAAGAAGCGTTTTCCCGACTTCGCCTGGGCCTCCACGACCTTCCGCGCGTCCTCCGCCGTCGTGGCGAAGGGCTTCTCGCAGATGACGTTCTTCCCCCCGGCGAGGGCTGCGGCGGAGATCTCGGCGTGCAGGAAATTCGGCACGCACACGTCCACGACGTCGACGTCGGGATCGGCGACGAGGTCGCGGTAATCGGAGTAGGCCTTCGCGATGCCGTATTTCGCCTTGAAGGCGTTCCGGGCCCCCTCGTCGAGATCCACCACGGCGGAGAGTTCCGCCCCCGGCAGGGTCTTCCAGATGTCCGAATGGAAGCCGCCCGCGAATTTGGCTCCGACGATGCCTATTCTCACCGTTTTCATTTCCTTCCTCCTTGGGCCGTTTCCCTCATCCTGATCGCCTGTTTCGGGCAGACGTCCACGCAGGTAGAACAAGCGAGGCAGCGCTCGGCGTCGATGACCGTGACGCCCTCGTCGTGGCTGATGGCCGAGCAGTGGCCGATCTTCCAGCAGGCGCCGCAGTTCACGCATTTGTCCTTGTCGAGTTCGGCGTGGCCCTGGCGGATCGTGAGGCCGTCGGCCGAGGTGATGTTCTTGTGGAGAAGATCGCGGAAGTCGCGGATCGTCTTGAAGCCCATCTCCTCCATGTAGCTCTCGAGGCCTTCCAAGGTCTTCGGGAGCCAGTCGAAGCCGCGGATCATCGTCTCCGTGCAGACCCAGACCGCGTCCGCGCCGACCATGATCTGACGCACCGCGCTCTCGAGGTCGCGGACGCCGCCCGAGCCGATGATGAAGGGATCCTTCCCGAGGCCGTGCCGCATCTGGTAGGTGTCCCTGAGCGCGAGGGGCTCGAGCCAGGGGCCGGAGATGCAGCCCAGGGTGATTTGGTCCTGGAGCCGGTACACGGGGTCGAAGGGGCGGCGGATATCCACGTTGGGGATGCCCAGGCGGTTCCCCGAATGCCCGACGGCCGCGGCCCCGGCCTTGATCGCGACGTAAGCCGCCGGCGGGAGCCGGTTCCCCTCGGGAGAGAGCTTAACGATCACCGGGACCGGCGCGTTCTTCACGACCTCGGCGATCGCCTTCGGAAGATTCTCGAGGTCGTTCCCGAGGCTCGCGCCGGTGTTCTTCTTCGTCTGCGTGCCCGTGTTGGAGAGGTTGAAGGACATGTTCGGACAGCACATGTTGAGCTCGATGACACGGGCCCCGGCGTCCGCGAAACGCTTCGCGAGCCTGCCCCAGCCCTCGTCGTCCTCGCCGTCGTACGTGAGCGTCGGGATCAAGACGAAATCGTCCCGCACCTTCCGAGCGTCCTCCAGGACCGAAAGGGCCTCCTCCGCGTTGAGCCTCTTCTCCGCGGTGAAGATGTGGATCTTCTCCTTCTTCAGCCATCGATAACGGGGCGGCAGGTTGAGGTAGGGGAAGGGGTCGATCGCGAGCTTGATCGATGCGCCCGCCCAGCCCGAGTCCGCCGCCTGCTTGATCTGATCGAGGTTCTTCACGGTGGGTCCCGAACCGACGATGAAGGGGTTCTTGAAACGCACTCCTCCGAGCTTGACCGATAAATCGACTGACATCCTTGATTCTCCTTTCTTCAATCCCTGCAGCCGAGGTAAGCTTTCCTGACCACGGGGTTGTTCGCCATTTCTTCGCCCGTCCCCTCCGCGATGATCCTGCCGGTTTCGAGGACGTAGGCGTAGTCCGAAATAGACAGGGCCTTCCTCGCGTTCTGCTCGACGAGAAGAATCGTGAGGCCTTTCGCGTGAAGGTCCTGAATGAGCCTGAATATGTCGAGGATGAGCTTCGGGGCGAGCCCCAGGGAAGGCTCGTCCAGGAGGAGCAGGGACGGCTCGGACATGAGAGCCCGGGCTATGGCGAGCATCTGCTGCTCGCCCCCCGACAGGGTGCCCCCCGCCTGGTTCCTCCTCTTCTCGAGAATGGGGAAGAGCTTGTACATGCGCTCAAGGTTCGCCTCGATCCGGGCCTTGTCGCGGACGGCGTAGGCTCCCATGAGGATGTTCTCCTTCACCGAGATGGCGGAAAAGATCTTCCTGCCCTCCGGCACCTGGATGACGCCGAGGCGGACGATCTTCTGCGGCGCGATGTCGATGCTCTTTCCCCTGAACAGGATCTCGCCCGAGACCTTCCTCACCATCCCGCTCACGGCGTTGATCGTCGTGGACTTCCCCGCCCCGTTCGCCCCTACCATGCTCACGATCTTCCCTTCGGGTATCGACAGCGATATGCCCTGCAGGGCCGTGATCCCGCCGTACTTGACGACGAGGTTTTTGATTTCTAGCATACGCCCTCCACGTCTCCGAGGTAGGCCTCGAGCACCCTTTCGTCCTTCATCACGGCCTCGGGCGTCCCCTCCGCGATCTTCTTGCCGAAGTCGAGGACGTGGATCCTCGAGCAGATGTTCATGACGAGCTCCATGTGGTGCTCGACGATGATGATGGAAAGCTTCCTCTTCTCGTGGATGAACCTGATGGTCTCCATGAGCTCCTGGATCTCGTTCGGATTGAGCCCCGCTCCCGGCTCGTCGAGGAGGAGGAGCCGGGGCTCCGCCATGAGGGCTCTCGCGAGCTCGAGCCTTCGCTGCAGGCCGTAGGAGAGGTTCTTCGGCCTGTGCTCGGCGTACTTCCCCAGGTCGAGGAACGTGAGGTTCTTCATCGCGAGCTCGTGGATCTCCTCCTCCTGCCGCCTCACGCGGGGAAGCGAGAAGAGCTCGTCGAACATGCCGTAGCGGATCTTGTGGCCGTAGACCACCTTGACGTTGTCCACGACGCTCAGGTTCTCGAACAGCCTGATGTTCTGGAAGGTCCTGCTCATGCCGAGTGCCGCGATGCGGTGCGAGGGGAGGCGCGTGATGTCGCGGCCTCCGAAGTAGAGCTTCCCCGAGTCGGTCTTCTGGACCCCGGTGATGAGGTTGAAGGTCGTGGTCTTGCCCGCGCCGTTCGGTCCTATGATGGCGGAGATCTCCCCCTCCTCCTGGACCAGGGAGAAATCCGAGACCGCGGCGACGCCGCCGAAATTCTTCGATATCCGTTCGGCCCGTAGGAGTTCCATTCACCGCCCCCTTCCAGAGACAAGCCTCGCGCGGGCCCCGGCGAGGAGCCGCGCCGGGGAGAATTCCCAGCTGCCGAAGAAGCCCTGAGGCCTGAAGATGTTCACCGCGATGACGAGGATCGCGAGGATGACGTCGCGCCACACGTTCGCGAACCTGAAGAACTCCCCGAAAGTGTAATAGAAGAAGGCCACGATGAAGGCTCCGGAGAAGCTGTTCATCCCGCCCACGAAGATGATGATGATGAGCTTTGCCGAGTCCAGCCAGTCGAAGAGGTTCGGCTCGATGAACATGATGTTGAAGGCGAAGAGCGCCCCGCCGTAGGCGCTGATCGCGGCCGAGAGGATGAACACCTTGATCTTGTATCCGTAGACGTTTATCCCCATGGCCTGGGCCGCGAGCTCGTCGTCGCGGATGGCGACGCAGGCCCGCTTGAAATTCGACTTCTTGAGGTTCGAGACGAGGAGGAGGATGACGAGGGTAGATGCCGCGATGAGCGGGAGGCCGGCGGCGTTCGGAATGGCCGCGATTCCCATGGCGCCTCCCGTGAGCTGGGCCATCCAGAGGAGGAGGGCCCTTACCATCTCGCCCAGCCCGAAGGTGACGAGGAGGAAGTAGTCCCTCCTGAGCTTCAGAGTCGGGAGGCCGACCAGGAAGCCCGACACGACCCCGACGACGACGGCCATCGCCATGGCGACGTAGGGGTTCACGCCGAAGTTCACCGTCGCGATGGCCGCGGTATAGGCGCCGAGCGAGATGAAGGCCCCCTGTCCGAGGGAGAACAGGCCGGTGAGCCCCGTCATGAGGTAGACCGAGAGCACGAAAATGCCCGAAACGAGCGTGGTTTCCAATACCTTTGCGTAGAACAGCATGGTTTACCTCACGCCTTCACCGAATAGAGCTTGCCGGCTATCCCCTGCGGCCGCACGAGGAGCAGGAGGATTATGCACAGGTAGATGACGATGGGCGTGATGGACGCGCCCACCTCCGCGATGAGGAGCCCCTCGACGGCGCCGAGAAGGATGCCCGCTATCACGCCCCCGCCCAGGCTTCCCATGCCGCCGATGATGGAGGCGATGATGCCCTTGAGGATGAGGCTACCGATGAACGGCGTCACCGTGTAGGTCATGCCGAGGAAGAACCCGGTGACCCCCGCCAGCACTCCGGCGATCGCGAAGGTCACGGAAATGATGACGTCCGTGTTGACGCCCATGAGCGCGGGCGTGTAGATGTCCGTGGACGCCGCCCTCACCGCGATACCGGTCCTCGTCTTCCTGAGGAAGAGGGAGAGGGACACGAGGACCAGGGCCGAGATCCCCAGCATGAGGAGGTAGGTCCTCGAGACGACGAGGGTCCCGAAACTGAACACGGTCTGCGTGAGGAACTCCGGGTAGGGATAGTAGTTGCTCCCCCATACGGCTGAGAAGAACTGCTGGACCAGCATGGCGACGGTGATGGAGTTCACGAAGAAGTACGTGAGCGGCTTGTTCTGGAGCCGGATGGGACGGAAGACGAGCTTCTCGACCGCCACGCCCACGCAGCCACCGAGAGCCGTCGTGAGAAGGAGGGCGATCCAAAGATTCTTCACGATGCGGGTCGAGATGAAGAAGCCGAGATATGCGCAGATCGCGACGACGCCGCCGTGCGAGAAATTCGAGAACTTGAGAACGTTGAAGATGATGCCGAAGCCCACGGCCTCGAGCGCATAGACTCCCCCGAGGGACACGCCGTTCAAGAGCTGCTGAAGGAACACTCCTTGAGTCATCGCAGATCACCCCCTTTCCCGAAACGCGGTGCCGCGGAACCGGAAAAAAAAGCTTGAATTATTAGCACATTATGCTATTATATTTGATGTTGAATGGGAATTCAACAAAAATCTTTCCCGAAAAAGCGAGGAAAATATGAAAAAAAGAGGAATCGGATTTGTCCTGTTCATGACTGTACTATTGATCGCCGGGACGATTCCGCTCTTCGCGGGCGGCGGCTCTGAAGCCTCGAAGCCGATAAAGATCGGCATGTACGCCGACCTGAGCGCCGGAACTGCCCAGTGGGGCACCGACGCGGAGAAGGGAGCGAAACTCAAGGTCAAGGAAATCAACGCCGCGGGCGGCATCCTCGGCCGCAAGGTCGAACTCGTCGTCTACGACATCAAATCCAGCCCGACCGAGGCGGTCCGCGCCTATACCCGCCTCGCGCAGGAAGACAAGGTCGCGGTCGTCGGCGGATCCCTGCTCTCCAACACCGCCCTCGCGGTTTCGCCGGTCGCCGAAAAGACCAAGGTTCCCGTCGTCTCTCGGGCCATGGACGAAAGGGCCACGACCCCGAAATTCGATCCCGCCAATCCGGACAAGAAGATCGACGCCAACCCCTACTTCTTCCTCACCCAGCCCTCGGCCTTCCAGCAGTCCGCGATCATCGCGTCCTACGCCATCAACGAGCTCAAGATGAACACCTTCGCCATGCTCTATTCCCCCTCGAACGCCTACGCACTCTACCTCGCCATGGGTTTCGAACACTACGTGAAGAAAAACGGAAAATCTCTCGTCGGGAAATTCGAATTCCAGGCCGGCGACCAGGACTATCGGGCCCAGCTCACGAAGATCCGCGAGCTCGCTCCCGACGGTCTCTTCATCCCCGGCTACGTGACCGAAAACTCGAATGCCGTGAAGCAGGCTCGTGAACTCGGCGTGAAAGCCCGCTTCCTCGGCAACAATTCCTGGTACAAGCCCATGGACACGGTTGCGGGCGCCGCCGCGGACGGTTCCTACTTCCCGAACAACATCACCTTCGACGACCCGAAGCTCAAGACCTTCTTCGAGAAATACAAGGCCGAGTACAAGGAAGAGCCGAGACTCCATTCCTTCTCCGGCTACGACGACACCGGCCTCATGATCGACGCGGTCGCCCGCGCAGGCTCGGACGATCCGGAAAAGGTCCGGCAGGCCCTCGCGTCCACGAAGGCGTACAAGGGCGTCGTGGCCGAGATCACCATCGACCCCGAAACCCACCGCGCGGTCAACATCCCCATGTCGATCCTGAAATTCGTCGGAGCGGAGATCAAGACCGTCGAGTTCAGCTACTTCGCCAAGTAAGGATAGTCAGCCCATGAAAAAGGCCGTCCCCTGGGGGGGACGGCCTTTTCTTTTTCCGGCACGGTGCGGTTCCGTGTCAGCTCAGGACGAAAGCGAGCCGAGGTGGGCCCGGGCGAGCGAGTCGAGTTCCTTTATCTGTTCGGCGGAAAGCCCGCTGCGGGGCTCCTCGCTCATGAGGAGCCGCGCCTTCTCCTCGGCCCTCCTTTCCATATCCGGCCTACCCGCGAGGTCCCAGTCCGCCCTCTTCTTCCGGAACGACACCTCGGGCATGAAAAGCTCGTCTTTGAAATGTTCCATCGTGTGCATCTCGCCGAGGAAGGACCCGGAGATGCCGACCTCGCGCACGAGATCCAAGGCGAGGGTGTCGTCGCTCACCTCGGCTCCCCGGAGATACCGGCGGACGTAGGCTATCATCTCGTCGTCGATGACCGCCTGGGCCGGCGACACGGTGAGCTCCGACTCGAGCTGTCCCAGGCCCCAGACGTTGGACACTCTTTCCTCGAGGTGGGTGACGAAGCCGCACATTTTCTCGAGGGCGGCCTGGGCGTCGGGCCGCATCGACTCCGTGGAGACCCAGCTCCCCGACGGGATGCCGTAGAAGCGGCCGAGCCGGGCCGAGATCTGCGCGAAGAGGGCGTTCTCCGGCCCGCCCGTCACCGCGAGGGCTGACCTCATGTCCATGGTATGGGCGAGGCCGAGGTTGAAGACGCAGGGCCGTCCCGGCTCGAGGATCTGGTTGATCACGATGCCGGAGAGGATCTCCGCCGTGCCCACGGCCGCCGACCCCGCGATGGTGACGGGGCCCGAGACTCCCGCCATCGGCTCCCCGTTGACCGTGATCGGGATGGCGTGTCCCGCGGTCCTATAGAAGATGTCGAGGGCGAGATTGGTCCAGCGGAGCGGGCCGTGGGCCGTGAAGCCGATGCTGAACCAGGGATAGTCCCCCACCACGTCCTTCATGCGGACCATGACGTCCATGCCCGCGGGGGAGAAGCAGAGCACGCGGACATGCTTCGTCGTGTTCTCGGCGATCACTCGGAGCCCCACGACGTCCCGCGCCTTCGGCGGCACGTCGTCCATCGCGTAACTGAAGACCCCGTCGAGGTTGGGCAGGCGGTCGAGGAGCCTCGCCCAGCGCGCCATGTCGGCGGAGGTGAAGGGACGGAATTCCCCGCCCTCGAAGAGGTACATGCCCGGCACCGACCAGATGACCGCCTCGCCGTCCGGGCTCACCTTCCTTCCCTTTCCGAACCTGTCGGCGAAGAGGAATTCCCTCGGACAGAGCGCCATCTTCTCCTCCACGAGCTTCCGCGGGAACCTGAGGACCTCAGCCTGATTTCCCGGCTTGGCTCCCTCCTTCAACAGCAGTTTTTCTATCGCGGGATGCTCGATCCTGATCCCCGGATTTTCGAGAAGATCGATCGCCGTCTCGTGAATTCGCTCGATTCCGCCGCCGCTCATACAGCCTCCTTGCCCCGCCGAGAAGCTCTCGGTCCCGGATTTTCTCCATTATTAGCGCATTATGCTAATAAATCAAGTTTTTTTTCTTTTCCTCGCATTTACCGGCCGAACCGCGATGCTCAGGAGGCGGTATGATGTTTTCTACTTATCCATTGTTGTTGGGCTTTCAGCTGGCGGCCATTTTCAAGTTCTACTTTGGCTCGTGCGTTCATTCATCCCCACCCCGACAAACCGAGCTACCGTATACCACGGCTCTCAATCATCGTAAACATCCTTCCTGTGACCGATCGTTATGGCCGCTATCACCAGTTCACTGTCCATGATCTTGCATAAGACCCGGTAATCTCCCACGCGATAACGCCAGATTCCTTTCTTGTCTCCCATAAGGGCTTTTCCCCGGCTTCGCGGGTCATCCAACGGCGCAATTTCGTCTTCAAGATAGTCAAGAATCGCCGCCTGCCATTTCCGATCCAGCTTCTTCAATTGCTTTTGAGCGGTCGCAGTCAACTCAACGTTCCAGGCCAAGATCCTTTCTCACTTCCGCAAGAGATTTTCGGGGTTCATTACGTTCGAGTACGGCAAGGGCACGAAGGTAGTCTTCCCGTTCTTCCAGGAAGTTTTCGATAGCCTGTTTGACGTAGTAACTCTTGCTTCGCCCAGTCTCCCGGGCAAGGCGATTGAGTTTGTTCTCGGTTTCGGCATCCAGTCTTACTGCCAACATCTTTCCACCTCACGTATGACAAGTATAACACTGTAGCGATCAACCGTACACACCGCCGAGGCAATCCGCATCGATGGATTTTTTTCCTCCTCAAGGCTACAATTGATTGAAATGTTGTCCTGTCGGAGGAATGATATGATCGCTTTACGCCGAAGTCTCGCGATACTCCTGCTTCTCGGAACGGCCGCATCTCTGTCCGCCCAGGCCGCCGGAGGGCTCGGCATGGAGCCGACTCCGCAGAATTTCAACAACTCGATCCGAAGCGGGACTGCGAAGGCCGGACAGCGGGAGATGCCCTCGAAAGCGGACCTCTCGGCCGACTTCCCGGCGCCCGGCTATCAGGGCCAGCAGAACAGTTGCGTAGCTTGGGCCACGGCCTATGCGGTGAAGACCTATCAGGAAAACGTGGAGCGCAAATGGGGCACGGCCAAGAAGGAGACCATCTTCTCCCCGTCCTTCATCTACAATCAGATCAACGGCGGCAAGGACCAGGGATCCACGATTCCCGACGCCCTCGAGCTCGTGAAGAAGCAGGGCTGCGCGACCTTCAAGACCATGCCCTATTCCGACTACCGGGCGCAGCCCGACGCCGCGGCGCGAAGCGAGGCGGCTCAGTACAAGGCGGAATCCTACGTCAGGCTCGACGGGAAGAATCCTTCGACCCTCAAGGCGGTCCTCGCGGACGGGAATCCGGTCGTCATCGGCATGAAAACCTACGAGAACTTCATGACCTACAAGGGCGGCGTCTACAAGTCGGTCTCCGGCTCCTATCTCGGGGGCCACGCCATGGTCGCGGTCGGGTACGACGACGGGAAGAAGGCCTTCAAGATCCTCAATTCCTGGAGCGAGCAATGGGGCGAGAAGGGCTATTGCTGGTACGATTACGACCTTTTTACGCAGATGAACCACACCGCCATGGTCATGTACGACGCGGTGAAGAACACCCCGGAGAAGTCCTACCCGCCCAACGAGGTCTCCGCGTCGACCGGGGCCTACACGGACAGGATCCAGGTGACCTGGCCCGAGGTGAAGAGCGCGGAATACTATCTCGTCCACCGCTCCGCGAAGACGCCGACGGATTTCAAGGAGGTCGCGAAGACCAAGGGCACCACCTTCCTCGACACGACGGCCGCGGCGAAGGTCGAGTATTTCTACTCCGTGAAGAGCGTGGGTCCGGGGGGGACGAGCGACTACAGCCCGGTCGCGAAGGGCTGGGTCAAGGAATCCCGCAAGGAGCTCGGGAGCCCGAAGAACCTCCGGGGCATGCAGGATGGAGACAAGGTGAAGCTCGTCTGGGACGCCGTGGATGACGCGGAGGGATACTACGTCTACCGCTGGGACAACGATGTGAAGGAATTCCGTCGCATGGGCGTGAGCAGGAACGAAGGCTGGCTGGACTCCGCGGTCCCGAAGGACTCCCGGCAGGAACGGTACGTGGTGACCGCGTACCGCGAGAAGACCGAAAGCAAGGCGGACGAAGGATTGACCGTGGTCATCGTCCGGAAGGAACCGGAAACCGTGAAGGCCCCTTCGTGGATCAAGGCTTCCAAGGGGGACTCCCGCGACAGGATCGTCGTGACTTGGGAGAAGGTGGCCGGAGCCGATTCATACACCGTCCGCAAGTGGTCGGAGAAGGGAAAGACCTGGACCTTCATCGCAACGCAGAAGGAAGCGAGCTACACCGATTCCAAACCGAGGGACAAGAAGAACCTCTACTCCGTCATCGCGGTGAAGGGGAAGCTCGAAAGCGAACCGTCCGCCATAGCGGAAGGCTATCTCGCTGACGCGCCGAAGAAGGAAGAGCCGAAAAAATTCGCGGACGACGACTACAAGAGCGACTTCGACAAGCGGGCCGAGAAGTTTTTCGGCGACGAGAAGTTCTTCAGCGACGACTCCTTCTTCAAGGGGGAGGCGACCTTCTTCAACAACTTCGAGGAGGAGAATTTCTTCTTCTTCGACGAGAAGGCGTTCTTCAAATTCGACGAAGAGAAATACTTCGGCAAGGAAGACGACTTCTTCGGGGGAGACGACGACTTCTTCGGGGGAAAGAAGAAACGCTGAGCGTCCGCGCGATGAAGGAACGGCTTTTCGGCAAGAGCTTGGAGGGTCTCGGCGAAGCGGCCGCCCGGCTCGGCCTCCCTCCCTTCGCCGCCGGGCAGATGGCCCGGTGGCTGTACAAGCGGCACGTCCGCTCCGCCTCCGAGATGACCGACCTCGCGCTCGCGGCCCGTTCCGCTCTCGAGGAGACCTTCGACATCGGCCTCGAGCCACCGAAGTCCGAGGCCGAGTCCCGCGACGGGACCAAGAAATACCTCTACGAGATCCCCGCGGCGGCGGCGGAAGGCGAGCCCTGCCCGTCGCGCTTCGTGGAGGCGGCCTACATTCCGGAGCGCGACAGGGCGACCCTGTGCATGTCCACCCAGGCGGGTTGCAGGATGAACTGCCTCTTCTGCATGACGGGCAAGCAGGGTTTCCAGGGCCAGCTCACCGCGGGGGAAATCCTCAACCAGTACGAATCGCTTCCCGAGCGGGAACGGGTGACGAACCTCGTCTACATGGGGATGGGCGAGCCCCTGGACAACCTCGACGAAGTGCTTCTCAGCCTCGAAACGCTCACCTCCGAATGGGGCTACGCCATGAGCCCGAAGCGGATCACGGTGTCGACCGTGGGCATCATCCCGGCCATGAGGCGCTTCCTCGAGGAAAGTTCCTGCCATCTCGCGGTGAGCCTCCACTCCCCCTTCGACGAGGAGCGGAGCCGTCTCATGCCCGCGCAGAAGGCCTACCCCATCCGCGACGTGCTCGCGGCGATCCGGGACTTCGACCTCCCGAAGCAGCGCCGCGTGTCCTTCGAGTACATCGTCTTCGGAGGACTGAACCATTCGGCGGCCCACGTTAAGGAACTCGCGCGGATCCTCCAGGGTTTGAGCTGCAGGATCAACCTGATACGGTTCCACCCCATCCCCGGCACGCCCCTCGAATCCGCTCCGGCCGAGGCCATGACGGAATTCCGGGACCGGCTGTCCGCGAAGGGACTCCGAACCACGATAAGGCGGTCCCGCGGCGAGGACATCCTCGCGGCCTGCGGGCTCCTCTCCACCAGGGCGCTCGTCGAAGCGGGACGATCCTCGGAACCGAAGGGAGATAAAAGATGAAAACGATAGGCATGCTGGGCGGAATGAGCTGGGAATCATCGCTCGAATACTACCGCCTCGTCAACGAAGGCATCAAGGAAAGGCTCGGGGGACTGCACTCCGCGAAATGTCTCCTCTACTCCGTCGACTTCGCCGAGGTGGAGGCTCTCCAGTGCGAAGGCAGGTGGGACGAGGCGGACCGCTTCATGGTCGAAGCGGCCCTGAGGCTCGAGCGGGGCGGGGCGGACTTCGTCGTCATCTGCACGAACACGATGCACAAGTCTGCCGACGCGATCGAGAAGGCGCTCCGCGCGCCCCTCCTCCACATAGCCGACGCCGCGGCCGAGGCCGTGAAGCGGGCGGGACTCCGGCGGGTCGGGCTCCTCGGGACCCGCTTCACCATGGAGGAGGACTTCTACAAGGGCCGCCTCGCGGGCAGGCACGGCCTGGAGGTCCTCGTCCCCGACCAACCGGACCGGAAGACGGTCCACCGCGTCATCTACGAGGAACTCGTGCTCGGAAGGACGCTGCCCGCCTCCCGCGAGGCGTATCGAGAGATCATCTCGCGGCTCGTACGCGCAGGAGCCGAAGGCGTCGTGCTCGGATGTACCGAGATCGGCCTCCTCGTGAAGGCGGAAGACTCCTCCGTCCCCCTCTTCGACACGACCAGGCTTCATGCCGAAGCCGCGGTCTCCCTCGCCCTCTCCTGAAGCCCGAGGCTCGCGCGCCGCAGTCGTGTATCCGGCCGGGACGGGTCTTCCTCGACGGCGGGAAACGGGCTCAGACTGCGGCTCGTCGGTGAAAGGCGATGGTTTACAATCGTCGTCATAATCATTACTTTAATAGTAAACATATCTCGAAGCCTCGATGGGGGTATACATGAAGAAAAGAAACGAGGGAGGCAGGCTCGCATGGACAGTCGCGGCGCTCGCGGCGGCCGTCATTCTGTTCGGCTCGTGCACGTCCCGCGGCGGAGAAAACGCAGCGCAAACCGGAGCCGCGGCGGCGGATCCGAAGTATCTCGACTATTTCGAAGGGCTCCACGTCACCGGCACGCCCATCGACATCGACGTGAAGACCTATCGCCTCGAGGTCACGGGGAAGGTGGAGAAGCCTCTTTCGCTCACCTACCAGGAGGTGAGGAAGCTGAAGGCGGCGAAGGAGAAACTCCCCCTCGACTGCCCGGGATTCTTCACCGACATCGGAACCTGGACCGGACCGACCGTGCGCACGATCCTGGAAAAGGCCCGGGTCTCCCCCGACGCGAAGACGGTGATCTTCACGACGGTTCTCAGCGACTACACCACGCGCTTTCCCATCGAGGAAGCCATGAAGAACACCATGCTCGTGGCCTACGATTTCAACGGAAAGGCCTTCCACCGCGTCCACGGATTCCCCCTCAGGCTCGTCGCGGGAGGGAAGGAGGGAAGCGACTGGATCAAATGGCTGGGCAAGATAACGGTGGAATGAGGCCGAGAAACCGAGGCTGCGCCGCGAACCTGCGGCCGGGCCCCGGTCGACCGCCGCCGCGCTCTGTTTTTCCGCGCTCTTGACCAAGCTCCGGGCGCCCGCTAAGGTGGAAGGACTCGGAGGCATCATGCGGGTTCTCGTCATCGGCGGCGCCGGTTATATCGGAAGCCACGTCAACAGGCTCTTCCTCGATTCGGGGCATGTCACGGGCGTGTTCGACAATCTCTCTTCGGGACAGCGGGAGAACCTCTTTCCCGACACCGAATTCATCGAGGGCGACATCCTGCGGTACGACGAGCTCAAGGCCGCCATGGAACGAGGCTGGGACGCGGTCGTCCATCTCGCTGCCTTCAAGGCGGCCGGCGAGTCCATGACGAAGCCCGAGAAATACTCGGTGAACAACATCACCGGAACCATCAACATCCTGAACGCCATGGCGGAGACGGGGGTGAGACGGATCGTCTTCTCCTCGTCCGCGGCGGTGTACGGGGAACCCGCCTACCTTCCCATCGACGAGGAGCATCCGAAGAACCCCGAAAACTACTACGGCTTCACGAAACTCGAAATCGAGCGGTTCCTCGGCTGGTACGACAAGCTGAAGGGGATACGGTTCGCGGCGCTCCGTTACTTCAACGCCTGCGGCTACGACCCGGAGGGGAGGATCACGGGCCTCGAAAGGAACCCCGCGAACCTGCTTCCGGTGCTCATGGAGACGGCCGCTGGAATGCGGCAGAAGATACGGATTTTCGGGACCGATTACCCCACTCCGGACGGCACCTGCATACGCGATTACATCCACGTCTCGGACCTTGCTTCCGGCCACCTCGCCGCCCTCGACCGTCTCGCGAAAAAGGACGAGAGCTTCACCGTCAACCTTGGGACGGGCAAGGGCGTCAGCGTGAGGGAGATGCTCGACATTTCCCGAAGGATCACGGGCAGGCCCATACCCGCGGAATTCACGGACCGAAGGGCCGGTGATCCGGCCCATCTCGTCGCCACCGCGAAGAAGGCGGAGGAAATCCTCGGATGGAAGGCCCGCTTGAGCGACGTCGACACCCTGATATCGTCCACCTGGCGAATTTACAAAAGACACGAGAAGTAGAGCACCCATGAAACGACACCAGATCAAACCCCGTTACGGCTTCGGCGAGGAAGTCGCCAACAGCGTCAGCCACGGCATCGGCTTCCTTCTCGCCGTGGCCGGACTCGTCTTCATGATCGTCAAGTCCGTCCGCTACGGAACCGCATGGCACGTCACGAGCTGCAGCATCTACGGCGCTTCCATGATCCTCCTCTACGCGGCCTCCACCCTGTACCATGCCGTACCGGGCTCTGCGAAGAACGTCCTCCAGATCTTCGACCACTCGGCGATATTCCTGCTCATCGCGGGGACCTACACTCCCTTCACCCTGGTTCCGCTGCGCGGCCCCCTCGGCTGGTCGCTTTTCGGCCTCATCTGGGCCATGGCGGTCTTCGGATTCATCACTCAGGTGACCCCGCTCCGCGCGCACAAGTCTCTTTCCATCGGCCTCTACGTCGGGATGGGATGGGCCGTCGTCGCGGCGACGAGGCCCCTGTTCGCGTCCGTCGGCACCGAAGGGCTTCTCCTTCTCCTCTTCGGCGGATTGGCCTATACCTCCGGCATCGTCTTCTACCTCAACAGAAGGATTCCCTACGGACATGCCGTCTGGCATCTCTTCGTCGTGGCCGGAAGCCTGTTCCATTTCTTCGCGATTTACCGTTCGGTCATACCTTCCGCGTGAGGAGGTCGCATGGACTTCGACGATTCCCAGACCGCATACCTGCTCAAGCTCGCCAGAACGAAGATGCCCTTCGGCAGGTACGCGGGCCGCTATCTCGTCGATCTCCCGGAACCCTACGTCGTCTGGTTCTCCCGGAACGGTTTTCCCGAAGGCGAGCTCGGCGACATGCTCCGTGCGGTCTACGAGATCAAGGCGAACGGTCTCGAATACCTGTTCAGACCTCTCACGGGAAGGAGGGACTCCCCGCATGATGACCTTTAAAATCGAAGGCGATTACATCGAACTCAACAAGCTCCTCAAGGCAACGGGGATCGCGGAGAACGGCGCGGCGGCCGGGTTCGCGATCGCCTCGGGGAAGGTGAAGGTGGACGGGGCGGAGGAACGGAGGAAGCGGCGAAAGATACGGCCGGGGCAGGAAATCTCCTTCATCGGGCGGACGATCAAGACGGAATGAATCGCCTTCGGTTTGACAAATTTTATCGATACCGATAATACTTACACCGAAGGTGAACATGAAACTGCTGGTTTTCGTTCTCAACCAAGAGGAATATCTCGAAAAGGTCGTGGAAGCCTACATCGAAGCCGGAGCGGGCGGCGCCACCATCCTCGATTCGGAGGGGATGGGCCGCTTCCTCGCCTACGAGGTGCCGTTGTTCGCCGACTTCAAGGAATTCCTCAAAGGGAACAGGCCCTACAATAAAACGATTTTTTCCGTCATCAAGGACGACCGCGTGTTGGAAAAACTCAAACGTCTCATCGACGAAGTCGTAGGCGGTTTGGACAATCCCGGAACGGGCATCATGTTCACCGTTCCCGTGGATTGGATTTCCGGTACGAACCGAGAAGGCGGGGAGATGTAACGATGATCGCCTTCCGAACCGTCCTCGATCCGGCCTGCATCATCCTGGACCTCGACGCCGAATGCAAGGAATCGGTCCTCCGCTCCCTGATCGATCGTTTCGCGGCGATGAAGTACACATTCTCACCCGAGGAACTCCTCGAAGCCGTCCTGCGAAGGGAAGCGTTGGCTGCGACCGGCCTGGAAGCGGGCTGCGCTATTCCTCATGCGCAGTCGGACTCGATGCCGAAAACCCGACTTGCCTTCGCCAGGCTGAAGAATCCCATCGACTTCGGCGCTTCCGACCATGTACCGGCCGCGCTCGTCTTCCTTCTGGCAGGCCCCAAAAGCGCCGCAGGGACCCATCTTCAGCTGTTGTCGAAACTCGCCCGCCTGCTTCAGGACGACGCATTCAGGATCGCCGTCTCGGCGGCAAACGATCCCACGGCCCTTGCAGGTCTTTTCTACGCGAAGGACGACTGACATGAACGCTGCACGGGCATGGCGCTTGATCCGCTTCGGCATCACCGCTGCGGCCCTCTTCGTCGTCTTCGTCATTTTTTCTGCCGGCATCGATCTGTATTCCGTCATGGCCGGCGCGGCAGGGGCCCTCATCATCGCCGCAGCGACTCATGGAGTGTTCATAGCCGAACATGAAGCCTCCCTCCGGGCTTTCATGCCCTCACCTTTCCAAGCTCTCCGCTTTCTACTCTACCTCACGGCGGCTATGTATGCCTCGAGCGCCCGCGTCTTGGCCGCGGTGATGACCGGGAAGGTGTCCCCCCGGGTCGTCCATTTCCGTTGCCGCCTGAAGTCGGACGTCGCCCGCGTCGCGCTGGCGAATTCCATCACCTTCACTCCCGGCACCATTACGCTCGACCTGAACGACGACCACCTCACGGTGCATTGGCTCCTCTCCACCACCAGGCACTCCGGCGCCGCCGGAGAGGCGGTAAAGGGACGCTTGGAGGAAATCCTCAGGAAGGTATGGATGTGAGGTGGGTTTTGGTCGAAGCGACCCAGTGGCTCCTCTTGGCCTGCGCGGTTCTCTCTCTGCCGCGACTTTTCATCGGCCCCCGGACGGCGGACCGCCTGGTCGTGCTAAACGTCCTGGCGGCCCTCATCCTCGCTTTCCTGGTCCTCCAAGGGGTGAGTTCCGGGCGAGCGATCTATCTGGACGTCGCCTTGGTCTACGATATTTTCGGCTTTCTCGGCCTTCTTGCCATCACCCGCTTCCTCAGGGACCGGAACATGGGAGGAGACGCATGATCGACGTAGTTCTCGATTTGGCGGCCTTGGCTGCCTTCGGTTCGGCCTTCGTGTTCGGCCTGGCCGGCGTGGCGGGCCTGTATCGCTTTCCCGATCCCTACTCGAGGATGCAGGCTTCCTCTCTCTGCGGAACTACCGCGGTCTTCTCCGTCATCCTCGGTTCGCTCGTCATCGCTCCCTCCTGGGCCATAGCGGCCCGGATCGCCGTGATCATCTTCTTTTTCCTCATTTCCGGTCCTACGGGAAGCCACATTCTCGCGCGCTTCGCCTGGAATTCGGGCATCGATCCGTGGAAGCCGGACGCCGAAAGTCCTAAGGTGCGGCCGGAAGAACCTTCCTCCGGGAGCGGGGGGAGCGGACATGATTGAGTTCATCCTCATCATCTGCATCGGCTTCTCTCTGTACGCTCTCGCTTCGCGGGACCTTCTCGCCGGCACGATCGCAATGTCGGGAGTGAGCCTGACTTCGGCACTGCTCTTTTACCTGCTGCGCGCTCCGGACGTCGCCATCACCGAAGCCGCCGTAGGGGCAGGAATCTCCACGATAGTCTACATCTGGGCGGTCCGGTCCACGGACAGAAGGGATTCCACATGACCCGTCCGTCTTCGAGTCTCCTTTCCGCGGCTGCGATCCTCGCGGCGGCCTGCTTCGTAGCGGCGCCGATCCTGCTCCTCGACTCGCCCTGGCCCGAGGATCCGCGGAATCATCTCGAACGCTCGGGGTTCGAAGAATCCGGCGCCGACAACCTCGTAAGCGCGATTTATCTCGGGTATCGGGCCTTCGACACCCTCGGCGAGGCCGTCGTCCTGTTCGCGGCGATAAGCGGGACGATAGGCATGATAGCCGGGGTTCCGTCGCCGCGCCTCGCGAGACCGAGAACGAATAGGACCGATCTTCTCGACGTCGTCATCGGTAAACTCGGACCCATAGTGCTGATCTTCGGATTCTACGTCATGCTCTTCGGCCACCTTTCGCCGGGAGGCGGTTTTCAAGGAGGAGTGATCCTCGCCTCGGGCGTCGTCTTTCTCGCACTCGGCGGCGCCTCCGGCGGTCAGAATCTCCTGACGAAACCGCACCTTCTCGCCCGCGTCGAAGCGACGGCGTTCCTGCTTTTCGTCTCCGCCGGATTATCGGGGTTGGCCGCAGAGACCGGGTTCTTTCACAACTCCTTCGCCGGATTGAGCGTTTCTCCCACGGCTTTCATAATCGTACTGAACGCCGTACTCGGGCTGAAAGTCGGCGCGAGCGTCAGTCTCGTGTGCATCGCAATGATGGGAGACGTCGAAGCATGATCATGAGAGTTCTTCTCGGTCTCTTGTTCCTCCTCGGCCTCTGGGGCATGACGGCGAAGCGGCACCTCGTAAAGAAAGTGTTCGGCCTGTCCATCCTCAACACCGCGGTGGTCATTCTGTTCGTCTCCGAGGGTTCGAAAGTGGGCGACATGTCTCCCATCATGGAACCTGGAGTCGAAAACATCGTCGACCCGCTGCCTCAAGCCCTCATGCTGACCGCCATCGTCATCGGAGTCTGCATTACGGCTTTGGCCCTCGCGATGGCCTACCGGCTGTACAAGCACTGCGGCAGCCTCGATGCGGACGATATCAAAAGGCGGCTCGACCATGGCGAGTAACGACTTCGTCTTCTTCCCGACGGCACTGCCCCTCCTCGGGGCCGCGCTCGCCCTGTGCTCGAAGGCCTTCTTCCGGGGCATCGCAGCAAAAGGCCTCGAATACTTCGGGGCCTTCCTCGGCCTTTTCCTTCCTTGGGCGATCCTTGTCCTGCTTCTTCCCGGAACCCTGCGGGGAGAAGTCATCACAGGAACGTTGGGGGAATGGACGGCCGTGATCGGGGTGACGTATCGTTTCGACGGGCTTTCCTGGCTCCTTTTGGCCATGACGCTCAGCACCGTCGCCCCGTCCTGGGTATATTCCCTCGGGGCGGGCCCGCAGGGACCCGTCTTCACTGCGGTCTTTCTCGTCATGGTTTCCGCGGTTAACGCCGCGGCGGTCACAGCCGACCTCTTCAACCTCTTCGTCTGCCTCGAAGTCTTCGGCGTCGCATCCTATGTCCTCATGGTTCTCTCGGAAAAACCCGGGGCCTATCTCGCTTCCTTCTCGTATCTCATGGTGAGCGCCGCCGCGATGGTCTTCTACCTTCTCGGCGTCTACGGCCTCTACCGCTTGACCGGGACACTGTCCTACGATGGCGTCGGAAGGGCCCTCGCCAACATCCCCGGCGGCGGAGGGACAGCGGCGGCGTTTTCCCTGACCTGCATCGCAGCAGCCGCGCTCATCCGTACGGCCGTCATGCCCTTGGGCGGCTGGCTTCCTGACGCATACGCCGCGGCCCCGCATGCCGTGTCCTCCGTCCTGTCCGGCGTCCTCGTCAAGACGCCGCTCTTCGCTTTGGGACGCATCCTCCTGGCTCTACCCGGCGGTGGGAATCTCGGGTCGATCATCGGCTATGCGGGAGCTCTGACGGCCCTCACGGCGGTATTCCTCGCCCTCTGTCAGGCGGACTGTAAGAAGCTCCTCGCATACCACTCCATGAGTCAGATCGGCTACATTGCGGCGGCATGGGGCGCCGGTATACGGTGCCTTTCCGACGGCGACCAGTCCGCAGGAAACGCCCTGCTCGCCGCGGCTTTTCTCCATTCCCTTTTTCACGCGCATTTCAAGAGCCTTCTCTTCCTCGCCGTCGGAACAACGGCAGACGCGACAGGAGAACGGAACGTCTACGCCATGAGGAACGCGGGAGCCGCGCTAAAGCGGGCCGGCGATCCTTTCCGCATAACGACGCTTTCCTTCACGATCGGGGCTGCCGCGATAATCGGCCTGCCGCCGCTCAACGGGTTCGCAGGCAAGGAATTCCTCTCCTTCGTCCTCGAAGGGCGCTGGGAATACTTCTTGCTTTTCGCCGCAGGCGTTGGAACGACCGCGTCCTTCATCAAACTTTCGCGGATCTTTTGGCCCGGCGCAAAAACCGACGGAACCGATCACCGCGTTAAGCCGCAGATCCTCGCGGCGGAAATCATCCTGGCCGCCCTCTGTGTCGCCGGAGGGATCTTCGCGGCAGACCTATCCGGCTTCGTGGGAACCCTGATCGCCGGACGGCCGGCCGAGCCGCTGCCCTCTTCTTTCCTGCTTCCCGAAACAGCGTTGAAAACGGGACTTACCCTCGCCGGAGGCTTTCTTCTTTTCCTTGCGGCGAGCGGAACGAGCGGCAGACAACTGACTGCCTTCGTGCGAAGGAGACCTCGGCATTTTTCGGGATTATTCTTTTCCTTTACCATGAGCCTGGCCGCCTTGAGTTTCGCGGCCGTACTCATGCGCCGGTGATGGACGACGGAAAATCTTCGGCGAGAATCTCGTATTCAGAATTCCTCGTGGCCTTTCTTCTGCCCCGGAATGTTGAAGTAGGAGGCGTCGAACCGGTCGCTTCCGAGCCAGAGATCGATCTTGACTCCGGCGTCGGTTCTCTGTACGTCGGCATGCTTGATCTGCCAGCCGATGAGGTTGAGGTTCGCGGAACCCAGGAGATTATGCCCTGCCATGGTCCCGTAATAATCGGAAAATTCCGGTCGCTTCTCGGGATTCAAGGAAGCCTCGAGCGTGATCAGCTCTCCATCGGTGCGCGGCTTGTTGTCCATGATGCTCAGGTGCAGGCCGTCCTCTTCCTTATGCAGGGAGATGACCATCCGCGACGGGTTCCCGTCGAGGATGTACTTGGAGATCTCGCCTATCAGATGCAGTATGTATTCTTTTTTCATGTCCTACCTCGCATTCTTCCTCGATTTCACGCCGCGTTTCAACTTCTGTTCGACCGATACCACTCGATGATCGCCACGATCAGCGTCGCCGTCAAACCGCCGGCGAAGCCGTTGTTGTAGAGGTCCATGCCGCCGTGCCATGCGGCAGTCTGTTCCACCATGGAGAGATGAAGGAACCCGGCGATCGCCCCGACGAGAGGTCCGAATTGCCCGGCCAAAGGCGCAAGCGTGGTCCCGAAGAGGGCTGCGAGGATCGGGCCAGGCGCCACGAGGCTCTTGCCGTAAACGAGCGTTGCCGCCACGACACCCAAGAGCACGGGCCAACAGTTCTTCATGTGCTTTCCGAATCCTCCGAAACCGAGAAGCGTCAACAGCCCTCCGATGACCGGCCCGTTGAAATCACCTCCGACGGCATACACGTAGGTGCATCCCGCGAGACCGATGAGCCCGATATTGAGAAGAGCTCCGGCGGGAGAAACGAGGATGAAGAAATCCGAGGGAAGCCTGCCAGCCAGCTTCTGGACGGTCAATAGGTCTAAAAACGCCTTTTTCCCGCCGTAATACAAGCCCCAGGCGATGAAAAGGACCGAGACAGCGGGAACGAGAAGCATGAGAACGAGTGAGGGTTCCTTGTTCCACAAAACTGTCAGCGCAAGATCGTTTTTCAACGCGGTAAGGATCGCGGAGACGAACAATCCGAAGAAGCCGCAGGAAAACCCCACGTTGTAGAGATTATAACCTTGATGAAAGCTCAGCATGGTCAATGCCAGGGGCGGAAGGCAAACTCCCGTCAATATCCCGGCGGTCGTTCCGACGATGATCGAGGGAAAACCTACGAACCCGGCCTCGAAAACGAGATAGGTCACCAGGGGCCCGAGGGCCGTTCCGAATAATGCCATGATGATATAGGCTTTGAGTTTCTTCCTGACGATTCTCGCGGCCAAGAAAACGCCTAGAATAATGGGAAGCACGTTCGTCGGCGTTTTTCCGAAAAGGCCGAAGCCCATCATCGTGAAAACGGCTGCTATCATCGGACCCGAGAGAAGGACATTGTTGAACCAGATGAGAGAAAGGCCGATCAGTCCCACCGCGGCTGAGTTCAACAAGGCCCCGCCCACGCTGCTCAAGGTAAAATCGTCGATCAAACGCGCCGGTTGGCTCTGCAAATGAATGAATCCGTCCACGGCGGCCGAAAAGCCTTGGTCCCCTATTCCCAAAACGATGAAAAGGGCAATCGCGGAAAGAATCAGCGCATACAGAGGTTTTTCTTGGGCAGACAAGGTTCACCCCCGGTTTTGCATTCGGAATACGGAGCAGTGGCCACGACGCAAGTCTGGTTAACGATACCATCACGAGATGAATCCTGCAACAAAAACCTTCGGCAAAGCCGATTCTCGAGCCGATCTCGCCTCTCTCCCGCTCTCTTCAGAGTCGTATTTTATTCTTGATCTTTTTAGTAATAATTAGAATATTCTGTACACAGGAGAAAAATCATGAACCAGAAAGCTATCGTATCGGTATTCTTCGCGTTGGCTCTATTCTCGACGGCGGCTTCCGCCCAGGACGCTTCCGACCCGGGAAAGACGAACGTCTCCTTTCCCGCGGCGGACGGCGCCGTGCTCGGCGGTTATCTCGCACTGCCTCAAGGCTCGGGTCCGTTCCCGGGGGTGGTCTTGATCCACGAGTGGTGGGGGCTCAACCGTGACACAACCATCCTCGCCGACGCCCTCGCCAAGGAAGGCTTCGCCGTGCTCGCCGCCGACGCGTTCAGGGGCAAGGTCGCGCGCGAACCCGCCGAGGCGCGAAAACAGACGTCCGAGACGCCGGCCGACCGGATAGCTTCCGACCTCGACGCGGCGGCGGCCTATCTCGCGTCCAGGCCCGAGGTGAGGAAGGACAGGATCGCGTCGTGGGGCTTCTGCTTCGGCGGAACGCAGTCCATGAGAATGGGCGCCAGAAATCCCGGTCTCGCCGCGGTCGTGATCTTCTACGGCGGCGGCCCCTTCCAGAAACCGGAGGACCTCGGGAAAATGGACACCGCGGGGCCCGTTCTCGGGATCTACGGTGCGGACGACAAGGGCATTCCGGTCGAACAGGTGTCGAATTTCGAGAAGGCGATGAACGCGAGGGGGATCAGGAACACCGTCACGGTGTATCCGGGAGTAGGCCATGCCTTCGTGAAGAGCACGACCTACGACAAGGGAGGCGCCCCGGAACAGGCCTGGAAGCAGGCGGTCGGATTCCTCAAGGAAAACCTGCGCTGAGGCGGGGAGCCCGGACGGGCCGTGCGAACCCCGTCCGGCATCGGCCGTGGAACTAGGCCTTTGCAGCATCGTCGGCCATTCGCTGGGCCCTGGCCGAAGGCCGGTGCTTCATGAAGAGCGCGAGGACCCCGGCGACGACCGGCAGGACGAAGAGGATCTCCACAGCGGTCCGGAAGCCCCAGCCGTCGGCGATGCGGCCGATGACGATCACCGCGAGGTTGCCGACGCCGCCCGCGAGGCCCATGGACAACCCGGACGCGAGCGCCTTGTTGTTCGGGATGGCCTCCTGTGCCGCGACCACGGTGACGGAGAAGCTCGACAGGAGGGACATGCCCGCGAGCGCGAGAAAAACCGTGCTCAGGGCCCCATCGGCGAAGAGAAAGGCGAAGAACAGGGGCGTGGAGAGGAGAAGCGATCCCACGATGAGCCGTTTGCGTCCGAAGGCGTCGGAGAGGAAGCCGCCGATCACTCCGCCGACGGCGCCTGTGAAGAGCATGAGCGTGATGAGATGGCTCGCCGCGATGTTGGAGAGCTTCCGTGACTGGAAATAGAGAGGAAGCATCGTGAGCATTCCCGTGTACGAGAGCGATCGGATAGCGATGACGGCGACGATCGCGGACAGCTCCTTCGCCGAGGCTCGAAGCGAATCCGCCACTTCTCGGAAGGACGGCGCCTTCCCCGGGCTCACGACGTCGCGCGGCGCGAAGAAGAACAAAAACACGGCGACTACCACGCCGGGGATCACGGTATACACGGTCGCCTCGATCCCGTAGGCCTGGAACAGGGGGACGAGGAGAAGCGGCCCAAGGGCGAAGCCGAAATTGCCGAAGGCCACGAAGGCCGAGAGCAGGACGCCCTTGTAGTCCCCGCTCAGGGTGTTCACCATGGTGGAAGCCTGGGGATGAAAGGCCGCGGTCCCGAGGCCGGCGAGGGCCGCGAGCAGGACGAGCACGGGATAGGCGGAGTGGACCAGTCCGGTGAGGCTCAGGCAAACGGCCATCCACAGCGTGCCCACGTGGACGAGCCATCGCTTCCCGCGTGAATCGAGATAATAGCCGAAGACCGGCTGGACGAACGAAGAAGTGATCGAAAAAGCGGAAACGAGGACGGCGGCCCTCGTAGCGGTGAATCCGGGATCGAGCAGAACGAGAAACGGCAGCATCTGCGGTAGGTAATTGCCGTAGAGATCGTTCAGCATGTGCGATATCGAGAGAATGCCGATCGACGAGTAGCGGATGCGCTTTTCGCGGGACATGAAAGGACTCCTGTTCGGTGCGTTGTGGTTGAACATAGTACATCATGAGGCGGATTGTTTCCAGGGTGATGAGGGCCTTCGTATAAACGCTTCCGAGTCACTCAGTGAAGAAATCGGCCTCCACCGCGGCGGCGAGAGCGTGGTAGGCGGGAAGGTGCATCTCCTGGACCAGGAAAGTCGAGGCCTCGGGAACCCGGACCGCGACGTCGCAGAGAGGAGCGAGCGGGCCGCCGTCGCTTCCCGTGAATCCCGCGACCTTGAGGCCGAGGAGCCTGGCGGTACGCGCGGCGTAGACTATGTTTCTGGATTTCCCCGACGTGCTGAAGCAGACGAGGACGTCGCCCGGTTTGCCGTAACCGAGGACCTGCTGAGCGAGCGCTACGTCCCAGGTCTGGTCGTTCGCCGAGGCGCTCAGGAGCGAATGGTGGACGTTCAGGGAAATCGCCGGCAGGGCCTCCTGGAGCGAACTCGCGAGAAAGCTGCCGTCTTTTCCCCCTTCGGCCCGGAACCGGAGCCGGAGGGCCTCCGGGAGCGGCCGCGCCCTTCGAAATCCCTTCATGAGCTCGCCTACGAGATGGTCCGCGTCGGCCGCGCTGCCCCCGTTTCCGCAGGCCAGCACCTTCCCGCCGCCTCTGTAGCATTTCACGAGCAGGTCCCTCGCCGCGCCCATCGCGTCGGAGCAGACGGACAGAGCCGGAGTCCTGAGGTACAAGGCTTTCAGAATTTCGTCGCCGGTCATGAGTGCCCCTCCCCTCGCTTCGATTATAACTCAAACGGCGAGCACGTGGGCGGCTTTCGCGGAAAAATCCACGGACACTTCCTCCCCCACACGGAAAAAGCCCTCCTCGACGGGATTGTGGGTGACCGCGAGGATGGGTTTGTCGTTTCCGGCGTCTATCTCGTACTCGACGACCGTACCGAGATAGACGAGCTTCGCGATCCTGCCCGGAATGCCGTCTCCGTTCGCGGGCGCGCCGTGCCCGAGACGAAGGGACTCGGGCCTCACCGTGATGACGGCCCGGTCGCCCCGGGCGAAGGACCCGGAGCGGCTCCCTATTCTCTTGCGCCTTCCGCCCGAGTATTCGATCTCGATTCCCTCGGCGTCGACCGCCGCTACGGTTCCCTCCAGGAAATTCACCCTGCCGATGAAGTCGGCGACGAACCTGTTCGCCGGCCTGGAGTAGATCTCGAACGGCGTCCCCACCTGCATGATGTTACCCTCGTTCATGACCACGATCCGATCGGACACGGTCATGGCCTCGGACTGGTCGTGCGTCACGTAGATGCTCGTTATGCCGAAGCTCTGTTGGATGCGCCGGATCTCGAGCCTCATCTGCTCGCGGAGCTTGGCGTCCAGGTTCGACAGGGGCTCGTCGAAGAGCAGCACGCTGGGACGGTTCACTATGGCGCGGGCGAGGGCGACGCGCTGCTGCTGGCCTCCGGACAGCTGGTCCGGCCTGCGGTCCGCGAGGTCCCTGAGGTTCATGACCGCCATGATCTTCTCGACCTCCGTCCTGATCTCCGCCTTGGGCCTTTCCTTGAGTTCCAGACCGAAGCCTATGTTCTGTCCCACCGACAGGTGCGGGAAGATGGCGTAGCTCTGGAACACCATGGAAGTGTCGCGCTTGTTCGGGGGGATGTCGTTCACCATCTTTCCCGCGATCCAGACCTCGCCCGCGGTCGGGGCCTCGAAACCGGAAATGATCCTGAGCGTGGTGGTCTTTCCGCAGCCCGACGGGCCGAGGAAGGTGACGAATTCCCCCTCCTTAACTTCCATGTTTACGTTCCGCACCGCGGCGAGGCTCTTTTCCGGCCGGGAAGGGTCTGCGAATACCTTGGTAAGATTTACGAGTTTGACACTCATGAAGGACTCCTCGTTAGATTTTGAGCATCGTCCCGCCGAGCTTCCCGTAACGGAAAAGCAGGACCGACCTGATGAACAGGATTGCGACGAGAATGAGCACGACCAGGATGACGCTGAAGGCGGCCGCGGCGCCGAGACGCCCCGACTCGACCTGGGACATGATCTGTACGGTCATGAGGTTCCAGTTCGACGAAACGAGGAAGATGGCCGCGCTTATGGCGGTCATCGCCCTCACGAAGGAGAAGATCAGCCCGGAAAAGAAGGCCGGAACCATGAGGGGAAGGGTTATCTTGAAGAAAGTCTTCCGCGAATCCGCGCCGAGGTCGACGGCCGCCTCCTCGATGGAGGGGTCGATCTGCCGGAGGATCGCGACGCCGGACTCGATGCCCACGGGGATGTAGCGATAGACGAAATTCAGGAGCAGGATCGTCAGGGTCCCGGTGAGCAGGAACGGAGCCTTGTTGAAGGCGAGGATGTAGCCGATGCCGATGACCGTTCCGGGAACGGCGAAGCTCAGCATGGAGGTGAATTCCATGAACTTCTTCCCCGGAAAAGACTTCCTCATCACGAGGAAGGCGATCACCATGCCGAGGATGCCCGTGGCCGGCGTCGAAGCCCCGGCGATGACGAGGGTGTCGAGGACGGCGCGGAAGCCGACGCCGAAGACGTACTTGAAGTGCTCCAAGGTGAACGAGTTGTCGTGTCCCCAGACCCTGGCGAAGGCGCCCCAGAGGATCGTCGCGTACACGAGGATGATGAGGGCTGCCAGGAACAGACAGAGCGAGAAGAGCAGCCATTTCGCGCCCGGGCTCACGGATTTCAGCGCCGAGGCCGTCGGCTTGCCCGTGACGGTGACGTAGCGCTTGCGGGACACCCAGTATTTCTGGATGAACCAGGCGCCGACGGACGGAAAGAGCAGAAGCAGCGCCAAGGCGGAACCCTTAGGCAGGTCGAACATGCCGGTTATCTGGAGATAGGCTTGGACCGAAAGGATGGGGAACTGGCTGCCCGCGAGGATGAGCGGGTTCCCGAAGTCGGCCATGGTCTCGATGAAGAGGACCAGCATGGCGCTCGCGATGCCGGGTATCGAGAGAGGGAACGTCACCTTGCGGAACACCTTCCACCTCGAACCGCCCAGGTCGAGGGCCGCGTCCTCGAGCGTCGGGCTGATCGACTCGATCACGCCGCGGAGCGTGATGTAGGCAACGGGGAAGAAGGTGATCACCTGTGCGAAGAGGAGGCCTCGGAATCCGTAAATCGGGTAATTCTTGAGCCCGAGGAGCGAATAGGTAATCAGGCCGTTGTTTCCGAAGAGCATGATGATCGAGAGCGCCCCGATGAAGGGAGGCGAGACCACCGGGATGATGGCGATGAGATGGAAGAACTTCTTGAACGGTATGTCCGTCCTCGCTATCGCGAAGGCGAAGAGATAGCCCACGACGACGCCGGCCGCCGCGGTGAGGACTCCCATCATCACGCTGTTCCACAGGGCCAGCCTGAGGTACTTCGAGGAGAAGACCTCCCGGAAGACCGAGAGCGTGTAGCCTTGATCGGACTTGAAGCTCTCGAGAATCACGCTCACGAGCGGATAGACGATGAAGACGACGAGGGACGCGAGGATGAGCAGGATGACCGACAGGAGCATCGGATCGCGGGCGATCATCCTGAATTCCCGTCCGCTCCGGGAAACTGCCTCGGAAACCATGTTTGGAACCTCTTCGATGGACGTCCTCCGTCCCCGCACGGGGACGGAGGATCGGAATTCACGATTATTTCGCGGGAAGAACCTCGTTCACCCAGCGCTCGACGAGCCGTTTCTTGTTGTCTCCGGCCCATTTGACGTCGACTTCGACGGTCTTCAGGCTCTCGAAGGCGGGCATGCCTTTTCCGAGCTTCGCGCCCGGTATGACCGGGTAGAAGAAGGTCTTCGCGTCGGTGAGGGTGTCCTGTCCCTTCTTGGATACCAGCCAGTCCACGAGGGCCTTGGCCGATTCCAGGTTCTTGGCGCCCTTCAGGATGGAGACCGCCGGGGCCTCGAACCAGACGCCTTCCTTCGGGTAGATGACTTCGAGGGGATAGCCCTGGTCGATGAATTCGAAGAACGCGGGGGTGAACTGGATGCCGATTGCGCACTGGCCCACGGAGACTCCCTTCGACGGGCCGGTCCCCGAGGAGGTGTAGGTCTGGATGCTCGGGTTGAGCCGCTTCATGTAGGCGAAGGCCTTTTCCTCGCCCGCGATGGTCACGAGACTCGCCACGACGTTGTAGGCGGTCCCGGAGGCCTGCGGGGTCGGCATCTGGATCTGGCCCTTGTAGACCGGATTGAGCAGGTCTTCCCAGGATGCCGGCTTCGGGGCGTTAAGCCGTTTCAGGATGTCGGTGTTGACTGCCAAGGCCATGGGGTTCATGTAGAAGCTGATCCAGTTGCCGTCCGGGTCCCTGAAAGCCGGCTTCAAGGACTCGTAGCCCGGCCCCTTGTAAGGCACGGACAGCCCGTCCTTCTTGGCGACGATGTGGTTTTCGCTCGGGGCGCCCATCCACACGTCGGCCTGGGGATTGTTGATCTCGGCCTTGATCCTGGAATAGGCCGGACCGGACGAAAGGAACACGAAGGCGACCTTGATGCCGGTGTCGGCGGTGAAGGCGTCGAGGATCTTCTTCGCGTTCGCCTCATCCACGCTGGAATAGACGACGACCTTCTTCTCGGCCTGCTCCTTGGAGCCGCCGGCGGAAAGGTTTCCGATCACGCAGAGGGCGAGCAGAACGAGAACCGTGCCGATAGCGAAACGTTTCATGTATCGTACCTCCTCACTTCTTTGGAAAGTTGTTCGTCATTGATTATGCAATTAACATGCCAGGTCGATTTTCAAGGAATTAGACGCGGTGAATCGAGGATTTGTGCACACTTCCGTGCAAATATCCGTGCAAAACGGGCGGTCTTGCACACGAGGGACGGGCCCGTTCTCGGGGAGGCCGACTCCGCTCAGCCTCGGCCGTATTCGTCCTCGGCGACGGCGAGCTTCTCGATCTTGTGGTAAAGGGTCCTTCGGGGCATGTCGAGTATCTTGGCGGCCTCGGTCTTGTTCCCCCTGCAGAGCCTGAGGGCCTCCACGATGGCTTTCCTCTCGTCGTCCTCCCTGGGCCTGAAGAGTCCGGGGACCTCCGCGACGAGCAGCTCCGGTTCGAGCCGGGCGGGTCGGTACAGGACGATGATCCGCTCGACGAGATTCTCGAGTTCCCGCACGTTGCCGGGCCAGGAGTGCACCTCGAGGAGTTCGAGGAATTCCGGCGAAATCTCCGGGCGTTCGAGACCCTCTTTCCGACAGACCCGTTCCGCGAAATGACCGACGAGTTCGGCGAGGTCCTCGAACCGTTCGCGGAGCGCGGGGACCAGGATCGGCACCACGTTGAGCCGGTAGTAGAGGTCCCGGCGGAATTTCCCGCTTTCGAGCATGGACTCGATGTCCCGGTTGGTCGCGGCGACGAGCCGGAAATCGGCGCGCACGAGCTCCGTCCCCCCGACGCGGGTGAAGGCCTTCTCCTGGAGCACCCGGAGGAGCTTCACCTGGAGATCCGCCGAGATCTCGGATATCTCGTCGAGGAAGAGGGTGCCTCCGGCCGCGACCTCGAGGAAACCCGTCTTTCTCCGGTCGGCTCCGGTGAAGGCTCCCGCCTCGTATCCGAACAGCTCGGACTCCAGGAGGTTCACGTTGAAGGCGGCGCAATTGACCGGAACGAAGGGCCCGGTCCGGAATTTTCCCATCCGGTGGATCGCCCTGGCCACGAGTTCCTTGCCCGTCCCGTTCTCCCCCTGGACGAGGACCGTAGCGGAGGAATCCGCCACCGCTTCGACCCTCCGGTACAGGGCGTTCATGGCCTTCCCCGAGCCTACGAGGAAGCGCTCCTCGGACGTTTCCGCCCTGCTCTTGTCCCTGGCCGCCGAAAGGATCTTCTTGATGAGAGTCTTCAGCACCCCGTAATCCACCGGCTTGGTGAGGTAGTCAACCGCTCCGTCCCGGATCGTGTTGACGGCCTCGGGAACCGAGGCGTAGGCGGTTATGAAGATGAAGGGAATCTCGACCCCCCGCGAGGAAAGCGCGTGAAAGAGCTCGACGCCGGAGAGACCCTCCATCTGGATGTCCGAGACCACGACGTCCGGCCTGCTTCCGACCGCCTTCGCGAGCCCCTCCCTTCCGTCGGATGCGGTTTCGATCTCCCAGCCTTCCTTCCTGAGGACCGCTCCCATTACCTTCAGGATGTTCGGCTTATCGTCGATGAGAAGAATCAAGGACATCTTACCGCTCCTTTTCCAGGGGGAACTTCACCGTCGCCTCCGTCCCTCCGGCGGTCCTTCCCGCTATGGAAATCGTCCCTCCGTGCTGCTCCACCACGCGCCTCGACAACGCGAGCCCCAGGCCCGTGCCCTTCGACTTCGTGGTAAGATAGGGCTCGAAGAGCCGGTCGAGGATTTCCCGCGGAATGCCCCGGCCGTCGTCGAGGACCCGGACGACCCCGAAGGCTCCTTCACGCGCCGCGCGGATCTCCACTCGGCCGCCCGTTCCGCAGGCTTCGATGCCGTTGAGTATCAGGTTCAGGAATACCCGTTTCGTCTGATTCCCGTCAACCCTGCAGAGGAGCGGTTCCCCCTCCCGGTCCAGGGAGAGCGCGATGCCCCGCTTCCGCGCCACGGGGTTCACGAGGAGCAGGGTTTCCTGGAGCAGGAGGCGGAGGTCGAGGGGTTCGGGATTGAAGGGGGCAGGCCTCGCGAATTCGAGGAATTCGCCGAGGTATTCGTTCAGGTTCCGGATTTCCTCGCGGATGACCGTGAGATACTCCGAAGCCTCCGAACCGGCCGGAGCGGCGGGATCGAGGAGCTCGACCGCCCCCGAGATGGCCTCGAGCGGGTTTCGGATCTCGTGGGCCATGTTCGCGGCGATCTTGCCCATGGTCGCGAACCTGGCCTTGGAGACCGCATCCTTCTGGTAGGCGACGAGCCGTTCCCTCATCCCGTTCACCGAACCGATCACGCGCCTGATCTCGACCGAAGCGAATTTCGGCACTCCGATCTCGTGCCGATCCTCCTCGGGAGGGACGGAGGTCACCTTCTCGCTGAGATATCTGAGGGGACGGAGGACCTGGTAATTCATGAGGAGATAGAAGGCGGCGCCCGTGAGGACCTGGAAGACCAGTATTTCCGCGAAGATGACTCGGTTCCTGCTGATCTTTTCCCTCATGGACGACAGGGAGAAGGCGATTTCCGCCATGCCTTCAATTTCGCCCAGGATCTCGATCGGAGCCCGCACGAGGATGAGCCCTCCGGAGAATTCCGAGGCGAACTCCTTCGAAATCTCGCCGGAGTAGATCCAGCCCTCCTCGCTCTTGCGCGTGTCCGCGAGGACGCGGAACCCCCGGCTCACGATTCTCGCGTACTCGACGTCCTTCTCGAGCTTGACGGATTCGAGGTGGTCCTCGAGCCTCGAATACTGCGATCCCGCGAGCGGCTCCCTGGCGAGCTGCGCGAGGGTCCTGACGAGCACTCCCGCGCGTTCGACGGTCTCCTCGATGAGAAGGCTCCGCTCGTGCTCCACGAAGAGCGCCCATTGGAGGCCGAGCAGGAAGAGGAGCACCAGGAAGAACAGGATGAATTTATTTCGGAGCGCCATAGAACGACTCGAAAACGGCGAGATACGAGGCGAGGTCTCCGAAGACCCCCGGTTCCGGCGTGCGGAACTCCTCGATCCCCGCCGAAACGAGGGCCTCCCTTCCGGCCTGCCCCTGCTTCATGGCGAGGAGGGCTTCCTCGAGGCCGCGATACTTTTCCCCGTCGTCCTCCCGGCGGCGGGCGAGGAGGGGAAAGGGCAGGGGCTTGGACTCGGCGACGATCCGGACGAAATCCGAAAGGATGTTCCCGCCCTTTTCGAGGTGCCTCCCCGGCACAGCTCCGCCGTCGAGCCCCCCGTACGCGACGCCTTTGAGCACGCCCTCCGAGGTTTCGGCGTTCACCGCCTTCCTCAGGTTCGCGAGCCTCACGCCCGAGGAGGCGAGCATCGCCAGGGGGACGAAATAGCCCGCCGAGGTCGCGCCGGGCCGCGCGAACGCGAACGAAGCTCCCGAGAAATCCTCGATCCGGTACACGATGGAATTCTTCCGGGCGATGAGGACCGAGCGTTCCTCCGTACCCGCGAACCGCACCTCCGCGAGGAGCGCAAGCGCGTCCCGCCTCCACAGGAACCACGCGGGATCGAGAAGGACGACGTCGACGAAACGCTCTTTCAGACTGCGGAGCAGGCCCGCATGGTCTTCGAAGACCTGGTAACGGACATCCGGGCCTCCGTTTCCGGCGAGGTGGGAGCAGACTGCGTTCCACGTCCGGGCGGCTGCGAGGCCTCCTTCGACCGCCGGGACCCCGATCCTGAGGGGAACGGAGGACGCTTCGACTGCCAAGAGGAGAAGGCCGGCGAAGAGGACCATCGGAATTCCGAACCGCGGGTACATGGCTCGAAAATTGTATATGGGGGCGATCGAGTTGTCAAACCGAACCTCACATCTCGGAATAATACGGCTCTTTTCGCTGCGGATTCCACCGGTTTTCCGAAAAAAACCGCGATTACCGCTCCTTCAGCTGTTGCGAACCGGCCGGGACTCCTGCGATACTGTGAGACCGAGGATACACCAGAATGAAGGAAAGGAAAAAAGAAGACCGCTACAACGTACCCGCCCTGGACAAGGCCCTGGACGTTCTCGAATATCTCTCCACCTCGTCGACTCCCCTTCCCCTTTCGACAATCGCCAAGGAACTGGACAAGACTCCGAGCGAGGTCTTCCGCGTCGTCAACTGCCTGGTGAAGCGGAACTATCTCATCAAGGATCCCACGGTCAACGCTTATTCGCTCTCGCTCAAATTCTTCGAACTCACGAACAACACCCCGCCCATCAAGAGACTCGTGGACGCCTGCGTCCTGCCCCTGGCGGAACTGGCCAAGGAAATCAGTTTTTCCTGCCATGTATCGGTCCTCGAGGGAGGCGACCTCGTCGTGCTCTACGAGCAGGAGGGCATCGACATAATCCACGTTCACGTCAAGGCCGGATTCCGGACGCCGGCTACGCGCGGCACCTCCGGCAAGATCATCCTCTCCCGGTTCGACGCCGCCGAACGCGAAGCGGTCCTCAGCCGGGACGCGAATTACCTGTCCATGTCGGAGGAGGGCAGGCGAAGCATTCTTAAACAGATAGAAGGCTACGTCGGGGCCGAGTGCATCCACATGTCGAGCGACATGCATTCGAACATCACGGACATCGCGACGGTCGTACCGATACCCCGTTTCCGTTACGCTGCCATCGTAATCCCCGTATTCCAGTCCTCCTTCGATCCTCCGCTGCGGATCGACCTCATCAAGGAGAAGCTCCTCGCGACGAGGGAACGAATACGCGAGGCGCTGGGGACCTGAACCCCGGCAAAATCGGACCTCATCTGTCAATTCCCCCATCCTCTCCTTCGACACGGACTCTCTTTGGTAATTTTTCGATATTTCTAAAAAAAACTTGACCTCATCATTTTATATGCTAAAATATTTTTCACCTATGGAGGTAATTCATGAAAAAGGCTCTCGTATTGGCTCTATCCCTCGCTGTCCCCGCGATACTCTTCGCCGGCGGCCAGAAAGAGGTCCCGGCTCAAAAAAACGTGGAATTGAAGATCGCGCACGTGCTTCCCACCAATGAACCGATCCATCAGGTCCTCGTCGAGATGGGAAAGAAGATCGTCGATCGATCAAAGGGTTCCATAAAAGTCCAGGTTTACCCGAATTCTGAACTCGGGAACAACAAGGACAATCTGGAACAGATCAGACGCGGGGCGAACATCATCGCCATCGCCGATCCCGGATACATTTCAGACTACGTACCGGATTACGGCATCATGAACGGTCCCTTCCTCTACAAGGACCACACGGGCATCAAGAAGCTCGCGGCGTCGAAATGGCACCAGGACATGGTCAAACAGTCGGCGGAAAAAGGCATCAAGATCTTGGCGATGGATTGGTACTTCGGCTCCCGCCATTTGATCTCCGACAAGGCAGTGAAGACTCCTGCGGACATGAAGGGAATGAAGGTCAGGGTCCCGCCGAACAAGATCTGGATAGAAACCATCAAGGCCATGGGAGGATCCCCGACAACCCTGCAATGGAGCGAGGTCTACAGCGGTCTCTCCCAAGGCGTGGTCGACGCGGCCGAAGCGCCTCTCTCCACCCTGTACGGTTCCAAGCTCTACGAGGCGAAGAAGAAGATCTCCCTCACCGGCCATTTCAAGGCCATCGTCGGCCTCGAGATGTCGCAGAAGTACTTCGAATCGATGTCGTCCGAACAGCAGAAGATCCTCACCGAGGAAGTGGTCTGGGGCGGCGACGAGGCGACGAAACGCGTTGCTGAAAGCGAATCCGCCTGGAGGAAGAAGCTCGAGGATCAGGGGGTGGCGTTCAACGACGTCGATGCAGATGCGTTCGCGACGGCCTGCCAGGTCGTGTACACCCAATTCCCCGCCTGGACTCCCGGACTCTTCGATCGGGTCAAGGCCGAACTGAAATAACCGTCATTCGGATCTTTCTCCGAGTACGGACATCGGGCGGCGTCGTTTCCCGACGCCGCCCGTGAAAAGGAGCCAGCGATGCGCCGGAAATTCCTCGTCATGAAAAACTTCGAAGAGATAATAAGCGGTACCGCCCTCGCGGTGACGGTCACCATCGTCACGGTCAACGTCGTCTTCCGGTACTTCTTCTCGCTCTCGTTCAATTGGGCCGAGGAGATCGCCACTATCGCTTTCTCCTGGGTGGTTTTCGTGGGGGCCGCGGCATGCTACAAGCGCAAGATGCACATCGGTATCGACGTCGTAGTCAACCTCATGCCGAAACAGTTGCGTGCGAAGCTGGAGAAAGGCATCGGCGTTTTTCTCGTCCTCCTGAATTGCTACCTGTTCTACCTCAGCGTCGTTTTCGCCGCCTCCGCGTGGGACAAGCCCACCGCCGTTCTGCTCTTACCTTACACCTTCGTGGACGGATCCGCCTGCGTCGGCTTCGCGTTCATGATCCATCACTCGATCCGGCAGCTGCTCTCGAGCCGTTCCGAGCTTGGAAGGAGGATCTGATGGCCCTGCTACCGATAGTTGTCCTCTTCATCCTGTTCAGCCTGAACATTCCCGTGGCCTTCAGCCTGCTCACGGCCACCCTCGTATATTTCAATTTCATCAATACACAGATGCCGGTGGACATGATCTTCCAGAGACTCATCGCATCGGCGGAATCGTTTCCCCTGCTGGCGGTCCCCTTCTTCATCACCGCCGGAGCCGTCATGAACGACGCAGGCATATCATCGCGCCTCATGGACATGGCCGAAGTCCTGTCCGGCCATCTACGGGGAGGCCTCGCTCAGGTGAACGTCGTGCTGTCCACGCTCATGGGAGGCGTATCGGGCTCCGCGAACGCAGACGCCGCCATGGAATCGAAGATTCTCGTTCCGCAAATGGTCAAGCGCGGCTTTCCGCTGGATTTCTCGGGAGCCATCACCGCGGCGTCGGCGGTCATCAGTCCGATCATCCCGCCGGGGATCGGGCTCATCATCTACGCCTTCCTGGCGAACGTTTCGGTCGGTAAGATGTTCGTCGCCGGATACCTTCCGGGCCTCCTCATGTGCGCTGCCCTCATGATCGCGGTCCACATCATTTCGAAAAAACGCGGTTACGAGCCGATCAGACAGAAGAGAGCGAGCCTCAAGGAGATCCTCGTCCAGGTTCGCCGGTCTTCCTGGGCCCTCTTCCTCCCCTTCGGCATCATCCTCGGGCTGCGCTTCGGCATGTTCACCCCCACCGAGGCGGGCGCGATGTCCGTCTTTTATTCCGCCCTTGTCGGCTTCTTCGTGTATCGGGAGCTCAAGATCGAGCACATACCGAAGATTCTGGTGGAGAGCGTGCTCGGGACCGCCGGGGTGATGCTCATCATCTGCGCGGCCTCCGCCTTCGGATACTACATGAGCTGGGAGAGGCTGCCCCAATTGATCAGCGAGTGCCTGATCGGCCTGACGAGCAATCCCATCATCCTGCTTTTCATCATCAACCTCTTCCTCCTGTTCATCGGGATGTTCATAGAAGGAACCGCCTCGCTCATCATCCTCACCCCCCCTTCTCGTCCAGGCGGCGACGGCGCTCGGCGTAGACCCGGTCCATTTCGGCATCGTTATGGTGCTGAACCTCACGATCGGCGGCGTGACGCCTCCCTTCGGGACGCTCATCTTCCTCGTATCCTCCGTCCTTGAAATTTCTCCGACGAAGATCATCAAGGAGCTCATGCCCTTCATCCTTGCCCTGATTATCGTCCTGCTCTTCGTATCGTTCACTCCGGGATTGGTCATGTTCCTCCCGAATCTACTCATGAAATGATAGGAGCCTCCAAAAATGGAAAGAATGTCTTCCAAAGAACGCGTGCTGCTGACCATGTCCGGGAGGGAACCGGACACGGTTCCCATCTTCGATTTCATCTACTCGCGCCCGCTCTACAAGGAGATTCTCGGCCACACTCCGGAGTACTACAACGCCGAGGACATTCTCCGCTGCTCCGAGAAGATCGGCTACGATCTCGCCGTGGTTCCCTTCGGAGGCGTCGCGGGCCTGGACGACCATGCCGTAGAATACCCGGAATACTCCGATGAATGGGGAACGCGCTACATAGCCAAGGAGGAAACCTGGCCGACGGGAGGCCCTGTCGGGTTTCCCATCAGGAGTCGGGAGGATCTGCGAAACTACGTTTGGCCGGACCCGCAGAAGCCGGAGAGGCTCAAGGAGATTTCGGTCGGGCTCCGCCTCGCCGCGGAGAACAAAATGGCCCTCTTCGGCAGCGTCCGCGGCCCCTTCAGCGCCTCGTGGCTCCTTACCGGCCTGCCGGAATTCATGCTCTTCATGTACGACGAGCCGGAGCTCGTGGACGAGATCCTCACTCATTGCACGGACTTCTTCATCGAGGGCGGGAAGCGCATGATCGCGGCCGGCGTCGACGCCGTCATCTTCGCCGACGACTACGGCAGCAACAACGGCCCCCTGGTGTCCCCGGAGCTTTATAACCGCTTCGTATTCCCGCACACCAGACGCATGGTCGAGACCTTCCGGAGCCTCGGCGTTCCGGTGATCATGCACAGCGACGGAAACCTCAACCTCATCCTCAATGATCTCGTCGGCATGGGCATAAGCGCCTACCATCCCATGGAGCGGGCGTCGCGGATGAAAATCGACGAAGTGAAGAAGAACCACGGATCGAAGATAACGCTCATCGGCAACGTGAACAACAAAACGACCATGGTGTCAGGGAACGTGCAGGACGTCGAAAACGAGGTCAGGGAATGCATCAGGGCCGCGGCGCCCGGAGGCGGCTACATCCTCGCTTCCGACCACAGCCTGCACGACGACATTCCCAACGAGAACGTTTTCGCCCTCTACGACGCAGGCAGAAGATACGGCTCCTATCCCATAAGCGGGTCCGTATGACGCCGAAGGAACACTTTCTCGCCGCCTTCGAGCACCGCGAAACGGATCGGGTTCCCGTCTTCGACGCGGTGAACAATCCGGCCTTGTACGAGCGGAATTTCGGAAGGGATAACTATCATCTCGACGGAGCTGTCGCCGCAAGGCTCTACCGCGAGCTGGGACTGGACGCCTGCTTCATCCCGGTCGGGGGTTACACCGGACTCATCGGAAAGCACCAACGGTGGGTCTCGGCCGACGAATTCGAAGACGAGCTCGGAGTCGGCTACAAGGCGAGCCCCACCTCGTGGCCCCTCGCCCTCCCGGTGAGGCCCTCCCTCGTCGACCGCAGCGCTTGCGAGGGGCTCGTGCTTCCCGACCCGTCGGCCGAGTGGCGCTTCGAGGAGGTCCGCAAGGCGGCGAGAGAATCGGTCTCCGGCGGACAGGAGATCGCAGTCGTAGCGGGAATCAGGAGTTCCTTCTCGGTGCTTTTCATCGCCATGGGAATCGAGGCCATGTCCGTGGCGCTCTACGACGATCCCGGCCTGATCGAGGAGATGTCCGTGAAGCTCTGCGCGTTCTGGACCGAAGTCGGCCTCGCCGCAGTCGAGGCCGGAGCGGACGCCCTCTTCATCGCGAACGACATGGGCCTCAACACGGGCACCCTCGTCTCGCCGGACCTTCTCAGGAAATACTTCATTCCCCCCTTCGCGGTCCAGGTGCGCAGGCTCAAGCAGAGCGGCGCGAAGGTGATCCTGCACAGCTGCGGGAACATCAACGCCGTCCTCGACGACCTCGTTGAATCCGGGATCGACGGGCTCAACAACCTCCAGGTCTCCGCCGGCATGGACATAGCCGCGGTGAAGAAGGTCTACGGCGACCGGATTACCCTCATCGGCAACGTCGACGCGACCAACGTGATGACCTCGGAAGAGCCGAAGGTCATCGAGGACGCGGTACGGGATCTCGTCGGAAAGATCGCGCCGGGCGGAGGCTTCGTGCTCGCGACGGACCATTCCTTCCACATGGGGATTCCCCCGAAGAACGTCGACGTGTTCCTCGAGGCGGCCCGGCGCTGGGGGAATCGGCGGGAAGCTTAGGGCCGGAGGAGTTCGACGCAGCGAAGCAGCGAGAGCCCGGTATGATAGCCGGGATCGGCGTCGGGGACCGCGGGAATCACGTCCGAGACGGCGCCGTCGGCCCCCCTGGTCTGCACGCAGAGAAGATGGGCCTTTTCGGAAACGTAATGCTCGATGAGGGCCCGCCCGCAGGCTTCGAAGGCTTCCTCGAGGAAGGCCATCTCCTCCTTCCCCCGGGAGAAAACCAGGCATTCGCGCGCCGCCCGCATGGTCTCGGGAAGCGACCACCACGGCATGTCGGCGTTCACCGCCTTCCTCGACGAGAGGTCCACGAGCTTCACGATCCCTCCGCGCGCTCGGTCGAACCCCGCTTCGAAACTGCGGCGGAAGACTTCGAGCAGCGTCCTCCGGATCTCCCCGATCTCCTGAAGCGCGGGATCTCCGTGACCCAGTTTCGCTTCGGCAACGACGAGGCAGCGGGCCGCGAGCCCCGTGAATTCCAGGGCGTGGCCGGGATCGGAAAGCGCCCTGCCCTGAAAAGGCCTCCCTTCCGAATCGACGAATTCGAGAAAATCGCCTTCGGCGAGATCCGGAAAGCGGCCCCTTTCGTTCACGTGGCGCGAGACGATGTCCTCGATCAGGCCGATCCCCTCGCGGGCGTCGACTACTCCGTCCCGGGCGAGCATGGCGAGCGTGGGAAGCTGGAGCATGTAGGGCGCGTGGGAAATCCTTCCGGGCACCGGAAGGACCGGATTCTTCGGATCGAACTGCTGCTGATCGCTTTCGTATCCGCCCTCGAGCACCGCCCGATACGCGCTCAGGCAGTAGTCGCGTGCCGAGGCCGCGAGCCCTGAATCGCCGAGCGCGGCGGCGGCGGCGTAGAGCCCTCGGGAACAGAAGATGTCGCTGAGGTTGTACGGGCTCTCCGAGGAAAGATGCTTGGGCACCCACGAGGCCTCTCCGTTCAAGGCCTTCGCGGCTCCGTTCCCGGTAAGGCTGAAGAACAGGTGCCCGTTCCCCTTCTCCCGCGCCGCGACGACCGAGTCCGCGGTCGTCCGGAGCACTCGGCGATACCTCGCCGCGGAGCGCTCGTCCAGGTATCCCCCCGCCTCGAAGAACCGGAGGTGTTCGGCCACGGCCTCGAGCCCCCGGCCCTGTATCCAGGCGTACACCGTGTCCCTGCCACGGATCGGGTCCTCCTCGTCGAAGTCGCGGCCGTCCGCGAGACTGAACTTCGTGTCGATCCAGGGATAAGCAGGGTCCCGGAGGCTGCGCTCAACGATCGCGTCCATCCCCGTCTTGGCCAGTCGAATCAGAAGATCTGCACGGGCTTCGGGGGATTCGGGGAAGCGCCTGTCGAACCGGTCCGCGTTCATGCGGAAAACCTTCCGTAGGATCGCGCCGCGAAGCAGAGGGCCGCGAGGTTCTCGTACGGCGTCCCCATGTTCACGCTGCCGGCCGTCGTGAGGACGAGTCCTCCGTCCCTTCCGGCGGCGTCGATGGACGCCTTCGCGGCCTCGTACACCTCGTCAGGCGAACCTTCCTTGAGCAGGAGGGGCGGAACGCATCCGTAGATGATCGCGCCGGGAAGCTCGCGCCTGATCGTCGCCGGAGAGACCGCGGGGTCGGGATTGATGCCGTTCACGCCGAGTTCCCGGAACATCGGGAGCAGGTGCTCCACGCGGGCGTCGTTGTGGAGGAACCGGTCGTCCTCCGGGGAAGGCGCGAGCTCGGAATAGATTCTTTCGTACACGGGGAAGAAGAATTCCCGGAAGTGCTCGGGCGACACGAGCCCTCCCACGTCGTCGAAGATCCCCACGCCCGTGGCGGGCCCTCCGGTGAGCCGCCGGACGGTCCGCGAATACGCGACGGTCACCCTGCCGACGAGGTCGAGGAGTTCCCTGACGAGTTCGCGCTCGTCGTAGAGGAAGAGGGCGAATTCGTTGATGCCGAAGAGGAAACCGAGGATGGTCCCCGGGCCGTGGACCGAGGTCGTGTCGTGCAGGATGCGGTGGGCATAGGGCCTGCCGAGGGCCTTGTAACGCCGCACGAACTCCGGGACGAGTCCTGCCGAGGCGAGATCGATCTCATTCATGGCGCGGATGAGCTTCCGGACGTCCTCCGTCCCCCGGACGACGTGGTCCAGCCAGGGAGTCGATCCCTCCGGATACCGGATCGGGTTTCCGTACACCGAGCCGTGGAGGAGCGACGAGGTGTCCACCTTGGGTTTGAGGCGGAAACCGATGTCGTCGAGGAGCAGCTTCCCGCAGGCCTCACGTACCGAGACCTGGTAGTCGAAATCGAGGATGTATCTTCGATAGTTCGCCCCGGTCCGGTCTACGATCCAATCCTCCCCCAGCTCCACGAGAACCGGGACGTGGGGCCTCTTCGTCGTATAGGCCGGCCTGACCGGAAGCGAATCGAGGACGGATGCCGCGGGGGCGCGGTTGTCCAGGGCGTAGGCTTCGCCGTAGAGGCAGCCGTTGTTCACGCGCCAGAAGTCGGACCAGAAATCCTTCGAGATCGGGAACTTCATGGTTTCAGCCCCTGTCGTACCGGTTGACGTAGACGTATTCGATCTCGTCGCCTTCGGCCACGAAGACGTCGTGGGGGGTGTTCTTCGGGATGTGGACGATGCAGGGAGCCTCGAGCGAAAGGCGCTCATCTCCCCGGTGCAGGGTGCCCCTCCCCTTCAGGACGACGAAGACCTGGTCGAAATCCTCGTGGCGGCCCGTGCCGTTGTTGCCCGGCCCCTCGATCCTGTCGTAGCCGACGAGCAGGCCGTCCACGACTCCCTTCGGCAGGATGTCGCGGCAGAGCTGGTTGTGCGACTCCGGGTCGCTGTACGAGGGAACCTCCTCGAATCTCCTGTGATACGCGCTCATTTCTCCCTTCCTCGGCCGATGCGACGGTCGTCCGGAAACCGGAAGATCCGCTCGGCGTTCTCTCCCATGACCTTCGCGAGTTCCCGGTCCGAGAGCCCGAAGTCGGCCATGGCCCCGTGCATGTACTCCGCCGCGAAGAGGGTGGAGTCCGTCCCGAAGAGGACCCGGTCCTCGCCCACCGCTTCGATGGCAGCCCTCACCTTGCCCGTGTCCGTGCAGGTGCTGCAGATCTCGAGCCAGGCATTCGGCACGGCCCTGCCCGCCGCGAGGCCCTCCTCCCAGGCGTAGCCTCCCATGTGGCCGAGGATGAAGACCGCTCCCGGGAACCTCCCGGCCGCCCGGAGCACGTTCCTCGGAGACTCGATCGCCGAACCGAAGGTGTGGACGAGGATCGGAACGCCGAGCCTCGACGAAGCCTCCGCGAAGAGGAGCCCGGCCTCGCAGTCGAAGCTCCTCATGGCGAGCATGGGGTGCACCTTGATGCCGACGAAGCCGTCGCCCTTCCTGCCGGGGCCGAGATACTTCTCGATCTCCGCGAGCGATTCCTCGGGATAGTTCAAATTCACCGCGACGTAGCCGGAAAATTCCGGATGCGCCTCGAGCACGGAGGCGAGTTCCTCGTTCCCCTCGCGGAAATCGTAGACGATCCCGAGGCTCGAGGAGAAGACGGTTCGATCCACTCCGAGGGCCCTCATGCGGTCCGCCGTCTCCTCCGCGGAGGGATTCACGACGGGGAAATACCAATCACCGTAATGGGCGTGCGCGTCGACGATCAAGGCCGAGCCTCCTTTCCCAGGAGCGAGTCGATGTTGTCCCGGAGAACGAGCCGCATGGCGGCCTCGGAGAGCCCGCTCGCCGAGAGGACGGCGAGAGCGCTCCCCGCGGCGGAGAGGGGCGCCCCCGAGCCGAAGACGAGGCGATCCGCTCCGGCGCGCTCCGCCGCGATGCCGATGCTTCCCGGCCCGTGGAGAAGCCCGGTGGAAAGCCGGAAGTCCCTGCCGTCCTCCCAGAGCGCGAGCGCCTCGGCGAGGTCGTAGAAATGGGCTCCGACGACGAGGCGGACCCTCGAGCCGTCGAGGGCCTTCAGGATCCTGCCCGGCTTGCCCTTCACGAACAGCGTCGCTCCTTCCTCCTCCAGCGCGTCCGCCACCTTCCGGAAGCCGGGATGGTCCCAATCCCAGCCCTGGTATTCCGGGAAAAGCCTCCAGAGCCGCACGCCCCGGCGGCACATCGCGCGGATTTCCTCGCGGAAGCCGACGTACCGCCTGAGGTCTATCGACCCGACCGGGCGGAATCTCACCGGGGCGCCTTCCGACTCCTCGGCCCATCTCAGCGACTCCCTGTTGCCGGCCACGAAATCGAAGAGGGCCGCCCGGGCCGAGACGACGCAAGCCTCGCCTATGCCGTGCCGCGCCAGGACGGCGCTCACGATCCGCGGGTCCATGGGCACGTTCGCCCTGGGCCAGAATCCGGCGATCACGTCGCAGTCGACGATCGGGAGCATTCCGCCTAACCCTTCAGCCCGGTCAGGGTTATGCCCTTCACGATGTGCCGCCTCATGACGAGGAACACGGTTAGGACGGGAAGGATCGAGAGCATGGAACCCGCGTTGATGGGGCCGAGGTCGACCGTGAACCGGTACTGGAACATGCCGAGGCCGAGCTCCATGGTCCACAGGTCCCTGTCGCTCGTGATGATGAGCGGCCAGATGAAGGCGGCCCAGGTCTGCATGAAGGCGAAGATCGACAGCGCGCCGGAGGTCCCCTTCAGCATGGGGAAGACGACCCTGAGGAAGATCGTGAGCTCCGAGGCCCCGTCGATCCGGGAGGCGTCGATGATCTCGTCGGGGATGGAGGCGAGGACGTTCTGCCTCATGAAGAATATGCCGTAGCTCATGACGAGGTAGGGGGCCACGAGCCCGAAGAACGTGTTGACCGACTTGAGCTTCACCATGGAAAGGTAGAGCGGGACCATGTAGGTCTCGAACGGCACCATGGCGGTGGCGAGAATGAGGATGAAGAGGAAGGTCTTGCCCGGAAAGCTGAATTTGGCGAAGACGTAACCCGCGAGGGAGGAGGTGAGCAGGATGAAAAGCGTAGAGACCGAAGCCATGGCCACGCTGTTGAGGAAGAACCTCACGAAGGGGGCCGTGGCGAAGACGGTCGAGAAGTTCTCCAGGGTGAAGTGTTTCGGGATGAACTCAGGAGGCCAGGAAAGCACTTCCGAGGGGATTTTCAGGGAGGTCGAAAGCATCCAGAGGAAGGGAAGCACCATGACCGCCGCGCCCAGGCCGAGGAAGGCGTACTTGACGATCCCGGAGATCGCGCCTGAGGTTTTCATTCTTTTCTTCCCCCCGTTTTGAGCTGGATCAGGGTCAGCGCGAGCACGATGAGGAAGAGGACCACGGCCTCCGAGGCAGCATACCCCGTCTTGAAGTAGCGGAAGGCGTTTTCGTATATGTCGAAGACGAGGGTCCGGACGGCGTTTCCGGGCGCCCCCTGGGGGCCCGAGGTCATGATGAAGACCTGGGTGAAGACGTTGTACGCGTTGATGGTCGATATGACCGTGACGAACAGGAGGATCGGCCTGAGCAGGGGGAACACGATGTAGCGGAAGGCCTGGTACCGGGTCGACCCGTCGATCATGGAGGCCTCGATGTAGGAGTCGGGAATGTCGCGTATTCCGACGAGGAAGATGATCATGTTGTAGCCGATGACCTTCCAGACGCTCATGATGATGATCGCCCACATGGCGAGGTCCGGATAGACGAGCCATGCGATGGGCTTCACCCCGAAGAAGGAAAGGAAGTAATTGAGGAGCCCGTAGGTGGGATCGTAGATCCATTTCCACACGACGGCCACGGGCACCATGGGAGTGATGACCGGCAGGAAGAAGAGGGTTTCGAAAATTCCTCCCATCCTGGTCTTCTCCGCGAGCAGTACCGCCACGAAGAGGGCGATGAAGACGCTGAGGAAGGTCACGAAGACCGCGAAGAGCGTCGTATTCACCAGGGAAATGACGAACAGCTTGTCCTCGAGGAGTTCGAGGTAGTTGGTGAAACCGATGAACTCCTGGAGGGGATTCACCACGGTGGAATCGAAGAAGCTGTAGAGGAAGTTCTGCAGGATCGGCACGATCCTGAGAAACGCGAAAATCACGATGACGGGTATGATGGCCGCGTACGCGAACACCCGTTTCTTGTATTCCGTCCGGCCGATCCCGGCCTTTGACGCTGATCCGTTGAACGACATATCGCTTCCGCCTTCGTAGAATTGGGAAAGGAAGGAGGCGGCCGTCGGGCCGCCTCCACGAGAATTCACTCGCTGTAGAGTTTCGCTTTCTTGAGGATTTCGTTCGTCTCGTTCGCCGCCGCGGCGACGGCCTTTGCGATGCCCTCGGGATTGTTCGCGAGGGACTTGTCGAGGTAGGCGGCCACGAGCCTTTCGGCGAGCTTGGTCATGATCTCGTCGAAGCAGGCGATGATGAAGTAGCCGTATTCCTCGTACTTCGGGTCGTTCATGACGAAGGCCTTGAATTGGGGCTTCTTCTCGAAGATCGGGTTCAGGTCGACGTCCTGACGCACGGGGAGCCAGCCCACGTTGTCCAGGAGCCACACGAGGTTCTTCGGATCGTTCATGAACATGGCGAAGTCCCAGGCGACGTCGGGATTCTTGCAGCTCCGGGTCACGTAGAGGTTGACGGGATTGGTGATCCTTCCCCAGCGCGCGTCGGCGGGCACGGGCGCGGTGTCGTACTTGAGGTTCGGCGCTTTCCTGGCGATGTCGCCGATGACCCAGGATTCGCGGAAGAACATCGCGGTCTTCTCGAGCTCGAAGGCGTCCGCGTCGTGCTTGATGGCGTGGCTGTCCCACTTGTCCACGTGGACAGCGTCGATGTAGTACTTGAGGGCCTTTCTTCCGGCCTCGTTGTCGTAGGCTGCGTGATACTTTCCCTTCTCCTTTCCTTCACGGATTATGTTGCCCCCCATCGGGTAGAGCACGAACCAGAACTTCTCAGCCACGCCCGAGCCCTGCCCGGAAAGCCGGAGGCTGTGGCCGCTGCGGACGAGGTTGCCGTTCTCGGTCTTGGCGAGCTTCTTGGCGTACTCGGCCATCTCGGTGAAGGTCTTGGGAGGTCCCGAAAGGCCGGCTTCCTGGAACATCGTCTTGTTCCAGAAGAGGGCGGTGCGGCCTTGGAACAGCGGCAGGCCGTAGAGCTTGCCCTTGATGGTGTTGTTCGCCTTGGCGAAGTCGCTGTACCGTCCCTGGGCGGTGAAGAAGTCCTTCACCTTCGGGGGCAGCTCGGGTATGAGCCCCGCCTCGATGAATTTCTGGTTGGCGTACACGGAAATCTCGATGATGTCGGAAGCGGTGTCCGAGGGGATCGTCGCCGACAGCTTCTGCTCGAATTCCCTGAGCGGCTGGGAAAGCACCGTCACCTCGACGTCGGGATGGGTCTTCTTGTATTCGGCGGCTGCGTACTTGTAGAAGGGTTCCATTTCCGGGAATCCTCCCCAGACCGACAGCTTCACCGGGCCGCCCTTCGCCTCCTTGCCGCCGCCCGCGTACGCGGCGCCGCCGAGGAGCAGGACGCAGACCAGGAAAAACACGACTGCGCGAATAGTCTTCTTCATTCTTCCCTCCTTTTAACGAACATCATATGTTAATAAACATTAAATAATGCTTTCGGGAAAAAGTCAATTTCCTCCCCCGATCGTTCCTGCGCCCGCGGCCACCTTCCGGAAGGCGGCCGCGTACCGGTCGACGACTCCTTCGTCGACGTGCTTGAACCAGGGCACGGTGAAGCAGATCTCGTCGATGCGCTCCGAAACCGGCAGGGTCCCCTTCCCCTGGCGGACGTCCCTCTGGCCGAACGCGACGGCGGTCGGCCGTCCCTGCCTGAATACGTCGGCCTCGTGGAAGAACGGGTGAAGATGCAGCGGCTTGTTCGCCCCCGGGAAGCACGCCGCGAACCCCTCCGCGCGCACCGCCTCGCAGAAGCTCGAGCAGGGAAGACCGCCGAGTTCATCCGCCCTGTAGAGACCGTGGGGATAGTACCAGCCCCCCATGGTGGAGCCTCCCGCCGGATCGATCCGGTGGGGCCTCAGGCCCGGAACACCCTCGAGCCTCTCCCAGAAAAGATTCAAGGCCTTCTGAATCTCCGCTATCCTCGCGGGATAATGCCTGAGTTGAACCCGTCCCATGGCGCTCACGGTCTGGTTCATGCGGTGCTTCGCCGCGCCCAGGGCTATACCTGAGAAAACGCGGAGTCCGGGATCGGTCACCTGGTTGTCCTTGGGATTGAACCGGGAAGGAGCCCCCGTCCTTTCGTAATGCCCGAAAGCGATGCAGCGTTCGTAGAGCGACCTATCGTTCGTCGTCATGATTCCGCCTTCCCCTATGGCGAAACTCTTTCCCGCCATGAGGCTCATCACGGCGATGTCGCCCAAGGTCCCGCACTTCCTTCCCTTGTAGAGGCTGCCCTGGGCATGGGAGACGTCCTCGATCACCTTCACGCCCCGCCTCCGGGCGATCTCGAGTATGCGGTCCATGTCGCAGGGGTGGCCAGCGTAATGCACGACGACGATCGCCTTGGTCCGGTCGGAGAGCCGGTGCTCGATGTCCGAGGGATCGATGCAGAGGGAGTCCTCCTCGATGTCCGCGAAATTCACCGTGGCGCCGAGGGTGAGGGCGGGAGCGGCGCTCGCCCAGTAGGTCATCGACGGGCAGACGATCTCGTCGCCGGCCCCGACGCCGCACGCCCACATGGCGGAGAGAAGTCCGGCGGTGCCGTTGCAGAAGGCGAGGGCGTAGTCGACCTCCATCCAATCCGCGAACTCCCGTTCGAATTTCCTGGTCACGTCCGTCCCGCTCATCGTCCCCGCCCGGAGAACTTCGAGAACGGCGTCCTCGTCCTCCCGCGTCACGACGGGCCAATGGAACATCGCCTCGGGCTCGATGTCGATCGTCTTCGGGCCGCCGTTCACGGCGAGCTTAGCGTTGTCGCTCATAATCCCCTCTTGCGTCTCCTTTTTAATTATCATATTATGTTATTATATTCAGTTTCGCAAGAGAAATCTTTCTCGGGAAATCATTCTCGGGTTCGACGAGGCCCGTCCGCGGATAAGCGGTCCTTGTCGATCGGACGCCCTTGTTGTATAAGAGAGGCAACGACGAAGGAGAAATCTTACCTGATGACAACCAGATCAGCTCTCCCGGAGGGCGGATTCGATCTCGCCATCCTCGACATCCACGCGGACGGCCGGTACCGAATGAAGGACGCCGAGAAGGCGGCCGTATTCGCGGAGATCTGCCGAAAGCCGGGGACGACGAGAACCGCGATCATCAAGAATCTGGAGCTCCGCCCGACGAGCGTTTCGCACGAGGTGAACGAACTCGCCCGCGACCGACTCGTCCTCGAGCGCAAGGACAGGACCGAGAAACGGCAGGGAAGGCCCGAGATAAGTCTGTATCCGAACAAGAACCGTTTCACCGCCGTCGCGGTCCACATCAGCTCCCGAACCATGAAGGCGGTCCTCATCAACGCCTTCGAGGAATGCATGGCGACCGAGGAAGTCCTCCTCGAACGCAAGACCACGAACGGGGAATTCGTGGAAAAATTCGCAAAAGCGGTGGATTCCCTGAAGGCCCGGATACCGGAAGATTCCGATTTCCTCGGAATCTGTCTCAGCGTTCCCGGCTTCATGGACACCGAGAAACGGCGATGGATATTCGCCGCCCGCTGGCCCGCCCTGAAGAAGCTCAGCTTCGACCTTCTAGAGAAGGCGGCTAAAACCCCCATATCCCTCCACCGGGTCCTCGATTCGGGCCTCGAGTACCTCCTCGCGCGGGACAAGGAGCTCCGGGCGACCGATGCCCTTCTCGTCCATTGGGGGTACGGCATCGGCGCCTCGTACGCGAACGGCGGGAAGGTCCTGAGTTCGAGCGTAGGCGGAGTCTGCGAATTCGGGCACTGGAAACTGTCCGACGCGAAACCGAAGAAATGCAGCTGCGGCGCCTCGGGCTGCCTCGAGACCGAGGCGGCGCTTTGGAGCATAGTCCCCGACCTCCGAAAAGATTACCCCGACGCCCCCGAGAAGGAAGAGTCGTTCCACGAATACGTCATGGCCCACCGGGACATGGCGTCGCATCCCGTCCTGACGGAGGCGGTGAAAGCCATGAGCCGGGGCATCGCCATGCTGTTCACGACGCTCTTCCCCAAGCGCGTCTTCGTATACGGACCGCTCGCCCTGATACCCGAGATCAAGGCCTCTCTCAAGGAAGAGATCGTCGGTTTCATCCCGGATTTCGCCCGGCCGTATTTCAAGATCGAGTTCCTCGATTCCGCGTATCGCGGGGAGCAGTTCGGAAGCACCCGCAAGATGTTCCTCGACGCCTACCGGGATTATCTCAGGGCGGGCGGGGAAAAGCGGAGCGGCGGGAAACCGCCCAAGCGGCCTACGCGCCCATGAACGCCTACGCGCTTCTCGCCGACGGAATCCTGATCGCGCATTTTCTCTTCTTCCTGTTCTGCGTGGGCGGCGAGGCCGTCGTCCTCGCGGGAGCCGTCCTGTCCCGACACGCGCCGACGGGCCGGAGGGGCGAATGGTTCCGCAACCGCTCCTTCCGCATCTCCCACCTCGCAGCCGTGGTCTTCGTGGGTATCGAGGGCCTCGTCGGTTTTCTCTGTCCGCTCACCGTCTGGGAGTACGATCTCCGCAGGGCGGCCGGGCAGGTCTTCGAGCGCGAGATCCCCCTCGTGACGAGGATCATCCGAACCCTGCTGTTTCACGACTTCCCCCCCTGGGTGTTCACCGCACTCTACGTCGGATTCGCGGTCCTCGTGGCGGCGACCTTCTTCCTCGTGAAGCCCGAAGGTAAAAGACGGTCCTAGGCTTTCCCGGAACCGTCGGGCATCACGGCCTCTCCGCGCAGGCCGGACAGACGAGCACGGGAACTGAGAGTCGGTTCATGAGCTTCTGCCCGACGCTTTCCATCCAGAACGCCGACGTCCCGAACCGTGCGTGTGAACCGAGCATGAGAAGATCGATCCCCTCGGCCTTCGCGTACCGCCCGACCTTCGAAGCGACGCTTCCCCGGAGGAGACCGATCCTGACCGGAACGCCCGCCCGGCGAAGGGGAAGGCTGGCGCCGTCAAGGTACGCGAGTCCTTCCCTTCCCTCCATTTCCGCCACCTCCTCGGAGGCCGAGGGCATGAGTCTCGCGGAAAGCCTTGGACGCTCCTTGAACGTGAAGGCGGTACCGAGAACCCTGACGAGATGAATCTCGGCGCCGTAGGCGAGTGCCCAATCGAGGGCGAGAGGCAGGACGATCTCGTGGGCGGGATCTCCGTCGAGAGGGACGAGGATCTTCCTGAAATCCGCCTCGGCGTCCTTCGCCTCCCCCTTGAAGAGGAGGACGGGACCCGAGCCTTGGAAGAGCGCGTGCTGGGCGATGTTTCCGTGGAACCTCCCGGTGAATCCCGTGATGCCGTGGACCGTGAGCAGCACGAGGTCGGAGGCGAGTTCCTCGGCGTGGGAGACGATGCCCCCCGCGAGGTCGTCGACCGACTCGCCGTGGACGTGGACGCTCACGCGCACGCCCGCGAACAATCCGGAATCAGCTACGCCGCGGAGGTAGGTCTCCGCGGCTCCGGGGTCGCGGAGATGGGACTGGCCGTGAACGGTCTTCGGCGCGTTCCTTTCCAGCAGGTGGACGAGAACGAGCTCCGCGCCGAATCTCCGGGCGATCCGCGCGGCGGGGCCTAGGACCCGCTCGGCGGAGACGGAGCCGTCGAGGGGGAGAAGAATTCGTTTCATGGACCGCCTCCGGCGAAGATTTGAACGATCAGGAACAGGTTGAGCGCGATGACGACCGCCGCCACGGCGACGGCGCAGGCGGTGGTCGCCGCCTTGTTCACGAGAGGTCCCATGAGCCTCCGGTCCGTCGTGAACCGGATGAGGGGCACGATGACGAAGGGGAGGCCGAAGCTCAGGACTACCTGGCTCACGACGAGGGTCCGGGTCGGGTCGAGTCCGATCAGAATGACGAGGAGAGAGGGAAGGATCGTCACGAGACGCCGGATCCAGAGCGGTATCTGCTTCCTGAGGAATCCCTGCATGATGATCTGCCCGGCGCTCGTTCCCACTGCGGAGGAGGAAAGCCCCGAAGCGAGAAGCGACAGGGCGAAGATCCAGCTCGAGGCCTTCCCGAGCAGAGGCTCCAGGGTCTTGTGCGCCTCCTCGATGGTGGCGACGTCGTTGTGACCGCTCACGTGGAAGGTCGCCGCGGACATGACGAGCATGGCTGCGTTCACGAGGCTCGCGATCCCCATCGCCGCGACGACGTCCACGATCTCGAACCGGTAGAGCCTCTTGAGCTTGCGCTCGTCCGTGACGCGGATCCTTCCCTGGGTGAGCGCCGAGTGGAGGAAGATCGCGTGCGGCATGATGGTCGCCCCGAGGATCCCCGCCGCGAGGAGGACGCTCTCCGGGCCCTCGAAGCCCGGCCGCACGACGCTGAGGCCGATCGCCCTCCAATCCGGCTTCTCCAGGAACGTCTCGACCACGTAGCACGCGGCGATCACCGAGACGAAAACCGTGATCACCGCCTCGAAGGGCTTGAAGCCGAAGCGCTCCAGTCCCAGGATGAGGTACGTGGCGATCGCCGTCAGCACGCCCCCAACGATCAGCGGAACGCCGAGAAGAAGATTGAAGGCGAGCGCCGCCCCGAGGAATTCCGCGAGATCCGTCGCCATTGCGACGAGTTCCATGAGAAGCCACATGACGGAAACCACGGGTTTCGTGAAGGCGTCCCTGCAGTGCTCGGCCAGGTTCCTCCCCGTGGCGATTCCGAGCTTGGCGGACAGCGCCTGGATGAGCATGGCCATGAGGTTGCTCGCGAACACGACCCAGACGAGACGGTAGCCGAAGGCCGCCCCCGCCTGGATGTTCGTGGCGAAATTCCCGGGATCGACGTACGCGACGCTCGCGATGAACGCGGGGCCGAGGAACGGGAGGATCTTCCTGAACGGATTCGAACCGCCTCCTCCTTCGAGGACGACCTCGGCGTCCCTGAGAACCCGCTCGTCGGTGTTCGATCTTTCGGGCATTTCGCGCCGCCTCCTTCAGTCCGGTTCGAATCCGGAGTTGACGCGGAGGGTGTCGAGCTCGCGGCTCGTGGCGAAGGGGACGTACCCCTTCAACCTCGCCGCCTCGTAGAACGACCTAACCGCGGTCGAGTTCCCCTTCGAGAGGTATTCCACGACGAACACCTTCTTCCCTTCGGAGCGGAAGGAATCGAGATTGCCGATCACGTCGGACCGGGGATTCCACGCGTTGTCGATTCCCGAGTCCCCGAAGAAATACGTGTCCTCGGCGCCGACCGCGTCGATGCTTTCCGCATAAGCCGAGGAATCGGAGGCATCTTCCATCATGCCGGTTCCGTTCTGGGGGCAGACGATGAAGGAGATTTTCCCGAGGTCCTTCCGCGCGTAATCCGCCAGCTCCTTCACGAAGGACTCCATCCTGTCGGCCGCGTCGACCGTAGTGAGAAGCTCGCTCTCGCCGTTTCCCACGTCGGACCAATACTCGTATGCGTCGGCGAGGTCGAGGTAGACGCCGTCGAAATCCTGGGCGGCGATCTCCGAAAGGTAGTCCTTCACGATCTTCTTCCATTCAGCGTACCAATACTTCACCTTGTAGCTGCTCGGCCGATCCGGATTCCGCCTGCCCAGCCATGAAGGATTGCCGGGCGTGTACAGGGGCTGCCAATAGGAGCGGTGGGACTCGGCTTCGCCTATGGAAAGATAGGCGAGAATAAAAGCCCCCTTGGCCTTGACCGAGGAAATCTCGGAGGCCTTCCATTTGCCTTCCGCGGATCCGTCCTTGGAATAGTCGATGATTGCGAGGTCGTAGCCGCTCTTGCCGACGAGGTCGAGGTCCACGTTCCGGAGCTGATAGAGGAAATCGTCGACCGCCGCGAAGGACCTTTCCTTCTGAGGGGGCGCGGTCACGACGGCCTTGCACGATGTCAGGGCAGGCGGGTAGAAAAAAACAAGAAACAAAACGAACAACAGCCCCACGGAACCCCTCATATCCCCCACTATATCACATTTATGAATCGTCTCCTAAGGCTGGAACGAGTTCCACGGTCGCGTTTCTTTCGTCGACCTTAAGGGAGATCGTCCCGCTCTTTCCGCAGGCCACTCCGTACCCTGCGACGAGTTCGTCGACGCCGAGGGTCTGGCCGGGGTACGGGGGGAAGAGGCTCCAACGGAACGCGTGGGCCGCTCCGTGGGGCATCCCGTCGGAACCGAAGACGAGATCCTCGCCCGCCTTGAACCCGACCTCGTCCAGGAGCATGCGGAAGGGATTGTTCGCGGCACGCCGCTCCGGGTCCAGGCGATCGGCGTAGAGTACCGAGTCTTCCGTGAAGTTCGGCTGCATGGAAAGGACGAGGCCCAGGTCCTTTGCGGCCCACGCCTGGTCCTTCGTGATGAACTGCACGTGCTCGAGACGCACTCCCCGCCGGCCGAGCCCCCCGCGGCCGAGGCGGGCGAGGCAGGTGAGGGCCTGGGCTATCGCGCGCTCCCCTATCGCGTGCAACGACAAGTCGTAATTCCTTCCGTACCGGAAAACGAGCTCCGACAGGGCTTCGTCCGAGCAGGTCAGGAAGCCCTCGCTTCCGTCGTCGAAGCGGCCTTCGATCGCGGCCGTCCTTGAGCCCAGAGACCCGTCGAGGTAGAGCTTGATCCCCCGCACCAGGGGTCTTTCCTCGGGGAAAAGCCGGGCCTCCTCCTCGGGGGAAACCCACAAAGCGAAGCGGTCGCGGAAGGGCGTCGCGGCAATGAGGCGCAGGGCCTCGGCGCTCGCGCTCATGTCCTCCGTGGAACCCGTGCCGACCGATTCGAGACGGCGGAAGAACTCGGCCAGCTTGGCCTCGTCGAGCCCGGCGAACTTCACGTAGAGGGAAAAAAGCCGGGCGATGTTGCGTTCCATCCAGGGCCTGTCGTCCCTGTGTACGGCGATTTCCGGGAAGGTCTCGCGGAGCAGGGGAAGGGCGCGACCCGTGCAGAGGAAGCCGTGCAGGCTGAAGTCCGCGACGAGGGCTGGGGGAAGGGCGTCCAGCTCGCTCTTCTCCAGGCGGTGGACGCCGGACCTGTAGCCGGTCACGAGCGTGAGGCGGTCTTCGGGCAGGGACGCGAGCAGGCTTCGAGCCTCGTCGAAGGCGAGCCCGGAGAGGTCCGGGCACCCGCCGAGGGCGGCGTAGAGGCTGCCGTGGGAATGATGGTCGTGAAGAAGGGGGAGTTCTATTCTCTGCACGCTGTTCGTTCCTCGCGCGGACGGAGACGGCACCTTACGGCCGCTCCCGGCCGGAAGAGCGGCCGCTCCCGCGGAACGAGGCTTCCGGGCCCCGCTCCCGGCCGGCCTAGCGGGTGAGGTGCCGGTACTTAATCCTGTGAGGCTGGGAGGCGGCCTCGCCGAGCCTCTGTTTTCGGTTCTCCTCGTACTCGGTGTAGTTCCCCTCGAACCAGAACACGCTCGAGTCCCCTTCGAAGGCGAGGATGTGCGTCGCTATCCTGTCCAGGAACCACCGGTCGTGGCTCACCACGAGGACGCAGCCGGCGAAGCCGAGAATCCCTTCCTCGAGAGCGCGCATCGTGTTCACGTCCAGGTCGTTCGTCGGTTCGTCGAGCAGGAGGACGTTCGCGCCTTCCTTGAGCATGAGGGCGAGGTTGACCCGGTTCCTCTCGCCGCCGGAGAGCACGCCGATCTTCTTCTGCTGGTCCGCTCCCAGGATGTTGAACTGGGCGACGTAGGCCCGGGAGTTCATCTCCCGCCTGCCGAGCTTCACGAGGTCGAGGCCGCCCGAGAGCAGCTCCCAGATCGATTTATTCGGGTCGAGCTTCTCCCGGAGCTGGTCCATGTAGGCGAGCTTCACGGTTTCGCCCACGCGGATGGTTCCCGAGTCGGGTTTTTCCTGGCCCGTGATCATCCTGAAGAGCGTGGTCTTTCCCGCGCCGTTCGGGCCGACGATGCCCACGATGGCGCCGGCCGGAATGGAGAAGTTCACGTCGTCCACGAGGATGTTCTCGCCGTAGGCCTTGCGCACCCCGGCGGCCTCGATGACCACGTCTCCGAGCCTCGGCCCCGGCGGGATGTAGAGCTCGAGGTCCTTCTCGCGCTTCGCCGTATCCTCGGTGAGGAGGCTTTCGTAGGCGTTGATCCTCGCCTTGCTCTTCGCCTGACGGGCCCTGGGCGAGAGCTTGATCCACTCGAGCTCGCGCTGGAGGGTCTTCTGCCGCTCGGTCTCCTTCTTCTCCTCCTGCCTGAGGCGGTTCTGCTTCTGCTCGAGCCAGGAGGAATAGTTGCCCTTCCATGGGATTCCCTCTCCCCGGTCGAGCTCGAGGATCCAGCCCGCGACGTTGTCGAGGAAGTACCGGTCGTGGGTCACGGCGATGACCGTTCCCTCGTACTGCTGGAGGTGGTGCTCGAGCCAGGCGACGGTCTCGGCGTCCAGGTGGTTCGTCGGCTCGTCGAGGAGGAGGATGTCCGGCTTCCTGAGGAGGAGCCTGCAGAGGGCCACGCGCCGCTTCTCGCCTCCGGAGAGGACCTTGATCCTGGTTTCGGGCGGCGGACAGCGCAGGGCGTCCATCGCCATCTCCAGCTGCGAGTCGAGGTCCCAGGCGCCGAGGTGGTCGAGCTTTTCCTGCACCTTGCCCTGCTTCTCGAGGAGGGCGTTCATCTCGTCGTCGGACATGGACTCGCCGAATTTTTCGTTTATTGCGTCGAATTCCCGGAGGAGGTCCACGGTCTCCTGGACCCCTTCTTCGACGATTTCCCTGACGGTCCTCTCCGGGTCGAGCGGGGGCTCCTGCTCCAGAAAGCCGATGGTGTAACCGGGAGTGACCACGGTCTCGCCGAGGAATTCCTTCTCGACGCCGGCCATGATGCGGAGGAGCGTGCTCTTCCCCGAGCCGTTGAGGCCTATGACGCCGATCTTGGCGCCGTAAAAATAGGAGAGATAGATGTCCTTGAGGACGGTCTTCTGGTTGAAAACCTTGCCTACCCCGATCATGGAGTAGATGATCTTGTTCGGTTCCTGCTGTTGTGCCATGGCGGGAGTCTACCACGAAAGTCCGGATTTTGTCATGGCGGGGAGGCCGCGGGACGAGCGCGCTTGGGACGAAAACGGTCGGCGAGGGGCCTGGCTACCGCGCGCGCCGCAGGGGGAAGCCGAATTTCACGAAGAGGTTGTCCCGGTCCACCGTCGGATGCTGCTCGGCGCGCGCGTCTATCTCCTTGACCATTCTCGGCACCTCGGCGGACACGTACTCCCGAAGCTCGTCCACGGAGAGGAATCCGTCGCCGTCCGCGTCCGCCTTCCCGCCCTCGAGCGCCGAAAGGATCCCGCGGGTGAAGGCCCCCTGCCGCCAGGCATCGGACTCCAGGGAAAACTCGTCGGCGCGGCTCGAGGAAAAGACGATCGCACCGGACCTGCGCACGAGGTCGTTGTAGATGAACCGGTCCCGTTCGGCGAGCGCCCCGGCGAATTCCTTCCTCGAGGCCGGTTCGCGCCGCTCGACGGTCACGCTCCTCGCGCCCGCGGAAGAAAGCGTTCGTGCGGCGAGCCCCTTCGTCCCGACGGCCGCGGCGGAACCGGACCTCGGCGAAGCGGAGACGTCGGCCTCGCCCGACTCGCAGGTGTCCATGAGGAAGAGCTTCTGCCGCGGTCCTATGCCCTGGAGAAGGTCCTCGACGCTTTCGAAGTCGGCCGCGGTTCCGGGGAGGTCCGCCATACGCGCGTCCGCGGTGACGTAGAAGAAATCGTAGACGGCGCGGCCCGCCGCGTCGATCCTCCTCTCCTGTTTTCCGTGGCCGGAGATGAAGAGCACGGCCGTATCGTCGGGCCGTGCGTCCTTGAAAAAGGCCTTCGCCGCGGCCACATTGGCCCTCGTCGCGCTCCCGTCGGCGTAGACCCGGGAAAAGACCCTGCCGTAGCCCCTTCCGGCCATTGCCTTGAACGCCGCCTCGAGGTCCCGGGCGTCCTTGGCCGCGAAGGAAAGGTCGTTGATCGCGGGATCCGCGTACTCGGACACGCCGAAGGCGAGGAAATAGAGATCGGGCACCGGCTTCCCGTCCCAGCGGAGCCTGGTCAGGGCTCGGTAGCTTTCGACGCCTCCCTCGTCCAGGCAGGAGACCTCGATCTTGTTCTCCCCCGCGCAGAGCTCGATCCTCGTCTCCGCCTCGGCCCGCAGGCCGGAAACGGGCAGGCCCGAGGCGCCGTAGAGCGGGACGTCGTTCACGTAGACCTGGCAGCTCCTGAGCCTCCTCGCGGCGGCCTGAAACCCGAGGGAGAGGCGGAGGAATTTCCCGTCCCGGGCCGAGGAGAGGATCCTCGCCTCGGGAATCTCGAAGTCCCGCGCCAGGGCCGTCTCGGAGATTCCCATCCTCGCGAGCCGCTTCCGGTACTGGGCAGCGAAATGGCCGACGAGGTCGGCGTCCGTGCAGCCGAGCCTCGAAAGCACGAGGTCCGGTCTGTTGTTGCGGGCCGCGAACTGGTCGATGTTGAAGAGCTTTCCCTTGACCCTGACGGCGAGGAGCTTCGAGGCGCCCCGCGAGCCGTCCCAGTATCCGTCCGGGGTCGTGAAGAGCCAGTTCTCCCCCGAGGAGAAGAAGTAGACGACCCCTCCGGTCACGGGATCGCAGATCGCGATTTCGCCCGTGTCCGCGAGCCCGCAGAAAAGGTTCTTCCCGAAGGCAGAGAGAGGGCAGAGACGGAGGAAACGGAGATCGACCGGTTTTTTCTTCTCGACGAGGACGCCGTCGGCCGTATACCGGAGGAAATTCCTCTCCCCGTCCTGGATCCAGATCTCGCGGAAATCCGGGGAAAGGCAGGCGGCCGAGATCGTCTTTCCGACCGCGATCGATCGTTCCTTATTCGCGGCGACGTCGTGGATCCTCAGACTGCCTCCGTCCGTGCCGTAGGCGAACCTGCCGTCCCCGGAGAAGCCGAAGATCCGGCCGCCGGCGTTACGGAGGAAGTCCCTTTCCGAGCCTTCGGAGATGGCTTCCCATTCGCCGATATAGGATCCCACGCCGACCGAAGCGGCTCCCGGGGCCATACAGCCTGATGCGCCGCCCGCCACGTGGAAGGGCGTGCCGAACGCCTCGCTTCCCTTCCATTCTCCGGCGAGCATTTCCGCATAGCCGTCCCGCAGGTCCGTCCGTAAGAGGAACCTCCCCTCCGCCGCGGCATAGAGGGCGGGAGGGACCGAGCCCTTTCCGACCTCGAAGGAAAGTTTCGTCTTCTTCAAGGTTTCGTCCGCGACGCGGACCTCGAACGACTTCGCTCCCTTGTCGGCCACGAGAACGTAACTCTTCCTGTTTTCGTCCCATGCCGCGTCGACGAGGCCGGGAATCTTCTCCCGGCTCTTGCCCGTGAGCCCGGCGACCGAGACCCTCCTGAGCGCGTTCCTTGCCGTGAACATGAGGGAATTCTCCGGGCCGGAGACGATCCGTTCGGGGTAATCGAGTTCCTGCCCGAGGACCCGCCCGGAAGCCTCGAAGCCGGCTTCCCGGAGAAAGACCGTGCCGTCCCTCTTCGGGGCCGCGAGAAGCCCGTCGCTCGATACGAGTCGGACGAAGCCGGTGCCGCGCTTCTTCTCCGAGACGGTCCCGTTCCCCTCGTTCCAGGAAACGAGGGATCCGTCCTCGTCGACGGCACGGACCGTTCCCCGGTCGATAGCGACGGAAAGCGGTGCGGCCTCCAGCCCCCGCAGCTTGAGAAAGGCGTCCTTCCCCGCGGAAAGGACGTAGACGTTCGCGTCCGAGGCCGCGATCGCGAGGGAGCCCTCGAAGGCCGAGACCGAGACCGGCTTGAAGCGGGAGGCCCAGGGCGCGGCGAGCTTTTTCACCTGACCTCCGGCGGCAGCCCGGACGTAAACCGCCTCCCTTCCCGCCACGACGACGGAGCCGGCATCGATGCACGCCGCGGGCACCTCGCCCGCGCCGAAGCCGGACGCGATGACCGCATCCTTCGCTCCCGCCCTCCTGAGCTTCACGGCCCCGCCTTCGACGACGGCTTCGGAGTCCGCGGACGCCGCCACGGCGAGGGCCTTCGAGGGCGGCGACGCCTCCCGCGTACGGCCGTCCGTGCCCGCGAAGACTGCGGAGCCGTCCTCCCGGAAAATCCGGACTCCGCCTGCCGTCCAGCTTCCCACCGAAGACGGCTTCGCCCCGCCTGTTTCTACCGTGGCGTGGAGAAGGTTCAGCCTCGTGTCCCAGAATTTCACGAATCCCCGTACATCCCAGGTCGCGATCATAGCTCCGCCCTTCTCCGCCGCGACGCCGACGACCGGGGCGGCGTGGCTCCTCTGGAGTACGAGCTCGACATCCGCCGCCAGGCCCGGCGCCCAGACCGCCGCGGCGAAAAAGACCGCCCACGCGAGGAAAAAAACCGGAAACCTCACGGTCAATTCTCCTTGAACCGTATTTCGCCGAAGGACGCGGCCTCGCCGTTCCAGCCCGTGAGGAAGACCTTGATCGTCTTCCAGGAAAGGTTCCGCTCCCACTGTTTTCCCGACTCGATGTAGAACTCGTTCCCGACCCGGTACTCCAGGATGTTGGCCTTCGCTCCGGAGTCCCTGACCGTCTGCCCGGTCAGTGCGATGCGGTTCCCCTTGTAGACGTACTTCGGCACCGGCATGATGTTGGGATAGTTGCCGGTCAGTTTCCAGATCGCGATCTTGAGTCCCTTCGCCTTCGGCCCCTCCACCGCGAACTGATGCACGACCTTCGCGGACTTGAGGGGCGAGAGGTCGAGGAGGAAGCCGCCCACGGTCGAGGGATTCCCCTCGGGCACGGCGAAGTCCGCGGAGAAGCCCTGAAGCGTGTCGCTCGATACCGAGAATTCGATCCAGGCCTCCCGCGCCTCGTCCTTCGCCTTCCAGTAGGTGGCGGGATCGCCGTCGAAGGCGTGCTTCAGAGGATGAGCCGGGTCCGCGCTGCTCGCGACCACGACCACCTTGAGCCGGGGCGAGAGGACGAGTTCGTGATACCGCGGATCGTCCTTCAACCTGCCCGCGACGTGCTCGTTCAGGAGCTTCAGGCCCGCAGCGCCGTAGGGGGAGATCCTGCACCAATCGAAGGGCGTGCTCCCCTTGAGGAATTCGTACTTCACCTTCGTTTTCGAGTCGACGAACTCGCCCGAGTCGATCGTCTTCGCGAAGGGATCGGCGTTTTTCGCAAGCAGGAATTTCGTCAAATCGATCAGGGACGACGCCGACGCCCAATGAAGCAGGGTCGAGGCGTACTTGCTGGGTTCTACGTTCTTCTCATGGGCGAAGGAGATTTTCGCGTTCACCTGCAGCCCCTTTTCGATGCAGGGACCGAGGATGTTCGCCGCCATCTGCATGTTCCGATAGGCGATCCACAGGATTCGCGCATCATCGAACCTGGCGCCCTTGTTCAGGAGCTTCTTCGCATAGGAAAGCTTCTGCTCGTCGGTCTTCCTCTTGTCGGTAAAGGCGTGCTCCAGCAGAGTCTTGTCGGGATAGGAAACGCTCCCTCCCACGTCCCACGACCCCTTCAAGGTCAGGTCCGGCGGAAGAACGCCCTTTTCAACCAGGGGCACGACCTCGCCTAAGTCTGCCGCGAAGTACTTCTCTACCGGAGCCTTGCCCGCCTCGAAGTCCCGACCGTCGTTCGTTTCCCGCCATTCGTCGAAGGTTTCACAGGATGCGAGGACGGACAGCACGGCTGCGGCGATGTACGCGAGGAAAGCGTTCTTCATGACGATACTCCCGATTTATTCCACTCGATTGCCGCCAGCCGGAAGCCGGTTCCGGGCCGGTGCATGATAATATACTATAGCACGTTTTATCCGATTTGCGTTTTCGGCCGTGTTTCCGCAGGGCGGCTTCGCGATCCAGCCGATCGAGCCCGTTCGGGCGCCGCGTTCGGAAGGCTGTGAGGACGGGCGGAAAACGAAAAAGGGCCGATTCGGAATTCCTTCCCGGCCGAAGCGAAGAATATGTTCCGAGGCGGACGGAGGTCGAGTCCGCCTCGGCGTCTTTCTCAGTACTGCTCGAAGGCTTCCTCGGTGACGTCGTCTTCAGCGGGGACGATGGAGGTCGAAGCCTCGCCCTTCGGAGAATTCTGCACGGGGGCCTTCCCGCCTTCCTGCGTCAGGAGCTTTCTCGCCGCAGGCCGGGCGGCCGGCGCATAGCCTTCCCCCGTCTTGAAGAAGCTCATCGACTCCTGGAGCTGCATAGCCTGCCCGTTCATTTCCTCCGCCGTGCCCGCCAGTTCCTCCGCGGAGGCCGCGTTCTGCTGGATCACTTGGTCGAGTTGAAGCAGGGCCTTGTTGATCTGCTCCACCCCGCTGTTCTGCTCCCTGCTCGCCGAGCTGATCTCCTGAACAAGTCCCGCCGTCTTCTGGATATCAGGCACGATCCGGGAAAGAAGGGTCCCCGCCTTCTCCGCCACCTGCACGCTGTTCTTCGAAAGCTCGCCGATCTCGCCCGCCGCCTTCTGGCTCCTCTCGGCGAGCTTCCTCACCTCGCTGGCGACGACGGCGAAGCCTTTACCGTAATCACCCGCCCGGGCGGCCTCGATAGCCGCGTTCAGGGCGAGAAGGTTCGTCTGCCGCGCGATCTCCTCGATGATCGAAATCTTGCCTGCGATTTCCTTCATCGCCGAAACCGTCTCGGTAACGGCCTGACCGCCCTCCCTGGCGTCCTCCGCGGCCTTCATCGCGATCTTTTCCGTCGCCATCGAATTGTCCGTGTTCTGCTTGATGTTCGCTCCCATCTCCTCCATGGAAGAGGAGACTTCCTCCACGGCGGCGGCCTGCTCCGTGGCTCCCTGCGAAAGCGTCTGCGCACCCGAGGACAGCTGACCGCTTCCCTGCGCCGCGTTGTCCGAGGCGGCCCGCACGTCCGCAACTATAGCCGACAGTTTCCCTACCATCCCGCGCAGGGCCTCGGCCAGGACGCCGATCTCGTCCCCGCGGTCGACCTCGAGGTTCGCGGAAAGGTTTCCATCGGCGACCTGCGCCGCGAAATCCACTCCCAGCTTCAGCGGCCGGGATATGCTGCGCGAGAAGAAGAGGAACAGGAAGAAGGCCGCCACGAAGGCCGCGGCTCCCACGATCATGATGAGGTTCCGGATCCGATTGGCCGCGCCGAGGAACTCCTCGTCCGGAAGGTTGAGGCACACGCCCCAGCCGGTCACGGAAGAAGGCGCGAAGGCCGCCGTCTTGACGACGCCCTGGAACACATAACCTTCGACGCCGCGTTCGCCCTTCAACATCCGCTTGGCGATCATTTCCATCCCCTTCTGGGTCTTCATATCGAGCTTCAGGATGTGCTCCTTCACCGGATGGGCCAGAAGGATGCCGTTCTTGTCGATCATGAAGGCGTACCCGGTTTCCCCGAGTTTGGCGCTGGCGATCATATTGGCCAAGGTGTCGATCTTCAAAGCATGGACGACGACGCCGATCACCTTACCGTCCGGCGATCGAACGGGAACCGAGATCGGAGAAATGGGCATGCCGGTGAATTTACTGGCTGCTACCGTAATGCCGAACCGCTTTCCGGAAAGCGCGTCCATCACGTACGGCCTGTCGGACAAGGAGGCTCCTCTGTTGGCAGGGCTGGAGGTGGCGAAAATAACCGCCTTTGCATCGGCTACGACGCAGGACTCGAATTTATCTCCCAATTCCTTCACCTTGAGCATCGAGGCGAGCTTCTCGTCCGCGGCGGCGATTTTATCCGCGCTCTTGTCGTACCCCTGATTTTTGATGGAAAGAGCCGCTTCCACGATCTCTTTCGAAGCCGCTGTGGCTTGAGCAAAGGTGATTTCCGATTCCAGGACATTGTCGACGAGCTGGGCGTACTCCTGTGCCCGGGACAGTATCTGCTCCTCCATCGACCTGGTCAAAGCAGTCTTCGCCTGGGTCACGGCGAAAAAAGCGACCAAGAGCAGAGGGAGCAGAACGATACAAATTCCGACGAAAATGAGTTTCGGACCGATCTTGATGTTCTTCCACATAGCTACCTCCTTGACATTTTGAAATGACAGAATCGCCGAACGGAATTAAACGAAACAAACCCTCGCACAGCCGAAAACATCCCGGAAGAAAAAGGCGGAAGATTCAAGAGACAATCGTATAACGGCAGGTTCCTTTTTAAATAAAAACACTACTATTAATATAATGGAGTTATTGAAATATTTGTCAAGTTTTTTTATTTTTTACTTTTTTTCCTGAGCATCATCGGTCTGACGCCGACCCAGCGAACGAAACCGGTTCACTTTCGAAAGCGAGCCGCCTCGCCGCACGAGACGTTGAAGGGATTTTTCAGCAGGAACCTTACGAAAGGCGGAGACGATCTTCAGATTCGCAACGGGCCCTCTGACGAGAAGACCCGCTGCGGTCGCTTCCATGACGGTTTCGTCGTCGCGATTGCCCGGGCTGAAGCCGATTCTCGCCTTCTTCGAAACGCCGCGCTCCGGGACTTCACTTTCTCCCGAAAAGATACCCGTTCAGGATGTTCTCGCAGAGTTCCTGTCTGCCGCTCGACGACCCTTCCGCGCCGTAGGCCGTGGCGAGGGCCGCGAGTTCCGCGAGGCCGAGCTTACCCTTCTCGAACTTCTTCCCGTCGCCCTTGTCGAACGAGGAATACCGCTCCTTCACGATCGCATCGAGCTCGCCGCCTTGGATCACGGCGAAGGCCGTTTCCAGGCCGAGGGCGAAGGCGTCCATGCCGCCGATGTGCGCGATGAAGAGGTCCGCGAGGTTCGAGGAGTCGCGGCGGATCTTCGCGTCGAAGTTGAGGCCGCCGGTCGTGAGGCCTCCCATCCTGAGCACCGCGAGCATCGCGAGGGTGGTCTCGTACACGTCGGTCGGGAACTGGTCCGTGTCCCAGCCGCTCCGGGGATCGCCGCGGTTCGCGTCGATGCTGCCGAGGAGTCCCTCGGAGGCCGCGAGCGTGAGTTCGTGGAAGAAGTCGTGGCCCGCGAGCTCCGCGTGGTTCGCCTCGACGTTGATCTTGAAGTCCTTGTCGAGTCCGTGCTTGCGGAGGAAGCCGGCGACCGTTGCCACGTCGAAGTCGTACTGGTGCTTGGTCGGTTCCATGGGCTTGGGCTCGACGTAGAACACGCCCTTCCAGCCCTGCTTCCTCCCGTAGTCCCGCGCGGCCGCGAGGAAGGTCGCGAGGTGCTCCTGCTCCCGCTTCATGTCGGTGTTGAGCAGGCTCATGTAACCTTCCCTGCCTCCCCAGAACACGTACCCCTTGCCTCCCAGCAGGATCGTGGCGTCGATCGCGGCCTTCACCTGGGCCGCGGCCTGGGTCACCACGCGGAAGTCGGGATTCGTCGATGCGCCTCCCATGTACCGCGGGTTGTGGAAGACGTTCGCGGTCCCCCAGAGAAGCTCGACGCCGGTCGCCTTCTGCCGCTCCTTGGCCTTCTTCGCTATCGTCAGGAGGTTCTTCTCGGATTCCGCGGGAGACTTGCCCTCGGGCGCGAGGTCGCGGTCGTGGAAGCAGTAGAAGGGAGCTCCGATCTTCGTGATGAACTCGAAGGCGGCGTCCAGCCGCTGCTCCGCGGCCTCCATGGGCGCGGGCGCCTTGTTCCACGAATAGAGATGCGTGGGATCGCCGAAGATTTCGAGACCGCTCCCGCAGAAGGAATGCCAGTACGCGACCGAGAAACGGAGGTGGTCCTTCATGGTCTTGCCTCCGATCTTCCTTCCCGCGTCGTAGAACTTGAACGCCAGCGGGTTCTTCGATTCGGGGCCCTCGTAAGGTATGCAGCCGATCCCGGGGAAGTATTCCTTGTTTCCTATGAATGCTTTCATATGCGTCTCCTATAATACGATGTAGCGAAACGACAGGAAATCGGCCGAGGCCGTCCTCGACACCGCGTCCTGACATGCCATGCCGACGAAGGCGCCGGTGAAGCCGAGGGGCTCCGCCGCGTCGTCCGAGAGCACGCCCGCGTCGAGCTCGGGGCCGACGGGCGTCCAGTCCATCCCGTTAAGGGAGTACGAGAACCGGGTTTCCCGGAACCTCGTCTCTACGCGAAGGTGCACGGGTCCCGGCGGCAGGGGTGTTTCGTGGTCCCCCAAGGGCATCCTGAAGGAGCCTCGCTCGAGAACGAGAAGTCCGAGGCACCTGCCGATCCTCTCGTCGTGCGAAACGCGGAGATAGAACTGGCTCCTCTCGTCGTAGCGATAGAGGAGTCCGGCCATTTTATGGAAGGTGTCGGGCTCGAAGTCTACGCAGGTTTCCGCGGCGAAGGAGAAATCCGTCTGCCTGCGCGCGACCACGGACTGGCCGAACCTGGACTGGAGGCTGTCCCCTCCCCTGATCCTGAGGCAGCCGGGCCTGGCCGCCAGGGAAAAGCGCGGCTCCTCGAAAGGGACCCGCAGCGATTTGAAGTCGACGCTGAATTCCGCGCTCCCGAAATCGTAATCGTAGACCGTTTTCGGCCGAAGCGGCTCGCCCGGCGCGTCGAAGCTCGCGCAAGGCGCGTTTCCGCCGTCCTTGAGCCGCGGCCAGCCGTCCTTCCAGACGACCTCGGCCAGGGCAGTCTCGCGGCCGAGTACGCAGCGGTTCGTTCCTGGCAGCGGCCTGCCGACGAGGAAGGCCGCGAAGGTCCTGCCGTCGGGCGTGCCGCACCAGGAACCGTGGCCCGCCTTTTGGAGGACGAGGTCCTTCCTGCCGCGCGAAGTCACGAGCGGATTGCCGGGATGGACCTCGTACGGGCCGAATAGGGACTTCGACCTGGCCACGCTCACCGCGTGTTCGTACTGCGTCCCGCCCTCGGCGACTACGAGGTAGTAGAAGCCGTCCCGCTTGTAGAGGTGAGGTCCCTCGACCTTGCCTAGGGGAGTTCCTTTGAAAATATTCCTTACCGGGCCGACCAGGGCCTTCCTCGCCGGATCGTACTCCTGCAGGAGGATGCCGGAGAATCGGCCGGCTCCCTCGGGTTTCCGATAGTCCCATTCCATGTTGACGAGCCACTTCCTCCCGTCATCGTCGTGGAAGAGCGAGGGATCGAAGCCCGTGCCGTTCAGGAAAACCGGCTCGCTCCAAGGGCCCTCGATCGATTCCGCGGTCACGAGGTAGTTCGGCGTGTCCTTCCAAGGGCCCGGGGTCCAGTGCTTCACGTCGGTGTAGATGAGCCAGAACAGGCCGTCCGCCCAGCTCAGGCAGGGGGCCCAGATGCCGCCCGAAGGCGGATTCCCGGCCATGTCGAGCTGGCTCCTCCTCCGGAGCGCCGAGGGAAGCCGCTCCCAGTTCGCGAGGTCCCGGGACCGATGGATCTCGACGCCGGGAAACCATTCGAAGGTGGAGTTCGCGAGGTAGTACCATTCCCCGACCCGTATCATGGACGGATCGGGATGGAAACCCGGCAGGACCGGGTTGTTCGTCATGCCCATGTTCTTCCTCCTAGGCCGGCCCGAGGCGTTTCTTCAGAATATCGGCGAAGTCCCGGTTGACGACGCAGTTCTTGAAATCGAAGGAGGAGAGCACCTCGTCGATCCTTTTCTCCGACATGCCCTTGAACCGTTCGGCGTAGACCGGAAGAAGAAAGCCGGCCGCATAGCCGGTCAGGGCGGCCTGGTTGAGGCAGAGGACGTTGGTCGTGTGATTGCAGATCCCCTCTCCCGCCGTCCTTTCCATGAGCGCGGCGAGTTCGTCGGTGAGCTTCTTCGCGGGCGAGGACGCGTGGCGGAAGGTGAAGTTCTCCGCGCCCAAGGTCTTCTTCATCTCCTGGATGGGAGCGATCAGCCTCATGTAGTCCGACTCGGGATGCAGGACGGTCCAGCCCATGACGCCGACGTCCTTGTAGGTCCAGGTCGTCCAATGCGCGCCGAACCGGTTGAACGCGTCGAGCTGGTCGTCCATGGCCGCGAGTCGGCAGGGAACCTCTTCGGCGGGGCCGTTGTACTGGGAACCGAACTCACCGACCCAGAGCGGCACGCCGTGTTTCTCCGCGTACACGGTCCCCTGGTGGGACCTGAAGATCTCGTCCTGTTTCACCCTGTCCCAGAAACCGTTCTCGAAGGCCCGGTCGACCCGGTGCGTCCTGAATTCGCCCGGATAGACGCCGGGCCCGAAGCCCGCCGCGTTGTAGTTGTGGCTCGAATACGCGAGGTTGTCCGCGAAGGGGGCCTCGAGGCCGTCGAAGTCGTGCGAGTAGCAGTCGCCCTCCAGGAACACGATGTGATCGGGATCGATCTTCCTGATCGCGGCCACGGTCCTCCGGTACACGCGGTTCATCGCGTCCCAGTCGGGCCGGTAGTTCTCGTAGAAGGTGTAGGGATAGTCGCCGTCCGGAACGTTGGTGCAGGGCTCGTTCATGAGGTTGTAGCCCGCGACGACGGACCTGCCCTTGAAGCGCCGGGCGAGTTCCTCCCAGAGCGCGACGAAGCGGTCCTGGAACTGAGCGTTCCTCCAGAAGAGGGAGATGCCCCGGGAGTTGTCGCTGTGCCAGTGGGCGTTCTGCCAGCCCTGGACCGCGTGCATGTCGAGGATCGCGTAGATCCCGTGCCGCTCGCAGAGGTCGAGTGCGCCTTCCAGGAGCTCGAAGCCCGCTTCCTTGTAAGCGAAGGGTGCGGCGTCGTCCTCGAAGTGACGATAGTTCAGGGGAAGCCTGACGACCGTGCCGCCCAGGGACTTGATGAACGCGAGATCGTCCGCATTGAAGAAATGCCTGAGCAGGCTCTCGAAGAAGAATTCCGCCTTGGCTTTCCCGAGCGTCGCGGCCATCGCGGAGCGTAGTCCCGATTCCGTGCCCGGATAACCGTCGATGAAGTTCTCCATGTTCATCCAGCCGCCGATGCAGGTCCCTCGGAGAAGTACGGGAGTTCCATTCGTGTCGACGATCTTGTTTCCCTTGACCTTGAGCCTTTCCATAATTATAGTCCTCCGCGAAAAATCGATTCAGCCTTTCACCGCGCCGGATACGAGACCGTTGATGACCCGCTCTTGGGCGAAGAAATAGAAAACCATGACGGGGAAGGTACCCACCGCGATGGCGGTTATGACCCCGGGGATGTTTACGGCCTCCACGCCGTAGAACTCCCTGATGCCGAGGGGCAGGGTCTTCATTTTCGGACTGTTTATGAGAACGAGGGCGTAGATGAACTCGTTCCAGGTGTTCAGGTAGTTGTAGATCCCCACGGTCGCTATCGCGGGCGTCGCCAGGGGCAGCATGATCCTGGAGAAGATCGTCAGGTGGCCGCTTCCGTCGATGACCGCAGCCTCCTCGAGCTCTCGCGGCACCTCCTTGAAGAACCCGGTCATGATGAAGACCGCGATGGGAAGGCTGAAGCTCGTATACGGCCCGATGAGGCCCGGCAGGGAGTCGAAGAGGCCCGCCTTGTTGACGAGGACGTACACCGGGATCAGGGTCGTGTGGACCGGAATCATCATCCCCGCCACGAAGAGCGTGAACAGGTACTTGTTGAGCCGGAACCTGAGCTTCGCGAAGGCGTAGCTCGCGAGCGAGGCGACGAGGATGACGAGGGCCACCGTCACCGTGGCCACGATGAGGCTGTTCAGGAAGTACCGGAGGAAGTCGGGCTGCAGGACGTGGACGTAGTTGTCGAGGAAGAACTGCTTCGGCGGCGACCAGATGTTCATCATGTATTCCATCTGGGACTTGAACGAAGTGAGAACCACGAACGCGAACGGATAGCCCATGATCAGGAGAAAGACGCAGGAAACGACGTACAGCGGAATTTTCTTCATAGCATTCATTTCCGGTCCCTTCCTAGGAATTGCGGCGGCGCGTGGCGTACTGCACGGCCAGGGTGAGCGCCAGGGCCACGACGAACATGAAGGCCGCCACCGAGCTCGCGTAACCCATGTCGAATTCGACGAAACCCCTCTTGTACATGTAGGTCGCCATGAGTTCCGTGGCCCCGTTCGGCCCTCCTCCGGTCATCACGTAGATGAGGTCGAAGTACTTGAGCGAGCCGACGAGGGAGAGGATCGCCGAAATTTTGATCGTCTCGTACATGAGGGGAAGCGTGATGCTCCAAAAAGCCTTCCAGCCGCCCGCCCCGTCGATCCTCGCCGACTCGTAAAGCTCCTCCGGGATGTTCGTGAGCCCCGCCTTCATGAGGATCATGTACATCGGCGTGTACTGCCAGCAGACCGTCACGAGGACGGCGGCCATGGCCGTACTTTCGAGTCCGAGCCAGCCCTTCCGGAAAGCCCCGAGCCCCACGCCGTCCAGGACCGCGTTCAGGATGCCGAAGTTCGGGTCGTAGATCAACGTCCAGAGTATGCCCGTGGCCACGGTGGACAGCAGCATCGGCATGAAGTAGATCGTTCGGAAGAATTTCGCTCCCTTGATCTTCGCGTTGATGAGGAGAGCCATGATGAGGCCGAAGGGAAGCTGGACGCCGATGGAAACCACGACGAGGACGAGGTTGTTCTCGAGCGAGTGCCAGAGCAGAGGATCGCCGAAAAGGCGGGAAAAGTTCGCAAAGCCTATGTTGACCGCGTTCGCGCTGATTCCCGCCCATTTCAGCGTGCTGTAGTAAAAGGTCATGACGACGCCGAAAACGTTGAAGATGCTGTAGATGATCAGAGCCGGCGCGAGGAAGAGAAAAACCGTGAGGAGATGTTTCATTCTCGCCTTCCGGCCGGTTTTTATCCCGGTTTGTGTCGGTAAACGTCCCGGCATCGTCATGTCCGTCATAAAACCTTTTTCCTTATTTCCCGAAGACCTGTTTCGCCTTGGCTTCCATTTTTTTCGCCGCTTCCTCGGGCGTCATGGTCTTGCCGAAAAGCGCCTGAGTCGTGTCCTTGTGCAGCTCGCCGAGTTCCGGGGGCAGGAACTGGTCGTAGAAGGCCTGGGTGTGTTTGGCATCGGACGCGATCTTGAACATGCCCTGCAGCATCGGGTTCTTGATCTCGACGCCGAACACGGGGGAGATCCTCCCGGCCCTGTCGGCCATCATCTGTCCGTAGGTCTTGTCGCTCAGGTATTTGAGGAGCTTGACCGAGGCGTCCCTCGCCTTGGATTTGTTCGAAACGGAATAGGCGTTCACGCCGCCCACGATGTCCGCCGGATCGCCCTTGCCGCCCTCGACCGCCGGGAAGTTGAAGTAGCCGAGCTTCTTCTCGTAGAAATCGGGAGCCTCGGTTTTCGCGGTGGGGATGAAGCCGGAAGTCATGCAGATCATCGCGGCCTTCTCGGAGTAGATGAGCATGCGCGAGCCGCCGGTGTCGTAGTTGATGCCGTTCATGCCTTCGGGATAGGCGCCCATGTCCACGAGTTCCTGGATCTTTTTGCCCGCCTCGACGTAGGACGGGTCCTCGAAGGTGTACTTCCCGGTCCGGTTGTAGGCGTTCTCGAATACGTCGTAACCGCCGATGCGGAGCGATAGGTAGATGAAGGTGAGGGCGCCGGGCCACTTGCTCTTGTTGCCTTCGGCGAGCGGGATGTAACCCGCGGCCTTCAGTTTCTTGACGTTGCTCACGAACTCGGCGTAGGTTTTCGGCACCTCGATGCCGACCTTCTTGTAGATGTCCTTGTTGTAGTAGACGAGGACCGAGGTCATCTCCGCGGGAACTCCGTAGTCCTTGCCTCCGAAATTCGTCATGCCGAGGTAGGAGGGAAAGTAGATCTTCCGCCAGCCGTCCTTGTCGAGATCGGCGGTGATGTCCGCTACCATGCCTTCCTTCACGAAGGCTTCGAGCCAACCGCCGCCCCAGGAATGGAAGACGTCCGGAGGATTCCCGCTGCCCATTGCCACCTTGAGCTTGGTCTTGTAGGGATCGTTCTCGTTGGCTACGTTCTCCACCTCCACGCCAGGATTGTCCTTCATGAACCTTTCCACGCATTCGGCGACGACCGGCCCCATGGCCTTGTCAACGCGGATGTGCCAGAGTGCTATTTTCTGCTTTTCGGCGGGTTTGGCCGCCTCCTTCGATCCGCCCGCGAAGAGGCCGGCGGCCACTCCGAGGACGAGAAAAATCGACAACGCTCTCTTCATTTTAATCCTCCTTGTGTATGTTTCTCGCCGCCCTCTTCCCGGTCGGGAGGGGCGGCTCGATTCCGATGTATCACATGATACATGCGGCTATCGGCAGAAGCCATCGAGAATATTGATTGTTTATATCCAAAATTGATATTATCGGATCGTGCGCATCAAAGACACCGTCTTCGAATACCGGCTCTCGGGAGGCGAAAGGATGGCCTGGCATTCCCGGTATCACGCGCACGAGGCGGGCGAGTTCGAACTGCACTACTTCCTCGAAGGAGCCGGGTCCTTCCTGAACAACAACTCGCGGTTTCCCATCCGCAGGGGAGAGGTGTTCCTCACCGGACCCCACGAATTCCATTCCATCATTCCTTCCCGGCCGAAGACGCCGGCGCCGATTTCCTACTACGCCGTGCTGTTCGAACCCGAGGAGAGCGACGACGACCTCCTCAGGCTGCTCGCCGGCAATCTCGCGGGAGACAGGCGCCCCTTCCCCCTGGAGAACCGCTACCGTTTCATGTTCGAGGAGATCCGCCACCTCTTCTCGAGTTCCACGTCGCACCTCCGCCGGGCCGCCTCATATCAGTTATTGAGCTTCCTCTTCAGCGTTTACGGGAAGGACATGGAGACCGAGATCCCCCGCACGGGGTGGGTGCACGTCGGAAAGGCCCTTACGATTCTCAGGCGGGAGGTGAAGGAGAAACTCTCGGTCCACGACCTCGCGGCGAAGGTGGGCGTGAGCGAAGAGCACCTCATACGGCTCTTCAAGCTCCACATGAGGATGACGCCGCTGCAGTATTCGATCAGGCTCAGGGTGGAAGCCGCCTCCGGGTATCTCATCAGCACGGACAAGACCATCGGGGAGATTTCGGAACTGTTCGGTTTCGAGAATCAGTTCCATTTCTCCCGAGTTTTCAAGAAATGCACGGGCTTCCCCCCTTCCAAGTACAGGGAATCCTGCATCCAGCTCGTCGACCTCACGCCGCCGGAAGCGGAGCAGACAAAAAAGTAGACAAATCGGAGGGAATCGAACAATAATGGAGCGAGGCAGAGATCGGGAATTCCGGCAGAATCAGTTACCTTTCAGGGTGGTTGAATTCATGTAATACGACGAAAACCGATCGTCGGCAAGTAATTATAAAGGAGAATCGTATGAAGAAAAGAGTCGCCTTGTTCCTCGCAGCCCTCGTCGTCCTCGCGGTCGCGCCGGGCTTCGCTCAGAAAAAAATCGAATTGAAGCTCGCACATCTCAATGCGCAGAAGCCGTACGAGATCCCCTCGGCCGCCATCGCCGCCGTGTTCAAAGCCTCCGTCGAGGCGAATTCCAACGGCGAGATCGAGGTCAAGATCTTCGATTCGGGCGTTCTCGGCAAGGAACGGGAGACCATGATCCAGGTCCAGAACAACATCGTTCAGAGCTACATCGCCTCCACGGGCGGGATGTCGACGTTCTACCCCCTCATCGACGTCACCAACATACCCTTCGCCTTCTCGAGCTATTCGGTCGGCTACAAGGTGTACGACGGGGAATTCGGCAAGGCCATGGGTGAGGACATCCGCAAGAAGACGAAGCTCAAGGTCCTCGGCTTCGGAGAGTCGGGCGGTTTCTTCGCCTTCACCAATTCGAAGCGCCCGATCAAGGGACCGGACGATCTCAAGGGCCTCAAGATCCGCACCATGACCGTGCCCCTTCATCAGGACATCGTGAAGTCCCTCGGCGGCTCGCCGACGGCGATCGCATGGGCCGAAGTCTACACCTCGCTCCAGACCGGAGTCGTCGACGGGCAGATGAACCCCATCTCCATCATCAACATGGCGAAATTCTACGAAGTCCAGAAATACATCACCCTCACGAACCATCTCTACGCCCCCTATGTCTGGGTCATGAGCGACGCGTTCTACACGAAACTGTCCGCGGACCACCGCAGAATCGTGGAGGACGCGGCCAAGGAAGCCGTCCTCGCCGGCCGGGGCTTGAGCCGCCTCATCGATTCGACCGAGAAGGGGCTGCCCGTACTTCAGGAGAAGATGCAGGTCTACACGCCGACCTCCGCGGAACTCCGCGCCTTCAGGGAGAAGACCTTCCCGGCAGCCAAAGCCTTCCTGGAAAAGCAATACGGCAAGGAAGGAGCCCAATGGACCGACCGGTTCCTGAAGGCGATCGTCGCGGCGGAAAAGGATTGAATCTTGTCTCCGGTTAAACTCGCGGAAAAGACCGCCCGAGGGATAGACAAGGCCGCGTCCCTCGCGGCGGGACTTCTCCTGGGGATCATGACGCTGACGGTCATCATGGGAGTGCTCTTCCGTTACGTGTTTCTTTCGCCCCTGGGCTGGGCAGAGGAGCTCTCCCGTTACCTCATGATCTGGACGGCGTCCCTCGCAGTGGCGGTGGGCATCCATCACAACGAGCATATCGGGCTCACGTTCGTGCTCGATCGCGTGAAAGGGAGGGTTCCTGCCCTTCTGCTCCGTTTCGTCATCGACCTCTTCGTCATCTTCTTCCTGTCCGTGATGGGCTGGCTCGCGATCCCCATGGTCCTGGATTCCCGGAACCAGCTCGCCCAATCCCTCCCCATGAGCATGATGATCCCGACGCTCGCCATACCGGTGTCGATGGGCCTCTCCCTCATCCTACTCGCCTTCAAGACCGCTCTCGCCTTTTTCGGAGGAACCGAAACGGCCGGAGACAAACCAACGATCATCGACATTTAAGGGAGAAGTAATCCATGCTCATCGCCGTCACGGTAGTTTTCTTCTCGCTGCTCGTTCTCGGAGTTCCCATAGGCTTCACGATCGGTCTTGCGGGGATCGTCGGGCTTTATCTCGCATCGACCGATCTCACCATGCTTTCCATGGCCCCGGTTCAGTACTTCTCCGGCCTCGACATGTTCACGCTCATGGCGATGCCGTTCTTCATTCTCGCGGGCGAGATCATGAACAAGGCCGGCATCACCCAGAGGCTCGTGCAGTTCGCGAACATCCTGGTCGGGCATCTGCGCGGGGGGCTCGCCCACGCGAACATCCTCGCGAGCGTCTTCTTCGCCGGCATGACCGGGGCCGCGGTTTCCGACACCGCCGCGATCGGCACCATGCTCATACCCGCCATGGTGAAGGACGGCTACGACCTCGACTTCTCGGCCGCGGTCACGGCCTCCTCCTCCATCATAGGGCCCACGATCCCGCCCTCCAACATGATGGTGATCTACGGTTCGCTCATGAACGTGTCCATCGCCGGTCTGTTCGCCGCAGGCTTCCTGCCCGGCCTGCTTCTCGCCTTCTTCCTCATGGTCCTTTCCGGAATCATCTCGGCGAAGCGGGGCTACCCCAAGTCGAAGCGGAGCACGATCAGGCAGATGGTGATCGGCCTCAAGGACGCGATCATCCCCCTGCTCATGCCGATCATCATCCTCGGCGGCATCCTTTCGGGTATCTTCACGCCCACCGAGGCCGCGGCCGTAGCCGTAGCCTACGCGGTGGTGATCGGATTCTTCGTCCTCAAGACCCTGAGGATCCGCGATCTTCCGGAGATGCTCGTCAAGACAGCTAAAATAACCGGTGTCGTGTTCCTCATCATCGGGACCGCCTCGATCCTGAGCTGGGTGCTTTCCTACACCCAGGTGCCGCAGAGCATCGCGGCCTTCATGCTTTCCGTAACGGATGAGCCGAAGCTCATCCTCCTCATGATCCTCGTGCTCATGCTGATCGTCGGTCTGTTCATGGACATAGCCGCGGCGCTCATCATCCTGGGGCCGATCCTCCATCCGATCGCCATGAGCATGGGATTCGAGCCGATACACTTCGGGATCATCATGGTACTGTCACTGAACATCGCCCTGATGACGCCGCCGGTGGGGGCCTGTCTCTTCGTCGCCTGCAGCATCTCCGGCCTGAAGCTCTCAGAATTGAGCAAGGCGATCTTCCCCTTCATCATCGTGGAGATCGTCGTTCTTTTCATCGTGGCCTACGTGCCGGCCATCAGCCTCGCCTTTCCGAAATTCCTGGGATTCTGACGGCGAACCGATCGTCCGCCGGGCGCCCCCCCCGGTGGACAAGATCGCCCCTCTCCTGCATAATCGACGAAAAGTATGGCGGACTACAAAAGCGTTTGTTTTAAGCCCGGAGACGTGATCTTCAAGGAAGGAGAACCGGGCAAGGTCATGTACATCCTCGTCCAGGGCGCGGTGGATCTCAAGAAAAAAGTCGACAAGGGTGAGACCGTGCTGAAAACCGTGGACACTCCGAACGATTTCTTCGGGGAAATGGCGCTCGTGGACGACCGGCCCCGTTCAGCTACCGCGATCGCCGCAAAGCCGACGAAGCTCGTCGTCGTGGACGAGGCGATCTTCGACAACCTCATCATGACGAACGGGAAATTCGCCCTGAAGGTGATCAAGGTGCTGTCGGAGAGGATCCGGAATTCGAATTACCAGATCACCGAGCTCATCGAGACAGGACAAAAGGAGCGCATCCAACGGGGTATGGCGGATTACGCGCTCCGCTTCGGCGAGAAAATCTTCAACGGCGGCCAAAAGGTCAACATCGAAGAGATGAAGTCATGGATCAACTCCCACCTCGGCATCCCGAAGTCCGATCTGGACAACCACCTCTACAGGCTGCTGAAGGACGAGACGGTGGCCTACGCCCCGACGAGCGTCAAGACCAAGGACCATGTGGTCCTTCCCGAGGATTTTCTCAAGGCCTTCAACCGCAGGGCCTAGGGAATCGCGGTCTCCCCTTTCGTGATCTCCGCGGTGAGCCAATTCAGGTACGAGGCGGTTCCTCCGGCGAAGGGGAAAAAGACCAGTTCCGGGACTTCGTACGGATGGATTTCCTTCAGCAGGAATTCGATGTCCGGGAGACGCGAAGCCAGGGTCTTCACCAACAGGATCACCTCCGTGTCGTGTTCGACCTTTCCCTTCCACCAGTAGTAGGACGAGGCTTCGGGCAGCACTTGAACGCAGGCGGCGAACCGATTTTCGATGAGAGCTCGGGCGATCACCTGACCGGCCTCGGCCGGAGCGGAAATCAAGGCCATTCCACAGTCTTCGTTCATGCGGCACCTCCACTTTCAGTATAATTCTTTCTTCGGCAGCGGGGGCGGAAATCGCAAAAAAAAGAGGTTCTTGCACCTGTACCGTTGTGCAAGAACCTCGACCTGGAAAACTTCCAGGGTAAAGGAGGAGGAAACCCCCGGAAGCACCAACGATTGTTCCGTCGCTCGACGCACCAACCGTTCCATGAATATTAACAATCGAGGACGGCAATGGTAACAAAAATTTCCAACTATTTCCCGTTCAGCGCCGCGGACGGTGTTCGGGCGAACTCCCATCCACCTTGCGCAAATACCGGTATTCTGGGATGATGACCTCCTGAGCGAGGTATCCATGTCGTCCTTCTCCCTTTCTCGAATCGGTAAAACCACCGTAGTTCTGCCTTCTTCCTTTCTCATCAACGCGTCGAACGGTCTGACCGGTTTCGGGATCATCTATTACCTTCGCGACACCTACCGGGCCGAGCCCTATGTCATTGGCTGGTTCATCGCCCTGTACCAGGCGTCGTATTTCGCGGGATGCATCCTGTTCAAACCCCTCCTCCACCGTCTGCTTCCGCGATTCTCCATGCTGATCGGGGTATTCCTCATGGCCTCCACGATGACCGGCATTCTGCTCATCCGGTCTCTGACCGCCTCCTTCGTCCTCTATTTCGTCGCGGGCCTCGCCATCGCCTTCTATTGGCCTCCGCTCATGGGATGGCTGTCCGCGGGGAAGGATGGAAAGGAGCTCAACAGGACGATCGGGCGCTTCAACTTCTCATGGAGTTCCGCGAACGTGGCGAGCCCCTTTCTCGCGGGGCTTCTCTTCGAACTGAATCCGGTCCTGCCGCTTTGGGCCGGCGTAGCGATCCAATGCCTCGTCTTCGCCTTCGTCCTGTACTCGTCCTTCGGATGCCCCGCGGTGAGGAACGACGACTATCGGGAGCCCGCGAAACGGTCCGAAGCCGGAGAGGAGGAAGGCGAGTCCCCGATCAGGCTGGTCGCGTGGATCGGCATCTTTTCCAGCTACGCCATGATCGGCGTCGTCAATTCGATGTTCCCGCTCTTCGGAAGAGAGGTCCTCCTCCTTTCCGCGAGTCTTGTCGGAGGGCTTTTATTCCTGCGTGCGCTTTCCACGACCGTCGGCTTCGTCGTCTTCGGAAAAACCTCCCGATGGCACTTCCTCGTCTCTCCGCATTTCTTCGTCCAGGCAGGCTTCTTCCTCGTCATCGTTTCGCTCGTTGCCCTGCCGAAGGCGGAAACCTATGGAGTGATGCTCCCCGTGTTCGGCATGGCCGCTGCCTATTCCTATTGCAGCAGCATCTTCCACGGGGCAGCCGGAACGGCACGGAGGGGCCGCAGCATGACGATCCACGAGGCGGTGCTCACCGCGGGGCAGATCATAGGCTCCGTGGGGAGCGGATTCGCCTATCAATACCGAGGGATGACCGGGGCTCTCGTCTTTCTCGCCTTCATCATCGCCGTCTCGGGCATCGTTCAGGTCGTCGTCTCCTGGGGAGCGCGGACGTCAGCCAGGCATCCGGCATGATCGGACCGCGGCGTTTTTGACGAAAGTCCGATTGGACAAAAGGAAAATTTTCAGTATATTATTCTCCGAAAGGCCGCAAGGGCCTCTTTCGCAGGAAACGACCACTTTTTCATGGTGCCAGGAGGTTTTTCCGTGGAAAACAATTTCTCGCTCGATTCGGTCCTAGCAAGGGAACGAAGCATTCTGAAGAACGTCTATATGTGGATGACCCTGGGTCTCGCGTTGACCGGAGTCGTGGCCCTCGGCGTAGCATCGAGCCCCGGCATCATCCGGGCCCTCGTCATGAACCGCATCCTCTTTTTCGGGATCATGTTCGCCGAAATCGGACTCGTATGGTTCCTGTCCGCCCGGCTCCATACCATGAGCGTTGCCGCAGCCACCCTCGGATTCGCCGCCTATGCCGCGCTGAACGGCGTGACCATGTCCCTCATCTTCCTCGTCTACTCCGGTACCAGCATCGCGGCGACCTTCTTCATCACGGCAGGAACCTTCGGGGGAATGAGCGTCTACGCCCTCACCACGAAACGTAATTTGTCCAGCATCGGCAGCTACCTCGTCATGGCCCTGTGGGGAATCATCATCGCGTCGCTGGTCAACATGTTCCTGAAGAGCTCCGGATTCGACATGGTCATCTCGCTGGTCGGCGTCGTCGTCTTCCTCGGGCTCACCGCCTACGACACCCAGATCATCAAAGGCTGGAACGAGCAGGCCGGCTATGCTTCGGACGAAGCCGTATTCGTGAGGATTTCGATCATGGGCGCGCTCAAGCTCTACCTCGACTTCATCAACCTCTTCCTCATGATGCTCCGCCTGTTCGGAAGGCAGCGGGACTGATTTCCCGACCACATGCGAAAAGGGGGCCGCCCGAACGAGCGGCCCCTTTTTTTTCACGGCGATCTCGTGCGATAGTAGGGCCCATGAACGACGTCGGCAACCCGGAAGACCTGCACGGCAGAAAGACATTTTTCCTCCATCCGCAGAAGGTCATCGATCAGGAAGTGGTGGGCGGATTGGTCGCGTGCGAATACGAGGTCTACACCTTGAGAGACCACACGAAGGCGGCGAAGGCCCTGAAGGCCAATCCGAATTCGCTTCTCCTCGTCAACATAGACGACGGGATGAAGGAGTCCGAATGGGAGAGCTACATCCGCACCATCGCGACCTCGCAGGAATACGGAAACGCCAAGGTCGGCGTCATCTCCTCGAACGACGATCCCCGGACCGTCGAGAAATACGTGAAGTCGATCGCTCTGCCGCTCGGATATCATATCCTCAAGGACGACGCGAAGGAGAACTTCAAGCTCGTACTTGGCATCCTGAAAGGACAGAACGCTCAGGGGCGGAGAAAATTCATCAGGGCGGACTGCTCGAACGATCCGCGTTCGACCCTCAACATGAAGAAGGGGAACGAGGTCCTTCACGCGCGGCTTCTGGACATCAGCGCCGCGGGTACGGCCTGCCTGTTCGAGGCCCAGACAGGACTCAAGCCCAACGCCTATCTCAGGGACCTCCAGCTTAACCTCAGGGGCGTCAGGCTCCGCGTGAACGGCGTGTTCATGGGAACGAGGAAAAGCGAACCTCTGGTGCACGTGATCCTCTTCGATCCTAAGACGGGGAAGGAAGTGCGCGGCAGCATCCACGGGTACATCCGGCAGGCGCTTCAGCGGTCCCTGGACCAGAACATTCTCTGAAGCTTCGCGGGAAGGCCCGCGGTAGGATACTATCCCTCCTCAATTCGCCATATTATATCCATGACGCCGAACGCGGAGACGACGGAGTGTCCTTGAATTGCATGTCGAACAACGGAATAATCCACGCCAAGCTGCTCGACCTGAGCTCCGCGGGAACCGCCGTCATGTCGGAGGAATTTTCCGCGTTCCGGCCGAAGACACTGCTCAAGCGGATACAGCTCAAGCTCCGGGCCGCTCTCGTGCTCGTGGACGCCGTGCATCTCGGCACCCGGAGGGATTCTCCCGAAATTTCCGTTCTCCTCTTCGATCCGAAGACCGACGAGGCGGCCAAGACGAGCATCCAGAGGTTCATCATGCAGAGCCTCCAGCGTTACATCGACTCCTTCGTTCCGAGCGCCGAATGAAGGTCAATCCGACTGCTCGTCCTCTTCCTCGTCCTTCGACGAGGATTCGATGCCGTACTCCTTGATCTTCCTGTGGAGGGTCTTCCGCCCGATCCCGAGGACCTCGGCGGTCTTGGACTTGTTCCCGCGCAGGTGGTTCAACGTCCCCTGGATGATCTCCCGCTCGGCATCGGCCATGTCGGTCCCGAGGGTGATCTTGATGTAATTGTCTTCGACGCCGCTCCGGAGGGCCGGAGGCAGGTCGTCCAACGTGATGACGGGACCCTTGCACAATACCACGGCGCTTTCCATGCAGTTCCTGAGTTCCCTGACGTTGCCCGGCCAGGCGTAGTTGTAGAGGGCCGAGCGGGCCTTCGTGTCGATGCCTTCGACCTTTTTTCCGTTCTCCTCCGCGAATTCCTTGAGGAAGGCCGCGGCCATGAGGGGGATGTCCTCCTTCCGCTCCCGGAGCGGGGGGATGCGGATGTTCACCACGTTGAGCCTGTAGAAGAGATCCTCCCGGAAATTGCCCTTGGAGATTTCCTCCTTGAGGTCCTTGTTGGTCGCGGAGACGATACGGACGTCGACCTCGAGGGTCTCCTCGCCGCCGACCCGCTCGAATTTCTTGTCCTGGAGAACGCGGAGGATCTTGATCTGGACGCTCTGGTTGATCTCTCCGATTTCGTCGAGGAAAATCGTGCCGAGGTGGGCGAGCTCGAAACGGCCCCTCTTCCTGGCGACCGCGCCGGTGAAGGATCCCTTTTCGTGGCCGAACAGCTCGCTCTCCAGCAAGGACTCTGAGAGCGCGGCGCAATGGACCTTGATGAAGGCCTTTTCCTTTCTGTTCGAAAGATTGTGGATCGCGTCGGCGATGAGTTCCTTGCCGACGCCGCTCTCCCCGGTGATGAGCACCGAGGCCTTAGTCGGAGCGACCTGCTGGACGACCTCGAAGATCCTCTTCATCTCCACGCTCTTGCCGATGATGTTGGCGAAACCTCGGCGTTTCTCGAGCTCTTCCTGCATCGCCCGGTGCTGAAGCACGAGTTCCCTTGTCGAGAGCGCCCGCTTCACGAGGAGGGACAGGCGGTCGAGGTTGATGGGCTTCGTGAGGAAGTCGAAGGCGCCGTCCCTCATCGCCTTGACCGCGGTCTCGATGGTGCCGTGGCCCGTGAGGATGATGACCGGGATCGTGGGATGGTTCGAGATGACCCGCTGGAGGACTTCCTCCCCCGAAAGGCGCGGCATCTTGAGATCCGTGATGACGAGATCGATCTCCTCCTCCTCGAAGATCCTCATCGCCTCCTCGCCGTCCGAGGCCAGAAAGACGTCGTAATCGTCCAGCTCCAAGGCCTGGCCGAGCCCCTCGCGGATGTTCTTTTCGTCGTCGGCTACGAGAATGTGGAATTTCATGCGGTCCCCTTTGCCGTCCGGGCTGTCATTCCTCGTGTCCCTCCCAGCTGAGGAGCTGGCGGTCGTGCTGCGGCACAGGGAAGCTGATGGTGAAGGTCGTTCCCGCGCCTTCCTTGGAATCCACGGCGATTTCCGCCCTGTGCTCCTTCACCACCTTGTAGACGATGGTGAGCCCGAGGCCGGAGCCGAAATCCTTGGTGGTGAAATACGGTTCGAATATCTTGTTCAGGATTTCCTTCGATATCCCGACGCCGTCGTCCGAGATGCAGAGCTTGACCCAGTCGCCCTTACGGCAGGTGCTCACCGTCAGAGTTCCTCCCTTCGGCATGGCGGACATCGCGTTCTTCACGATGTTGAGTACGGCCTGCTTCACGTACCGCTCGTCGAGGAGAATCTGGGGAAGATTCGCCTCCAGGTTCTCCTCGAGGCGGATTTTTCCCTCCGAAAGCTCCACGAGCACGAATTCGAGGATTTCCCTTATCACCGCGTTGAGGTCCTGAAGCTTGAAATCCATGTCCATCGGCCTCACCGCGAAGAGAAAATCCACGACGATCTTGTTGAGCCTCTCCACCTCCTCGGTGACGACGTCGAGGTGCTTGTTCAGGACCTTGGGCTCCGCGGAGCAGCCTTTCTTCTGGATCATCTTCTTCATGAGTTGAATGTGAATGCCGATCGCGCCGAGGGGATTCTTTATCTCGTGGGCCACACCCGCGGCGAGGGTCGTGAGGGCGGCGAGGCTTTCCGCCCTCCGAAGTCTGGCCTCCTTGGTCCGCTTCTCCGTTACCTCCTCGATATGGAAGAGGTTCCCCTGGATCTTTCCGTTGCGCACGAGGGGGAGCACCGAGCAGGAAAGGACCCTGACCGCTCCGCCGGACGCGAGGGTGAATTCGCGGTCGACCACCGTGTCCTGAAGTTCCAGGGTGGACCGGACGAATTCCGAGATGTCCCCGTCGTCGATGACGGTCCACACGCGCTTCTCGTACACATCCTGACCGTGGGAGAAGGGGATCATCCGCTCGGCCGCCTTGTTGTAGAGGATGAGCCGGTTGTCGCCGTCGGTCACCATGATGCCGTCGGTCATGGACTCGAGAACGCCTTCGAGCCGCTCGTTTTCCGAAGCGAGGTCGTAGAGGAGGTTGTGGATCTGCCTGCCGTCGAGCTTGTCGAGCTTCGCGAGGGCCCGCTGGATGAATTTCCTCACGCCGCCCTCCCGATGAGGGAGTGGAGCCTCTGGGCCAGGAGACCCGGACTGAGGTTGAGCGTATCGAGGGATGCGGCGGTCTTGCCGACGAGCCGGGACCAGTCCTCGAACCGTTCGAGGGGGATTCCGGAGAGCTCCTCAGCCGGGGGCTTCCCCCGGAGGGACTCGCGGAACACCGAGAGAAGCTCCTGGAGAAAAAGCCGGAATTTCCCCCGGTCCGAGAAGAGCGAACCGTCCTCGGGAACGGCACCCGAGAAGTCGGGAAAACCGCCTTTCGGGGAAAGGCTGCTTTTGAGGAAAACGAGGGCGGCGTTCCGCAGAGTCTGCGGGTTCATGTCCTGGAAGACGAGAAAGTATTCCCGAAGGTCGGCGAACCCGACGCTCGTCTCGCGGAAGATGCGTTCGAGGACCTCCCGGCTCGCCGATGAATCGCGTTCCTTGAAGGAATAGGTCCGCACGCGCGAGAGTATGGTCGGCAGGACGGTTCCCCGCCGGGATGTGAGCAGGACGAAGGAGACGTGGGCCGGCGGCTCCTCGAGGATCTTGAGCAGCGCGTTCTTCGCCGAATCGAGCATGCGGTCCGCGTTCTCGAGGATGACTATCTTCCTCGCCCCTGCGGCCCCGAGATGGGCCCAGGAGGAGACCCTCCGGATCTGCGACACCGGAATGACGTCGAGGTTGACGCCGTCGAGGACTTTCCGGGCCGAGGCGAGCACGGATTCCGCCAGTTTTTCCAGCTTCGGAGCGGGCGGAAGCTCGTTCCCGGGGGAAAGGTCGAGAAGAACGTCTTCGAGCGCCTGGACGTGCGCGGTCACTTTTTGAACCTTCTGTTCCTCCCCCTCCCAGAGGAAGGGATCGAAACGCCGGGTAAGCTTCCGCACGGAACGGATGAAGAGGAACCGCGATGACGGATTTCCGGTGCGTTTGAGGGCGTCGAGACAGGCGGAGATCTCCTGGTGGAAATACCGGCCTCCGAGCATCGCGGTATAAGGATGGAGGAGAAGCCTGTGCGACTCGCAGGATCTGCACCCGCAGTTCCAGGGCGCCTCCCGGTTCTCGCAGCCCAGCGCCCTGGCGAGTTCCAGGGCCGAAGTGAGCTTGCCGCTGTATTCCGGCCCCGAAAAAAGAAGCGAGGCGGGAAGCCTCCCGTTCCTCAGGTCCTCGCCGAGGACCGCGACGACTTCATCCTGCCTTATGACGTTTTCGAACATTTCGGTCCTATTTCAGCTGCGACTTGATCGCCTCCGCGCCGGTGACGACGAGCGGAGTGATGACCCGGGCGACGACGCTTCCTCCCAGGAGATCCCTCACGTCGACGAATCGCTGGTTGCGGAGAAGAAAGACCACGAAACCGACGAGGACGAGTCCCTCCGCGAGGCCGAGGAAAAGGCCGAGCGCCTTGTCCAGACCTTCCAGATGGATGCCTTCGATGATGCTCTTGAAGACCCTCTGGAGGATCTTCACCGCGATGTAGACTACGAGGAAGATCGCGATGAAGGCCACGATATACCCCCACCCACTGATTCCGAGCGTCCTTTCGACGGTGCCCGCGAGGGCGCCGGAAAACAGGACCGCGGCCCCGACCCCAGCCACCAAGGCGCCCACGGCGAACACCTCGCCGATGAACCCCCTGAAGACGCCCCGCACCGCGAAGAAAAGTACGATCGCGGCGAACAAGACATCGAGAACGTTCCAATCCATGGGTCACTCCTTTTTCATTTCATCGAGAAGCAGCTCCGCGATCTTCTCCGCCGCGTCGTCCCTCCCGACCGCTCGGATCCTCTCTCTCATCTCCCGCCCGATTTCGGGATCGAGCACGGTGCGAACCTCCTCCAGGAAGGCGTCCGGGGCGATCGGGTCGTCGAGGAGCACGCGGGCCGCCCCGAGCCGTTCGAAGAGTTCGGCGTTCCTCACCTGGTCGCCCCGCGTGCCGCTCCCCCGCAGGGGGACGAGGAGTGCTGGTTTTCCTGCCGCCGTGAATTCCCAGAGCGAACCGGCGCCGGCTCGGGAGACCACCGCCGTCGAGGCCGCGAGTACGTGCGGAAACTCCGCCCTTAGATAGGGGAAGGCTCGATAGCCTTCGGCTTCGAAGGGTTCGAACTCGCCCTCCCCCATCTGGTGGACGACGTCGCAGAATTCGAGAAGTTTCGGGAGCGCCGTTCTCGCGAGGACGTTGATCTCGCGGGCCCCTTGGCTACCGCCGAGGACGAAGAGTATCGGCTTCTTCCCCGAGAAGCCGAGCAGCTCGAGGCCCTTTTCCGGGGAGCCTGTTCGTATGGCCTCCCGGACCGGATTTCCCGTGACCCTGAGCTTCGGCGACAGTTTCGCGGGGAAATGGGAAAGGGATTCCTCGTAGGGGACCAGGATCTTCCTGCAGAAGGGGGCATTGAGCCTCGTGGCCAGCCCCGGATCGAGGTCCGACTCGTGCGTGACCACGGGAATGCCGAGAAGCCAGGCGGCTACTACGGGAGGAACGCTCACGTATCCTCCCTTGGAGAAGACGAGCGCGGGCCGGATTTTCCGGAAAAGCCTGAGCGAAGCCGCGAGCCCGGCAAGAACGCGGAAGGCGTCCGGGACATTCGCCGGCGAGAACGAACGCCTGAGCTTGCCCGACGGAATCCCGCGGAACCTGAGGCCCGCCGCCTCGACGATCGCCCGCTCCATCCCGTCTGACGAGCCGACCCAGAGGACGTCGCCTTTCCAGCGTCGATTCAACTCCTCGATGACGGCCAGACCCGGATACACGTGGCCTCCGGTTCCTCCTCCGGTACAAACTATCACATCCATCGAATGCCTTGCTTACCTCGATAACGGTACGTATAATCAAGAATATCATGACGAAATCGCTTTATGCAATCTTCGGGGGGTGTCGGAAAAGGGCGGAATCGCAGCGCAGGATTCCGGCCGCTCTTTTCTGTCTCCTCCTTTCGGCTTTTTCGCTCCCGCCGGCCCAGGCCCAGCCCTCCGTCAAACTTCCGCCCCCGGACCTCGTCGATCGCGTCGGCGTCAGATACGGCTTTTCCGCCCGGGAAATCTCGGACTTGAAGACGAACGGCGAGATCACCCGGTTCCGCAAAGAGGCGACGGGTCGGTTCCTCGTGCCGGACGGGCCGATAGGGGACGCGCTTTCCGCCAAGCTCCAGGCCATTAATCCCACGCTCGTCGTCGAGGCGATCTTCGTCCTGCCGCTCGCCGAGAGGCAGGCGAAATCGGCGAACCTCGAACTCGTCGTTTTCAACACCCTCAGGTCGGTGAGCACGATGAAGGGCATCGAATACTATTCCGCCAGCAGGAAAAGGATGCGGGTCATGTTCGAGGACGCCTTCGTCGTGGCCGACCCGGAAAGCAGGACTCCTCTCCCCGACCCCGTCGAAAGGCACGTGTTGCCGGAGAGCCTGATCTACGTGTTCCAGAACGATTCGAGCTTCGGGAAAAACGCCTACGAAGCCCTGTACCAGCGGCACGGATCCACGGTCCAGGTCTCCATGAAGAATTTGTCCGAGATGTACTATTCCATCGTTCCTCTCGTGGAGCCGGGACATCTCCTTCTCGACCTCGTCGTGAAGCCCGCCGAGGATCACATCCTGTTCTACGGCTGCATCGGGGTGAAGACCTACGGCCTTTTCGGCCTGGAGAAGAAGACGCACGACAGTTTCTACAACCGCATCAAAGCCCTATTCGGCTGGTTCTCGCGCGAGTTCGAGAAGAACCTGAGGTAGCTCCGGGGACCTGCGACGCGGCTCGACGAGAAGGAACCGGGCCGCTCGGTCCCCATCGAATTCCTCATCGTTTTTTAACATGAATCTCGTATACCCGAGGAAGAGGCAGACATGGCGAAAAAAACGATCTTGGCCGTGGACGACGAGCCGACCATCCTCGAACTCGTCCGATACAACCTGGAGCGGGAAGGGTACGTCGTGAAGACGTCCTCCTCGGGCGAGGAGGCGATCAGAGAGGCGGATAGGATCGAGCCGGACTGCATAATCCTCGATCTCATGCTTCCGGGCATCGACGGTCTCGACGTATGCCGACGGCTCAAGCAACGTGAAAGGACCCGCGGAATTCCGGTCATCATGCTCACGGCGAAAAGCGAGGACTCCGACGTCGTGACGGGACTCGAAGTGGGCGCGGACGACTACATCACCAAGCCTTTCAGTCCGAGGGTGCTCACCGCCCGCGTGAGGGCCGCGCTGCGCCGAAAGGCGGGCGAGGAGGACGAAGAGAAGGGGACGGTCATCCGCGTCCACGACATCAGCATAGACGGAGCGCGGCACGAGGTGACCTCGGGGGGAGAGACGGTCCCGCTTTCGGCGACCGAGTTCGCGATCCTCGAATTTCTCGCGAGGAATCCCGGCTGGGTCTTCACGCGGAACAAGATCATCGACGCCGTCAAGGGTAAGGACTACCCTGTCACCGAGAGGTCCGTCGACGTCCAGATCCTCAGCCTGCGGAAAAAGCTCGGCGAACGGGGAATCCTGATCGAAACCGTAAGGGGAGTCGGATACCGGCTCCAGGCCGAGGACCGATGAGGCACAGTCTCGTCCGGCGATTCTTCCTGTTCGATCTCTCGATCATCCTCTTCTCCTTCACGGCCCTCCTCTGGTACGTCTCCTCTCTCGTAAGCGCGAACTACCACAGATCGACCGAGGAACGCCTCGAGGAAAGGGCCATCCTCACGGCGAACGCCCTGAGGTCCGAGTCGGATCCGGCGAGAATGCGAGATCTCGTCGCGCGGTTGAGCGCGGGGACTCCCGGGAGGACTACCGTCGTCCTGCCCGACGGCACCGTGGCGGCCGACACCGACAAGGACCCGTCCCTGCTCGCGAACCACGGCGACCGGGAGGAAGTCCGCAGGGCTCTCGCCGGAGAAGCTTCGTTTTCCCGGAGGAGTTCGGACAGCCTTTCGGAGGAATTCCTCTATTTCGCGATGCCCCTGTACAGGGACGGCGGGATCGTCTGCGTCGTCAGGACCGCCGCGAAGCTCGAGGCATCCAAGCGCGGACTGGACGAGCTCAGGGCCGCCATCTTCCTGGCCGGACTCGCGGCGGTCGTCCTCGTCTCGCTCGGAAGTTACGTCCTCGCCGAGCAGTTCACCGCCCCCATCGCGAAGATCCAGCGGGCGGCCCAGAGGTTCGCCCAGGGGGACTTCGACGTCAGGATCGCGGCGGACCGGCCCGACGAGGTCAAGGCCCTCGCCTCGACCATGAACTGGATGGCGGAACAGCTCAAGAACAGGATAGAGACGATCGACTCCCAGCGCAGGGACCTGGAAACGATCCTCGCGGGCATGGTGGAGGCGGTCGTCGTCCTCGCGTCCGACCTCACGATCAGAACTATGAATCCGGCCGCCGAGCGGCTCTTCGGAAGGGAACGGACAGCCTGCGCGGGCAGGAGCGTCCTCGAGGCCCTGCGCACCGCTGAAATCGAAGCCTTGGCCCGCGATCTGCTTTCGGGGAAAGGCCCGGTCGAACGCACCCTCGAACTCCGAGCGCCCGGGAGAGTCCTTCATCTCCAGGCCCACGGGACCCTCCTCGCGAGCTCTCCCGGCGAGGGGGAGAGGGCCCTCCTCGTGTTCAACGACGTCACCAGGCTGAAGCAGCTCGAACAGGTGAGGAAGGATTTCGTGGCGAACGTATCCCACGAGCTCAGGACCCCCATCACCTCCATTCAGGGCTTCGTGGAGACCCTGAAGGACGGAGCGATCGAGGACGAGAGGACCGCAGCCGCATTTCTCGACATCATCGAGAAGCAGACGAAACGCCTCGATTCGATCATCGAGGATCTCCTCGCCCTGTCCCGGCTCGAGCAGTCGAACACGGAAATCGCCATGGAGGCGGCGGATTTCTCCGAGATCCTGGACAGGGTGTTCGAGCTCTGCCTTCCGGGCGCCGGCGCGAAGGACGTCTCCCTCGGGCGGGATTGCCCGGAGGGGGTGCGGGCCGAAGTCAACGCAACCCTGGTCGAGCAGGCGGTAACGAACCTCGTGGACAACGCGATCAAGTATTCGGGAGCCGGGTGCGCGGTGCAGGTTTCCGTCTCCGAGGAGGGGGAGGAGGTCCTCGTGACCGTGACGGACGACGGTCCCGGCATCCCCGCGAAGGACCTGCCGAGGATCTTCGAGCGATTCTACCGGGTGGACAAGGCGAGAAGCAGATCCCTGGGCGGGACGGGCCTGGGCCTCGCGATCGTGAAACACATCGCGCTCGCCCACGGCGGGACCGTCGGCGCGGAAAGCGAAGTCGGCAAGGGGAGCAGGTTCTGCCTGCGGTTTCCGAAACGAGGCGGAGGCGTCGCCGGCAGGCCTTCCTGAAGCGGCCTAGGACTCAACGGCGACGCAGTTGCGGCCCCGTTGCTTCGCCTGATACATGGACCTGTCCGCGCGGGCGATCCACATTTCCTTGCTCTCCCCGGAACGGTACTGGGCGACGCCGAGCGACGCGGTCACCGATATCACCTGATCGTCGCAGGCGAGCTTTTCGGCCTCCAATTCCTCGCGGAACCTTTCGGCGATGCTCGTGGCCTGATCCAGGCTCGTGTTGGGGAGGATGATGAAGAATTCCTCGCCGCCGTACCGGCCCGCATGATCGTATTTCCTGAGCCCGTTCCTGAGGCAGCGGCCGATGTGTCGGATGACCTCGTCGCCGCACTGGTGACCGAAGTTGTCGTTCACGTTCTTGAAGTGGTCGATATCCATCATGATGCCGCAGAGGGGGATTTCGTTCCTCATGGACCGGTCGATCTCCGCGTCGACCATGTTGAAGAGGCTGAGTCGGTTGAGGAGCCCCGAGAGGACGTCGTGCTTCGCCACCTTCTCCAGTTCCTGATTCACCCGCTCGAGCTCGCGGTTCACGATTTCCATGTCCTTGAAGGCGCGCTTGAGATACATGTTCTGGTCGAGGACCTTCGAGGAGAACTTCTCCTCTTCCTTGACCGCCTCGCGGAAGAATTCCCGCTCCTTGATGAGGCCGATCTGGTTCCTGAGCCTGATGACCGCGGCTCGGAGCCTCACCTGGAGTTCCAGCGCGGATACGGGCTTTCTTATGAAATCGTCGCCCCCCACCTCCAGGCACCTGGTCAGGTACGGCTCCTCCACGAGCGCCGAAAGCAGGACGATCTGAAACGGTTTTTGATAGTACAGCTTCCTGAGCTGCTTGCAGAGCGAATAGCCGTCCAGGTCCGGAAGGATGACGTTGAGAAGGACGATTTCCAGCCGTTCCTTCTCCGCCAACGAGAGAGCCGAACCGCCGGACGAGGCGCTGAAGATGCGATAACCCTGGCCGTCGAGGCCGGCCGTCATGGTTTCGAGGTCCTTGGGATCGTCGTCCACAATCATCAGGTTTATGAGTTCCATACCGCCGTTTTTACCTTCGAGTCACTTTCGAAATCGATGCTTCTTCGGATACGGAGAGATCCGGCTCCGTACCGGCACCAACGAGTATAACCGAAAATCGTTTCCATAAAAAGACACGTGAGAGGCAGCGGACGGTCAACCGTTGGATTTTCTGATGGCCTGCTCGGCCTTGCCCTTCGAGTCGTAGAAATCGAGGTAGCTGCCGAAGACCCAACCACGGAGACCGTCGGCCGAGATTTCGTACCAATAGTTGGTTTCGCCTTCGATGGTCTCGGGATAGGAGGACTTAGCGAGGATTTCGGCGATATAGGAATTCCGGAGATGGGCCACGACGTCGCTCTCCATCTTGGGCTGTTTCCGCACCCGGAGGTAGGGGGAAGTCACGACTCCCCAATTCGCCCTCACGGTGAGGACCGGGGTCGGGGGCATGTCCAAGGCGACGGAATTGGAGCTTCCCCCGCACGAACCGAGGGAGAGCGAGACCGCGACGCCGAGAATCGCGAAAACCAGGCAGCGGCTGGTGTTTGCCTTCATGACCTCTTGCTTTCCTATCCAATACTTGTCAAAGTCAACGTATGGATCTGCGATGAAACACACTATACCATTTTTCGCCGTTCTTGTCATATCATTATCGGCGGTTCACGGCCACGCGATAGAGTTTTCTCAGGCGCTCGGAATCCGGAGCGCCCTCCTCCTGTCGAGGGCCGAAGGTTTCGAAACGAAGACCCAGGGAGCCTCCGTATTCGAGTTGTCCGCGACGCTCGCCGGCGAATACGCCGGACTCTCCCTCGCCGCCGGCTATCATTCCGTCGGGGCATCCGACCTGAGCAGAGGCTACTCCTACCGCGGCTTCGACGGCTTCCACGGATACGCAGCCTTCGAATGGTATCCGCTCGGCGGGGTCGCGGAAAAGGCCGGGGAACCGGGCCCCTTCCCGAGGCCCGGCCTATCCTGCGGAGTCGGCGGCTTCTTTTCCAAGTACGAGTACACCGAAATCCTCTTCTTCTACCCCTCGCTCCGGGCGTCCCTTTTTTCGGACTTTTTCTTCACGGGATCCCTCTTTCGCGTCCGCTTCGAGCTTCCGGTCGAAGTCTATCTTCGAAAGGACCTGGAATCTTCGTTCTCCCTGGGATTCGGCGCATGGGGGGTCCTCAGCTGGTCCAGGGTCGCGTCCCGGCTTTCGGGAAGCGGCCGGGAGGCCTCCCGATGACGCGCCGCGGCGCTTTCCGTCGCTTTCTCGCAGCCGCGGCCGCCGTGCTCGGCCTCGCCGCCTGCGGCATGGAGGCGGGCATGCCGGAACGATTCGCGATCGTCTACGGCGTGGAGGCGTACACGAACTCCTACGATCCCGACCCCGCGCTCAACAATCATTCCTACAACCTCGACTACGCCGCGGACGACGCACAGTCGGTATACGCCATGCTCACGGCCCGGGGATACCCCGCGGCGAACGTCATCCTCAGGACGGACTCGGCAGCCACGAAGGCCCAGCTCCTGCTCGACGTCGGAACGGTCGCCTCGATGGCTGGATCCGACTCGACCTTCGTCTTCTTCTATTCGGGCCACGGCTACCGCTATCCGCTGCCCGGCGACGCGGAAGGCGGAGACCAGGACCCCCAGACGGAATTCCTCGTCCCCTACGGCGGAATCGATCCGGCGACTGGTCAGAAAGTCCTGGCCAACCTCGTGAGCGACGACGAACTCATGCGGCTGCTCTCCGGCATCGCGTCGCGGAACAAGATCGTCCTCGTCGACGCCTGTTATTCCGGGGGCTTCATCGGCGACTCGCCCGGCACCGACGGAGGATCGGCCGCGGACGCCTTCGCCAAGTACTTCGCGAACGTCGACGAGGGCGACATAGCCTACACGGAGGCCCTCGTCGTGACCGCGGCCGGAGAGACCGAGGCGTCCTACGAAGCCGGCGAATACGACGGAGTGACCTACAACCACGGACTGTTCACCTATTTCCTGCTCCGGACCCCCGCGCGGGCGGACAGGAACGGGGACGGTTGGATCACGGCGACCGAGGTCTACGCCTACACGAAGGATCGCCTGTGGGCAAACGTGGGCCTGCTTCCCCGGATCTCCGGCGGCGCGCTGGACTTCGCCCTGTTCGAAGCGGATTGAAGGATTCGACCCGTCGAAACGGCCTCGAAGCCGCGCCTAGCTGCCGCGGATGCTTCCCCCGTTCTTCCCTTTCCCGCGGTCCCTGAGGTCACGAACCAGACGCGCCGCCGCCGAATCGACGAGGCCCTTCGACTTCAGGTCGGCGAGAGCGGCCTTGAACAGGTTGAGCGCTTCGTCGGTTCTTCTCGTATCGTCCTTGGACATCTTCATTTCCCTCCGTGCGGAACTTGCATCGCCCTCCACCTATACTACTCGTACAAGACGCCTCGGGTTGCATGTCGCGGAGAGAAGCCGCGGGGTCAAGGCATCACGACTCCGTCGAGCAGTTCCGGGCCGCCGACTTCGATGTCGGGTCCGCCGGGGAAAAGATGGGGTACGGGGAATCCAGGATCCGCGGGTCCCTCGCTTCCGACGATCGTGTACCAGCCGTCTCGCGCGATCCCCAGCCGAATGCCGGGAAAACCGAGCCGGAAACGAAAGAGCTCCAGATGCTTCGCCTTTCCCGGGATGTCGGTCTTGAAGCCGAAAACCCTGTCGACCGTATCCCGCCGATCCTCCGTCCCCGGGGAGACTTCGGCCCAGGGAAGCGACCTGCACGCTTCGACCATTTCCCCCCAGGACGGCACGAGCGCGATTTCGCCAGATTCGTCGTATTCGAGGAGTTCCGCCAGTCTCGCCAACCGCTCGGGACCGAAAAGAAGGAAGGATTCCGAAGCTCGGGGTCCTCTGAAAACCCGTTCGTACCAGCAGGGGTGGGCGGTGAAGTTCACGCAGACGAAGGGCCGTTCCTTCCGCCCGAAAAGCCGGCATTTGGAGCTGGATGTGTCGAGGTGCCTGCATTCCCGATGATAGAAGAGCATCCACTCTCCCGAATCCTTGAGTCCGAGCCGGAAATACCGGTGGCGAAGAAGAACCTCCGTCCCCATAAGGTCCGATTTCGTCTCGATCCGCAACCTGCTGAGCGGCAGGTAGGTACAGCACGGCGATTCCGGGCAGTGCGAACACGGTGATTTCGACCAATCCATGGAACCATCTTAACCCGATACGTGACGAGAAGAAAGGAGGAAATCAGGGACGGAGGTTTGCACCGCCGGAAAATCTTGAAAATGCCCTCTTGACAAATTGACAATTGCGATATAAATTAGTTTTTAGAGATTTTGCAGAGGAGGTCTCATGAGGATATTTGTATTCATGCTCGCCCTGAATGCACTTCCCCTGACGGGCCTTCCGCTCATCAAGATCAGCTTCAACGGAGAAGCGAAAGTCTCGGTCGAAGTAAAGCCGCCGCTCGCCGTCCTGATCCGGAATCGCGGGGAAACCATCCTCGACGAAGCCCAGAAAGCCCTGAAGGATGAACTCGCAAGCGTGAACCTTCTTTCGGGACCGGAGCCGATGCCCGAACCCGCTCGACTTTCCGTATCCGAGAACGATCGAAATCGTCCCGAATTTCCCGCTGGTGATCGGCAAAAAGAACGGATCGTACTGCTCTCGAGGCCCGCCATCCGCGAATAATCCCGACAAAAACGCTTCCAAGACCCTAGTTTCTCCCCGATATCGTAAAATCCGTGTTATACTGTAATGAGAAAAGGACGACCCGGATTTTACAAAGGAGGACTCATGGCAGCGAAAGCAGTAAAACCCAAGAAAACGCCTCAGAAACAAAAGACGAGCCGCCCGAAAGCAAAAGAAAAGACGCATAAACAGATACTCACCAAAGAACTCACCGCTCTTTTCAAACAGATGGATGAAAAAGGCCTCGAATTTCTCAAACATCAAGCAGAAGTCCTCCTCCACAACGCGCGAATAGAAGAAGTGCGAAAAAAAGCCGCTTTGGAGGCCGCCGCGCTTCAGGACAGGGACTCGAAACCCCAACACGCGACGGCCGGCAACCATGCCGCCATGGGAACGGCCCTGACCGGCACCGGCGAAGTGAGGATCGAACGCCTGGATACGAATTTCTTCAATATTTACGTTGGAAAGAGCAGGGTATTCTTCAATCGGGATGAACTCCGCAGCCTCGCGAAGATCTGTCACGCCTCGGGGAGCATTTCCGAGGCGACGACGAGGCTCTACCGCTGGTTCGAGCGTGAACGCAAGGACTTCCTGAACGATACGGGAATCGAGCGATCCGGCGCGCCGGCGCTTTCCGCGCTCTACAACATCATCGTAAAGACCTATCAGGTGAAGGAAGGCTGAAGACGATAGACGGGAGGCTTCCCGGATTTCAGGACAGAGTCCCGTAGGCGTCGAGCAGCATTTCCTCGGTCTGCTTCCAACCGATGCACGCGTCGGTGATGGAGACTCCGTACCTGAGTTCCGAGAGATTCTTCGGAATCTCCTGACTCCCCTCGAAAAGGTTGCTCTCCAGCATGAAGCCGACGAGCGACTTTCTCCCCCTGCTGCGCTGGTCGAGGAAGGCCTGAAATACCCGCTCCTGCCGCGCCGGCCGCTTGCCGGAGTTCGCATGACTGCAGTCCACGACGATGGATACCGGAAGCTTCGCCTTGGCGAGGAGATCCTCCGCCTTCTCCACGTTTTCCTCGTAGTAGTTCGGCCCGAATTTCCCGCCCCTGAGGATGAGGTGCACCGAGGGATTCCCCGTCGTCCTGAGGATGCTCGTCATCCCTTCCTGGTCGATGCCGATGAAGTTGTGCGGATGCAGGGAACTCGTCATGGCGTTGATGGCGGTCTCGATGCTCCCGTCGGTACCGTTCTTGAACCCGATCGGCATCGAAAGGCCGCTCGCCATCTCCCGATGATGCTGGCTCTCGGTCGTCCTCGCGCCGATGGAGGCCCAGGACATGAGGTCGGCGATGTACTGAGGCACGATGGGATCGAGCATCTCGCTTCCTGCCGGCAGTCCGAGCGCCGTGATCTCGAGGAGCAGTTTTCTCGCTTCCTTGAGTCCGCGGGGAATGTCGCCGGATCCGTTCATGCCGGGATCGTAGATCATCCCCCTCCAGCCGAGGACGGTCCTGGGTTTCTCGAAGTACACCCTCATGACCACGTAGATCCTGTCTTCAACCCGCTTCCTGAGTTCCGCGAGCCTCCTGGCGTAATCTATGGCCGCGATGGGATCGTGGATCGAGCAGGGCCCGACGATGGCGAGGAGCCTCGAGTCCCTTCCGGATACGATGGCGTCGACCGCTTCGCGGCTCTCCACGACCGTCCTATTGGACGCCTCGGTCATGGGATACTCCAGTTTGAGCTCCCTCGGAGAGACGAGCGGAACGGTTGATACTATGCGGAGGTCGTTGGTGTTCTTCATAGACGCTCAACCGTAGCACCTTGGCGGAGACTCGTCTACCCTATTCACCAACCCAGCGGCGCCGCTCTTCCCTCCCGCGGCGCTCGCGGGTTTCCGTCCGCCTTCTTTGCCTTCTTACGGCCAAAAACGCGCCAGAGAGAAACACGATATCCCGCCGACGACCGCATAGCCGCCCGCCACGATCATGCCGTCGGGCTGTACAGCGAGGGACGTGATCGCGTCGTCGGCGTCGCCGGCAACATCCATGGTCACGATCCCCGACGATCCGAAGGCGGAGTCGAGAACTCCGGCCGACGTGTAGCGGGCGAGGAGGAAATCCTCGGTGCTGTTGACGGTGTAGCCGGCGACGAGAATCATGCCGTCCGGCTGGAGAGCCGCAGCGAGCCCCTGCGAGTTCGCGGTCCCGGCGAGGGTCTGCGTCGTTCCTCCGGAGCCGAAACCCGCGTCCAGCTCGCCGGCTGAGCCGAACCTCCCCAAGGAGAGAGCGGAATACGTCGAGGTCGTGCTGGACCCTGCGACGACGATCTTCCCGTCCGATTGGAGGAATACCGCGGCGGGACTGTCGTTATAGCTCCAATCGTTCAGCGCTTGATGCAGAAGACCGTCGGAGCTGAAGCTCGTATCGAGGACGCCGGCTGCGGTGAACCGAGCGAGCGAAGCATACCGGAAATCGCTGAAATCCGCCTGGCTCGCCACGACGATCTTCCCGTCGCTCTGGACCGCGAACCCGGCGACGTCGTCCCCGTAGCTCCCGATCGAAGCCGTGGCGACGCCGGAGACTCCGAAGCTCGTGTCCAGGGCGCCGGTCGAGGTGAACTTCGCCACGGCGATATGAGAATACGACGAAGTGCCGTAGGTCCCCGCCACGAGGATGCTCCCGTCGCCCTGGACCGCGACGGCCTTGGCGACGTCCGTATAGCCGGAACCGGCCACGTCCAGGGTCACGAGCCCCCCCGTGCCGAAGGTCGGATCCTGGATTCCCGCGGTCGTGAGTCTGACGATCGCGAAATCCGTCGAGGAGGGAATCGCCTGCCCGACCGCGATGATCTTTCCGTCGGCCTGGAGCGCGAGACCGTAGACAACTTCTTCGTTCGAAGTGAGATCGAGACGGACGAAACCCGAGGAGCCGAAACTCGCGTCGACGGCCCCGGCCGCGGTGTACCGGGCCACGAGGAAGTCCTTGCCGTCGTCGTCGGCGTATCCCCCGACGACGATCTTTCCGTCGGGCTGGACGACGAGGCAGTTGATCGCCGAATTGATGCTGCCCGCGGTCGTCACGATGCCGCCGGTCCCGAAACTCGCGTCCAGGCTTCCCTGCACGCCCGCTTTCCCGGTCAAGGCGATGGTGTAGGAACCCTCGTCCGCGTCGTCGCTTGAAACGGTCAGGGTCCCGCTCAGACTTCCCGCGCTCGTCGGCGCGAAGGAAAGAACGAAGCTGCCCTGCGCCCCGGAGGCGATAGACGAGGGGGGCTGCGTCGAAACGACGAACATTGAAGCATTCGTCCCGCCCACTACCACCCGAGGGGAACCGCTCAGGGCAAGGGGGCCCGTTCCCTTGTTCTTCACGATGAACGTATAGGTTTTCGTCTTTCCCACGGAAACGGCCCCGAGATTCACGCTCCCCGTGCCGGAAACGAGCTCGGCCCCGCCGTAGGAGATTTCGATTTCCGGGGAACCGGTCGAGTTCCCGTCGTCGCTTCGACCGTCCGAGCCGGAAGATGAAAGCTGGCAGCCGGAAAGAACCGACAGAAAGAACAGACAGACCCACACGAAAAGAAGATTTTTCATCTCTCTCCCCTCCCCCACCGAATCGGATAGGACCCAGAAGCCTGACGATCGATTCTTAAAGCATAATGCATCCGAGCAAATAACGCTCGGATCGTTTTCACGGCCAAAATCGCGCGATGAACGACTTTTGATTGCTTCCGGACGCGAAGTCGCCCACTACGAGTATCCTGCCGTCCGCCTGAGTCACTACGGAATACGGATTCCCGCCGCTGCCGTCCATCGCGGAAAAAACATGGCCTCCGTCCCCGAAACTCGTATCGAGGGCCCCCGCGGTGCCGGACACGCCGGTCACGGTGAAGGTGTAGGTCCCCTCGTTCTCGTCGTTGTTCCTGATCGTCACCGTCGCGGACTTGCTGCCGGCCGAGGTCGGCCTAAAGCTCAAGGTGAAGGTCGCGCTCCCTCCGGCCGCCACCGTCGCGGCCGGCTGGGTCTTTACGGAGAATTGCGCGGCGTCGGTCCCGCCCAAGGCTACGATTGGCGTGCCCCCGAGGCTCAGGGCGCCCGTCCCCGTGTTCCTGATCGTGAACACCAGGTCCTTCGACGAGTTCAGCACGACCCCGCCGAAGGCCTTCGAGCCGGTGCCCGAGGGGATCGAAATCCCGTTCCACAGCACGTCGATCTCCGGCGAGCCCGCTTCCGGTACGCTCCCGTCGTCGGACGAGGTAAGCCGGCAGCCCGCGAGGATCAATAAAAACAGAATCGTCAAAACCTTGCAAGGATTCGCTTTCATCGTTCCCTCCTCAGGGCCAATATGCGGCGAGGGTGAAAACCGCGTCGCTGCCCGTAACGGTCTGACCGCAAACAAGGATCTGTCCGCTGTTCTGGATCGCCAAACCGAAGTTGAAGGTATTCGAAGGTAGGTAGGCGAAGCCGGAGGAGCCGAAGGCAGTATCGGGACTGCCGTCCGCGTTGATGCTCCAGACGACCATGTGATGGGCCGAGCTGAATTCGCTGAACCCGGCCAGCACGATCTTCCCGCTGCCCGGGAGCCCTAAAATGCCTTCGTACTCCAAGGCCGTGGCGGTGGGGGTATCCCGGATGATGCTTCCTGAGGAGCCGAAGCCGGAATCCAGGCTGCCGTCCGAGTAGAAGCGGGCGACGGCGTAATCCCAGTTCGTGCCGTCCTTGACCGTTCCCGCGACAAGGACCTTGCCGTCGGCCTGGACCTTCATGGACCGGGCATTGACTTGGGTGCTCGCCGAGGTCCAGGTCGCGACGCCGGAAGAGCCGTAGCTCGAGTCGAGGGTCCCGTCCATGTTGTAACGAACCGCGGCGAAGCCGGTCGCGGTTCCGCCGCCGAGATAGATCTTGTTCACGCCCCCGACGGACTGGACGGCGACGCCGGCGGCGCCGGCGGCCGATCCGCCGAGCGAATTGATCGTATAGCCGGACGCCGCAAAACTCGTGTCCAGGCTTCCCGAGGATGTGAACCGGGCAAGGAGGAAACAGCCCGCCGAACCGTCATAATACTGGCCCGCGATGAGGATCTTCCCGTCCGCCAGAAGGAGCGCATCCCAGGCTTCGACGTCCGTCGAGCCCGCGAGGCTCATTTTCACGAGGCCGTTCGTTCCGAATGTAGAATCAAGCACCCCCGCGAAGGTGTACCGAAGAAGCATGAGAGCCGCACCCATGGCCACGGTATCCTCGAGATAACCGACCACGAGGATCCTTCCCTCCGAGTCCAATAACGCGGTGCTGGGCGAGGGGCACTGACCGGCACCGAAAAGTTCAGGTCCGGTGATCACGGTCCCGTTCGACCCGAAGGTCGCGTCGAGGACGCCGGCATCGGTATAGCGCCCGATCATGAGAAAAGAGTCCGAGCCGTTGTAGTAGTTTCCCGCAATTACGATCTTGCCGTCCGGCAGCTCGACCACGGCCCGTACCTGCTGGTTTGCCGATATCCCGGATAAAAGGGAAAGGGTCGCGATCCCCGAGGTACCGAAGCCCGCGTCCAAAGTTCCGGGCGCGCCCGAAGCCCCAGTCACCGAAAAGGTGTAGGTCCCCTCGTTCTCGTCGTTGTTCCTGATCGTCACCGTCGCGGTTTTGCTTCCGGCCGAGGTCGGCGTAAAGCTCAAGGTGAAGGTCGATGCCGCGCCCGCGGCGACCGTCGCCGAGGAGGGCTGGCTCTTCACGGAGAATTGCGCGGCGTCGGTCCCGGACAAGGCCACGAGAGGTGTCCCGGACAGGTTGAGCGCGGCGCCTCCCGTGTTCTTGATCGTGAACACCAGGTCCTTCGAGAAACCGATGCCCGCGCCGCCGAAGGCCTT